>JAJDYY010000008.1:0-157500 GCA_022824965.1 Gammaproteobacteria bacterium
AGCAACTCACTGCAAAGATCGAGCGCTTCGTCAACCAGTACAATGCCAACACCCGGCCGTTCGTCTGGACCGCTACCGCCGATTCCATCCTCGAAAAAGTCGAACGCCTCAGCAAACTTATTTCCGGGACACGACACTAGGGAGGCTCAGGGGCTCTTCGGTGACTTAGTCGGTATTGAGTGCAGTTTTGAGGGGTCTGGATAAGTAGTGGGCAGCTATCCAAGGGGTTCCTGTGCGTGAAGGCTTGAGAAGACGGCAATGAGCCGTATGTCAAAATCGCGTGATGTTATCAGGAGTAAAAATCGCGCGGACCGGTCAGGCTGTCTGCCGGCCTATCCCAACGCGAGTGGATTCGCCCCATTTTACTTCTATGGATTCAGGGGGTTATCATTGGATCGTATGAGGTGCCGGCAGGCTGCGATGGAAGCCCTGCTGGAAAAGCAATTCTGCTTTACAAATTAAATCCCGATAGTTATAGCTATCGGGAGTAAAACCTTCTCTCCAGCAAGCCCCGAACAGGCTTAGAACTGCCTGTTTTGCCTACTGTTATGACTGCAAACCGCGAAGAATGTTCCCGCAGATGGCAGACCTTATTCCCACACAGCGCAGAGCCGTGGGCATGAGCCAGTCTCTTGATACGTTTGCGCTTAAATTACAAGCTATCCTCACACAAGGTATCACCCTGAAGAATCCCTCAACTGATGGAGGGCATGTGCATGAGGACGCGTTGCATCACCCCTGTCTCGTTGTCCAGAACGACGTTGAACATGAATTCACTGGAGCCGCAAGGACCTGTTGGGAAACAAACTGGGAAAGATCACGACGCACTACTCGGAGGGCGACCGAAGACCACATATGGGGAAACCGTTTGGTTCAAAAAAGAATCGGTGGCGCGCCCGGAGAGATTCGAACTCCCGACCACCTGGTTCGAAGCCAGGTACTCTATCCAGCTGAGCTACGGGCGCATGATCAATCGATTGGGGATTGAACGAGGATTCGAATTAGAACACTATTCACCGATGGTTGCCACGCATGAACACTACCCAATGCTGCTGGCCTTCCTGCAGCTATTCTACCCTGCCCTGTATGAACGGCTCGGCCCTTACTCGGAGAAGGCCGATATCGTCGGGGCCAACCTCATCAGCTCCAACAACACCAGTGCCTATCAGGCGGTCGTGTTCAGTGAAGGCGTCATGAAGGACGGTGAGTCCTTTGAAATCTACGCGGGAAACGCTGCACTGACCATATACTCCTGGGACTGGCGCTGGGTGTTTGCCGTCAAGATCCTGTTCCGCGGGGATACCATCTTTCCATTGAGATTCCAGCAAAAGGTCATTGCCCTGCCTACGGGAAAACGCCCGCTCACCGAGATCTTTTTCAAGATCATCCAGCGCGAGTTCGAGGTGGTGCTTGAGAACATCCTGAAAACCTCCGTAGATGAACACACCTCCCTGCGGGAAAGCTATTCCCGGTACCTGGTGTCCGTGCACCTCTAGGCTGCGGGCCGCAATTTCCTCTTCAGGTAGAACGTTAGCCTGAATCCGAGAAGAACGGCCAAGATGGCCGCATAGATGGCAGGCTCTCTGGTGTCGATCTTGACCATCCACCAGAAATGCAAGACCCCCAGCATGGCCACCACGTAGACCAGGCGATGCAGTTGTATCCATCGGTGCTGCAACACCTCGACCATCCTGTCGGTCGAAGTCGCTGCCAGCGGCAGCAGCAGGACAAAGGCGGTGAACCCCACGGTGATGAAGGGCCGGTCGATGACGTCCTCGATGATCTCGGCGAGGTCAAAAAACTTGTCCAGGGTGACATACAGCGACAGGTGTACGCACACGTAAAAGAAGGTGAACAGGCCCAGCATCCTTCTGTAGCGTGCAAGCGCGTGCCAGCCCGTCAGTTTTCTGAGCGGCGAGATCGCAAGAGTGATCAGCAAAAACCGCAGTGCCCAGTCACCGGCCCTTCGGGTGACGGCCTCGATGGGG
Source organism: Gammaproteobacteria bacterium (assembly GCA_022824965.1). Lineage (GTDB taxonomy): Bacteria > Pseudomonadota > Gammaproteobacteria > UBA4575 > UBA4575 > WTFY01. The sequence continues at coordinate 1,989 of JAJDYY010000008.1, forward strand.
TTCGCCCCCAGTGAATCCGTAAAAAACCAGTAGCCGTAGCACACCAGCGGCACCAGGCAAGCGGCAAACACCAGGGGCTTGCCAAGGCGCATGAGAAGGTCCTGCTCAGAAATGCTTTTTGAGGTCCATGCCTGCATACAGACCGGCCACCTGCTCCGCATAGCCGTTGAACGGTAGGGTCTTTCTTTTCAGGATCTCCCCGATCCTGCGCTCCCTTTTCTGGCTCCAGCGCGGGTGGTTCACCGCAGGATTGACGTTCGAGTAGAAACCGTACTCCCGTGGAGCCGACTGATTCCAGCTGGTCGCAGGCTCCGATTGTGTGAAGCGTATGCGAACGATCGACTTGATGCTCTTGAAACCGTATTTCCAAGGCACGACCAGGCGCAGCGGCGCACCGTTTTGATTCGGCAACTCTTTGCCGTACAGCCCCACGGCCAATATGGTCAGGGGATGCATGGCCTCATCCATTCTCAGGCCTTCACGGTACGGCCAGTCCAGGACCGAGCGCCTCTGGCCCGGCAGGTTCTTCGGATCGTACAGGGTGAAGAACTGCACGTACTTGGCCTTGGACGTGGGCTCGAAACGTTTCAGCACCGGTCCCAGTTCAACGCCGACCCACGGGATGACCATCGACCAGGCCTCCACACAGCGCAGGCGGTAGATCCGCTCTTCGAGCCTCGGGGCAGGAATGAAGTCTTCCAGGTCATAGTCGCCCGGCTTGTCGCATTCGCCTTCCACCCGGATGCTCCACGGTTCGGTAACGAGGCGGTCCGCATTACGCTTCGGGTCGCCTTTTTTCAGGCCGAGCTCATAGAAGTTGTTGTAGCTCGTGATGTCCTCGAACGAGTTGAGTTCCTCGGCCGTCGAAAATACGCTTTTTTCGACATCCCCGATGCTGATGGCAGCACCTGCAGGTTGTGGCCACAGGGAGGATGCCGGAAGCATGGAAGCCCCTGCCAGGGCGGCAGTGCCCTGCATGAACTTTCGTCGTGCGATGTAAAGCGATTCATCGGTGACCTGGGATTCGCGAACATCGCAAGCCCGGGTGGTTTTCAGCAACATACTCGGCAAATCCTTTCAGAGTTTCCGGTCAACGGGGTACGAGGGATATCATTCACGCAATCCTTGCTTCTACAGCGGATGCAAGTCGATTGCAAGCCAGCCGGTTTTGCAGTGCAAATACCTGTGCACCGGATCCCGGGTACTCCATGCTCTATCAGACAGCGGTGCGGCTACCGGAGTTCAGTCCAAATAATGCTATGATTGGACATGCACAACTATTCGGGATGGTGATGCAACAACAAAGATCGCCGTTAATCGCTTTTTTACTGGCCGTCTTGCTTGGACCACTGGGGTTCACCTACACGAACCTGATCGGTGGACTGCTTGCGATCATCCTTGCCGTGGCCACCCTCTGGACCATCTTTGTTCCGATCGTCATCTGGATACTCTGTGCCCTGTTTGCACCGCTGATCGTGATGTCCTATAACAAGTCCGTGCGCACCCAGAAAAAGTACGTAGACAGCAAGCACGAGGAAATCATCAAGGCGATCCGCTCGGTGAATCTCCAGGCCGAAAACGAGGCCGACAAAAGCAAGCCTCTCTGAGTCCCCTTCCTCCTGGCAAGACGTTGCTCCCGGACTGTCCCGTCCAGGATGACGGCGATGTGCTTACATCGTCAAGGGGATACCGGATATCGCCAGTGGCCTGGCTCCCAGGCACACCCAACGCATTCAGTGTCCGTTCAGTTCGCCAGCGGAAATGCCTACCTGCACGATTCGCGCCTGGTCCACACCTGCCACCCCGACATACTTGAACGGTGCGCCATCGAGTTCACGTTTTTCCAGGGCCTGGATAACCACGGATTCGCCGCCATGCAAAAGTGCGGCAAAGGGAGCCGCCTGCGTTCCACTGTTCGGATCGGTCGGAAAACTGAAGGATGTTCCGGGGATATTGGTGAATGCAATCTGGCCGTGCTCGTCACTGATCCAGAATTCAGTAATCACCGAATGCTGTGCCACATCGGCCAGTACGGAATTGATGGCCTCCGCACTCATTCCTGCCTTGATGGCAGCATCGATGAAGTGGGCTGTCAGCTTGGCCTCTGCCACCATGTGCTTTGAGGCAGCGTCCTCTGCTGTCCCGGTGCTCTCGGCCATGAGTCCTCCATGCAGCATGAAGAGTATGCAAATACTCGAAATCGCCAGTATCTTACGCATCACGTATCTCCCAGATTTGCTTTTAAATCACTCCCTGCAGACTTGTCCCTGACAGACCGTATGATTTCGTTTCCAAACCCTTCGAGAGGTAACTCTGCAGGCTGGCACAACTCTAGCACAGTCGTGTTTGCTGGCAACCCAATGAACACCTGACATATCACAAATTCTCTACACGCTGTTACACTTTGATACCGTTGCCCACGCAGACACTATGGTATGATTCTCCATAGGTCTCTCGCGTGAGCGGGGATTAGGTCTGGATAGGTCTGGATTAGTTAGTCGTCCACTTACAGGAGGAAACTGATTATGACTAAAGCCACACCTTCCAAGTTCGCCCGGGTCCTTTGTCATGCGGCAATTGTGGGCATCCTGTCCATGTTGCTGGCGAGTACGGGATTTGCGACCTCAACCGTAGACAGCTGTACGACCGCATACAACAATAACGCCCCCGCAAGACACACTTGCACGCTTTATGACGTCTCGGTCACCGGTTCAGGGAATTGCTTCATTCGTGCGACCTGCAACGGTGGAAGTTCTGGTAGTCCCAATACCAGCACCTCCATCGCCGAGAGCAGTATGTCCTCCCTGAGAAATTGTAATGGTCGCTTGTCTACTTCCAACCCGTGCCCCGTCAACTGACCGGGCTAGTCTGATCTCAGGGCAGTGACCGGGTCGAGTTGTGCTGCCCGAACAGCGGGATGAAGCCCGAAGAACACACCGACGCAGCAGGCTACGACAAAGCCCATCAGCGCAGCGGCCAGGTTGACCAGGAACGTCCAGCCTGTAAACCAGCAGAACAGCCAGGTGCTCACGATGCCGAGCAGGATGCCGAATACACCGCCGAGCAGTGACAAGACAATGGATTCGGTCAGAAACTGGCTCTGAATATCGACACGGCGGGCTCCCAGGGCCCGCCGTATCCCGATCTCCTTGCGCCGCTCGTTCACGGAGACCAGCATGATGTTCATTACGCCGACCCCGCCGACAATCAGCGATATGCTGCCCACCGCAGCCAGCAACAGAGCGAATGTTTGCATCTGGCGTTCCATCTGTTCAATCAACTTCTGGGCGCTGCCCACACTGACCTCCAGGTTCGGCATCTTGCGGCGAAAGTAGTTCTTCACTTCCGACGCCACCACCGTGTGATGCACATCCGGCCTCATGCGGGCGGCTACCATCCGCACGCCCTGGCGATGAAACATGCGCTGCGCCGTGGTGAGAGGAACCAGAATGGATCGGTTGGCCTCAAAATCCAGTCCAGATCCCGCTACCGGAATGTCACGCAGCACGCCCACGATGGTGAAAATGTATCGATTCAGCCTGAGTGATTCACCCACCAGTCGTTCTGCGCCGGCATTTTGCAAAGCCGAGGCGATCTCGGCTCCAATCACACAGTAGTAGTGGCGAAAATCCAGGTCCGAGATGGCCCGGCCCTGCTCCATCTGCAGCTTGTTGACTCTGGAAAACGATCCGGTCACCCCCAGCGTGCTGGCGTGAGTGATGTTCTTACCGCCATAGATGACCTCGTTGTCGCCTTCGACCCAGGGGGCGACCGCCACGATGGAGGTGATCTCCTTTGGCAATTCCAGCGCTTCGACCACGGGGATCCGCTCATTTAAACCGACGGGCTTGATGGCGAGATAGTCGGTACCGAGTTCCTTGAACTGTTCCCGGGCCTGATGCTTGGCGATCGTTCCTACCGAGACCATGGCGATGACCGAGCCGATGCCGATGATGATGCCTAGCAACGCCAGCAGGCTGCGCTGCTTGGTCACGTACAGGCTGACAACCGCCTCCTTCAGGTTGACTTTCAGGCTCAACTTGCCCCCTCCTCATGCAGCAGACCGTTCTCGATACGGGTGCGCCGCCCGCACCGTTGAGCGATCTTTGCATCGTGGGTGATGACGATGAAGGTCGTCCCCTGATCCTGGTTCAGGCGCACGAACAGGTCCATGATGCCGTTGCCGGTATCCTGGTCAAGGGCACCGGTCGGCTCGTCCGCCAGCACGATGACCGGTCTTCCGACCAGCGCGCGGGCAATCGCAACCCGCTGTTGCTGTCCGCCGCTCATTTCGCCCGGCTTGTGGTCGAGATGACTCCCCATGCCCACCCGGTCCAGCGCTGCACCGGCCTGGTCTTTGATCTGCGCGTCTTCCATACCGCGGTACACCAGGGGAATACCCACGTTCTCCAAAGCTGTCAGGCGGGGCAGCAGGTGGAAGGACTGGAACACGAAGCCGATGCTGGCATTACGAATGGCTGAACGCCGGTCGTCCGACAGGGTCGAGATTTCGCGCTCCTCCAGTACGTACGAGCCGCTGCTGGGTGTATCGAGAAGGCCGATGATGTTCATCAGCGTGGATTTGCCGGACCCCGATGCGCCCATGATCGAGACCAGGTCACCCTGATTCACTTCCAAGTCGACGCCGCGCAAGATCTGCACGGGCGTCGGGCCGACAACATAGGTTTTGTTTATGTCCGTCAATCGAAGCATCTCATTCGCGGCCGTAGTTCACCTTCGTCATCAGGTGCCGGGGACCATCACTTCGTCGCCGGCGCCGATACCGCGCACGATCTCCGCCTCATTCAATGTCGTCGCACCCACCTCCACCGGTACTTGCTGCATATCGCCCTGTTGTGTGCGAACGTGTAACCAGTATTGCCCGGGTTCGCCGTGCACCGCGGCTAGCGGCACGAGCAGAGCCGCGGGCTCATCCCGCACCACCACATCCACCTGGACGGACATGCCCAATCGCAGCCGTTGACGCTGTGCATCCGTGAGCCGGTCGAGCTCCGCTGTCACGTGGAACATGGGTACGCTGTCGGTATCAGCACGTTGCGACTGCGACGAGACCCACGTGATTTTTCCGTGCAGCTCGAGATCGGGAAAGGCATCGCCTCGTGCGGTGACCGGCTGTCCCGGTTGCAGCTTCACAATATCCACCTCGTCGACCAGACCGGCTACCGACAGACCGTCGATATCCCCGACGCTCAGCAGGTAATCCCCTTCGCTCACCGATTGCCCCGTTGCCAGCAGCTCGGCACTGCTTCCTTCCTGGTCGTCATTTCCGTTGCCGATTTCGGGTTGCAGAACGATCCCGAATACCGGCGCATGAACCACGGAGTCTGCCAGCGTCTTCTTCAGTTCCTGAATGCGCGAGGTTGCATTTTCCAGCTTGAGCCGGGCGACCTGCATCGTGTCCGTACCGGCCTTGGCCTGCACCGACTCCAGGTCCTGCAACGCCGCCTCGTAGTTCAGCCGTTGAGCTCCGTACTGACGTTTGGCGGCATCATGTTCCTGAGCGGAAATTATCCCCTGCTCAAGCAGCAGGGAGGTTTCTGACAGTTTGTCCTTGCGCACGTCTAGCTCCAGCTTGGCGCTTGCCACCGCACGCCGGACGCGACTCACCTCCAGGCTGTTTTCCCAGTCCTCGAGTTCCCTGACCCGCTCGCGTGCCTCAAGGAACTTGGCCTGCGCCTCCCGGTACTCGCGTTCGACTCCGGCAGTGTCCAGTTCAACCAGCGCCTGACCCGCCGCGACCTGCCCGCCGTACTCGAAAAGCCGCCGGGCCACCTTGCCGGTGGTCGGGCTGGTGATCCGTACTTCCTGGCGCGGTGCGAGCCTTCCGATAAAGGAAAGCGTTACGGTAAGCTTGCGGGGCGCGACGGTCAGGGTGGTCACCGTTTCTGCCATGCCCGAGTGCGTACCGGGCGTTACCGCAATTTCTTCTGTGAGTGCGGATCCCGTCTCATTCCAGACATACCCGGCAGCGCCCAGAAAAAGGAGGATGACGAAGGTACTGGCAACCAGCCGTACCGTCTGCACCTTCTTCAGGGCCGAATCCAGGGCCTCGTTCTTCTCCTCGATCTCGCGATAGGCCTCGCGCAGCCTGGCATTCTGCTCTTTGGTCGACTCCACCAGCTGCTGTTCCGCCTTGCGCAGTGCCGCCACTTCAGTGATGTCGCGGAACACGGCGACGATGCCGATTTTCCGGGGCTCCCCGTCCTTGTAGTCGGCCAGGTACGATGTCGTCACGGCGAGAGACCGTTCCGTGCCGTCTTCAAGCTGCACCCCAATCGTCGACTGGGAGCCGACAGCATCATCGTAGACGGCCGCCAGTACGGTGTCGTTGAAGTCTTCCAGACCCTTGATATTCAGAAAAACCTCGGCAAACAACTTGCCCCGGATTTCAGCACGGGCCAGCCCCAGCAGCTTCGCGGCCGCAGGATTGAAGATGCCGATACGGGCGTCGGAGTCGACGGTCATGACTCCTTCACTCATGCTGTCGAGCACGTTAAGGCGGAGCAGGGAATCCCGGTCCACGGAAGGAGAAGGAGAGGCACCGGTCATCGTTCGCCCCCCCTGACATCATGCGGCAGGTCGATCCCGATATTCCAGGTATTCAGCGTTGTCCCCTGTATCCGGTCCAGTGCGGTCAGCGCATTAAGGTACGCGACGACCGCGTCGTTTTCATTGTTCTGGCTTCTGACCAGGTCATCCTCAAACTCAACCAGCCGGAAGTTTGTGGTCAGGCCTGCGCTCAGTCTTATCTGCTCGATCTCGAGCTTTCGCTCGGCAAGTGCCCTCGCCTGTCGGGCCAGTTCGACGCGCCGATACCGGACCCCGACATCACGCACTGCGGCCCGAACCTCGATATCGATCGACTGGCGAAGCTCCGCCAGGCGAATCCGCGACTTCTGCAAGGAGAACCTTGCCCTGCGCTGGTCGCGCCGCAAGCTGTCCGCGTTCACTCCCAAAGGGATGTTCAAGCTGAGCCCGACGCGGTAATCGTCATTAAACCGGCTGTAAGCATCCGACAGCGAACGGCCACTGTTCATCAGGTTTGCCGAGGAGGTGAGGTTCAGCTCCCACCAACGCGCATTGTCGGCAACCAGCAGGGCAGTATCCGCGTTTTCGATGATTAACCGCGACTGCAGGTAGTCCGGGCGGTGTTCAAGCGCCAACTCCACCGCGTGGTCCGCGTTGTGCGTTGCCGGGTCGACGTGCAGCGTCTCCGTTGGCTGGATCAGAGTCTGGCTGTCGATCTCCAGGATATCGATCAGGGCAAGGCGGGCATCGTCCAGCGCATCGTAGGCTTCCGTCAGGCTCAACTCCCGTTCTGCGATATTCGCCTCGGTCTGCAAGATATCGTGCTTGGCCATCCTGCCGGTATCGATCAGGACCCGGTTCACTTCCAGCTGGTCTCGGGCCCGTTGCAGCGAGCGTTCGCTGATCTCCACCGCACGCATGGACCGGATCACGTGGCGGTACGCATAGATGGTCTGGGTCACGATCCCGATGACCGCCGACTTGAAGCCGAGGACGCCGATCTGTTCCTCGCGCCGGGCGGTCACGAGGTCGGCGGTACCGACCGCGGTGCCGCCACCCTTCAGCAACGGCTGGGCGAACTCCAGCGTAACGAACTGATCTGCACTGTCCTGGTTGGTCACCCGGTTGTTTGCACTCAGGCTCAGTGTCCCTCCGGTGGGGATCCGCAGGGTAATTTTGGGCGAGATACCCAGCGAGACTTCATCCCAGTCGAGCGGGGAATCGGTCGAGTCGTTGTCAAAGGACATCTCGAGCGATGGCGTGAGCCTGAACTCGTCTTCGGAGTCCTGCAGGAAAAGTTTCTGCGAGAGCCGGTCGAGGCGACCCGTGGCAAGGTCCCGGTTGTTCTGAACGGCCAGCAGGATGGATTCGGCCAGGGTCAGGTCCCGTTTCAGCGAGGTGCCTGGAGCCCGCTCTGCAGCGACGGGTAAGCCCGCCAGAAATGCCGTCAGGACGAGGAAGATGCACAGTTTCCATGTGATGAGACGACCCGCTCCCGACCAGCCATACGCCCCTCGCTTTCTCGTGCGACGAGGCCCGTGGTTGATCGCTGCGGAGAGAACCAGACCTATCAGCTTTGGGATGACAGCTCTGCGCACGTTCAATGAGTTACAAGATATTTATAAGAACTATCTGCTGCAGTACCTCTGATTCATCTTCTGACCAGGCGTAATGCCCGTGAGACCCATGGATGGACTGTGTGAATTGCTGATAGTACCCCAATTCAGGGCATGGAGTCCTGTGTACGATCAGGAGGAGAAAACCGGGGTTGGAGTCATAAATATGAACCAAGAGCCGCCCTACCGGATACGCCATGTCCTGTCACCCGATGAGTACGGGGGATTTATAGACCGCAGGACCCGCAACAGGCTACAGCGCCAGATTGATCCCCACATAGGCCTGGAGTGGCATGGCCGGAAAGTAGCGGTCGGTGCCGAAGGCATAGTCGGCGCGATCGGCGTAGCGCTCATCGAACAGATTGATGACCCGGGCAAACAGGTCGATATGCTCGGTCAGCCTGTAGCCGCCCCGCCAGTTGAGCACGACGTGACCCTCGTACTTGGCCGTGTTGGCAGCGTTGGTGTAGTACTCACCCACCCTGTTCAGTTCAAACTCGGAATACCAGCGCTCACCTGGCTCGTAGCGCCAGCGGGCATGGGTGAGCCAGCGCGGTGCCGAATCCATCAGGTTGCCTTTTTCGATCCGCTCGCCGCGCCCGGCATCACGGGTGAAATCGTACTTGTGTACGGCATAGCCGATGGCAAGGCCCAGGGCATGGTCGCCCAGATGCCAGTCGCCGGAAAACTCGAGCCCGGTGGAACGGGTCTTGCCGTCGCTGACGTTGAAACCACTGGCGTCACGGAAAATGAAGTCGCGGGTCCACTGGCCGAATGCCGACACCGACCAGGCGCCGCTTCGAAAGCCAGCCTCCACCGACACCAGGCGTTCGCTGTCCAGGTCCGCCACGGTTTGCCCCTGCTGCAGGCGGTAGAGTTCGGTGGCTTGCGGCGGTCTAAATCCGCTGCTGAGCATCACATAGCTGGAGCGGTGAGCACCAAAATCGCGCTCAACCCCTAAGCGCCCGGCCACTTCAGTGAACCGGTCTTCCCGGGAGGCCGGACGGGTGTACAGGCAGCCGCCGAAGCCGCAGGGCGTGCCGTCGTCGCGGCTGTTGCCCGTCAGGTGGCGGTTTTCATAATCGTAGCGCAGGTGCTCAAGGCGCAGGCTGTGCAACAGGCGCAGCTCCCCGCCCAAGGCTCGGCTCAGATCGTAAAAGCCTGCAGCCATGACCGAATCGACGTCGTAGTCGTAGTGGCGCCCGGCAGGGCGAGTGGCCACTAGGAAGGCCGACCCGCTCGTCGGTCGATCCTGAATCTCGAGCAGACTGCCCTGCATCGCCTCAGCTTGCGCACCGAATTGTCCGGCCCAGGCCCCGGCTTCAAACTCCTGGCGGACCAGCATGCCTCCGCTGGTCTGCTCATTGGTCTCGGTCGGCTGTCCAGGCAGGAAGTGCTGCAGAAACTCCATGTGCGAGCGGCGCAGGTAAGCAGAAACTTGAGTTGGCCCGCGCTGCCAGTGGCTGGCTGCGCGCAAGGACCACGCGTCCCGATAGGCCTCCGGGTAGGGGTTGGAGCGGCGCAGTTCACGGTCCTTGTAGGCTTCAAAGCCCTGCACGTAGCCGCCGGTCTCCTGGTTGAGGTGGGTGGCGCTCAGGGTATTGCGTACCCGCCAGGCGCCGAGGTCGGTAGCATGGACCAGGGAGAACTTCTGCTGGTCATACCCCGTGGCATCCCGGTAACCGTCGGTCTGGCTTGCGTAGGCACTCAGGCCGACGTAGTGCCTGCCAGCGTGCCCGCCGGATGTGACTCGGACCTGGTGGTAGCCGTAGGAGCCGCTCTCCAGGCTCAGGCCGGCACCTTCAGGATTGGCCGTGAGCACATTGATCGCCCCGTGCATTGCATTGCCGCCCAGCACGGCACTTGAGGGTCCACGCCAGACCTCGATGCCCCCTGCCTGCTCGCCATTGACCTCGAAGAGGTTGTTGATGTTGCAAAACCCCGCGGGGCGAATGGGCACACCGTCCTCAAGGTACAGAAATTTTCCACAGGCTCCGGGTCCGGTAAAGACCGCCGAGCGGATGGCGGTCAGATGCTCCTGGCCGGACCCCCGGGTCACCCAGACGCTTGGCGCCCGGCTCAGGGCTTCGTGAATATGGTTGTAACGGATCTCCGCCAGTACATCCCCATCGATGCGGCTGGCACTGCCTGCAGTGCCGAGGCGCTCGCCGATGGTTCCTGTGACCACGATCTCCCCAATGGGATCCGCGGCGGATAGACTCGCCGGGATCACCGCCAGCAGCAACAACCCCGCCAACCTCCGTGGCTCGCCCTGGAGGCAACGGCTTATCGCCAGAAAAAGGGAAACCAGAATCAGTTGGACAATCCGCCTTCCGTAGGACAGTCGCTCACTCGCAGTGGCGACAAGTCAGTGAAAAAATGGCGCGCCCGGAGAGATTCGAACTCCCGACCGCCTGGTTCGTAGCCAGGTACTCTATCCAACTGAGCTACGGGCGCGTACAGCATCAAATAGCAGCGCAGTATAACTTATTCCATGATCAAATTACTTCGTACGAAAAAGCCAGTTCCTAATCATGAAAACGGGGAATACAGCCGATGGGTTGATACAAGTTACACCGATTAGCAGGTATTCTATATACTCTGCTTGTTCTGTGCGGAGAGGTGCCAGAGTGGTCGAATGGGGCTCCCTGCTAAGGAGTTGTCTGAGTAATCCTTGGACCGTGGGTTCGAATCCCACTCTCTCCGCCAACAAGCCAATTTAGGCGATCAAATTCACCGAAAGCCGAACACTACTTGCAATCGAGAACCCGCCGGATGCGAAACGTATCTGCCCGCATGGCACCCGCCATGACGGCGAGCGCACCCGGGGAAGGAAATCCTGCTTCAGCAGGCAGTCACTCGTCTCTTTCCGGCATGACGACGAATTCAGGGTAGGCCTCGATGCCAAGTTCGGCGACATCCTGACCCAGGTCTTCCACCGCGGGGGACACACGTGCGCCGATCGTCTTGTCGATCACCAGCCAGGTGATCAGGGATACCGTGAACACGAAGGCTCCGACTGCCACGATGCCCGTCACTTGCACCAGCAGGTTGCCTCCTGCGGCAATGCACACCGCGAGCGTTCCCCAGATGCCTGCGAACAGGTGCGCCGGAACGGCACCGACCACATCGTCGATCTTCAGGCTCTCCATGACCTTCAGCCCAAATACGATCACCAGGCCGCCCACCGCACCGATAAACACGGCCCAGTGGTGATGGACGATGTCGGGTCCTGCCGTGATGGCCACGAGCCCGCCGATGGCGCCGTTGAGTGCGGCGAGAAGATCCACCCGCCCGAGTATCGGCCGGGACAGCGCAATCGCCGTCATGACACCCGCGGCAGCAGCGAGATTGGTGTTCGCCAGGATGTTGCTGAGCGCTATGGCATCGACGGCACCGCCCAGGGCCAGTTGCGATCCGCCGTTAAAACCGAACCAGCCGAGCCAGAGGATAAAAACCCCGAGAGTGACGACCGGCACATTCGATGGAGGAGTCACCTTGACACTGCCATCGGCACGAAATTTCCCTGTGCGGGCACCCACGACCAGTGCCCCAGCCAGCGCCGCCCAGCCGCCGGTCGAGTGCACGATCGTCGAACCCGCAAAATCCTGAAAGCCCATTTCGGAAAGCCAGCCTCCGCCCCAGGTCCAGGAACCGATGATCGGATACAGGACCGCGGTCAGGATCAGGATGAACAGGAAAAACGACCACAGTTTCACACGCTCGGCCAGTGTCCCGGATACGATCGAGGCCGTGGTCGCCACGAACACCATCTGGAAGAACCAGTCCGACATGGTGGAGTAACCGTTGCTGATGACCGCAGGGGCCACCGCTTCATCACCGCCCAGCAGTGCGATCTCATCCCCGGTCGTGCCGTACATAAACTGGAGCGAGCCGGACCAGCCGCCGGGTTCGACTCCGACATACATGAGGTTGTAGCCGACGAAGAAGAAGGCCAGGCCGGCAATGGAATAAAGCCCGATGTTCTTCAGGCAGATCACCGAGGCATTCTTGGTACGCACCGAGCCCGACTCGAGCATCGTGAAGCCCGCGCACATCCACATCACCAGTGCACCCCAGATCAAAAACGAGAAGCTGTTCAGTACGAATTGCTGTTCCTCGCCAAGGGCTGCGTAAGCGCTGGATGAGCACAGGATCAGCAACAGGGCCAGGACTGCAAGGACGGGCTTGCGCGTAAACCCCTTGCTCCCGCTAGCAATGATCCGACAGGACGGGACTGGGGTCTGCTTGGCAATCTTGGGAAGTGCGTACATGCCGGGCTCCTGCAGTTCGGGGTGTTGCGGTGCAGAATAGCATGCCGGGCAGGCTATGAGAATTGCAGACCGGCACAGACTCGCCCGGCCAAATGGGCTGTGCGCATGCTCGAATCGCAAGCCTGAAGGCGCGGTAACGCCTTTAAAATCGTGGTGTTCGCAGTGAATCAGAGGGTGTGTAGACCCATCGGTGTGTGGGACCCCGTCAGGTCCCGGGTCCGTTACTAGTCCGCTGAATCGCCTGCCTGTGTTTTTTCGTGCCGGATCCTCTCGTAAATTTCCTCACGGTGCACTGCGACATCTCGGGGTGCATTGACACCTATTCGAACCTGGTTGCCTTTCACGCCCAACACAGTGACTGTGACATCATCTCCGATCATCAGCGTCTCGCCGACTCTCCTGGTCAAAATCAGCATTCCCGTGTCTCCTTAATAGTCCATTTTGTTATTTGCCCGCTCCCTGCGAATCACGACATCTCCCTTGCTGCGATCTCCCGGGGCGGCTACTCCGGTTATTTCCCTACCAAAGCCGTTATGGTGTTTGCATTATGCGCTATTGATGTTCTCCTCTATTTTTCCTGATCCAGTTCAAATGCTTCATGCAATACGCGTACTCCAAGCTCCAGATATTTCTCATCGACCACGACGGAGATCTTGATCTCCGAAGTGGAAATCATCCGGATATTGATCTTCTCCTGCGCCAACGCTGTAAACATTCTACTCGCAATTCCCGCATGGGACCTCATCCCGACGCCCACGAGCGACAGCTTCACGATGTGCGGATCGCCACCGACTTCACCGCCTCCCAGTTCAACCACTGTATTTTCAAGAACTTCCATGCCTCTCTCATAGTCATTTCTATGCACGGTGAAAGTGAAATCCGTGGTCCCGTCCGAACCCACGTTCTGTACGATCATGTCCACTTCGATGTTCTTGTCGGCGATCGGCCCCAGGATATGGGCGGCCACACCCGGTCGGTCCGGCACCCCCTTGACCGTCAACTGCGCCTCGTCTCGATTGAAGGCTATGCCTGATACAAGCGGGTCTTCCATGCTCTCGTCCTCCAGGGTTATCAGGGTACCCGGCCCCTCTGAAAAAGTGGAAAGTACACGCAGTGGGACATCATACTTGCCGGCAAATTCCACTGCACGAATCTGCAGCACCTTGGAACCGAGGCTGGCCATCTCCAGCATCTCTTCGAAGGTCACGCTGTCGAGGCGCCTCGCATTGGGCTCGACCCGCGGGTCGGTCGTGTAGACCCCGTTCACATCGGTGTAGATCTGGCATTCATCGGCCTTGATCGCCGCAGCCACCGCCACGGCCGTGGTGTCCGAGCCCCCGCGTCCCAGCGTGGTGATGTTGCCCTCGTCGTCCACGCCCTGAAAGCCTGCGACCACCACCACTTTCCCTGCATCCAGCGAACGGTGCAGAAGCCCGGCGTCGATATTCTGGATCCGCGCCTTGTTGAACTTGTTGTCGGTGCGGATATTGAGCTGTGCACCCGTGGTAGAAATTGCGGCACAGTTGCGCCGCTGCAGGGCCATCGCCAGCAGCGCGATGGTCACCTGCTCCCCGGTAGAAAGCAGTACATCAAGCTCACGCCCGTGGGCCACCTGACCCTGCACCTCGTTGGCCAGCCCCATCAGGCGGTTGGTTTCGCCGCTCATGGCCGAGACGACCACGACCACCTTGTGTCCCTGGTTCTTGCTCGCAATGACCTTCTCGGCCACGGCCTCGATGCGTTCGATCGAGCCGACCGAGGTGCCGCCATACTTTTGTACTATCAGGGCCATGGGCTTAATTTCCGTTCGCTCGTGGTGGAGGGATCCTGATGAATCTTAGCACGGGCGGCTGCATATCCCCTGTACAGAGGCAGGATCACTGTCCGCCCCAAAGTTCCGGGGCGCACCGCGTTGTGAACCATTACTGCAGGGATTCCCGCACCCAGTCCGGCACGGTCCTAAGTGCTGCCGCAAGCTGATCCGGCTGGTTGCCGCCGGCCTGGGCCATGTCATCACGACCACCGCCCTTGCCTCCCACCTGCCGGGCGACCGCGTTGACCAGATCGCCGGCCTTGATTCGATACACCTGGTCACGGGTAACCCCGGCGACGAGGCTGACTCTCGAATCCTGCGCCGTGCCCAGCACGATCGCCGCACTGCCGAGCTTGTCCTTCAGGCGGTCCACCGTCTCACGCAGGGATTTGGGATCGGCCCCTTCCACTACACAGGCCAGCACCTGGAGACCTTCGACCTCCACGGCCTGATCGGCGAGATCGCTCCCGGCCTGCGACATGAGCCGTGCCTTGAGCTGTTCCATCTCCTTGTGCAGCGCCCGGTTGCGCTCCAGCAACTGCCCAACCTTGTCCCGGGTCTCCGCCCTGGAACTCTTCACGATCCCGGCAATATCGGATAGCTGCTTCTGGTCCTCGCGAATCCACTCCAGCGCACCGTCACCGGTGAGCGCTTCGATGCGCCGCACCCCGGATGCGATGCCGGACTCCGAGATGATCTTGAACACGCCGATGTCCCCGGCCCGGCTCACGTGCGTGCCGCCGCACAGCTCCATGGAGAAATCACCGATGGTCAGGACGCGCACCTCGTTCGCGTACTTTTCCCCGAACAGGGCCAGGGCTCCCGCACGCAGGGCCTCGTCCTTGGACATGATTCTTGCACTCGTCTTTGCATTCAAGCGGATCTGGTGGTTGACCAGGTCCTCGATTCGCTGCAACTCGGCCTCATCCAGCGGGGCATCGTGCGAGAAGTCAAAGCGCAGGCGGTCCGGTGCCACCAGCGAACCCTTTTGCTCGACGTGATCGCCGAGCACTTCGCGCAAGGCGGCATGCATCAGGTGCGTGGCCGAGTGATTCAGCACGGTCGCCTGCCTGCGCTCCGTGGCAACCTTCGCCTGCACCTTGTGGCCGAGCGCAAGCTGTCCGGATGCAAGGGTGCCGTAATGGACATGGGCATCACCTTGCTTCTGGGTATCGGCGACTTCGAACACCGCCTGTTCGCATTCCAGGGTGCCCTGGTCGCCGACCTGTCCGCCGGATTCCGCATAAAACGGGGTCTTCTCGAGGATGATGCCCCCGGACTGTCCCTGCAGGATTTCCTTCACGGGTTCGTGGTCAACGAAAATCTCCTGCACGGTGGCCTGCTCGTGCATGCAGTCATAGCCGGTGAACTCGGTGGCGGTCGATACCGCCAGCGAGGCATCGTATTCAACGTCAAAGCGGCTTGCGAGCCTGCCGCGCTCGCGCTGGGCCTGCATGTGCTTCTCAAACCCTGCGGTGTCGATCTTCAGCTGTTGCTCGCGGGCGAAATCGGCGGTCAGGTCGCTGGGAAACCCGTAGGTGTCGTACAGCTTGAACACCGTTTCACCGGGAAGGGTATCCCCCTTGAGCCGTGTGATCTCCTCATGCAGGATCCGCATGCCCTGGGCCAGGGTGTCGCCGAAACGCTGCTCCTCACGATGCAGCACGTCCTGCACGCGCTCCTGTGCACCGGCAAGCTCCGGGCAGGCCCCGCCCAGGCTGTCCACGAGCGGAGACACCAGCCGGTAGAAAAACGGCTCTTCGATGCCGAGCTTGTGGCCGTGGCGTGCACCACGGCGGATGATGCGTCGCAAGACATAGCCCCGGCCCTCGTTCGAGGGCAGCACCCCGTCGACGATCATGAAGGCGCAGGCGCGGATGTGGTCCGCCACCACGCGAAGCGAGGGCTGGCCGGTATCGGTCACCCTGGCAATGTCTGCCGCGGCGGCAATGATGCCGGTGAACAGGTCAGTGTCGTAGTTGTTCTTGACCCCCTGCAGGATCGCGCTCAGGCGCTCAAGACCCATGCCGGTATCTACGGAAGGCTTGGGTAAATCGGTAAGCTTGCCCTGGGCATCGCGCTCATACTGCATGAACACCAGGTTCCATACTTCCACGTACCGGTCGCCGTCCTGGTCCGCAGTCCCGGGCGGCCCCCCGGCCACGCTTTCGCCGAAATCATAGAAGATCTCCGTGCACGGCCCGCAGGGGCCCGTATCGCCCATGGCCCAGAAGTTGTCGGTCGCGCCGATGCGTGCGAACCGCTCTGCGCTCACGCCGACATCGTTCAGCCAGATATCGGCCGCCTGCTCATCGTCCTCGTAGACCGTGACCCAAAGGCGTGTCTCGGGGAGCTCGACGACCCGGGTCAGGAAGTCCCAGGCATAGTGGATCGCCTCGCGCTTGAAGTAATCCCCGAAGCTGAAGTTACCCAGCATCTCGAAAAACGTGTGATGCCTTGCGGTATAGCCAACGTTCTCGAGGTCGTTGTGCTTGCCCCCGGCCCTGAGACAGCGCTGACTGGTCGCGGCCCGCGTGTAGCCCGGGGACTCCTTGCCGAGAAAGACATCCTTGAACTGCACCATGCCGGCGTTGGTGAACAGCAGGGAAGGGTCGTTCGCGGGCACCAGCGGGCCGGAGGGCACCACGGTATGGCCGTGCTGCTCGAAGAATTGCAAGAATGCGTTGCGAATTTCCGCGCTGTGTTCCATGCCCACCCTGCCTCGTGGAGTCGCTCCTATGCTCCAGCGCCGGACGCTGTTTCAGCCCGCTCAAATCGTACAAAGGTCTGGCGGATTATATCACCGGTAAATCCGCGGTTTTGCAGGTAGCGCATGCGCCGGGCCCGTTCTTTCGCGCTTGCCACCCGGAGATCCTTGAACTTTTTCGCGTATTCCTGGCAGGCCAGCTGCAGCCACTGCGGATCATTGAAGTCGACGTGGGCGCTCACCAGGGATTCCGTGACCCCGCGCACCTGCAGCTCCTGGCGGATACGCAGGGGCCCGAAGCCGCGCTGCGTGCGCGAGTAGACGTAGCTTTCGGCAAAGCGCGCATCACTTTGCAGGCCTTCTCGCTGCAGGTCGTCCAGCAAGGCTTCGATTTCGGTGGCCGGGAATTCCCTTGCTTTGAGTTTGCCGGTCAGCTCAAGACGCGTGTGCTCACGTCTTGACAGCAGTCCAAGTGCCGTATCGCGTATGGAACGCTCAGGCTTCAGTGGCTTGCGCCTCTTCCGCTTCTTCTGAGTCCGGATGTACCTTGCCGGCATGCGGCATCAGTTTTTCACGCAGACGGGCCTCGATCTCGCCCGCCACCTCCGGGTGCTCTTTCAGCCAGGCGCGTGAATTTTCCTTGCCCTGGCCGATGCGCTCACCGTTGTAGCTGTACCAGGCCCCCGCCTTGTCGACCAGGCCGTTTTGCACGCCCATGTCGATAATCTCCCCCGTGCGCGAGATGCCCTCGCCGTAGAGGATCTCGAACTCCGCCTTCTTGAACGGGGGGGCGAGCTTGTTTTTGACGACCTTGACCCGGGTATCGTTGCCGAGGATCTCGTCGCCCTGCTTGATCGCACCGATGCGGCGGATATCGAGGCGCACCGAGGCATAGAACTTCAGCGCATTGCCACCGGTCGTGGTCTCCGGATTGCCGAACATGACGCCAAGCTTCATTCGAATCTGGTTGATGAAGATGACCATGGTGTTGGAGCGCTTGATATTGCCGGTCAGCTTGCGCAAGGCCTGCGACATAAGCCGGGCCTGCAGCCCCATGTGCGAGTCGCCCATATCGCCCTCGATCTCGGCGCGCGGGGTCAGCGCGGCTACCGAATCGACCACGACGATGCTGACGGCCCCGGAGCGCACCAGCATGTCCGTGATTTCCAGGGCCTGCTCACCGGTATCGGGCTGCGAGATCAGCAGGTCATCGACGTTGACGCCGATTTTTTCCGCATACACGGGATCCAGGGCATGCTCGGCATCGACGAAGGCGGCAATGCCGCCCTGTTTCTGGCACTCGGCAACCACCTGCAGCGTCAGGGTCGTCTTGCCAGAGGACTCCGGTCCATAGATCTCAGTCACCCTGCCCTTGGGCAGGCCCCCAATTCCAAGGGCCACATCCAGGGCCAGTGAGCCAGTGGAGATCACGTCGATGTCGCGCGTGGCAGAAGAGTCTCCAAGGCGCATGACCGTGCCCTTGCCGAACTGCCTCTCGATCTGACCTAGTGCTGCATCAAGTGCCTTTTTGCGATTTTCGTCCACTACTCACCTCTGACTTCAAATAAATGCCTGTAGACCTAGTTTCCTGGAATTGCCTTGCGAAATTTCGGGGTATTTCCCGCGCTGTCCAACCTGCATCCCTTGCGTTGCAACCTTATCATACCGGGACGCCCGTGCACGCGAAACTTCCCGCACACCCGCCGGTCCGGTTCGCATCATCCGCCGGTGCAGTGCTCCATCAAGAGGGCAAGTGCGAGGCCCGCACTCTGCTCGCGGATGGCATCGCGATCGCCCTCGAACACCCGGTGCACCGTGACCACGGGCTGCCCACGCCGGGCCACACCCAGGTAGACCGTGCCCACAGGTTTTTCGCCACTGCCGCCGCCGGGGCCTGCAATTCCGGTCACCGAGACAGCAAGATCCACACCGCCAAGACCCAGGGCACCGCTTGCCATCTGCTCGGCTACCTGCGGGCTCACGGCACCATGAATCTCCAGGGTTTGCGGAGCGACCTGGAGCAGGTTGACCTTGGCGGTGTTGCTGTAGGTGACGTAGCCGCACTCAAACCAGTCCGAGCTGCCGGGCAGCGTGGTCATCCACTGGGCAAGCAGCCCGCCGGTGCAGGATTCTGCGGTGGCCAGGCGCAGTCCGTGTTCTGTCATCTGCTTTGCGAACGCCTGCAACAGGGCCCGGACATCGGATGAGGGTGTTTTGATCACGGGGTCAATATATATGCTGTCTAAACTTTTATTCTTGGTTAGACTTTTGCCATGATCGCACGCTCCCCCGCGAAACACACCCCCATGATGCAGCAGTACCTGCGCATCAAGTCCGAGCACCCGGACATGCTGCTGTTCTACCGGATGGGCGATTTCTTCGAACTGTTCTTCGAGGACGCCCGCCATGCCGCGAAGCTGCTGGACCTGACCCTGACCTCGCGAAACAAGAATGCCGCCGACGAGGTACCCATGGCCGGCGTGCCCGTGCATGCCGTCGAAAACTATCTGGTCAAGCTGCTACGCCGGGGCGAGTCGGTGGTGATCTGCGACCAGGTGGGCGATGCGGCCGACAGCAAGGGTCTGGTGGAGCGCAAGGTGACACGGATCATCACGCCCGGCACGGTGACCGAGAGCCAGATGCTCGAACACAACCGGGACAACTACCTGCTGGCCGTGTGCCCGCTCGAGGATGCCGCGGGACTCGCCTACCTCGATCTCAGTACCGGCAAGTTCATCGTGCAGACCTGCCACGGTGCCGCGCAGCTGGATGCCGAGATCGAGCGTATCCAGCCCGCCGAGATCCTGCTGCCCGAAGATGCCGAGCTGGCGCAGAAAGACGCAACCGCATGCAGGCACCTGCCGGCCTGGCACTTCGAGACCGAGAGCGCCGAGGTGGCCCTGTGCAAGCAGTTCGGGGTGCATGACCTGGGCGGATACGGGTGCAGGGATCAGCCACTTGCCATCGCCGCTGCCGGTGCCCTGCTCCAGTACGTCAAGGATACGCAAAAATCCGCCCTGCCCCACCTCGACGGGCTGCAGTTGTACAGGGATGACGAGTACCTGCAAATCGACAGCGTATCGAGGTCCAACCTGGAGATCGAGCAGTCCACCCGCGGACAAAAGACACACAGCCTCATCGGTATCCTGGACCGCAGCGTATCGACCATGGGTGCACGCCACCTGCGCAGCTGGCTGTGCCAGCCGACCCGCAACCGCGACGTTTTGCAAAAGCGCCTCGCGGCCATCACGCAGCTGATCGAGTTCAACGAGATCCGGTCCCTGCAGGAGCGACTTGGCGGGGTCAACGATATCGAGCGTATCCGCAGCCGCATTGCCCTTCGCACCGCACAGCCCCGCGATCTCGACGCCTTGCGGGCCACGCTGGCCGTAGCCCCCGGGATCCGCGAGGCCATCGCGCATTACAGCGAGGCCCTGCTGCAGGAGTGTGCACACGGGCTCGATGGACTGGCGTCCCTGACCGCCATCCTTGCGCGCAGCCTGGCCGATGATCCGCCTGCACTGATTCGTGATGGCGGTGTCATTCGCCCGGGCCATGACGAGGAGCTGGACCAGTTGCGCGGCATGCACACGAATGCCAACCAGTTCCTGCTCGACCTGGAGCGGCGCGAGAAGCTCGCCACACGGATCGCATCCCTGAAGGTCGCCTACAACCGAGTGCATGGCTACTACATCGAGGTCTCGCGCAGCCATGCAGACCGGGTTCCCGAGCACTACACGCGCAGGCAGACCCTGAAGAACACCGAGAGGTACATCACGGCCGAGCTGAAGCGATTCGAAGACGAGGTCCTGAGTTCCAGGGAGCGCGCCCTGAAGCGGGAAAAATTCCTGTACGAGCAACTCCTGGACGAACTGATCGAAGAGCTGGACACGTTGCGAAGCTGTGCACTGGGACTTTCACAGCTGGATGCGCTGGTCACGCTTGCGGAACGGGCCCTGACCCTGAACTACGTGCGCCCGCAATTCACCGATGAAAACCGCATCGACATCCGGCAGGGAAGACATCCGGTGATCGAGCAGGTCCAAGAAGGCCCTTTCACGGCCAACGACGCCTGCCTGGATGCCTCGCGCAAGATGCTCATCATCACCGGGCCGAACATGGGCGGCAAATCCACGTACATGCGCCAGATCGCGCTGATCTGCTGGTTGGCCTATACCGGCTGTTACGTGCCGGCCGAGTCGGCCACCCTGGGTCCGCTGGAAGCCATCTACACCCGCATCGGTGCCTCGGACGATCTCAGTGCGGGCTACTCCACCTTCATGGTCGAGATGACCGAAGCTGCCAACATTCTCAACAATGCCACCGCTTCCAGTCTCGTGCTCATGGATGAAATCGGGCGCGGCACGAGCACCTATGACGGGCTTTCCCTGGCCTGGTCCTGTGCCGAGCATCTCAGTACGGTCAACCGCTCCTACACCCTGTTTGCAACCCACTACTTCGAGCTTACGCAATTGCCGGAACATTTTGACAGCATCTGCAACGTACACATCGATGCAGTGGAACATGGAGACCAAATCATCTTCCTGCATGCCGTCAAGGAGGGTCCGGCCAACCAGAGTTACGGCCTGCAGGTAGCCCAGCTGGCCGGCATCCCCAAGTCGGTGATTGCCGGGGCCAGGCTCAAGTTGCGACAGCTCGAGCAGGCCACGGAAGAATCCGCGAAGCCCGCCTTTGCTGCACAGCCGGGACTCAGGCTCGAGGACCGCCTGAACCACCCGATGATCGAGTACCTGGAGAACATAGACCCGGACGAGCTGACTCCCAAAGATGCCCTGCAGGTGCTCTACAAGCTCAAGCGCCTGGGGCGTGAGCGACCATGACCGCACGTCCTCATCCTCACCTCCTTCCTGCCCTGCGTATTTTTGAACCGGTTCATTTTTGCTACCATGCCTGCCCCAGCACTCGTTGGTTCCCGGGCCCATGACATTCGTAGTCACTGAATCCTGCATCAAGTGTAAGTACACGGACTGCGTGGAAGTGTGTCCGGTCGACTGCTTCCATGAAGGGCCGAACATGCTGGTCATTGATCCTGAAGACTGCATCGACTGCGCCATGTGCGAGACGGAGTGCCCGGTCAATGCCATCTTCAGCGAAGACGACCTGCCGGAATCCCAGCAGGAATTCCTCGCCCTCAACGAGCGGCTGTCCCAGAAGTGGCCGGTCCTCGCCACCACCATACCCGCCCCGGAGGATGTCGGTCAGTGGGAGGCGGTGGAGGGCAAGCGCCAATACCTGGAGGAGTAACCCCCCGGCACAGGCATCGAAATCAGGCAGGTTTTTCTGCGACGATGCAGGCACGCAGTGGGGCCGGATACCCCTCGATGGTCTGCCCGGGATCGTTCGGGTCCAGGGCATGTGCCAGGGAATGCCCGGTCATCCAGTCCGTCGGGCGCTGCTCCTGGGTAGTGGTCGGGCTCTGGTCCAGCAACCGGACCTGATCAAAGCCGGCTTCCACCAGCCAGGCTTGCAGAAGTGTGTAGCTCGGGATCACCCAGACGTTTTTCATGTTTGCGTAACGTCCCACCGGGACCAGTGTCTCGGCAGCCCGGTCCTCGATGATCAGTGTCTCCAGCACAATCCGCCCACCCGCACGCAAGACGTTGAACACCCGGCCCAGGTGTTCCCGGGGCTGCCTGCTGTGGTACAGCACGCCCATGGAAAACGCCAGGTCGAAGCCGGTCAGTGCCTGCGGCAATTCCTCAAGCCTCAGGGGCAGAACAAAGATACGCTGCGGTTGCAGCAAGTACCTCTGCAGTGCAGAGAACTGGAACACGTGCACCCACACGGGTTCGAGGCCCAGCACCAGCCGTGCGCCCAGACCCTGCATGCGCAGTGCGTAATACCCGTTTCCACAACCGACATCCAGTACGTTGCAGTTCTGAAGACTGCCAAGGTGCGCTGCGATGCGCGCCCATTTCCAGTCACTGCGCCACTCCGCATCGATGTCGATTCCAAACACACTGAACGGCCCCTTGCGCCAGGGACACAGGGCCTGCAGGCTCTGCACCAGCGAGGCATGCTGCTCACCTGTGCAATCGGCTGCCCGGCCGATCACGGGGGCTGTGCGATCCAGATCGATGAACGACGGGGCCACCTCCGGCAACGAATCAATGCGGTGCTGCCAGTCATCGAAGTGGCGGTGCCTGGGGTGTGCGTACCTGTGCTGTGCCAGCTCCAGCAGCGGCGTATTCGCGATTTCAAACCCGGCGCGTTCGAGTGATGAGGCCAGCAGTGAAAATCTGTCCGTCACTTGATCGCCAGGTAGGTAATGAAATTGAGGTGCTGCATCAAGGCGAAGACCCGGGAGAATCCGGCACGGTACAGGCGTGTACGGTGCTGTTCGTGGGTGTCGCGGATCAGGACGTCCTCTAGCGCCTCCCTCTTTCGGGCGATTTCAAGCGCACTGTAGTGCTGCCCCTGCTTGAATTTCTCATGCAGGCCCTGCATCCGTGCATCCTCGTCGTCGTTTGCGTAACAGATTTTCTCGGACAGCAGCATGGCCGCATCCTGGCGCAATCCCGAGTAAATTTTCTGGATGAGAGAATCACGCCGTGGCGGATCGACGAACTGCAAGGTGTAATTGAGAATGACAAGGGAGGCGTTTTCGATCTCGACCTCGGTAATGTCTGCACACACCGGCTTGATGCGTGCCTCCGACGGTTGCCCCTCGAGCTTTTGCTGCAGCCGATGAATCATGGCTTCGGAGTTGTCGACGGCGATCACGCTCACGCTGGCATTCGGGATCGCCTCGCAGACACTGAAGGATGCCGCCCCCAGCGAGCAGCCAAGATCATAGACCGAGCTGTCCTTTTTGACGAACTTGCGGGCCACGACCCGCAACAGCCGATGGACCGCCTCATACCCGGGAACGGAACGTGTAATCATGTCCTCGAAGACCCCGGCGACGGCCTCATCGAAAACGAAATCACCCGGCTGGGTGCGCCTTTGCTGATAGATGCGGTCTTTTCTCGAAGTGGGCATGGGTGCTGGTTCCAGGGGTTAAAGTGCAGATTGTGGCATCAGTCCATCGCGCCGGCATGCTCACGCGTTGAACGAAATTCGATATCCGGCCATTTCTCCATGACGATCTGCAGATTGACGCGCGAAGGTGCCATGTACACCAGTTCACCGCCATGGTCCACGGCTACGTGGGCGGCCAGCTTGTTCTTGAACTCGAGCAGTGTGTCCGGGTCGTCACATACCACCCAGCGAGCCGCCTGAATGTTGACCTGGTCAAAGCGACAGTCGACCTTGTATTCATGCCTGAGGCGATGCTGGACCACGTCGAACTGCAGAGCGCCGACGGCACCGAGGATCAGCTCGTTGCTGGTCTGCGGTCGAAACAGCTGGGTCGCTCCTTCCTCACAAAGTTGGGTAAGTCCTTTGTTTAACGCCTTGATCTTCAAGGGATCTATGAGAAAAGCCCGCCTGAACAGTTCCGGCGCAAAACTCGGAATCCCGCTGAAAGCCAGTTTTTCGCCCTGCGTGAAGGCATCCCCGATCCGGATCGTGCCGTGGTTATGCAGGCCGATGATATCCCCGGGATAGGCCCGCTCCACCTGTTCGCGGTTCGAGGCCACGAATGCCAGTGCGCCGTTGACCTTGATGTCCCGGTTCAGGCGTACATGCTGCAGCTTCATGCCCTTGTAGAAGCTGCCCGAACATACCCGCAGAAAGGCCAGCCGGTCGCGGTGATTGGGGTCCATGTTGGCCTGGATCTTGAAAACAAAGCCTGAGAATTTCTCCTCGCCGGCCTCCAGGTCCCGGGGGGCGCTGCCGGGACGGCTGACACTCCTTGACTGCGGGGCCGGCGCATACCTGACAAATCGATCCAGCAGCTCGGCGATGCCGAAATTGTTGATCGCGGATCCGAAAAATACCGGGGTCAGCTCACCATCGAGGTACGCCTGGTGGTCGAATTCGTGGCTCGCCCCCTGCACCAGCTCAATCTCGTCACGCAGCGGCTGTGCCTGCTCGGCAATCCGCTCATCCAGCAGTGGATTGTGCAGACCTTCGATCACCTCGCCCTGCAAGACCTTGCCACCGTGCTGTGCATCGTAAAGATGCACCGAGTCATTGAGCAGGTCGAAGACTCCCTTGAAGAGCTTGCCCATGCCGATGGGCCAGGTCACCGGTGCACACCTGATTTTCAGTACCTGCTCGACCTCATCCAGCAGCTCGATGGGCTCGCGCCCGTTGCGGTCCATCTTGTTGATGAACGTCATGATCGGGGTGTTGCGCAACCGGCACACTTCCATGAGCTTGATGGTCCGCTCCTCCACGCCCTTGGCGTTGTCGATTACCATCAGGACGGAATCGACCGCAGTCAGCGTCCGGTAGGTGTCCTCTGAAAAGTCGGCATGCCCCGGGGTGTCCAGCAGGTTCACCACGCAGTCCCTGTAGGCGAACTGCATGACCGAACTGGTCACCGATATGCCGCGCTGCTTTTCCATTTCCATCCAGTCCGACACCGCGTGACGGGCGGCCTTGCGGCCCTTGACCGTGCCGGCCTGCTGGATTGCGCCGCCGAACAGCAAGAGCTTTTCGGTGATCGTCGTCTTGCCGGCATCCGGATGGGAGATGATGGCAAAGGTGCGCCTCTTGTCGACCTCGCTGAGAAAACTGTCATCCTTCATGATGTCTTTTCCTGGGATGAGGACAGGTCCTGCTGTTTCATGGCGCCTTCCGTTCGTGCAGTGGTTCAAAAGCCCGCCCAAGTGGGGCGATCTTTCAAAGTCTTTTTGCAAGAATTACGGCATCCTCCCGGCCCAGTTGTGCCGGATAGTAGTTTCTGCGCGTGCCGATTTCCCTGAAACCTTCCGAAAGGTACAGGGACAGGGCCTGGAAGTTGGAGGTGCGCACCTCGAGAAATGCGGAATCGGCCTCGTTGACACGTGCGATGATCAGCATCTCCTCGAGCAGCTGCCGGCCCTTGCCCTGCCCCCGGTGGTCCGGATCGATGCACAGGTTCAGGATGTGGCACTCCTGCACGAGCACGGACATCACCCCGTAGCCAATGATGTCCTGGTCGGTTTCCAAGACCCAGGCAGAATGTCCATGGCGCAGGCAGTCGCGAAAGATATTCCGCGTCCACGGAAACTGGTAGCTGCGCTGCTCGATGCCTATGACGGCTGGCAAATCCTGTTCGGTCATCCGGCGAAAGCCGCCAGCCGACTGTTTCAGCGCCGCACTCATGATCAGGCGGGCCGCGCGGATGGATGCGCCACGCCCGGGTTCCCCACGGCTTCGGTCTTTCGGCTCATTCCTGTGACTCCCGGATCCGCACCGCCCGCTGGAGGTCTTCCCAGGCCTTGCGTTTTTGCTGGGGACTGCGCAGCAGGTAGGCGGGGTGATAGGTGACCACGACAGGGATACGGGTATCTGCAAAGTACTGTTCGGTACCGCGAAGTCGCCCGATCGCCACGTTCGTATCCAGCAGGGACTGGGCTGCGATCCTGCCCATGGCCAGGATGATTTTCGGCTGGATCAGCTCGATCTGCTGTCTCAGGTAGGACAGGCAGTGTCCGATTTCCTGGGGCTGGGGGTCCCGGTTGTCGGGGGGCCTGCACTTCAGGATGTTGGCTATGAACACCTCTTCGCGTTCAAGGTCGATGGCACGAAGCATTTTGGTCAGAAGCTGTCCCGCACGCCCGACAAACGGCTGCCCCTGGCGATCCTCCTCGAAACCCGGGGCCTCCCCGACGACGAGCCAGTCGGCCCGGGGGCTGCCCGATCCGAACACGGTCTGCGTGCGGGTGCGGTGCAGGGCGCACAGGGTACAGGCTGCAACCACATTCCTGAGTTCGTCCAGTCCGGTCGCCGGACCCGCACCTGCCGGCACACTCGAGTGTGCCGGCGGCGCGGCCTGTTCAGCCGGGATATCCGGGTCGTAGCCGGCCGGGATGGCTTCGCTCTGGGCGGTCCTTGGAACCCAGGCCTGGATGCCCATTTTCTCCAGGTAATACAGCCGCCTTTGTTCCTCCATTACCGCAGGCACCGGCATTCATACGTCATGCTGGGGATGGGCGCGCTGCTCCGGGATGGCAAGCCGGTTCAGCGCATGCAGGTAGGCTTTGGCCGACGCCATGATGATGTCGGTGTCCGCACCGTGCCCGTTGACGATCCTGCCGGACTTGTGCAGGCGGACCGTGACCTCGCCCTGGGCATCGGTGCCCGTGGTGATGTTGTTCACCGAGTACAGCTGCAGCTGTGCCTGGCTGTCGACGATTTCCTCGATGGCGCAAAATGTGGCATCGACCGGGCCACCGCCGCTGGCGCTGGCCATTTTTTCCTCGCCATCCACTTGCAGGGTGACCTGCGCCCTTGGCGTTTCACCGGTCTCGGAATGTGCCGTCAGCGATACGAGCTTCCAGTACTCGTTGTTGTCATAGCTTGCATCGGAAACCAGCGCATGCAGGTCCTCATCGTAGATCTCGTGCTTGCGGTCCGCCAGGCCCTTGAAGTTTGCAAAGGCATTGTTGAGCTCATCTTCCGTATCGAAAGTGATTCCGAGCTCGTCCAGGCGTGTGCGAAATGCATTGCGGCCCGAGTGCTTGCCGAGCACGATCTTGTTCGAGGCCCAGCCGACATCCTCGGCGCGCATGATTTCATACGTCTCGCGGGCCTTGAGCACGCCATCCTGGTGGATGCCCGCCTCATGCGCGAAGGCATTGGCACCGACGATGGCCTTGTTGGGCTGCACGGGGAAGCCCGTGATCGTCGAGACCATGCGCGAGGTCGGCACGATCTGCGTGGTGTCCAGTCCGGTGATGCATGGAAACACGTCCTGGCGTGTATGCACGGTCATGACGATCTCTTCCAGCGAGGCATTGCCCGCGCGCTCGCCCAGGCCGTTGATCGTACACTCCACCTGGCGTGCGCCGTTGAGCACCGCCGACAGCGAATTGGCCGAGGCGAGTCCCAGGTCGTTGTGGCAGTGAACGGAAAAAGTCACCTGGTCCGATGTGGGGATATTCTCGATCAGGCGACCGACCAGGTCGCCAAACTGATGCGGGATGTTGTAGCCCACCGTATCCGGAATATTGATGGTCCCGGCACCGGCCTCGATCGCCTTCTCGATGACCCGGCACAGGAAATCGAATTCGGAGCGCCCGGCATCCTCCGGGGAAAACTCGACGTCGTCCGTGTACTGCCTGGCCAGCCTGACGGCCGACACGGCCTGCTCGATGACCTGCTCCTCGGTCATGCGCAGCTTGCGCTGCATGTGGATCGGCGAAGTCGCGATGAAGGTATGGATCCTGGCGGAGGCCGCAGGCTTCAGGGCTTCGCTGGCACGTTCGATGTCGCCCTTGAGTGCACGCGCCAGACCACAGATGGTACTGTCCTTGACCACCCTGGCGACCGCCTGCACGGCTTCAAAGTCGCCCACGCTCGCCGTCGGAAAACCGACCTCGATGATATCCACGCGCATGCGCTCCAGTGACTTGGCGATGCGTATTTTCTCATCGCGAGTCATCGAGGCACCCGGGCTTTGCTCCCCGTCCCGCAGTGTCGTATCAAAAATCTTAAGTTTGTCCCTGTTCACCATATGTCTCCCGCTGCAACAAAAATCTCACGAGTACGAAGCTCGTATGGAAATCTCTGGATAAATGAATGGATGATGCGTTTAGCCTCGCCAGGGTCAGGTCGTGCCGCTACTGCGGCAGCAGGAGAAGTGAAAGGCAGTACGCACCCGCAGGCCCAGAGACTGGAACTGCAGCCGTTGCGGTATTCTTGAATGTCGCGTTCATATCCGTAAGGTGCCTAATTCCGCGAATTCTCCCAGAAAGTACGGTAACCCGTCAACTGCAATCCAGCCTGCGAACGCAGGCCCGACCCCACGGGTCACGGGCGGTTTTCGATATTCACGGCAGTGCGTGCGCCGCGTTTTCGTTTCAGCCGGACGATGTAGATGACGGGTCCGGACAGTGCATACAGGGCGAACACGATGAACACCAGCTTCGGCGGGTCGATCGAGACCAGGATAAAGCCAAGCACCACCGCCAGCATCACGATGTAGGGAATCCGGTCCACCAGGCTGATGTCCTTGAAGCTGTGATAGGTAAAATTGCTGACCATGAGTGCGCCGAGGACGATGGTCACCACCAGGGCGGCAATGGCCGTGTCCTCGCGCGAGAGCTGCATGTCGTGACAGGCCCAGATGAATCCGACCAGGGCGGCGGCGGCGGCAGGGCTGGGCAGCCCCTGGAAATAGCGTTTGCTGACCACCGTCACGCGCGCGTTGAACCGTGCCAGGCGCAAGGCCGCGGCCGCGGTATAGAAAAATGCCCCAAGCCATCCCAGTTTCGACCAGATCCAGGGATAGCTCGCAAAGTGAATAAGCGCCCATTCATAAACGACAAGCGCGGGTGCCACACCAAAGGACACCATGTCGGACAGGCTGTCGTATTGTGCACCAAACTTGCTGGTGGTATGGGTCAGGCGCGCGATTCTTCCGTCAAAGAAATCCAGGAACAGGGCGACAATGATGGCGATGGCCGCCTGGTCGAACAGGTCTGACGTGGCGGCAACGATTGCATAGAAGCCGGCAAACAGCGAACCCGTGGTAAACAGGTTCGGCAGCAGGTAGATCCCCTTGCGCAATTTTTTTTCTGGTCTGTTCATGGGTCAGCAGATGACGGCTTTGCCTCATGTACGAATTCTGCCAGTTTATCACTGCCGGCGCGAACCGACTGATCCACCCCGACACTGACGCTGCTCGTTCGGGGCAGGTAGATCACGACTTCACAGGCAAAGGCCATCAACCCGCAGCGCTGTCCCTGTCCCAGTTTCTCGCCCGCACTGATGTGGCAAATGGCATGGCGCAGTACGGAACTCAGGTTGGCCACCATCACGACATCGTCAAGTTCGTCCGTTTGCACCCACACCGCAAGCTCGGATTCGGCATGTCTTGCAGCCGAGCGTACCCAGAGATTCTGCACCTTGCCCTCGATCGGGCTGTGCACATTGAATTCGCCGAGCGAGGACTGGCACAGGGTGACCGACCGGGCCGTACGCTTGAGGTACGGGTCGTGAACCGCATCCTTGACATCCGTGATGCGCCCGTCTACCGGACTGACCACGGCCAGGGGGATCGCGGGAATGGTGCGCTTGAAATCCCGGAACAGGACCAGCAGGGCTGCAAACATCAGCCAGAACGGCCAGACCGCGGAAAGCCCGAACAGGTGCTGGGCCATGGCCACGGCCATCCCCAGCACCAGCAGCACGAGCTGCGCTTCTCTAGCAATGGGGATCATCGGAGTCGGTCATAACATGGGCATGTTATGCAAACCGCAGGCCTAGTTTTTGCTTTGATCTACAATCTTGTTGGACTTGATCCAGGGCATCATGTCGCGCAACTCAGCACCGACTTTCTCGATGGGATGCTGGCGCCCCTGTTCGCGCAGGCTTTCCAGGTTGGCGGCACCGGACTCAATCTCGTCGATGAATTCCCGTGCGAACTCACCGGACTGGACCTGGGCCAGGATTCGCTTCATTTCTGCCCGGGTGTCGTCATCAATCACCCTGGGACCGCGTGTCAGATCGCCATATTCTGCCGTGTTGGAAATCGAGTAGCGCATGTTGGCAATACCGCCTTCATACATCAGGTCCACGATGAGCTTCAATTCGTGCAGACATTCAAAGTACGCCATCTCGGGTGCGTACCCGGCATCCACCAGCACCTCGAATCCCGCCTGCACGAGCGCGGTCGCGCCCCCGCACAAGACCGCCTGCTCACCGAACAGATCGGTTTCGGTTTCCTCCTTGAAGGTGGTTTCTATGATCCCGGCACGCCCGCCACCGTTGGCCGAGGCATAGGACAGGGCCGTGCTTTTCGCATTGCCCGATGCATCCTGAAATACTGCGATCAAGGTGGGCACTCCACCGTTCTGGACATAGGTCGAGCGCACCAGGTGGCCCGGGCCCTTGGGCGCGATCATGATCACGTCCAGGTCTTCCCGGGGCGTGATTCTTTCGAAGTGGATGTTGAACCCGTGTGCGAAAGCCAGCGTGGCACCCTGGCGTATGTTGGGCTCGATACTCTCCTTGTACAGCTTGCTCTGGTGCTCATCGGGGGCCAGCACCATGACGATATCGGCATCCTCCACGGCGTCTTCAACGGATACCGCATTGATTCCCGCCTGCTCTGCCTTGGCAAAAGACGAAGACCCCTCACGCAGCCCCACTTTGACGGTCACGCCCGAATCCTGCAGATTGTTCGCATGCGCGTGTCCCTGGGAACCGTATCCCACGATGGCCACCCGCTTGCCCCGGATCACTGAAAGGTCAGCGTCTTTGTCATAAAAAATATTCATTCCCGTTCTCCATTTTCCTGGTGGCCTGTCTCATGCAGGCTCTGAATTCAACGCCACATTGCCCCCGCCCCTGGCGATGCCCAGGACACCGGAACGTACCAGCTCGTGGATGGCTTCATCCGGGACCGACTGGATAGCACGGTCAAGTTTCTCTCCTACCCCCGAGATTTCCACGACCACCAGGTCGCCGGAATCGTCCACCACCCTGCCGCCATAGCTCTCGGCAAGATCGTTAAGGACAGACTGGCTGATTTTTGAGCTGCGCAATTTCAGCAGCACCATTTCCCTTTCGATATGCGCATCGGCGGTCAGGTCGATGACCTGCACCACGTCGACCAGCTTGTTCAGCTGCTTCTCGATTTGTTCGATGACGTCATCGCTCCCGCCCGTAACCACCGTGATGCGCGAAACGGCGGCATCATTGGTCGGGGCAACGGTCAGGGATTCTATATTGTAACCGCGGGCTGAAAACAATCCCGAGACCCTGGACAGTGCGCCCGCCTCGTTTTCCAGCAATATCGAGATTATATGACGCATCGCCGATGTGAAAGTCCGGGTTCGCGCGTGCAGGCATGCCTGATGTCAGCAACTGTCGGCCTGCCAGGCGCCGCCCGCACCTGCCGGCACGAAATGTGATTGTGCAAGATTATCCGGCGAGGCAAAAGCCACCGCCGTTATTGTTCCTGTAGTTATTTTTTCTGGATGCGAAAATAAAACTTTTCTCCGTCTTCATTCGAATCCAGAAGTGCGTTGCCCGTCTGCTTGGAAAACGCCTCGAAATCCTTCACCGAGCCTGGGTCAGTAGCAATGATCTGCAACACTTTACCCGAATCCATACCAGACAATGCTTTCTTTGCACGTAAAATCGGAAGTGGACAGTTCAGCCCACAGGCATCTAATTCTTGGTCAAATTCGGCCATTACAACAACTCCTTGGAAATCCATCATATAAAAGCTTGCAACTGGTGGCCAACACCGGCCTGAACCGCAAGATATATTATAATATCATAATACTTTAATAGTGGTGATCGTAACAAACTTTGATGCGCTTTCGGGGTCTGAAGCGTCACAATACTGTACAGTACCGTCATTCCCCATGCTGTATCCTTTCCGCCGCAAGAGTACGCTTGAGACACGGTCCACGGGCCGGACAGGCCTCGGGTTCTGCCTGCTGTTCTTGCTTCTAGTGCCGCTCTCAGTGGCCAACGCCCACCTGCCCAACATCGGCGGCCCCGCCAGCACCGAGTTGAGCCCGGCCAAGGAAATCGAACTCGGGCAAGTTCTGCTGACCGAGATTCGAAGACGCCTGCCGGTCTCTGACGACCCCGAGTTGATCCAGTACGTCCAGGCACTCGGCACCCGCATCACCTCCGGCGGTCTGGACTCGAATTTCCCGTTCACGTTCCTGCTGGTGGAAGATCCGAGCATCAACGGATTCGCATTGCCCGGCGGCATCATCGCCATCAACAGCGGCCTGCTGGCCCTGGCCACGCAGGAAAGTGAACTGGCCAGCGTGTTTGCCCACGAAATCGCGCATGTCTCGCAGCGTCACATCGCGCGAAACTTCGAGAATGCAAAGTCATTCAACGTGGTGTCGGCCCTGACGTTTCTGGGTGCGCTTTTGGCCACGGTCTACAACGTCGACCTGGGTCAGGCAGCACTCATGACATCCCAGGCCGGACTGCAGCAGGCGCAGTTTGCCTACTCGCGCAGCTTTGAGCAGGAAGCCGACCGCATTGGCATGCAGCTGATGGTCAGTGCGAACATCGACCCGTACGGGATGCCGCTTTTCTTCAAGCGCCTGCAAAAGCACACCCAGTTGAATCGCGGCAGGCTTCCCGAATTTTTGAGAACCCATCCACTGACCCTGAAACGCATCAGCGAATCCGAAGCGCGGGCCAGACAGTACCAGGGCACCTACGCCTTCAACAGCACCGACTTCAACTACATCCGGGCACGCACCCTGGCGCTCAGCAAAAATCCGACGGAGCTGATCGATTACTACCGGGAAAAAAGCAGGACACCCCAGGGGCTCAGCGACACGGAGCGCTACACCTATGCCCTGGCCCTGAGCCGCGCCGGCAAACACGAGCAGGGGCTGTACCATCTGGAGAGAATAACTGTCGGTACGGACAACCGGCTCAAGGTCCGGCTTGCGGATGCCCAAATCCGTCTGTCCATGGGACAAACGGGTGCGGCCAGGGCAACACTCGAGTCCCTGGACCGCGTGTATCCCGGAAACCTGCCGGTCACCTACTACCTGGCTTCCAGCCTGATCAGGGAAGACCTCGCCCACCAGGCGCTGGACAAACTGGACCGGCTAAGTCACGGCTACCTGCAACACCCGGTCATCGACAAGATCAAGGCCAGGGCCGCCAGCCGGGCCGGGATGCCCTGGCGCAGCCACGAATCGCTGGGAAATTTTTACGCAGCCCATGGACAGTACAACCTCGCCATGGAGCAAATTCAACTGGCGCTGCAGTCCCCCGGTATCGACCCGATTTCCAAAGCCCGCATCGAGACTCTCAAAATCCGCTTGCGCCTGCTGGAGCAACAGCGCGAACAGTTCCAGTAATCGCCGGGCAACAGGCCACGTCCTTTCACAGCAACTCGCCTGCATCGACGACGTTGGCATAGGCAAAGTCCAGTGCCGACATGGCGGTGCGATGGACATCCGCCGCGGTCACGGTCTTGCCCTGGAATTCGATGTCCCGAGTCGCACAGGCATCCTGCACGACGGTGCACTTGAAGCCGTAGTCGGCCGCCGCGCGTGTCGTGGCCTCAACGCACATGTGGCTCATGGCACCGCAGATCACCAGGGACTTGATTTCCTTTTGCTGCAGTTGCCCGAGCAGGTCCGTCTTGTGGAAACCGTTCGGGGAGTGCTTGTGAATGACGGTCTCCCCGGGTAACAGGCCCACACTTTCATGAATCTCGGCACCCGGGGTGTCGGGCAGGAAAAATCCGGGCCCGCGGTGCAGGAAAGTGTGCTGGATGTGAAACGTCGGCAGGCCCTGGTAGCGGAACCGGTCGAGGAGCTTCCTGGCATTGGCCCCGGCCGCCTTCATGTTGGCCAGTTCCATGTTCCCGCCCGGGAAATAGTCGTTCTGGATGTCCACGAGCAGCAGGGCCGGCTTCATGGCCATCCCCTCAGGATGCGCGAGTGCAGGACATGGACGCAGCGCTCAGGTGCCTTCCCGGTTTTCAATCAGGTTCTCGATCACCGAGGGGTCCGCCAGGGTCGTGGTATCGCCCAGATCGCCGACCTCGTTTTCTGCAATTTTTCGAAGGATGCGCCGCATGATCTTGCCCGAGCGTGTTTTGGGCAGCCCGGGCGCCCACTGGATGATGTCGGGTTTTGCAAAGGCCCCGATTTCCTTGCGCACCAGCTGTACGAGTTCGTCTTTCAGTGCATCGCTGGTCGGGGTGTTGAGCATCGGCGTGACATAGGCGTAGATGCCCTGTCCCTTGATCGCGTGCGGGTACCCCACCACGGCCGCTTCCGCCACCGACGGGTGCAGCACCAGGGCACTTTCCACTTCCGCCGTTCCCAGCCGGTGGCCGGACACGTTCAGAACGTCATCGACACGGCCGGTGATCCAGTAATATCCCTGCGCATCGCGCCTGCAGCCGTCGCCGCTGAAATACTTGCCGGGATACTGTGAGAAGTAGGTCTCGATAAACCGCGGGTGATCCCCGTACACGGTGCGCATCTGTCCCGGCCAGGGGTGCTTGATCACCAGGTTGCCCTGGCACTCGCCTTCCAGTTCCTCGCCGTTTTCATCGACGATGGCCGGCTGGACCCCGAGAAAAGGTTTCGTTGCCGAACCCGGTTTCAGTGGCGTCGCTCCCGGCAGCGGGGTGATCATGAAGCCCCCGGTCTCGGTCTGCCACCAGGTGTCGATCACCGGACAACGGCCCTCTCCCACCACGTGGTAGTACCACTCCCACACCTCGGGGTTGATCGGTTCCCCGACCGAGCCCAGCAGGCGCAGGCTTTTGCGCGACGTGGCCTTGACCGGCTCGTCGCCCATGCTGATCAGGGTGCGCAGGGCCGTCGGGGCGGTATAGAAGCTGGCGACATCGTACTTGTCGCAGACCTGCCAGAAGCGGCTGGCATCCGGATAGGTGGGAACGCCCTCGAACATCAGCGTGGTCGCCGCATTGCACAGCGGGCCGTAAACGATATAGGAATGTCCGGTCACCCAGCCAATATCCGCGCTGCACCAGTAGACTTCGCCTGGGCGGTAGTCAAACGCATACCGGTGGGTGATGGCGGTATACAGCAGGTAGCCTCCGGTCGTATGCAGCACGCCTTTCGGCTTGCCGGTCGAGCCCGAGGTGTACAGGATGAACAGCGGGTCCTCGGCGCCCATGGGCTCGGGCGCACAGACGTCGCTGGCACCCGCTTTCAGCTCGTGGTACCAGCAGTCGCGCAACGGGTGCCAGTCTACCTCGCCGCCGGTTCGCCGGACGACCAGCACGGTGCTGACGTTCGGACAGTTCTGCAGGGCCGCATCCGTGTTGGCCTTCAGGGGGACCTTTCTCCCGCCGCGCACCCCTTCGTCTGCCGTGATCACGGTACGGCAGTCGGAATCCAGGATCCGTTCGGTCAGGGAGTCCGGTGAGAAGCCGCCGAATACGACGGAATGCACGGCGCCGATCCGCGCACACGCCAGCATGGCAAACGCGGCTTCGGGAATCATGGGCATGTAGATGCAGACGCGGTCCCCTTTTTTCACCCCGCGGGATTTCAGGATGTTCGAGAATATGCAGACTTCCCGGTGCAGTTCTGCGTAGCTGATCGCCTGGTCCTCGCCGGGAGTGTCGCCTTCCCAGAGAATCGCGGTCCGGGACCCGTGGGCTTCGAGATGCCGGTCCACGCAGTTGTAACAGGCATTGAGCGTGGCCCCTTCGAACCACCGGATGTGGCCGCGGTGATAGTCCCAGTCCAGAACCGTGTCCCATTCTTTGAACCAGCTGACAAATTGGCCTGCCTGCTCGGCCCAGAATCCGGCAGGATCGTCCACCGACTGCCGGTACAGGCGCTCGTATTCCGCCTGATCGATATGAGCTGCATCGGCAACCGGATCAGGAACTGGGTAGATTTTTTCTTCAGGCATGACGGGCGTGGACTCGACCCCTTATGGTTTTGCCCCCGATTCTACTATTTATTCTGCCGGGAAACGAAAACAACCTATTCACGGAACAAGTCCTCACGGCTGAATTGCCGGCCCCCTGAATTTAAAACAGTTGACACTCACCCGGGCCGCTTCCGTATTTTCAGGAGGTGTCTAGAAACGGATGGTGGATTGTATGGCTATCGGAGACAAGCGTTTACCACGACATGACCATTTTTTGCCCATCTGGCTGGCTGCCCCGATCAACTCATCCCATGTATACATTGCTTCCCATGGTAATTAATATGAAGTTGGCATAAGTAAACTGGTTTCAAGTACATAAGCAATTGAGTAATTTAGCTGAATGAACACTCCCGCACTTGTCAAAATCTTTGAATCCGAACTGACTTGCCCGGCCTGCGGCACAAAAAAAGTAGAAACCATGCCCGGCGATACCTGTGTATGGTTCTACGAATGTACGCAATGTCACACGATGCTGAAGCCTCAACCTGGTGACTGCTGCGTGTTCTGTTCATATGGTTCTGTCCCGTGTCCTCCGATGCAGGACAAAAACATGGAAGCAGGCGGCTGATTGTATAATTTGAGGAGCCCGTCCAGACTGAAGGACGCAGGATTTCAGTGTGATCGAGACCGGCCAGGGAAGGATAAGGTCAGGCCTGCCGGGCGTTTCCATTGATGACGCACTCGCGGCCATGCCCGGCGTGCTTTTTTGAAGCCGGTCGCAAAAACCGGCAGATCAAATCCTTCAGCGCGTATCCAGTCGTTCGGCTTCGGTTCTCGAGGCCTGCAGTTTGCGCACACGTTCCGACCAGGTCGACTTGATGAATGCCAGGATGTCCCAGATCTCCTGGTCGCTCAGGGTTTCGCTGAAGCCCGGCATGTTGCTTTTTACGCCCTCGATTCCCTTGGCAGCAAATATTGCCTCACCTCCAAACTTGGTGTACGCAAACAGCAACCTGTCGCCATGGTGCCAGGTATGGCCGGTTTCATCGTGCGGAGGTGCCGGGAATACCCCGCTTTCACTCTCCTGCCGCCAGTCCTTTTGGCCTTCAAGCAGAACCCCGTGACAGGAGGCACAGGCCTTGGCATAAAGAACCTCGCCATTCCCGATATCCACATCTTGCGGTTGCACCATGGTGCTTTGCTGTGCGAACAGCAGACCGCAGAAAGTTAAATTGATGCCGACCAAGACCGTAACGCCGATGCAATAAATTACGCTTCTCATGCCCTCACCTTAATCCATGTCTTCATGCCCGAGTCTTGATGCGACAAAGTGTGGCAGTGAAACAGCCACTTCCCAGGGTTTCCTGCAACAAACGCAATTTCACGGGTCTCGCCTCGGAATACGAGAATCGTGTCGCGCATGGGTCCCAGCGTACCATTTTTGTCAATTTCACAGAAATGCTGGCCGTGAAGATGCATCCCATGCGGGAATGCCGTGTTGTTCTCGATGGCAAGCCGCACGGTCTGGCCACGGTCCACCTGCAGCAGTGGTTCACTCGTCATCCCAACCACTCCGTTAAACGCCCAGAACTGGTTGGCGCCTACCAGCTGACGGAATGATTTTCGGTCCCCGTCCAGGATCGCATTTTGCATACCACCCATTGCGCCGCCCTCCATGACCAAACGGGCCTCGGCGGCTTCGGAAAGGTTGCGTGGAACAGGCTGCGGGTTCGGAGGAAGGGCTTGGGGGTCGGGCCGCGTGACTGTACTGGCGATGCCGTTCACCAGCACCTTGACCTGTGCTTGGGCGGATTCGTCTTCGAGACGTTCGATATAGGCCGTGCCACCGGACTGTTCGGTGACATCCGCGACCAGGTCCACACGCTGC
Source organism: Gammaproteobacteria bacterium (assembly GCA_022824965.1). GTDB lineage: Bacteria > Pseudomonadota > Gammaproteobacteria > UBA4575 > UBA4575 > WTFY01. The sequence continues at coordinate 40,255 of JAJDYY010000008.1, forward strand.
CCTGGCGCGAGAAAGAACATATCCTCAACCCGCCTGGGCGCATCCAACGGCATTCCATCAAGTGCCATCACCCAGCCCCGAAGACCACGCAGTGCCAGCGGGAAAATCCGCGCGTTTGCTGCGTTGATCAGACGGAGCCGGAGGCGTTCACGCGCTCGGGCCGGCATAGTGAAAGCATACTGGCTGTTGGTGGTGATCAAATTTCCGTAGCGTCCGGAATGCGCGCGGTCATGCCTGCGCATGAAGTCAGGAAAAATTTGCCCGCTTTCCTGCATTCTCCAATCATCAAGAAGAAGGACTACCTCGCGGTCAATATCCAATGCTGAGGGCTCCTCGACAATCAGTGCCCCATAGAGGCCACGTGCCACCTGTTCGGTGGAGCGTTCATGGGAGTGGTACCAGTAGGTACCTGCATCGGGTGCTGCAAAGGCATGATCGAATTTCCCTCCAGGTGCAACTGCACTTTGTGTGAGTCCGGTTACGCCATCCATCTCGTTGTCGATGTGGATTCCATGCCAATGGATGGAAGTTGGCTGCTCCAAGTCATTTACCAGCCGCCGATGTACACGGGCGCCTTGTGCAATCCGGATTTCGGGACCCGGGACTGCGCCTCCATAGCCCCAGATGTCAGTCTCGGGATAGGACTCAGGCAATAAACGCGCCTTACCAGGCATAGCTCTGAGAATCTCCGGACTGCTGTTTGCGGAATTGAATTCAGGAAGCGTAGGAAGAGATAGGGCTGCGAGCGATGCAACTCCTTTCAGCACATTCCGCCTGGTCACGAGCATTTGACGAAGCCGGGGTGTATTGAGATTTTCCGGAACAGCCGTCCCGGGATGGCCTGGCATGTAGATCTGGTGGGTCGTATAGGATTCGAACCTATGACCATCGGGTTAAAAGCCCGGTGCTCTACCAACTGAGCTAACGACCCACAAGGCGCGCTATCGTACATCAAATTCCGGTCCGGCTCTACGTTCATGGCCGCCTGCGCCCGTCCTTCAGCCGTACCGCGTCGGGTCGTCAAACCCCGCTTCGACAAACCCCTGTTTCCGAAACCGGCACGCATCGCATTCCCCGCAGGCCCGTCCCTGTGCATCGGCCGAATAACAGGAAACCGTCAGGGAATAATCCACGCCCAGCCCATGGCCAAGGCGGATGATTTCAGACTTCGACAAGGATACCAGCGGGGCATGGATGTTCAGTTCATGCCCTTCCACGGCATCTTTGGTCGCCAGGTTCGCCATGCTCTGGTAGGCCTCGACATATTCCGGCCTGCAGTCGGGATAGCCGGAATAATCCACGGCATTGACCCCGATGAAGATGTCCCGGGCATGGATGACCTCGGCCCAGGCCAGGGCAACGGAGAGAAACACCGTGTTTCGTGCAGGCACGTAGGTCGCAGGTATGCCCTCGCCAGGCTGGCCGGGAACCGGGACTGCAGGATCGGTCAGTGCAGAGCCACCGAACATGGAGAGATCGATCTCGAAGGTCCTGTGCTCGGTGACGTTGAGCTGTCGTGCAATTCGTTTTGCGGCTTCCACTTCCGCGCTGTGGCGCTGCCCGTAACGGACGCTCAAGGCGTAACAGTCATATCCCCGGGACTGTGCCAAGGCAAGCGTGGTCGTGGAGTCGAGTCCTCCCGAGAAAAGGACGATGGCTTTACGGTTTGGTTGCAATGAATCTTGCAAAGCCCGTCAATGACCCCGTTCTTCTCCCCAAAGCAGCTTGTGCAGCTGCAACTGGAAGCGTACCGGCAGGCGGTCTTCCAGGATCCATTCTGCGAGCTGGCGAAACTCGAGATCTCCGTATGCAGGAGAAAACAGAACCTCGCAGCGATGCTCCAGCTCGTGCTCCAGCAGGACTGATCTGGCCCATTCGTAGTCCTTGCGATCGCAAAGCACGAACTTGACCTGGTCCTGCTTGCGCAGGTACGGGATGTTTTCCCAGCGGTTTTTCCCGGATTCGCCCGATGCCGGCGTCTTGAGATCCATGACCTTGGTTACCCTCGGGTCGACCTGGCTGACATCCAGTGCCCCACTGGTCTCCAGCGAGACAACGTAATCCTGCTCGCAAAGGTTTCTCAACAGCTCCAGGCAGTTTTTTTGCGCAAGGGGCTCGCCTCCGGTGACCGTGACGTGCCTGAAGCCAAGGTCTGCAACCCGGGCCTCGATCTGGTCCAGGCTCATCCACCGGCCTTCGGTGAATGCATAGGCCGTGTCGCAATACTGGCAACGGAGCGGGCAGCCGGTGAGCCGCACGAAGGTGGTCGGGATGCCCGTGCTGGTCGACTCGCCCTGGATCGAGTAGAAAATTTCGTTAACGCGCAGTCTCAGTGGCTGGGGCCCTGCACGCAGTGGCGTTACAGACTCCGCCACCGGGTCAGTTGCCCTCTCGCGACATTCTCTCGAGGCGCTTTTGCGCCAGGCTTGCGACACTTGAGTTCGGGAACTGTGCGCGCAGGCGGGTCAGTTCGGCTCGCGCCTCCTCGAACTGGCCCAGTTCGTAGTGGGTAAACGCCAGTTTCAGGCGTGCATCGGCCAGCTTCGAACTCGCCGGATATTTGCTGACGACCACGGAAAATTCGACCAGGGCCTGCGGGTATCTTCGGGTAACGTAGTTGGCCTCGGCCAGCCAGTACTGTGCATTGGCTGCAAACTTGCTGTCCGGGTGCTTGCGCAGGAAAGATTCGAAAGCGGCGATGGAATCATCGTACTTCCCGCTCTTGAGCAGGGTGAAGGCATTTTTGTAATCCTCGGCCACCTCGCTTGCCGTCTCGGCAGAAACCACCTGTCCGGAGAGTGGCTCAGCCGCAGGCTCGGTCGGAATGGCGACCAGCGAGGCCTCGGTCCCGGGGGCTCCCGGGATGGCACTATCGCCAAGCTGCCCGGGCACGGCTCCATCCGGGCTTGCTGCAACCCCGGCAGTGCCTGTCGGGGCGGGTCCGGATTGCAGGCGGCGCTCAAGGGCCAGGTACTGCTCACGCTGCAGGGTCTTGATACTGTTCAGTTCGTATAGCAGCCTCTCGTTCTCGCCGCGCAGTTCCCGGACTTCACGCTGCAAGGTGGCAACACGCTGGGCCATGTCCAGCAGGGCCTGGTTGTTCAGGGCCTGCTCGATTTTCTGCATCCGGGCAGAAAGCGCATCGACTTTTGCATCGGTGGCATCCTGGGCTGGCGCTGTGGCGGCTGCTGAAAACAGCAGGCTCGCCATCAAAATTCTGACTGTACGCATCTTTGTATCCGGTTACGGGCTGCGCCCTTTCCTAGTAAACCAGTTCGACCCTTCGGTTGAGTTCCCAGGAGGCCTCTCCACTGCCTGGCATGGCGGGCTTCTCCTCGCCATAGCTGATGACATCCAACTGGCCTTCTCCCACGCCCTGCAGCAGCACCAGGTTGCGCACTTCCTGTGCGCGGCGTTCCCCGAGTGCGAGGTTGTACTCCCGGGTGCCGCGTTCATCCGCGTGCCCTTCCAGGCGGGCCTGCTTGCCCGGATTGTCCTCCAGGGATTTGGCCATGCGGATGATCAGAGGCAGAAACTCATCGCGGATTTCGCTGCTGTTGTAATCGAAATAGATGGTGTTGTCCCGGTAGGCCGGTCCCGTAACGACCTCGGTACTCCCTCCTTCATCCAGGATGTCGATGGACAAATCGCCTTCGGTGCCCAGGCCCGTGGCATCCGGGCCACCCTGTCCTGCCGCACCGGTGGCGCTGCCTGCCTGACCCGTGCCGTCGGCACTCTCAAGCAATTGTTGCGTGGGGCCCGTCGCACAGGCTCCAAGCGTCACAAGTACACCCGCCATAAGTACATTCAGCAGTCGTTGCTTTACCATGATTGCGTATTCCTCTGTATAACCTTGCTGTCAATTGCGAAAGGGCGACCAGGTCGGTGCACGTACGTCGCCACCGATCATGCGCAGTTTTTGTTGAGCCCTGCCATTCGCACTCACTGCAGCCAGTACCCCGCGATCCCGCTCCGAGGCTGCATAGATGATCATCTTCCCGTTCGGGGCATAGCTGGGTCCTTCATCCAGGTGCCCCTCGGTAAGGATGCGCATGGCTCCGCTGCCGAGATCCATGACTGCGATACGAAAACCAGTGCCGTTGTTATGCACGAAGGCGAGCTGGCGTCCGTCCGGTGAGACATCGGGGGCTGCGTTATATGCACCTTCATACGTCACACGCCGGGGCTTGCCGCCGCGAACGGACACCCGGTACACCTGGGTCTCATTGCTGCGATCCGAAGTGAATAATAACGCTTTACTGTCAGGCATCCAACAAGCTTCCGTGTCTATGCTCGAATCCCGGGTCAGGCGCCTGAGCCGCCGGGTTCGGGTATCCATGAGATAGATATCCGCACTGCCGTCAATGGACAGCGTGAGCGCGAGGTAGCGGCCGTCGGGTGACCAGGCCGGCGCGCTGTTGATGCCGGACTGTGCAGAAACCATGAAACGTCTGCCCTCTTTCACGTCCTGGACATAGATTGCCGAATTTCCCTTTTCGAACGATACGTAGGCCAGGCGTGTGCCATCGGGTGACCAGGCCGGCGACATCAGTTGCTGGCTGGACGAAAATATCGTCCTGGCGTTATGCCCGTCGGCATCCGCGATCTGCAGCTCGTATTTCCTGTTCGGGGCAGTCCCGCGGGTGCTGACGTAGGCAATCTGCGTGCTGAACGCACCTCGGGTCCCGGTCAGGCTCTCAAAAACGATGTCGCTGATCTTGTGCCCGGCCTTGCGCATATCCTCGCGGCGCACCGAAGAGATGGCGTGACCCGACAGCCTTTTCTGTCGTACCAGGTCGAACAGGCGGAACTCGATCCGGTACTGGTTTTCACCGATCTGGATCACCTCGCCGGTCAGCAGGCTTTCGACTCCAGCTTCGCGCCAGAGCGGATAGTGCAGCTGCGAGGTCGCGTCGATCTTCTGCGGGAAGTGCTGATTCTCAAGCACGTCGAAAATCCCGCTGCGGCGCAAATCGCTGCGCACGATATCCTCGATCGCTTCCGGGGCCGTGTAGCTATCCCCGGTAAATGCCGCGATGGCGACCGGCAGTGCGCTCTCGACACCTTCCGTGATCTCGATCTCCAGGACCGCGACGCTGTTTTGCCCCAGCAAGCACATCGCGAGCAGCGCAAAGATTTTCGAAATACCTCTCACTATGCCCTCGGATCAAACGTGAACCGCAACTCCTGGTGGAACAACTCCGGCGACGGGGGCTGGGGCAAGGGGGCCGCCTTCCAGACCGCATTTTCCACGGACTTGCGAAAGGCGTCGCTGCCGATGCATTCCTCGACCACTACATTCTTGATTGCACCCCCCGCATCCTGCTGAACGAACACCCGGCACCAGGCATTGGACTGGTAGTCCATCGGCCTGCGCCAGTTGCGCTCGATTTTATTGCGGATGGCATCCTGGTATTGCGCGATCAGGCGTCTCATCTTACGGGCCTTTTGCGCACGGCGCGCATCCAGCTCGGCAGCCCGCATTTCTGCCTCTTCCTTCTCCAGTCGGGCCAGGCGCTGCTTGTCGATCGCGGCTTTTTCCTGCTGGCGGCGCTTCTCCTCGGCCAGCTTTCTGGCCTCCGCTTCCTTTTTCGCCTGTGCAGCTTTGCGGGCTTTCTCGGCGCGCTTCTTTTTCTCCAATGCTGCACGCTTTTTGGCCTTCTCGGCTTCCAGCTTGGCCCGTCGCGCCTTCTCGGCCTCGCGTTTTGCGCGCGCACGCTTCTCTTCCTCTAGCTGCTTGCGGCGTTTCTCCTCGGCGAGGCGTTGCTTGCGTTTCTGTTCCTGTCGCTGCAACTCCTCTTGCCTGCGGCGCTTGATCTCATCGAGCTCCTCGGCATCGACCACCTTGGCCTTGACGGTGTTGATGACGACATTGGGCACCGGCAGGATCTTGTGGCTGGCCTGGTAGCCGACGACAAGCAGGCCCAGGGCCGCGACATGGATCGCGACTGCAATCCCCAGGGAAAGCGGCAAATGGCGATCGGTTTTTTTCACAGCCCGTCAGCGTTCGGTCTTCTCTGCAGCAGGGTCCGTGATCAGCCCGACATTTTCCGCCCCTGCATCCTGCAGCATCACCATGACGGAGACCACCCGTCCGTAATCAACATCTTTGTCCCCCCGCACGTAGACCAGGTCATCCTGCTTATCAGACAACAGTTCTTTGATCTGGTTTCGAAAGGAGTCGTCGGCCACTGGCCGCTTGGGCGAGTCCGAGCGGTTGACGAATATCTGCCCAAAGCGATCCACCGACACGATCAGGGGATTCTGGTTCTTCTCGATTTTTTCAAGCTGCTTCGCCGGTGCCTTGGGGAGCTCGACCTCGACGCCTTCGTGGAACAGGGGCGCGGTGATCATGAAGATCACCAGCAGCACCAATGTCACGTCCACGTACGGGACCACATTGATCTCCGCCATGTATTTGCGCCGTCGGGGTCCTGTGGAAGCCATGATCGTTCAGTCCGCCTCAGGATTTCTCCATGTCCTTGGTAATGGCCTGGCGGTGCAGCAGTGCTGTGAACTCCTCGACGAAGTTGTCGTAGCGAAGCACCAGGCGCTCCACGTCGCTGGAGTAGCGGTTGTAGGCAATCACTGCGGGAATCGCGGCGAACAGTCCCATGGCCGTGGCGATCAGCGCTTCTGCAATCCCGGGGGCCACCGCCGCCAGGGTGGCCTGCTGCACATCGCTTAAGGCGCGAAATGCGTTCATGATGCCCCACACCGTCCCGAACAGGCCGACGTACGGGGCCGTGGAGCCGACGGTGGCCAGAAAGGACAGGTAGTGCTCCAGTTCCTCGACCTCGCGCGACATGGCCACCTTCATGGACCGCAGGGCGGTATCGGTGATGGCAATCGCGGACACCTTCTGGGTCCTGTGCAGGCGCACGTACTCCCTGAAACCGGAAGCGAAGATATGCTCCATGCCCGCCGGGTCGCCTTTCTGCTTGACGTTTTCGTACAGGGTCGCGAGGTTCGAACCGGACCAGAACTGATCCTCGAACAGGTCCGCCTGGCTGCGTGCGTCCTTGATCGTTTTCCACTTGCTGACGATCATGGTCCAGGAAACCACGGAAGCGACCAGCAGCAAAAGCATGACCAGCTGCACCAGGATGTTCGCTTCAAGGATCAAGGCCAGGATACTGGTATCAACACGCACTTCTGAGCTCCTTAAACAAGTCCTTGGGGATGGGTTGCGGTGAAAAGCTGTCCGCCTTCAGGCACACGACGTTGACATCGGCACTGGCAAACAGGTGCTGGTCGTCCTGCAGGTCGGTGATGGCCTGGCGGATCGAAAGGCTGGCCGGCTTGATGGCCACCGGCTCGACGCTTACGCTCAGCGAATCATTGAACCGGATCGGCCGCTTGTACTCGATCCGTACCGAGCGCACCGCAAACAACACGTTCTCGTCCTGCATCAGCCTGTCCTGCTCGATTCCCAGTACACGCAACCACTCGGTTCGCGCACGTTCCATGAATTTGAGGTAGTTGGCATAGTACACCACACCCCCTGCATCCGTATCCTCATAGTAAACCTGAACTTGCCAGTGGTAGGGCTTCATGTGTCAGCGACTGGATTCAGCTCTTGACCGGGCGGGAGCGAGGTCACTTTGGCGCTTTCGAGAACAGGTCCGGCGGCGCACCGGAGCTGCTCTCGGGATGCTTGAGGCCGAAATGCCGGTAGGCGTTTTCGGTGGCGATCCGCCCGCGCGGGGTGCGCATGATGAACCCCTGAAGGATCAGGTACGGCTCGATGACGTCCTCGATCGTGCCGCGCTCCTCGCCGATGGCCGTCGCCAGGCTGTCGATGCCGACCGGGCCGCCGCCGAATTTCTCGATGATGGCCTGCAGCAACCGCCGGTCCATGTGGTCGAAGCCGTGCGCATCCACGCTCAGCATGTCCAGCGCCGCATTGGCGTTCTCGCGGTTGATCACCCCGTCGGACTTGACCTGCACGTAATCGCGCACCCGTCTCAGCAGGCGGTTGGCGATCCTGGGGGTGCCGCGCGAACGGCTCGCGATCTGCTCGGCGCCCTCGGCATCGATCTCGACCTTGAGGATGTCTGCTGAACGACGGACGATGACGGCCAGCTCCTGCATGCTGTAGAACTCCAGGCGCTGCACGATGCCGAAACGATCGCGCAGGGGCGAGGTCAGCAGACCCGCCCGGGTGGTCGCCCCGACCAGCGTGAACGGCGGCAGGTCCAGCTTGATGGACCGGGCCGCAGGACCCTCGCCGATCATGATGTTCAGCTGGAAGTCCTCGAGTGCCGGATACAGCACCTCTTCGGTGACCGGGCTCAGGCGATGGATTTCGTCGATGAACAGTACGTCCTTGGGCTCCAGGTTCGTCAGGATGGCGGCCAGGTCGCCCGGCTTTTCGAGGATCGGCCCGGAGGTGTGGCGCAGGTTGACCTGCATCTCGTTGGCCACGATGCGCGACAACGTGGTTTTGCCGAGTCCCGGGGGACCGAAAATCAACACGTGATCGAGCGCCTGCTTGCGCTGCTTGGCCGCGGTAATGAAAATCTCCATCTGCTCGCGCACCTGGGCCTGCCCGACGTATTCATTCAGATACTGCGGGCGGATCACACTCTCGATCGCCGCCTCATCCTCCTCCCTGCGGGTGTCCACCAGCCGGGTTACTTCGGTCTCGCTCATGGTATCTGCATCGCTCCAGCCATCAGGACAGGCAGGTCTTGAGGGCCAGGCGGATCAGGTCCTCGCTGTTTTGGTCTTGCGTATCCAGTTCCCCGACCATGCGCCGGGCATCCTTCAGGCCGTAGCCGAGCGCAACCAGCGCAGAGACGGCATCCTGGACCGGGTTCCCGGTCCCCTGTACGCCCTGCCTCTCCCCGCCCGAATCGGGCTGCTCGGTGATCTGCTGGAGCCGGTCGCGCATCTCGACCACCAGGCGCTCTGCGGTCCTGCGCCCCACTCCGGGCAGGCGCATCAGGGCGTCGCTGTCCGCGCGGTGGATACAGTCGGTGAATGCCCGGACATCCATCCCGGAAAGGATGGCCAGGGCAATCTTGGCGCCGACGCCGTTGACCTTCAGCAGGTCCCTGAACAGTGCACGGTCCTGCAGGTGCTTGAAGGCGTACAGGGTCTGGGCATCTTCGCGCACCAGCAGGTGGGTGTACAGCACGACGCTTCCTCCCGCATCGGGCAACTCGTAAAATGTCGACATCGGGGCTTCAAGCTCATAGCCCACGCCCTGCACGTCCAGCAGGAGATACGGAGGCTGTTTTTCAATGACGTCGCCTCGCAGGCGCCCGATCATGGGTAACTCCCGGAGTGCGATCCCAGGCCGTTGCCGGCCTGTATGGCTGTGTGCGCATGGCACAGGGACACGGCCAGGGCATCCGCTTCATCCTCCTGCAACTTGCCGTGCAGGGCGAGCAGGCGCAAGACCATGTGCTGGACCTGTTCCTTGCTGGCCGCACCGTTCCCTACGACGGCCTGCTTGACATAGCGGGCACTGTATTCGCGTACCGGAACCTGAGACTGCACGGCCGCGCTGATGGCCGCACCGCGGGCATGACCGAGTTTCAGCGCCGAGGCCATGTTGCGCGAGACGAACACTTCCTCAACGGCCACTTCCACGGGCCGGTACTCGGATATGACCTCGGTCAACTCCCTGAATATCTTGCCAAGGCGCGGGGCCATGCCCGTTTCCCCGGCGGAGCCGCGAATGCGAATGTTGCCGCTGTGCACGTAACGGCTGTGGTGCCCGTCGCTGTCGATCACCCCGAACCCCGTGACATTCAGCCCCGGGTCAATGCCGAGGATCCGCTGCTGTTGCCTTGCTGCTGCCATACGGCCCCTGCCCGTGTCAGGCCAGCGCCTCGAACACCGCCTCGGGGATGTCGGCATTGGAATACACGTTCTGTACATCGTCGAGGGCATCCAGTGCATTCAGCAGGCGCAGCATGACCTCGCCCTCGTGATCGGAAAGCATCACCTCGGAGCTCGCACGCATGGTGACTTCGGCATGTTCAGGTGCCAGGCCCTGATCCTCCAGGGCCTGCTTCGTGCCCAGGAATCCCTCCACCTCGGTGATCACTTCCAGGCCCCCGTCCTCGGTATCGACCACGTCCTCGGCGCCGGAATCCAGGGCGATTTCCATCACCCGGTCGGGGTCCACCCCCAGTGAAAACCGGATCACCCCGGCCGCTGAAAAAAGATAGGCGACCGAACCCGATGTGCCGAGGTTGCCGTTGTACTTTGAAAAGGTGTGGCGAATCTCCGACACCGTGCGGTTGCGGTTATCGGTCATGCAGTCAATCAGGACCGCGGCCCCGCCGGGGCCGTAGCCTTCGTAGCGCACCTCCATGTAGGCCTCTCCGTCAAGTTCACCCGCGCCACGTTTGATGGCACGCTCGATGGTGTCCTTGGGCATGTTGGCGGACAGGGCCTTGTCCACGGCGGAGCGAAGGCGCGCATTGGCGTCGGGATCGCCTCCCTCACGGGCCGCGACTGTGATCTCTCGGATTAATTTGGTGAATAATTTTCCGCGCTTGGCATCTTGAGCTTTTTTGTGGTGCTGGATATTGGCCCATTTGCTATGACCAGCCATTGAACCCCCTCTCCTCAATCAGTGGCGTTATCTTAGCACTTCCTGATTTCAAGTGATATTTCCGGTCCGCAAAAACTCATCGACCATGGCGGCCACCGGCTTGACCAGCAGCATCTCGGTATGGCTGTACGGAACCAGCCTGTGGACGGTGCAGGACTTCATCTTGGTTTCGGCCACGGCCACCGCACCGTCGTTGGGCTGGTCCAGCGGCACCCCCAGCATCTGCCGGATCCCCAGGCCCCGGGTCCCCGCCAGCACGGCCAGAGGCCGCGTTCCGTTCCAGGCCGGTACGTTTCCGAACAACGAGCTGGAACTTGCCCCCAGCAGTACGTCCCTGAAGAACCGGTTTCTGGACATGTAGCGTGCGACACTGCTCCCTTTCAGGGGCGGGCCCAGCATGACCACCCGCCCGGGCCGGGCCGTGTCAAACATCTGGAAGTAATGCAGCAGGACGATGCCGCCCAGGCTGTGGGCCACGAAGTGAATGACGTCCGCATCCAGGCGGTCGGTATACGCGCCGAGCAGCTGCGCATTGAGCTGGGGCGAATACCTCAGGCTCGGGTAGGAAAACCGTTTGCACTCATGCCCGAAGCTGCCCAGGTGACGGGCCATCGGTCGCATCAGCCAGCCCTTCATCCAGAGTCCGTGCAGGCAAACGACGATCTCGCGCATGCAGGCTCCGGTTTATTCCGGCACCCAGCGCAGGATCGCGGCCTGGTTGGTGTGCGAGGTGGCGAGGTCGGCGGCATGCTGGCGGGGCAGCCACTGGAACTCCTCATGCTCGTTCGGGTCGAGGCGAATCTCCACCCGGTCGGGAAGCTGCAACCGGTACACATGCTCCTGGTTCATGACCACGCCCGGCGCATAGCGCTTGCGCCAGATCGAGTAGATCTCGAAGCTCTGCACGCAGTGGCAATCGCAGACCGCCTGGTCGACGAGGCCGGTCTCCTCGCGCAACTCGCGCACCGCGGCATCGCCCGGCTGCTCCCCCCACTCCAGGCTGCCGGTCACCGACTGCCAGAAATCACTCGGGTACCTGCGCCGCAGCAGCAGCACCTCACCTTGTCGTGTGTACACGACAATCAGGACCGACTCGGGACGTTTATGATCCATGCGATGACACCCTAAAGTGCGAACAGGAAGCCACAGACCTCCGACCCATTCATTGTAATGCAAATGGGCAAGGGTGTTTGCTTAAAGCGGGTGACTTTCCCTTCCGGCATCACGGGGCATGCCCCGGGGTCCCGGGCGGCTATTGCGTGCCGGGGCGCAGGCGGATATGCAGTTCCTTGAGTTGCTTTTCGTCTGCCGGGGAAGGGGCATCCGTGAGCGGGCAGGTGGCGTTTTGCGTTTTCGGAAACGGGATGACATCGCGGATGGACTGGCTTTCTGTCATCAGCATGACCAGGCGGTCCAGGCCGAAGGCGATGCCGCCATGCGGGGGCATGCCGCAATCCAGTGCCCGCATCAGAAAGCCGAATTTCTCTTGTGCCTCCTGCGGGCCGATCTGCAATACCTCGAAGATGGCCGCCTGCATCCCGGCCTTGTGGATACGCACGGAACCTCCACCCACCTCGGTGCCGTTGAGGACCAGGTCGTAGGCGCGCGAGGAGACCGTGCCGGGATTCTCGAGCAGCTCCTTGGGATCGCTGCAGGTCGGCGCCGTGAAGGGATGGTGCAGCGCGGACCAGTTCTTCGCCTCGGTGTCCCACTCGAACATCGGGAACTCGACCACCCAGAGCGGGCGCCAGCCCGGGTTCACGAGACCGAGGTCATGACCCACCTTGACCCTCAACGCTCCCAGGGCTGCATTCACGGTCTGTTTCCTGTCCGCACCGAAAAACAGCAGGTCCCCGTCCCGGGCACCGGTTCGCTCCAGCAGCCCGGCGATGACCTCCTCGGGCAGGAATTTCAGGATCGGGGACTGCAGGCCGGACGCGCCGGCCGCCGTGTCGACACACTTGATGTAGGCCAGTCCCCTGGCCCCGTACTGGCCGACAAACTCGGTGTACTCATCGATCTGCTTGCGGGTCAGCGCAGCGCCCTGGGGCACCTTCAGCACGGCAACACGCCCGTCGGGGTCGCAGGCCGGTTCACGGAAGACCTTGAACTCGACTTCTTTCATCAGCCCGGTCAGGTCGACCAGCTCAAGCGGGATGCGAAGGTCCGGTTTGTCGCTCCCAAAGCGGTGCAGGGCATCCGCATAACTCATGCGCGGGAACGGTTTTTCCGGCATGACGTCCAGTACCTGTACAAACAGGTCGCAGATCATGTCCTCCATCAGGGACATGATCTCGTCTTCGTTCATGAAGGACGTCTCGATGTCCAGCTGCGTGAATTCAGGCTGGCGGTCGGCACGCAGGTCCTCGTCCCGAAAGCAGCGGACGATCTGGTAGTAGCGGTCAAAGCCGCTGGCCATCAGCAACTGCTTGAAGAGCTGCGGGGACTGCGGCAGCGCAAAGAACGAGCCCGCCTGGGTGCGGCTGGGCACCAGGTAGTCCCTCGCCCCTTCCGGGGTCGCGCGTGTCAGGATCGGGGTTTCGATGTCGAGAAATCCATGGCTGTCCAGAAAATTCCTCAACACCCGGCCCACGGTCGCCTTGGTGCGGATACGCTCCTGCATGAAGGGACGGCGCAGGTCGATATAACGGTGGCGCAAGCGGGTTTCCTCGTGCACGTCCTCGTCATCGAGCTGAAACGGCGGGGTCTGCGATTCGTTCAGCACCTGCAATGCCGTGGCCAGGATCTCGACCTGGCCGGTCGGCAGGTCCGGGTTGACGGTCCCCTCGGGGCGCGGGCGCACCCGCCCGGTGACATGCAGCACGTATTCATTGCGAATCTGCTCGGCGGTTTCGAAGATGTCGGACTGCTCCGGGTCAAACACGACCTGGACGATCCCGTCGCGATCCCGCAGGTCCACGAAGATGATGCCGCCGTGGTCGCGCCTTCGGTTGACCCAGCCACATACCGCAACTTCCCGCTCGATGAGCGACTCGGTGACCTGACCGCAGTAGTGAGTTCTCATGAGGAGTGTGTAATCGGTACCGGCCAGTCCTGGATGCAGCAGCCTGGAAAAGGCGCCCGGCGTTCAGGCCAACCTGAAACCGGCTCCCTCAGGCACGGGGAACCGAAAGGTTGTCAAGCCCAGCCAACGGCGCGTCGCTCAAGATGCTCTCCTGCCCTGCTGCGAACCGGAGCTCCCGGCCTTGGCCTTGGCCGGCTGGCCGGATGCGTCTTTTTTCTTGCCTTGCGACTTGGAGGAACCGTCGCTTTTTTTCTGGGAATCCGCCGAGGCCAGATTGCGTTTGTTGTCCGATTTGAAATCCGTCTCGTACCAGCCCGAGCCGCTGAGCCTGAACCCGGCCGCGGACACCAGCTTCCTCAGGGAAGCATGGGTGCACTGCGGGCAGTCCGTCAACACCGGATCGCCGGCCTTTTGCAGGATATCGAAACGATAGCCGCAGGCATCGCATTGGTACTCGTAAATCGGCATCTCTACAGTATTTGAAAATCCGTAAATTGTTTCATGGCCACCGGCTCACAGTGGACGGTGCGCACCCGCGCGAGTTCCGGGCCGGTGTGCAGCCAGTCCCGCAGCTCGTTCAAGGCCGCAACTTTACCACAGGCGATGACTTCCACACTTCCATTTGCCAAATTTTTTGCATGGCCCGCGATGCCAAGCCGTCGCGCCTCATCTCTGGTGGATACACGGAAGAAAACGCCCTGCACGGTTCCCGAAACGATGCAGCGCAGGCAGGCATGGTCAGGCGCATCAGTCATTGCAGGCAACAGGTAGCGTATCGGTCAAGCGGCGCGGTGGACGGGTCAATCATCCACGGGTACCCTAGGGTCGGTCACAAATATAACCGGAAAATGCATGGAGAAAAAGAGAGATGGATGATCCCAAAACCGTAATTTACTACAACCCCCGGTGCTCAAAATGCCGCATGACGCTGAAGCTTCTGCAAGAGCGCGGAGAAGAGCCCGAGATCATAGAATACCTCCAGACCACCCCGTCCCGCGCCGAGCTCAGGGAAGTGCTGTCGCTGCTGGGAATGCATGCCGGCCAGCTGCTGCGCAAGAAGGAATCCGCCTACCGGGACGCCGGGCTCGACGACGCTTCAAGCGAAGACGAGATACTCGATGCGATGATGGAACACCCCGTGCTCATTGAGCGCCCGATCGTAGTCCGCGACGGCAAGGCCGCGATCGGCCGACCTCCGGAGAATGTCCTCGACATCCTCTAGTCTGTGAAGGTGATGACAGGACCCCCGCGTGCGCCCTGCAGCCCTGCCCCTAGGTGCCTGCCAGCACGGACCGCACGAATGGAACCGTGATTTTCCTTTGCAGGGCCAGGGAATAATTATCAAGCTTATCAATAATTTCCACGAGCTTTTTCAGCTCCCTGGGATACCGCCTGAGCAGATAGCTGCACACTTCGGGTGAAACCTCCAGGCCCCGTGCCTGGGCATGCAGGCGGATCGCCAGCTTTTTCTGTTCGTCCGTCAGGCTGGACAGCCGGTACACGAGTCCGCCGGCGAGGCGCGAGGCCAGGTCCGCCAGGCCGATGTCCAGGTCGCCCGGCTTGCAGGATGCCGACACCACCAGGGCCTTGTTTCCCAGCCACATGTCGTTGACGATCCGGAACAGGGCGCGTTCCCAGCCCCCTTGGCCCAGTACGCAATCGATATCGTCCATGCACACGACATCGAGGTGTTGCAGGTCATTCAGCAGGTTCGGATCCGCTGCGGCAAACTCGCGCATGGGCAAAAAGACGGTTCGCAGTCCGGTGCGGGCCAGATGATTGCAGACCGCCTGCAGCAGGTGCGACTTGCCGCTTTGCGTGCGGCCCCACAGGAAATAGTGCCTGGGCTCCCCGGTCGCGCGTGCCAAGCCTTTCAGCGAATGCACCAGCTCGTGGTCTTCGGGGCTGACAAAGGTGTCGAACGTGGCATGCGGTCGCAGCACGATGTCCAGCGGGCGCTGGGCGGAATCTAGCGGGGAGGAATTCACACGTGCTTTCCGGTGGCAGGCAGCGGATGGGGTCAGACCGGCTTTTCGGGATGCCGGGCGCCCCGCTTGAACTTTTCCTCCATCAGGTAGTCGAGGCCACTGGCGATCGTGGTCACGAGTGTCAAACCGATCAAAGTCTGGATAAACAGTTCAGGAACGACCTCTAACTGGTTGTAAATTATGGAAACAACCAGGACGATCTGAACCACGGTATTGAACTTGCTGATCAAGGTTGGCTGGATTTCCAGGCGCCTCGTCGCAAAATTGTAGGTCAGCGTTCCGGCAAGGATCGCGACATCCCGCAGGATCACGACGAACACCAGCCAGTGCGGCAACAGGTGCAGCGCCCCCAGGGTCACGTAGGCGCCGATCAGCATCGTCTTGTCGGCCGCCGGGTCCATGTAGGCACCCAGTGCCGTCCTCCACTGGAAACTCTTGGCCAGGTATCCGTCCAGCGCATCCGACAATCCCATCAGGACAAAGAGCCACAGGGCGTTGTTGAACTGCCCGTCGAACAGCCACCACAGGAGCAGCGGAACCGCGGCAAGCCGTGCAGCCGTGATAAGATTCGGAATGTATCTCCAGTTAGACATGATATAGCTGACCGCTTCTTAGTATATAATCCGCAAGCCGTATCGTGTAAAAATCTACTGCTCCCATCCTGATGGTATAAGCAAGCCGGTAGCGAAGCAACGAGCAATCCAGATGGCACCTTGGGCAATATCTGCAATATCCCGTTATTACAGTCCTTTATGAAGTCTATCTAATAGCCATTAGAAGAGATGAGCCTCACATACAAGAAAGCCGGTGTGGACATTGACGCCGGAAAAAGGCTTGTAGACCGGATCGCACCGGTCGTGCGTGACACCCACCGCCCCGAGGTCATCCCCAACCCCGGTGGATTCGGCGGTCTTTTTGCACCGCGCCTGGACTGCTACACGAATCCCGTACTGGTTGCAGGTGCCGACGGCGTCGGCACGAAACTGTCCCTGGCGCAGCAACTGGGCGACCACTCGACCATCGGCGTCGACCTCGTGGCCATGTGCGCCAACGATGTCGTCGTCCAGGGGGCGGAGCCGCTTTTTTTCCTGGACTACTTTGCCACGGGCGTGCTCTCCGTTGAGCAGGCCCAGGAAGTCATCACGGGTATTGCGCATGGCTGCAAGCTGGCGGGCGCCGCATTGATCGGAGGAGAGACCGCGGAGATGCCGGGCATGTACCCGCCCGGAGAGTACGATCTTGCGGGGTTTTGTGTAGGTCTGGTGGAGCGTGACCGGCTGATTGACGGGCACAGGATCACCGAGGGCGACCGGGTGCTGGGCCTGGCCTCGAGCGGCATTCATTCGAACGGCTATTCCCTGGTCAACCGGATCATCGAGACAAGCCGGACCTCGCTCGACGAAAAGCTGGCAGGCCAGACCCTGGGGACACTCCTGCTGACCCCGACAAGAATCTACACCCAGGTCGTGCTGCAGCTTGTGCAGACCCTGCAAGTGCATGGCCTGTGTCACATCACGGGGGGTGGACTGGTCGAGAACGTACCGCGTATGATTCCGGATGGTCTGTTAGCGCAGATCGACACCCGGACCTGGGAGCGCCCGGAAGTATTTGACTGGATACAACAGGCGGGTGCCATCGAGGACAGGGAAATGCACCGGGTATTCAATTGCGGGATGGGCATGCTGGTGGTCGTGCCTGAAGATCAGGTCGATGCCGGAATGGATCTCTGCCGTCAATCCGGCCAGTCGGCGGAAATCGTTGGTGAAATCATGTGCTCGGACACGGAAGAAAAAGTTCGTTTGATCTGACCATGCCGGATAACCAGACATCCATCGCCGTCCTGTTTTCCGGAAACGGAACAAACATGCAGTCCGTCATCAAGCATGTCCGGCAGGGGCGGATCCATGCCCGAATCGCGTGTGCAATCAGCAACCGGTCCGACGCCTATGGCCTGACACGCGCCAAACAGGCGGGGATTCCAGCCTACGTCGTCGAGCATGGCCAGTATCCGTCGCGACAGTCGTTTGAAGAGGAACTCATCCGGATTCTCGAAAGCCACGACGTCGAGACCGTCGTGCTGGCCGGTTTCATGCGTGTGTTCAGTGAGGTCTTCGTCCAACGGTATGCCAACAGGATTCTGAACATCCACCCTTCCCTGCTGCCCAAATACCCCGGTCTTGAAACCCACCACAGGGTGCTGGCTGCAAAGGATTCACAGCACGGATGCAGCGTGCATTTCGTCACGGAGGAACTGGACGAGGGGCCCCTGGTGCTTCAGGCCAAGGTGCCGGTGTTCGAAACGGACGACGTTCACAGCCTGATCCGCCGTGTACTGGAAAAGGAACACATGGTGTTCCCGCTCGCCATTCGCTGGTTTTGTGAAGGCAAGCTGCAATGCAATGACGGCACGGTATATTTCAACAGCAAAGTCCTGGAGAGACCTCTGCAGCTCACCATCGCGCACAAATCCGAGCTGGTATGAGCAAATTCCCGGTCATGCTGGCCACCTGCCTTGTGCTGGCCGGGCCGATCACCTCCGCCCATGCCGCGACGCTGGAATCCGAGAAACTTCCGCCTGAATTCGAGGCCATTTACGAGGTCAGAAAAGGAGAGGTCACGGTCGGTGAGATGCGCCTCAGCCTGAGGAAGCAGGATGGCAAACTGGTGTACGAGTCTCAAACCTACCCGGTCGGGATCGCCGCATTTTTCCTGGGCTCGCAGGTCGCCACCTACCGCACCGTGCTTGAGAGGACCGAAGACCGTTATCGCGTGGTCGAGTTCGAATACGAGGTCCAGGGGGCGGACAAGGACCGCAACGAACAGTACGTCTTCGACTGGACCAGTCGCACGGCACATTCCACGTACAAGGGCAAAACGCGCACCCTGGCGATCGAGCCCCACACGCTGGACCGGTTCTCCGTCCAGCTCCTGCTGATGCGCGAACCGGATGCCGGGATCAACCGCTATGCCTGCCCGGTGGTCTCACGGGGCCGCCTGAAAGAGTATGTATACGAACTTGAGCCCGACCAGCCCGTACAGACCCGGCTTGGCAGCTTCACCGCGCACAAGTACGTGCGGGAAAAAAATGACAGGAAGGGCACCCGGTATACGGAATGGTATGCCGAGTCCCTGCATTACATCCCGGTCCGCTCGGACAAGACCCGCAATGGAAAAACCGAAATCTCCGCCCGTATCACAGAGGTCCGCTGGCTGTAGAAACCGCTGCAGCGCTCAGCTTCCCGCGACCGTCATCCCGTCGATCAGCACGGACGGAGTCACGATGCGGCTGCGTGCATCGGTATCGCTGCCGATGGCCACGATTCTCTGAAAGATATCCTTGAGGTTGCCGGCAACGGTGATTTCCTCGACGGCATGCTGGATCTCGCCGTTCTCGACCCAGTAGCCCATGGCCCCGCGCGAATAATCGCCGGTCACGCCGTTCACCCCGTGACCGATCAGTTCGGTCACCAGCAATCCGCGCTGCATGCCGGACATCAGTTGATCCAGCGTCTGTTCGCCCGGCTGCAAAATCAGGTTATGGATGCCGCCTGCATTGCCGGTGGTCTGCATGCCCAGTTTCCGGGCCGAGTAGCTGCTCAGTACGTAGCCCTGCAACACGCCGTCGGCCACCAAGGTACGTGGCCGCGTCGCCACGCCTTCCATGTCAAACGCGCTGCTGGCAAGCCCGCCCTTGATGTGCGGGTCCTCGGACAGGGTCACCAGATCGGAAAATACCTTCTTGTTCAGGTGGTCCAGCAAAAACGATGCCTTCCGGTACAGCGCACTGCCGGAAACCGCCGAGACAAAGTGGGACAGCAATGAACGGGCCATGCCCGCTTCAAAAATGACCGGGGTGGTCTGCGTGGCGATCTTTCTGGCGCCAAGCCGGCGGAGGGTGCGTTGCGCAGCGATTTCCCCGACCTCGGTCGCAGACTGCAGCCTTGCCGGGTCGCGTGATGTCGTGTACCAGTAGTCGCGCTGCATGCCCCCGTCCTGTTCTGCAATGACGGTGCAGGAAAGGCTGTGCCGGGTGGACAGGTACTGGCCCATAAAACCGTGTGAATTGCCGTAGATGTGTGTGCCCTGACCGGTACTGACACCGGCGCCCTCCGAGTTTGAGATCTCCTCGGGTTCTCGCGCCTTGTTCTCGCATTCAATGGCGATCTCCACCGCCTCGTCGGGACTCAGCTGCCAGGGATGGTCCAGTTCCAGGTCCGGCAGCTCGGTGGCAAGCTGATCCGGGTCCGCCAGTCCGGCACATTCGTCCTGTTCCGTAAATTTTGCGATGTTGCATGCAGACAGGACCGCGTTGCGAACGGCAGGGAGTTCAAAATCCGTAGTACTGGAAGTGCCCTTTCGATGATCGACGTAGACGGTCACGCCGAGTCGCCGGGAATTGTGCTTTTCCAGGGTTTCGACCTCGCCGAGTCGCGCGTTGACGGACAGCCCGTGTTCGATGCCAATCGAGGCCTCTGCACCTTCAGCCCCCAGCCGTCCGGCCTCGTCCAGACAAAACTGCACCAGCTGCAGCAGCCGGTCTTCGTGACGGGACAGGCTTTGGGCCTCCATCAGCCTGCCGTGCCGCCCACCGTCAGGCCATCGACCCGCAGCGTGGGCTGGCCCACTCCGACGGGAACACTCTGTCCCTCCTTGCCGCAGGTCCCGATCCCGTCATCGAGGCGCAGGTCGTTGCCGATCATGCTGACCTTGGTCAGCACATCCGGGCCGTCACCGATCAGGGTCGCCCCCTTGACCGGCCGGGTGACCTTTCCCTTTTCGATCAGGTAGGCCTCAGAGGCGGAAAACACGAACTTTCCGGAGGTGATGTCCACCTGCCCGCCCCCGAAATTCACGGCATAAAACCCCGAGTCCACGGAGCGGATGATTTCCTCCGGTTCGTGCTCGCCCGCAAGCATGTAGGTATTGGTCATGCGCGGCATGGGCAGATGTGCGAAGGACTCGCGCCGGCCGTTTCCCGTGGGTGCCGTTTTGGACAGCTTGGCATTCAGCCGGTCCTGCATGAAACCCTTCAGGATCCCGTCCTCGATGAGAACGGTGCACTGGGTGGTCGTGCCTTCATCATCGATGTTCAGGGAACCGCGGCGGTTCTCCAGCGTTCCGTCATCCACCACCGTGATGCCGGGGCTGGCCACACGCTCGCCGATGCGCCCGCTGAAAGCCGAGACGCCCTTGTAGGTAAAGTCTCCTTCCAGGCCATGACCGATGGCCTCGTGCAACAGCACGCCGGGCCACCCGGGACCCAGCACGACATCCATCGTTCCTGCCGGCGCATCCACCGCCTCGAGATTGAGCAGTGCCGTTCGCACCGCTTCGCGCACATAGGAATCGGCGCGGTCTTCCTGGTTGAAGAAATCATAGCCGACACGGCCGCCGCCCCCGGCACTGCCCTGTTCCAGGCGCCCCTTGTGTTCGGCAATGACGGACACGTACAGCCGGACCAGCGGGCGGATATCGGCGGCCATCTGGCCGTCACTGTTGGCCACCAGCACCATCTCGTGCGTGCCGGCGAGCGACATCATCACCTGCTTGATGCGCGGGTCCTGCTTGCGCGCCAGGCTGTCGAGGCGTCGCAGCAGGTCCACCTTGTCGGATTCGCTGAAGGAGTCGAGCGGATTTTCCGACAGGTAGAGATTGTTGCCGGTACAGAACTTCCAGCTCTGCACCGCACCGCCCTGGCCGCCCCGGGCGATCGCACGGGCCGCCTTGCAGGATTCCAGCAGGGCCGGCAGGACGATTTCATCGGAATAGGCGAAGCCGCTTTTCTCGCCCTTGATGGCCCGGATGCCCACGCCCTGGCTGAGATCGTGGCTCGCCTCCTTGACGATTCCGTCTTCCAGGGACCAGGCCTCCTGCTTGCGCAACTGGAAGTAGATATCCCCGCTGTCCGCGGCGGAATCCAGCAGGACGGAAAAAGCCTGCATCAGGTGGGTTTCATCCAGCCC
Source organism: Gammaproteobacteria bacterium (assembly GCA_022824965.1). Classification (GTDB taxonomy): domain Bacteria; phylum Pseudomonadota; class Gammaproteobacteria; order UBA4575; family UBA4575; genus WTFY01. The sequence goes on from JAJDYY010000008.1 coordinate 61,804, forward strand.
GGACGGGGCGAGGATGGTTTCTTGTGCCAGTGCCAGTGGGTTTTCCATGGGGTTCATTCGCCCGTCATGCGGTGTGTTCAGCGTTCATTTCAGTCTTCGATGCTCGATGCAGGGAAAGGTTTTGCGCCGCGACTTGAGATACTCCAGGTTTACGCCGCCGACGGCAATGCCTGCACCCTGCTTGACACGGTTCAGGATCACGCCCCACGGGTCCACGATCATGCTGTCGCCGTACGTCGTGCGGCCACTGACATGGTAGCCGCCCTGCGCAGAGGCGATCACGTACATGACGTTCTCGATCGCGCGTGCACGGATCAGGCTTTCCCAGTGGGCCTGCCCGGTCGCCGCCGTGAAGGCTGCAGGCAGTACGACCACCTGTGCACCCAGGTCCAGCAGCTCCCTGAACAGTTCCGGGAAACGCAGGTCATAACAGACCGCGAGACCAATCCTCCCAAAGGGCGAGTCCACGACCTGCAGCCCAGATTTCCCGTACTCGATGGTTTCCGACTCATTGTAGCTTTCACCGGTCTCCACCAGGTTGACATCAAACAAATGAATCTTGTCATAGCGCGCCACGCAATTTCCCCGGTCGTCATAGACCAGGCAGGCCGCAAAAATCTTGTCGGGATCATCGCATTCGAGGGGCACCGTGCCTCCCACGATCCAGATGTTGTGATGCCTGGCCTGCCCGGCCAGGAAGTTCTGTATGGCCCCGCTGCCGGCCGCTTCCCTGACCTCGACCTTGTCTTCCTCCCTCACCCCCATGATGGCAAAGTTTTCCGGCAGTACCACCAGGCCCGCACCGGCATCCACCGCCTGTCGAATCAGGCGGCCGGCCTCGTGCAGATTGGCATCGACATTGGGCCCGGAGGCCATTTGTATGGTAGCGACTTTCTGCATTATGGTCTTCAGGGCCTGTCTAGGAACTAAGGGGTTGCCTGGGGCGGTTCGGAATCCGCAATTTTCTGTGCAACGGGCTCGATCTGCGGATCGTCCCAGCTTCCGGTCATGTGATACTTCACTTCTACTACCTTGTCCACAACCTTGTCTACATCAATCCCGACTTTTTCGCCGACTTTTCCCAGTATATAGATGCCTCCCACGCCGACCGGCCCTAGACCAATGCCGAGCCACGGTAGCCCGCCGGTGACGTTCGGAGTCATGGTAATGATCTGGTCGTAATCCCGGGCCATTATCCCTGTTCTCCCGGCAATCTGCATGTCCGCAGAAGGTCCATCGAAGCGCAGGTCCTCGGTGGTCAGGTTACCGTCCTTGAACACGAGCGTGCCGCGTATCTTGTCAAACACATAGCCTTCGGAGAAAAAGTCGGAAAAGTCCAGCGTCAGTCTCCGGGAGATTTCAGCCAGATTGAGCAGCCCGACCAGGCGCCCGGCGCCCGGGTCGACCGTGGTGATCTCCCCGTCCTTGAGTCTCAGGGTCACGGTACCCGCAAAAGATTCAAGTGCGAACTGATCCGGCATCCCGGGCCAGTTGAGCTTCGCGGAGACCACGCCCTTGCCCTTGCCCACGGCGGTCTCTTGCCCGAACTCGGTCAATGTACCGTGCAGGTCCCGCACGGTCATCTCAAAGGCCATGTCGGTGTGATGCCTTCCGAGCACATCCACATCCCAGGTCCCGTTGGCTTCGAGCTGGTAACTGTCCCCTTCCATCGCCAGCGAATCGATGACCATCCCCTGTGCGGACGGTTCGGTCCTCAGGGTGACATTGTTCATGGAAAGGTCATCCAGCTCGAACACACTGACATGAATATCCAGTGCCGGAAAATCACGGGGATTGACATCGACAATGAATTCCTCGTCGAAATAGTCGATGTGGAGAAAATCGAGCCTGGCGGCAACCCGGCTTTCGGCATCCGGCTCCAGCGGGTATTCGAACGTCCCCCGGATCGTCTGCGAGTGGACCACCCCGGCCCAGGATTTCGCATCTTTTTCCAGACTCAGGCTCACATCGGTCAGGGTCAAATCGGACGAGGAAAAGGTGTTCGCCCGGATATCGACTTCACGCAGCTCCAGGGGCCCTTCCGTGTCGGCGGGCCCGAGCAGTTCCTGCCACCGGCTTACGTCCAGTTGCTCGAATTTTCCGGACACCCGGATGCCCTCGGCAGGCAGGTCGAAGCGGTCATCGCCTGCCCGGATTTCCAGTGCGCTGAGCCGTGCGGACTCCGCATCCAGCCGGGCTTTTGCAAAAACCCGGTTTCCGTAATTGAATGACAGCGTGTTGCGCTCCCCGGGCTGATAGTGCGAATGCATGTTCAGGGTCAGGGGCACGCCCGTCTCCTTGCCGAAGGGCTCAGGAAGCGCCAGCACCGTGTCCGTCAGATCACTCTCGATGCGGATTTCCAGAGGCTGTCCCGGCCCTGCAGCACCGGGTGACGAAAGGTCAATGGTCGCAGACACCGGAACCCTGCCCCGTGCGTGAGGGGCCAGCCAATGCTCATAGGCCTTCAGCCAGGCAGCAAGCTCCAGTTCTCCCCGGATCACCAGGCGCGGTTGCAGGATGTCGTCGATGGCAATGTCGAAGCCGTGAATGGATGCATTTGGCACCTGTCCCCGGTCCCCGTATATATTCAGTTGCTGGTTGTTGAGGACCAGGATCATGGTGACATCGTCGGCTCCCGGCCCCACCTCGCGAGGGCCCAGGGGAATCCCCTTGATGTCGGCACGAATCTCGAGCCTGCCGGGGTGCTGTCCGAAAGGAATGTGCCCCGGGTCCCCCTGCAGCAAAAGCCTGACATCATTCAGGGAGCCCTCCTCAAGCCGTGACATCAGTTCCAGTCCGGGTGTCCCGGCGGGCAGCCAGGCCTGCAGCGCAGCGATCTGCACGGCGCGAACACCGGCCTGGAGGTCTGCATGGGAGCTGTCGGGTCCCACATGCACCACCCCCTGCAGGTCCGCGTGCAGCCCCTCGGCCTGCAGCGAGACATTTTCCAGCCCGAGCACCGTGTCCTGGTCCGTAAACTCCCACAGGAGCCTTCCCGTGATGCCCTGGTCCGGGAATGCCTGCTCTTTCAGCTGCCGTGCACGGATCTGTACCGCCGGCGAATCGATCGAGAAACTGCCGTGCAGGTGATCCCCTGCCACCTCGCCCGACAGCGAAGCGATTTCCAGCCCGTGTGCCGGCATCGAGACGGTGGCCTGTTGCAAATGGCTCCTGTAGGCATACTTCACCAGCTGGCCTTCGTGCACCTGGAACTGGATCCGGGTGTCGGTGAACTCCCCGCCGACTCTTACCTCCGCGGGCAGATCACTCAGACCCTTTGAGAAATCAGGAAAGTGCTGCAGGGTCGCGAGCAGGTTGGACACATCGAAATACTCCAGGGCCAGGGCCACCGTGGCTTCCCCGGCACTGCCGTCGCAGCGGATGCAGCGGACCTCGTACTGCTCCCCCGCCCACTTTTGCCCGGCGCTTCGGATGTCGCTCTCGATGAATGCCAGGTGCCAGGTGTCCCGGGATCTTTGCACCCGAAACCGTGTATCCAGCGCCGTGATTTCCTGGCCGGTGTCAATCAGCGGATCGGCCACGGGGCGGTATTCAAGGTCACGAAACGCCAGCCTGCCCTCAAACGACCAGTCCTGTTCCGATTCCAGCTCACCCCAGACCTCGAAGTCGGAGCGCCCGTTCTGAACCCCCAGCCGCAGTTGCGGAAAGAAGTCGCCCAGCAGTTCCAGGTTGATGTTCTCACCCTTCGTATACAGCTCTCCCTTGATGCGGTTCAGGCCCTGGTCCAGATCCTCCAGGTCCGCACCGAACGAAAGCGAATCCCCGAGCGTATCGGGCAGGCGCACCTTCGTCGAAACCCTGAGCTTGTCTTCATGGAAGCGCAAAACGATATCCACCTCGTCAAAATGATAGTCGTAGCCCTGCACTTCGTCCTTGATCGCAATCGTGCTCGCCAGCAGACTGAAGCGGATGTCCTGGGCCTGGCCCTGGCCGCGCTCTTTCCTGTGCGCGAGGCGCTCGCTGATGTCGATGCCGTTCAGCACGACCCGGTGATCCTTGTCGCGCAAGGCCTGCAGGTTACTGCCACTCAGCTGCAGCTCCTCGATGACAAGCGTCCTGCTCAGCAGGCTGTCCCACAGATTAAGCGAGATCAGTGCTTTTTCGGCGGCAAACAAGCGGGCGGACCGGGTGTCATCGGAATACACGGACAGGCCGTCCACGGCTATCAGCGGCGTGTAGCCGTACCAGTTGACGTGGATCTCCCGGATCTGCACGGGCTTGCCGACCAAAGAGGAAATATTCTCCTGGATCGTCGGCAGGTGGTCCTGGTACAGGGACGAAGGCAGGCGGGCAATGCTGTTCAGAACTGCGGTGAGCACCAGGACCAGTGCAAGCACGTACCAGCCGGCAAGTAACAGTCTGCGCCCCACCGGGTCATCCAGGCTCACAAAGGCACAACATCAAACTGTTCCTGCGAATACAGGGACTCGACCTGCAGCTTGATGGCCTTGCCGATGAGATCTTCGAGCTCGGCAAGGCTGGACGATTCCTCGTCCAGCAGGAGGTCGATCACGGACTGCGAGGCAAGCACCAGCAGCCTGTCCGTTTCGTACTGGGATGCCTCCCGCATGATCTCCCGGAACAGCTCGAAGCACACCGTCTCGGGCGTTTTGATGTAGCCACGGCCCGCACAGGTAATGCAGGGCTCACACAGGATGTGCTCCAGGCTTTCACGGGTGCGCTTGCGCGTCATCTCCACCAGGCCGAGCGGCGAGACGTCGTACACCTGGCTTTTCGCGCGGTCTTTCTCCAGGAATTTCTCCAGCGTGCGCATGACCTGGCGCGTGTGTTCCTCGTTCTCCATGTCGATGAAATCGATGATGATGATGCCCCCGAGGTTGCGCAGCCGAAGCTGGCGTGCAATGGCCTGGGCCGCCTCCAGGTTGGTCTTGTAGATGGTTTCCTCCAGATTGCGGTGGCCCACGAATCCCCCCGTGTTGATGTCGATGGTGGTCATGGCTTCGGTCTGGTCAAAAATCAGGTAACCGCCGGATTTGAGCTCCACCTTCCTGTGCAGGGATTTCTGCAGCTCATCCTCGATGGAGTACAGGTCGAAGATCGGGCGGGCTCCCGAGTAGTGCGAAATCCGCTCTGCAATTTCCGGTACCAGCTTTTTGGAAAACTCCTGCACGGACTCGAAGGCGGAACGCGAATCCACCCGGACCGCATCGACATCCTCCACCGAAAGGTCACGCAGGGTGCGCACCATCAGCGGCAGATCGGAATACACCTGGGTGACCGAGGTCATGGTGATGACCTTCTCCACGATCGTGTCCCACAGGTCCAGCAGAAACTTCAGGTCCCTTCTCAGGTCAGACTCGCTCATGCCCTCGGCCGCCGTTCTCAGGATGCAGCCGCACTTTGCGTTCAGTTCGTCCAGCAGGCCCTGGGTCGTCTCGATCAGGCGGTTGCGCTCCTGCGGGTCCTCGATGCGTACCGACAGGCGGATGTCATTCGAGTAGGGCAACAGCACCATGTAGCGTGAGGGGACGGTGATGCTGGTGGTCAGCCGCGCGCCCTTCGTGCCCAGCTGATCCTTGATCACCTGGACCAGCAGTTGCTGGCCCTCGTGGAGCAGGTTGGCAATGGACTCGTTCTGGGGAGGCTGCAGGCCGTCTTCAGGGCCCGCCAGCAGGGCGGACCGGCTGTTTGAAGCCTTGGGCAGGTAGGCCACGTCCGAGCTGTGAAGGAAAGCGGCCTTGGGCAGCCCGATGTCGACAAACGCGGCATCCATGCCCGGCATGACCTTGCTGACACAGCCCTTGAAGATGTTGCCGACCAGGCCCTGTTTGCCCACGCGCTCGACCTGCACTTCCTGCAGCAGGCCGTTCTCGACGACCGCAACGCGCGTCTCCTGGGGTGTGACGTTGATCAGGATCTCTTCACTCATTCTGGTGTTCACCCCGGCCCGTGGCATGGCGCGATGGCTGCCTCGGTCCGGATTTGCGGCATCTGCGATTCATGGTTGCGGGTCCCGGTACAGGTCATGCTTGCGGATATAGTTCCATACGCTGCCCGGCAGCAGGTAGCGGGGCTGAGTGCCTTCGGCGACACACCGGCGGATGTCCGAAGAGGAGATGTCGAATTCCTGTTCATCGCTGAGGTAGATCGATCCATGCGGAGCCTCGAGAACTTGCGTTATCTGATCCGTGCCGTGCTTCTCATACAGCGCATGCTCGCAGCCCCTGCCCGCAAGCCCGTGGCCGGGACGACGTAACAACATGATATGACAAATGGACAGAATTTCATCATATTTGTGCCAGCTGCAGAAATCCGCAAAGGCATCCACTCCCAGGATCAGGACCAGTACCTGTGAGGTGCCGATTTCCCCTCGAAGTTCCCTCAGCGTATCGATGGTGTAGGACGGACCGGGCCGGCACAACTCGCGATCGTCAACGATGAATTCGGGAATGGAGTGGGTCACGAGACCGAGCATGTCCCGCCGGTGCTGTGCACTTGCACCGGCCGCTTGCTTGTGAGGAGCCTGCCGGCACGGGATGAAGCGGATCTGCTCAAAGCCAAAACGCGCCTGCAGCGCCATTGCGGATTTTATGTGTCCGAAATGAACCGGATCAAACGCGCCGCCGAATATACCCAACACATCTGTGTTCCGGTCAATCCGGTCCAGACCGGATCCCGGTACAGCTATTCACGTACATTCCCGTCCCCGAGCACGATGAACTTCTGGCTCGTCAGCCCTTCCAGGCCGACCGGGCCACGAGCGTGCAGCTTGTCCGTGCTGATGCCGATTTCCGCGCCGAGGCCGTATTCAAAGCCATCCGCAAAGCGCGTCGAAGCATTGACCATCACCGAACTGGAGTCCACTTCCTGCAAGAACTTTTGTGCGACGTCATCGTTGTCCGTGACGATCGCATCGGTGTGCTGCGAGCCGTAGGTGCCGATGTGATCAATGGCCTGTGTCATGCCATCCACGACACGAACCGACAGCACCGGTCCCAGGTACTCTTCATACCAGTCCTCCTCGCTGGCCGCTGAAATCCCTGCCAACAATGCACGGGTCTTCTCGCAACCGCGAACCTCCACGCCCTTCTCATCCAGCTGCGCCTTGATCCTGGGCAGGACCGTACCGGCAATGGCCTCATCCACCAGCAGGGTTTCCATGGCGTTGCAGACCCCGAAGCGGTGGGTCTTGGCATTGACCGCGATGGCGACCGCCATGTCCGCATCGGCTTCCTCGTGAATGTAGACGTGGCAGACCCCGTGCAGATGCTTGATCAGCGGAATCGCCGAATCCCGGATGATGCGCTCGATGAGGCCCTTGCCTCCCCTGGGAATCACGATGTCGATGTCCTGGCGGGCCCGAAGCAGTTCGCCGACCGCCTCGCGGTCCGGCGTCTCGATCACCTGGACGATATCCCCGGACAACCCTGCCCGGTCCAGGCCCGCATGGATGCAACTGGCGATGGCGTGGTTGGAGTGCAGGGCTTCGGAACCGCCTCTCAGGATGGCGGCATTGCCGGACTTGAGGCACAGGGCGGCAGCGTCCGCCGTGACGTTGGGACGGGACTCGTAGATGATCAGGATCACGCCGATGGCCACACGCATCTTTCCGACCCGGATTCCGCTGGGGCGCGATTCCATCGAAGTCTTCTGACCGACCGGGTCCGGCAAAAGGGCCACCTGTTCCAGGCCTTCGGCCATGGCGCGGATTCGACCGTCGGTCAGTTCCAGACGGTCCAGCAGGGCCTCGACCAGGCCGCGTTCCCGGCCCGCCTTGAGATCCTGCTCATTTTTTTCCCGGAGCATGTCGCTCGAGGCGAGGATTTGCTGGCCGATCTCCCTCAGGGCCTGGTTCTTCTGCTCCGTCGTGGCATGCGCGATCTCGCTTTTTGCAGCCGCCGCCCGCCGGGTGACCTCGGCGATGTAACGCTTCATCGAACCGTTTTGATCTTTTGCGGTGTTATCCATGGTTGCCTGAAGTGTGCCGATCGACGCTGTGCTGCCCAGAGGGTAGCCGGTTACCCGGCCATTTGTATGGCGATTCCCAATTGTATCAGTTCATGCCATGGATTTCCGTCGCCCCGGCCCTTGATGACCCGGTCGACCCAGGCGCATTGTCTCAGCAAATCCGCACTCCCCGAGGCCCGTGAACGCTCGCTCACCCCCACGCATTGCTGGTGCACACGACTCAGGCGGGCAAGCGGGTTCGAGCTGCGCGACGATGCCGCGGACGAGCCCTGCCGGGCCTTGGCGATTCTTCGGACTTGCTCGGTCATCGCCCACAGCAGCAAGGGGGGCTTGACGTCTTCTTTTTCCAGCCCGCGCAGGATGCGCACGAGCCGCCCAACCTCCCTGGTGGCCAGCACCTCCGTCAATTCCTTCAGGGAGTAGTGGCTGCTGTCGGTCAGCACCCGGCTGACACTGTCCAGCGTCAGTTCCTTGTCCTCGACCACCAGTGCAATCTTCTCGAGCTCCTGTCGGGCCGCCAGCAGGTTTCCCTCCACCTGCTGGGCAATGAACGCAACGACATCGCGCCCGGCCTGAAAGCCCTCGGCACCCAGCTTCTTGCGGATCCAGTTTTCCGTTTCTGCATAGTTCAGGGGCCAGACCCGCACCAGGACCCCGGCCTGGTCGATGGCCTTGACCCACGCGGCATTCATGGTGCTGCGGTCCAGGCGCGGTGCCTGTACCAGCAAGGCGACATCTTCATGGAGGTCCTGGACGAAGCCTGCGATGGCCTTGGAGCCGCTGGCCCCGGGTTTGCCGGTCGGCAGGCGCAAGTCGACCAGGGTGCGCTCGCCGAACAGCGAAAGCGCATGCTTGGCGGCCTCCAGTTCGGACCAGTCGAAGCCGGTTTCGGCGGTGAGTATCTTCCGGTCGGTAAACCCGGACTTCTCCTGGTGAGCGCGGTACATGTCCACGGCCAGCATGTGCTGGTAGGGCTCATCCCCGGTCACCAGCAAAACCGCAACCTGGGTCCGTTCCAGGCAGGCCTTCAGTTGTGAGAATCGTAGTTGCATGCAGGAATTGGCAAAGGGCTGGTGTATCTGAAGACAGGTTTCAACGTTACATGAAAGCCCGTGAACAATACAATCCTCGTGGTAAGCTTTGCGCTTTGCAAAGTCAGGCACCGAAACAATGAACATTGAAACGATCGGCATGATCGGACTGGGCATCATGGGACGGCCCATGGCCATGAACCTGATGCGTGCCAACTATCAACTCGCATTCTACGCACGCCGGTCCAGTTCGCTGCAGCCTTTCAAGTCCCATCCCGTGCAGCAGTACGACACCCCTGCAGAGTTGGCACACCATTGCGACATCACGATCACGATGCTCTCGGACACCCCCGATGTCAGGGAAATCCTGGCAGGGGATGCCGGCATCCTCCATGGTGCGCGCGCAGGCCATCTGGTCATCGACATGAGCACGATCTCCCCGGAGGAAACCCGAAGCCTGGCCATGCAACTGGGCCACCACGGCATCGACATGCTGGATGCCCCGGTATCCGGTGGGGAACAGGGTGCCATCGACGGAGCCCTGTCGATCATGGTCGGCGGCAAGGATGCCCTGTTCGCCGAGGCTTTGCCGGTGCTTCAGTGCCTGGGCGCGAACATCACGCACGTCGGCGATCACGGGGCCGGCCAGGTCGCCAAGGCCTGCAACCAGATCCTGGTTGCGCAGACCATGTCCGCCGTGGCCGAAGCCTTCCTGCTGGCGAGATCTTCCGGGGTGGACCCCGCCAAGGTCCGCGATGCCCTGATGGGCGGGTTTGCCTACAGCAGGATTCTCGAGGTGCACGGCAAGCGCATGCTGGACAATGCCTACCGGCCGGGCTTTAAAGCGGCACTGCACCACAAGGACCTGGGGATTGCCCTGCACAGTGCCAGGGAGAACGGGATCTCCATACCCGGCACGGACCTGGTGGCCGACTACCTGGAAAAAATTGTCGAGACGGGCAACGGCGAGCTGGATTCGGCCGCCATCGCCAAAATCATCCTGGGCGAGATCAAGTAAGGGAAGAGTTCCGGTTTCAGCTAGTCCAGGGGAGCTGCCTTCAAGCGTCGCACGATCCGCTGCGCCGCTTCCCTTCGCATCTCGCGCAGCAGCTGGTCTTCCTCTTCGTCAGAACCCAGTACATCGTGCTTGTCGAACACCAGCACCCGGTGAATCCGGATCTTCTGAAGGCGCTGCGAGTCACTGTGCTGCGCGTGCCTGACACCGAAGGAGACATCGAGCATCAGGTCATATTCGCGGGCCTTGCCGCTGGCATCCAGTGAAAGCACTTCCCGGGCCATCTCCTCGGACACAATGTCGAGGTGGATGGCGGCATGGTCCGGCTCCACTACATTGATCTCCCCGGACCTCAGCGATTCCTGGACGAGATGCACCAGCTCACGGCCTGAAGACACCCCGTGCACGGAAACATTCTGCAGGCCGGTAGGAACATCCGCACTGCCGGCAAGGCGGAATCCGCAGCCCGGCAACAGGCTGAGCAGAACCAGGATCGATGCCATGAATGCCGTGATAGAACGCATTTCGCTAGTGTACAACGATATTGACGATGCGATTGGGTACAACGATGACCTTGGCAACCTGCTTGTTCTCGACAAAACGCATGATGTTCTCGTGCTCCAGGGCCACCTTCTCGATTCCGTCGCCATCCATGCCTGCAGGGACCTGTATGGACGCACGCTTTTTGCCATTGACCTGTACCACCATTTCAATGATGTCCTTTTCCAGGGCCTGTGTATCCACGCCGGGCCAGGCCGCCCGGTCGATGGGCTCCTCATGACCGAGCCGCTGCCATAATACGTGACAGACGTGCGGCAGAACAGGTGCAAGCATCAGCACCACCGATTCCAGGGCCTCCTGGCAGATGGCGCGCCCGGACGATGTCCGGTCCTTGAAGCCGTTCACCTCGTTCACCAGTTCCATGTTCGCGGCGATGGCCGTGTTGAATGCATGGCGCCGGCCCATGTCGTCGGTGACCTTGCTGATGGTTTCGTGGGTCTTGCGGCGCAGCTTCACCTGGGATTCATCCAGCTCCCCTGCCCCGACGCTGCCCGAATCCACGGTGCCGAGTTCGACATGGTCCTCGACCATGCGCCACAGCCGGTTGATGAACCGGTGCGCACCCTCGACCGCAGAATCCGACCACTCCATGTTGTGTTCCGGCGGGGCGGCAAACATCACGAACAGGCGCACGGTGTCCGCGCCGTACCGATTGATCAGGGCCTCGGGGTCCACGGTGTTGCCCTTGGACTTGGACATCTTCGTGCCGTCCTTCAACACCATGCCCTGGGTCAGCAGCTTCTCGAAGGGCTCATCGTTATCGCACAGCCCCATGTCACGCATCAGCTTGTTGAAAAACCGGGCGTACAGAAGATGCAGCACGGCATGCTCGATGCCGCCGACATACTGGTCCACCGGCATCCAGTACTGCACCCGCTCGTCCAGCATGGAGGTCTCGTTGTCCGCGCAGCAGTAGCGTGCGAAATACCAGCTGGACTCGAAAAAGGTATCAAACGTGTCCGTTTCCCGGCTCGCAGGCGCCTGGCACTTCGGGCATTCGACTTCATGGAAGGCCGCCAGTGATTTCAGGGGCGAGACGGCCCCGTCGAAGTCCACCTCCTCCGGCAGGCGCACGGGCAGATCCTTTTCCGGCACCGGCACGATCCCGCACTGGTCGCAGTGGATCACGGGGATGGGGCAGCCCCAGTAGCGCTGCCGGGAGATGCCCCAGTCACGCAAGCGGTAGTTGACCTGCCTGCATCCCGTCCCCTCGGATTCGAGCTTGCTGGCAATCGCATCGAAGGCCTGGCGGGAATCGAACCCGTCGAATGGCCCGGAATTGCGCAGCCAGCCCTTTTCGACGAAGGCGCCCTTGGACAGGTCGATGTCGGGACTGTCCTGGTCCGGGAACACGACGGGCTGGATGGGCAGGCGGTACTTGCTGGCAAATTCCCAGTCGCGCTGGTCGTGGGCCGGCACCATCATCACCGCGCCGGAGCCGTACTCGATCAGGACGAAGTTGGCGACCCAGACCGGAATCTTCTCGCCCGTCAGCGGATGCACGGCATGCAGGCCCGTGTCGACTCCCTGTTTCTCCAGGGTGGAGATCTGGGCCTCGGAGATCCTCGTCTTCGTGCACGCTTTCAGAAAATCCGCCACTTCCGCGGAGTGTTCGCCAGCATGCACGGCCAGCGGGTGCTCGGGGGCGAGTGCGAGACAGGTGACGCCGAACAGGGTATCGGGGCGCGTGGTGTAGACCTGCAGATCCTGCTGATCCTCCACGGAAAAGACGATTTCCACGCCTTCGGAGCGCCCGATCCAGTTAGCCTGCATGGTCCTGACCCGTTCCGGCCAGCCATCGAGGCGTTCCAGGTCGCTCAGCAGCTCCTCTGCGTAGGCCGTGATTTTCAAAAACCACTGGGTCACTTCCTTGCGCTCGATCACCGCACCGGAACGCCAGCCCCGGCCTTCGATCACCTGCTCGTTGGCCAGCACGGTCTGGTCTACCGGGTCCCAGTTGACGATGGCCTTTTTCTTGTAGACCAGGCCCTTCTCGTAGAGCCGGGTGAAAAACCACTGTTCCCAGCGATAGTATTCCGGACTGCAGGTGGCGAGCTCGCGGCTCCAGTCATAGGCGAAGCCGAGGCGCTTGAGCTGGTCTCGCATGTAGCGGATGTTCTCGTAGGTCCACTTGGCAGGCGGGACCCGGTTCTCGATGGCCGCATTCTCCGCCGGCAGGCCGAAGGCGTCCCAGCCCATCGGCTGCATCACGTTCTTGCCCTGCATGCGCTGGAAGCGGCTGATGACATCGCCGATGGTGTAATTGCGGACATGCCCGATATGCAGGTGTCCGCTTGGGTAGGGAAACATGGACAGGCAGTAGAATTTTTCCTTCTGCGCGTCCTCCACCACCTCAAAGGAGCCCTGCTGCTCCCACTCCTGCTGGACCTGCGTCTCTAGATCGTGGGGGTTATACGTGGCTTGCATAGACTAGCGGTTTCCGTTGCAGTGCATGAACGTGTAAAGGCCTGGGGTCAAAGATGTCCTGTCCCGCCTGCCTTCACCGGTCAACGCCCATAGGCATCCTCGAAACGTATGATGTCGTCCTCGCCCAGGTACGCGCCGGACTGCACTTCAATCAGCTCAAGCGGCTCCGTGCCCGGGTTTTCCAGGCGGTGCCTGGTGCCTGCGGGTATATAGGTCGACTCGTTTTCACCCAGCTCGAACGTGTCCTCACCCCGGGTAATCTGTGCCTGTCCCTTGACCACCACCCAGTGTTCGGCCCGGTGACGGTGCATCTGCAAGGAGAGCGCCTGACCCGGATTGACCGTGATGCGCTTCACCTGGAAGCGGTCACCGACATCGACGGACTCGTATGCGCCCCAGGGCCGGTACACCTTGCGATGCACCTCGACTTCATCCCGCGCCTCGTCCTTGAGCCCGGCAACGATGTCCTTGACCTGCTGGGCCCGCTCGCGCGGGGCTACAAGGATGGCATCCGCAGTTTCTGCCACGACCAGATCCTCGGTACCCACCGCAGCCACCAGGCGGTGACTGGCATGGATGTAGCAGCCCTTGCAGTCCTCGGCAATGACATCTCCCGAGGTGGCGTTGCCGCCGGAATCCTTTTCAAACGAGTCCCACAAGGCGTGCCATGAACCGATGTCGCTCCAGTCACTGTCCAGGCGAACCACGGCGGCCTTGTCCGTTTTCTCCATGACCGCGTAATCCACCGAGATATTGGGGGCACGAGCAAAGGCCTCGGCATCCAGGTGGATGAAATCAAAGTCTTGCCTGCGCCCCTCGTGGGCGGCCCTGCAGGCATCCAGAATGTCCGTGTGCAAACGCCGGATTTCCTGAACGTAGAGCTGTGCGGAAAACAGGAACATGCCGCTGTTCCACAGGTAGTCACCGCTTTCCAGGTACGCCTGCGCGGTCTCGCCATCCGGCTTTTCCACGAACTCTTCAATCTCATGCACCGTGTCGGGTCCGTCCTGGCCCGCTGTGCTGAACCGGATGTACCCGTAACCGGTTTCGGCATGACGCGGCAGCACCCCGAACGCCACCAGTTGCTTTTCAGCGGCCTGGCGGGCAGCGGTGAGGGCCTTTGCGAAATTTTCCAGGTCCTGCACGAGGTGATCGGCCGGCAGGATCAGCAGCTGGGCATCGGCATTTTGCTCCAGAGCATGCAGGGCCGCGATGGTGATGGCCGGGGCCGTGTTGCGTCCCTCGGGCTCCAGGATGATGGCCGGGTGTTCCAGTCCGGACAGTCGCAACTGTTCGGCGGCCATGAAGCGGTGCTCCTCATTGCAGATCACCAGCAGTTCGTCCGCATGCCCCAGCGCCTGCAGGCGCTCGACGGTGGACTGAAACAGGCTCTTGCCCTGCCTAAGGGGGATGAACTGTTTCGGATACAGCTTGCGCGAAAGCGGCCACAGGCGTGTGCCCGACCCCCCGGATAGTACGACCGGGATCAGTGGAACCGTTGACATGATAAGTTAAGTCCGATCGAGAGCCGTTGAAATTAGTGCTTCACAGATCGCAGCGTATACCAGCGATGCAGGCAGATTATAAGGAAAATACCTGACAGGATGGCGATAATCGCCGAATCTCCCCAGCGCGAGTACGGAGTGTGTCCGGTATAGGGCCGGATTTTCGCGCGCACGACCTCTTCCTCAAACTGGGCGGACTGTCCCACGATGGCGCCCCGGGGATCGATCACGGCCGAGATCCCCGTGCTGGTGGCACGCAGCAGGTACCGGCCCGTTTCGATCGCCCTGGAGCGTGCAATTTCCAGGTGCTGGTGGGGGGCCAGGGAATCTCCGAACCAGGCATCGTTGCTGACATTGACCAGGAACCTCGCCTCCGGCATGGCCTCGATCACTTCGCTTCCGTAGACGATTTCATAACAGATGGAGGCTCCCACGTAATGTCCTTTCAGCCGCACCAGTGGCCGTCCTGCCCCACTGCTCATGTCGGACATCGGAAGCACGATATGGTCCGCCAGGAACGATGCGATATTGCGTAACGGAATGTACTCCCCGAAGGGCACCAGGTGACGCTTGGCATAAAAGCTTTGCTCCTCGCCCAGGGTCATCACCGAGTTGTAGGTCCGGTCGGTGCCCGGGTCATGGGTGAACAGCCCGACCAGGAAGTCGACATTGTTCGCGGCTGAAATCTTTTCCAGCTCCGGGATGAAAGTATCCTTCACCGAGGCATAGTAGGCAGGGATGGCGGTTTCCGGCCAGATGATGATGTCGGCATCCTGGTGCGCCACGCTGAGCTGGTGGTACTTGCCCAGGATGTGGCGTTTCTGGGCGCGGTCCCACTTGAGTTCCTGGGGGATATTCGCCTGGATCAGGGCGACGCTGAGCGATTCCTTCTGCGGGGTGGTCCACTTGACCTGGCCTGCCGCCAGCGAGACTGCAATGACCGACACCAGCAAGGCCGCACTGCCCAGTCGCTGGCGAACCGACCCGAGCAGCAGGACCACCAACAGGCCACTGACCACCAGGGCGGCCCAGCTGGCCCCGAAGCTGCCGAGTACGGGCAAGATGCCCTGCAAAGGGCTTGCGTGATGCGCGTGCCCGACCAAAAGCCAGGGAAAGCCGGTGAAAATCCAGCCACGGACCCATTCAGACAGTACCCAGAGGGTGGCAAACGCGAGCACACCCCAGAGATCAGCACTACGCTCGCGGTACAGCCAGGAATACAGGCCTGCGGTCAGTGCTGGGAAAAGCGCAAGGAACAGCACCAGCAGGGCGACCAGGAAGGCACTGAGCACCACCGGTGCATGGCCGAACTCGTGGATGCTGTTGTAGACCCACGAGACGCCGAACCCGAAAAAAAACAGCCCGAACACGTACCCGAGGGAAAAGGCATCCTTCCAGGGGCGATGGAGGATGAGTGCGTACAGGATGGCCGGACAGACCAGCGTCAGCCCCCACCAGCCAAACGGTGCGAACGCGCACACCAGCAGGGCTCCGACAGTCGCCGCGATCAGTGCCACCACTGGATAGGGAAGTTTGGACATTTCGATCAGGGAAACTCGGCTAGCCGTCCCGCCAGGCAAACAAGGTGTGTGCCGACAGGATTATGTACGTTCCGGGGTGTCCGAGACATTGAGGAGATGAAGTCGTCTACGGTCGGAACGCAGGACTTCCACGGTAAAGCGATCAAATTTTATTTTCTCACCTTTCTTGGGCAAGTGACCAAATTTGCTCAACACCAGACCTCCGAACGTCTCAAAATCCGTGTCGCTGTACTGGGTAGAAAAAAACTCGTTGAATTCCTCGATCGGCGTCAGCGCCTTCACGCCATACTGTCCTTGCGAGTGCTCGACGATATAACGGTCCTCGGCCGCATCATGTTCATCCGTGATATCGCCGACAATCTGCTCCAGCACATCCTCGATCGTCACCAGTCCCGAAACCCCGCTGTACTCGTCCACGACGATGGCCATGTGGTTGCGGCCATCCTTGAACTCATTGAGCAGCGTGTTGACTCTCTTGCTTTCAGGCACCACGACCGCAGGGCGCAATACATCCTCCAGGCTGAAATGGCTTTGCCGGCCGTCCATGAAGTAGCGCAACAGGTCCTTGGCCAGCAAAATCCCCAGCACCTCGTCACGGCTGTCGCCCACCACCGGGAAGCGGGAGTGTGCCGAGTCAATGATGGTAGGCAACATGTCCTGCAGGCTGCTGCCCCCGCGCACCACGACCATTTGCGAGCGTGGAATCATGATGTTCTTTACCTGGATCTCGGATACCTGGATGGCACCTTCGATCATCTCGAGCATGTCGCTGTCGATGATGCCGCTGCTCCTGGACCGGTGCAGCAGCTGGATGATCTCGGCACGATCCGCCGGCGTTTTTTCAAAATGCTTTTTGAAAAAACCGGAAAAATTGAATCGCCGCGGGGTGGTGATGCTCGTGTCTGACATAACGGTTCAGTAGGGGTTCTGTACCCCCAGTTGACGCAGTATCGAAATCTCCAGTGCTTCCATTTCCCTGGCCTCGTCCTCCTCCTCGTGAGCATAGCCCTGCAGGTGCAAAATACCATGGACCAGCAGGTGGGCCCAATGGGAATGCGCCTCCTTGCCCTGGCAGGTGGCCTCCTCCGCCACCACCGGCGCACAGATCACAACGTCGCCAAGAAACTGCAGGCCCGTCTCCTTGGGCGGTGAAGCCGGGAAAGACAACACATTGGTCGCCTTGTCCACCTTGCGGTAGCGGTGGTTCAAGGCCCGTGCCTCTTCCTCGTCCACGATGCGCAGACACGCACTTGCATTGGTATCCTGCGAGCGGATCGCACCGGCCCATTTCCTGAAATCCGACTCGGCGGGTATGCTTCGGTCCCGGGTTGCAATCTGTACGTCTAGATGAATGGTCACGCCCAGGAAAGGTCAGTCAGTCCGCATCGTCGTCGTAGGCCCGGATGATTTTCTTGACCAGCGGGTGGCGCACGATGTCGCGGGCATCGAAATTGCAAAAAGACACGCCTTCGGTATCTCCGAGGATGCGCTTTGCATGCTTGAGGCCGGACTCCTTGATGCTCGGCAGGTCAATCTGCGTGATGTCGCCCGTGACGATCGCCTTGGAGCCGAACCCGATGCGCGTCAGGAACATCTTCATCTGCTCGATGGTCGTGTTCTGCGCCTCGTCCAGGATGATGTAGGCGTCGTTCAGGGTGCGCCCGCGCATGTAGGCCAGCGGGGCGATTTCGATCACGTTCCTGTCGACCAGTTTGCTGACCCGCTCGTAACCCATCATTTCATACAGCGCATCGTACATGGGCCGCAGGTACGGGTCGATCTTCTGTGCCAGATCGCCCGGCAGGAATCCCAGGCGCTCGCCGGCTTCCACCGCCGGTCTCACCAGGACCAGCTTGCGGGTCCGGTCATGCTCGAGTGCGGCCACCGCACAGGCCACGGCCAGGTAGGTTTTCCCCGTGCCGGCCGGGCCGATGCCAAACACCAGGTCATTCTCTTCAATGAAGCGCACGTAGCGTTCCTGGTTCGCACCGCGCGGCTTGATGACGCTGCGCTTCGTGTAGACCGTGCGGGGTGCGGCCTTGATCTTCTGTTCCGCTATGTTCGCAAGCTCGGATTCCTGCAGGTGCAGGTGGATGTCCGAAGACGACAGGACCTGGCTTGCTGTCGAATCATACAGTTCCTTGAGAACCTCGACGGCGGCGTTGGTGGCCTTGGCCTCGCCGCTGATGGAAAAGGCATTGCCGCGGTTGGTGATCTCGACACCCAGTCTTTTCTCGAGTTGATGCAGGTGCCCGTTCAGTGGCCCGCACAGGTTGGCAAGACGCGGGTTATCGGCAGGTTCCAGGACGATGTTGACGGAATAGACTTCGGTTGCCAAAAGTTCAGTTTCCTCTACGACAGGGTTTCATGATAAATGCCCCGCAATGAATTAGGAAATGCATCCGTAATCCCGACGCGCACAAACTTCCCGATGACCGGTTCGGGGGCTGCGAAATTGACCACGCGGTTGTTCTCGGTTCGCCCGGAAACCTCGAGTTTCGATTTCTTCGAATACCCCTCGACCAGGACCGTCTGCTCCTGGCCCAGCATGGCCTTCGCGTAGGCCATGGCTTGGGAGCTGATCGCATCCTGCAGGCACTGCAGCCTGCGTTTTTTCACCTCCAGGGGGACGTCATCTTCCAGGGAGGCGGCGGGGGTGCCGGGCCTGCGGCTGTAGATGAAGCTGTAGGACTGGTCGAACCCGACCTCTTCCACGAGCCTCATGGTGCACTCGAAATCCTGCTCCGTCTCGCCCGGGAAGCCGACAATGAAATCCGAGGAGATGCTGATGTCCGGCCGGTGCTTTCGCAGTTTCCGGATGATGGAGCGGTACTCCAGGGCCGTGTAGCCGCGCTTCATGGCGGCCAGGATGCGGTCCGAGCCACTTTGTACCGGCAGGTGGACGTGGTTCACCAGTTCCGGAATCTCGGCGTAAGCGTCGATCAGATTATCTGAAAATTCAATGGGATGCGAGCTTGTGTAACGAATTCGCTTGATGTTTTCGAGGCGGCTCACGTAGTAGAGCAGCAGGGAAAAATCGACGATGTCCCCGTTCTCGTCCTGCCCCCTGTAGCCGTTGACGTTTTGCCCCAGCAAGGTGACTTCCCGGGCGCCCTGGCGGGCCAGCATGCGGATCTCGTCCAGCACATCCTGCAGGGGACGGCTGAACTCCTCGCCCCGGGTGTAGGGCACGACACAGTAGCTGCAGTACTTGCTGCAGCCCTCCATGATCGAAACGAATGCCGTGGGTCCCTTGTGCTGCGGTTCGGGCAGGCGATCGAATTTTTCCATCTCCGGAAAGGTGACATCCACCACGGTCTTCTTTTCCTTTTCTGCCTGCTCCAGCAGGTCCGGCAAGCGGTGCAGCGTCTGTGGACCGAACACAACATCGACATGCCTCGCACGTGCCGCCAGGGCATCCCCTTCCTGGCTCGCGACACAACCGCCCACGCCGATCAAAAGATCCGGATTTTTGTCCTTCAGGGGCAGCCACTGGCCCAGCTGGGAAAATACCTTCTCCTGCGCCTTCTCACGGATGGAACAGGTGTTCAGCAACAGGACGTCGGCCTGCGAGGCATCGGTGGCCACCTCGTAGCCATGGGAATCGTGCAGGACATCCAGCATCCTCGACGAATCATATTCGTTCATCTGGCAGCCCTGGGTTTTGACGAATACCTTTTTCGACATCGAATCAATCCTGGTTTCTACACCGTCAGACACGCAGCGGCGCATCCCTGCGCACGGTGCATCGAACCGGGAGGGTTCCGGGCATGGCCTTTTTTCGGGGCAAGGGACAATGCGTCAGAAAGGGATGTCGTCGTCAAAATCGTCAGAGGAAGAACTCGGAGCGGTTTGTGCAGGCTCCATGCCCGAAGGAGGCCCATCCTGCATCGAGGTCGAACTTCCTTTTCCACCCAGCATCTGCATGTTGTTGGCGACGATTTCGGTCGAGTAACGGTCGTTGCCGCTCTGGTCCTGCCACTTGCGCGTCTGCAGCCGTCCTTCCACGTAGACCTGCGAGCCTTTTCTCAGGTATTCGCCGGCAATTTCAGCCAGCCGGTGAAACAGTACCACGCGATGCCACTCGGTCTTCTCGACCTTCTCGCCTGAATTCCTGTCATTCCAGGAGTCCGTCGTGGCCACGCTGATATTGCATACCGCTTTGCCGCTGGGCATGTATTTCACCTCGGGGTCCTGCCCAAGGTGACCGATCAGTATCGCTTTGTTGATGCCTCTTGCCATTGATTGTCCCTGCTGTTTGGGTAAGGACGCCATTTTACGGAATTATGGGACAGAACACACGGACTGCATCGACCCCCGCCCCCCATGCACAGCAATTCGTGAAGGCCCGGGCTTGGCACCGCGGGTGGCGAAAGACGTATACTAGTTTGATTGCCCAAGCAAAATTGAACAGATGAAATATATTACGGTCCGGGGCGCACGCACGCACAACCTTCAGGACATTGACCTGGACCTTCCCAGGGACCAGTTGATCGTGATCACGGGCCTGTCCGGCTCGGGGAAATCCTCGCTGGCGTTCGACACGATTTTCGCAGAAGGCCAGCGCCGGTATGTCGAGTCCCTGTCGGCCTATGCACGCCAGTTCCTCGCGCGCCTGGAGAAACCGGACGTGGATTCCATCGACGGCCTGTCTCCGGCGATCTCGATTGAACAAAAGGCAAGCGCACACAACCCGCGCTCGACCGTGGGCACCATCACCGAGATCTACGACTACCTTCGCCTGCTTTTTGCGCGTGCCGGCACACCGCGCTGCCCGACCCACCATATCGACCTGCATACGCAAACGATCAGCCAGATGGTGGACAAGGTCCTGTCCCTGGAAGACGGCAAGAAACTGATGCTGCTGGCCCCGGTGGTGCAAAACCGCAAGGGGGAGCATCAGCAGGTGCTGGCCAAGCTGCGTGCACAGGGCTTCATCCGTGCGCGCATCGACCAGGAGGTCTATGAACTGGACGCACCTCCCAAGCTCAGCCTGAGACACAAGCACACGATCGAGGTCATCGTCGACCGGTTCAAGGTCAGGCCGGGAATGCGGCTTCGCCTGGCGGAATCCTTCGAGACGGCACTGAAGCTCGCCGACAACATCGCCATCATCCAGTCCATGGACAACCCGGAGGAAGAGGGACTGGTGTTCTCCGCGAAATTTGCCTGCCCGAAATGCGGCTACAGCCTGAACGAACTGGAGCCGCGGCTGTTTTCCTTCAACAACCCGGCGGGGGCATGTACCGCCTGCGACGGGCTGGGCATCGAGGAATTCTTCGACCCCGAACTGGTGGTCATCAGCGACCAGCTCAGCCTGGCGGGTGGGGCGATTCGCGGCTGGGACCGGCGAAACCCGTACTACTTCAACCTGATCCGTTCGCTCGCCAAGCATTACCGCTTTGACATCGAGGCGCCCTGGCACACGCTCGACGATGAGGTCCATGACATCATCCTGTACGGCAGCGAGGACGAGGAAATCCAGTTCAGGTACACCAGCGAAAAGAACCGCAGTTACCAGCGCAGGCACGTTTTCGAGGGCATCATTCCCAACATGGAACGGCGCTTCAATGAAACCGCATCGAGTGCGGTACGCGAGGAACTCAGCAAGTACCTGACCACGCAGGTCTGCCAGGCCTGCGACGGCAACCGGCTCAACACCGAGGCAAGCCATGTGTTCATCAACAACCAGAACTTGCCGACCATTACCTCCTGGTCCACGGAACAGGCGCTGGGCTTTTTCGAAGGACTCAGGCTCACCGGCCACCTGGTCGCCGTCGGAGAGAAAATCATCGACGAGATCGGTGAGCGGCTCAAGTTCCTGGTCAACGTCGGGCTGGACTACCTGGCCCTGGACCGCACCGCAGAGACCCTTTCCGGCGGCGAACTGCAACGGATCCGCCTGGCCAGCCAGATCGGCTCAGGCCTGGTGGGCGTGATGTACATCCTCGATGAGCCCTCGATCGGCCTGCACCAGCGCGACAACAAGCGCCTGATCTCGACACTGAGCTCCCTGCGCGATCTCGGCAATACCGTGATCGTGGTGGAACACGACGAGGAGGCCATACGAAGCGCCGACCATGTACTCGACATGGGTCCGGGTGCCGGCGTTCATGGCGGCCGGGTCGTGGCCCAGGGAACGCCACAGCAGATCGAGAAGAATGCAGCATCCCTGACGGGGCAGTACCTGTCCGGCAAGCGCGCGATTCCCGTCCCGCACATGCGCCTGCCCCACCAGCGAAACAAGACCCTGCGCATCGTCAAGGCGCGCGGAAACAACCTGCAGAACATCACGGTGAGCATCCCGCTGGGACTGATGACGGTCGTCACGGGCGTGTCCGGCTCCGGAAAATCCACCCTGGTGAACGACACCCTGTACCGCTATTGCATGCGCTACCTGCACAACTCCGGCACATCCCCAGCACCCTGCAGGGAAATTACCGGGCTGGAACAGATCGACAAGGTGGTGGATATCGACCAGAACCCGATCGGGCGCACGCCGCGCTCCAATCCGGCAACCTACACGGGTCTGTTCACCCCGATCCGCGAACTGTTTGCGAACATCCCCGAAGCCCGGTCTCGCGGGTACACGCCGGGGCGCTTCAGTTTCAATGTGAAAGGCGGCCGCTGCGAGGCCTGCAGGGGCGACGGGGTCATCCGGGTGGAAATGCATTTCCTGCCGGACGTCTACGTGCCGTGCGATGTGTGCCGGGGAAAGCGCTACAACCGCGAAACCCTGGAAATCCGCTACAAGGGCAAGAACATCCACCAGGTGCTGCAAATGACCGTGGAGACCGCATTCGACTTCTTCGAGGCGATCCCCGTGGTCAAGCGCAGGCTGCAGACCCTCATGGATGTCGGGCTGTCCTATGTCACCCTGGGCCAGAGTGCGACGACGCTGTCCGGCGGGGAGGCCCAGCGCGTGAAGCTGTCCCGCGAATTATCCAAGCGCAGTACCGGGAAGACGCTCTACATCCTGGATGAGCCCACCACGGGTCTACATTTCCACGATGTCGAACAGCTGCTGAAAGTGCTGCACTATCTGCGTGACCAGGGCAATACGGTCATTGTCATCGAGCACAATCTCGATGTCATAAAAACCGCAGACTGGATCATCGACCTAGGGCCCGAGGGAGGCAACCGGGGTGGACGGGTCGTAGCCACGGGAACCCCCGAAGACGTGGCGCTTTCCAAGCCCTCCTTTACGGGTCAGTACCTGAGCCCCTTCCTGAACCTCAAGGCCATCCAGGAAGAGCGATCCGCCTGATCTCCTTCAGGGCCCGTTGTCAAAATCCACCAGGTCTCCCACCTTGAGGTCCAGCCTCGCAGCGGCCGACCCGTCGCGCACGGCCACTTCGACCAGCTGACTGGAATTGTCGTACCAGAACCCCTCCCCCGGTGCCACGCAGTGAAAAGCCGGCGCATACTGAAACTCCTCTCCATGAATTTTCAAAACGCGGTTTTTGTCGGACGGCCGGTAGCGGATCCCGGTCAGCCCGTTGCCAAAGTGATCGATGTATACGACTTCATGAAGATCATCGGGCCAATGCATGCCCGCCAGGGTGTCTGCAGGCACAGGTTCGAGCCTGGGGGTCGCCCCTGAAACGATCTGTGCAGCCGTCGGCGCAAAGATATCGCGCCCGTGAAAGGTGTTCGATGCGGGCTCGGCGGACAACACGATCTCGTACCAGCGGGTCTCGGACAACTTTCTCGATACGATCGAGAACAGGCCATTGTCCGGTCCCGTGAACGTATAGCCATCCCCTTCGAGGACGATCGGCCTGCGGTCAGATCCCACGCCGGGGTCGACTACGCCGACGATCACGGACTCCCTGGGGATGTACTCCAGGAGGCTTGCCAGCAGGTAGGCCGAGGCACTGGGGTTGAATGCAGGCAGGTCATGGATGAGATCGATGACCCGGGCTTCGGGTGCATGTGTGTAAATTGCAGATTTGAGCTGGCCTACATAAGCCCCGGAGATTCCGTAGTCGGTGGCGAGTACGATCGGCCTCATGGCAGACAGGAACCCGGGAGATCTTTCCTGGCGCAGCGATTGAGCCGGACTTCATCCGGCGCGCATGCCTTGAGGGTGCGGTCGACTACTCTTCCTCGCTGGGCCGGTCGACCAGTTCCACCAATGCCATGGGGGCATTGTCACCGCGGCGAAAGCCGCATTTCAGAATTCGCAGGTAGCCGCCCGGGCGCGTCTTGTATCGGGGTCCAAGCTCGGAAAAGAGCTTGCCCACGCTGGCCTTGTCGCGCAGCTTCGAGAACGCCTGGCGTCGTCGGGCAACGCTGTCTTCCTTGGCGAGCGTGATCAGCGGTTCGGCATAGCGGCGCAGTTCCTTGGCCTTGGGCAGGGTGGTGCGGATCACTTCGTGCGAAAACAGCGAAGTGGCCATGTTGCTCATCATCGCCTTGCGATGCGGGCTGTTTCGGTTTAACCGACGTCCTGACTGGCGGTGCCTCATACTCTTTCCCGGTTAATGCATTCAGACGAGAACCTTGCGGTCTTCCCGCAGGTTGGCCGGTGGCCAGTTTTCCAGGCGCATCCCCAGCGACAGGCCATGGGTACCCAGTACGTCCTTGATTTCCGTCAGGGATTTCTTGCCCAGGTTGGGGGTTTTCAGCAACTCCACCTCCGTGCGCTGGATCAGATCGCCGATATAGTAGATTTTCTCCGCCTTCAGGCAGTTGGCGGAACGCACGGTCAGCTCCAGGTCGTCCACGGGACGCACCAGGATGGGATCGATTTCGGGCTCGGCCTCGTCGGGCTCGACCTGCTCATCGCCCTGCAGGTCCACGAACACGGACAGCTGCTGTTGCAGCACGCCCGCCGCCTTGCGGATGGTCTCTTCCGGGTTGACGGTTCCGTTCGTCTCCAGGTCGAAGATCAGCTTGTCCAGGTCCGTGCGCTGTTCCACGCGCGCGCTTTCAACGGAATAGGCCACCCGGCGTACCGGGCTGAAACTCGCATCCAGCAGCAGGGAACCGATCGCACGATCTTCATCATTGCGCCGTTGTGCTGCAGGCTGGTAGCCGCGGCCCTTGGCGACTTTCAGGGTCATGTTCAACGATCCCCGCTCCGTCAGGTGGGCAATGACATGGTCCTTGTTCATGATCTCCACGTCGTGGTCCACCTCGATGTCCCCGGCCGTCGCAACGCCAGGCCCCTCCATGTTCAGGCTGAGGGTGGCTTCCGATCGCTCGTGCATGACGACCGCGATGCCCTTCAGGTTCAGCAGGATGTCGACGACATCCTCCTGCACGCCCTCGATCGCCGTGTACTCGTGCAAAACGCCATCGATCTGCACCTCCACCACGGCACATCCCGGGATGGATGACAGCAGGATTCGCCTCAATGCATTGCCAAGCGTATGTCCGAAACCACGGTCCAGCGGCTCCAGCACGACTTTAGCGCGACATTCATCGACCAGATGGACATCAACCACTCTTGGCTTCAGTAACTCATTTGCACCCATTTATGCTAACCCCTTAAATTCTCGTTACTTGGAATACAGCTCAACCACAAGCGACTCGTTGATATCCGGCGGTAAATCATCACGCTCCGGAATGGATTTGAACTTGCCCTGCATCTTCTTGATATCGACATCCACCCAGTCAGGCAGGCCGATCTGTTCCGCTGCATTCAGTGCATCCTTGATCCGTAATTGTTTCGTGGACTTTTCGCGCACCGAAATCACGTCCTCCGGAGACACGTGATAGGAAGGGATATTCACCGTCACCCCGTTCACCTCGATGGCCTTGTGGCTGACGAGTTGCCGGCACTCGGCACGCGTAACCCCGAAACCCATCCGGTAGACGACGTTGTCCAGCCGGCATTCGAGAATCTTCAACAGGTTTTCACCGGTCGATCCCTTGAGGCGCGATGCCCGCTTGTAATAGTTCCTGAACTGGCGCTCAAGCACCCCGTAGATGCGGCGCAGTTTCTGCTTCTCACGCAATTGCATCCCGTAGTTGGATATCCGGCCCCGCTTGTCGCCGTGCTGGCCGGGCAGCTTGTCAATCTTGCATTTTGAATCGAGCGGTCGGGCGCGACTCTTCAACATGAGGTCCGCGCCTTCGCGGCGGCTGATCTTGCATTTGGGTCCTAGGTAACGTGCCATCTTAACCCTGCCTTATACTCGACGACGCTTCGGCGGACGACAGCCATTGTGCGGAATCGGTGTCACGTCGTTGATGTTGGTGATCTTGTACCCCATCGCATTCAGGGCGCGTACCGCCGATTCACGACCCGGGCCGGGGCCCTTGATCCGGATCTCCAGGTATTTCAGGCCGTATTCCTGTGCGACCTGACCTGCACGCTGGGCAGCCGTTTGTGCAGCAAACGGTGTGCTCTTGCGCGAGCCACGAAATCCCGAGCCACCCGAGGTCGCCCAGGCCAGGGCATTCCCCTGGCGGTCGGTGATCGTCACGATCGTGTTGTTAAAGGATGCGTGGATGTGTGCCACCCCATCGGTCACGACGCGTTTCGCTTTCTTTCGGGCGCGTGTCGGTGTTTTTGCCATAGTGATCCTGAGTACTCTCTTGCTTATCTCTTGACGGGACGTCTCGGGCCCTTGCGCGTGCGGGCATTGGTGCGTGTGCGTTGCCCGTGCAACGGCAGTCCGCGGCGATGCCGGATTCCGCGATAGGTTCCAAGATCCATCAGTCGTTTAATATTCACGGTAACTTCGCGGCGCAGGTCGCCTTCCACCCGGTACTTGGCCACTTCCGTTCGCAAGCGCCCGACTTCATCCTCGCTCAAATCCTTGATCTTGGTGCTCGCCTTGATTCCTGCTGCAGCACAGATCTTGCGGGAGCTGGAGCGCCCGATGCCGTAGATGGCCGTCAAGGCGATTTCCGCATGCTTGTGCACCGGTACGTTGATCCCTGAAATACGTGCCATTTAATGTTTCCTCAAAAAATATTCCGCTGTTTGCGATGCGACCTCAGCCTTGCCGCTGCTTGTGCCGGGGGTCCTTGCATATCACGCGCACCACGCCGTTGCGGCGAACGATCCTGCAGTTCCTGCACATTCTCTTGACTGATGCCCGTACTTTCATCGCTCTCTCACCTTGGTTTAACGCAAACTGCCTGCACGACCGTAACCTTTCAGGTTAGCCTTCTTCATCAGGCCCTCGTACTGGTGCGACATCAGGTGCGCCTGCACCTGTGCCATGAAATCCATCACCACGACCACGATAATCAGCAAGGATGTTCCGCCGAAGTAAAACGGCACACTGTACTTGAGAATCAGGAACTCGGGCAACAGGCAGACCAGGGTAATGTAGATCGCACCCACGGCCGTCAGCCGTGTCAGCACACCGTCGATGTAGCGTGCCGTCTGGTCCCCCGGGCGAATCCCCGGAATAAAGGCACCGGAACGCTTCAGGTTGTCTGCCGTTTCGCGCGAATCAAAAACGATCGCGGTATAGAAAAAACAGAAGAACACGATCGCAAGCGCGTACAGCAGGACATACAGGGGCTGTCCGGGCGAGATGGCATTGGCCATGTTCTGCAGCCAGGAGATCCCCCCTTCCGAACTGCTTGACCACTGCAGCAAGGTGGCCGGGAACAGGATGATGCTGGAGGCGAAGATCGGCGGGATCACACCCGACATGTTGAGCTTGAGCGGCAGATGGCTGGACTGGGCTGCGAACATCTTCCTGCCCTGCTGGCGCCTTGCATAATTTACCGTGATTCGCCGCTGCGCCCGTTCTGCAAAAATCACGAAGGCCGTGACCGAAATCGCCATCAGGAAAAGGAACAGCGCAAATCCCTCACCCAGCGCGCCTTGGGCGACCAGGTCCAGGGTGCCGCCGATGGCAGCAGGCAGTCCCGCCACGATTCCGGCAAAGATGATGATGGAAATGCCGTTGCCGATGCCGCGTTCGGTGATCTGCTCACCCAGCCACATCAGGAACATCGTGCCGGTGACCAAGCTGATGGTCACGGTGAATGCAAAGCCGATGCCCGTGGTCAGGGCAACCTGCTGGTTCTGCAGGGCGATGGACACGCCGATCGCCTGGAAGGTAGCCAGGAAAACGGTGCCATAGCGCGTGTATTGCGTGATCTTGCGCCGGCCGGACTCGCCTTCCTTCTTGAGTTCCTTCAGGCTCGGTACCACGGCACTCATCAACTGCATGATGATGGAGGCGGAGATGTACGGCATGATGCCCAGTGCAAAAATACTCAAGCGCTCCAGTGCGCCACCTGAAAACATGTTGAACATGCCAAGGATGGTGCTGCTCTGCTGTTCAAAAAACCGCGCCATCGCCCCCGGGTCGATCCCCGGAACGGGGATGAACGTGCCGATGCGGTACACCACCAGGGCCACCAGCACAAAAACGATGCGCTTTCGAAGTTCGCTGACCTGGCCCAGCCCGGCAAGCGAGCCTGCTACGTTTGCACCCGAGCGAGCCATCAGTCCTGAATGCTCCCGCCGGCGTCTTCGACGGCCTTCTTGGCGCCCGCCGTAAACACCAAGCCCTTGGTCTTCACCGCGGCCTCGATCTTCCCGGACAGGATCACCTTGACGCGCTTGGCCGCGGCATGCACCAGCCCGGCCTTCTTCAGGGCATCGATATCCACCACCCCGGAATCCACGCAGGCCAATTCATGCAAACGCAAAACGGCCGTTTCGGCGGACTTGCGCGAGTGAAACCCGACCTTGGGCAGGCGCCGCTGCAACGGCATCTGGCCGCCTTCAAACCCGACCTTGTGGTAACCGCCCGCTCGCGAATGCTGGCCCTTGTGCCCCCGCCCGCCGGTTTTGCCATACCCGGAACCGATGCCGCGCCCGACGCGCTTTCGCGCCGTTCGACTGCCTGGTGCGGGTTTCAGATCGTTCAGTTTCATGTTCTTGGCCCTCAGGCTTCCTCCACCCTGAGCATGTAGTCGATCTTGCGGATCATGCCCCGGTTCTCCGGTGTATCGGCAACGGTGACCGGGTTGTGGATCCGCCGGATCCCCAGGCCGCGCGCGCACGCCTTGTGTGCGGCAAGCCTGCCGTTGAGGCTCTTGGTCAGGGTCACTTTCAGTTGCTTGCTCATGGTCCGCTCACACCGTCGCTCAGGACAGTACCTCTTCGACGGTCTTGCCTCGTTTTGCGGCGATATAGTCCGGCTCCTGCATGCTGCAAAGGGCATTGACGGTCGCCTGCACCACGTTGATCGGGTTCTTGGAACCGATGCATTTCGACAGGATGTTCTTGATGCCGACGACTTCAAAAACGGCCCGCATGGCCCCGCCGGCAATGATACTGGTACCCACGGAGGCCGGCTGCATGAAGACTTTGGCTGCGCCATGGCGTCCCACCACGGGATAGTGCAGAGTGCCGTCCTTGAGCGGTACGTATTTCATCTCCTTGCGCGCTTTTTCCATCGCCTTGCGGATCGCCAGGGGCACTTCCCGGGCCTTGCCGTAGCCAATGCCCACCTTGCCGTTGCCGTCACCGACCACGGTCAGTGCGGTAAAGCCGAACTGACGTCCGCCCTTGACCACCTTGGCAACCCGGTTGACTGCAACCAGTCTCTCTTCAAGGCCATCAGGAATCCTAGCTGGTTCTTTCGCTACCATCGCAATATTCGTACCTTCTATTTAAAAATTTAACCCGGCTTCGCGCGCGGCATCCGCCAGCGCCTTGACGCGGCCGTGGTATTTGAATCCCGAACGGTCGAAGGCGACGTCGACCACTCCTTTCTCCTTGGCACGCTTGGCCACCGTCTCGCCGACCTTCCTGGCCGCATCTATGTTGCCGGTATGCTTGACAGCCTTGCGCAGCTCGGCTTCCAGCGAGGAGGCGCTCGCCACGGTAGCCCCCGAATCCGGAGAGATCACCTGGGCATAGGTGTGGCGGATCGTACGGTGCACGCACAGGCGATGCATCTTGAGCTCGGCAATCTTGCCGCGCGTCTTGCGCGCCCTTCGTATTCTTGAGACCTTGTTTGCCATCTGCTTTGCCTATTTCTTCTTCGCTTCTTTGCGGATCACCCGCTCGTCGGAGTACCTGATCCCCTTGCCCTTGTACGGTTCCGGCTTGCGAAACTCGCGGATTTCCGCCGCCACCTGTCCCACTTTCTGCTTGTCGGTGCCGCGCACCACCACTTCGGTCTGGCTGGGCGTCTCGATCTTGATGCCCTCGGGCACCGGATATTCGACCGGGTGGGAGAAGCCCAGGGTCAACGACAGTGTCTTGCCCTTCGCCTGCGCACGGTAGCCGACCCCGACCAGTTCGAGCTTGCGCTCAAAGCCCTGGCTGACGCCGGTGACCAGGTTGTTGATCAGTGCGCGCATGGTGCCGGCCATGGCCGAATTGCCGGACTCGCCCAGCATGACATTGATCTGGTTGTCCTTTTGCTCGACGCTGACGTCCCGGTGGATGTCCATCGACATCTCTCCAACCGGCCCCTTCATGGCCAGGTGCTGGCCTTGCAGCTTCACATCCACGCCCTTGGGAATCTCAACAGGTTGTTTTGCAATTCGTGACATCGGTCGATTCAAACAGCTTGATGGTTACTCGATGGTGCACAGCACTTCACCGCCGTGCCCCGCAGCCCGTGCCGCACGGTCGGTCATGACGCCTTTCGAGGTGGAAATCACGGCAACGCCCATGCCGCCGATCACCCTCGGCAGGTCCTCGGCACTGTTGTACTTGCGAAGGCCCGGACGGCTGACGCGGCTGAGACGGGTGATCACCGGCTCGCCCATGTAGTATTTGAGCCGAATCGTCAGTTCCGCCTTGGCGGTCTCGCTGTTTACGGAAACATCCTCGATATAGCCTTCGTCCTTGAAGACCTTGGCGATCGCCTCCTTCACTTTCGAAGAAGGCATCGTTACGGTCACTTTCCTGGCTTCCTGGCCGTTGCGGATACGCGTCAACATATCGGATATCGGGTCACTCATGCTCATGTTCTTTCAGCCTGTGCTTTTTGAAAATATCCGTGCTTACCAGCTGGCCTTCACCAGCCCGGGAATGTCCCCGCGCATGGCGGCTTCGCGCAGCTTGTTGCGGCCCAGTCCGAACTTCCGGTAATAGCCTTTCGGGCGGCCGGTCAGGCTGCAGCGGTTGCGCAGCCGCACCGGGCTCGCATTGCGCGGCATTCTCTGCAACTGCAGCATGGCATCCTGTTTTTCATCGTAGCTGGTCGTCGGACTCTTGACGGTCGCCTTGAGCCTCAAACGCTTGTCAGCGCAGCGGCGCACGGTCTTGTTGCGCTTTTTCTCTCTCTCCAGCATGGATAACTTTGCCATGGGCTACCTACTCTCTATCTCTTGAATGGAAAACTGAAGGCTTCCAGCAGTGCCTGGGCCTCTTCATCGGTTCTTGCCGAGGTCGTGATCGCGATGTCCATGCCGCGGATCGCATCGATCTTGTCATAGTCGATTTCCGGGAAGATGATCTGCTCGGTGACCCCCATGCTGTAATTGCCCCGCCCGTCAAAGGCCTTGGGACTCAGGCCGCGGAAATCACGCACCCGGGGGATGGCGATACTGATCAGCCGGTCCAGGAACTCGTACATCCGCGTCCTGCGAAGCGTCACCTTGCAGCCGATCGGGAAATTCTCGCGGATGCTGAACCCGGCAATGGATTTCCTCGCCCGCGTGACCACGACTTTCTGTCCGGCAATCTTCTCGAGGTCCACAATCACGTCCTTGATGGTTTTCTTGTCACGCGCAGCCTCGCCCACACCGATGTTCAGCGTGATCTTCTCGATACGGGGCACCTGCATGAGGTTCTTGTATCCCTGCTTTTCCATCAGCTGGGGACGCACCGTGTTCAGATAGAAATCCTGGAGCCTGGACATGTCAATTCCTAGATATCGACCACTTCGCCGTTGGACTTGAAGTAACGGACTTTCTTGCCGTCCTCGAGCGCGCGGAAACCGACCCGGTCTCCCTTGCTGGTCACCGGGTTGAAAATCATCACGTTCGAGACGTGGATCGGCGACTCCTGCTCGTTGATGCCGCCCGAGACGCCGGCATTCGGGTTGGGTTTCTGGTGCTTCTTGACGACGTTGATGTTTTCCACCACCACGTGGTCCTCGCTCACCTTCAATACCGTACCGACGCGGCCCTTGTCCTTGCCGGCAACTACTATCACGTCATCTCCCCTGCGAATTCTTTGCATGTTGGTCAGTCCTGATAGTTGTCTCACGGTTTACGGTTTACAGCACTTCGGGGGCCAGCGAGATGATTTTCATGAAGCGTTCGGTGCGCAGTTCCCGGGTCACCGGACCAAAGATCCGCGTGCCCACCGGCTGCAGCTGTGCGTTCAGCAGCACCGCCGCATTGTTGTCGAAGCGGATGGTCGAGCCGTCGGGGCGGCGAATGCCCTTGGCCGTTCGCACGACCACGGCGTTGTACACCTCGCCCTTCTTGACCTTGCCCCGGGGAATGGCGTCCTTGACGCTGACCTTGATGATGTCGCCAATGCCCGCGTAACGGCGCTGCGACCCGCCCAGCACCTTGATGCACTGCAGTTTGCGCGCCCCGCTGTTGTCGGCCACGCCCAATGTACTTTGCATCTGGATCATATCTGCCTCGTCACACCCTGGAGTCTTCGCTTCGCTTGACCACTTCGACGAGCTGCCACGATTTCTTTTTCGAGATGGGCCGGCATTCCCGGATCGAGACCTCGTCGCCTATCGCGCATTCATTGTTTTCATCATGCACGTGCAGTTTCGTTGAGCGCCGGATGTACTTCTCGTACAGGGGGTGCTTGATCTGGCGTTCCAGCAGCACCACGGCCGTCTTGTCCATCCGGTCGCTGATCACCCTGCCATGCAGGGTTCGGATTTTTTTGCTTTCCTCGGACATCCTGTACCTACGCGCCCTTCTCTGATGACTTCTGATTCATAAGTGTTTTCACCCGCGCAATGTTCTTGCGGTTGACCTTGAACTGGTGCACGCGCGTCAGTTGCCCCGTGCCCAGCTGCATGCGCAGGTTGAACTGTTCCTTGCGCAAATCGAGCAACTCCTTGCCGAGTTCCTCGTAGCTCTTGTTCTGCAGTTCCTGGTCCATCGTCCTGCCTACATCACGCTGCGCGAGACAAAAGTGGTCCGGATCGGCAGCTTGGCATCCGCCAGGCGAAAGGCCTCGCGGGCCACCTTTTCATCCACGCCTTCCATCTCGTACAGCACCTTGCCGGGCTGCACCTTGGCCACCCAGTACTCGACGTTCCCCTTGCCCTTGCCCTGGCGGACTTCGAGCGGCTTTTTGGTCACCGGCACATCGGGGAACATGCGGATCCAGATCTTGCCGCCGCGCTTGATGTGGCGCGTCATCGCACGCCGGGCCGCCTCGATCTGCCGGGCGGTGATGCGCCCGCGGGTGACGGCCTTCAGGCCGTATTCTCCGAAACTGACCTTGTTGCCGTTCTGGGCCAGTCCGCGGTTGCGGCCTTTCCTTTGCTTTCGAAACTTTGTGCGCTTGGGCTGTAACATCTTGGTTCAACTGAACGGTACGCTCGACAATGCGGGCTTACTGCTCGGCTCCTTCTTCGGTTTCCTTGGCACCCAGGCCGAACACGTCGCCTTTGTAGATCCAGGTCTTGATGCCGATAATTCCATAAGTGGTCTTGGCTTCCGCAAAACCGTAATCAATGTTGGCACGCAGGGTGTGCAGCGGGACCCGGCCTTCCCGGTACCATTCGCTGCGCGCGATCTCCGCACCGTTCAGGCGGCCCGCGACATTCACCTTCACGCCCAGCGCCCCCAGGCGCATGGCGTTGCCGACGGCGCGCTTCATGGCCCTTCGAAACGTGATCCGCCGCTCCAGTTGCTGCGCGATGCTCTCGGCCACGAGCTGCGAGTCGATTTCAGGCTTGCGGATCTCCTCGATGTTGATCTTCACGTTGTTCACGCTCAGACCCGTGCGCCTTGCGATCTCGTGTCGCAGGGCCTCGATGTCCTCGCCTTTCTTGCCGATCACGATGCCGGGGCGGGCCGTGTGGATCGTGATGAAGGCGGCACGCGCGGGGCGGTTGATCTGGATTCGGCTGACCGAAGCCTGCGAAAGTTTTTTCTTCAGGTAGTCCCGAATCTCGAGATCGCTGCTCAGGAACTCGGCATAATCAGCGCCATCGGCGTACCACTTGGATGTCCAGTCGGTGGATATCCCAAGGCGCATGCCGGTCGGATGTACTTTTTGTCCCATATCTAGAAATCAACTCCTACCAAATTTCGTATAACACTTCGCTTTCCTAGGCGTCGCTGACCACCACGGTGATGTGGCTCGTGCGTTTCAGGATTTTCGCGGCACGACCCTTGGCACGTGCCCTGAAACGGCGATGGGTCGGGCCGTCATCCACGAAGATTCTTTCCACCTTCAGTTCGTCGATATCCGCGCCTTCATTGTGCTCGGCATTGGCAATCGCGGATTCCAGCACCTTGCGGATAATCCCGGCAGCCTTCTTGGGGCTGAACTTCAGGATTTCCAGCGCCCGGTCCACCGCCTTGCCGCGCACCTGGTCTGCCACCAGCCGGGCCTTTTGCGGCGCGATACGGACAAACGAAAGTCTTGCTGAAACTTCCATCACTATTTGGCCTTCCTGTCCCCTGAATGACCCTTGAAGGTCCGGGTAATCGCAAATTCACCGAGCTTGTGGCCCACCATGTTCTCGCTGATCAGGATCGGCACGTGCTGGCGGCCGTTGTGTACGGCAATGGTGACCCCTACCATCTCCGGTACCACGAAGGAACGGCGCGACCATGTCTTGATCGGCTTGCGGTCGTTCGTTGCCGCCGCCTTCTCCACTTTTCTCATCAGGTGGTGATCAACAAACGGGCCTTTGCGTAATGATCTTGGCATGGGGTGAGTCCCTGTACTCTACTTCTTGTTTCTGCGCCGCACGATCAGGCGGTCGGTACGGTGGTTCTTGCGGGTCTTGTAGCCCTTGGTCGGCATCGCCCAGGGGGATACCGGGTGGCGACCCCCGGAGGTGCGTCCTTCCCCACCGCCATGCGGATGATCCACCGGGTTCATGGCCACGCCGCGCACCGTCGGTCGCACGCCGCGCCAGCGCTTCGCACCGGCCTTGCCCAGCTTGCGCAGGTTGTGTTCACTGTTGCCGACTTCCCCGATCGTTGCACGACAGTCCAGCAGGACCTTGCGCATCTCACCGGAACGCAGTCTCAGCGTTGCGTAATTCCCCTCGCGCGCCACCACCTGGATGGCCGCGCCCGCACTGCGCCCGATTTGTGCACCCTTGCCGGGCTTCATCTCGATGCAGTGCACGACCGTACCCACCGGGATGCTTCGAAGCGGCAATGCATTGCCGACCTTGATCGGTACGCGCATTCCGGAGATGACCTCGCTGTTCGCGGACAGGTGTCGGGGTGCGATCATGTAGCGGCGTTCGCCGTCGGCATACTTGAGCAGTGCGATGTTGGCACTGCGGTTCGGGTCATACTCGATCCGTTCCACCCGGGCCGGGATGTCATCCTTGTTGCGCTTGAAATCAATGACTCTGAACCGCTGCTTGTGTCCGCCGCCGCGGTGCCGGGTGGTGATCCGCCCTGCATTGTTGCGCCCGCCGCTTCTTTTCTTGTCGCACAGCAACGGCTTGTAGGGCCCGCCCTTGTGCAGGTCCGGAGACGTCACCTGGACGACGAACCGTCGTCCGGCGGAAGTGGGTTTTGCTTTTACGACTGCCATGACAAACCCTTACCGTTAGCTGAATCCACCGAAATCGATGTCGCTGCCCGCTTCCAGGGTTACGACGGCCTTCTTCCAGTCCGGTCGCTTGCCGGGCCGGCGGTTGAACATCTTGCGCTTGCCCTGCATGTTGATGGTATTGACCTCGGCGACTTTCACATCGAACAGCTTTTCCACCGCCTGCTTGATCTCGCTTTTCTTGGCACTGCGGATGACGCGAAAGACATGCTGGTTATGCTTGTCCGCACCGGTCGCCGTCTTCTCCGAGACATGAGGTGCCAGCAGCACGGTCATCAGGCGCTCCTCGTTCATTGCAGCCACCCCTCAATCGCCTTCAGCGCATCCTTGGTGACGACCACGTGCTCGTGGCGGAACAGGCTGACCGGGTCGATGCCTTCCACCTCGGTCACTTCGACGTGGGACAGGTTACGTACGGAAAGGTATAAATTCGTATCGGCTTTGTCGGTGATGATCAGGGCGGAGGTGAGCTTGAGTTTTTGCAGTTGGGCCACGGCCTGCTTGGTCTTGGGCTCGGTGACGGAAAATTCCTTGATGACGTGCAGGCATTTCTGGCGAATCAGTTCCGAGAACATGCTGGCATAGGCTGCACGGACCATTTTCTTGTTGAGCTTTTGCCGGTAGTTTCTCGGCCGTGCCGCGAACGTAACCCCGCCGGAGCGCCACAGCGGGCTGTTGGAGGTTCCCGACCGGGCTCGTCCCGTGCCCTTTTGCCGCCAGGGCTTGGCGCCGCCGCCGCGTACATCGCTGCGGCTCTTGTTCGCCTTGGTTCCGCTTCGCCCACCCGCCATGTAGGCGGTGACGGCCTGGTGCACCAGGGGTTCGTTGAAACTGCGCGCAAAGATGTCATCCGATACCGTAACTGAGGACTTCGTATTGGCGATGGCGAGTTTCATGGCTACCAGTCCTCAGGCTTCGCCGGTGTCCGCTTTGGCCGTATCTTCTGCCTCGGCATCCTGTGCCGGCAGGTTAATCTCCCCGGCATGGATGGGCCGGATCATCACGTCTCCGCCCGGGGCACCTGGCACCGCACCCTTGATCAGGAGCAGGTCCTTGCCCTCATCGATCTGCACGACCTTGAGGTTTTTCGTGGTCACGCGGACGTTGCCCATCTGACCGGCCATCTTCTTGCCCTTGAAGACGTGTCCGGGGTCCTGGCACTGTCCGGTGGAACCGAGTGCTCGGTGCGACAGGGAGTTTCCGTGCGTGGCATCCTGCATGCGAAAGTTATGGCGTTTGACCGATCCTGCAAAACCCTTGCCCTTGGACACACCCGATACGGCCACCTTCTGGCCCACGGAAAACAGTCCCACGCCGAGTTCCGAGCCGACCTGCAGGGTCTCGAGCTGTTCTTTGGCCGGCCTGAATTCGCGCAAGCCCCGGCCTGCACGAACGCCCACCTTGGCAAAGTGGCCTGCGGCTGGCTTGTTGACGCGTGAAGGCTTGACCTCGCCGTAGGTGACCTGTACGCCATCGTAGCCATCGCTCTCCTGGCGCCTGACCCGGGTGATGCGGTTGCTGGGCACATGCAAAACCGTCACCGGCACAGACTCCCCTGCCTCGGTGAAGACACGCGTCATACCCACTTTTTTTCCTACCAATCCCAGAGACATTTTTGTCCTTCCGTACCGTACGAGGTGTGCAATATTTTTACTTGACCGGATAACTGCGACCCGGCATGGGTTTCCCCAAGCCGGGCCGCAGGTAATCAACTATTATCCCAAATATCAGAGTCTTAGGAAACCACTTTCTTCACCTGGCTCCTGTCAAAATTCCGGCTAAAACTCCTCCAGACCCCAGCCCTGGCCAATGCCCGGGCCGCCTAGTTCAATTTGATCTGGACATCCACCCCGGCGGCCAGATCCAGCTTCATGAGCGCATCCACGGTCTTGTCCGTGGGCTCGACGATATCCATGATCCGCTTGTGTGTGCGGATCTCGTACTGGTCACGGGCATTCTTGTCCACGTGCGGCGAGATCAGCACGGTAAAGCGCTCCTTCTTGGTGGGCAGCGGGATCGGTCCTTTCACCCTTGCCCCCGTGCGCTTGGCCGTTTCCACGATTTCGCTTGCTGAGCGGTCGATCAGGCGATGATCAAACGCTTTCAGGCGAATCCGGATGGTCTGTCCCGAGGTCGGCATCGTTCAAGTGTCCCGGTTGCGCGTGTTAGTCGATGATCTTCGAGACTTTTCCGGCCCCGACCGTGCGACCGCCTTCACGGATGGCGAAACGCAGTCCCTTTTCCATGGCGATCGGTGCGATCAGCGAAACCGTCATCTGCACGTTGTCGCCGGGCATCACCATCTCGGTGCCGCTTGGCAGGTCCACCGCGCCGGTGACGTCCGTGGTACGGAAGTAGAACTGCGGGCGATAGCCGTTGAAGAACGGGGTATGCCGGCCGCCTTCTTCCTTGCTGAGGATGTAGACCTCGGCCTCGAACTTGGTGTGCGGGGTGATGCTGCCGGGTTTGCACAGCACCTGTCCACGCTCGACCTCGTCGCGCTTGGTGCCACGCAGCAGCACGCCGACGTTATCACCTGCCTGACCCTGGTCCAGCAGCTTGCGAAACATCTCCACGCCCGTGCAGGTCGTGGTCGTTGTGTCGCGGATTCCCACGATTTCAATTTCATCACCGACCTTGACCACACCGCGCTCCACGCGCCCGGTCACCACGGTGCCTCGACCGGAGATCGAGAAGACATCCTCGACCGGCATGATGAAGTCCCCGTCAATGGCCCGCTCGGGCTCGGGAACGAAGGCATCCATTTCTTCCACCAGCTTGACGATGGAAGGAATCCCGGTTTCCGAGGTATCGCCTTCCAGGGCCTTCAGTGCGGAGCCGACGACGATCGGTGTGTCATCGCCCGGGAATTCGTAGGTCGACAAGAGGTCGCGGACCTCCATTTCAACCAGTTCGAGCAGCTCGGGATCATCGACCTGGTCCGACTTGTTCATGTACACCAGGATATGGGGGACTCCGACCTGGCGTGCCAGCAGGATGTGCTCACGTGTCTGGGGCATGGGGCCGTCCGCAGCACTGACCACCAGAATGGCACCGTCCATCTGCGCGGCACCCGTGATCATGTTCTTCACATAGTCGGCATGACCCGGGCAGTCCACATGGGCGTAGTGGCGATTAACGCTCTCGTACTCGACGTGGGCCGTGGCAATGGTGATGCCGCGCTCACGTTCTTCCGGTGCATTGTCGATCTGGTCGTAGGTCCTGTACTCGCCGCCATGGGTCTCACCCATGACCTTGGTCATGGCCGCCGTCAAGGTCGTCTTGCCGTGGTCTACGTGACCAATCGTCCCGACGTTGACGTGCGGTTTGGTACGTTCGAACTTCTCTTTAGACATCTTTCTCTACCTCTTGAAATATCTTAATGCCAATACCTTGGCTTAGCCATTCTTTTTGATGATCGCATCGGCAAGATTGCCTGGTACTTCTTTGTACTTGTGGAATTCCATGGAATAGGTGGCACGTCCCTGGGTTGCCGAACGCAGGTCCGTGGCGTAGCCGAACATCTCTGCCAGCGGGACCTCCGATGAAATCACCTTGCCCGAAGGACTGTCCTCCATACCGCCCACCATGCCACGGCGACGACTGAGATCTCCCACGACATCCCCCATGTGCTCCTCGGGGGTCACCACCTCGACTTTCATGACGGGCTCGAGCAATACCGGGTCTGCCTGGCGGGCGCCATCGCGAAAGGCCATGGAACCTGCGATCTTGAACGCCATCTCGGAGGAGTCCACATCGTGGAAGGAGCCGTCATACAGCGTGACCTTGACGTCGACGACCGGGTAGCCCGCGATCACGCCGTTGTAGATGGCTTCCTTGACGCCTTTCTCCACGGCCGGAATGTATTCCTTCGGTATCACGCCGCCAACGATCTTGTTTTCAAACTCGAAACCGTCTCCCGGTTCCTGCGGCTCGATTTTCAGGTACACGTGCCCGTACTGTCCGCGTCCACCGGACTGGCGCACAAACTTGCCTTCCTGCTCGACATCTCTGCGGATGGTTTCACGGTAGGAGACCTGCGGGGCACCGACATTGGCTTCCACGCTGAATTCGCGTTTCATGCGGTCAACGATGATGTCGAGATGCAGCTCGCCCATGCCGGAAATGATGGTCTGGCCGGACTCCTCGTCCGTTCGCACCCGAAACGAAGGGTCTTCCCGGGCCAGCTTCTGCAGGGCGATACTCATCTTCTCCTGGTCGGACTTGGTTTTCGGCTCGACGGCCACCGAGATGACCGGTTCCGGGAATTCCATGCGCTCCAGGGTGATCGCCTTGTCGATATCGCACAGGGTTTCGCCGGTGGCCACGTCCTTCAGACCGACGGCAGCTGCGATGTCCCCGGCCCGGACTTCCTTGATCTCTTCACGCGAGTTCGAATGCATCTGCAGGATCCGCCCGACCCGTTCCTTCCTGCTCTTGACCGGGTTGTAGACGGTATCCCCTGAATTCAGCACCCCGGAGTACACGCGGAAGAAAGTGAGCGTGCCCACGTAGGGGTCGGTGGCAATCTTGAACGCCAGGGATGCGAACGGCTCATCGTCCGAAGGCCCGCGCTCCACCGTGGTGTCCTCGCCGTTCTCCACGATCCCCTGAATGGCGGGGACGTCGGTCGGTGAAGGCATGAATTCGATGATGGCATCCAGCAGGGCCTGTACCCCCTTGTTCTTGAAGGCCGTGCCGCACAGGGCAGGCACGATCTCGTTGGACAGGGTGCGGATTCGAAGTCCCTTGCGGATATCTTCCTCGGACAGGGTTCCGTTCTCGAGGTAGTGCTCCATGATCTCCTCGGAGGATTCCGCGGCCGCCTCGACCATCTTGTCATGCCACTCCTGGGCCTCGGCTTTCAGCTCGTCGGGAATCTCGACTTCCTCGAACGTCGTGCCCTTGTCCTCTTCATTCCAGTAAATCGCCTTCATCTTGATCAGGTCGACCACGCCCTTGAAGTTTTCCTCGGCGCCGATCGCGAGTTGGATCGGCACGGGGTTGGAGCCCAGCCGTTCCTTGATCTGGCCGACCACGCGCAGGAAGTTCGCACCGGTACGGTCCATCTTGTTGACGAAGGCCATGCGCGGCACCTTGTACTTGTTCGCCTGTCGCCACACGGTCTCCGACTGCGGCTCGACACCGCCGACCGCACAAAATACGGCACAGGCCCCGTCGAGGACGCGAAGCGAGCGCTCCACCTCGATGGTGAAATCCACGTGGCCCGGAGTATCGATGATATTGATGCGATGCTCGTCAAACTGCTTGTCCATGCCATCCCAGAAACACGTGGTCGCCGCCGAGGTGATGGTGATTCCGCGTTCCTGCTCCTGCTCCATCCAGTCCATGACGGCTTCCCCGTCGTGCACCTCGCCGATCTTGTGCGAGATGCCGGTATAGAACAGGATGCGCTCGGTCGCCGTGGTCTTGCCGGCATCGATGTGCGCCATGATGCCGATATTGCGGTAGCGCGAGATCGGTGTTTTGCGTGCCACGGTGAAATTCCTGAATTAAGGGACTACCAGCGGTAGTGTGAAAATGCCTTGTTCGCCTCGGCCATCCTGAGCGTGTCCTCGCGCTTCTTGATCGCCGCGCCTTTTTGTGAGGAGGCATCCATCAGCTCGCCTGCGAGCTTGTTGATCATGGATTTCTCGCCACGCTTTTTGGCCGCATCGACGATCCAGC
Source organism: Gammaproteobacteria bacterium (assembly GCA_022824965.1). Taxonomy (GTDB): domain Bacteria; phylum Pseudomonadota; class Gammaproteobacteria; order UBA4575; family UBA4575; genus WTFY01. The sequence goes on from JAJDYY010000008.1 coordinate 103,200, forward strand.
GCATGGCCAGGGTCGTCTGTCTCACGGGGCGCACTTCCACCGGCACCTGGTAGGTCGCACCACCGACGCGCCGGGACTTGACCTCGACGAACGGGCGCACGTTCTCGATCGCCTTCTTGAAGATCTGGATGCCTTCCTGTCCGCTCTTGCGCTGGACGTTGTCAAACGCCTGGTAGAGGATTTTCTCGGCCACGGACTTCTTGCCGTTTTTCATCAGCATGTTGACGAACTTGGCCACCAGCTGATCCCCGTACTTGGGATCATCCAGGATCTTGCGTTTGGGAACTTCTCTTCGGCGGGACATGGCTAGACGGCTTCAGTAAAACGGGACAACTACGACTTGGGTTTCTTGGCGCCGTATTTCGAGCGGGCCTGCATGCGGTCCTGTACGCCCTGGGTGTCCAGGCTGCCGCGCACCGTGTGGTAGCGCACCCCGGGCAGGTCCTTGACACGACCGCCGCGGATCAGCACCACCGAGTGCTCCTGCAGGTTGTGGCCTTCGCCACCGATGTAACTGGTCACTTCAAAGCCGTTGGTCAGTCGCACACGTGCGACCTTGCGCAAGGCCGAGTTCGGCTTCTTCGGCGTGGTCGTGTACACGCGCGTGCACACGCCGCGCTTTTGCGGACAGCTGGCAAGCGCGGGAACGTTGCTTTTCTCCACTTTGCGCTTGCGCGGTTTTCGTACCAGTTGATTGATTGTAGTCATAAATTTTCTATACCTAAAACAAACAACAGGCCGATGAAACATCGGCCTGTGTTAGCCGCGAAATTGTAAAAACCATCCTGCTTTCTGTCAAGCAGGCCTTTTGCTCATTCAGCGCCCGGTGCGGCCTCGACTTCCGCGCTGTTCTCCCCAGCCGCAGACAGCTCCTCGGCCAGGGCGGCCTCGACCTGGTCCTCGGCCGACAACTCGCCTTCCTCTGCATCGGCCGCTTCCATCTCGGCCAGGAGATCGCGCCTGCGACCTTCATGGTAGGCCAGGCCCGTGCCCGCTGGGATCAGTCGCCCGACGATCACGTTTTCCTTGAGCCCGCGCAGCATGTCCTTGGAGCCGCGCACCGAGGCTTCGGTCAGCACCCGGGTGGTCTCCTGGAAGGAGGCCGCCGAGATGAACGACTCGGTCACCAGCGAGGCCTTGGTCACGCCGAGCAGCACCGGCTCGAACCGGGCAGGTTCCTTGTCATCGGCTTCCATCTTCTCGTTGATCTCAAGCGCGCGCGATTTTTCCACCTGCTCGCCCTGCAGGAAATTGGTGTCGCCGGGCTCGGTGATTTCCGCCTTGCGCAGCATCTGTCGGGTGATCACCTCGATATGCTTGTCATCGATGTCCACGCCCTGCAGCCGGTAGACGTCCTGGATTTCCTTGACCAGGTACTCGGCCAGTTCGGTGACCCCGAGCAGTCGCAGGATGTCGTGCAGGCTCAGCTCGCCGTCGACGATGACCTCGCCCTTCTCCACGTACTCCCCTTCGAAGACGTTGATCTGGCGCCATTTCGGGATCAGCACTTCCTTGGACTCGCCGTCTTCATTGGTGATCACGAGGCGCTCCTTGCCCTTGGTGTCCTTGCCGAAGGAGACGATGCCGGTCTGCTCGGCAAGCACCGCGGCTTCCTTGGGCTTGCGAGCCTCGAACAGGTCGGCCACCCGCGGCAGACCGCCGGTGATGTCCCTCGTCTTGGAGGACTCCTGCGGGATCCGCGCGATGATGTCGCCCACGCCCACGGTATCGCCATCGGACAGGCTGATGATCGCACCGGGGTGCAGCGTGTAGTGGGCCGGTTTCTCGGTGCCCGGGAACTTCAGGGGCTTGCCCTTGGCATCCAGCAGGTTGACGGCCGGTCGCAAATCCTTGCCTGCCGCGGGGCGGCTTCTCGGGTCCAGCACGATGGCCGAGCTCAGGCCGGTGACCTTGTCTGCGAACATGTTGACCGTCACGCCGTCGGCGAAATCGACCAGCTGGATCTTGCCGCCGACCTCGGTGATGATGGGACGGATATGCGGGTCCCAGGTGGCCACCGTCTGACCGGCCTCCACCTTGTCCCCGTTGTTCACGGAGATCGCTGCCCCGTAGCTGATCTTGTAGCGTTCCTTCTCGCGACCCTGTTCATCGACCACGCTCAGCTCCCCGGACCTCGATACCGCGACATTGTGCCCGTCCTTGTGCTTCACCAGCTTTACGTGGTGCATGTCGATCGTGCCGGTGGACTTCACCGTGATGCCGCTGGTGGAGGCCGCGCGGTTGGCCGCACCGCCGATATGGAACGTGCGCATCGTCAACTGGGTGCCGGGCTCACCGATGGACTGCGCGGCAATGACGCCGACCGCCTCGCCGATGTTGACCAGGTGACCGCGTGCCAGGTCGCGCCCGTAGCACATCGAGCAGACCCCGTAGCGGGTCTCGCAGTTGATCGGGGTGCGCACCTTGATCTCGTCCACGCCCAGGTCCTCGAACTTCTTGCACCAGCCCTCATCGAGCAGGGTGCCGGCCGGGATCAGGACGTTCTTGCCCTTGGCATCCATCACGTCGGTGGCCACCACGCGCCCGAGTACACGGCTTTGCAGGGTCTGCACCACATCGCCGCCCTCGATCACGGGTTTCATCACCATGCCATCGGTGGTGCCGCAGTCGTTCTCGGTGACCACCAGGTCCTGGGCGACGTCCACCAGGCGCCTCGTCAGGTAACCGGAGTTGGCGGTCTTGAGCGCGGTGTCGGCGAGTCCCTTGCGCGCACCGTGCGTGGAAATGAAGTACTGCAGTACGTTCAGGCCCTCGCGGAAGTTCGCAGTGATGGGGGTCTCGATGATCGAGCCGTCCGGCTTGGCCATCAGGCCGCGCATGCCCGCCAGCTGGCGAATCTGTGCGGCCGAGCCCCGGGCCCCGGAGTCGGCCATCATGTAGATGGAGTTGAATGATTTCTGCGTGATCGGCTTGCCTTCCGCATCCTCGACTTCCTCGTTGCCCAGCCGGCTCATCATGGCCTGGGCCACCTGTTCGTTGGTATGCGACCAGATGTCGATGACCTTGTTGTAACGCTCTTCCTTGGTCACCAGGCCGGAGGCGTACTGGGAGGCGATCTCCTCGACTTCCTTCTCCGCATCGCCGAGGATCGATTGCTTCTCTTCCGGGATGACCATGTCATCTGCACAGAAGGAAATACCGGCGCGGGTGGCGTAGTTGAAGCCCGTGTACATGAGCTTGTCGGCCAGGATCACGGTGTCCTTCAGGCCGGTGCGCCGGTAACACTCGTCGATCAGCGACGAGATGGCCCGCTTGTCCATGTCGCGGTTGACCAGCGCAAAGGGCATGCCTTCCGGAAGCACCTTGGAGAGAATGGCACGCCCGACGGTCGTCTCGGTGACGCGGCGCACGGTCTCCAGGCTGCCGTCCTCGCCTTCTGCCACGTCCTTGATGCGGATGTTCACCTTGGCATGCAGGCTGACGACATGGTTGTCATAGGCACGCTGGGCTTCCTCGACATCGGCGAAGGACATGCCGGTGCCAGGCTCGTTCACTTTCTGGCGCGTGAGGTAGTACAGGCCCAGCACGATGTCCTGGGACGGCACGATGATCGGGCTGCCGTTGGCCGGTGAAAGCACGTTGTTGGTCGACATGATCAGCGCGCGGCTTTCCAGCTGGGCCTCGACCGACAGCGGTACGTGAACGGCCATCTGGTCGCCGTCGAAATCAGCGTTGAAGGCCGTGCACACCAGCGGGTGCAACTGGATGGCCTTGCCCTCGATCAGGATCGGCTCGAACGCCTGGATGCCCAGGCGATGCAGCGTCGGTGCACGGTTCAGCAGCACCGGGTGCTCGCGGATGACTTCCTCGAGGATGTCCCAGACCTCGGGACCCTCCTTCTCGACCACCTTCTTGCAGGCCTTGATGGTCGGGGCAATGCCGCGCATGTGCAGCTTGCTGAAGATGAACGGCTTGAAGAGTTCCAAGGCCATCTTCTTGGGCAGGCCGCACTGGTGCAGTTTCAGGGTGGGCCCGACCACGATGACCGAGCGCCCGGAATAGTCCACGCGCTTACCCAAAAGGTTCTGGCGGAACCTCCCCTGCTTGCCCTTGATCATGTCCGCCAGGGACTTCAGCGCCCGACGGTTGGTGCCCGTGATCGCCCGGCCGCGCCGCCCGTTATCGAGCAGTGCATCGACGGCTTCCTGCAGCATGCGTTTTTCGTTGCGCACGATGATGTCCGGGGCATTGAGCTCCAGCAGGCGTTTCAGGCGGTTGTTTCGGTTGATCGCCCGGCGGTACAGGTCGTTGAGGTCCGAGGTGGCAAAGCGACCGCCGTCCAGGTGCACCAGCGGGCGCAGGTCCGGCGGCAATACCGGCAGGACGGTGAGCACCATCCACTCGGGCTTGTTGCCGGACTCGATGAAATTCTCGGCGAGGCGCAGGCGCTTGGACAGGCGCTTGAGCTTGGCCTCCGAGCGCGTCTCGGTGATCTCCTGGCGAAGGGTCTCCACTTCCTGCTCGAGGTCCACCTGTTTCAACAGTTCGTAGATGGCCTCGGCCCCCATGCGGGCATCGAACTCGTCGCCGTAGGTCTCGATCGCCTCGAGGAAGGCCTCGTCTGAAAGCAGTTGCTTGTGCTCGAGCCCGGTCATGCCCGGGTCGATGACGATGAAGGCCTCGAAATAAAGCACGCGCTCGACATCGCGCAGGGTCATGTCGAGCAGCAGGCCGATGCGAGACGGCAGTGACTTCAGGAACCAGATGTGGGCGACGGGACTGGCCAGCTCGATGTGGCCCATGCGCTCGCGGCGCACCTTGGTCAGCGTGACCTCAACGCCGCACTTCTCGCAGACCACGCCGCGGTGCTTGAGACGCTTGTACTTGCCGCACAGGCACTCGTAGTCCTTGATGGGCCCGAAAATCTTGGCACAGAACAGCCCGTCACGTTCCGGCTTGAAGGTACGGTAATTGATGGTCTCGGGTTTCTTGACCTCGCCGTACGACCAAGAGCGGATCATGTCAGGGGATGCCAAGCCGATGCGGATGGCATCGAAATCGACCACTTCCCCCTGGTTCCTCAACAAACTGATTAAGTCTCTCATAATCTTCCTCGTACCCTTTGCCTGCCGTGATGGCCTCTCTACGTTACGTACCCGGTATCCTGTGCGCCCGGATCAGGCTTCCTGCTCAAAATCGATGTTCAGCCCCAGCGAGCGAATCTCCTTCATCAGCACGTTGAAGGACTCGGGCATGCTGGCATCGATGCTGTGGTTGCTGTCGACGATGTTCTTGTACATCTTGTTGCGGCCCATGACGTCGTCGGACTTGACGGTGAGCATCTCCTGCAGGGTGTAGGACGCCCCGTAGGCCTCCAGGGCCCAGACCTCCATCTCCCCGAAGCGCTGGCCGCCGAACTGCGCCTTGCCACCCAGCGGCTGCTGGGTCACCAGGCTGTACGGCCCAGTCGAGCGGGCATGCATCTTGTCGTCCACCAGGTGGTTGAGCTTCAGCATGTACATGTAGCCGACGGTGATCTGGCGGTCGAACCGCTCGCCGGTGCGCCCGTCCCACAGGTACGTCTGCCCGTCCTCGGGCAGGTCCGCGAGTTTGAGCATGCGCTTGATCTCGGATTCCTGGGCACCGTCGAAGACCGGCGTGGCCACGGGCACCCCCTTGCGCAGGTTGCCGGCCAGGGTTCCGATCTCCTCGTCGCTGAATTCATTCAGCTTCACCGAGATGCCTTCATCCTTGTTATAAACTTCATTCAGTAAAGTTTTTAACTCCTTGACTTTTCCGGAGTTGTCCAGGATCTTTCCGATCTTCAGGCCGAGTCCCTTGGCCGCCCAACCGAGGTGGGTTTCCAGCACCTGGCCGACGTTCATTCGCGAAGGCACGCCGAGCGGGTTCAGGACGATATCCACCGGGGTGCCGTCCTCCATGTGCGGCATGTCCTCGACCGGCACGATCATGGACACCACGCCCTTGTTTCCGTGGCGACCGGCCACCTTGTCGCCCGGCTGCATGCGCCGCTTGACCGCGAGGTAGACCTTGACCATTTTCAGCACACCCGGGGCGAGGTCATCGCCTGCGGTAATCTTTTCCTTTTTCTCCTGCAGGCGCTTGTCGAAGGACTCGCGCTGGCTCTTCAGTTGTCCGGAGAGTTTCTCCAGCTGTGCGGTGACTTTCTCGGAGCGCATGCGGATCTCGAACCAGTAGTCGCGGTTCAGTGCTTCCAGGTAGGTCTTGGTCACCTTGGCGCCGGCCTTGAGTCCTTCCGGGCCGCCCTCGGAGACCTGACCGGTGATCAGGCGCTCCACCCGGCTGTAGATGTCATCCTCGTAGATGCGCAGCTGGTCGTTCAGGTCTTTTTTCACCTGGTCGATCTCCGCTTCCTCGATCTGCAGGGCGCGCTTGTCCTTGCTCACCCCGTCGCGGGTGAACACCCGCACATCGATCACGGTGCCTTCCATGCCGGAGGGCACGCGAAGCGAGGTGTCTTTCACGTCCGAGGCCTTCTCGCCGAAGATGGCGCGAAGCAGTTTCTCTTCCGGGGTCAGCTGGGTCTCGCCCTTCGGGGTGACCTTGCCGACCAGGATGTCGCTGGGGCGCACCTCGGCCCCGACGTAGACGATGCCCGAGTCATCCAGCTTGGCCAGCAGGTTCTCGCTGACGTTCGGGATGTCCGCCGTGATTTCCTCGGCACCCAGTTTCGTATCGCGTGCGAAACAGCTGAGCTCCTCGATATGGATGGTCGTGAAGCGGTCCTCCTCCACGACACGCTCGGAGATTAAAACGGAGTCCTCGAAGTTGTAGCCGTTCCATGGCATGAAGGCGACCAGCACGTTCTGCCCGAGTGCGAGCTCGCCGAGATCGGTCGAGGGCCCGTCGGCCAGCACGTCGCCGCGGGCGATGATGTCGCCGGGGCGTACCAGCGGTCGCTGGTTGATGCAGGTGTTCTGGTTGGAGCGCGTGTATTTGGTCAGGTTGTAGATGTCGACCCCCGGCTCACCGGCCTCGGCTTCATCGTCGTTGACCCGCACCACGATCCGCCCGGCATCCACGGTGTCCACCTCACCGCCGCGCCTTGAGACCAGGGCCGCGCCTGAGTCGATCGCCACGACGCGCTCAATGCCGGTGCCGACCAGGGGTTTTTCCGCAATCAGGGTGGGCACGGCCTGGCGCTGCATGTTCGAGCCCATCAGTGCGCGGTTGGCATCGTCGTGCTCAAGGAACGGGATCAGGGAGGCTGCGACCGAGACGATCTGCTTGGGCGAGACATCCATGTATTCGACCTTGTCGCTCGGCACCAGCGAAAACTCGTTTCGGTGGCGTACCGAGACCAGCCCGTCCAGGAACCGGCCCCGCTTGTCCAGGCGTGCATTGGCCTGGGCGATGGTGAACTGGCCTTCCTCGATGGCCGACAGGTACTCGATGTCCTCGCTGACCTTGCCGTTGACCACCTTGCGGTACGGAGTTTCAAGGAACCCGTAGTCGTTGGTCCGAGCAAAGATGGCCAGCGAGTTGATCAGCCCGATGTTCGGCCCCTCCGGGGTCTCGATCGGGCACACCCGCCCGTAATGGGTGGGGTGCACGTCGCGAACCTCGAAGCCCGCGCGCTCACGCGTCAGGCCGCCCGGGCCGAGTGCTGAAATCCTGCGCTTGTGGGTAATCTCGGACAGCGGGTTGTTCTGGTCCATGAACTGGGACAGCTGGCTGGAGCCGAAGAATTCCTTGATGGCCGCGGCCACCGGCTTGGCATTGATCATCTCCTGGGGCATGAGTCCTTCGGACTCGGCCAGGGTCAGGCGCTCCTTGACGGCGCGCTCGACGCGCACGAGACCGACCCGGAACGCGTTCTCGACCATTTCCCCGACACAGCGCACGCGCCGGTTTCCGAGGTGGTCGATGTCGTCCACCATGCCCTTGCCGTTGGGGATGTCGATCAGGGTTTTCATGACATCGAGGATGTCTTCCTTGCTCAGGGTCCCGGAGCCCGAAATCTCCTCGCGCCCGACGCGCCGGTTGAACTTCATGCGGCCCACCGGGGACAGGTTGTAGCGTTCCGGTACGAAAAACAGGTTCTGGAACAGGTTCTGCGCCGCATCCTTGGTCGGCGGCTCGCCCGGTCGCATCATGCGGTAGATTTCCACCTGGGCTTCCAGCTCGTTGGTGGTAGTGTCGATGGCAAGTGTGGAGGTAATGTACGGGCGCCGGTCGATGTCGTTGGTGTACAGCAACTCCAGCACGTCCACGGACGACTCCAGGATTTTCTCGACGTTCTCCTCGGTCAGCTCGTCGTTGGCGCGGCACACCAGCTCGCCGGTATCCGTATCCACTAGGTCTCTCGCCAGCACCTTGCCCAGCAGGTACTCCACCGGGACCTCGAGCTTCTTGATGCCCGCCTTCTCGATCTGGCGCACGTGGCGCACCGTGATGCGCCGCCCGGCCTCGACAATCACCTTGCCCCGGTAGCGGATCTCAAACGGTGCGATCTCGCCTCGCAGGCGCTCGGGAATCAGGTCCAGGATAAAGCCGTTGTCTGTGATGTGGACCGTGTTGGTATCGAAGAATATGGAGAGGATCTCCTCGCTGCTGAAGCCCAGGGCGCGCAGCAGGATGGTGGCCGGAAGCTTGCGGCGGCGGTCGATTCGAACGAACAGGCAATCCTTGTGGTCAAACTCGAAATCCAGCCAGGAACCACGGTAGGGAATCACCCGGGCCGAGTGCAACAGCTTGCCCGAGGAATGGGTCTTGCCCTTGTCATGGTCGAAGAACACCCCGGGGGAGCGGTGCAGCTGGGAGACGATGACGCGTTCGGTACCGTTGATGACAAAGGCGCCGGTGTCCGTCATCAGGGGCAGCTCGCCCATGTAGACTTCCTGCTCCTTGACGTCCTTGACCTTCTTGGCGTTGGCCGGGGCTTCCTTGTCGTAGATCACCAGGCGCAGCAGGACTTTCAGCGGCGCATGGTAGGTGAGGCTCCTAAGCTGGCATTCCTTGACCTCGAACGGAGGCGGCTCAAGGCGGTAGCTGACGTACTGGAGCTCGACATTCCCCGAGTAGCTGACGATGGGAAAGACCGACTGGAACACGCCGTGCAGGCCGGCCTCGTCGCGTTCCTCGTCCGGGCGGTCGTCCTGCAGGAAGCGCCGGTAGGAGGCGAGCTGGATCTGCAGCAGGTAAGGCGCTGTCAGGATTTCCGGTCGCTTGCCAAAGTCCTTGCGGATTCGTTTTTTGCTAGTGTAGCTATATGCCATCGAGATCACCCCGTTATCAAAACGCGCATACAAAAAGGCCCGACAGCGCCTGCAGGCGCTGGCTGGTCCGTCTAGGGATTGGATAGAGCAACGATTACTTGAGCTCTACGGTCGCACCGGCTTCTTCAAGTTGCCCCTTGATTTCTTCGGCCCCTTCCTTGGCTACAGCCTCCTTGAGCGTGGAAGGAACCCCTTCGACCATGTCCTTGGCTTCCTTAAGGCCCAGCCCGGTAATGGCGCGCACTACCTTGATGACGGCAATCTTGTTGTCGCCAAAGCTGGTCATGACCACATCAAACTCGTCTTTCTCGGCTTCGGCCGCAGCCCCGCCGTCGGCCACCGCTGCAGGTGCAGCTACCGCAGCCGCAGACACGCCGAACTTCTCTTCCATGGCCGACACCAGGTCAACCACTTCCATGACGCTCATCTCAGAGATCGTCTCAAGAATATCTTCTTTCGTAACTGCCATTTTCATCTCCTCGTCAAAAACAAAACCCAAAACTCAACAGACCCAAAACCTTTCACATATCTTTCCTGCAGGGCACCCCTTTTTTAACCTGCGGCCTCTTTCTGCTCGCGAACGGCCGCCACGGTCCTTACCAGTTTTCCGTGAGGTGCCGCCAGGGTGCGGACAAATTTCTCGATCGGTGCCTTCATGACGGCCATCAGCAGCGCGATGGCCTGTTCCTTGTTCGGCAGGCTGGAGAGCTTCTCCAGCGCGGAAGCCTCGAGCAGCTCGCCGTCGACGGCGATCAGCCGCACGGCCAGCAATTCATTCTCCTCGGCGAAATCCTTGGCGAGGCGCGCAGCAGAACCCGGGTCCTCCTGCGAGAACATCAGCATCAGGGGTCCTGAAAGTGCCTCGCTCATGCACTCATAGGACGTGCCTTCCAATGCACGTCGTGCCAGCGTGTTCTTGATCACCCGCAGGTACACGCCTTGTTCGCGTGCCTGGGCGCGCAGCCCGGTGAGCTCGCTGACCGTCAGGCCGCGGTACTCGGCCGCGATCACCGAATGTGCACTTGCCGCCACCTCGGCGACTTCGCTCACCACTTCTTTCTTTTGTTCAATTCGTAATGCCATTACACGTTCCCTGAGATTCAGCGTACAACGGTTGAAATTCGATCATTCTGCCTTAGGTCAACACGGCCTGGTCCACCTGCACACCGGGGCCCATGGTGGATGAAACGGTCACCTTCTTGATGTAAATGCCCTTGGCAGAGGCCGGCTTGGCCTTGACCAGGGCTGCGAGCAGCGCTTTCAGGTTCTCCTCCAGCGCCTTGGTCTCGAACGTGACCTTGCCGATCGTGCAGTGAATCAGCCCACCGCGGTCGGTCTTGAACCGCACCTGTCCGGCCTTGGCATTCTCCACGGCACCGGCCACATCCGGTGTAACCGTTCCCACCTTGGGGTTTGGCATCAGCCCGCGCGGGCCCAGGATCTGTCCCAGTTGCCCGACCACTTTCATGGCCTCCGGGGCCGCGATAGCCACATCAAAATCGATCTGCCCTTGCTTGACCTGTTCTGCCAGATCGTCCAATCCGACCAGGTCCGCGCCTACAGCTTTTGCGGCCTCGGCCGGCTGACCCTCGGCAAACACGGCCACCCGGACCGTCTTTCCCGTGCCATGCGGGAGCACCGATGCGCCTCGCACCACCTGGTCCGATTTTCTCGGGTCCACGCCCAGCTTCACGCAGACATCCACGGTCTCCTCGAAGCGGGCCGCGGCACAGTCCTTCACCAGTTGCAGCCCCTCATCCGGAAGATAGGTCTTGTCGACTCCAACCTTTTCCTGTGCGGCACGCATTTTCTTGCCCGGTTTCGCCATGTCTCTAGACTCCTTCCACTTCCAGGCCCATGCTGCGGGCACTGCCGGCGATGGTGCGAACGGCAGCATCCATGTCGGCGGCTGTAATATCCGGCATCTTCACCTTGGCGATCTCCTCAAGTTGGGCACGGTTGACCTTGCCGACCTTTTCCGTGTTCGGGCGCCCGCTGCCCTTGTCCAGCCGGGCCGCCTTTTTCAGCAGCACCGAGGCCGGCGGGGTCTTGGTGATGAAGGTGAAGCTTCGGTCATTGAAGACCTCGATCACCACAGGCACCGGCATACCCTTCTCCAGGCCCTGGGTCTGGGTGTTGAATTCCTTGCAGAAGTCCATGATGTTGACGCCGTGCTGCCCCAGTGCCGGGCCGACCGGCGGGCTGGGGTTGGCATCGCCTGCGGGGACCTGCAGCTTGATGAATGCTTCTGTCTTTTTTGCCATGGCTCTCGTTCCTTGCGTGCTAGCCTTTTTCCACCTGGCCGAAGCCCAGTTCCACCGGGGTCGAGCGTCCGAAGATCTGCACGGCCACCAGCATGCGGCTCTTCTCGTAGTTCACTTCCTCGACCACGCCATTGAAATCGTTGAACGGTCCATCGGTGACACGGACCACCTCGCCGGGCTCGAACAATACCTTGGGTTTGGGCTGGTCCACCCCTTCCTGCATGCGCTCCTTGATGTTCTGCGCCTCTTTCTCGGTGATCGGGGCAGGCTTTTCGGTGGACCCGCCGATGAAGCCGAGCACTTTAGGGCAATCCTTGACCAGGTGCCAGGTGTCATCGTTCATCTCCATCTTCATCAGCACGTAGCCCGGGAAAAACTTCCGTTCGCTGCGCCGTTTCTGGCCTTCTCGCATCTCCACGACTTCCTCGACCGGCACCAGGATCTCGCCGAAACTGTCCTGCATCTCGAACCGCTCGATCCGCTCCGCGAGCGAGCGCTTGACCTGGTGTTCAAACCCGGAATACGCATGCACTACATACCAACGCATTGCCATCAGCCAGCCCCTATCGGATCACCAGCTGGATCAAGGAAGAGAGTCCCCGGTCCACCAGCCACAAGAACAGCGCGAGAATGACGACGACGATGAGTACCACCGCCGTGGTCTGCAACGTCTCGATGCGGGTCGGCCAGACCATCTTGCGCACCTCGGTGCGCGCATCCTGCATGAAGCCTGCAAACTGGCGGCCCTGCTCTGTCATCAGGGCAATGACCGCTGCCAGCACGATGGCTGCCACGATGACCAGGACCCGGTACAACAGCGCCAGATCGGCGAAGATATAGAACGCGAGCAGGCTGGCCCCGACGATTCCGGCCGATACGGCCAGTTTCACGGTATCCATGCTGCTCGGAGTCGCGTCAGCTTTTCCCGCCATGTGCCTGCCTAAAGTTGCAACCTGTAGATGTGTAGCCCTGGACCGCATCCGTACTGGCAGGCCAGGAGGGAATCGAACCCCCAACCTGCGGTTTTGGAGACCGCCGCTCTGCCAATTGAGCTACTGGCCTTCACTCAGTACCTTGCAATTGCCAAACAACTAAGTATATCGAGATTTCTGGGCGTTTGGAACAGCTATCTGCGAAAGATTGCAGCCCCACAGGCGCATGGAATCACGGGGCCGTATTCGTCGTGAGCAGGCTTTCCAGCAGGTTGAGATCAATGATACGACTTGGGTTCAAGCTTCCCTGGGAAGCGGTGGCCGGCGCATCCGGCTCTCCCAGGTGGTCCACCACGAGACTGGCACCGCTGAAATCATGGGTACGGGTGTACTGGCTTACCGTGATCACTGTCCTGAGTCCGGCCCCGAGTGCAGCTCTCAGTCCGTTCTGCGAATCCTCGATCACCAGGCATGCAAGAGGGTCTTCACCCAGTTCCTGCAAGACATAATGATAGACGTCGGGAGCAGGTTTTTTTCTCGGGACCACATTCCCGGCCGCGATCACATCGAACCACTTGGGTGCCGCCGGGTCCAGACTTGTCTCAAGAAGAGTGGTTACATTGCTGTGGGTGGTCGTCGTGGCGATGCCCAGGCGAACACCGGCATCGCGCATCTCCTGGGTCAGACGTTTTACGCCGGGACGCAACGGAATTTGACCCGATGACAAAGCCTCATGAAATTTTCTTGTCTTGATTTGATGCAGACTCTCAATGAAGTCCGGCATGCAGTCCGGTTTGCTATATACAGGCGAGTAGTGATCGATGTAGTGGTGAATGCGTTCTTGGCCGCCCGTCACTGCAAGCAATTCGTCATACAGCTCGGGAGACCAGCGCCAGTTCAACCCCTCCTGTTCGAAGGCGCGATTAAACGACTGACGGTGGGCTTCTTCCGTCTCGGCAATCGTGCCATCCACATCAAATATCAAAGCAGCCAGTTTCAAGTCGATCTGCAAAATTTATACGATCCAGGAAATCTGGATAGACGACTTTCTACATCCAAATTTATGGATCAATCTTCAAATGCGTTTACGTACCAGAGGTATACCGAAATATATGTGCTCATATTTAAGAAGAGCCGTGATTATTCACCCTCATCCTGTACTACTGGAGGCTGCACTAGCACCTCTTCTAACAAGCTAAACACCGTTTGAAAATGCTGGAAATCATCTGGAGTCCCATTTTCACAGAGCCAGTCGCAAAGATTACGTTTCTCATCCCAATCAACAGTCCATTCTTCTGGGATCGTTTTTTTCTCGCCTCTTTCCTCTGCTGTATGTTCGGACTTGATATTAATGAACGCAGACTTAATTTTTTTTGCTTCTTCTAAGATTGCCCGTGGGAATAAGTTTTCAATCCCTTTTGTAATTGGGTGTGTCGCCTGAAAAGAAACCTTTCTCCTGAACAAATTCCCTTCCGATTGCCTGGTATAATCTTTATCACAATCATAAAGAAGCACTATCTTCTGGGGAAGAGAGCCGGATAGCTTTGCAGTCTGCCAAAATTTATCTAAATTTCGACTACCCCCGCCATCTTTGAGTTCAAACTTTTCAAGCAGCTCTTGTTGATTTAGCAATTCCGCAGCCTTCTGAATATATTTCACATCAGTGGCACCCTCGACAAATACCATCGGCTTTTGGGCGCTATCGATTGCTGCTCTAATATCATCGGTAAACCGCCTCGTTTCAGAAAATGTAGAGTAGGCATTCCCGAATTCATTAAATTCCTCGGGGCTTATTTTGTGCCCTTGAGGTAAGCGATACAATGCGAATCCATTTTCACCAAAGAGGTTTCTCATGCCGAGGACGAAAAGCGGGGAATGTGTTGTTATCACGAATTGGACCCGCGGAAACATTTTTATCAAGCGGGGGAGAATTTCGTATTGATGAACCACATGCAGGTGAAGGTCAATCTCATCAATAATTACAACACCTCGTATCTTATTTGCATCGGTCAGAGGTGCTAGAGACAAATCAAAGTCTCGCAGAATGGATAAAAAGAGATTAAGTAAACATGTTTCACCGCTGGATAACTGGAAAATGTTGGGGACGAGTTTTTTATCGCCCTCTATTATCGAAACGACCCTGTTAAGCCTTCTGCCAACTCCAAATCGTATATTTTGATTTCCTTTAATCACGTTACGAACAATCTGAAGTGCAATGTCATACACGTCTGTTGCCCGTCCAGAATATCCTGTTGCTTCTATGATACGGGTAGACTGATCCCCTGACGGCACATCAACCTCACGGGTTTGTAGCTCAAAAGCACTTTGGTCAAAAATCACATCGAATAACCAGTTCTGATTATTCCAGAGAGGTGAATAGTTGATGACGTTCCGATCCGAATATCCATGCAAATGTTTTAAGTTCATATATTTAGCCTTGGCTCTCAGATTTTCTTCATTGAGCCATGCCGGTTCTTCAAATCGGTTTGGAGGAAAATAGAGGATGCAGTTTTTGGAAAAGAGATCTTCAAGTTTTTTTTCCGACCCAGATTGAGAAATACTGGACATGTACTCATGCTCTCCGTGCGGAATTTGATTCCAAGCAT
Organism: Gammaproteobacteria bacterium; assembly: GCA_022824965.1. GTDB lineage: Bacteria > Pseudomonadota > Gammaproteobacteria > UBA4575 > UBA4575 > WTFY01. The sequence continues at coordinate 118,223 of JAJDYY010000008.1, forward strand.
CCTCAGCATCTCCATTAGGAAGCCCATCCAACATTTTTTCATTTTCTTGTTTGATCCTATCCAATCTTAGCTCTAGGACAAACAACCCATCTTCAAAATCTACTTTCGTGAAATAAAAATCTTTCCCCGACTTGATATAGGAATTACTTCGAAATTTGTAAACCTTACCCTGTTCCACTTCTGGTGTGTCAGGATATGTTGCACTCTGGGCCGAGATTAATCCGTTCACGATATGGGACAGCGCTATGCTCTTTCCAGAGCCATTCTCACCAACCAATAAAACAGGTTTTGGAACATCGCCCTCAAAGGGTAATTCAATATCAAGGTGGTCAATCGGGCCGTAATTGGCAATCTGGATTCGTTTCGTATACACGGTAAAATTTTTGGAGTTATATGCTTAAGTTGACAGATGATTAGAGGAATGAATCATGTCAGAACTAAAGATCATCCCTTTTCCTGGAACTTCTCGGCCAGTTCCATCAGGGAGGTACCCTTGCGGGACACCTTGCAAGGTGATTTACTTACTGGCAGCACCATCCTGATGGTTGAATTGCACCAAGTCCCATACTTTCATGGCTTCTTCAACGAGTCCTTTCTCGGCATACGGCACAACCGATGACAGGAAGTCATACCACCTCTTATCATTATCTTTTAGCGGTTTGGGGGCAGGGATGCCAAGCTGTTCTAACTCAAGAACCAGCCTGGTCCTGTCGATATGCTTCTCGCCGCTGGTGCGCGAGAATCCGAAATCTTCTTCATTGATGTCGTTTTGCGTGCGCCTGAATTCATCTTCAAGAGCCTTAGCTAACTCACGCAGCCTGACGGCCGGATCCCTAGGAGGGAGTTCCTGTGTGATGGTTTCATTTTGATAAACGCCGACCCTCTTTCTCCACAAGATAAACTTCTCTATCGTGAGGGCTTGGAAAATTATAAGCGTAGTGGCCCCTGCACCCACCAGGAAAGCCCACATATTCGGATGAACTCCAAAATATTGGGCCACGGCCTCTTCCATGAAAAATTTATTTTTAATTACAACCGTACTTGAAATCACCATGCCACCCAAACCAATAATAATTAAAACAAGGCTAATGGCTGTATCTACTTTGTCAGGCAGGAGTTTATGCATTATCCGGCCAGCCCCAAAAAGTAAGACGCTAAAAAATAAAAATATCCAATCCATGAAGTCAGGCAACGCCCGGTGTCGCAGTGGGCGTTTGAGGTAGTGTCGCAGCGAGGAAGTATACCACCCAAGGGTGTATACTTAAGTATATAACTCCCAAAACAAAATGGACCGTTCACTAGAGTTTGAACCTAAATTCAAACTCTTCAAATCTGTACACTGCTGTGACGTTGCAGCTATGGCTATTGAATCTGTTAAGGAATTTTTATCTATTCAAGGGCCATTTGACGTCGCCGATGAATCGACATCAGAGATCTGAAAAAGTGTCCCTCATTTTGTCCCAGTCAATCTAACTGCAGTTTGGATCACGCAGTGGATACGCAAACTATTTGATGATGGGTTGTATGACGCCTGAGAACTTACTATCTCGTTTCAAGAAGCTCCAGCTATGGGCTTCCAATGGCCAGCGCGCTCCTCATAAGCCTCTTCTCATATTGTGGGCAATCGGACGTTGTCTTCAAGGAGAAGAACGCTTTGTATCTTATCAAGAGGCTGACAGGGAACTTTCCAAGCTGCTTGATAGATTCGGCCCTCATCGTAAGGTGGTCCATACGGAAGCACCATTCTGGAGATTGCAAAATGATGAAGTATGGGAAATTCCAGAACGTAATAGGATCACTGTAGGGCCCGGTGGGAACGCTCATAAGAGTTCGTTACTTCAGGAAGATGCTCATGGTGGCTTCCCGAAAGACATCCAAAATGCATTGCAAGATAACAATGAACTAGCATTCCAACTCGCCACTGACTTGGTAGATGCTCACTTCCCACTCAGCATGCGGGATGAAGTCTTGCAGTCTGTAGACATCAATTCAGAATATGTGAATTCACGCCGCAAGCGCCGCGATCCTTCATTCTCACCAAAAGTATTAAGAGCATATGGTTCTCGATGTGCAGTGTGTAATTTTTCGGTTCGTGTGAATGGAAAGCCAGTTGCCTTGGAAGCAGCCCACATAAAATGGCACGAAGCACGGGGACCAGATAAGGTTCACAATGGCCTTGCTCTTTGCGTTCTCCATCATCGACTGTTTGACAAAGGAGCCTTTACGCTTTCCCTTGACAGAGAAATAATCGTTTCAGAGTATGCAGAGGGTAAAGGATCCAATTTATCCCTCGGGCGATTCGATTCTAAACCGATTCTTTTACCCGCAAAACCTGATGACTGGCCTTCCCTAAATTTTCTCAAGTGGCATTCACGCGAGGTATTCATTTCTTCTGTTAATACAATTACGTCAATCTAACCCGTCCTGCAAAAAGTTCTCCTACAACCTGTAAAAATCATATATAAAAAGAACCCAAACCATGGTTTTGATTTTGACAAGGCAAATTGGGGAAGTACTGACATCGATTTTTCAAAGTCGTGAGCAGTCCATTAGGCATGGCGAAAGTGCGACCTGTCCTAGGCACAACCTGTCGCTGACTTCAGCATCCAAACTAAGTCACTCTACTTTTCTCTAGAATACCCTCAGGCATACATCAGCACGTGACCTTTGGACTAAGGAATCAGGTCACCAAATCCTCAAACTGTAGAAGAAGTCGTCAAACTGCGCAAAACAAGATGTCTTTAGACGAGATCGTACAGGGACCGAGGTGCATCCCTGAGGTTGGTGAGGACATAGAGCGGGTTGGCACCCGGGCACTGTGCTCGGCCTTGGCGATCACGTGCTAGGGCCGGTCCTAGCTTTTTGCAACATAGGCGAACTCGCCGAAGCGGTACTGCTTCTTGCTCGTGCACTCGAAGATTTTCCTAGACCTATCCCACCATGACTCTGCCAGCACATTGGGGCACTGGCCAGGGACCAATCCTGATCAACGGCCGTCCGCAGTACTGGGGCACACGTAGCGCGTCCTAATCGCTCAGGTCCTCGTAGCCCCATGCCAAGCCATACAGGTGCTGGCGCACCATGGATCAGACATCATGGGTGCAGTGCGCGGGCTACCTGTGCACTGAGGCCGAGCAGTCAGTCGACAGGTCACTGCCGCAAGGCTTCGGAGGTGATAGTGCTGCCTGTAAAACGGGCCTCAACACAACAGGCTTTATAACTCTCAACTCTGTTCTTTTACTTCATCACATGGACACCGGTATAATGTTGCCGAATCAAAAAAGGGACGTGAATGTCATATAGCTGCGAATCCTGTACTAGCACCCAAATTGATCGTGTTCAACAGAGTTTAAATCGGGATGCCTACAGCCCTACTCAGGGAGTCTACGGATGACTGCTTCCCTGGGATTGAACGATGAAGTTGAAACTCTACCGGATCGCCTAAATGCAATTCGGGGTGTTCTCCGCAAAGAATACCGAAAGAGGCACAGTTATCCATGGCTCGTTGCCTACTCTGGCGGGAAGGACTCAACGCTGCTCCTGCAACTTGTATGGGAGGCAGTAGCTGGAGTACAGCCCAAGGAGCGTAAACGGCGGGTACTCGTCGTCGGGAACGATACATTGGTTGAATCCCCGTTAGTTATCAGACACCTTAAAAAGTCACTATCGGTGATTGGCTCGGCTGCAGAAGATGAAGGACTGCCAATTGAAACAGAGATCACACAGCCCTGCATAGATCAGACGTTTTGGGTTAGTGTCATTGGTCGCGGTTACATCCCACCCACGAGAAACTTTCGTTGGTGTACCGACCGGATGAAAATTCTGCCCACAAATCGCCTACTTGAGCGAATCACTCATGACACTAAAAAAACTGTTCTACTAATCGGTTCGCGGCGGGCGGAATCTCAAAACCGTAGACGTACGATGGACCGCCGGAAAGTATCTTCCAAAAGTATGAACCCTCATGGGAAAGTAAAGGGTTGCCGGATGTTCTCTCCTCTCGCCGACCTATCCGATAATGATGTATGGATCACCCTCATGCAACGTAAGCCACCGTGGGGTGGTACACATCGCGAACTTATCACTTTGTACCGCAATGCTGGAGGTGGCGAATGCCCATTGGTACTAACCAAAGAACAAGCACCCTCTTGCGGTAGTTCATCCCCTCGTTTTGGATGCTGGACCTGTACCGTTGTGCAGAAAGATCGCAGCCTGCGTGGACTGATTGACTCTGGTCACCCAGAGGCTGAGCGAATGGAGGCGTTGTTCGAGTTCCGAGAATGGCTCCTTGAACTTCGGGAAAACGATTCTAATCGCCAGTCAGTCCGAAGAGATGGTAACGCCAAGCAACGAAGCGATGGGTCGCGAGTGTATGGTCCATTCAAAATAGAGATTCGCAAACAAATACTCGAAAAGCTTTTAAAACTTCAGCATCAACTTGATGAACAACTCATTCTCCCGGCAGAAATCGAGTGCATCGAAGACGTGTGGTGGCGTGACGAGATTTGTGAGGATGCTCGACAATCACTTGATAGGAATATTCCGGCGACCACAAGTTCAAAATGGGCTGAGCCTGTAACGTGAGCAATACAAAGATTACCTCTGAGGTTTGTCTAATTTCGGACGTTCTTTATTCGGGGCTCTTCGAAGTACCTTGGCATCAGCGTTACTACGACTGGAAAGTAGAGCAAGTCCAAGATCTTCTGTTCGATATCAAAAATGCCCTTGAGTCAGGTAAGACCTGTTATTTTCTAGGGTCCATCATGCTGGTTCAGGCAACAGGTGAGTCGGTGCAGGAAATCAATGACGGACAACAACGCCTAATTACCCTGTCTCTTCTAATTGCTGCCCTCTGCCGACGCTTTGCGAATAAACGCCCTAGTGATAAAAGCCGAGAAACCCTAGCATTGCGTGCACTGTTCGATCGATCTGTTAGCCAAACTTCAGTGTTGACTGAGACCTCTCACTATAGGCCTAGAATAACGCCCCCAAAAAGCGACCACTCTAAATTTACCCAGATTGTCCGAGGCCATGACATCGGCACCAACGGGCTTTTGACTGCGGCCTGGAAAGAGGTCGACCTCGTCGTTGAAGCAATGAACAAAAGGGAGAGAGAAAGCTTCTTTGATTTTATCATGCAGAATGTTGAGATTTCCGTTTTAACCATTCCAAAGGGCGTCGACGCCCACTCGGTGTTTGAGGCACTCAACGCTCGCGGCAAATCGTTGGATGACGTCGATTTAATTCGGAATCTACTATATTCATACTTTTCCAAGGCTGAAGATACGGTACGCAGGGACACGGTACACAATAACTTGAGAAACACGAATGTAGTTCTGCGCCATACCAATAAGGTCCAGGATTACTTTCGCTGCTATTTACAATGTCGCTATGGATATCTTCAAAAAAACCGCTTCTACCGAAAAGCCCGATTGTCAATCCAGAAAGCAGCAGCCAGATACCATGATCCCTCTGACCATGTCTTCAAACTAGTCGCAGACTTAGGGAAGCAAGAGAGTATAGAACTGTTTCGCACAATTAATTCGTCTAGCCCTAGTGAAAGCTTAGCGAACAGCTTGCCAAAGGCCTCGGGAAAGCGAGATCTTCTAGTCTTGCTAGCAGAACTGGGGCCTTACAAAGTTTCGCATCCTCTAGTCTTCGCATTACTGCATCGATTTATCGTAGAAAACGACCCAAAGAAAAAAAAGAAGGTGGGGAAAGTGGTGATTCGTAGCTTAAGGAACCTCGCAGCATTTGTCATGAGGACTGCATTTGTTGCTACAAAATTTGAGCCATCGAAGTTTGAGGATGCTTTTGCGAATATCGCTAACGATGTGTTCAAGGGAAAGGGGTTTAATTCACTCGATATTCTTGAGGAACTCAAAAACAATGATGAATTAAATGTGTATAGCGATGCGAACTTCATTAGTAAAATGGCTGATGTTGAAATTCGTGATAACCAAAAGGCATTACGCTACCTCTTTAGTATCAACGCCCAGCATCAGAGAGGCTCAGGTGCTATCCAAAAAAAGGCGTGTAGTGTGGAACATATATTGCCAAAGTCAGCTGTACATTCGAACAGTTGGTCAGGATTTGAAGATACCAATATTGATGATTTTATTTACAGAACAGGAAATTTGGTGGTAGTTGCGAAAGGAGAAAATCTTGCTGGCGATACATTCAACCGGAGCTATCCAAAGAAAAATAGCGTGTTCGCTGACAGCGCTGTAAAAATGGCGAGAGACGTTGCTGCAAAGTACAAAGTTTGGACGCCTCTAGTAATTGAAGAGAGGTCCAAAAAGCTTGCACAGGATGCGGCAAGAATCTGGTCATTCTCTAAGTCATAAAACAAACCTCACAATTGCATACAAACAGCTTGTATTGCTATACACAGAGTGTTCAATCATGTTTCAACTGTACTTATGTATGTGTTTGTATGGCGCACATTCCCATGCTCGGTCAAGGATACATAGGGCAGCTTTGCACGGTTCGATATGTGGACTTGCTAACAACCTTGTCTCTTTGATGCAGGACATCACTAGTGTGCACGTAAGTGTGTTCTGTATGAAAACTACCAAATGACAGTTAACTCTTTAGTACTTCGTCGTCGTGCCGAAGTGATGCTCGGTGTCCCTAGAAAGCTCCACGATTATCAGTGGGAAGGGGTTGCGTTTCTGTATCGATCCCAATCTGCACTCCTGGCAGATGAGATGGGATTGGGGAAGACAGTCCAAGCATCCGTGGCACTTGTACTTTTGATGAACGCCTGTAAAGACATCAGGCGCGCGCTCATCGTTGCGCCATCATCACTTACGATGAACTGGATGTTAGAGCTTGAAATCTGGGCTCCATCACTCACAGTTCGACGTGTGCATGGCGGTCCACGTGACAGAGAAGCTTTTTATCTATTGCCAATACCGGTTCTTGTGAGTTCCTACGAACAGATCAGGCAAGATGGACTCGACCGCATTCCAGCCAACAGCTTTGATCTCGTAATTCTCGATGAAGCGCAACGCATTAAGAATCGACATTCCGCCACTGCCTTAGCTTGTCGACTACTTCCACGAAAAATTGCATGGGCTCTATCAGCAACACCACTTGAGAATGATACCCAAGACGTGACGTCCATCCTCGGGTTTCTCGACGCGTCGATTCCTTCGGACCTACCCCCATCTCAATTATCAACACAGCTTGAGACGATGATGTTGCGTCGGAGAAAAGCAGAGGTTCGAAGTGAGTTGCCACCAGTCATTCTTCAAGATCTAAAACTCGAACTTACACCTCCGCAAAAAACACAATATGATGATGTCTGGGAAAGTCGGCAAAGGGCTGTTGATACGAGCTCACAAGATACTGGAGCAGCTCTTTTGGGTTTGATCACCCGTCTCAAGATCATATGTAACCAAGACATCGAAGCCGATGCTTCTTCAAAACTCAATGCCTTGCAAGAAATCTGCTATGGGGCTGAGGAAAAAGCACGAATACTTGTTTTCTCTCAGTTTGTCGAAACGCTGAAGTGGATATCTGACAGAATATCGCTACCCAGCGACCTTTTGATAGGCGCAACGCCAGCAGATGAAAGGCAGGCCGTAATTAATCGTTTCAAAATTAATCCTACTCCCCGTATACTTTTTATCTCACTTCGTGCTGGCGGTGTGGGTCTCAATCTTGGCGAGGCAACCCAGGTTGTAATTTTCGACAGATGGTGGAACCCATCTGTTGAGATGCAGGCAATTTATCGTGCACACCGCTTCAGCCGCAAGAATCCGCTGCACGTCGTCCGGTTCATAGTAGCCCACACGATCGAGGAACGCATTGCTGCTATCTTGGATCGTAAGGAAAACCTATTCGAGGATGTCATTGAATCCCCAGAAACACACACTCGTAATTTTTCTGTTCAGGAAATGATGCGAATTCTCGAACTCTCTGTACAAGAAATTTCTTTACCACAAAATAAAACAAAGGATCCAAAACATCATGGCTAAGATTGTAGAATTTCGTGATATACCTCTTAACGACCTAGTAATCGGTAAGGGACAGATTCGCACCCAGACACCCGGGAAAGGAATAGAAGAACTGGCAAAGAGTATTGAGGTCCAAGGGTTGCTACAACCTATCGTCGTTTGTGCCGCGAACGAGGAGGGCCGCTGGGAAATTCTCACAGGCCAGCGTCGTTTTTTAGCACATAAGTATCTGAACAAAGACACTATTACAGCTGCTGTACTTGATGAGCGCGTTAGTGAAGGACAAGCAAAAGCAATCTCCATCACCGAGAACCTAATTAGGCGCAAGCTTTCCAGCAAGGAACTCAAAGATGGAATTCTATTTCTATACAACCTTTATGGAAGCATTCAAGACGTCGTTATAACAACTGGGTTACCTAAAAGGGATGTGCGAGATTACATCAAGTACCCTCGATTAATACCCGAGTTAAAGGAAATGGTTGATGATGGGCTAGTTGATATTAACGCTGCTATAAAGGCGCAGGATGCATCGAACGACACAGAAGGTCTTCCGGATACCAGTATTGCTGTACAGCTAGCAAAAGAGATGGCGCCAATGTCTAATGCTCAGCGAAAGCGTGTTACACAAGAGTTCCAAGAACACCCCGAATTGCCAGTTGATGAATTGATTGAGCGTGCCAAATCAGGTTCAAAGGTTGTACAGATTGTCACAACAGTAACCCAAAGCACCCATGCGGCTGTCCAGCAATTTGCAAAAGAAGAAGGCAGTAACCAAGACGCTGCAGTAGCTACACTCATTGAGGAAGCTCTCGTCGGCCGCGGCCTTCTTGAGGATTAAAAGTTGGCCCTAGCCAACTTAAGTGCCTTAGAGCTCGGGCGCCTACGCTTATCTGTTGGATATGGAACCCACAAGAAAGGGCGGCCATTGTCTCCAGTCGAAGTGGGGTCACTTCTAAAAAAAGCGCGCTCTGAAGGAGCTACCTTGGATGAGTGCGCAGTGGCAATCCAACTTGATGGCACTGGGCACATTGGTCGTTTTTTGCGCATTCTAGAGCTACCTGAAGACATTCAACACTTGATTGACTGGGGATCGGGAAGTGGCTTTGTAGGGTTTACCTTGGCCGTGGAACTCGCAAAATTGGAAAGTGCTGAGGACCAACGTGCTCTAGCTCAATCCATTCTGTCTAGTGAAGTTAACAGCAAAGAAGTGAGGCAGATTGTACAACTCCGAAGAAGGTCAGGGCACAGCATTGAAGCATGCATAACAGAGATACTCGGTATGCGGCCAAAAATCGAAAAGCGGTACGTTTTCGTTGGCTCGATAAATCCTGAAAGTTCAAAGGCTCTTGACAGTCTTTCACAGGCTGAGCGAGACACAATTCTAGCGTCAGGAATCAAAAAAATAGGTTTGCAAAATGCAATCGGCCGTCTTGGCAGAAAATTCTTCACGCTTGTTGGACAAGAAAAGTTCGATGCTTCGATGCGGGAAATCGGCAAAGAGAAAATAGAAATAAAAATCCGATCGTACATTGCAGAGGTTATTGAGAATGGTGAGCCCGCTTGTTGATGTTTTTTTCAATGGCACTGTTCGCTTAGGGTCCAATACTCTTTGCGACGGCTACGCTTATGGGTTTCCATTTAGAGTGCAGACTCATATTCATGACGACCACATGGGCGAATTTAATCGCAGCAAAGGATTTCAAGATCTATTTATGAGTCAGGAAACTCGCAAGCTCCTGATTGCAGAACGAAATGCTGATCTCGCATATCGCGACAATATCATCCCAATTTCGTGGGGTGTAGAACGCAATCTTGAAGATGGATCAACACTATTCCTTCTGCCTTCTGGCCACATGCTTGGTTCATGTCAAGTTGTGCTAGAACTGCCTAATGGTATTCGGTGTGGTTATTCTGGAGATTTTGCATGGCCGTTGGAAGATGTGATGCAAGTAGACCAGTTAGTCGTGGACAGTACTTATGGAAATCCGTCAAGTGTCCGCCGCTATAGTCAGGATGAGGCCGAAAGTAGGTTACTAGAGATTGTGAGCCAGCGCCTGCGATACGGATCTGTACATATTAAAGCTCATAGAGGAACCATTGAGCGTGTTTTGCATGTTCTTGCAGGTAATGTCGGTGTTCCAATCCTAGTGAGTGCAGAATTGAAGCGTGAAATAACTGTGTATCAAGATCACGGATTTGCAGCGGAGACGTTAGAGACTCTCGAATCACCAGCTGGAAAGTTAGCCTTGAGAGAGCGCTCTTACGTGAGGCTATACTCGAAAGGTGATGCCTTAGGTAACGAACTATCGGAGGGCACATGCGTGACATGTAGTGCGTACATGGTCAACAGTGATGATCCACTACTAAAGTTTTCCGAACGAGCGTATCGTGTTGCACTGTCCAATCACGCCGATTTTGAGGGGACACTTGCTTATATTGTAGCAACGGGAGCCAAGCAAGTCGTTACTGACAATACAAGGAATCACGGAATTGACTTGGCAATGGCCATCAATAGACGTCTCAAAGGCGTGCATGCTATACCTTCGACAAATTGCTCTCCGCCAGTGTGAATCTCATAATCCAATCCCCTTTAACCACTCCCTATTGTCTTCGTTGAAGAACTGCTATTAGGATCAAAGAGTTTTCTTAGAGAAATCTTGTTTTTAGAAAGTTCGCTGAAGAAACTAACCCTATCTGGGCCAAAGCCTGAAAAGTCAAACAAATCCAGCGACTCCAGTTTTTTGTCGAACCTGGCCTGCTGACTGTAACCGGGGTGGTTCTCTGGGAGATACCTGGATTTCAAGTACAGCAACTGCGGTTCATATCCCGATGTATAGTCGAAAAAGTCGATGTCACGCTGGTGCAGTTTGATCTTGACCCGAAGCCTCAGCTCGGGCACCAGGCTGTCAACAAAATCTGTGTAGCGCATCAAGGAGATCTTCCCGGACTGGGTGTGAATCTTGATGAGGTCGATGCTTTCATACTCGCCGTAAATTTGCTCACCGCAGCCCAGGTAGACCCGCAAGATAGACGGCAGGTGGTTCACCAGGGATGCATGGAAGGTAAAGGAATGGCCTTCTGTCAGCACGCCGCACTTCAGGCGTGTATGGCTTTCCTCGCAGGCACTCTCAAGCCTCTCTGTATCGCCCACAGAAAACAGCAGCTTGGTGGCGTCCTCCAGGGCATCATTGTAGGTTCCAAAATGGGCCTTGAGATCACGCTTGAGGCTTTCCGGCATGTGCAGGTAGGGTTTTCTTTTCTCGAAAAGTCCAAGTGCAAAATACACCCGCAGATCTTCCTTCCTGCTCTGTTTTGCCAATTGAAAGTCACGATCCCCATACAGGTCGGTCCATGCATCGAAGGCTTTTTTGTGTGAACCTGCCACCCTTCTCAGGTCTGCAGACAACTCAAACTCGTCGTTGGCCGGAATGCGTCCGAGCTCCAGGCAGACTTGCCAGAAGTTCTCAAATATGAACCTGTTTTTCCCAATGAGCTTTTCAGTGGAGATGGCCGGCTTCGTGCGTTTTTCTTTCTGGGTGAGATGCTGCCAGTCGCGCCGGACTTTCTGGCGCGAGGACAAAAAAAGCTGCTCTTCATCCTTGTCCTTGAAAACCAGGAAGAGCCCCGGACCTGCCGCAACCACGCTTTCTTCGAGTGTGGTCTCCAAATAGCTTCGAAGCTCGGACTGTGTGAAGTACTTCTGGAACGTATTCCGTTGTGTGATCACACCATCCTTGTATGGCGTGAATTGCGTGGCAAGGGCCTCCCCTCCAATCATCACGGAGACGCAAAGCAGCTTTTGTGCATATGCGTAAGCATCTTTCAATGCCTGGTCTCTTTCCGTGCGATCCTCAATCACATTGATGACGTAGCCGAGATTGACAATGTCTGCACGGGTCTTGCGGCCTTCTGCCCGATATACAGGGTCCCAGCCGGACACATCAATGCCATGCATCTCAAGCTCACGAAGATCGTCACCTTTGCCACAGCCGTAATCGAGCACACTGAATTCGCCATTGAAGTAGTCATGACGTGCAAGTAGCTGCATTGGAGCAGATAGCTTGTGCCGTTCAATCGCGGTACGGTGTCGCTCAATGGTCTGGCTCAAAACAGGAGTTGATGCCTCACTGGACCGCTGGTCGCATCTTGGGATCAGCCTTCCGTTTTTGTCGAGAGCGTACCCTTTGCGTCGAATCAGGCGCTCCCAGTTCTTTTTAAAGCCGATTAATCTGGGCTTCTCATACAACCCTATACGTTCACCTTCTTCGGTGATTTCCTGGAACACAGGGACTTGGGGGTGGTCCGGCTTTAAAAAAGTTTCCTTTCGATGAAGGATTGGGGGGTTGTCTGAGCCCCGGTAGTTTGTTTTACGACAGGAGTGTTTTTCAAGGTCGATCGTGTAACTGTGCTCAAGTGCTGGATAAGCTTCTGTGAAGAAAGAAGGGTAATGCAACAGCGTGATTTTGTGGTCACGCCTGGAGAACTTGATGATGTTCCATTCTTCGTCCTCAAGTGACAGGTCAATGATTACCTTCGCAATATGTTTCCCCAAGGCCTTTGGCAGGACATCGATGGCAGACTCATGGATGTAAAGGGCATCTGGCAGTTGTTTGCCAACAGGAATCTCATTGACGAGTGATTTATATTTGCGAAATTCCAACACCGCAGAAACTATTGCTACTTGCTCAGGTAAAATAGACTGTTGTTAATAATAATTGTTTCTTCATCGATGGTGTTATGGTTTCGCACTGGATTTCTCCAGAGGAGATGCTAGATTTACAGAATCTTAACTGCTTTTTTTTTCGAAACACCATCTTCCCGAAACTATCTCCATAGCACCCGCATCATCGATTGTATCCAGGCGATATAAAAAATTAACTTGACTCAAATTGCTAAAAATAAATATGCGCGTATATCACTTTCTGTCAACAAAATACGCTCTCAGTGACCTTAAAAATCGACGGCTAAAAATTGCTACATTTGATGATTTAAATGACCCATTTGAATTATGGCTAGCAAAACAAGAAAACCGTGAAACACGAAAATCATATCGAAAATGGAAAGATGAGATGTCACTGACCTATGGTCTACTTTGTTTCAGTAAATCCTGGAGGAATCCGCTACTCTGGAGTAACTATGCGGACCGACACAAAGGAATATGCCTAGGATTTGAGGCTAGTGATGAAATTGGCAAGAATGTTGAATATATCGAAAAACGAAAACCCTTAAATTTTCCGCCAGACTCAGATTTGGTCACACGTACTCTTTTTACAAAGTATAAAGGATGGAGCTATGAACAAGAGTGGCGCGTATATGTCAGGTTAGAAAAGCGGAATCTAAAATCACCCCACCACTACTTTCGAGGGTTTGATAAAGACCTAAGACTCAAAGAGGTCATACTTGGTCCTCTGTGCGATATTTCAAAGCCCGTATTACATAAAGTAGTTTGCAGATACTCACCACATCCAGAAATCGTCAAGGCCCGACTTGCATTTAAGTCTTTTCGTATCGTTAAGGATCAGCGCGGCTTCAGTCTTTAGGTGTAGCCTTTTGATCCCTACTTCACAATAGCTGTCATCATGAATACGAATAAGGGTTTTCAATGAAAGTACAAAATACCATCAATCAATACGCTGATTATATGCGACAAATTAAATTCCGCATGTCGGTTATTGTTAGGTGTATTAAAAGCAATCAGGCAGGCAATTCACTCACGGGGTTTCGTGAAACCGACATAGATCTCTGTTACTTGCAACTTAGAAAATGCCTGGAATTAATCATGTTTTCCTCTGTTATCGCACATCATTCATTTGGAGTAGAATTGAGCAAACATCTGAGAAATAAAGAATATAGCGCCTCACAAATCATCAAGAAGTTAAAGCGCGTATATCCCAAGTATTACCCTACTCCCGTCAGGGAATCAGATTCCTCAAATGGCATCAGGAAAGTAGAAAAGATAAACGAAGGCTATTTAACCGAGCCAGAATTTTGCAAATTGTATGACAAAGTTTGCGGGGGAATTCTCCACGCAAGCCGTCAGGATCCTTATGTGGACAACATTGACGAACATTTTGCAGAGATCAATAGGTACCACAACAAACTTATATGTCTACTGAACTATCACTGGATTCATATCTCAGACGAAGTTGCTTTAGCGGTTTTAATGAAAACTAAGGGCAATGATGATGTCCAAGTTGCACGTATGAATGCTGTACCAAAATGAAACCGATCACTGTCTCAAAATGATTCAATGATCAAGCTAAAAGATATATCACGTAAGTAAAATTAGATTCCTATGACCCGCCGACTTATCGAAACATGCTTATAAAAACCCTGAAGGCTCAACGATCACTCACGGGCAAATGACGGAGATTTTATTGCTGATTGCTGCAGTTCATACGAGAAACTGACTAGCGTATTTACCATGGAAAAACCCTACTACGATCATGCCAATCATAGATGAGTTTGAAAGCAGTTTGTCGAAGCACTCGCGACCGTCCTATGCACAGTGGCGATCTGTCGACCTGCACAACCATTCACCAGCAAGTTTTGACTACCAAGGAAACAAGGCCGACGCGACAAACTTAGCTATCAGTCACCTCTCGGCGACAAATGTAGAGGTGGTCATGTTCACAGACCACCACACACTTCCCCAACAAAAATTTATCGAAGAGGTACACAGAGGAACAGGGAAAACAATACTCCGGGGAGCAGAGTTGAACATCTTCGTTGATGCCTGGGGAAAGCCTAAAGAAAAGGTTCAAAAGCAGGCTTTCTTCCATCTACTTGTTGGATTTTCTCCAGCAATGGACGCAGATTATTGGTTAACTCATTTAAATCAAAACTTCGGTTACGAGGAGCGCAGCATCTCTGGAAACCGCATTCCAGGATTGACTTCTAGGGTGGATGAAATTTGCGAAGAACTGACTGAGGCTGGAGCGATAATAATACCAGCACACCTGCACAAGAATCGCGATGCCTTCAAAAGCCGAAGTGTAGACGACATATATACCGATGAAGAATTCCTGAAATTAGCACGAAAGTACTTTACAGCTCTTGAGGTAACTGATCCAAAAACAGGGGAGTTCTTCGATGGTAAACATACGGAAACATGCCGACTTCACAAATCCTGCATCCAGTCAAGCGATGCACATGACGTTATGAAAATTGGTCAACGTGTCAGCTATGTACAAATGGAATCGCCTACATTTGAAGAGTTGAAAGCTAGTTTGGAGATTCCGTTGCGCGTGTCTCTCAAGGAACCAACTTTGCCATCTAGTTATATAGTTGGGCTAAATATCCGCGGCCAGTTTTTTCAAGATTTTTGGATTTCTCTTTCTCCAAACTGCAACGCTTTGATAGGAGTAAAGGGATCAGGAAAGACATCTGTACTTGAGTGTTTACGTTTCGCATTGGGAGCACTCGTCCCAGATTCTAGAAAGGACGAAGTACAATCACACTTATCGCACATTCTTGGTGAAAGCGGTTATGTACGCGTTCTAGTTAGGCGTGAAGACGGTGCTAAAGTCCTTGTCGAGAGAAACGCTAGTAATCCAAGTGTTTTTGGATTGATTTTTGAAGATGATCGTCGAGAAGAAGTTCGAAATCCGGAGGCACTAAGGTTCACATCGTTCATCCTGGGATGGCACGAAATTGAACAAGCTGCTACTGATGTAGCGGTACGACAAGCGTATTTGGATACAATCGCCGACAGGGAAAAGATTCGTCAATTGCAACAGGCGGCTGATGAAGGCATAGGCGAGATCAAGTCATTGCACGAGCAAGTGACTAATCTGTACTCGGGGTTCATGAATCTAGGGAATCAAGTCTCGTTGCTGCAAGATCTGAGATCGGGGTTGCAGGAATTAACGGATGCTAAGCTTGTAGAACTAAAGGATACCTACGAGATCGCTAACCAACATAGAGAGTCAATTGAGTCTCTGGCATCTTGGTTAAGCGAACAGTCAAAGCAAGAATTAAATATGCAGGCAAGTGGTGTGGTGCCGGAATTGCCACCGTTGGATGGGAAATCGCCAATCCGAGAGTTTGCAGATCAAGCTGCTGAGATAGTACAGGATCTTCGTAGACATGCGGAGGAATTCTCTGGAGGGCATCGGGAAAAGGTGGAGAGGCATGCTGCCAAGCTAGCAGAGAATATGCCTAAGCTAGCAAGAGCCATCGATGAATTCGCGACAGAATACGATGAGGCAGTTTCCATTTTGTCAGGTGAGCAGAAAAGAATATTGCAAAGTCATCGGCAGGTTCTCGACCAGACTCGGGAATTACCGTCCTTGGAACGTAAGATGGAGGAGGAACGAGGTAAACTGGAGGAAATGCTCAGTAAACTCTCGAACCTATGTAACGGTGTAGCAGATTTGTTAGATAGGCAAACAGAGTTGCGGAGATCAAGAGTAGAAAATTTAGGGAAGGAACTTATTAGTTTAGGTGTTCGGCTAGATGTTGCTCCGCGTTCACGCCTCAGTATGTTTGAGCATATAGCAGGAAATAATCCTGATGGAGCAAGCGTATTCAGCGAACTCAATGATCAGTTTTCTGGATCGGATAGACACCATCGAAGGCTTGCACAAGGGTATAAGAGGGCTCAAGAAGATCTGATTAAAGGGTTTCCTTTATTACTGTCGTCTATGGCTTTCAGCGATTACTTGGCCGCATTCGAAGGAGATGATTTGAACATCTATTTCAATGTTGGTCAGACTCAAGATGACTATAGGCCAATCGACCAACTGTCAGCAGGGCAACGATGTACAGCAGTGTTTCCTTTGTTACTGAAGCTGCAGGAAGGTCCGCTAATTGTTGACCAACCTGAGGATAATTTAGATAACAGGCATATTGCAGACGCTATAGCGCCAGCACTGTTGGAAGACAAAAAAGGCCGACAAATCGCATTCACTTCTCACAATGCGAATTTAGTAGTCCTGACTGATGCAGAGCAGATTGCAATGTTTGAGAGTGATGGTGCAACAGGTTCGGTCAGTGCTCGGGGGTTTCTTGGTATGAGCGAGTCGTTGATCACGCGACATGTGATCGCTATTTTGGATGGTGGAAGGGAGGCTTTGCGCCTACGTTACCGCAAATATGGTGTGGATGATTTGTTGTAAGTATCGTCGCTAGCAGAAATTGGTGAACCTACTGATCAAAATGGCATAACCAGACTTTAACTTCTGAGATATCTTACTGTTGTATATAGATATTGATACTTACAATTTTTGTTAATACCGACATAAGTACCGACGAATCGAATCTACTTATTATCAAGTGAGCTTTCACTTTGACGAGCCACCTTGTGCATACGCCATGGAATTAGAGAAATATGAAGCTATAGGCTCTGGAGATGACGCGTCACGCCATTTAATGGTATGACATCCCCAGCCTCTACATTCTGGATACTTAGGTATCTACATATTATTGTGGTACCTAAGCGCTTCCCTCTCCATGTGGCTCATTGAAATTTTTGCAATACTCTTTTGGCCATGGGCGATGATGCATCCCTTGTCCGGTTCAGCGTAGTAACAGATCCCAGCAAGTTCTCCGAACACATTACGTTCATCGGGTAGACCGTTCTGGCCCGCACTTATGGCTACATTCCATACGCCAGCACCTGATATCCCGCCCCATGCCAATCTAGTCACGCCCTCACCATCAAGTTCCTCAATCTCTCTTGCTGCAGTTCCTGGAAGCGGCTCTCTCCAGTACGTCGGATAAGATTGTTCAGTTGTCTCGGAGGGCAACTCGAGGTAATCATGCCCGTCACTCTCCCTGGCAACTTCTACTTGCGTGTTCGTTGCAACTACCGCTAGCGACCCCCTACTCCCGTCAGTATGACCTTCCACGATCTGACTTGCTTCACACCGTACTCCATTGATAATCGATAAAAGCCATGGCTTCATCTCCCCAAGTCTTGCCTTATCCTCGTCTGACCACCGTTCCTTCTCCAAATTGTAGGCATTCACTCCCAACGTATCCAGAATATCCATTTCTCCCTTCTCCAGTGGAATGATTGCAATATCCGGCCCCTCTTCCGTCTCGTTACTGAATCCAATCACTGTGCATGGTCTTGGCGATAGGTCAATCCCCATAGCGCGTGTGCCAGACTCCCGGTGCCTCGGCGCAGTCAGGAGACTTACTCCAGCATTGTCGCTTGAATTTTCATCTCTTCTCAGAACATGACCTGCGGTTAAAACGCCGAATGTATTACCGTTTAGTTGGACCACCACTCCTGACCCAGGCCTCAAATCTCGTACATTCATACTGTTTTGTGCGACCCCAGTACCACCAATTACAACAGTAAAGCGTGCTGCCCATTCCTGCGCTGCCTCCGTCACTTTCGCCGCTGTTTCTTCATCGCAATCTCCAAGGTCCTGCTGTACTCCATCTCTTCCAGTTCCCAATACTTTGATCAACTCTTCACTCCACCCGCCTGGATTGAGTCTCTTCATTTTTCGCTCACTTGAGAATTTCTCTCGATCAAACCGTACTACACGCCCCGCGATTTCCAGAAACCTATATATAGTTCTCAAGAATCGTACGCAGGGTATAACTATCCAGTCTGTTAACAGTCTTTCTATCATCTGCTAAACAAACCCGGTATGAAAAACTTCCAATGTCTTATTTAAATGAACTGTAAATAGAATTCTCGATTAGTGCTGAACGGCCACTTGTAGCTATGGATCTATGGCCTCCATTGCCATACATCATGACCTAGTACCAACCTCACAACATACAGAAGCCAGAATATTGAAGATCAAGACAACCTCAAGAGAGCAATACCTGCTCTTCCCAATCTGTTTCAGCAAGGAGGTTTTTAAGACCATTGCATCTAGAAATAATATCCTAGTACCTTGCGACCAAGATCATGCTTAGTGTGCAACTAGTTCTTATCTTTGCCCCTAATTCCCCCTTAGTGATGCTAGGAGTTGGCCGACCGGAAGGAAATTCTCTTCACACCAACGGAGAAAATAATTCCGGGGCTTTTTCGCTAGTGCTTGACAAAGCGAAGCCGCCCATCGTGCCCACTCACCGTCACGCCTAGCAAGAATCAACGTGCGAAACATAAGATTTGTAGCCTTTAAAGTCTTAGCGTCTATTGGAAAATTGTCTGCCCATATTATTGGCTGTGCATTGGCCCAAATTGTATTGACAAAATCTGCAACGATTTTTGTATTGGATTGAGGATCTGCGTTTTCTCCACCCACATAGGTACATAGAGCTTCCAACTGATTCAAGTCCCGACTCTCATCTCGCTTGAACACCGAAAGAAGAACTGGAGCGTTTACAGATACATACCCGTGTCGATGCTCCGCGAGGTAAACAGTTGCTTCAGCATAAGATTCGGTGGATATAGTTCCTGCTTGTTCTGCACTAAATAATACAGCTTGAATCCAAACGCCCTTCGTAGAAAATGCTTCTTGGGAATATTGCCGAATTGCGAGATCCTCACTAACAAGAATACGGGTCTCACCAGCCATGACACCTACACTGAATGCACCATCCGGCGGAATACGAATCAATTTCTCGCCGAGTTCCGAAAGGTTGTCTGGCAATTGCTGCGGCTCTACTGCACAATATTCCTCAATAGTTTCTACTAGTGACTTCGCCACATTAAGCCGCTTTGCCCGGTCCTTAGAGGTTTCTATTGATTGAAAGAACTTGCCGTCATGATAGCCAAGGGTCATCGAATCACTTTCGTCTAGACCGAAATGATCCTCTGTCAACTCTCTTAGTCGGTTTAGCTCATGAGCAGGAATCGCCAAGGGGCCAAGCCGCTCTTTTAACACTGGTAGTACTCCAAGAACTGCTGCGTGCCAAGCCGTGAAAGCATCGAGAACTGCGCCACCACGGTCGTGTTCCTGGATCACTCTCAGTGCTTTATCACGCTCATCGTGTACACCAAAACAAACCTTCACTTCTTCGCCTATTGAGCCTAGATACTGTGCGAATGCCAATGCACCGCCTGGCCGATTTCCTGCGGCGGAAACTAGTGGGATGTTATGTTGCAAATAGATATCCGCCTGCTGCCGTGCCATCGCACTATGACGGCGGATTTGCTCTAGCACTGGCTCTATATCATCATCCGCCATAGTCAATGAGGCAAATCCATGTGCCTCAGGAAATCTTTGGCTAAAGCTGGCCGTAAGATGATGGAATGCCTGCAGCCACCATGGTTTAATTTGAGCTACTATCCACGTCTCTTTGACACCCAATGAATTAGTTGTCTTAAACTCATTCCCTGCCTTTAGCTTGAAACATGCTGAAATAAACGGGTTACTAACAGCTACAGCTTGGCCCCAAGGTCTATCTTGAGATTCTCCAACCAACGCCTCGTAGCACTCACCTCTGGCAGTTGTTAACCGAATCCACGTACCAGCGCCGACAGTATCACTGATGCCAAGTCCCTGATCCGCTGAAGTTGCCCTCAGCACGAGAGTCAGAAATTTTGCCACTAGTTCCGCGTTCGAAAGATCTTCAATAAGTGCCGCATAGGCAACGTGAAGAGCACGCATCGGTTTTGAGAAGTCTAGAAGAACATGGCTAAGGTCCATACGGTCCAGTGGAGAGCCCTCCAAATTATCGACTTCCAGACCACTTACTAACTTCTTGATTGCTTCTTGATCATTTATAGCGAAGTACGCCTTCACCAAGCACAGTAACCCGTAAATTTGGGGTTCCTTCTCAAATGCATTCAATAGCAGCTTGGCAGCTTCTTCGTAATCGCATCTGTTGAAATGTAGGATACCCTCCAATCTTTGGAAGAAGGCATTGCATCGAACATCTGATGCCAAGTCGGAAAAAAACTTTTTCGCTCTATCTCGTACGGGGAAGTCAAATGCAAGAGCTGTCGCCAATGTACGAAGTTCCCCACTATCCCGATCGAGTTCTACACGGCCAAGCAATGCTTCTATGGTTATATCTGGTTGTTTGCGTGCTATGGCCTCTTCGGCAAGTGCAAGACGGGCAACGTACGTACCGTCTCCATTCCGAAATGCCCGAGTTGCCGACTCAAATAGCGACAGAGAAGCGTCTTCAATTCCCAAAATACGTGCAGACTGCGCTAGTGCAATTAATGCACGTGTATTACCTTCAAAATTCCTACACTCCTCTTCTAGTATGTCCCGTGCACCCGCCGTTTCTGCCAATTCCATCCGCGCTACCACTCCTGTTGCTCGAACGACAATTTGCTCCGGTCCAGGAAATTGATCTAAGTATTTTTCGGCAATTTCTAAAACTGTAGACCAGTCCTTGTTTACAACAGCAATCCTGAACCGAGCAGTAATGACTTGAGCACTGTCAGCAAGTCCTACGATGAGTTCTGAGGCTTGGGCAGTATCGCCTAGATTGGTTAGTAGCGATGCGAGATACCCCTTTATGCTCTCTTCATCAGGGAATCTTTTATGGGCTTTCCAACCAAGATCGATAGCAGCTTCGTCATTCCCAACAATGTGGTATGAGACCATCAAGTTAATCGGTATTGACGATAGGTCACTGCTGCGTTTTACACTTCTATCTTGGACCTTCTCCCACAGCGATTCATATATCTGGATAGCCTCATTGACGTCATCGAATTCATTTGCATTAAAGGACTGCCCGTCAAGGTATCGCTCTCCACCGATTGCTCTCGAAAGCAAGGCGTTAGCACCTAGTTCTTGTAATGCCTCAATTTCAGGAAATTGGTGATAAGCGGATATTGCCTCATCCCACCAGGAATTCGATTCTCCCCGTTCCATGAGCCACTGCACATGAGCCTCGGCAACTTCGGGTGTATTCCGACTTTCTTCAGGTATTAGTGAAATCGGATCGTCAATTGATTCGTCATGTATCAGGCTTTGGAGATAACATGCTGCGAGACGTGCATTGCTGGGTTGTTTCTTTAACCTCTCCTCAACAAAACCTCTTACACGGTCAAAATTTTCTAAAAGCAGGAAACCTAGTGCCTTGTTTGCAATTGCTTTTGGATCCTCTGGTGCAAAGTCCCAAGCAGCAATTAACTTATTCGCGGCTTCCCTCTTTTCCCCCAACTCCAGCAGGCAAACCGCAATATTTGTCTTTATCTGGAATCGAACGTGATCCGAAGTATTAGATGCTAGCCTTCCCTCAAGCTTTTGCAATAGGTCAAGTGCGGCTTCAGGTTTGCTAGGTAGAAGCTCCAAACAATCTTTGATATGTTTTTCATGTTCAGATTGAACAGCAGAGTGGGCTATCGCAATTTCACTACTTTTTAGGGAAGTTACTTCTTGGCGAACTACTTCAATTTCGGGAGACAACACAGCTGACACCCTATCGGGAATGTCTTCAATAGCGTTCTCTATTTGGTCTATCTGTGGTGTATACGACGGATCAAAGACCTTGTGGGCTTTAGGGTAGCGTTGAATTTCGCGTTGTAGTTTGTCCCATCCAAAAATATAAATGTTGAGAACTGAAGGTCTAGATTTACTTACTTCAATCGAAAGTTTGTTTGCTAGACTTTGGAGCTTCGCATCGTCAGGAGCAGTTGTGACAATTACATACTCTGATAGTCGTGGTTCGAATGTTAATGCTTTACTTACCTCGTCATGAACTTCCTGTTCTGTAAGCTTATGTCTGTCTGACTTTAACTTGCATTGAATACCGACTAGATGAGCAGGATTGCGATTTCTGCGACCAACAATGTCTACACCGTGCTGACGCTGTCCTCGGCGGCCATATTTACTGGCCATCGGATCGTCCAATATGCAACGCCACAACACCTCATTGCAGTCTTCGAAATCTTGTTCATAAAGTGGTTTTGGAATCTGTATTGTCATCACATTCTCTGGTTTTGTACTCCATTTTTATATCCATGCTTTGGGAAATATGAAAAGATAATCTGTGAGCCATAATTCATTTCAAGAAATAGTATTCCAATTTGCCAACGAGTTGTGGGATGCACTAAGCCCTACAAACAAACTTTTTAAATCACGCGGCCAACTAATTTACCGTAGACAAGAAAACTGTCATGAGTTTACATTCTGATTGTGATGGACCGCCCTTAAAGTGACTCGAAAAAACTCTGGCTTTGGTTTTGCGACTTCTTAGGTTTTCACACCTTCGGACGCTCTAGGACTGTTCAAATGGAGCCATAACCGGACTTGAACCGGTGACCTCTGGAGCCCACAACCGGACTTGAACCGGTGACCTCTTCCTTACCAAGGAAGTGCTCTACCGTCTGAGCTATGTGGGCTATAAAGGCAAATACAATTGTAGCCAGCAAAAATCCAGGCCGTGGTAATTTCTAACCCTTAGCCGAAAGATCCACAATCCTAGCATTTTGCACAGCACAGAATCGATGGTGGCAGCATGGAGCGGGTGATCGGGATCGAACCGACATCATCAGCTTGGAAGGCTGAGGTTCTACCATTGAACTACACCCGCAGAACCCGAAACAGGACCATTTCAGGGTCCGGATTCTAAACTTTAAATGGTGGAGGGGGAAGGATTCGAACCTCCGAAGGCTGAGCCGGCAGATTTACAGTCTGCTCCCGTTGACCGCTTGGGTACCCCTCCAAAGGGCAGGGATTGTGTGGCATACCTCCATGTACTGTCAATATCGCATAGCAAGGCCCCTACCCCTAGATCAGACCTTGCCCGAATTGACCAGCCAGACTAGCCCCACCTTTCCATCTACTACGGACTGGGACTGAACTGAAAAAACAAGGCACGGTTTACATTCGAGATGAGCACACTCAATCGACCTCCTTCCATGAAGGATGCGCCCTCATAGTCTCCTTTCATGAATTCGCATCCTCGGACCCTCACTTCCACCTCGTACGCATTGTGGGCGGGATTGATGAGGTCCAGCTCGCCCAGGTATTCACAGTTCCTGGAATCATGACCCTGGATCTGGCCCTTGGAGTCAATCTGGAATTCAGCCATCTGATCATTGCTGTCCATGGATGACCAGGCCCCCGAAAGCCTGGCCAACGAGGAGGGTGTGTCATACACCGCATCGTAGACAAGGTCCAGGGTCCCGGTATTGCGCCCGTTCATTGTGACAAAGCGCGAGGAAATCCTGTTTTCTTCTTTGATTTCGCCCGTGATCACGGCGACATCCAGTGGAAGACCGCCCCGCAAGAACAGCGTGTAGGTGGAGGTAAAGATCTCGCCGTCCCTTTCCACACTACCGGCATACAACGCCCCAGCACGCCGGCTGTAGGCATATGCCTTGCCATTGACGTGCAATGCCGTGAAGTCGAACGGACCTCTTCCCTCGATATCGAAATCTCCTCTCCAGAGCCCATCCAGCGATCCACGTGAAAAATGCGTGGCATCCTGACTGCTAACCTCCAAAGGCTTGGAAACGCACGCGCCTGCCAACCAAGCAAAGGCTGCCAGACAAAGCATGTAGATCACGGGATGCCGCCAGGACAGGAGGATACCCCTTGGTGTACTGGTCCGTTGGCAGGATTTGAACCGGTCCCGGGCTTTGTTCAATGCTGTCTCGATTGCAGGTACATGGGACTGAAGAGAAGTCCCCTGTGGTTCCCGACACATAGGTAACACAATATTCCGGGCACATAGGTTACACAATCGGGCATTTGGGGGGAACTTCCGATGCCCTGGAGAACGTGTAAACCGATGGACGAACGTATACGATACGTAGCCCGGCTGTTTTCATTGCTCAATGAATACTGCCTGGATGACTGGCTGACAGAATGTCCAAGAAACATCTCAACTCCTCTAATCTTGATATCGTGTACGAGTATCACGACCAAACCAAACATCAACTTCAACGCTATGCACGCTCATTGGGTTACATGGATTGGGAGAATCAACCCGATCCGTTCCGGCGTTACGACCAGGCATCCATTCTTCCACTAAACCATCCACACAGCACAGAAACGCCAAGCTACGACTCGCTATTCGAGGCATACCCAACCCCTGCAGCACGCATAAACCGGGATTCCATCAGCCGTATCTTTTATGAAAGTCTCGCAATTTCCGCCTGGAAACAGGCAAACGGAAATCGTTGGTCCTTGCGGGTCAATCCTTCAAGCGGCAACCTCCACCCTACAGAGGCATATTTGATCACTGGCCCGGTTCAGGGTTTAAGCGAAGTAAGCGCCGTTCATCATTATTCTGCCTACAGACATGCATTGGAGCGCCGGGCGATCCTGACGAAGGAGGAATGGCATGCCTTGAGCAATGGACTGCCGCCGGATTTCCTGTTGGTTGCATTGACCTCGATCTACTGGCGTGAATCCTGGAAGTATGGTGAACGGGCCTTTCGTTACTGCCACCACGATGTTGGACATGCGATTGGTGCTGTCACTTTCGCTGCAGCGGCCCTCGGCTGGAAAACCAGGTTGATTCACTGCGTGACAGATACCGGCCTGAAAACGCTGTTGGGGCTGCATCAGCAAGAAGGCATTGAGGCGGAACATCCGGACTGCCTGCTGGCAGTTTATCCATATGCTAAAGACAGGGCATGGACAGGTCCCCTCATTGATCTCCCCGTTGCATTGCTTGAACGTCTTAAAACAATCGAATTTGAAGGCAGTCCAAATTTGTTAAGTAATGATCATCATGACTGGCCCATTATTGGACAGGTTGCGAAAGCATGTCGTTCCAACAGTCCTTGTCGATTCAATCACGAACATCATTCCGGAACAGCACATGACCTTGACAATGAGTCTGATGTGGACAGGCGAATATCCGCTCGAAGAATAATCAGGGAACGTCGAAGCGCGCTGTCGATGGACGGGCATGGCGCGATCAGCAGCGATACATTTTACAGAATGCTAACGCATGTCACCCCGTATGCCGGGAATGACATTCTGGAGGTGTTGCCCTGGAGGGCATGTATTTCGCTTGCAATATTTGTTCATCGTGTAGAGGGCTTGCAATCAGGACTGTATATGCTCGTGCGCGACCCTGCCCATGAAGCTTCACTTAAAAAGGCATTACATCCAGAACTATGTTGGGAAAAGCCCGATAGTTGTCCGAAAACACTCCCTTTGTATCTGTTGCAAGAAGCCGATACACGCGAGGTTGCGAAAATCATCAGTTGTCATCAGGATATTGCGGCAGACGGTGCCTTTGCACTTGGGATGCTGGCTGCATTCGATGCCAGCCTTGAACAGCACGGCGCGTCGTTTTATACACGCCTGTTCTGGGAAACAGGATTGATTGGGCAAATCCTATACTTGGAAGCTGAAGCTGCAGGGATTCGATCAACCGGGATCGGCTGCTTTTTCGATGATGTCATGCATGAAGTGCTTGGCATCAGTGATCACGGTTGGCAAAGTCTGTACCATTTCACGGTCGGTTCGCCCGTGGAAGATTCACGCCTGCAACCACTACCTGCTTACTGGCACCTGAAGGACCCTTTGGGGGGTGGAGCTGGCGATAGGATTTGAACCTACGACCTGCTGATTACAAATCAGCTGCTCTGCCAACTGAGCTACGCCAGCAATTTGGTGCCTCAATGAGTGTAATGAGTTCCCGTATATCAGGCAATGGTGCACTATGCACCCAGACACTCGGATACATGCCTCAAGCCCTCTAGTACCCAGTCGAGCTCATGAATGACTGGTTGGGCAAGCAACGGCATCAGGAGTTCGGCATCCCCACCGGTCAGAATGATCTGCTCAAAGGGCTCACCCTCGGCCTGCATGCGATCAACGGCTTGGTTGATGCCACCTGCCACCGCACTCAGGCACCCGCTGTAGATGGCATCTCGGGTAGATGTTGCAGGGATCGCAAAGCTACCTGCCTCCCTATTGAGATCGATTGCCGTATCCATCTCTAGTGCTGCACGCATGCTGGCGAGCCCCGGGAAGATAACTCCCCCGCGATGCATGCCTCCCGAGTCCAGTACATCGACGGTAACAGCCGTTCCGCAATCCACAATGCATGTGCTACCTGTATAACGCACCTTGGCCGCAATCAAAGCGGCCAGCCGGTCCACTCCCAGCGTGCCGGGATCATCGTACGCCAACGTGATACCGAAGCATCTCTCGGCAGGGTTCAGAAAATAAAAACTGCTTGCCGCAAACCGGTCCTGTAGCTGCTCGTTGAATTGCCGGCCGAGCACGGAGCACACGACGATGCTATCTAGCTCATATGGCTCTAAAACGGATGCAATGACGTCCAGCCGACTCCCGTCCTGGTAAGGTACGGCCCCAAAGGTGTCTGCCTCTCCCGGTTTGAGGATTGCAAACTTGCAGCGGCTGTTGCCAAGATCCAGTAGTGCCTTCATGACCGCAGTTCTCGCACATGGGCACTGTGAAAGTGCAAATGCTCGCCATTCACATGCATCACGATGCGGCCTTGCGCATCAATCCCCTGCGCTACCCCATGCATGTGCCGGTCCTGGTACAGAAACTCGACTCTCTGATTGTCCAACGAATCATACCGCTCCCAGGCAGCGCAAAGATCCTCCGGGTCGCTGTCATCGAGCGTGTCCAGTACACGAGTCAGCACCGTGATCACGTGGGCCGCAAGTTCATTCCTGCACAAATTCCAGTCCGGATGAGCGCTAAGCAGGTCTACCCACCCCGGGGTTTCTTGGAATTCCTCTGCCTGCGACATGGCCACGTTCAGGCCTACCCCGATGATCAGGCTGTTTTGTGCCAAGGCCGCCTTTCGCTCGATCAGGACCCCACCCAGTTTTTTCCCGGCCAGGCAGATATCGTTTGGCCACTTGAGCCTGACGCCAGCCACGCCCTGCTCTTCCAAGAGCTGTGCAACCGCGATGAGCAGCCGCAAGCCCAGTACTTCGTACTGCGTCCTCCATTGCTGCAGGCCCCACTGCATCGACAGGTACAGATTCACCCCAGCCGGCGACCACCAGGCATGGCCAAAACGGCCCTTTCCCTGCGTCTGCTCCTCGGCCATACATACGGCCACACAACCTGTTCCAGTCAGGCCGAGTTCTGCCAGGTAATCGTTGGTGGAAGTCACGGTGGGCAAGACGTCGATGCGGTATGGATGGTGGGTACCCTGTTTGCCCAGATGCTCCCGTATGCTGTCTGCATCCAAAGGCTCAAGAGCCATCACAGGGCCAGCCATCTTGTGGTTCTGGGCAATCAATTTGATCAGGCCGGATCTTGCGGGCAGAGCCATGATTCGCCCAGCAAGACTATCTGAGCCTGAGGGCACCACATCAATTCTTTACAATTCCGGCGTGTTGGGTTCTGATACATTCCAGCGAGCGTACCCCGATCATGCAAAAATTTCCCGAGCCGGTTTGCGACCGAAAAGCCGTTCAGATCCAATGAACAACCGAACTGCAGAACCCCCGAAGAACTTTATCCGCCAGATTATAGATCAGGACCTGGCCGATGGGAAAAACGACGGCAAGGTACTTACCCGCTTCCCACCCGAACCCAACGGCTACCTGCATATCGGACATGCCAAGTCCATCTGCCTGAATTTCGGCATCGCCAGGGACTACCGGGGCCTTTGCAACCTGCGTTTCGATGACACCAACCCGGACAAGGAAAGCCAGGAATATATCGATGCGATCCAGAAGGACATCCGCTGGCTTGGTTTTGAATGGTCGACACTGTGCTTCGCCTCGGATTACTTCGAGCAACTCTACCAGTACGCGGTCCAGCTGATCGAATCCGGCAAGGCCTTTGTCTGCAGCCTGGATTCCGAGGAAATCCGCCGCCAGCGAGGGACCCTCACTGAACCTGGTCAGGACAGCCCCTACCGCAACCGCACGGTGAAGGAAAACCTGGACCTGTTCCAGCGCATGCGCTCGGGCGAATTCCAGGAAGGCGAACATGTGCTGCGCGCCAGGATCGACATGGCGTCTGCGAATATCAACATGCGCGACCCGGTACTGTACCGGATCAAGCACACGGCCCACCCGAGAACGCAAAATGCGTGGTGCATCTACCCGATGTACGACTACACGCACTGCCTCTCGGATGCCCTGGAGGCGATCACGCATTCCCTGTGCACGCTCGAATTCGAAGATCACCGTCCCCTGTATGACTGGGTGCTAGATACGTTGCAAACCCCAAATCATCCGCAGCAAATCGAGTTTGCACGGCTGGCGCTCGACTACACCATCACCAGCAAGCGCAAGCTGGGCCTCCTGGTCCAGGAAGGCCACGTGGACGGCTGGGATGATCCGCGCATGCCGACCCTGTCGGGCATGCGAAGGCGCGGTATCCCTCCCGAAGCGATTCGGGATTTCTGCGATCGCATCGGCATCACCAAAAAAGATGCCCTGATTGAAATGAGCGTGCTGGAGAACTGCATACGCGAAACCCTGGACCCCTGTGCTTCTCGCATCATGTGCGTGCTCAAGCCGCTCAAGGTGGTCATCGAGAATTACCCCGAAGACCAGGAGGAGATGCTGGAGGTCGGCAACCATCCGAAAGATCCGGACATGGGAAGGCGTTCCGTTCCCTTCTCACGCACCCTGTACATCGAGTCTGACGATTTCCTGGAAGACCCTCCCGGCAAGTTCTTTCGCTTGGCACCCGGGCGGGAGGTGCGCCTGCGTTATGCGTACAACATCACCTGCATGGACGTCATCAAGAACGAGGCCGGAGAGGTGACGGAATTACACTGCCGCTATGACCCGGAAAGCGGGGGGGCCGCAGGACGCAAGAAGAAGGTCAAGGGCGTCATCCACTGGGTTTCGGCCAGGCATGCCGTGGATGCTGAAGTGCGCCTGTATGACCGCCTGTTCAATATCCCGGATCCCGGCTCAAGCCCGGAGCTTGCAGCATCCCTGAACCCGGATTCCCTTGAGATACTGCAGGATTGCAAGATCGAGCCTGCAGCCCAGGCATTAGCCTTGGAAGACCGCGTACAGTTTGAGAGACAGGGTTATTTTTGCTTGGACCGCGAACACACGCAAAAGGAGCACCCGGTGTTCAACCGCATCGTCACGCTGCGTGACAGCTGGCAGAAGCTCGAAAAAAAGACATGATGAAACCGGCATGCGGCGCGCATGCCCTGATGTACGACTACTGAACCCTTGGGGCGGCGATCCCGCTGTGCAAGCCCTACGGCTTCACCGGCGCCGGTGAAGCCATGAGCCGCAAAAATATCCCGTCAGCGCCTGAAGGCCGAAGCGAACCTCGACAACATCTGCAGCGACTGCTGCATCTCGGGGTCTTTCATCGTGTTGACCAGACCCATGATCGTGGCCGGCGGCGGTGTGCTGGGTTGTGCGTTTCGGACTTCGGAGGTGGCCTTGCACAGGGTCTCCAGGGTCTCGATCACGTCATCCTGCTCCAGGAAATCCAGCAACCGGTTCAGGTTCTCGTTGTTGGCGAGTCTGTCCGCAAGGCACAGTAACTCGTTGAGTACTCCGCCAAGGCGCCCGACGATGTCATCGCCCAGTGCATCGCCTGCCGCACCCAGTACCCGCAAGAGGTTGGCCCCTCTTTCCAGGTCCCCGGATGTAACCAGATCATTGATGACAGGAATGGCCTGGTCCAGGTTGCTGTGACTGACCTGGTCAAGGAGGATCAGCCCCTCGCCCATGGTGGAGCCCAGTCGGGCGACGATGTCGTCCGAGAGCGCATCCGCAGCCCCCTCGATGACGCGTTCGACTTCTGATTGTATGGATGTCTCACTCATGATCCCATCCCCTTACAGCAAGCCGCGCGCGCTGGCCCAGTACATCTTGTTATAGACGGTCTTGAACCAGTGCATGCCCTTGGTCGGCGGTTTCGGATCCGGTGGATTCTGGTAGTTGAACATGGCATAGGTAGCCCGGCCTTCACCAGCCTCGATGAAGCAGAACACCTTGCCGTCGTAATCACGAACCGGCGTGCCGATCTTGATGGTCGAAGCGATGTTTTCCGCCAGGGCCTCGGCTTCGAAGTGGGCCGTAGAGCCGGCCTTGCTGATCGGCAGGTTGGTCGTATCGCCGATCACGAAGGCATTGTCATGGCCTTCGATGTTGAGGCGCGCCCGGTCCGTCGGGATGAATCCTCCGGCTCCCAGCTCGTTCTCCTCGATCACCGCCATGCCCTTGTGCGACGGGATGGTCACCAGCAAGTCATAGTCTGTTTCCGTACCCTCTTCACTGATCACCTTGTCTGCGGTGACCTCTTTCATGTTGAACAGGGTTTCGTAGGTGACGCCTACACGCTCAAACTCCGGTACTGCCCAGTTGGCCACGGGCTCCAGGCTGTGCACCCGGCCGATCGGGTAGGTGTAGTGCATGTCGACCTTGTCCCAGATGCCACGCCCCTTGAAATAATCGATCAGCATGAACGTGATCTCAAGCGGGGCCATGGGGCACTTGTGCGGGACGCCGACCGCGACCACTACCCGGCCACCTTCGAATGCCTGCAGGCTTTTGTACATGTTGAGGGCATCGGCCTCGGTGTAGAACTGCAGGGCATGCTCTGCCAGCCCCGGGGTTCCTTCTGCATGTGGGCGGGACCCTGTGGCCACGACGATGACGTCGTAATCATGGCGCTTGCCACTTTCCGTGGTCACGTTATTGCCGGCGAGATCAAACTTGGTCACCGGATCCACCTCGAAGCGGATACTGGACTCCAGCAGACCCGCCTGATCGCGGTACAGCTCATCCGGCGACATCTTGCCAACGGCCACGTACAGCAACCCCGGCTGATACATGTGCTGATCCGTTGCCGACAGCATCGTGATGCTCGCCTTGCCGGACTTGAGTTCTCCCCTCAGGCGCCTGGCCAGGTTATTGGCCAATATCGTGCCGCCCATTCCACCACCAACAATAAGTATCCTCATGCTCTACCTCGCTTTTATTCTTGTGTCCCTATGCCCGAGTCGCACAGGTCACTTTGTCTTTTTTACGATCAAATGCAAGACACCGTCCTCTTCGAAGCTGTCCAGCAATTCATGCCCCACCTTGTTGATCCATTCCGGGATGTCAGCCGCGGAACCCTTGTCGGTCGACAGCACTTCCAGCTCATCCCCGACCGATGCCAGCTTCATCTGCCCGATGAGCTCCATGAGCGGGCCCGGGCAAAATGTATTTTTAGCATCAACCAGTTTTCTTTCCATGACGTCTGTTCTCTCAGTATTAGAAGTGCCAGACCTGGCCATCCGATGCATCGCTCAGGAAGGTCGTCAGGCCCATGGGCTCGGAAATGTACGTCTCTAGGTCGTCCTGACCAATCCCAAGTATATCAACTGCCATTGAGCATGGGAAAATTTTTGCGTCCCCGTATTCAACGGCCTGCTGAAACAAATCCTTGAAGTCCGGGACATTTTTCTCCTCGATCAGCTTGCCCATTGGACCATCCGGCGTGGCGTGCTCGGAGGAGTCCTTGATAAAAAAATTCAGGGAATTCATGGACAGAAATACTGACACGTCATTGCCGCTCACGGCTCCCACCGAGGCCACCATGGCAGCCATCTGCAGTTGCTCACGCTTGTTTGAAGTAACCATCACACTAATCTTATCAGTCGCCATACCTACCTCTCTCATCGCATCTTTGGTCCAGCACGTCACACCCATGCCGAACCCGGAGCCAAGTAGCGTACCGACAAGTGTCCATCAATACAAACGCCCATACGGGGGAGCCACTTCACATCTGGTTACTTGTCCAGGAGAACATTTGCAATTGTGATTTGGAGCGAAAACGAACACAATGCGCAGCGATGAGGATTTCGAACACATGGTGGCCTCTCCTTACGGCCATGTGGGCCCTCGCAGGCCTGGGTCAGCCTGCCGTCGGCTCCGAAGGACCCCAGGGACCCGCAGCCAGCCTCCCTGCCACCGAGGCGAACTCTACATGGCAAGCCCGCTACTGGAGCGCAGGCCTTGCCTTGCTCCGCGAGCAAGACACCCGGTTCGTCGACGGCGAGAATTCCGGACATGCCGCACTCTACGGGAGCGAGGACACTTTCGATGCCGGAGCGATCGACGACGGCCTGCAGTTGCATCTTTCTGCGGGCACGCGACTGTCCCACCGCTTGCGCGCCCAACTGGAACTGGACCTTACCCACGACCTCGATTGGCGGGGCAACACGAACTACAGCAATTCAGGCCAGCATCAGCCCTCGAGTGCGAGGCTCGACACCTGGCAACTCCTGCTTACCGGATACTATGATTTCAAGGGGTGGGATCTTGCCCCAGGAGTCCGCATCCAGCCCTTCCTGGGTGCAGGCCTTGGGGTCACCGACTACCGCCTGGGCAGTTACGTGCAACGCTTTCCTGAACCTGACAACCCGAACGGCTACCTGCGCCGCGGTCCGGGTGGCGAGATCCCCTACACCGTCTTACCCGGGGGCAGCGGGCGAGAGTTCACCTGGATGCTGAGCGCCGGGATGGCGATACCGATCGACAGCAGCATGTGCCTCGATTTGAGCTACCGGTATACCGATGCGGGGGAGATCCATACCGACACCGGCGACATCGACATCGTGCGCTACCGGGAGGACGGTACCCGCAGGGACATCCAGGTCCCGATCAACCGGACCTCCGCCGACTACCAGACCCGCGCCTGGCTTGCGGCACTGCGCTTTAAATTCTAGCTTCCCAGTCTACCGGGCCGGCCTGCAGAGAGGACGACGCTGCGGTGACGATAGACACCGATCAGCGTCGAGAATCGTTGTATTTCAGTCCGATATGATGATACAAGTGGGGCATGCCTGATGATGAAGAAAACAGATTAGCGAAGTGGACGAATCTGCTGGGCGTAAATTTCACGGACGAGAACGGGAACCCGATCCACCCCCCGGAGGGGTGGCCTGTGATCCCGCCCGTTGCTGACAACGATCCGTCACGGCCCAACAAGCCTGATAGTAAGTAGCCGCTGCGGCTATTTGGTCAAAAGCACCTTCGGCAAAATCTGTATCTCGGCACTTCCGGAGTGGAAAGCTCCGATCGGAGGGCTACCCCTGCGGCTTGTCTGCAGGGATCTTGAATGGGCTTTTCTGAAAACGCCGCCCGCAGTAATAGCAAACGACCTTGTCATTTTTGCCAAACGGCAGGTAGACCAGCGGATGCCCGGAACTACCACCGCCGTCACAGGCCACTTCCTCTACGTCCGCATCCACCTGGGTGGTGGTGATTACCGATGTACGTGTCGCTGACATCACGAATCGCTACAGGTTCGGGTAGGTAGGTCGGTCTGCATGGTCAGAAGAAGCTCCAATTCACAATTTCGTGGGATTGGGTGCATCGCCGTAGACCTCTTTCGGATCGAATACTTTTTCGTGCTCGCGAAATTCCAGCTGGATCGGCGCATCCTGCGGCTGCTCTCCCGTGGGGACGACGCGATAAAAGCAGGAACGGTACCCCACGTGGCAACTGGCCCCACCTTGCACGTTCACGCGCAGCCACACGGCATCCTGGTCGTCGTCGATGCGTAGTTCAACGATTTTCTGCACGAGCCCGCTGGTCGCACCCTTGTGCCACAGGCACTCGCGGCTGCGGCTCCAGTAGTGCGCTTCCCCAGATTCTATGGTTTTCTCAAGCGCCTCGGCATTCATGTAGCCCAGCATCAGCAGTTCACCGGACTCGGCATCCGTGGTCACGGCCGGCACCAGGCCGTGCTCGTCGAACTTCGGCGCGAGGACGGATCCTTCTTCCACCGCCTCGACCTGTTCGCGTTTTCCAAACCATTTGAGATGTGCTGGCATGCCGATACCTTCTGCCAATTGCAAACTAACCCACCTAACTATACAGGATCACCCCACCCAAAGAACCTTGCCCGGTGGACATAAACCGCGACGATGCAACTACCAGGCACAAATTTTGGTAGTGTCTCCATTGCGTCTGTTATCCACTACATCTTTCCTTGGTACACCAGTGATGGGCAGACAACTTGTAGTAAAGATGTGCCTATGCCTTGTTTTGGTACACTGCCCTGTAACGCTATTTTAACAAGGCACCTGGTATTGACCGTCTTGCCAGCAACTACCTGAAGATGGTCGAAAAACAGGTTGGGAATTGCGGCGTGTTGTCTCTGATTTGACTTCTTCCATGGTCTTCAAGATATGCGCCATACGCCTTTCATCTGTTGGATGAGTCCTTAGAAAACCAACTTTTCCAATTGACTTGTCATAGGAGGCTTTTTCCTTTATACGGCTCAACCGTATGATTGCGTCCCTCATTACCTTGGTTGAATAACCTGCCTCTTTCAGAATATGTATGGCTATATGGTCTGCTTCGATTTCCATGTCCTTGCTGTACACACGGCTACCTATAAAGCCCCCCAAGTCCATGGCAGTTTCTAGATCCTGGCTTTGTAACGGGATGTCTTCGCTATCAGCAAGGGCTGCGATGACACCAGCCCCGATCAACATACCGACCAAGGCATTGGTCAATGTCTTGTTAGAGTGGCCAAGCATCACATGTGAGAATTCATGGGCTATAACTGCAGCCACCTCATCTTCAGTCAATCTGTTGGTAAGGCCTCCATATACGCCAACCGTATCATTGTGATCAGCATAGGCGTTGATGTCATTTACGTCATGATGAAGCTTTATGGGAGCGTTAGACGCTTTCTCGCATCGATCCATCTCGAGTCCAAAACGGTGGCATACACGAAAAGTCGCAGACCTAAGATTGGCAGTAACTCGATCCAGTTTCTGTTGCATACCTACCAACCCTGTAAAGGTAGGGGCAGGTGCGATTGAAGTGTAAGACAGTGTACTTTTAGCTTGTTGTAGATGCCGTTTTTGAGGATCTGGAATATCTAGTACAGGTTTGCTGCAACCAACAAAAAATACAGTGATGAATACAAGTATGGTGGAAAATATTAATTTATAGAATTGCATCGTTCGGGTTTTCATAATGTTTGCCAGTATCAGCCACCTGTCCATCTGTAAAGAATGGTGTCTGCCCTCGTTATGAAGTGTTTCCAATACACTTCTTAGCAAAAAAACATCTTGTAAAATCTCTTTCAAATCCCTGACTATTCCTAAGAGAGCAGTGACTCAATTAAATGTTGAGCGCCTGCGGCTCACTCTGAAGCAGAGAGGTGCACTGGAAAATCTTAGCATGCCTCTTTTAGTAAACCACCCTCAAATTTCAAACGGATACACTACCCAAATTTCCCGCCGTAGCACAGAAAAACCCTTTTTGGCACAATGACCTGCGGACTATGTCGGTAATCGCTCCTCGCGCTTGCCACGTTTGCATGAGGAGCGTATGAGAACCATGACTGCTACTTCGACCCAGCCCAGCCACGTGGAGGCCGATGCCTACACTAGCCTGTTCGTGGATGACATTCCGCTGATCGATGTGCGTGCCCCCATCGAATTCAACCGCGGCGCCTTTCCAATGGCCGAGAACCTGCCGCTGCTGGACGATCACGAGCGCGAAGTCGTCGGCATCTGCTATAAGCACCAGGGCAAGCAGGATGCCATTGAAAAGGGTCACAATCTCGTGCACGGGGAGGCACGTGAGGCCCGGGTCTCGTCCTGGATCGAGTTCGCAAACCGCCATCCACACGGGGCCCTGTACTGTTTTCGCGGCGGGCTTCGCTCGCAGATCGCACAGCATTGGATGCATGAGGCCGGCACGGATTTCCCGGTCGTGGCAGGCGGCTACAAGGCCCTGCGCACCTTCCTGCTGAATGCACTTGAGACCGTCCCCCCACAATGCGCGCTGACCCTGGTCGGCGGCAAGACGGGCTGCGGCAAAACGGATCTCGTCGCTAGCCTCGAACGGGCTATCGACCTTGAGGCCTTCGCCTATCATCGCGGCTCGAGTTTCGGGCGCCATGCGACAAGCCAGCCCTCCCAGGTCGATTTTGAAAACCGTCTGTCCATCGCTCTTTTGAAACTGCGTCACAAAAACATTCGCGACATCGTGCTCGAGGACGAGTCACGCACCATCGGGCGCACCGGTTTACCCAAATCCCTGTTTGAGCAGATGCGCCGCTCCCCGATCGTCGTCATCGAAGAGCCTTTCGAGGCCCGGCTGCAGCGACTGCTCGATGAATATGTAGTGGGCATGCAGGCGGAGTTTCGTGCCATCGAGGACGGAGGCGACGGGTTCGAGGCCCTGTCCTCCTACCTGCTGGACAGCCTCGAGCGGATCCAAAAAAGACTGGGACCGGCCCGCTATCCCGGCATCCGCGCCTCCTTGCAGCGAGCGCTCACCTGGCAGGCAAAGACCGGTGAAGTAGAGAAGCACCTAGAGTGGCTGACAGGCGTGCTGAACCACTACTACGACCCGATGTACGAGGACCAGTTGCGCCAGCGAGAGGACCTGATCTGCTTTCGCGGCGACTACGCCGCCTGCCAAGAGTACCTGTCTCAGGCCGGACAGGCTGCACCCAAGTAAGTACCGACCAATAAAAAGGCCCGCCCCCTTTCGGGGACGGGCCCTTGGATCAACGCCTGACAGTGTCCTACTCTCACACGGGGAGGCCCCGCACTACCATCGGCGATACGCCGTTTCACTTCCGAGTTCGGGATGGGGTCGGGTGGTACCAGCGCTCTATTGCCGCCAGGCAAACTGTAATCTGGAATTCAACTAGACGAGGGTTTGGGTTTTACCTGTCACACTCAATCTGCTTGAGTGTTATATGGTCAAGCCGCACGGGCAATTAGTACTGGTTAGCTTCATCCATTACTGGACTTCCACACCCAGCCTATCAACCTGGTAGTCTTCCAGGGCCCTTCAGGGGAATCGAGTTCCCGGTGAGACCTCATTTCAGGAGGGGCTTCCCGCTTAGATGCTTTCAGCAGTTATCCCTGCCGTACATAGCTACCCGGCAATGCTACTGGCGTAACAACCGGAACACCAGAGGTACGTCCACTCCGGTCCTCTCGTACTAGGAGCAGCTTCCTTCAAGTCTCAAACACCCACGGTAGATAGGGACCGAACTGTCTCACGACGTTCTAAACCCAGCTCGCGTACCACTTTAAATGGCGAACAGCCATACCCTTGGGACCTGCTTCAGCCCCAGGATGTGATGAGCCGACATCGAGGTG
Organism: Gammaproteobacteria bacterium; assembly: GCA_022824965.1. Lineage (GTDB taxonomy): Bacteria > Pseudomonadota > Gammaproteobacteria > UBA4575 > UBA4575 > WTFY01. The sequence continues at coordinate 156,076 of JAJDYY010000008.1, forward strand.
CCAAACACTGCCGTCGATATGGACTCTTGGGCAGTATCAGCCTGTTATCCCCGGAGTACCTTTTATCCGTTGAGCGATGGCCCTTCCATTCAGAACCACCGGATCACTAAGACCTACTTTCGTACCTGCTCGACATGTCTGTCTCGCAGTCAAGCACCCTTATGCCTTTGCACAAACCGCACGATTTCCGACCGTGCTTAGGGTACCTTCGCGCTCCTCCGTTACTCTTTAGGAGGAGACCGCCCCAGTCAAACTACCCACCATACACGGTTCCCGACCCGGATAACGGGCCTGGGTTAGAACTTCAAACATGCCAGGGTGGTATCTCAAGGTTGGCTCCACAACCACTGACGTGATTGCTTCGAAGCCTCCCACCTATCCTGCACAAGCAGGCCCAAAGTTCAGTGTAAAGCTGTAGTAAAGGTTCACGGGGTCTTTCCGTCTAGCCGCGGGAACACTGCATCTTCACAGCAATTTCAATTTCACTGAGTCTCGGGTGGAGACAGTGTGGCCATCGTTACGCCATTCGTGCAGGTCGGAACTTACCCGACAAGGAATTTCGCTACCTTAGGACCGTTATAGTTACGGCCGCCGTTTACCGAGGCTTCGATCAAGAGCTTCGTCCGAGGACTAACCCCATCAATTAACCTTCCGGCACCGGGCAGGCGTCACACCCTATACGTCCACTTGCGTGTTTGCAGAGTGCTGTGTTTTTAGTAAACAGTCGCAGCCACCTGGTCACTGCAACCCCCACCAGTTCACAATGTACATTGATCGCCGGCAAGGGCGCACCTTCTCCCGAAGTTACGGTGCTATTTTGCCTAGTTCCTTCACCCGAGTTCTCTCAAGCGCCTTAGGATTCTCACCCCACCCACCTGTGTTGGTTTACGGTACGGTTCCGTATTACCTGAAGCTTAGAAGATTTTCTTGGAAGCATGGGATCGGCCACTTCGCTCCTAAAAAGGTGCTCGTCATCATGTCTCGACATTGAGAACCCGGATTTACCAAAGTCCTCTGCCTACACACTTAAACCAGGACAACCATCGCCTGGCTGGCATTGTCTACCCTTCTCCGTCCCTCCGTCGCAGTAATACGAAGTACTGGAATATTAACCAGTTTCCCATCGACTACGCCTTTCGGCCTCGCCTTAGGAACCGACTAACCCTGCGCCGATTAGCGTTGCGCAGGAAACCTTGGGTTTTCGGCGTGCGGGTTTTTCTCCCGCATTATCGTTACTCATGTCAGCATTCGCACTTCCGATACCTCCAGCGAACCTCTCGATTCACCTTCAATGGCGTACGGAACGCTCCTCTACCATGCAATAAATTGCATCCGCAGTTTCGGTACACAGCTTAGCCCCGGTATATCTTCCGCGCAGGCCGACTTGACCAGTGAGCTATTACGCTTTCTTTAAAGGATGGCTGC
>JAJDYY010000008.1:162500-798446 GCA_022824965.1 Gammaproteobacteria bacterium
AACGGCACCCCCCAGAAACTGAACTCCACGCTGCGACATGCCGGCATCAGTGACGTGCTGGACGGGGTGTACTCGACCGAGCTGATCCACACCTACAAGCCTTCGCCCGCCGTGTATGAGTTCGTCGAGGAGCAGCTGGCCCGTGCGCGCAGCAAGATCTGTTTCGTATCCTCGAACTCCTGGGATATTGCGGGTGCGGCCTCCTACGGGTTCACCTCGGTCTGGATCAACCGCTACGGGCGTACCCCGGAGCACCTTCCGTACAAGGCCGACCACGAGATCAAAAGCCTGGCCGAACTGCTGGCTCTGGACTAGGCCACCACGGCATCCACGTCGGCCCGACATGTATAGAAAACAATCATTTTCTATACACAATTCTTCCTCATGTATACAAAACCCTGGTTTTGTATACATGAGCGGACCGATAGGTATAGATCGTCACATACGACGAGGATGTCTGTAGCTCACTGAAATGTCAGAATCATTTCAGTGATCATGGGCCGAATGCTCTGCTTTAGATCAGGCTGATTTTCAAAAACTTGCGCTTGCCCACCTGGAAGATGCCCGAGGTTCCGCGCGGCAAAGACAGGTCGGTGTCCTCCACCTTGGTTCCATCGATTCTCACCGCACCCTGGCGGATCATGCGCATGGCATCCGAAGTGCTGGTGACCAGGCCGGTCTCCTTGAGGAGATTGCGGATCGGGATCGCATCGCCGCCGCAGTCGATGTGCTTTTCCGGGATCTCCTCCGGGATGGCACTTTTCTGAAAACGCTGGATGAAATCGGCCTTGGCGGCCTCGGCAGCCTTTCTGTCATGGAAGCGCTCGGTGATCTCAAGTGCCAGCTCGAACTTGACGTCTCTCGGGTTCTTGCCCTGGCGGACCGCCTCCTTGAGTGAGCCGATGTCCTGCATCGGGCGAAAGCTCAGCAGCTCGAAGTAACGCCACATCTTTTCATCGTCGATGCTCATGAGCTTGCCGAAAATCTCGTTGGGCGCCTCGGTGATGCCGATGTAGTTGTCGAGCGACTTCGACATTTTCTCCGGGCCCTGGGTCACGCCTTCCAGGATCGGCATCGTCATGACCACCTGGGGCGCCTGTCCGTGTTCCTTTTGCAGTTCACGCCCCACCAGCAGGTTGAACTTCTGATCGGTGCCGCCGAGTTCCAGGTCCGCTTCCAGGACCACCGAGTCATAGCCCTGTACCAGCGGGTACAGCAGTTCGTGGATGGCGATGCCCTGCCCCGATTCGTATCGCTGCTGGAAATCGTTGCGCTCCAGCATGCGCGCCACGGTGTACTTGGATGCCAACCTGACCACGTCGGTTGCGCTCTGGCGGTCCATCCAGGAGGAGTTGAACTCGATCCGCGTGGTGTCGGGATCGAGAATCTTGAAAACCTGCTTGCGGTAGGTCTCGGCATTTTCCTGCACCTGGTCGCGCGTCATCGGTTTTCGCATGGTGTTCCTGCCGGTCGGGTCGCCGATCATGCCGGTGAAGTCGCCGATCAGGAAAATGATTTCATGGCCGGCCTGCTGGAACTGGCGCAGCTTGTTGAGGAGCACGGTATGCCCCAGGTGCAGGTCCGGTGCCGTCGGATCAAATCCCGCTTTCACACGCAGGGGCTTGCCCGAGGCAAGCCTGGACTCCAGGTCCTCGGCGACGATCACTTCCTCGGCCCCGCGGACCAGTTCCTCCATGGAAGTCCCGTCAGCCATTCAATCCGCCCGTACGGGTCCCCGAATGGATGCCAGTCCTTGCTTTTAATGGCCAGCCGATTTTGTTAAATTCTGCCAAGCTCTGGGAGAACAGGGATGTCAGCATATGCAGGAAATTGAGATTCGTCTTTTGAAGATTGCGCTCATGGCCGAAGGTCCATCTTAAAGTATGAGACCTTCCCGAGAAAGGCCAGCTCGCAGCTTTCCCCTGATTCCCCTGGCAACGGCGCTGCTGGCCGGCATGCTTGTCGCAGCCGCGATATTCATCATGCCGCAGGGCCAGTCTACAACAGGCAGTGCAGATCCAGCCGATACCGACATGCTGGAGATCCCCCTGCCCCTGGAGCCGACTCCACCCCGCGAGCTGACAGACCCTGAAGGCGATCTGGTTGCATTTGAGGCGACGGGCCCGGTATTCGATGCGGGCCTGCAGCCATCACCGGAGGGGGCCGCAGCCGAAAAGCCTGTGCCCAGCGCAACCGTCGTGGTGAAACGAGGCGACACGCTTTCGGCGATCTTCGACCGGCTGGACATCTACCCCGATCTCGCCCGTATCCTGAAAACACGCAAGGATCGCAAGGCACTCGCAAGAATCTACCCGGGACAGGAACTGCTTTTCTCGATACGCGACCAGCGCCTGGAGCGCCTGGAGCTGGTACATGGCCCGGCGAGCTCGCTCGTGTATCTTCGCAACGGCGATTCCTTCACGGCACAAACCCTGCACCGGCCCCTGGACACGATCCTGCAGTTTGCCAGCGGCAACATCGACTCCTCGCTGTATCTTGCAGCGCATCGAGCCGGGATGTCAGACACCCTGATCCAGGACCTGGTGCACATCTTCCGCTGGGACATCGATTTTGCGCATGACCTTCGCGTCGGCGACAGTTTCGCCATCCTGTATGAAAAACTCCTGCTGGACGGCGAGGACGTGGGCGACGGTAAAATTGCCGCGGCCGAGTTCGTCAACAAGGGCATCACCTACCGGGCCTATCGCTACACCGATGAAAACGGCCATACCGATTACTACACGCTCGAGGGCGAAAGCCTGCACAAGACCTTCCTGCGCACCCCGGTCGAGCTGGCGCGGATCAGCTCCTATTTCAACCCGAGAAGGCGCCACCCCATCCTGAACGTCATTCGCGCGCACAAGGGTATCGACTACGCGGCACCGACCGGCACACCGATCAAGGCCACGGGGGCCGGCCGGGTCATCTACCGGGGCACCAAGGGCCAGTACGGAAAGACGATCGTGCTCAGGCACGGCAACATCTACACGACCCTGTATGCGCACATGTCGAAATACGCCCGGAGAACCGGCATCGGCCACACCGTGAGGCAGGGCCAGACCATCGGCTACGTGGGCAACACGGGGCTTTCAACAGGTCCGCACCTGCACTACGAGTTCCGGGTCAACGGCGTGCACCGTAACCCGTTGAAGGTCAAGCTGCCGCAAACCAAGTCCCTGCCGCAGGACGAGATGGACCGTTTCCTGGCTGCGGTCAAGGCCCCTGCCCGCCAGTTCGAGGCCTATGCGCAGAACCGGCTGGCCTTGCAGGGCCTGTAGGCCTGCAGCATTTCCAGAATTGCCTGACATGTAGCAAACTGTAGTCCTCGACGAGGAACAGTGCGTACAGAATATGGCCAGACTCTTCATTGGACTGATGTCCGGCACCAGCGTGGATGCCATCGATGCCGTGCTGATGGACTTTTCAGCATCGGACCGCCTGATCGCACACTTCAGCCAGCCGATCGACCCGGAGCTGAAAAGCGAGATCAACCGCGTCATCGCAGCCAGGGCCTGGCCCCAGGACACCGCAACCCTCGACCAACGGCTGGTGGAGGCCTCGGTGCAGGCCATTCACCGCGTGCTTGAGGAAGCCTCGATCCGGGCAGACCAAATCGAAGCCGTGGGCAGCCACGGACAAACGGTGTTTCACGACCCTGAGGGCGCGCCACCGGTCTCGATCCAGCTGGGCAATGCCCGGGAGATAGCACGCACCGCGGGCATCCCGACCGTCGGTAATTTTCGCCAGGCGGATATCGATGCCGGAGGCCAGGGTGCGCCGCTCGCCTGCGCCTACCATGCCCGGCTGTTTCGCAGCCGAAATGAAGACCGGGCCGTCCTGAACCTGGGCGGCATTGCCAACCTCACCTTCCTGCCATCGGACCCTTCCCTGGACGTCACGGGCTTTGATACAGGGCCGGCAAACACCTTGTCGGATGCCTGGATCCAGCACTGCCAAGGGCCTGATTTTGACCACGACGGCGAGTGGGCGAAAAGCGGCACCGTGAACCGGAATTTGCTCGATCAGATGCTTGAAGACCCCTATATCGAACGTTCGCCACCCAAATCCGCCGGCCGCGAGACGTTCAACCTCACCTGGCTGCGGACCCGGCTGGCCCGACATGGAACGCCCCTGGCGCATGAGGACGTGCAGGCAACCCTGGTAGAGCTCACGGCACGGTCTGTCGCCTTGGGCATGCAGGCCCATCCCGGATCATCAGCACCTGCACGTGTCCTGCTGTGTGGTGGAGGAAGCAACAATGCCTATCTGGTCTCGCGCCTGGAACACGCAATGGCGGGCCTGCCCGTGGAGCGCACCGATGCGCACGGGGTGCCCTCGAAGTGGCTGGAGGCCATGACCTTCGCCTGGCTCGCCAAACAGGCGCTGGACGGTGAGCCTGCCAACCTGCCAAGCGTCACCGGCGCGCGCCGGGCCGTGGTCCTCGGCGAGGTCCACCGGGCAAAGTGAAGATATGGCGGCCGGCTGGGCCCGAAATAAAAAAAGGCGCCTCGCGGGCGCCTTTCTCAAGAGTCGTTGAGCCGACTTCTCAGCCTGGAGAGAATGAGGAACCGCAACCGCAGGTGGTCTGCGCATTGGGGTTTCGAATGACGAACTGTGCCCCTTCCAGGCCTTCCGTGTAATCGATTTCCGCACCCATCAGGTACTGGAAGCTCATGGGGTCGACCAGCAGGGTGATACCGCCGTTCTCGACCGAAGTGTCGCCGTCCTGCAGGTTCTCGTCAAACGTGAACCCGTACTGGAACCCGGAGCATCCGCCGCCGCTCACGAACACGCGAAGCTTAAGATTCTGGTTGTCTTCTTCCTCGATGAGCTGCTTGACCTTGCTGGCAGCGGCATCCGTAAATACCAACGATGGAGGCGGTGCGGTTTGTGTTGCGGTCATGGCTGTACTCCGGTCCGAAGACTGTAATCTACTGATTATTAACTACTAGACCTCAATTTGGTAGTCAATATCTCCAAAGTAGCTGCCTACAGGGCATCCGGAGGGTTGGGGGATGACTGGCAGACCAGCTTTCCATTGACTTCGGCGCCTACCGTCATGCCCAGCGAGGCATAGTAGATATCGCCGTTGATCTTGGCCCCGGCTTTCAGCTCGATGCCATCGCTGGCATAGATGTCGCCGTGGACGGTGCCGTCGATGATGATGTAGGTACCGCGGATTTCCCCCTCGACCACCCCCATCTCGTTGATGACCAGCACGCATTTGTCCTCGCCCTTGGCCAGGACGTTGCCCTCGACCGTACCTTCGATCTGCAGTCCGCCACCGTAATAGACATCGCCGACCACCTTGGACATCGGACCGACCAGGGTGTCGATCTGTACTGCCTTGACTTTTTTCCTAAATGCCATACTCACTCCTCCGGTCGCACCGGGTGGAATTCATTCTGCTCGTAGACCTCGTCCCAGTTGAAACTCGCAACCACCGGCTTGTTCTTGCGGCCATCGCGAAGCAGCGCCACCTGGACACTGCCCGGCTCGAAATCCTCAGGCAACGACAGGCTGCCTGAGACCTCCTGGAAGTACCGGAAAGAAAATCTCAACGCTTCATCCTTGCTTGCCCTGCTGGCGGCCTCGAACACGAGTTCTTTCGCAACTCCCTGCTGTTCCCCTGCCACGCTCAGCCCGATCACACCGGAAACCTTTTCGTTTTTTCTAGGCACGCCGGTCAGGACCAGACGATAGTCAAACTGCCCTGCGCCCGCGCCTGCGTGCAGCTGGAATGCTTTCAGCTGCACCGCGGTATTGTCCGCATCGGGCGAGTAAAGTGTACGATAAAAATGAAGCTCCTGGGTCAACTGCAGCAACTCGGCATCTTTTTCGCGCATCATGGTTTTCATTTCCCGGATGACGACCGACTCGGCTTCTGCACTGCGTTTGGCCAGGGCCACCTCGTTCTTGAGATGACCGTTCGACTTCTCCAGCTTCCGGATCGTCTTGTTCTTGTCCGAGACCTCGGAAACCACCAGCTCTTCCAGAAACGGCAGGCTGGTGCTTTTCACACCCAGCCAGAAGGCGATGGCCATCGCGGCCAGAAGGACCAGGACGAGTCGCACGCGCGATACCGGGCGCACGAAGGGTTCCCTGATGCGGATTTTCCATGCCATCGTTCTGGGGAGACCGAAAGCCTGCGCCGGCCTACGGGAAAAGGCCCGCCTGCATCAGCCCTGAGGTTTCATCCAGACCGAACATGAGATTCATGTTCTGCACCGCCTGCCCCGCAGCTCCCTTGACCAGGTTGTCGATCACGGACAGCACGACGACCACCTCGCCATCGTTGGGCCGCTGCACGGAAATCCGGCAGGAATTGGAGCCGCGCACGTGCTTGGTCTCCGGCAGTGCATCGCCTTGCAGGACCTCGACGAAAGGCTCCTCGGAATACCGCTGCCGGTAGAGGGCGTCCAGATCGGCGGAGCGGTCCACTTCCGATGCGTAGACCGTTGCAAATATGCCTCGCACCATGGGCACGAGGTGCGGGGTGAACGTCAGGCTGACCGGGGCCTCGCGGATGCCCTGCAGTTCCTGCGTGATCTCCGGCCAGTGCCGGTGGGCACGCACGTTGTAGGCCTTGAAATTCTCGCCGGCCTCGCTGAACAGGGTCGGCACGCGCGCCCCTCGCCCGGCACCGCTGACGCCGGACTTGGCGTCTGCAATCAGGGGACCGTCACCGCACAGGCCCTGCTCGAGCAGCGGCAGCACGGCCAGGATCACGGCCGTGGGATAGCAGCCCGGATTGGCGATCAGGCGGGCTTTCCGGATTTTCTCGCGATGCACCTCGGGGAGCCCGTAGATGGCCGATGCCAGCAGCTGCGGACAGGCATGCTCCTGCTTGTACCAGTGTTCCCAGACCGTCGCATCCTTGATCCGGAAATCCGCAGCCAGGTCGATGACCTTGACCCCGGCCTCGATGAGTTCCGGCACCTGGTGCATGGCGGTGCCGTTGGGTGCGGCAAAAAAAACGCACTCGCACTGCTTGAGCTCGGACGAATCCGGTGCCACGAACTCCAGTTCGCCCAGGCAGGACAGGTGCGGGTACAGCCCGGCAAGCGACTTGCCCGCCTCGGTGCGCGAGGTCACGGCCTGCACGCGGGCCCCGGGGTGGGCAGCGAGCACGCGCAGCAGTTCCGCACCGGTGTATCCGGTTCCTCCGACTATTCCGACAGAAATCATTTTGGCTGGTCCGTATTGGGGTCCCGTGCATCATACAAGATTAGGACAGGCAGCCAAAAGCCGAACCCTACACCCGGATGACCTCTGGCATAATCCCCGCTATGAAGAAGCTGCCTAGCATCAGGAGTCTCATTCATACCGCGCTCGAGAACCTGCGCTTGCGCACCTCAAGACCCGATGCGCTTGCCCAGCTTGCAGTGTTGAGCGTGCTGGCCGGGCTCGCCACGGGCCTTGTCATCGTATCCTTCCGGCTGCTGATCGAGTATGCGCAGGTGCTTTTCCTGCCCGACGACTCACCCGGAAATTTTGAAGGGCTGCCGATGGCCTTTCGCATTGCGTTGCCCGTGGCCGGAGCGCTCCTGATTGCGCTGATTTTCAGGCTCTGGGCCAAAGGCCAGTCGACCGTCGGTGTGCTGCACGTCATGGAACGACTCTCCTACAACCGGGGCTACCTGGGTCTGCGGGGCCTGGTACTGCAGTACGTGGGGGCGGCCCTTGCCATCATTTCGGGTCAGTCCCTCGGGCGTGAAGGCCCTTCCGTGCACCTGGGGGCTGCGACCGGCAGTCTCCTGGGACAGCGCCTGGCACTGCCGGACAATGCGACCCGCACCCTGATCGCCTGCGGGGCCGCCGCCGGCATCAGTGCCTCGTTCAATACCCCGCTGGCCGGGGTGATCTTCGCCCTGGAAGTGGTGATGATGGAATACACGCTGGCCGGTTTCCTGCCGGTCATTCTGGCGGCGGTCAGTGCCACGGCCATCTCCCGGGCCGTGCTCGGGGCAGAACCCGTATTTTCCGTGCCCAACTTCGAGTTCATCACCCTGCTAGAGCTTCCCTACATTGTCCTGCTCGGTGTGGTCACCGGGTTTGCCGCATTCCTGTTCATTTTCCTGACCCGGTACACGGCACGCGCCGGGCGCGAACTGCCGACCTGGAAACGGTTCCTGATCGCAGGCTCCATCACGGGCGTCCTGGCCGTGTTCGTCCCGCAGATCATGGGGCTGGGCTATGACACGGCCGACAGCATCCTGCACAGCGAGATCGGGCTGGTCCTGCTGTTCATGATATTCGCCGCCAAGGTGGTGGCCACCGCCTGCAGTGTGGGGCTTGGGCTGCCGGCCGGGCTGATCGGCCCGACGTTTTTCATCGGCGCGTGCCTGGGCGGCATGATGGGCATTGTCGGGCAATGGGCGATCCCCGGGCCCTCCTCCTCCCCGGGCCTGTATGCCCTGATCGGCATGGGTGCCATGATGGGTGCGGTCCTGCAGGCCCCGCTGGCGGCACTGACCGCGGTCTTCGAACTGACCCGCAACTCGAACGTGATCCTGCCCGGCATGCTGGCGATCGTCACGGCGGGGCTGACGGCCAGCGTGCTGTTCGGCCAGCACTCCATCTACCGCATGCTGATGCGCGACCGGGGTATGGATTACCGCCACAACCCGCTGGGACAGGCCTTCGGGCGCGTCGGAGTGGTCAACGTCATGAACCGCAACATCAAGAACAGCGCCCGGAGGGTCGAGCCCCAACAGGCCAGGGAACTGGTGAAAGGCGGCACGGAATGGATCGTGATCCTGGAAGACTCCGAAGTATCGGTGCTGGCAGCGAAGGACCTGACCAATTTCCTGATGGAAGACGAAGGGCTTGGAGACGCAGAGATCGATCTCATGGAAATCCCTGCCAAGCGCCTGCGGGCAGGATTTACTGATTTGAAGGCCACGGTCAGCTCCGCGCGCGAGCAGTTCCTGAGGGAAAACGTGGAAGCGCTGTGCATTCGCAGTTTCTCGGCCGAAGGTGAGGCCAAGATCTACGGAGTGCTCACCTTCGCCAACATGAAGAGCTCCTACTTCACCTAGCGGTAACTACCCGGATCACCGATATGCTCTGGATCAAGGCGTTTCACATTGTTTTCGTCATCACCTGGTTCGCAGGGCTGTTCTACTTGCCGCGCCTGTTCGTATACCACGCGATGTCGAGCGACAGCACCAGCCTGGAACGCTTCAAGGTCATGGAGCGGAAACTTTTCCGGGGCATCATGACGCCCAGCGCGGTACTGGCGCTGCTGTCCGGCATCGGCCTCCTCCATTACGTACCAGGATTTCTGCATACTGGCTGGATGGCCGCCAAGCTTGTGCTGGTCGGATTCCTGATCTTCTACCACGTCTGGTGCGGCATGATCCTGAAGACATTCCGGGAAGACCAAAACACCCGCTCGCACGTGTGGTACCGCTGGTTCAACGAGGCGCCCGTGCTGGCCCTGGTGGCGATCGTCATACTGGTCATCGTCAAACCCTTCTGAGCGTTACCTATTTTCGTGCACAAGAGCTCAAGATTCCCGTGCAATGGCATGTTGTAAAGGAGAGAAGCATGACAAAAAAATTGTTACTCATCATTGTCCTGACTGCTGGAATGACGGTAAGTGCTGACACCCAAACCAACTCCCCCACTCAGGCTTTGGCAGACATTCTCAACAATTCACCGACTGTTCAGCGAATCCTGCAAATGACCCCTGAACAGATCGAGGAACAGAAACTGTTTGCTGAGAAAATAATGACGCACTATTGCAGCAGCCAAATGACTACGGTTCTAGTTTCGATTCAAGCGCATGGAGATAATCAAGACATCATTCAATCAAAGGAGAGAGCAGAGGTTCGCGATCAAGCTGTCGACGACTTTCTGCGAAGATGCGGGTGGATGTTGAAGTGATGGCAAGACCATGTACAGGGCAAGAGCAACGAGAATCTATTAGTCCACATGCAAAAGAACCTGCCAAGACAGGTAAATTTTGAAATGACCCTTGTTTTCTTTGACCTCGATGAAACCCTGCTGGACGGGGACAGCGACTACGAATGGGGCCGCTATCTCGCCTCCACCGGCAAGGTAGACCGCACCACGTACGAAAAGGAAAACGAGCGCTTTTACCGGGAATACCTAGCGGGCACGTTCGACATCCTGGAATTTCTTGACTTCGCGCTCAAGCCGCTGGCTGAAAATCCCTACACCGAGCTGTGCCAGTGGCGAAGCCAGTTTGTCGAGAGCTGCATCCGGCCCATGATCAAGGCCAAGGCCCATGAACTTATCGGCCAGCACCGCGAGGCCGGGGACGATCTGGTGATCATCACCTCGACCAACCGCTTCATCGTCGAGCCCATCTGCGAACTGCTGGGCATCGAGCATCTGATCGCCACCGAAGCGGCCCGGGTGAACGGGGAGTTCACCGGCGAAGTGCAAGGCGTTCCGTGTTTCGGGCCGGGCAAGGTCACTCGCGCGCGCCAATGGGCCGGGTCGCACGCCAAGAGCCTGCAGGACAGCTACTTCTACACCGATTCCTACAATGATCTTCCGCTGCTTGAGCAGGTCGCACACCCGGTCGCGGTCGATGCCGATGAGAAACTCGCAGCCCACGCGAGCGAGCACGGCTGGAAGCAGATCAGCCTGAAGTCGTAGTCTTGCGGGCTAGAATGCGCGCCCGAACTCCTGCTCGAAACGCTCCTTGAACGCATCCAGGGTGATGGTGTGGTTCTGGGTGCCGGGGTGGGCCACCTTGATGGCGCTGATGAGTGCGGCAATCCGCCCGCTGACGTCCCAGTCCAGACCGTTCATCAGGCCGAAAAGCAGCCCGCCACGGTAGGCGTCTCCGCAGCCGGTGGGGTCCTGAACCGAGCCGGCCCACACGGCCGGGACCTCGATGCTGGAACCGTCCGTGTGAATGACGGAGCCCTTGCTGCCGTAAGTCACGACCATGGCCTCCACCTGCCCGGCGATCTGCTTGACCCCCAGGCCGGTACGCTCCTGGAGCAATTCCGACTCGTAGTCGTTCACGCAGATGTAGGTGGCCTGCTCGATAAACGACAGCAGTTCATCGCCGTTGAACATGGGCATGCCCTGGCCCGGATCGAAGATGAACGGGATGCCGGCCTCATGGCACTGCTGGGCATGCTGCACCATGCCGTCCTTGCCGTCCGGCGAGATGATCGCAATGTCGATGTCCTCGTCTCGGGGCACAATATTTTCATGCGAATTGTTCATGGCGCCCGAATGGAATGCGGTAATCTGGTTGTCGTCGAGGTCGGTGGTGACAAAGGCCTGTGCGGTGAACTCGTCGTCGATTTTCTTGATGTAGCGCTGGCTCAGGCCGCATTGCTCGATCCATTCGGCGTAGGGCTCAAAATCCTGCCCGGCCGTGGCCATGATATGGCCCTTGGCGCCCAGCAAGTGCAGGTTGTAGGCGATGTTGCCGGCGCAGCCTCCGAATTCGCGGCGGATCTGCGGCACCATGAAGGAAACATTCAGGATGTGCACTTTCTCCGGCAGGATGTGCTCCTTGAATCGACCCGGAAATACCATGATGGTATCGTAGGCGAGAGAGCCGCAAATCAGGGCTGACATCGGGTCTGTCCTTTTACACGTTCCAAAAGTGGCTGGCGTTCATGTTTCTCGAGAGGCCTGTCATGGCGCTGACCGCATAACGCGTACGACCTTAAAACAAATCGACTTCTGAATCCATGTGCACGAAAGAAAAACTGGTGGCCTACTACTCCTGGCTTCGCCAGTACGGCTACAACGACTCACACAGCGGCAATGCCTCGTTCCGCGAAGACGATACCGTGTGGATTACCCCCTCGGGCGCCTGTGCAGACACCCTGAAGTCCGGTGACCTGGTGGCCTGCAGCATGCGAGGCGATGCGGGTGAAAAAGCCTCTTTTGATGCAACCCTGCACATCGAGGTGTACCGCCAAAACCCCGAGGCGCGTGCCCTGCTGCACAGCCACGGGCCCTACTCCATCGCCATCACCCTGGACGGGAAGGATTTCGTGCCCGAGGATTTCGAGGGACAGCTGTACTTCCCGAGAGTCCCCGTGCACCGCATCCCCTTCGATCAGTACGCCGAGCAATCCCCGCAGGTGGTCGCGAACGCCCTGCGCGAACACTGCATTACCGTAACCTGCGGGCACGGCGTCTACGCCTGCGCCGGATCGCTGGACCTGGCATACAAGTGGACCTGCTCGCTTGAGCAGTCTGCCAAGATTTCACACCTGGCAAGACAGATCGGGCGCTAGACCTCGATCATCTGAAAGTCGTCTTTCATCGCCCCGCATTCGGGGCAGCACCAGTTCAGGGGAATGTCCTCCCAGCGCGTACCCGGGGCGAGGCCCTCATCCGGCGCACCCTGGGCCTCGTCGTAGACCCATCCGCAAATGACGCACATATATGTCTTATACTGCATTGACCCTGTTTTTGCGTACGTGCAATGAATGAAAATTCCGCATCGATTCCCGTCGTGATGGCGATGTCTGGCTCGGATCCGACAGGTGGGGCCGGCATACAGGCCGATATCGAAACGCTGGCCAGCCTGGGCTGCCATACGGCCCCCGTGATCACCTCGATCACGGCTCAAAATACTATGAATGTGCAGAAAACTCTACAGGTGGATGAGCACATGATCATCGAGCAGGCCCGCATCGTTCTGGAGGATATGGACATCGCGGCCATCAAGATCGGCCTGGTCGGGAGTGCGGAAACGGCAGGCGCCATCCACACATTGCTGATGGACTATCCCCACCTCCCGGTGGTGCTGGATCCGGTCATCTGTGCGGGCGGTGGAAAGGTACTGGCGGATGCCAGCGTCATCCAGGCCATCAATGCACTGCTCACGCCCCTGGCCAACGTGATCACGCCCAACCGGCATGAAGTCAAGATGCTGGCACCGGAGGGAGATACGCTGGAGGCCTGTGCCATGGCCGTGCTGGAGCGCGGTGCACATCACGTGCTGGTCACGGACTGCGAGGAGGACGCACAGGAAGTGCACAATGCCCTGTACGGCAATCACCGCAAACTCAACTCGCATGCCTGGCCGCGCATGCCGGGACAGTTCCACGGGACGGGCTGCACGCTGGCCGCGGCCATTGCCGGGCTGCTGGCGCACGGCCAGGAGGTGCTGTCGGCCATTTACCAGGCGCAGGACTTTACCTGGAAATGCCTGCAGTCCGCCCACCAGCTGGGAAAGGGACAGAAGATTCCGAACCGCTTTTACTGGGTCAAGTAACCACACTCCCCGGCGGCCATCCGCCGTTTCGGCCAGGCCCGCAGGTTCAGCGCAGTTGCTTGCGGTCCGTGGCAATCAGCAGGGTGGGAAGCAGCAGGAAGTCGGCCACCAGCGCAAACACGATGGTGATGGCGACCAGCATGCCGAGTGCCCAGCTCGGCTCGAATCCGGACGTGGAGAACACCAGAAAGCCTGCGGCCAGAACCGCGGTCGTGGTCCAAAGTGCCTGGCCCACCGTGTTGAAGGAGGTGCGTACCGCCTCGGGCGCCAGGAATCCTTCGCGCCGGGCTTTCAGGTACTTGCTCAGGAAATGAATCGTATCGTCCACGACGATCCCAAGGACGATGGCGACGACAATCGACGAGGGTATGCCCACGTAACCGACGGTATACCCCCACAGGCCGAAGGTCATGGCCGCCGGAATAAAATTGGGCACCAGACTGACCAGGCCCAGGCGCACGCTCCTGAAGGCCAGTACCAGGATCAGCGAGATGAGGGCCATGGCAATTACCGTGCCCTTCAGCATGCTGTGGATGTTGCGTTCGGTGATGTAGGCGAAGATCATGCTGATTCCCGAGGCCGGCGAGGTCACGCCAGGCAGGTTGGCATGCAGCCAGGCCTGGGCCCGGTCATCGAGCCGGCGCAGGTCGCGGGTGGACATGTCCCGGGCCATCACGGTCATGCGCGTGGCCGATTTGGGCATGTTGATGCGGTCGTTGAGATCCGTGCCCTCGGGAAGCGAGAGCTCGTACAGCAGCAGGTATTGCGCGGCGAGTTCCTGGCTCTCCGGCACCCGGTAGAACGCGGGATCGTCTCCGTGCATGTTCCTGTTCAGGCGTTTCATGATGTCCGTGAAGGCCTGCACGTTGGTTACTTCCGGCTGCTCGCGGTACCACTGCGCGAAGGCCTCCACGTTACGCAGGTAGTCCGGGTTGGTGATCCCGTCCGCGCGACCAGCATCCAGTGAATACTCCAGCAGGTCCAGGCCGCTCAGGTTGTCGATGACAAAATCCGTGGCGCGGCGCAACTCGTAACGCTCGTCAAAATACCGTGTCCAGTTGTCGGTCAGCTCATTGCGCGGGATGCCCGAGATCAGGGCTACCGCCGCCAGGCCCAGAAACCAGAACAGGAACGTTCGCCGGGCGATGACAAAGTCCGCCAGTAGATCGAAAAAACCGCGGCGCCCGGTCCGGGCTTCCCGCGAACGCAGGGGAAAGACGGAAAGCAATGCCGGCAGCACCGTCATGGCATGGATGAACGCCACCAGGATGCCGAAGGCCACGAAATTGCCGAGGCTTCGAAAGGGCGGCGAATCCGCAGCGTTCAGACTGAGAAATCCGATGATCGTGGTCAGCGAGGTCAAAAATACGGGGTGGGCATTGATGCGGATGGATTCGACGATGGCCGCGTTTTTGTCGAGCCCGCGCCGCATGGCAGACATCGCCCCGGTGACCACATGGATCGAATGCGCTACCGAGACGGTCATGACGATGATCGGCACCCCGGCATTGCCGGGACTGAAGACCGTGCCCAGCCATCCCGCAAAGCCCACGGTAATGCCCACCACGAACAGGGTCATGGTCATGATCGCGACCGTGCACCAGACCGAGCGCAAGAGCAGTACCGCCACCAGCACGATGACCGAGAACACGATCGGTGTCAGCGTCAGCATGTCATCCTTGGTGGCATCGGAGAAGGCCCGGTTCATGACGATGCTGCCGGTCATGTAGAAATCAACCCCCGGATAGCGCACACGGGCCTCGTCGAGCAGGACCTTCAGGTAATCGGTAATCTCGACGACCGCCTGGTCGGGCGTATCCGGCAATACAAAATTGATCAGCAGGCCACCGACCCGCCCGTCGTGGGACACCAGGCGCCCGGTCAATTCACTCACGCCAAGTGCAATGCTGCCGGCCCGAGCCAGCTCGGCATTGCTCAGTGAATGGGCATCCTCGACCAGTGGGGCAACAACCAGTTCATCCCCGAACGCCTCGCTGTGCAGATAGTTGGTCAGGGAGTCCACCCGGCTGGAATACGGGGTTTGCCAAGCAGCCTCGGTCAACTCCTCGAAGGCACCCAGCACTTCGCGCGTGAAGACCGTGCCCTGTCGGGGAGCCACAGCAATCAACACCCGGTCCGAGGTGGAGTACGTGTCTCTCAGCGTATCCAGGGCAGCCAGTTGCGGGTTGCCCTCATCGAACAGAATCCGGTAGTCGTTGGTGACACTGACAAAGAGCACCCCAACAGCCATGACCAGCGTCAGCACCACGGCCGCGCCAATGACCCAGCCGCGATGGTGCAGGACCCGGGTGACCATGCGTTCCAGTAACTGCTGGTTCTTGGCAGAAAGCGCCTTCATAAACCTCCCGCACTGCCTAGAGGGGCAACGGCTCCAGCGGGTTGACGCGAACGAATGGCATGGACATGGGATACACCTCCCGGCTGCGCGGGCACCAGAAGAACACATGAAATCAGAAAATTCGAACGCCCGAGTATACCCCAGATGCCAGCGGGAAAACGTACCGCGAACCCTGTACCCCGGCGACCTTCACAGCATGGACAGGGTGTACATATCCGGAATGACCAGCATCGCAGCCGTTCGCCTCGGTAGGCGGACAAGGGAATCCAGCACAGGAATCGGTACGGGCAGCAGAAGTTTGATAAAGTTCTAAATTACGTATTTTAAATAACTAAATTGGGGGTATATCAAACTTGCAACTGGTTTGAGTATAATGTATTTTAGTTATTATGAGTAATCAAAAACGAATAATGTTAAACCGCCTGCACCGTCTGTTACCCGAGGGCATGCTGGCAGACGCAGCCTGGCTCACGGCAGCGGGGTATTCGAGTTCATTGCGTAGCCGCTACGTCGCCAGCGGCTGGTTGCAACCGGTTGCACGGGGTGTCTTCCAGCGTCTGCAACACAGGCCGGGTTTTGACGAATCGGCCATTCCACTGAGTTGGCAAAAGGTTGTCATCTCGCTGCAATCACTTATGGAATACCCCGTGGTGGTCGGCGGGCGCACGGCACTTGAGATTAGTGGATTTGGTCATTACGCATCGAGTTCCAGCCCCAGGGAAATTCATCTTTATGGCGATGAAGCGGCACCGGGCTGGCTGCACAAGCTTCCGATCGAGAACACCTTTGTTTTCCACAATGCCAGGAAGCTGTTCCGCACGGAAGCTATCATGGAGGTCATCAAGCATCTAAGGTTTTTGGCAGCTGGCGATGATTCCCGGAGGACCGTAAATTCCCATGGCAGCCTGACATGGACAAGCTTTGGCAACGGGGAATGGCCCATGATTCTCTCGACACCGGAGCGGGCAATCCTCGAACTGCTGGATGAAGTTCCTCAAAAGGAAACTTTCCACCAGGCCGATATGCTGATGGACGGTCTTGTCAACCTCAGTCCAAAGCGGATGACCCTGCTTTTGCAGGAATGCCGCAGCGTCAAGGTCAAACGGCTCTTCCTGTGGTTCGCGGAACGCCATCGTCACGCATGGTTCGAGCGTTTGGACAGCAAGAAGATCGATCTTGGCAGCGGAAAGCGCATGTTGGTCAGGGGCGGAAGGCTGGATTCCAAGTACCTGATCACCGTACCAGAGAATCTCGATGCCGGCGGATGAGCGCTATCGGCGTCAGGTCGCCTTGCTGGTGCGTGTCCTCCCTCTCATCGCGCAGGAAAAATGCTTCGCGCTGAAAGGGGGAACGGCGATTAATCTCTTCATCAGGAATCTGCCCCGGTTGTCGGTCGATATTGATCTGGCTTATCTGCCCGTCAGCGATCGCGAGGAATCGCTTCGACAAATCCAAGCTGCCTTGCAACGAATAGAAGACCGCATTGCGGGATCGTTTCAGTCAGTTCGCGTGCAACGTGGAATGCCGCTGGAAGAAGGGTTTGTCAATAAATTGTTCGTGCGTGACGGGGTTATACAAATCAAGGTCGAGGTCACCCCGGTGCTGCGTGGCTGTGTGAGGGATGCAGAGGTGCGGGCGGTTGCCGACTCTGTCGAGGAAAGGTTTGGTTATGCCGAAATTCAAGTCGTCTCTTTTGCAGATCTGTACGCCGGGAAAATCACCGCAGCTCTCGACCGCCAGCATCCTCGAGATCTATTCGACGTCCGGGATCTGTTGCTGAACGAAGGCATCGATACATCACTGCGATGCGCCTTCGTGGTTTACCTAATCAGTCATCACCGGTCGATGCACAGATTGCTTGCACCGCCTCGCCGTGACATGGCGCAAGAGTACGAACGAGGTCTTGCTGGGATGATGGAGGTTCCGGTTCCGCTTCACGCACTTGAGCAGGCTCGCGAGGAAATGGTTGCTGGCATGGTGGAAGAAATGCCGGATGCACACCGGCGCTTCCTGCTTTCCTTCCAGCTGGGCACACCGGAGTGGCAGTTGCTGGAGGTGCCGCATGCGGAGAATCTGCCAGCAGTGCGTTGGAGGATTATGAAGTGGGCCAGGCTTGAACTTGAGCAGCGTGAACGGTTGGCTGATCAGCTCTGTTCAGCACTTGAGGGGCGGCACCCGGTCTAGCACAGCGCCAGCATCGGCTAATCTTGGAAAATGAAGTTGATCCAACGTCCAGATGTTGATCCGGCTAGCGTGCTGGTGTGAATTCACTGCGGTCGCCAGGACCTTGCAGAGCTCGGAAAAAGCGGACAGCTTATGGGTTACGAAACTGGACAAGTCCATTGGCTTCTAGCACAGCACTATGCCTTGTAACACATTGCGGAGCAGCCGTGCCATGTTCATCTCATTTGCAGACCGTGACCCTGCATAATGCAGGGTAGCCCATCCCGTCGGGTATATGGGCAGATGCCAATACCCGGCTAGGAACACCCCATGAAGTGTGCTTGAATACATCCCGGTAACGCCTGCAGCTTCTTGACATGCATGCAGGGACCCATTCATCCGATGAAGAATGAACATGCACACGCTACAGGGGCTCTATGCAATCGCCGATGCGCAGCACATCGGTGCAGCCGATTTTCTCGCTCGGGTACAGGCCGTGCTGGTTGCAGGCACCCCGCTCATCCAGTACCGCGACAAGGTCAATGACCAAGCGGTGCGAACGCGCAACGCGCAACAACTCAGGCAGCTGACCCAAAAGCACCGAAGCCTGCTAATCATCAACGATGACGTCGAGCTGGCCCGGGAAGTGGATGCCGACGGGGTCCACCTGGGCAAGGAGGATAGCCAGGTCAATGAAGCACGCGCTCACCTAGGGCCTGACAAAATCATCGGGGCGTCCTGCTACAATCGCTACGACAATGCCGTCGAGGCGGTCGCGAACGGGGCCAGCTACATCGCGTTCGGGAGCTTTTTCGCTTCGCCGACCAAACCCTCGGCACCGCGCGCCGACCTTGACCTGATCGTGCGTGCCAAGCAGGAACTGGACGTTCCGGTGTGTGCCATCGGAGGGATCACGCAGGAGAACGTGATGTCCCTGCTGCAGGCCGGGGCCGATATGGTGGCCGTGATCAGCAGTCTTTTTGATGCACCCTCCCCGGCCCGGTCGGTGCAGGACTACCTGGCCCTGCTGCAGCCGTTCAGCGCCGCCTCATGATTGAACATCAACCCCTGGACCACCGCACACGATTCAACCCATGAGCAACTCAGAACAGGCATTTGAGGAGGCCCTGCGCTACATCCCCGGCGGGGTCAATTCCCCCGTGCGCGCATTCAAGGCCGTCGGTGGCACGCCGGTGTTTTTCAAGCGCGGCGATGGCGCCTACCTGTATGACGTCCATGACAAGAAGTACATTGACTACGTCGGTTCCTGGGGCCCGATGATCCTCGGCCATGCCCACCCCAAGGTCGTCGAGGCCGTCCGCAAGACCGCGGGGCACGGACTCAGCTTCGGGACACCGACGGAGATCGAGACGGAGCTGGCCAGGAAAGTCTGCGAGCTGATCGAGTCCGTGGATCAGGTGCGCATGGTCAACTCCGGCACGGAAGCCACGATGAGCGCTATCCGCCTGGCCCGCGGTCACACGGGCCGCAGCAAGATCATCAAGTTCGAAGGCTGCTATCACGGCCATGGGGATGCCCTGCTGGTCAAGGCCGGTTCCGGTGCGCTGACTTTGGGAGTGCCCAGTTCACCCGGGGTCATTCCTGAACTTGCCGAACACACTCTCACGCTGACCTATAACGACCTCGACGGGGTACGCACGACGTTTGAGGACATGGGCGAGGAAATCGCCTGCGTGATCGTCGAGCCGGTGGCAGGCAACATGAACTGCATCCCCCCGGCCAAAGGGTTCCTGCAGGGTTTGCGAAAGCTCTGCTCCGAGTACAAGGCGATCCTGATCTTCGACGAGGTGATGACCGGGTTTCGCGTCGCCAGAGGCGGGGCGCAGCAGCTCTACAACGTGGTGCCTGATCTGACCACCCTGGGAAAGGTCCTGGGCGGCGGGATGCCGGTCGGGGCTCTGGGGGGTGAGCGCAAGATCATGGAGTCACTCGCCCCGGAAGGCCCGGTTTACCAGGCGGGCACCCTGTCCGGCAATCCCGTGTCCATGGCTGCGGGCCTGGCGACCCTTGATCTGGTTTCAGAGCGGGGCTTTCATGACCAGCTGCACCGCAGGACCACGCAGCTGGCACAAGGCATGCTCAATGCGGCCCAGGAGCATCATGTCCCCCTGGCCGTCAACCACGTCTGCGGCATGTTCGGAATTTTCTTCACCGAAGAGAAGGAAGTGACCAATTTTGCCCAGGCGGCCTCGTGCAACCAGCAGCAGTTCACCGCCTTTTTCCACGCCATGCTGGACCAGGGGGTCTACCTTGCCCCTTCGCCGTATGAGGCAGGATTTGTCTCAAGTGCACACAGCAAGGAGGACATCGAGACGAGCCTGGATCTCATCGGCAGCGCATTCCAGAAAATCTGAACCCACCCCGCACCCGGGCCAAAGGACCTGCTCCGGTCAGCGGTGTTTACTCAAAAATCCCAGAACCTCGGCCTGGACCCTTTCGTCCTCAAACAATGCGTGTCGCTGCCTCAGGTCCGCATCGGTATAGACCACGGATTTGCTGCCGTTGTCCGGGTTCAGAAAGCCGGTGCATTCCCCGCGCGTCGTCGGGGTCTGAAACCAGGGATCCTCCGAGGCCAGCAGCGTCAGCACCGGTTCGCCCGCCGGTGCATTGATACCGCGGTACTCGTCCCAGCCCGCATGGCAGGTCCAGGCCTCGACCACCCGGGCCCGGACCGAAGCCTTGCCGGATTCCGACCGGAAGGTTGCCGCGGCGATGCCGCCTTCACTGAGCCCCACCAAGTAAACACGACGGGGATCCACCCAGGCGAGTGCCTTGGTTTTCTCGATGGCGTAGCCCGCATCGAACTGGCGCATCTTGAGGGTATCGCGATACAGGCCGCCGCGTAGATTCTCCCGATCGCAGGACTGCGGATATTTTTTCCGGGCCATGCTAGGCGGTGCGATCACCGCATAGCCGTTGGTCGCCAGGAAATTGATCCTCGTATGGGTGCCCTTGCCGATCCCCGAACAGCCGTGCAGGAAGACCACCGCCGGGAATTTCTTCCCGTATGCAACCGAAAGCGTGTGTAACTCCCCTGCCGTGGTCTCGACATACCCGTGGGCGGAGTCCGGGATGCGCACCAGTGCCGCCTGCCACACCCGCTCGAGTTCGCGCGGATCGTTCCAGTCCTCGCTTCGCATCTCTGCGGCCGGGGTGAAGGTTCTAGTGCTGCTGTTCAAACCAGAGCCTGATGCCATGCCTGCAAACAGCAAGAGCAGCAGACCGCACAGGGCTGCCCTGGATACCTTTGGATGCTTTGGTCTCAGGTGGTTCACCGGACCTGAAACGGATTCATTGACACGGGCGGGCACAGACCCTGCCACCCAGCCTGTATTCGGTTATCCGGTCTCGGACTTCTGCTTCTCAAGTTCTGCACGCACCATGTCCATGTCCAGCGTCTTGGTCTTCTCGATGACGTCTTCGAGCTGCGAGGGAGACAGGGCGCCCGGCTGTGCGTAGATCAGGATTTTCTCGCGGAAGATCATGAGCATCGGGATCGAGCGGATGTTGTAGGCTTGCGCAAGCTCCTGCTGCTCTTCGGTGTCGACCTTGCCAAACACGATGTCGTCATGGTTCTCCGAGGCGGTCTCGAACGTAGGAGCAAAGGATTTGCAGGGCCCGCACCACGCAGCCCAGAAATCGATGATCACCGTGTCGCTGTTCTCTATGGTTTCGTTAATGTTGTCTTTGGTCAGGGCGATCGTGCTCATCACACTCTCCTTCTCGATAGTAAAATCCCGGGTCCTGCCTGATCTTTCAAGTGGATGCACGTGTGAAAAACCCGACTTCCTGCAAACAAGACATTGTCGCCTGTTGCACCTTGCAGTGTACCGTAGCCGAAGTGCGAATCATACAGCCTCACCGCACGGGTAAAGTACAACGCCCGGTACATGCCGATCCCGTCACGGCAAACTGGTTTGCACGCCTTTGATAAAGTATGATCACGGCTGCCTCATCGAGTGCGGCCCCTGCCAGCAACAGCGAAGGCATCAACTTGCACTGCACAATGCAGCGCTACGGGAGAGTGCGGGAAACCAGCATTTTTTTACTTTTAACCCTGTGTGGAGACCCCCATGAAAGCAGTATCCAGGCACTTTGTTGTGTTTGTGTTTTCAGCAATTCTTATGACTACATCCAACGTACAAGCAGAAACCGCCACGGTCGAAATGGAAACCAGCAAGGGCACCATCGTGCTTGAACTGGATGCCGCCAATGCACCGGTCACCGTCGAGAACTTCCTCACCTACGTGAGGGAAGGCTTTTATGACGGCACCATCTTTCACCGGGTCATCTCGAACTTCATGATCCAGGGGGGCGGGTTCACCTCGGACATGACCCAGAAACCCACGCATGACCCCATCCGGAACGAAGCCAACAACGGCCTCGGAAATGACACGGGCACGATCGCCATGGCGCGAACCAATGATCCGCATTCGGCCACGGCGCAGTTTTTCATCAATGTCCGGGACAACCAGTTCCTGAATTTCTCGGGCGAGAACATGCAGGGATGGGGCTATGCCGTGTTCGGCAAGGTCACCGAAGGCATGGAGGTCGTGAATGCCATCCGCGACGTTCCTACCACTACGCGGGGACCGTTCCAGGATGTGCCCGCCGAGACGGTGACCATCGAAAAAGTATCCATTGTCGAGTAATCCGTGAGGTATGCCGAATACCCTGTTCGTCTCTGACCTGCACCTGGACCATACGCGACCGCACATCGCGGACGCTTTCTGCAGGTTTTTGCGCGACATCACCGACACGGACGCCCTGTACATCCTGGGGGACCTGTTCGAGTACTGGATCGGCGATGATGATCCCGCCACCGGCCTGCAGCCTGTCATCGACTCGATCCGCGAGTTGAGCCTGGGCGGTGTCCCGGTTTTTTTCGTGCACGGCAACCGCGACTTCCTCGTCGGCAAGGCATTCGAAGACTTCACCCGCTGCAAGATCCTGCAGGATGAAACCGTCGTTGACCTGTACGGGACGCCCACGCTGGTCATGCACGGCGACACCCTGTGCACGGACGACGTCGCCTACCAGAAATACCGGGCCAAGGTTCGCAACCGCTGGGTTCAGCAGGCCGTATTGATGCTCAGCGCCAGGCAGCGCCTGAAGATGGCACAGCGCCTGCGCGACAAAAGCATCTCCGCCACCCGCGACAAGCCACCCGAGATTATGGACGTCAGCGAAGAAACCGTGCGACAGACGATGCTTCGCCACGGGGTGCAGCACCTGATTCACGGACACACCCACCGACCGGGCATTCACGACTTCACCATCGACGGAAATGCCTGCAGGCGCATCGTCCTCGGCGACTGGTACGAGCAGGGCAGCGTGCTGAGGTGCGCGCCCGGGACCATGGACCTGGAAACGCTCCAGGCCTAGCCTTTCTCAAGGGCCGCGAGCTCGGACTCTGAAAATCCCGCCTTGCGCCGCGCTTCCCGGTGCAGCGGCTTTTGCACGCGCCCCGTGTAGTGCCGGGTCAGCAGCCTCCGGAACGTGGGCTCCGGTTCCAGGTCGTGCTCGTCGCAGGCATGCCTGAACCAGCGCGAGCCGATCGCGACGTGGCCGATTTCCTGCTCGAAAATGACTTCCAGGATTTGTGCGGTCCTTTCGTCTCCATGGGCACGCAGTTTTCGAATCATGCCCGGTGTGACATCGAGGCCACGTGCCTCCAGCACCCGGGGGACCAGCGCCATGCGTGCCACCAGGCTGTCGTGCGTCTTGACGGCCATGGTCCATAAGCCGTCATGGGCATCGAACTCGCCGTAATCAAAGCCTACCTGCTGCAGGCGCTCGCGCAGCATCAGGAAATGCTGGGCTTCCTCCCGGGCGACACGGCTCCAGTCCAGGTAATACGCCCAAGGAAGGCCCTGGAAGCGGTACAGGGCATCGAGGGCGAGGTTGATCGCATTGAACTCGATGTGCGTGATGGCATGAATGAGAGCGGCGCGCCCGCGCTCGGTGCCCAGGCTTCGCCGGGCGAGATCTTTGGGGGCGACCAGTCTCGGGCGTGCAGGCCGGCCCGGCTGCCCGATCACTTCAACGTCGGGCACGGGTGCGATGTCGAGGGTCCCCTCTCGCATCTGCCGGGCGAGTTCGAACACGGCCTCGCATTTTTGCGACGGATCGCAACACACCAGGGCCTCGTAGGCGGCCCCGGAGACCGATGCTGCAGGAGCCGGGCCAGGGATTGCCGGACTATTCACTGATGATGACCAGTGATGCGACTTTCAGGCGGTCGAACAGGTCCATGACATCCCGGTTTTTCATGCGCACGCAACCGACGGAGGCCGGCTGGCCGATCAGGCCTTCCTCGTGGGTGCCATGGATGTAGATGTAGCGCGCGTGGCTGTCCACCCCGTCCCCCCGGTTGACGCCCTCTTCCAGGCCGGCCAGCCAGAGAATCCTGGAGGTGATGAGCTCCTGGTCAGTACCGGTTTCCCCGGATTCGATTTCAGCCGTTTGGTGCGTGCGCTTTCTGGACCGGAAGATCTCGGCAAATTGCGCATCGCCGCCAATCTTCTCGGCCACGCAATGGGCTCCTCGCGGGGTCTTGTAGGAGTCCTGTTCTTCTCCTGTGCCGTAGCGGGAGGTGGATACCGGGTAGCTGGCCAGGCACGCCTCCCCGGCCAGAACATAGAGCTTCTGCTCGCTTACCTTGACGAGGGCGGCTGGAGGGTTCGCATGCTGCGGATACTGCTCGCATGCCTCGGTATACAGGGCTAGCAGCTGCGGGCTGGGCTCGTCGGCCGGCATGTGTCGGTCGTTTTTCTCAAACGCTGTTATGCAGGTCGATGCTCGCGTATTCCTTTTCGCGCTCCTGCTGGGTCTTGTCGTTGCGCACGATTTCCAGGTTTTCGAAATAGCCCTCTTCGACGCCGGTGATGTAGTTGCCATCGAACATCGACGTGTCGAACGTGTCCAGCTTCAGGTTCCCCTGGCGCACCGCTGCAACCAGATCGCCCAATCCCTGGTAGAACAGGCGATCGGTCTTGATCTCCCCGCCGATCGAGTCCACGTCCTTGTTGTAGGCGATCAGCTCATTGCGTGCCGGCATGTCGATGCCGTAGATGTTCTGGTAACGAATCGGAGGCGAGGCGGAGGCGAAATACACCTTGCTGGCACCGGCATCCCGGGCCATTTGCACGATCTCGCGCGACGTCGTGCCGCGCACGATGGAGTCGTCGATCAGCAGGACATTCTTGCCCTTGAATTCGAGCCCGATGGGATTGAGTTTCTGGCGCACCGACTTCTTGCGCAGCGTACTGCCGGGCATGATGAAGGTCCGCCCGATGTAGCGGTTCTTGATGAATCCCTCGCGGTACTTGACGCGCAGAAGGTAGGCAATCTCGATCGCCGCCGTGCGGCTCGTATCCGGGATGGGCATGACGACATCGATGTCGTGGTCCGGCCATTCACGCAGGATTTTCTTGGCGAGCCGCTGGCCCATGCGCATGCGTGCCTTCTGCACGAAGATGTCATCGATGATCGAATCCGGACGGGCAAAATAGACATGCTCGAATATGCAGGGGGTCTGCTGGGACTGCGGCGCACACTGGCGGGTGTGGATCTTCCCCTGTACATCGATGAAAACGGCCTCACCGGGGGAGATGTCGCGCACGAGACTGTAGTCGAGCGCATCCAGGGCGGCACTTTCCGAGGCCACCATGTACTCCATGCCATGGCGGGATTCCCGGGCTCCGTACACCAGGGGCCGGATCCCATGGGTATCGCGAAAGGCGATGATGCCGCAGCCGGTGATCATGGCCACCACGGCATAGGCGCCCTTGCAGCGGCGGTGCACGCCTTCCACGGCGGCGAATATGTCTTCCGGACTCAAACGCAGTGCCTGCTGGTTGGCCAGCTCGTGGGCCAGGACGTTGAGCAGGATTTCCGAGTCCGAGTCCGTGTTCAGGTGACGGCGGTCCTGCTGGAACAGTTCCTTTTTCAGCTGCTCGGTATTGACCAGGTTGCCGTTGTGTCCGAGCGAGATGCCAAAGGGCGAATTCACATACAGGGGCTGGGCCTCGGCGGAGGAAGATGAGCCTGCCGTGGGATAGCGCACGTGCGCAATGCCCATGGTGCCTTTCAGGCGCTCCATGTGCCGGCTGTGGAACACGTCGCGCACCAGGCCGTTGGCCTTGCGCTGGTAGAGCCGGCCGTCGCTGTAGGTGACGATGCCCGCCGCATCCTGGCCGCGGTGCTGCAGCACCAGCAGCGCGTTGTACAGCGCCTGGTTGACGTCCTGGTGGGATACGATTCCGGCAATACCACACATGATCAATGAACCCCTGTCTGCATCAGAACCGGTACAACGAGGCCTGGGTCCCTGCCCCGTCGAACAAAAAATACTTCGCGTATTCCGGGGGAATATACCGGATCACTTCCTGTGCCGCGGTCTCGAACCAGGGCAGGATCTGCGAAGTCTCCCAGATTTCGGTTCGCGGGAAACTGGTCATGGCGGCCACCAGAATCACCAGGACCACGATGGCCCCGCCCCGTACCAGGCCGAACAGGGCCCCCAGGAGCCGGTCGATGCCGCGCAGCACGGGCAGCCGGGTCACCTTGCCTAGCAGGTGGTTCAGCAAGGCCCCTGCAACCAGTACACCAATTCCGATCACGGCAAAGGCAATGCTTGCACGCAGCTTGCTTAACACGATTTCCGCCCCCCCGAGACTCAATGTGGTCTCGTCAAAGTCAGCAGGCAAGTACATTGCCAGCTGGTCGAAATAATTCATCGCCAGCCAGGCTGCCAGGACCAGGCTGGTCAATGAAATCGCTTCCTTCACGAACCCCCGGAACATTGCGATCACCACAGACACCAGCAGGATGATCATGATCCCGATATCAATCCATGAAAATTCCATATGTGGCGCTCTCCGCAGTCTGTGCGCGTTTCATCCCGGGTCCGGGGCAGGCAGGCCTTCCACTGCCTTGAATTTCCGGTCTAGGGATGCGGGGTGACAAAGGCTCCCTTGATGCCCTGGTCTTTCTCGATTTTCGCGCGCAACCGGTCGGCATTTTCACGTTTGAGCTCAGGTCCGACCCGTACCCGGTACAGCACTTTGCCCTGTTTCTCGTACTTCTCGGTGAATGCCGCAAAATCGCCCTCCACCAGTTTTTTCTGCAGGGCCAGCGCCTTGCCCTGTTCCTCGAATGCGGCCACCTGTACGGCCCAGCCACTCAACGAGGGATTCGGTGTGATCTTGCTGGCCGTAGCTTCAGGTACCTTGGGTTCGGCTGGCGGTTTTGCCTTGGGTGGTGCGGGCTGTTCCACCGGTTGGGGCGGTGCAGGTTTTACCGGCTCGGGCTTGTCGACCGGTGCAGCCACGGCCTGGGGTTCGCTCTTTGTTTCAGCGGCAGGCAGGGAGTCCAGTTGCTTGGGATCGGGCAACTCGCTCTCGAAATTGAACTTGGGCGGAGCCAGCGACAGTTCCGCCTCCACCACGGCAGATTCCTTGCGGCCCGACCCGTCCAGCAGCATCGGCACGAAGATGACCGCCAGTGCGATGAGAACCACGGCGCCGATCAGGCGCTGCTTCATCAGTGTTTCCATGACTTACCCCGCATCCGGCTTATTTCAGCCCATCCGCCATTGTGAAAAACGCCAAATCATACCTCCAAGCTTAATACTTCTGCCACCGTCAGGAAAGAACCAAACACCACGATCCGGGAAGTCTCGCTGGCGTTCTTTTTGGCAGCCTGCCAGGCCCGGGATACGGAAGGAAAAGCCTGCACGAGCGCACCGGAGTCCAGCTGCTCGATACGGTTTTGCAACTCCGCACAGTCCAGGCAGCGCTCGGACTCCAGTTCCGAGATGTACCACTCGTCAATCTGCTCGTGCACCGAGCCGATGATTCCCTCCACGTCCTTGTCTTCGAGTACCGCGAACACGGCGTAGGTGCGCGACGCAGGTCCCAGTTCCTGCAGATTCCTGCCGAGGACTTTTGCACTGTCCAGGTTGTGCGCCACGTCAAAGATCATCTCGCACTTGCCGGCAACGCGCTGGAACCGTCCTGCCAGACAGATGTCCTGCAGCCCCTGCTCCACG
Source organism: Gammaproteobacteria bacterium (assembly GCA_022824965.1). Classification (GTDB taxonomy): domain Bacteria; phylum Pseudomonadota; class Gammaproteobacteria; order UBA4575; family UBA4575; genus WTFY01. The sequence continues at coordinate 190,329 of JAJDYY010000008.1, forward strand.
CTTTCGCGCTGCACGGGCAATACCTCGTCGAGGCACTGCAGGCTCATCAGTGCCGCGGCCGCATTGCCCACCTGTACATCGCCGTACAGGTTCGGTACCGGCAACCCGTCCCAGTCGAGCTTCCCGCTCTGGAAGCTCCAGCACCCCTGCGTCTCCTGCCGGCAGGAAAAATCCTCGCCGACGAGGTAGAGCTCGGAACCGATGTCCCTCGCATACTTCAGCAGGCTTTGGGGGGGATCGATGTCCCCGCACACCGCGGGCTTGCCGGCGCGGAAAATCCCGGCCTTCTCCAGGCCGATGGATTCGCGCGTGGAGCCCAGCCACTGCACGTGATCCAGGCCGACGCTCGAGATGATCGCCGCATCGGCGTCATAGATGTTGACGGCGTCCAGGCGCCCGCCGAGTCCCACCTCAAGCACCGCCACATCCAGCTCCAGGGTGCTGAAGATCTGCATGGCGGCCAGCGTGCCGAACTCGAAATAGCTCAGGCTGAGGTCGCCCCGGGCCTGGTCCACCAGGTCGAAGGCGGCGCACAGCGGGGCGTCCTCGACGTTCTCTTTGCCAATCCGGATGCGCTCGTTGTACTGCAGCAGGTGGGGCGAGGTATAGGCCGCCACGCGGTACCCGGCCTGGTGATAGATGGATTCCAGGATCGCTGTAATCGAACCCTTGCCGTTGGTGCCGGACACCATGATCACCTGGAAGTCCGGCTGCATGATGCCGAGATCATGGGCCACCCGGGCTACGCGCTCCAGCCCCAGCTTGATCTTCTCGGAATGCAGGGTCTGCTGCCAGTCCAGCCAGTCTTGGAGGTGTTCGAATCGCAAAACGTGTAGACCCGCGGGACAGTCCAGGTGGAGCGGTTGTCAGGAAGCGTTATACGGGAGGCCCGTCACTTGGGCTCCCGGCCGGATTCCAGGCATGCGTCGCCATCCTTGATTTACTTGTGCAGCAGTATGCACAGGATGCGGTGCACCTCGTCGCGCAGGTCCTTGCGCTCGACGATCATGTCCAGGGCCCCGTGTTCCAGCAGGAACTCGCTGCGCTGGAAGCCTTCGGGCAGGGTCTCTCGCACCGTTTGCTCGATCACCCTGGGCCCGGCAAACCCGATCAGCGCCTTGGGCTCGGCAATGTTGACATCCCCGAGCATGGCCAGGCTGGCGGACACACCGCCCGTGGTCGGGTCGGTCAGTACCGAGACGAAAGGAATGCGCTGGCTGCGCATACGGTCCAGTACGGCACTGGTTTTTGCCATCTGGAACAGGGACATGAGCGCTTCTTGCATGCGCGCCCCGCCGCTCGTGGAGAAACAGACCAGCGGAATGGAATCCTGCAGGGCCCGCTGTGCGCCCCGCAGAAAGCGCTCGCCGACGACCGAACCCATGGAGCCGCCGATGAATCTGAACTCGAACGCTGCAGCCACAACCGGAAGCTGCTTCAGGCATCCCTTCATGACCAGCAGGGCCTCGGTTTCCTTGGTGGATTTCTGTGCTGCGCCCAGGCGGTCCTTGTACTTCTTGCTGTCCCTGAACTTCAGGAAATCCTTGGGCTCGATGTCCTGTCCGATTTCCTCGAGCGGACTTTCGTCCAGGAAGGCCAGCAGTCGCGTGCGTGCCCCGATCCGCATGTGATGGTTGCATTTGGTGCACACCTGCAGGTTGCGCTCCAGATCCGATCGGTACAGCACCGCACCGCAGCTCGTGCACTTGTCCCAAAGACCTTCCGGTACCTTGCCCTTGCCCGTACCTTCCGTGCGAATCCTGGAAGGCATCAATTTCTCCAGCCAGCTCATGGGTACATCCAATCAGGCGCTGGTTGCTGACCGGCCTGCCTCGGCAAGGTCGTGGTCCAGGGCCCCACGCAGGTCCTTTACCAGGGCCGCAACTTTTTTCTTCATGGTGTCAGGGTCCGACAGATAGGTCTCGATCTGGCGGATCAGGGCGCTGCCGACAATGACGGCATCGGCAACGGAGGCGACGGCCCGGGCGCTTTCGGCGTCCTGGACACCGAATCCGACCCCCACGGGCAACGTCGAATGCTGCCTGATTTCACGGACCTTGTTCTTGACTTCCGAGATATCCATATGGCCTGCGCCGGTGACCCCTTTCAGGGAGACATAATATATAAGTCCGGAAGCAGCCTCACAGATTTTTTTGATACGGGCATCACTGGTGGTCGGGGCGATCAGGAACACCGTGTCGAGGTCATGCTCCCGATAGGTCGCAAGTGCCGGACCCGCCTGCTCGAGCGGAAGGTCCACGGTCAGCACGCCATCGGCCTGGCTTTGCACGGCCAGGCGGGCAAACTCCGAGGTGCCGAGGACCTCCACCGGGTTCTGGTAGCCCATCAGGATGACCGGGGTGCGCGAGTCGCGCTCCCTGAAGTGCCTGACCATGTCCAGGGTGTCCCTCAGGCTGGTGTGGTGGGCCAGTGCGCGCTCACAGGCCGCCTGGATCACGGGCCCGTCCGCCATCGGGTCCGAGAAAGGCACGCCCAGCTCGATCATGTCCGCGCCGGCCTCCACCAGGGTATGCATCAGGGCCACCGTGTGTTCAGGATGGGGGTCCCCCGCGGTGATGTAGGGAACCAGTGCCTTGCGGCCCTGCCTGGCCAAGGCATCGAAACATTCCCGGATCCGGCTCACAGCTCGATACCTTCGATGTCGGCCACCGTGTTGATGTCCTTGTCGCCGCGCCCGGACAGGTTGACCACGATCGTCTGCTGCGGGCTCATCCCGGCGGCCAGTTGCAGGGCGTAGGCCAGCGCATGGCTGCTTTCCAGGGCGGGAATGATGCCTTCGACCCGGGTCAGCTCGTGAAATGCGGCCAGTGCCTGCTCATCGGTCACAGATTCGTACTGCACCCGGCCGATATCCTTCAGCCAGGCATGTTCCGGGCCCACCCCCGGGTAGTCGAGGCCGGCGGAGATCGAGTGGGTTTCGATGATCTGGCCATTTTCATCTTCCATCAGGTAGGTGCGGTTGCCGTGCAGCACCCCGGGCTTGCCGGTGTTCAGCGGTGCGGAGTGCTTTTGCGTATCCAGGCCCAGTCCGGCGGCTTCGACGCCGTACATCTGCACCTGCTCGTGCTCCAGGAACGGGTAAAACAGGCCGATGGCATTGGAGCCGCCGCCGACGCAGGCGACCAGCGCATCCGGCAGGGAGCCGGTCATCGCCTCAAGCTGGGACTTCGCCTCGCGGCCGATGACCGTCTGGAAGTCGCGCACCAGCACCGGATAGGGGTGAGGGCCCGCCACCGTGCCGATGATGTAGAACGTGGTGTCGACATGGGTGACCCAGTCGCGCAGGGCCTCGTTGAGCGCATCCTTCAGGGTCTTCGAGCCCGAGCGCACCGGCACCACCTCGGCCCCCAGGAGCCGCATGCGGTAGACGTTCGGCGCCTGGCGGCGGATGTCCTCCTCGCCCATGTAGACGACGCATTCCAGACCCAGGCGTGCGGCAACCGTCGCCGTGGCCACCCCGTGCTGGCCGGCCCCGGTCTCGGCAATGATACGGGACTTGTTCATGCGCTTGGCCAGCAGGGCCTGCCCGACCGTGTTGTTGATCTTGTGGGCGCCCGTATGGTTCAGGTCCTCACGCTTGAGATAAATCTGTGCACCGCCGTGTTTCTCGCTGAGGCGCTGCGCGTGGTACAGGGGGCTCGGCCGTCCCACGTAATGGCTGAGATCCGCCTCGAACTCGGCCACGAATCCGGGATCCTCGCGGAACTTGAAATACGCGGCCTCGAGCTGTGCCAGGGGCTCGATCAGGGTCTCCGCGACGTAGCGCCCGCCGTATTCGCCGAACATCCCCTCGCGGTCCGGAACCTGCGCGAAGTCCGCGGTATCGGTGCGTTCGGGGGCTTTACTGGCCATGCCTGGCCTCTGCAACAAAGCGTTTCATTTTCCCGGCATCCTTTTCGCCCGGGGCAACTTCGATGCCGCTGCTGACATCGACCGCGTAGGGCTGAACCTCGGCCACCGCCTCGGCCACGTTCTCGGGAGTGAGTCCCCCGGCCAGCAGGACGGGTCGCCCGAGCGATGCGGGAATCTCGCGCCAGGCAAAGGTTTTCCCCGTACCGCCCATCTCCCCGCTCGAATGACTGTCGAGCACGAATCCCGAGGCGGATGCAAAGCCGTTGCAAAACTCGGCAAGGGAGTCCGTACTGCCCATCGGCACCGCTTTCAGGTAGGGAATCCCGAACTGGGCGCAAAATCCCTCGTCTTCGCCGCCATGAAACTGCAGCAGGTGAAGCGGTGTGCGGCGAAGGACCTCCTCGACTTCCCCGGCCGTGGCATCCATGAACAGGCCGACCGCCATGACAAACGGCGGCATCCGCCCGATCAGCCGTGCGGCGTGCTCGGGAGCGAGGCGGCGGGGGCTCTCGTTCACGAACACGAAGCCCAGGGCATCCACGCCCAGCCCGACGGCACAGCGCACATCCTGCTCACGGGTCATTCCACAAAATTTAATCCGGGTCGGCATGCCTCTTATTCCTCATTCCTGCGGGTTCCATCCGTTCCGATCGCAGGCCATTGTACTGCAGGGTCCAGGCCGTACTTGCCATCATACTGCACTTTGACCAGGTACAAGCCGGCGGCCGGGGCGGTCACGCCCCCCAGGGTCCGGTCGCGCAGTTCCAGCACCTCTTTCGCCCAGGACGCTTCCTGCTTGCCCTTGCCGATCGCCATCAGCACCCCCGCGATGTTTCGCACCATGTGATGCAGGAATCCGTCCGCCAGGATATCCACGAATAGGAACTCGCCGCATCGCTGCACGCTCAGCTCGTGCACGGTTCGAACCGGACTTTTTGCCTGGCAGGTCAGGGCCCGGTAGGAAGAAAAATCATGGGTGCCTTGCAGGCACCGCGCAGCCTCCTGCATGCGCCCGCTGTCCAGCGCCGCATGGACCCAGGTGGCCCGTTCCCTGAGCAGGGCCGGGCGTGTCGGGCGGTTCAGGATCACGTACCGGTACTGTCTCGATGTGGCCGAGTAGCGTGCATGGAAGTCCTCTTCCACGGCGCGGGCCCACAGCACGGATACCGAATCGGGCAAATGCGTATTGACCCCCAGCACCCAGGAGCGGGCAGTGCGCTCGGCCGTACTGTCGAAGTGGACCACCTGCTCGGTGGCATGCACGCCCGTGTCCGTTCGCCCGGCCGCATGCACACCCACCGGGGCATCCGCCACCCGGGAGATGGCCTGCTCGAGTACCTGCTGTACCGTGCTCGAATCCTTCTGTCGCTGCCAGCCGCAAAACGGGCTGCCGTCATATTCGATACCAAGGGCTATGCGCATTGCAAAAAACTGTCAAAAGACATGGGCCAGAAAAGCAGGCAATCATACAGGAAGTGCAAACCCGCGTGCCCCGGACCCGGATACCCCGGCTATCGGCGCTGAAGCCGCCTTCGCAGCCTTTTCACCCGCCTCCGATTGACGCCGAGGTCATAAAACCCGTACCGGGACTGGGAACCCACGTGTATCACACGGTCTTGCGTGCACAGAAGACACCTCAGGTCATCGGGAAACCGGAAAACGGGTGTGCGGCAAAGCACGTGAATATACTCATCGCTCGCCTCGAGAATCACCGTGCGCGGCATCTTCTCAAGCAACGCCTTCACGCGGGCAAAGGTGCGCTCCGGCGTCTCCCCGCATGGCAACGGCTCGATGTAATGAAAGCGCGAGGTGCCGTCCTGGCTGCAGACGTAGTTGGGCCGGATGGTGTGCTCTACAAGTGACATGGTACGGGCCATTGGCTCTGATTTTCTGGACTGCTCTACAGTCGCCTCGCACCCACTCGTATACCCATAACCTTCGATTTTAAGTGATGTTCCGGGGCAAGTCACAGGACAACGAGCCCGCGCGCGTGGTAGCGGTTAGCTGAAAGATAAGCCTGATTTAAAAGTATCGTCCATTCAGATATCTATGGATAATCTGCATAGTCATTAGAGCAGTTCTTCAAGCGCATCCCGCTGTGCTGCGTGCTTCTCGGGATTGCTTCTTTTCAGCTTTTCGAGATTCATCAGTTTCCAATGGCCGCTGCGCATCACGATCTGCGTGTCATTGCCACCATCACCAGCCATAGGCCGAACTCGTATGTGCGGATGGCGGTCAGCAATTGCCGCAATGATCCGGCCAAGCGTCGTTTCTATATCCCTTAACGCAGTTGCTCGATCACTGGTCGGGAGGTAAGTGAGATCGATGTCTACAGAGAGGCGCGGCATGTCCCTGTAAAACAGGTTGATGGCCGTGCCGCCCTTGAGGACGAAGACCTCTTCCCTGGCAATCTCAGGCAATACGTTCAGGATTAAATGAACTTGCCCGGCATATTGCTCATACAGTGACATGTCCTTTCTGCTCCTTCATAGGCACCAGATTCCTTGGCACAGAAATATGGTATTCAGGGTGGATCTTCCCGCCTTTCGTCAAGGCACGTGGCCCCGAGCCAAAGTCAATTCGTGAAGTATCCAGATGTTTGCGCCATGAATGCTGGTGCCTGTCTGCAAACACAAAGAACAGACGACGCACTTTTATACTCCGACAATCCTCAAGCAGTTTCATCAATCGGTTGGGGCGCAAGGTCGTCAGCCCCTCAAAAATTTTGTCGAGGTTGCTGAAACTTGCATGGTTTGGCAACTCATCAAGCGCTTCAAGGATGGCTTGCTCCGGCGACGAGGCCTCGATCGGCCATTGCCACATGCCCTGGCTGATCTCGCCAAGATCATCCTGGCTTTCCTTGAACAGCGTGCGTGAATGCAAAATGATTTGCTTGTGCACAGGCAGCCGTTTCAGCCATGCGGGTGCCAAGCCGTAGAAATGGACGCGGCGCGGATTGCCAAAGCTGAGGTAGTGGGTATAGCCTGTCAAATCGAGCACACTCTCGCCGCCGAGATGGATGTCATGCCCCAAAATCCGTTGAAGCGAGAGCAGGACAGCTTGCCAGGAATCTTTGGCACTGCCCTCCATGCCTTCAGACAATGGGCGACGATATACACCCCGGATGACCCGCTCCAGCCAGCCACGGCTCACATAACCGTGAATCGACTTGGGGTCTGCGCCCTGCGCTCTCAGCCAAGGCGTATCCACGAGGTAGCCGGGCGGGACCTTGTCCAAAAGGGGTTTTAATCTTTCCTTTCTTTGATGTTTCATAGCCATTAAACTAGCACATATTCAAAAATACATCTAGAAAAATTTTGAATTCTTTTGTATATTATGGTTATCAGCCCTTCAATCTAGTTTATTCTAAAATCAGACATCATTGCCTGGGGCCATGACGGAGCGTAAATGATGGAGGCCAGGTTTGTCTCCCTCGAGCACCACAAATAGCATGCCGTAAGGCACATTGACGGACTGTTTTACCTGGAATTTACTTGGACACCGGCCGGTTTTCGGCCCGGTTTATTGCGTGCAGAATGCGATCCAGCTGGCGTGCCGTGAGTATGCGCTTCAGATAGCCCAGCAGGTAGGTCGGCACGGTCACGTAGTAGTGCGCCTTTGGGCGCTTCGCTTCCAGGGCATGGATGACCTTCTTCACCACGGCATCGGCCGGCAGCGTGAAGGGCGTGGCGCTGTCGTCCGCCGCTAGACGTTCTTCAATGACGGGATAGACTTCCCGGTGGGCACTTCTGGACGGATCGATGTTGGCCTTGAAGGCCGCATACGCGTTTTCCCGAAAGCGGCTGCTGACAGGCCCGGGCTCAATCAGCGACACGTAGACGCCTGAACCGGCCAGTTCCAGTCTCAGGGTGTCGGTCAGGCCCTCGATGGCATACTTGCTGGCCACGTAGGCCCCACGGTAGTGCAGCGCCACGAGACCGAGCAGCGAACTGTTCTGGATGATACGTCCTTCACCGTTGGCGCGCATGGAGGGCAAGAGCCGGCAGGTCAGGTCATGCCAGCCCAGAACATTGGCTTCGAGCTGTGCCAGCAATACGTCGCGCGACAGATCTTCGACCGCACCCGGCTGCCCGTAGGCGCCATTGTTGAACAGCCCGTAGACCCTTTCGCCGGTTCGCTTTAGCACCTCTTTCGCCAGCGCCGACACACTCACCGGATCCCCCAGGTCCAGGGCCAGGGCTTCAAAGCCGTCTTTCTCGAGCTGGTCCAGATCCTGGGCCTTGCGCGCGGTGGTCAGCACACGGTACCCGCGCTCGGACAGCATTTCGGCGGTCCGTCGCCCGATGCCGCTGGAACAGCCGGTGATCACGATGTTTCGCTTGATCACAGGTCTCTCACTGCTTGTCTTGTGCTTGGATCACGACATGCTGACCGGAATCCGTGCGAGATGGCCTGTGCCCTCAGATGTATTCCCGGACCAGGATTTCTGCAATCTGGATGCTGTTCAGGGCCGCTCCCTTTCTCAGGTTGTCGCTGACCACCCACAGGTTGAGCCCACGCGGGTGCGAGATGTCTTCACGAATGCGCCCGACATACACGGCATCCGTGCCGTCCCCTTCGGTCACGGCCGTGGGGTAGCCGCCATCCTTTCGGTCATCCATCACCTGGATGCCCGGAGCACCTGCCAGCAGCTGCTTGGCCTGCTCCGCAGACAGCGGGGCTTTTAATTCGAGGTGGACGGCCTCGGAATGGCCGTTGACCACCGGGATGCGCACCGTCGTGGGGTTCACCTGGATCGAATCGTCGCCCAGAATCTTGCGGGTCTCCCACACCATCTTCATCTCTTCCTTGGTGTAACCGTTGTCCATGAACACGTCGATGTGCGGCAGCGCATTGAAGGCGATCTGTTTCGGATACACCTCGCAGTTCACCGACGATCCGTCGATGATGTTGCGGGTCTGCTGGTCCAGCTCGTCGATGGCCTCCTTGCCGGTGCCGGACACGGCCTGGTAGGTCGCCACGTTGACGCGCTCGATGCCGACCGCATCATGGATGGGCTTGAGGGCCACCACCATCTGGATGGTCGAGCAGTTCGGGTTGGCAATGATCCCGCGGCTCGTGTAGTCCGCGATTTGCCCGGCGTTGGCCTCGGGAACCACCAGTGGAATGTCGTCCTCGTAGCGGAACTGCGAAGTGTTGTCGACCACGACACAGCCCTGGGCGGCCGCCTTCGGCGCATACTCCTTCGAGATGCCCGCCCCGGCGGAAAAGAGTCCGATCTGCGTGTTGGAAAAATCAAACTCCGCCAGGTCGCCGACCTCGATTTCCTCGCCCGCAAAACCGACTTTCCTGCCGGCAGAACGGCTGCTTGCCAGCGCATGAATCCGGTCCACCGGGAAGTCTCTTTGCGCAAGGATGGACAGCAACTGCTCGCCGACCGCCCCGGTCGCACCCACTACAGCAACGTTGAATTTCCTCATGACCTGCTTCAGTTTTCTCGTGATTGTTCCGACAGCGCACGGACCACGGCATTCCCCATTTCCCGGGTTCCGATGCTCTGCCGCGCGGAATATACAATATCCGGCGTTCGAAGTCCCTCGCCAATCACCTGGCGTACCGCCTGCTCGATGCGCTGCGCAAGCTGCGGCTCACCCAGGCTGTAGCGCAGCATCATCGCGGCCGAGAGGATGGCCGCCAGCGGGTTGGCCGCGTCCTGGCCGGCAATATCAGGGGCCGAGCCGTGCACGGGCTCGTACAGGCCCTGGTCGGCACCGTTGAGCGAAGCGGACGGCAGCAGGCCGATCGAGCCGGTCAGCATGGCCGCGATATCGGAGAGGATGTCGCCGAACATGTTTTCGGTCAGCACGACATCAAACTGGTTCGGGTCGCGAACCAGCTGCATGGCTGCATTGTCGACGTACATGTGGCTCAGGGAGACCTCGGGATACTCCTGGTGCACCCGCTCCACGACTTCGCGCCACAGCTCGGACACCTCCAGCACGTTGGCCTTGTCCACCGAGCAAAGACGCCGGTTCCTGCGCTGTGCAATCTGGAAGGCCATCTGCGCGATGCGTTCGATCTCGCTTTCATCGTAGACCAGCGTGTTGAACCCCTGGCGAAGCTCTCCCTCGAGACTGCGGATGCCCCGCGGCTCGCCGAAGTAGAGTCCCCCGGTCAGTTCACGAACGATCATGAGATCGAGACCAGCCACGCGCTCCGCTTTCAGCGAAGAGGCATCGGCCAGCTCGGCAAACAGGATCGCCGGGCGCAGGTTCGCAAACAGGCCAAGCTCCGCACGCAGGCGCAACAGTCCCTTCTCCGGTCGCAACTCGCGCTCGACGTGATCAAACTGCGGTCCGCCGACCGCACCCAGCACCACCGCATCGGCGGCCCGGGCAAGCGCCAGGGTCTCCTCGGGCAGCGGGTCGCCGCAATCCTCGTAGGCACAGCCACCGACCCGCGCATCCTCGAGCTCGAGGGCAGCGCCGTGCTCGTCGATGAGAAAGCCCAGCACCTTGCGGGCCTCGGCGATGACTTCCGGGCCGATGCCGTCTCCCGGCAATAACAGTACCTTGTGCATGAGTCAGTAAAAAAATCCGGTTGTAAAAAAATGTCAGGGAAAGAGCCAGGGACGGGTCTGTTTCATCCGGTCCTCGTAGGCCCTGATCTTGTCTTCGTGCTGCAGCGTGATATCGATCTCATCGTACCCGTTCAGCAGGCAGTGCTTGTGGAACGCACTGATTTCAAAGGAAAAGATCCTGTCGTTCCCATCGCGTACGACCTGCTCTTCCAGGTCCAGCGTGCAGGCGTACGCGGGGTCTTTTGCGACCTGATCGAACAGCTCGTCCACTTCCCCTGCCTGCAGGGTAATCGGCAACAGGCCGTTTTTATAGCTGTTGCTGCAAAAAATATCGGCAAAGCTCGAGGCAATCACTGCCCGGAAACCGTAGTCCAGCAGGGACCACACGGCGTGTTCTCGCGAGGATCCGCAACCAAAGTTCTCCCGCACCAGCAAGACCTCGGCACCGGCGTAGGCCTCGTGGTTGAGCACAAAATCGGGATCCGTTCGCCGTTGCCCGGGATCGGTATCCAGGGTGCCCGGATCCAGGTAGCGCCAGTTATCGAACAGGTACTTGCCGAACCCCGTGCGCTTGACGGACTTCAGGTACTGCTGCGGAATGATGGCATCCGTATCGACATGGCTGCGATCCAGTGGCAACAGGGTGGTCTTGAGGCGGGTAAAGGGTTTCATGACATCCACTTCCTGACGTCGACAAAATGTCCGTGCAGGGCCGCGCCGACGGCCATCACCGGGCTCACCAGATGGGTACGCCCGCCCTTGCCCTGGCGCCCCTCGAAATTCCGGTTGGAGGTGGACGCACAACGCTCGCCCGGCCCCAGCTGGTCCGCATTCATGCCGAGACACATCGAACAGCCCGGCTCGCGCCACTCGAACCCGGCCGACTTGAAAATCCGGTCCAGGCCTTCCTCTTCGGCCTGGCGCTTCACCAGTCCCGAACCCGGCACCACCATGGCCAGCTTGACGTTGGCGGCCACGGACCGGTCGCGGATCAGCCCGGCCGCTTCGCGCAGGTCCTCGATCCTGGAATTGGTGCACGACCCGATGAACACCTTGTCGACCTCGATGGCCTCGATCGGGGTTCCGGGCTGCAGGCCCATGTAGTGCAGGGCATTGCGGTGATCCAGGCTGTCGTCTTGCGGGACGACCCCATCGATATCGGTCACCATCTCCGGGGAAGTCCCCCAGGTGACCTGCGGCTTGAGCTCACCGGCGTCCAGTTGCACCACCGCATCGAATTGGGCCCCGGCATCGCTGTGCAGGGTGCGCCAGTAGGCCAGTGCCTGGTCCCACAAGGCTCCCCGGGGGGCGAACGGTCGACCGGCCACGTACTCCAGGGTGGTATCGTCGACAGCGATCATTCCGGCTCGCGCGCCCGCCTCGATGGACATGTTGCACATCGTCATGCGCCCTTCCACGGAAAGTGCACGGATCGCTGCCCCCGAATATTCGGCCGTATAGCCGGTAGCCCCGGCCGTGCCCAGCTGGCCGATGACGGCCAGGATGATGTCCTTGGAGGTCACCCCGGGGGGCAAGCTGCCCTCCACCCGGATCTGCATGTTCTTCGATTTTTTCAGCAACAGGCACTGGGTCGCGAGCACGTGCTCCACCTCGGAGGTCCCGATGCCGAACGCAAGCGCGCCCAGCGCGCCGTGGGTGGAGGTATGCGAATCGCCGCAGACGATGGTCATGCCCGGCAGCGAGGCGCCCTGCTCGGGGCCGATCACGTGCACGATCCCCTGGCGTACATCCAGCATCGGGAACTGCGTGATCGAGAAATGCCTGCAGTTATCATCCAGCGTGTCGACCTGCCGCCGGGAGATGGGATCCTCGATCCCCTGGCTTCGATCCGTGGTCGGCACGTTGTGGTCCGCCGTGGCGAGGATGGAATCCGTGCGCCACGGGGCCCGGCCTGCGATCCGAAGGCCCTCGAATGCCTGTGGGGAAGTCACTTCATGTACCAGGTGGCGGTCGATATACAGCAACGTCATGCCGTCATCGCGCTCATGCACGCTGTGACTTCTCCAGACTTTGTCGTACAAGGTGTCGTTTTGCATCATCGTGATCCTGCGGGCCTGTGTCGCTCGCGCCCGGCTGCGCCGCGCTCTCCCAGCCACAGGTACTGAAGCAGCGCGAAGGCGGCCATGCCGGCCGCCAGCAGGTAGACCCCGGAGGCGCCGACGGCGCTCCAAGTATACCCGCTCACAAGGCTGCCTAGCGAAATTCCAAGGCCAAAGCTGATACTGGAATACAGTGCCATGCCCTGGCTTTGCAGCGATCCCGGGAAGTATTCATCGATCATGCAGATCGCCGAGGCATGAAACAGTCCGTAGGAGGCAGCATGCAGCAACTGGGCCAGCAACAACACGGGTAGGTGGTCTGCATACATGGCGATCAGCCACCAGCGAATTGCTGTCAGCAGCATGGCCATGCCCAGCAGGCGGCCCGCACCATGTCTCGACAGCAGCCGGTATACCATGAGAAACAGCCCAATCTCGGCAACCACCCCCAGCACCCACAGCTGACCCACCGCGGTCCGCGAATATCCCAGATCCTCCAGGTAGATGCTGAAAAACGTGTAGTAGGCGCCGTGGCTCATCTGCATGAAAAACGCGGCCAGCAGCAAGGCAATAACCGGCGCCTGCCAGCAGGTGCGCAGCAATGAAGCGCCCTCGCTCCCGTGGCCGATGCTGGGCGAGTCCTGCACGCGCAGGCTGCTCAGCCAGATGCCGGTCAGGATCAGCAGGATCGCCCACGGCAGGAACCGGATCCCTTCATCGCGCACCACCTGCGCCAGCACCAAAACGGTCACCAGGAACCCGATCGAGCCCCAGAGCCGCACGCGCCCGTACTGGTAGCGGTCCTTTCCCAGGAAATTCATGGTGGTAGCCTCAAACTGCGGCAAGGCCGCGTTCCAGAAAAATCCAAAACCCGCCAGCACCAGCAACATGGTCCAGTACTCGCGTACCGGAAGCACCAGGGCAAACATGCAGATGCCCGCAAACACGGCGTAGCGGGCGACCCGCATCCGCTCACCGGCACGGTCCGCCACGTACGCCCAGATCGTAGGCGCGATAATCTTGGTCGCCAGGAGCACGGCGGAGAGCTCGCCGATCTGGCGGGCATTGAAATCGAGATGCTGCAGGTACAGGCTCCAGTACGGAAGCAGTGCACCAAGCGTCGCGTAGTAGAAGAAATAGACCGTGGCGTGCCTGCCGCGCCTTGCAGGCTGTTGCTGCCCGGACAACATCCTTGTTTCCAATCGAGCCGTTACAGGTTCAGTTGCCAGCCGGGCACTCAGGGCGCCGAAGACGGGATGTCCGGCGTGGCACAGTCCACATCGAGGTTTTGTGCACGCTGGCGAAGGACATGATCCATGACCACGAGGGCGAGCATCGCCTCGACGATCGGCACACCGCGTATGCCAACACAGGGATCATGGCGTCCGGTCGTGACGATTTCCGTGGATTCGCCACGCACATCGACGGTTTTTCCGGGAATGCGGATGCTCGAGGTCGGCTTGAAGGCCACGTTGACCCGAAGGTTCTGGCCGGTGGAGATGCCGCCCAGTACCCCGCCCGCGTTATTGGAGAGAAATCCCTCCGGGCTCATCTCATCACGGCACTGGCTGCCCATTTGCGCCACGCACCCGAATCCGGCTCCGATCTCCACACCCTTGACCGCGTTGATGCTCATCAGGGCATGGGCGATATCGGCATCCAGACGATCAAATACGGGCTCACCCAGCCCGGTGGTCATGCCGCTTGCGACCACTGTCACCCGGGCCCCGGTGGAATCACCCTGCTTGCGCAGGCCGTCCATGAAATCCTCGAGTTCCGCAACCTTGTCCGCATCCGGGCAGAAGAAGGGGTTGGCTTCCACCGCCGCCCAGTCCTTGTGCTCGATCTCGATCGGGCCCAGCTGCGAAAGGTAGCCGCGAATCTCGATTCCGGATCCCTGCTTCAGGCATTTTTTTGCAATCGCCCCTGCAGCCACGCGCATGGCGGTCTCGCGCGCCGAAGATCGACCGCCACCGCGATAGTCCCGCCGGCCATATTTTTTCAGGTAGGTGTAGTCCGCATGGCCCGGGCGAAACTTATCCTTGATGTTGTTGTAGTCCTTGGAGCGCGCATCCTGGTTGTAGATGATCAGGCCGATGGGCGTGCCGGTGGTCAGGCCCTCGAAGGTGCCGGACAGGATCTCGACCTGGTCTGGCTCGCGTCGCTGCGAGGTGTGGCGCGTCTTGCCGGGGCGTCGCCTGTCGAGATCGACCTGCAGGTCCGAGGCCTGGAGTTCCAGGCCGGGAGGGCAGCCATCGACGATACAGCCGATGGCACTTCCATGACTTTCGCCAAAGGAAGTGACCGTGAATAATTTTCCATACGAGTTGCCGGGCATCCGCCAATCATAGCATTTCCGGTAAAAGAACTGTCTGAACCAGCCTGCATGTCCGGCCTGAAAAGGTTATACAATGCTGCGGTCATGAGCCCTGCTTCCAAGAATTCCCAGACCCGAAAAATGATCTGGCGAGACATTTACATGCTGCTGGCGATCGCAGGCTTCACGGTTTGCATGGCACTGTTCAACGGGCTGTATTCGGGAGTGAATCCCGATCTGGAATCACAGCAACGGGCTGGCCTGCAGCATTTTCATGAGGACGTGATGGCGCACCCGCAACCTGGACCCGGGCCATGACGGATCATCCCAGGACACCGAAGATTCATTCCATTCAACCGGGGCGCTGATGAATACCGTGTGGAAGCATTGCAAGGGGTGGCTGTTTCGCCTGTTTCCCCATCACCTTGTGTCGCGCATCACCTTCTGGATTACGCGCCTGCAAACGCCTTTGAAAAATCCCGCCATTCGCCTGTTCATACGCGCGTTCGATGTCGACATGCAGGAGGCCCGCTACGCCGAGCCCGAAGACTATGCAAGTTTCGATGACTTTTTCACCCGCCCGCTGGTCCCCGGTGCGCGGCCCATCGCACCCGGAGCCCATGTCATCGTCAGTCCCGCGGACGGGCGTATCAGCCAGATCTCGGACTATGCCAGCCATCGCGCGGTCCAGGCCAAGGGGCGCTGGTTTTCCATGCGCCAGCTGCTGGGAGGCGCCTGCGAGTACGGGCGTTTGTGCGAGCGCGGAAAGTTCGCAACGGTCTACCTGTCGCCGCGAAACTATCACCGCGTGCACATGCCCATGGACGGGGTCCTGAAGGAGATGGTGTATGTGCCGGGGAGGCTGTTCAGCGTGGCCCCCTACGCAGCCGAAGTCGTGGAAAACCTCTATACCCGCAACGAGCGCGTGGTTTCGATCTTTGAGACCGAGCTTGGATGGATGGCGGTCGTCATGGTGGGCGCGGTGAACGTCGCCGCGATCGAACTGGCCTGGGAAGGCATGGTCACCCCCGCGAAAGACCGCACCCTTCAGCGCAAAAAGTATCCGGGTTTAAAGCTTAACAAGGGCGATGAGCTGGGCATCTTCCACATGGGCTCCACCGCGATCATCGCCTTTGAATCCCCCGAGGTGAAATGGGATCCCGGCCTTCGCGAACAACAGCCCGTGGAGATGGGGCAGCGCCTGGGCAGCGCCGTGATCAGTCCAGCCCGGAACTTCGAAGTTTCCTGATATCGTCCACTCCGGTGGCCAGCATCAGCACGCGGTCCATGCCCACGGCGACCCCGGCGCAGTCCGGCAATCCCCGCTCGAGAGCCTCGATGAACGCCGGGTCCGCCTTCAGTACCTCCTTGCCCAGTGCTTTGCGCTTGCGGTTGTCGGCCTCGAACCGCCGCTGCTGCTCGTTCGCATCGACCAGTTCCTGGTAGCCGTTGGCAAGCTCCAGCCCGCCGGCATAGAGTTCGAAGCGCTCGGCCCTTTGCCGATCGTTGATTCTTGCCAGGCTGGCCTGTGCCGGCGGAAAGTCATGGACGAAAATCAGGCAGTCCCGGGGCAGGCGGGTGGCGATCACGTGATCCAGCAACAGGGCCTGGTAGGCATCGACCGACCACTGTGCGGGAAGCGACAGGCCGGCCTGCCGGCAGGCACGCCGGTAGTCTTCGCGCCCGGCGGACCAGGGATCCAGACCGCAGTACTGGCCGAACACCTCCTGGTAACTGACGAACCTGGATGCCTGCAGGGGCAGGCGCTCACCCAGCAGCTGCCTGACCAGCGCATCCACCTCCTGCATCAGGTCCCGGTAGCTCCAGTGCAGGCGATACCACTCCAGCATCGTGAATTCCACATCGTGAAAGCGCCCGGACTCGCCGTCGCGAAATACCCTGCACAGCTGGTAGATGTCGCAGCCCAGGCGGGCCAGCAGGCCTTTCATCGCATACTCGGGCGAGGTGTGCAGGAACTGCGATCGCCCGTTGCAGGTCACCTTGACGCTGTCGATGTGGGGGTCGGTCGCGGTGGTGTGATGGATGGCCGGGGTTTCCACTTCCAGCACATCCCGGGCCTTGAAGAATTCACGCACCTTGGCGTACAGGTGCGCACGCGCCTGCTGAATCTGTACGAATCCGGGCGGGCGGCTTGCCGCGGGGGCCGCATCGGCTGCGATCGCCGGGTCCTGCATCATTCCTTTACGCGCGAGACGTACTCTGCGGTGCGCGTGTCGATGCGAAGCACTTCCCCTTCCTCGATGAACAGGGGCACCTTGACCACCGCCCCGGTTTCCAAAGTGGCCGGTTTGACCCCGCCCGTGGCCGTGTCTCCGCGCACGCCCGGGTCGGTCTCGGTGATCTGCAGCTCGACAAAATTGGGGGGTGTCACGGCCAGGGGTTCCCCGTCCAGCAGGGTCACGCAGCAGGTCTCCTGGCCCTTGAGCCAGAGGGCCGCCTCCCCTACCACGGCCCGGGGCGCTGCATACTGCTCGTAGGACACGGGATCCATGAAATGCCAGTGTCCGCCATCGTTGTACAGGTACTGCATGTCCGTATCCACCACATCGGCACCCTCGACAGACTCGCCGGACTTGAAGGTACGGTCGATGACCCGCCCGGTTTTCAGGTTGCGCAGCTTGACGCGGTTGAACGCCTGCCCCTTGCCGGGCTTGACGAACTCGTTCTCGATGATGGCATAGGGATCCCCGTCGAGGCTCAGCTTCAGGCCGGCACGGAATTCATTGGTATGATAGGAAGCCATAGGTTCTTCGCCTTTCAACTCATGCAGTCAAAGCGCCCAAGTCTAGCACGTGTCCCTGCTGCTTCAGAAACCACCTGGCAGCAGCAGTACAGGGACTCCATCACGAACATCGACGCGCTTTGCAAGGCACTGGAGCTGCAGGCCGACCAGCTTTCGGTGAGCCGCGCGGTGAGCCGGCAGTTCCCGTTGCGCGTCCCCTGGAGCTATGTCGGGCGCATGCAGAAATCGGACCCGCGCGACCCGCTGCTGTTGCAGGTGCTGCCGCATGCCCTGGAGGAACAGGCGGCTGTCGGTTTCGGCACCGACCCGGTCGGCGACCTGGCCAGTGCGAAAAGCCCGGGATTGCTGCAAAAATACCATGGCCGTGCGCTTTTGCTGGCGACCAGCCGCTGTGCGATCCACTGCCGCTTCTGCTTTCGGCGCCACTTCCCCTATGCCCTGCAAAACCCGCGAAGCGATGCCTGGCGCCTGGCCCTCAACGAGATTGCCGGGGATTCCAGCATCGAGGAGATCATCCTCAGCGGCGGCGACCCGCTGGTGCTTGACGACCGGGAAATCATGCAACTGGTAGAAAAGCTGCAGGCGATCCCGCACATCAGGCGATTGCGTGTACACACGCGCCTGCCCGTGGTGATTCCTGAGCGGATCAGCGCCGGACTGCTGGACTGGATCGAGCGCAGCGAGCTGGACATCGTTGTGGTGGTGCATGTCAACCACCCGCGAGAACTCGATCGCGGACTCCGGGAGAAACTGCGGGCCTTGTCGGGCGCACGGTGTCATGTGCTGAACCAGAGCGTGCTGTTGCGCGATGTCAACGACGATGCGCACACCCTGGTTGAATTAAGCGAGCGCCTGTTCGATGCGGGCGTGCTGCCCTACTACCTGCACCTGCTGGACAAGGTGCAAGGTGCCATGCATTTCGATGTCGATGAGCCCACCGCCTGCGCGATCATGAAGGAGGTGGCGGCCCGCCTGCCCGGCTACCTGGTGCCGCGGCTGGTCAGGGAACAGGCCGGCGAACCGGGGAAAACGCCGGTTGCGTTCCAGGCAGACGCCTTGTCTTATCCGGCCTGATGCAGGGCGGCGATCCGCTCGTCAAGCGGCGGATGGGACATCAGCAGCTTTTGCAAACCGCTCTTGACCCCGCCGGAGATGCCGAAGGCGGCCAGCTGACCCGGCAGTTCATCGGGCTCGTACTGGGCCTGCAGGCGCTGCAGGGCCGAAATCATCTTTTCACGCCCGGCGAGGCGTGCGCCCCCGGCATCGGCGCGAAATTCCCGTCGCCTTGAAAACCAGCTTGCGATGATGGCGGCCAGGATCCCGAGGATGATCTCGGCAATGATGCTGGCAATGAAATAACCGGGGCCGATGCCTCGCTGCACCTTGAATATGGCCTTGTCCACGATCAGGCCCACGATGCGCGAGATGAAGATCACGAAGGTATTCAGCACCCCCTGCAACAGTCCCATGGTGATCATGTCGCCGTTGGCCACGTGGCTGACCTCGTGACCGAGCACGGCTTCGACCTCGTCGCGGCTCATGGCCCCCAGCAGTCCCGTGCTCACGGCCACCAGCGCCTGGTTGCGGTTCATGCCGGTCGCGAAGGCATTCAGCTGGGGGGTGTCGAAAATCCCCACTTCGGGCATGCCGATACCCGCCTGCCCGGCCTGTCTGCGCACCGTCTCAACGAGCCACTTCTCCGAGGCATTAGCAGGCTCCTCGATGATCCGTACCCCCATGCTGCGCTTGGCCATCCACTTGGAGATGGCCAGGGAAATGAAGGCGCCTCCAAACCCGAAGGCCAGCGACATCAGCAGCAGGCCATTCAATTGCCCGGCCATGCCCTGCTGGGCAAGCCAGTGATCCAGCCCCAGCACGCGGGCGCTGATGCTCAGGACCAGAACTATCGAGAAATTGGTGAGCAGAAACAGTAAAAGGCGCATACCCATCTTCAGAATATCCCCATGCATTCAACCGCCGAAAGATCCCGGACGGATTTCCCGGCCGGCCAGCCTTCAGTCCCTGAAATGTACCTCAATTGCATCGATGCTGCGATAACCCCGGGAAAGCAGCGTGCCGCGCTTGGCACGCGTACCGGCATAGCCGGCAAGTTCGCGTGCATTCATTTTCTTGATGCGCTGCCCCGAGGACAGCGTGATGGCCTCGCCCTCGCGTACGGTGGCCAGTGCACACATCGACTCCACGTCATCGCCACTCCTGTTATGGCGCACATCGATGATCTTGTTGCCCTTTCCCTTGGACAGTATCGGCAGCTCCGCCGCCGGGATGACCAGCATGCGCCCCTGGGAGCCGACCGCGACCACGAGGTCCTGCGCCACATCCCGCACCTTCACGGGAGGCAGGGCCACGGCCCCTTTCGGCACGGACAGCACCGCCTTGCCCGAGCGGCTGCGGGTGGTCATGTCCGCGAGTTTGCAGACGAAGCCATATCCGGCACTGCTTGCCACCAGGAACCGGTCCTCTTCCTCACCCATCATCAGGCCCACGAAGCGGGCGCCGTCCGAGGTCTTGAAGTGTCCGCTCAGCGGCTCGCCCTGGCTGCGTGCAGAGGGCAGTCCGTGGGCCTGCAGGGCATAGCAGCGCCCCTGTGCGTCCAGAAACAGCACCAGCTGGTTGGACTTGCCCTCGACATGTGCCTGGTACGCATCGCCGGTGCGGTAGCTCAGGGCATGCACGTCGACATCCACCCCCTTGGCCGCTCGCGCCCATCCCATCTGCGAGAGCACGACCGTAACCCGCTCGGCCGGCACAAGTTCCGATTCGTCCAGCGCACTGGAGGCCTCGCGCTCGACCAGCCGGCTGCGCCGGTCGTCCCCGAACTCCTCGGCATCCTCGCGCAGTTCCTTCTTGACCAGCGTTTTCAGGCGCCGGGTGGATTTCAGCGTGGATTGGAGTTCCTTGCGTTCCTCGGCGAGCGTCTGCTGCTCGGTCTTGATTTTTGCCTCTTCGAGTTTCGCCAGGTAGCGCAGTCGCACGTTCAGGATGGCCTCGGCCTGCTCCTCGCTGAGACGGAATCGCTTGATCAGCCGGGACCTGGGGTCCTCCTCTTCGCGGATGATCCGGATCACCTCGTCCAGGTTCAGGAACACGATCAGCAGGCCGTCCAGGATGTGCAGGCGGCGGTCGACCTTGTCGAGACGCCACTGCAGGCGGCGCTTGACGGTCTGCACCCGGAACGCGAGCCACTCTTTCAGCAGGTCACGCAGGTTCTTGACCTTCGGGCGGCCGTCGCTGCCGATGACGTTCAGGTTCACCCGGTAGTTTCGCTCCAGGTCGGTGGTGGCAAACAGGTGCGACATGAGCGCTTCGGTATCCGTGCGGTTGCTGCGCGGGGTGATCACGATTCTCACGGGATTCTCGTAATCGGATTCATCGCGCAGGTTCTGAACCAGCGGCAGCTTCTTGGCCTGGATCTGCTGTGCGATCTGCTCAAGCACCTTGGACCCGGAAACCTGGTAGGGCAGCGAGGTAATCACGAGGTTGCGGTCCTCGGCCTCGTAGCAGGCGCGCATGCGGATCGAGCCCGTGCCGGTCTCGTACAGGTTGCGGACCTCTTCCGGTGCGGAAATGATTTCCGCACCGGTCGGGTAGTCCGGACCGAGAATGTGCTGGCACAGGTCGGCCACCGTGGCCTTGGGATGCTCCAGCAGGTGCACGCAGGCATCTACCACCTCGTTGAGGTTGTGCGGCGGGATGTCGGTCGACATGCCCACGGCAATTCCGGCACCCCCGTTGAGCAGCACGTTCGGCAGGCGCGCAGGAAGTACTGCGGGCTCGGACAGCGTGGCATCAAAATTCGCCTGCCACTGGGCCGTGCCCTGCTCCAGTTCAGCCAGCAGGGCCTTGGCATAGCGGGTCAGGCGTGACTCCGTGTAGCGCATGGCCGCAAAGGATTTCGGGTCGTCGGTAGAACCCCAGTTGCCTTGCCCGTCGACGAGGGGGTAGCGGTACGAGAATTCCTGCGCCATCAGCACCATCGCTTCATAACATGCGCTGTCCCCGTGCGGATGGTACTTGCCGATGACATCCCCGACCGTGCGTGCGGACTTCTTGGGCTTGGAGCCGGAAGACAGGCCGAGCTCGGACATGGCGTACACGATGCGCCGCTGCACCGGCTTCAGACCGTCTCCGATATGCGGCAGGGCCCGGTCCAGGATGGCGTACATCGAGTACTCCAGGTAGGCCCGCTCTGCAAACTCCTGGATGAGCATCTTCGAGTTGCCCCCAAAATCCATTTCCAGGTTCGTGCCCATGGACGCTCAGGCCTTGGCGAGAAACTGCTCGGGGCTTTCGCGAAGGTCCTGGTCCTTGGCGAGGTTGCCTTTTTGCTCCAGCCAGCGGCGCCGGTCGGCCGATCGTTTCTTGGCCAGCAGCCGGTCCATGGACTGGAAGGTCTTGCCCGGGTTGACCAGGGACAGCCGCACCAGGCGGCGGCTGTCCTCTGCCATGGTGGACTCGCGAAGCTGCATCGGGTTCATCTCCCCCAGGCCCTTGAAGCGCGTGATCGTGACGTTGTTCGTCTTCTTTTCCGCCTTGAGCTGGTCCAGCACGCCCTGGCACTCCTCCTGGTCCAGCACGTAAAACACCTCCTTGCCCGCATCGACGCGGTACAGGGGGGGCATGGCGATATAGACATGACCGGCTTCCACGAGCGGTCGAAAGTGCTGCAGGAACAGGGCGCTCAGCAAGGTCGCGATATGCAGCCCGTCCGGATCGGCATCGGCCAGCACGCAGATCTTTCCGTAGCGCAGCCGGCTCAGGTCCTCGCTGCCGGGCTCCACGCCGATCGCCACCGAGATGTCGTGGATCTCCTGCGAGGCCAGCACCTGCTCCGGGGCCACCTCCCAGGTGTTCAGTATCTTGCCGCGCAGGGGCATCACCGCCTGGAAGTCCCGGTCCCTCGCCTGCTTGGCCGAACCTCCCGCGGAATCGCCTTCCACCAGGAACAGTTCCGTGCGCCCCAGATCCTCGGAACTGCAGTCGACCAGCTTTCCGGGCAGGGTCGGGCCCGCCAGTGCCTTCTTGCGCACGATTTTCTTGCCGCGCTTGATGCGGGCCTCGGCCTGGCGGATGGCGAGCTGTGCAATCTGTTCGCCTGCCGTGGCATTCTGGCTCAGCCAGTGGCTAAACGAGTCCTTGGCGACCCCGGAGACAAACGGGGCGGTCTCGCGCGAGCCCAGCCGCTCCTTGGTCTGGCCGGCGAACTGGGGATCGCGGATCCGCACCGACAGGACATAGCAGAGTTTTTCCCAGACATCGTCCGGGGCCAGGCGGATGCCGCGCGGCAGCAGTTTCCTGAACTCGCAGAATTCGCGCAGGGCCTCGGTCAGCCCGGAGCGCAGCCCCGATACATGCGTGCCGCCCTGCGGGGTCGGCACCAGGTTGGCATAGCTTTCCTGCAGGCCCTCGCGTGCCTCTTCCGTCCAGGCCAGCGCCCACTCCACCGCCTGCTGGCCGCCCTCGAAGTCGGCGCAAAACGCATCCCCCGGCATGCATTCTTGCCCCTGCAGGGAATCGAGCAGGTAGTCCCGGATGCCACCCTGGTAGCACCACTCGTGCTGGTCGCCGTTCAGCTGGTCATCGAAACGCACCGTGAGACCGGAAAACAGCACGGCCTTGGCGCGCATGACGTGCAGCAGCTTGGGAATGGAAAACTTGCAGGTCTCGAAATACCTGGCATCCGGCCAGAAGCGGATGGTGGTGCCTGTATTTTTCTTGCCCACCGCGCCGATGACCTCGAGGTCCGACACTTTCTTGCCGCCCTTGAACGCCATGTTGTATTCCTTGCCCTCCCTTCGCACCCAGACCTCCATGTGCTCGGACAGGGCATTGACCACGGACACGCCCACCCCGTGCAGGCCGCCGGAGAAAGTGTAGTTCTTGTCGGAAAACTTGCCTCCGGCGTGCAGGGTCGACAGCACTACCTCGACCCCGGGCAGCTTGAGCTTGGGGTGCATGTCCACCGGCATGCCGCGCCCGTCATCGGCGACTTCCAGCGAGCCATCCTCGTGCAAGGTGATGTGGACGTTTTTGGCGTGGCCCGAGATCGCCTCATCGACGCTGTTGTCGATCAGTTCATGGGCCAGGTGGTTGGGTCGGCTGATATCCGTGTACATGCCGGGGTGCTTTCGCACCGGGTCCAGGCCGCTCAGCACCTCGATGCCCGAGGCATCGTAACGTGCACTCATGAACCGGCCCCTCGCATCCCGATGGAGGCCAACAGGGTCAGGCCAGGCGCATGCCGCCCTGCAGGCAGTGCAGGGTCATTGAGGCAGACAGGGACAGGGTAGCCGGCTAGGGCTCGCACATCATTGGGGGTTCGACCAGGGTGCAGTTTCACCTGGGGTCCGCTCAAGGGGCGGCATTCCTTCCGGACAGGGAGTCCAGGGTCGCGGCCAGTTCCGCGGGCGGTTGATAGCCCCGGATCATCCGGCCTTCTTCGGTCAGGATGGCCGGCGTGCCGGTTACTCCCACGTCCCGTCCAAGCTGCCATTGCTCATCGACCGGGTGTTCGCAGTCCGCCTGCGGGACCTCTTCACCGGCCTTGGCGCGGGTCAATGACGTCAGCGGATCTTCTGCGCACCAGACGTTGACGGCCTTGTCGTAGGAGGGTGTATCGATGCCGCTTCGCGGAAACATCAGGTAGCGGATCGCGATCCCCTGGTCGTGCAGTTCCCCCATCTCTGCATGCATCTTGCGGCAGTAACCGCAATCGATGTCGGTGAATACCGTCAGGGTGTAGCGCGGATTCGACGGTGAATAGACCAGCATCTGCGACTCATCAAGGCCCTCGATCAGGTGCTTTCGCACTTCGGCGCGTGCCGTCTCGGCCAGGTTCACGCCCGTCTCCAGGTCGACCAGTTCACCCTGGATCCCATAGCGCGCATCGGCGGACAGGTACAGCAGCTCGGTTCCGTACATGATTTCGTAGAACCCGGGCACGGCTGCAGGACGGATGGAAGAGGGTTCGCCCGGCACCAGCTGGTGCAGGCGTTGCTTGATGTTCGCGATGTCCTCGGCCTGGCCGGCCAGGACCGGGCCCGCCAACATCGCCAGGGCCCACATGAGAATGATCCGGTTGCGCACAATGACTTCCTGTTACTGTCCTCTAGGGTCGGGATAGTACACCACGTAAGACTGCCGCGGTAAAAATTAATTCCCCTGGAACCGGCATTCGCTCAGCCACGCGGATGATGCTTGCGGTGCAGTTCCTGAAGCCTCGCCTGGGCCACGTGCGTGTAGATCTGGGTCGTCGACAGGTCACTGTGACCCAGCAGCATCTGGACCACCCGCAGGTCCGCACCGTGGTTCAGCAGGTGCGTGGCAAAGGCATGGCGCAGGGTGTGGGGCGAAAGATGCTTGCTGATGCCGGCCTTTTTCGCATGCCTTCGGACCAGGTGCCAGAAGGCCTGGCGTGTCATCGCGCTACCGCGGTTGGTCACGAACAGGGCATCGCACTGGCGCCCGGGCTTCAGCAGCTCGGCACGCGCGCCACTGACAAATTCGGAGATCCACTCGCCGGCCTGCTCCCCGAACGGGATCAGGCGCTCCTTGCTGCCCTTGCCCAGCACCCGGATCACCCCCTGGTTGAGGTTGACCTGGTACAGGGTCAGGGCCACCAGTTCACTGACGCGAAGCCCGCAGGCGTACAGCAGTTCGAGCATGGCCCGGTCGCGGACTCCGTGGGCGGTTCGGGTATCCGGGGCATCCAGCAGCTGCTCCACCTCCTCTTTGGTCAACGTGCCCGGCAGGGCCCGGCCCAGCTTGGGAAAATCGATGTCCGCGGACGGGTCCTTCTGGAGGGTCCCCTGTCGCACGAGATAGCGGTAAAACCGCCGGATACTGGACAGCAGCCGGGCCGAAGAGCGCGGCCGGCTGCCCTGCTGCACACGGTAGGAGAGGTAGTCGAGCACATGTTCGCGGTGCACTTCGGTAATGCCGGTCGAGGTGCGCGACAGCCAGCGGGACAGGCCCAGCAGGTCGTTGCGATAGGCCCGCAGCGTATTGTCACTCAGCCCATGCTCGACCCACAGGCTGTCCAGAAAGGCCTCGATGACCGAAAGGTCCGCTGCCGAATCACTCATGTCCTAGGTCTGGCCTGAGTCATACCCCGTTTGGCGGTTCAACCGCCGAGCCCGCGCCATTTCGGAAGGTGCAGCCAGTGTATGAACTGGACATGGCAAAATCAACTTGCGCCTGCTCTATAATCCGCCCATGGACGAGACCTTTTTGCAGGACCGCACACCCGTTTCGCTGCTGCGTCTGCTGGCCGCCGTCCTGTACGACTTCCTGTTGCTGTTCACGCTTCTTTTTTTCGCTTCGTTCCTGGTGGTGGTGCCGCTTGAGATCCATCCCGGGCATGAGCTGTACGGCCTCTACCAGGCGTACCTGCTCGGGCTTGCATTCATCTTTTATGCCTGGTGCTGGACCCACGGCGGGCAGACGCTCGGGATGCGCACCTGGAGATTCAAGGTGGTCAACACGGACGGTTCGGCGCTGGGCTGGAGGACGGCCCTGGTGCGCTTTGCAATGGCCGTGATTTCCTGGATTCCCTTAGGGCTCGGATACTTCTGGATCCTGTTCGATGCGCAATCGCGCAGCTGGCACGACATCGTCTCGGGCACCCGGCTGGTGCGCCTCTAGACCCAGGCCATTTTGCGGTAGGCAACGTACGCGATGACGATCACCAGCACCACCGGGATAAACGCACCCAGGAAAGCCGGCACCCCGTAGACCACGCTGGCATTTCCCAGCATCCGGCTCAGCAGGTTGTAGGCCACGGCGATGCCGATGCCGAGTGCCATGCGCTGGCCCTGTCCTCCGGTGCGCACCGGGCGGAATACGAACGGCACTGCCAGCAGCAGCATCGCAAGTCCCGACAATGGCACGGCAAACCGGTTGTAGAAGGCCAGCTGGTAACGCTGTGAATTCAGGCCGTTCTGTTCCAGGTAGTCGATGTAGGTGCCAAGCTTGGCAGCCGCCATGTGCTCGGGCTTGACCGTCACCACGTTGAACAGCTCCGGGGTGATCAGGCGCGGCCAGGACTCCTCGTCCGCGGCGGAACTCTGCACCCCGTGTTCCGTGATCAGGCTGTGGCGGACCTGCGACAGCCTCCAGGCATCTCCTTCGTACACCGCGGTCTTGGCAAAGCTCACGCGCTTGAGCCGCTGCTCGCCATCCATCTCGTACACCCAGACGTCCGTCATGCGGTAATCGGTGAAGATCTGCTTGACGTTGATGAAGCGCTGCCCGTCCCGGGTCCAGAGCCCGTGGCGCGAGCGGATGGAAATCTTGTGCATGTCGCTGGTCTTGTTGAGGCTGCGCAGATAGCCTTCCGTGGTCGGCGCTACGGTTTCCCCGACCACCATACTGAAAGCCACCAGGACCGTGCCGACGGCCAGCACCGAGCCCAGGATGCGCAATCGCCCGATCCCCACCGAGCGCAGCGCTTCCAGTTCGTTGCGAGCCGCCAGGTGTCCGAGGCCCAGCAATGTGCCCAGCAGCAAGGACGCGGGCATCAGGTCATACAGGCGCTGCGGCATGCCCAGCAACAGCATCAGCAGGACATGGCGCAGCCCGAAACCCCGCTTGCCGATGGATTCCAGGTCGTTGATCAGGTCAATGGTCGAATCGACGGAAAAAAGCACGCCGAAGGCCAGCAGGGTGCTGACGAAAACGATCCGCGCCAGGTACCCGTCATACTGCCGGACCAGCTTCATGTCCTGTGCCCCCACGCACCCTGCTTCATGAACAGGGACACGATCAGCAGCGCGATGACGCCATGCACGGCGAACAGGCCTGGCACAGCGGGCAGCTGGCCGTCAGCGACCCAGGTTTCGGCGAGGATCATCAGGTTGGAATAGATCAGGTAGATGATGATGGCCAGGCCGAGCTTGGCAAACCTTCCCTGGCGCGGGCGCACCACGCTGAGGGGAAAGGCCAGCAGCACCAGCAGCAGCGCTGCCACCGGGATCGACAGCCGCCACTGCAGTTCGGCCAGCTCGGGGGTTGCGTGCGAGCCGAGCAGTTGCGCCACCGTCATGAACTCGGGATCGTCGAGATCGAGCACGGGATTCAGTTCGGGGATGCGCACGCTGTGGCGCTCGAAAGACAGTACCGTGAAGTTGCCCTCGCCCGGGATGCCCTCATAACGCTGGCCCTGGCTCAGGATCAGCGATTTGCCCTCCAGTTCCGGGGCCTCGGCCTGCTGCACGCTTCGTGCGGTTTCGATCGAGATCCTGTCCCCGCGCCTGTCGTAGATGAAGATGTTTCTGGCGGTGCCGGTTTCGCGCTCGGCCGCTTCGATGAAAACGACCCAGTCGCCTTGCCGGGCCTCGATGAACTGGCCGGGGACCAGTCCCAGCACGCTGGTGCGCTCCTTGGCCTCAAGCTTGATGGCCTCGACCTGCTGTGCGATCTGCGGGGCCAGGAACACCGAGGCATAGCCGAGCAGCACAATCACCGGCAGGATGAACAGCACGGCATAGCGGAACAGTCTCAGCAGGCCGATGCCATTGGCCTGGATCGCATAGATCTCGCTGTCACGGTACAGGCGGCCCAGCACCAGCATGACGGAAATGAACAGGGCGAACGGTGCCAGCAGGATCGCCGCCTCCAGGATCCCCAGGCCGAGCAGCGACAGGACCGCATCGGCGGACATCTTGCCCTCCATGACCCGCGTCAGGAGGGACACGAAGGACTTGCTCACCACCACGGCCAGCAAAACGGCACTCACCGCGACGAACGTCAGCGCCAGTTCACGGGAAAAATAACGGTTCAAAATAGAAAACATCTGCTGGTTTCCGGCTTCGGGTCTACCCACATGCGGGCCAAAACCAGTATGATTTTAGCAGTTACGAGGAAAAACCATCGCCAAGTATAGAGGACATCCATGGAGTACATTGCCAAAACCGCTGCGCTGGACAAGGAAACCGCCGACTGCGTCATCGTCGGCCTGTTCAAACCCCGACAACTGAGCCCTTCCGCACGAAAGCTCGACACGCTCTACCGGGGCACGCTCACCCGGGCCTGCCAGCGCGGCCTGGCCAAGGCCGCCCTGGGCCAGGTGACGACCCTGCACAACTCAAGCCGCAGCAGGCATGCACACATCGTCATCGTGGGCTGCGGGAAAGCCGAGGACTTCGGCTCCCATGCCTTCCTCAAGGCCCTGTCGGCCGGCATCCAGGAGGCAAAAAAATGCAACGCCGCCAACGTCATCAACTGCCTGGTCGAAATGCCGGTCAGGCACACCGACCTGCGCACCCGTGCACAGATCAGCGTGATGTCGGGCGAGGCGGCGATGTACCGCTATACGCACACCCTGCCCAAGGCGGGCAAGGAGCGCAGCACGCTGAAGAAAATGAAGTTCCTGGCCAGCCAGGCCGGCGAGCTGGATGACCTTCGACAGGGCCGGAAATTCGGCCAGGCGATTGCCCGCGGAATGGCACTTGCCAAGGACCTCGGCAACCTGCCCGGGAATGTCTGTACCCCGGCCTACCTGGCGGAGCAGGCACGCGCCCTGAACAAGGAGCATCCGAAACTGCAGGTGCGCGTGATCGAGGAAGCGCAGATGAAAAAAATGGGCATGGGCGCCTTGCTGTCGGTGTCAAGCGGCAGCGTACAGCCCGCCAAACTGGTGACCCTGGAGTACCGTGGCGGAGCACCGGATGCACGCCCGTCGGTGCTGGTGGGCAAGGGCATCACCTTTGATACCGGCGGCATTTCGCTCAAACCCGGCAACGCCATGGACGAGATGAAATTCGACATGTGCGGGGCGGCCAGCGTGCTCGGCACCATCAAGGCCTGCTGCCTGCTGGAGATTCCGCTGAACGTGGTCGGCGTCGTCGCGTGTGCGGAGAACATGCCGGGCGGCAAGGCCAGCCGGCCGGGCGATGTCGTCACGACCATGTCCGGGCAGACCGTGGAGATCCTGAATACGGATGCCGAGGGTCGCCTGGTGCTGTGCGATGCACTGACCTACGTGGAGAAGTTCAATCCCGAGACCGTCATCGACATCGCCACGCTGACCGGAGCCTGCGTGGTGGCACTCGGCAGCGTGCCCTCCGGGCTGATGTCCAACGACGAGCCGCTGGTCGAGGACCTGTACAAGGCGGGGGACATCAGCGGAGACCGCACCTGGCGGCTGCCCTTGTGGGAGGACTACCAGTCCCAGCTGGACAGCAATTTCGCCGACATGGCCAACATCGGCGGGCGCTGGGCCGGAACCATCACGGCCGCCTGCTTCCTGTCCAGGTACACCGAGAAATACCGCTGGGCCCATCTCGATATTGCGGGCATCGCCTGGCACAGCTCGGGCAAGCAAAAAGGGGCCACCGGCCGGCCGGTACCGCTGCTGTCGCAATACCTGATCTCGCAGGCCTACCCGCAAGGGCACTGAGCCGCACCCGGCCCGTTCGATGACCGCGCCACCGCGCTTGCATGCAGCCGTGAGCTGGCTGCATCATACGCGCCCATAGCACTCCCGCCCGCAATCCGGCATGCAAGAACCTTCCATGGATAAAACCTACCAGCCTTCGAACATCGAGCAAAAGTGGTACCGGCACTGGAAGGACAGCGACTACTTCGCACCCCGTGGGACCGGCAATCCCCCGTACTGCATCATGATCCCTCCGCCCAACGTCACCGGCACCCTGCACATGGGGCATGCCTTCAACAACACCCTGATGGACTGCCTGACCCGGTACCACCGCATGGCGGGCTTTTACACGCTCTGGCAGCCCGGCACGGACCATGCCGGGATTGCCACGCAGATGGTGGTAGAGCGCCAGCTCAATGCAAAGGGCGATACGCGTCATGATCTCGGCCGCGAAAAGTTCGTCGAGAAAATCTGGGAGTGGAAGGAGCACTCCGGGCAGACGATCAGCCGACAGCTTGAACGCATGGGCTCCTCCCTGGACTGGTCGCGCGAGCGGTTCACCATGGACGACAGTCTCTCCGAGGCCGTCAGGACCGTGTTCGTTCGCCTCTACGATGAGGGGCTCATCTACCGCGGCAAGCGCCTGGTCAACTGGGATCCCGTGCTGCACACCGCCGTATCCGACCTGGAAGTCATCTCGGAGGAGGAAGACGGGCACATGTGGCACATCCGCTACCCGCATGCGAACGGCGACGGCCACGTGACGGTGGCCACCACCCGGCCCGAGACGCTGCTCGGCGACAGCGCGGTTGCCGTACACCCCGAGGACGAGCGCTACCGGGCCATCATTGGCAAGACGGTCCGCCTGCCCCTGACCGATCGTGAAATCCCGGTCATTGCCGATGAATACGTGGACCCGGAGTTCGGTTCCGGGTGCGTGAAGATCACCCCGGCCCATGATTTCAACGACTACGAGGTGGGCCTGCGCCATGACCTCGAACAGATCAACATCTTTACCGACGACGCCCGGCTCAACCACAATGCACCGCCCGCCTACCGGGACATGGACCGTTTCGAGGCGCGCAAGAAGATCGTCGAAGAGCTCAAGGCGCAGGGACTGCTCGCAGAGACCCGCAAGCACCGCCATGTCATACCGCGCGGGGACCGCTCCGGTGCCATTGTCGAGCCGTACCTGACCCGCCAGTGGTACGTCAGCGTGCAGGCGCTGGCCGAGCCGGCCATCCGGGCCGTGGAAGACGGCAGCATCGAGTTCGTCCCGGAGAACTGGAGCAAGACCTACTTCGAGTGGATGCACAACCTGCAGGACTGGTGCATCAGCCGCCAGCTGTGGTGGGGACACCGCATCCCGGCCTGGTATGACAGCGAGGGCACCGTCTATGTCGGGCGCGACGAAGCGCACGTGCGCGAGAAGTACGGCCTGGACCCGGACCTGGTACTGGCGCAGGACGAGGACGTGCTCGATACCTGGTTTTCTTCGGCCCTGTGGCCCTTCTCGACGCTCGGCTGGCCCGAGAAGTGCGATGCGCTGGAGACCTTTTATCCGACCTCCGTGCTGATCACCGGATTCGACATCATCTTTTTCTGGGTCGCGCGCATGGTCATGATGGGTCTGAAATTCATGGACGATGTTCCGTTTCGCAAGGTCTACGTGCACGGCCTGGTGCGCGATGCCCATGGCCAGAAAATGTCTAAATCCAAGGGCAACGTGCTGGATCCCATCGACATCATCGACGGCATCGACCTTGAGGCACTGGTACAAAAACGCACCCGTGGACTGATGCAGCCGGAAATGGCGCCCGCCATCGAAAAGGCCACGCGCAGGGAGTACCCGGACGGCATCAAGGCCCACGGCACCGATGCGCTGCGGTTCTCTTTTGCCGCGCAGGCCTCGTTCGGGCGCGACATCAAGTTTCACCTGAGCCGCATCGAGGGCTATCGCAACTTCTGCAACAAGCTTTGGAATGCCGCGCGCTTCACGCTCATGATCACGCAGGACGAGGCCATCGCCGCACGGATCGATGCCCGCCACGCGACCCTGGCGGATCGCTGGATCCTTGCCAGGCTGCAGGAAGTGATCGGCCTGACCCACAAGTACCTGGCAAGCTACCGCTTCGACCTGGCGGCACAGGCCCTGTACGACTTCGTCTGGCACGAACTGTGCGACTGGTACATCGAGCTGTGCAAGCCGGTACTTTTTCGAGACGATGCATCGCCCGAGGTCAAGCAGAACACGCGGCGCGTGCTGCTCGAGGTGCTGGAGACCTCGCTGCGCCTGCTGCATCCGGTCATCCCCTTCATCACCGAAGAAATCTGGCAGCGGATTGCGCAAAGAATGGGCCTCGACGGCGAAAGCATCATGCTGCAGCCCTTCCCGACCAGCGACCCGCAACAGGCCGATGCCGAAAGCCTGCAGAAAATGCAGTGGGCCATGGAACTGGTCAATGCCGTTCGCAAGGTTCGCTCCGATATGGATGTGCCGCCGGGCAAACGCCTGTCCATCCTGATTCAGGACAGCGCCCCTGGGGACCAGGAATACTTCGAGGCTACCCGCACGTACATCTGCGAGCTCGCCACGCTGGAGGAGGTCCGCTGGCTGGAGGATGAAACCGCGCCCGAGTCCGCCATGACGCTGGCCGGCCACATGAAAGTCCTCATCCCGCTGGCGGGCCTGATCGACAAGGATGCCGAGTGCGCGAGGCTGCAAAAGGAAATCGGCAAGCTGGAGTCCGGCCTGGAGAAGCTCAAGGTCAAGCTCGACAACCCGAATTTCAAGAGCAAGGCCCCGACGGCCATCGTCGAACAGGAAGTGGCGCGATTCGATGCCACGCAGGCCGCCTTGCAGCAGTTGCGCGACCAGCTGGCAAGGATCCAGGCCGGCTGAAAGCTCCGAATGCGGGGTGCGGCGCGGCCTGCCGGATATCAGAACGTCCAGACCAGCAGGGCCTGCACCGTGTTTTCATCGGTGGCCTTGTCGCCGAGCTTGTTCATCCAGTACTGGTATTCAATCCCCAGGGAGACGTGATCGTTGGCGCGCCAGCGCAACTGGGGCTGGGCCAGCACCCAGGACTCGACCCGGTTGCCGAGTTCGTTGTCCCGTGATCCGGCATATTCGATGTGGCCCTCGATGCTGAACCGGTAGGCACCCACGCTGAACGGGCGTGCAAAATTGAAATCCACCAGGAACGCGTCGTCTTCTTCCGGCGCACCTCCCGAAGACAGCCCCTGGCTGTCATCGATGTACGCCATGATGTCGAGGTTGGCAAAGGCAAAGCCCTCGATGTCCAGGGCCAGCCGCACGCCCGGCAGGTATTTCATCACCTCGGAATCGCGGGCCCAGTTGAGACCCAGCAAAAAGCCGATGTCCGAGACCGGACCCAGGCTGATTTTTCGACCCGTCAGCTTCGCGAGGCTGAAATTCGAGTACCACTCGCCGTACAGATCAAAATCCTGGAAACCTGAACTTCGTGCATCGAGCACGTCCAGAAAGATGAAGTTGTCCCCGTAGTCCCAGCCACTGGCATGCTGCAGCGTGTAGATGAGGTGATCGGAATGACCGCCGCCTGCAAACGTCGGTACGGCAAGGTTGCCGTACTGCACATGCACCTCGGTGATGCTCCATCCGGCGACAGAAACCGTCGGCACCCACAGGCACGACAGCAGCACCAGGTGCACGGGACGCAAAAAATGTCCGGGGGATTTCATGAGGTTGGCGCGATGCCCTGCAGCCCTAGTCCGTGCCCGGCGCTGCCCCACAGTTCCAGCATACCTTGAACTGGCCTTCCACCTGTTCGCCACAAGCCGCACAGACCCAGTCCCGGGCAAGGCTCTTGGTCGACTCGATGAACTCCTGCACGATCTTGTGGGCAGCATCCCCGTCTTCTTTTTCCACCACCCACAGTTCAGGCCATACCTCGGTGGGCGGCAGCTCGCCAACTCCCCCGCTCAAAAACTCGTTCTTGATGATGGTGGAGATCCCCTTCTCCTCGAGGATGTCCTTGAGGTGGTAGATGAAGATGGGGCTGTGTTCGCTGTATATGCGCTCCATCCGTGCAGTGTAGCAAAAGCGACCACATCGGATACTCTCAGACGGTCCTGGATTTGGGTTTTTGGGCGACATCATGGCGCACGTAGACCGGCAGGGCCTCGGTCGGCGAAACCGTTTCGCCGCGCTCAAACCGGGGCTGGGCCAGCACCGCCACAAACTCTGCCTGCGGCAGTGCATCGGCATCGAAGGCGATGGATTTTCCGCAACGCTTGAGCAGGATTTCCGCATAGGGCTTCCATCCCGAGCCACAGCCCATGCAGTCCTCGCCGACGTCCACATCCACCCGCGCGGGCGCGATGACCTGCTCCTCGCCCTGCAGTCGCATGATCCTTTCCTCGTCGAGCTGATAGAGGGCCACGTAGACTTCCTGCATGCGTGCATCGATGCAGGCCAGTACTTGCGAGACCCCGTGCCTGCAGTGGGCGGCCTGTGCCAGCGCCGCGAGCGAGGAGACCGGGACTACCGGCAGGTCCTGCGCCAGTGCGATCCCCTGGGTGATGCTGGCCGCGAGGCGAACGCCGGTGAAGGCCCCGGGGCCGCAGCCGAAGGCTATGCCGTCCAGCTGCGAAAGTCCGGTTTCACCCTTTGCCAGCACCCGTTCACACATGGACAGCACGATTTCATTGTGGCGAAGCGGTGCCAGTTCACTTTCGCTGATGATCTCACCGTCATGGAACAGCGCGACCGAACAGCACTCGGTGGCCGTCTCAATTGCAAGGTACTTCATGTCCTGATTCCTGCTGGCAAAGAAAATGAACCACTTCATCGAGACTGGAAGTGCGCGGCATCTGTGGCAGGCTGTTGATGAATGACTTCCCGTAGGCCCTGCCCGTCACTCTCGGGTCACAAATCACGACCACTCCATAATCGTCTTCATCACGAATCAGCCTGCCCACGCCCTGCTTCAGTGCGATCACCGCCTGCGGCAGCTGGTAGTGCCTGAAAGGATTTTCACCCGACTCGCGCAAGGCCTGCAGGCGCCCGGCCAGCACGGGATCATCCGGTGCCGCAAAAGGCAGCTTGTCGATGATGACACAACTCAATGCGCTGCCCCGGATATCCACGCCCTCCCAGAAACTGCTGGCGCCCAGCAGGATGGCCCGTTCCGTTTTGACAAAGCGCTCAAGCAGCTCCCGGCGCGGTGCCTCTCCCTGCACCAGCAGGTTGAATTCATTCCCGTCACGCAAAGAGTCTGCGGCAAGACGCAGTGCCCGATGGCTGCTGAAGAGCAAAAATGCGCGGCCCTTGTTGGCGTGCAGAACCGGCAGGACGGCATCCAGCAGCAGCCGGTTGTAGTCGTCGCTGTTCGGTTCGGCCTGGATGGACGGCAGGAAAAGGCGTGTGTTCGCCTCGAAGTCAAACGGGCTGTCCAGCATGAGGGTTTCAGCATCGGCAAGCCCCAGTTGCTGCTGAAAATGGTCAAACTTTGCATTCATGGTCAGCGTGGCCGAAGTAAAAATCCAGCTGCACTGGTAGCCCCGTATCAGTTCCTGGAACAGGTCAGCGATCACCAGGGGCGTGCTGTGCAGCCTGAACCCTTTTTTAAGGATCTCCACCCAGTTCACCCTGGCCTCAGGTGGTTCTGAAAACTGCTGCAGCTGCTCAACGAGCTTTTCGCACCGTTCCTGACAACGGGCCAGCACCTTGCCGCGCTCGCCAAGTACCGACAATTCCTCACACAGCCGGTCCAATGACCGGCCAAGTGCGTCGAACTGCTCCCCGGTCTCGGCGGACGCCACCGCTTCGTGCCACTGGGTTCGCTCCCGGCGACCGTCCAGCGCCAGCAGGAAATCCGCGGTGGCCCAGTTTACGGCACTGACAAGCTCGCGTATCGCACCGGATTCGGGAGCCTCTTCAATCTGTGCTGCAATGACATCCTCCCCCAGGTTCGTCAATTGACGGCTGCTGATGGTCGTCGCCAGAAAATCGCTGGCAAGTTCCGGCAGTTGATGGGCTTCATCCAGGATGCAGGCATCCGCCTGTGGCAGCAGCTCCCCGAATCCCTCCTGCTTCAGGGTCAGGTCGGAAAAAAACAGGTGGTGGTTGACGATCACGACATCCGCTTTCTGGGCTTTTCGCCGGGCCTCAAATACATGACAGTCCTGGTAGCTCGGGCACTCGGAACCGAGGCAGTTCTCCACCGTCGATGTCACTGCCGGCCATACCGGGTCCCCTTCACCAATCGAGTCGACCTCGGCGATCTCGCCCGTTCGGGTCACCCGGGACCAGTCACGGATGGTCCGGATTTTCTTGGCTGCATGACCGGTATTCAGGCGGGTGCGCGGAACATGGTGTTGCAGGCGATGTACGCAAAGGTAGTTGGCACGGCCCTTGAGCAGTGCCGTGGACACGGGGGTCTTGACGATGTCCAGTACGGCGGGCAGGTCCTTGAAATACAGCTGGTCCTGCAAATGGCGCGTGCCTGTGGAAATGACCACTTTCTGCCGGGACAACAGGGCCGGCACCAGGTACGCGAAGGTCTTCCCCACCCCGGTGCCGGCCTCGATGATGAGTCGGCTGCGCTGCTCAAGTGCCGACTCTACCCGGGCACTCATGTGCTGCTGCTGGGGCCGGTAACGAAAGTTATCCAGATGCTCAGACAGCAACCCCTGCGGGCTGAAGATCGTTTCGCTTCGCGGCATGCGTCGGCTTATGCGTCGGCAGGTGCGCGCGGGGCCAGCAGGACCACCGCGTAGGCCGCGATCCCTTCACCCCGGCCTGCAAAGCCCATGCCCTCGTGGGTGGTTGCCTTGACATTGACGTGGTCGGCCGGGATCTCCAGCAACTCGCCGATGTTGGCCTCCATGGCCCGGACATGGGAGGCGAGCCTGGGGCGCTCCAGTACGACCGTACAGTCCACGTTGCCCACCACGAAACCGTCACCCGTCTTGCGCATCACGTTCTGCAGCAGGATCCGGCTGTCGATGTTCTCGAAGCGGCTGTCCTGGTCCGAGAAATGCTGGCCGATGTCCCCGGCGCCTGCCGCACCGAGAATGGCATCACAAATTGCATGCAGCAGCACATCCCCGTCCGAGTGGGCATCGATCCCCTGGCTGTGCGGAATTTTTTCGCCGCCCAGCATGATGTGATCCCCTTCACAGAAGCGGTGTACGTCATAGCCAAATCCTACTTTCGGACTCATCACCATCTCCCCTCCCGTCCCTTGATCTGCTTCTCGCGACAATCCACTGGCATGCCCGCTCAGGACTGCGCAGATTTGCTCACCTGCAGCAGGATCGATTCTGCAAGCTGTATGTCCTCGGGCCGGGTGACCTTGATGTTGTCGCTGCGTCCCTGGATCATTTTCACACGGCGCCCGATGGCCTCGACGGCCGAAGCGTCGTCGGTCACCTCGCGGTCATTTTCGATGCAGAACTGCAAGGCTTCGTGCAACACCCCGACACGGAACATCTGCGGGGTCAGTGCCTTCCACAACAGGCTGCGATCCAGGGTGCGTTCCACTTCCCGCACACCCTCCGAAGTGCGCACCTGCTTGACCGTATCATGGACCGGGCTCGCCAGGATCACCCCGTCCTCCTCGGCCAGCCCCTCGACGATCAGGCGGTCCAGGTCCGCATAGCCGAGACATGGGCGCGCAGCATCGTGCACCAGGACAAAATCCTCCTTCTCGGCAAGGCTTCGGACCCGCTCCAGAGCATTGACCACCGAACGTGCCCGGGTATCGCCTCCCACGACGTTCTGTACCCGCGGATCCGTGGATATATTCAGGGTAGGCCAGCGGTGATCGTCCGCATGCAGGGCCACCACCACTCCTGCAATCTGCGGATGATGCAAAAAGCAGGACAGGCTTTCTTCCAGAACCGTCGAATTCTTGAGCGGCAGGTATTGCTTGGGGATGTCCATTTCCATGCGCCGGCCCGAGCCGGCCGCACAAACGATGGCCCAGCAACGTTGATGACTACGGTTCGACAATTTCGCCGGTCTGACCCTCTAGGATATGAATGAAGGTTTCATCCTTCTTGACCATGCCCAGTTCATTTCTGGCACGCTCTTCCACGGACTCTAGCCCTGTCTTGAGTTCTGCGACTTCCGCAGCCAGGACCTCGTTTCGCTGCCTGGCCTGATCATTTTTCATCTGCTGGGTTTCGGTCGAGCGGCCGAGCTCCAGGCCCTCGCGCACACTCCCCTCGCCGAACCAGAGCTTGTACTGCATCAGCAGGAACAGCACGACCATCAGTGTGATGAGTATTCTCAAGGGGTCATGTACGGAAGGTGAATGCCCCAAGCCCCGGATAATGGCATTCGGCCCCCAGTTCCTCCTCGATGCGTATCAGTTGGTTGTACTTCGCAGTCCGGTCCGACCTCGACAGCGACCCCGTTTTGATCTGGCCACAACCGGTGGCCACGGCAAGGTCTGCAATCGTAACATCTTCGGTCTCCCCCGAACGGTGCGACATGACGGCAGTATAGCCCGCTTCGTGCGCGACGCGTACCGCGCTCAGCGTTTCACTCAGGGTACCGATCTGGTTCACCTTGACGAGAATGGAGTTGGCGATGCCGGCCTCGATTCCCTTCCTCAGGATCCTGGCATTGGTGACGAACAGGTCATCGCCCACCAGCTGGACCCGCTGACCCGCCTTTTCGGTGAGGAGTTTCCAGCCGTCCCAGTCGTTCTCCGCCACCCCGTCCTCGATGGAGATGATCGGGTACTGGTCGATCCAGTCGACCAGGTAATCGACAAACTGCGCGGAGTCAAAAGACTTGCCCTCGGACTGCAATACGTACGCACCCGCCTGGTAAAACTCCGTGCTGGCGACATCCAGGCCCAGGTGAACATCGCTGCCCACCGCGAAACCTGCCTGTTCGATCGCCTTGAGGATGACCTCGATCGCCTCGTGATTCGAGCGAAGGTCCGGAGCGAACCCGCCTTCATCCCCGACGGCCGTGTTGAGCCCCTGGGCATGCAGCGTGCCTTTCAGGGCATGAAAGATTTCCGCACCCATTCGCACCGCCTCACGCAGCGAGGAAGCTCCCGTGGGAATCACCATGAATTCCTGCATGTCCACACTGTTGTCCGCATGCTCGCCGCCATTGAGAATATTCATCATCGGGACCGGCATCCGGAAATCGCCGCCACCGTGCAGGTAGCGGTACAAGGGCATGCGCTTTTCAAGTGCAGCGGCCTTGGCCACGGCCAGCGAGACCGAAAGTAATGCATTCGCACCCAGGCGCTGCTTGTTGTCGGTGCCGTCGAGTTCGAGCATGCGCTGGTCAATGGCATCCTGCTCAAAACAGGATACGCCCTGCAGCAGGGGGTGAATTTCCGAATTGACGTTGGCGACGGCCTGTTGCACACCCTTGCCCGCGTAGCGCTTCGGGTCCTGGTCTCTCAGCTCCACCGCTTCCAGCGTGCCGGTCGATGCCCCGGAGGGCACGGCCGCACGGCCCAGCACCCCCGAACCCAGCAAGACATCCGCTTCCACGGTCGGGTTGCCACGCGAGTCGATCACTTCTCTCGCATGCACGGACTCAATCTTGGACATCAGAAATTCTCCCTGTTGATTTTTATTTCCCTTCGGCCCCTGCCCCGTCAAAACCGTGCTGCTTGACCACCTGGTCGATGGCCTGAAGCGCACCCAACAGCGACTCCATCTGATCCATCGGCCATGAATTGGGTCCATCGCTTTTGGCCGCCTGTGGATCGGGATGGGTTTCCATGAACAAGCCCGAAACTCCACTGGCGACCGCCGCACGGGCAAGCAGCGGCACGAACTCGCGCTGCCCGTCCGAACAGCCCGCACCTGCGCCAGGCAGCTGTACGGAGTGGGTCGCATCGAATACGACCGGGCACTTGGTTTCGCGCAGGATGGCCAGAGAACGCATGTCCGATACCAGGTTGTTGTAGCCGAAAGAGGCACCGCGTTCGCACACGAGGATGTCCGCATTGCCCTGTGCCCGGGCCTTGTCGACCACGTACTGCATCTCCCCCGGCGACAGGAACTGGCCCTTCTTGATGTTCACCGGCTTCCCGCACGCGGCCACCCGCTGGATGAAATTCGTCTGCCGGCACAAAAAGGCGGGCGTTTGCAGGACATCGACCACCTCCGCGACCTCCTGCAAGGGCGTATCCTCGTGCACGTCGGTGAGCACGGGCACCTCGAGCTCATCCTTGACCTGGGCAAGGATCTGCAGGCCCCTGTCCAGCCCGAGACCGCGGAAACTGTCCGCGGAGGAGCGATTCGCCTTGTCAAAGGAAGACTTGTAGATGAACGGGATTCCCAGCCTGTGGGTGATTTCCTTGAGCGTCCCCGCGGTTTCGCGTGCCAGCTCCAGGCTTTCCACCACGCAGGGTCCGGCAATCAGGAAGAAGGGGCGGTGGAGCCCTATTTCGACACCGCAGAGTTTCATGGGTGCAGGCTTTCGCTTAGCCGGACTGGACCGAGAAATCGGCAAATGCGGTTTGTTCCTGGATCAGGTCTTTTTTGCGGTGATCCAGTTGCTGGCTGTGATACTTGCGCGCCGCCTGCACGAAGCCGGAAAACAATGGGTGGCCGTTGCGCGGCGTCGAGGTGAACTCCGGATGAAACTGGCATCCCACAAACCAGGGATGATCTGCAATCTCGATGACTTCCGCAAGGGACTCATCCGCCGAAGTGCCCGTGAACGAGAGGCCCGCCTTTTGCAACTCGGCCATGAAGGTACTGTTGAACTCGTAGCGGTGACGGTGTCGTTCCGCGATGACGTCCCGGTTGTACAGCTTGTGCACCAGAGAGCCCGGCTGCAGCTTGCAGTCCTGCTCGCCAAGGCGCATGGAACCGCCCAGGTCGGACACCTTGCTGCGCCGCTGGATCTGTCCTGCCCGGTCCTGCCACTCCGTGATCAGGGCAATCACCGGGTGCGGCGTCTCCTGCTGGAACTCGGTGCTGTGTGCGCCCTCGAGCCCGGCCACGTGGCGTGCATAATCGATCACGGCGACCTGCATGCCGAGGCAGATGCCCAGGTAGGGGACCTGGTTCTCCCGCGCATAGCGCGAGGCTGCAATTTTTCCCTCGATACCGCGCTTGCCGAAGCCGCCTGGAATGAGGATGGCATCCAGCCCCCGAAGCGCTGCGGTGCCGTCCGTCTCGATATGTTCAGAATCGATGTACTGGATCTTCACCTTGGTCTGCGTATGAATGCCGGCATGGGTCAGTGCTTCATTCAGGGACTTGTAGGACTCCGTGAGACCCACGTACTTGCCGACCATGCCGATGGTGACTTCCGCCTCGGGAAACTCGATGGCATGCACGACCTCCTTCCAGTCCTTGAGCTGGGCGCCCTGCAGTTCCATCTGGAATTTTTCTGCAACGATCGTGTCCAGTCCCTGGGAGTGCAGCCAGAGCGGCAGCTTGTAGATGGTGCTGACATCCACGGTGGAGATCACGGCCTTTTCCTCGACATTGGTGAACAAGGCAATCTTTTTGCGCTGCTCTTCGGGCAGGGGGCGGTCCGAACGACACAGCAGGATATCCGGCTGGATACCGATGGAGCGCAGTTCCTTCACCGAGTGCTGTGTCGGCTTGGTTTTCATTTCACCGGATGCCTGGATGTAGGGCACCAGGGTCAGATGGATGTACAGGGTGCGCCTTCGCCCGAGTTCCACGCCCAGCTGGCGTATGGCTTCCATGAACGGCAGGGATTCGATGTCACCCACCGTACCGCCGATTTCCACCAGGGCGATATCCGCCTCCTTGGTGCTTTCCTGGATACACTGGTTGATCTCGTTGGTGATGTGCGGGATCACCTGCACCGTACCGCCGAGATAATCCCCGCGGCGCTCCTTGCGGATCACGTTTTCATAAATCTGCCCGGTGGTGAAGTTGTTGTTCTTGCT
Organism: Gammaproteobacteria bacterium; assembly: GCA_022824965.1. GTDB lineage: Bacteria > Pseudomonadota > Gammaproteobacteria > UBA4575 > UBA4575 > WTFY01. The sequence continues at coordinate 232,181 of JAJDYY010000008.1, forward strand.
GCAGCGGCAATTGACAAAGCGCTCGTAGTGACCCAGGTCCAGGTCGGTCTCGGTACCGTCTGCGGTGACGAATACTTCACCGTGCTGGAAAGGGCTCATCGTACCCGGATCCACGTTGATGTACGGGTCCAGTTTCATGAGGCTGACTTTGAGTCCGCGGGCTTCGAGAATGGCCCCCAGGGAAGCTGATGCAATGCCCTTGCCCAGCGAGGAGACCACACCGCCTGTAATGAATATATAACGCGTCATAGAGCTTTTATGTACTCCCTCACCTGCAAGGCTGCCCACGATGCCGGGGAGAAACGTATTCAAGACGGGATTGAAGCCTAGCAAATCCGCACCGGATTATCCAGTTCGGCCCGCGCCTCCTTTGCGGCTTCGCGCCGGCAAAAACGCACTCAGTGCGAGGCTGCATTCCAGTAACCGAGCACGGAAATCAGCTTATCCTCGTGGTACAGCAGGGGGATGCGGTCACGCTCCCAGGGAGGGATGTTGCCTTCCTGGAAGAGGTTCTTGAGCGATCTGTGATGCTTTTGTCCCGCCGGCTTGAAACGCTCGCCCCCTGTTCGAAATTGCACCGTGAGTTCCGTGACCCCACGGGGCACGACGACACCGAAGTGCTGCAGGTCCGAATGATGCAGGACCCGGTTGAGACTCCGGATGACCAGAGGCCGGTCGATGCTCCACCGCAGCACCTGGCCGGGATCATGCTGTAAGGCGGGGTTCAGCAGGTACAGCTGATTGCGGTAGCGCCGAACCTCCCCATCCGCCCAACGCTGCATGGCGGCAGTGTCCTGATCCTCCTTGTACACCAGGTCCTGTGCGATGTGCTCCAGCATTTTCTTGCCGGGGACCTGCTGGCCATGCGCGCGGATCCAGCCGCGCAGTGCATTTTTCAGCCGCACCGCATCGAGGCGCTGCAGGGGCACGATGTCCAGGATGTGGTCATGGCATGTGGCCGCCGCCTGCAGGTCCAGATCGGCCAGTGCCTGCAGGCACTGCATGGCCTCGGCCTGCAGGCCGGCTGCGCGCGACAGGGTATGGGTGGCCCCCGGCCAGCGCTGCGCCAGCCGGGGCATGACCTCAAGGCGCAGGTAATTGCGGTCGAACTGCAGGGAGTCGTTGCTGGGATCCTCGATCCAGGCCAGGGCATGGTGGTGCGCATAGCCCCTCAGCTGTGCACGGGAAAACCCGAGCAGCGGGCGCAGGTGCCGGCGCCCTTCGTGCATGCGCTCGGTGCCCATGGCCGCAAGCCCCGCAGGTCCGGCACCGCGCAGCAACTGCAGCAGGAGGGTCTCGGCCAGATCATCCTGGTGATGTGCGCTGACCAGTGCATCCTGCGGGCCCACCTGCTCAAGCAGGTGCCGGTACCTTGCCGTTCGCGCACTTTCCTCGAGGCTTTGCTGCGGCACCTTCTCCACCGGGGCATCAAGCGCCGTGAACGCAACCCCGCAGGCCTGGCACACGTCATGACAGTGCTGTTGCCATTGCCCGCATTCCGGTTGCAGGTGGTGGTTTACATGTACCGCGCGCAAGGGTAGCCCGAGGCCCTGCATGGCATGCAGGAGTACGCTCGAATCCATGCCGCCGCTGTAGGCCAGCACGAAGCAGGAGATCGAGCCGTGCGGCTCGAAGAAATGCTTCAGGAACGAATCAATGGCTTGCATGGGGCACGCAACGCTCTTGCATGCTGAGATCGGACTGCAGGTTACTTGAAGACACCGAACTGGGTGAGACGCTGGTAACGTGCGGCCAGCAGGTCCTCGACCGGCATGGAGGCGAGCCGTGTCAGGGTCGCGGAGAGCGTGCTGCGGATGTTCGCACAGGTGGTCTCAACGTCCCGGTGCGCTCCTCCGAGCGGCTCCTGGATGATCTCATCGATCAGCTTCAGTTCCTTCAGGCGTTCTGCCGTGATTCCGAGTGCCGTGGCCGCATCCTCCGCGCGGCCCGCATCCTTCCAGAGGATCGATGCACAGCCTTCCGGCGAGATCACCGAGTAGGTGCTGTAGCTCAGCATGGACAGGTGATCACACACGCCGATGGCCAGTGCGCCGCCTGAACCGCCTTCGCCGACGACCGTACAGACCAGCGGCGTGCGCAACCCGGACATGCGCTGCAGGTTCAGGGCAATTGCCTGGCTCTGGCCCCGTTCCTCGGCCCCGATGCCCGGGTAGGCGCCGGGCGTGTCGACAAAGGTCAGCACCGGCATTTGGAAGCGCTCGGCCAGTTCCATGATCCTCAGGGCCTTGCGGTACCCCTCGGGGCGCGGCATGCCGAAGTTGCGCCGGATGTTCTCACTGGTGTTGCGCCCCTTCTGGTGCCCGATGACGGCCACGGACTGGCCTTCAAAGCGGGCGATGCCCGCGACGATGGCCGCATCGTCCGCGTACATGCGATCGCCGTGCAGTTCCGTGAAGTCCACGAACAGGTGCTCGATGTAGTCCAGGGTATAGGGCCGCTTGGGATGGCGGGCCAGTTGCGCGATCTGCCACGGACTGAGATTGCGAAAGATCGACTCAATCAGGCTCTGGGACTTTGCCTGCAGGCGGGCAATCTCTTCGTTGAGGTTGAAGTCCTCCGAGCCCTCCACCAGTTTCAGTTCATCGATCTTGGCTTCCAGCTCCGCAATGGGCTGCTCGAAATCCAGGTAATCGGGGTTCATCTCAAATACTCACCTGCAATGCCTTGTCGCCTGTGCGGCATAACCCGCATCATGCATTAATCGCCTGCTTCTTGTATACCACATCCGTACCCAGCACCCCGGAGACCTGTGCCAGTTGTCTCAGCAGCTTTTCATCCAGGGAAATGTTCCAGTCTTTCGGCAGTTCAAGCCGCGCCACGGCGTTGTGGCTTTCGTATTCGACATGCACGGAACAGTTGCCGTCCTTGAAGGGCAGCAGGTGATGGCGCAGTTCCTGCACCAGCTCCTGCACCAGGGAGGACGAGGACCCGCCGGGCCTGACACGGATATTCAGCAGCGCCCCGAAACGTTTCAGGTATTCATCGAAATTCCAGACCTCATCCGCACGTACCCGCACCCGCTCGGTGAATTCATCCCACCCCAGGCTGCCCCGGATGATCAGGATGGAATCCTTGACCAGCAGGTGGTTGAACTTCGCATAGTCCCCGGCAAACACGGCGACATCAATGCGACCGGTGTTGTCGTCCAGCGTCAGGAACGCGATGCGGCCCTTGGCACTGTTGCGAAGCCGGATCTGGTCGAGCAGCCCCGCCACCAGGATCACCTTGCCGTTCTCCTCGCCCACCTGCAGTGACCGGCGGTCGGCCTGGCCGGCCTCCAGCACCTCGCCAAGCGTGTGACCGGTGATTTTTTTCAGTTCTTCCTGGTAACGCGTGACCGGATGGCCGCTCAGGTACAGACCCAGGGTCTGGCGTTCCCCGGCCAGCTTGGTTTCATCATCCCATTCCTCCACCGCGTCCATTTCCACCTTGGGCTTCGCCAGGCCCGGTTCGACCTGGGCGAACATGTCGTCCTGCCCGGCATCGAGATCGCGCTGGTGCCGGTCCGCATGGCGCAGGGCCTTGTCCAGGTGTCCGAAAATGCTGGCCCTCGTGTGCCCGAAGCAATCCATGGCACCGGCCCGGATCAGGGCCTCGACGCAGCGCCGGTTGACCTTCTGTGAATCCAGTCGCAGACAGAAATCATCCAGGCCCGTATAGTCCCCCTGCTGCTTGCGCTGTATCACCATCTGCTCGACGGCGGCTCGCCCCACCCCCTTGACGGCCCCCAGGCCGTAACGGATGGTCGACTCGCCCGATACGGTGAAGTCGTAGTCGGAATGGTTGATGTCCGGAGGTGCCACCTCGAGTTCCAGTCCGCGGCATTCATCGATCAGGTTCACGACCTTGTCGGTGTTGTCGATGTCGGAAGACATCACCGAGGCCATGAACTCGGCGGGATAGTGGGTTTTCAGCCAGACGGTCTGGTAGGCGAGCAGGGCGTAGGCGACGGAATGGGACTTGTTGAACCCGTAGCCCGCAAACTTTTCCATCAGGTCAAAAATATGGCTCGCCGTTCTCGTGTCCACCCCGCGCTCGACGGCCCCGCCGACAAAAATCTCGCGTTGCTGCGCCATCTCCTCGGGCTTTTTCTTGCCCATGGCACGCCTCAGGATATCGGCACGGCCCAGGGTGTACCCGGCCAGCACCTGTGCGATCTGCATCACCTGCTCCTGGTACAGGATCACCCCGTGGGTCTGCTTGAGAACCGGCTCCAGGTCGGGGTGGAAATAGTCCACCCGGGCGCCGTGCTTGCGCTGGATGTAGTCATCCACCATGCCGGATTGCAGCGGACCGGGGCGGTACAGCGCCACCAGCGCCACGACGTCGTTGAAGTTGTCCGGGGCCAGCCTTTTGATGATGTCCCGGATGCCGCTCGATTCGAGCTGGAAGACGGCCGTGGTCTGCGACTGCTTCAGCGTCTCGTAGGCCGCCTTGTCATCCAGGGGGATCTCGTCGATATCGATCAGCGGCTGTCCGAGTTCGCGCAGTTTCGCATTCGCGGTACGGACCGTGTTTTCGATAATGGTCAGCGTGCGAAGGCCCAGGAAATCGAACTTCACGAGGCCGATCGCCTCGACATCGTCCTTGTCCAGCTGCGTGACCACATTGGTGCCCCCGGCCTCGCAGTACAGGGGGGTGAAGTCGGTCAGCTCGGACGGCGCGATGACCACGCCGCCGGCATGTTTGCCGGCATTGCGTACCAGCCCCTCAAGTGTTCTGGACATGTCGAGGATCGCGCGCACCTCCTCTTCATTCTCGTACTGCTCCTGTAACGCAGGCTCGCGTTCCAGCGCCTTGTCCAGGGTCATGCCGACCTCAAACGGAATCAGCTTGGCAATGCGGTCGATGAACCCGTACGGATAGCCAAGGACACGGCCGACGTCGCGCACCACCGCGCGCGCCGCCATGCTGCCGTAGGTAATGATCTGGCTGACGTGGGACTGGCCGTACTGTTGGGCCACGTACTCGATCACGCGGTCGCGGTTTGCCATGCAGAAATCGATGTCGAAATCCGGCATGGAGATGCGTTCAGGATTCAGGAATCGCTCGAACAGCAGGTCATACTGCAGCGGATCGAGGTCGGTGATGCCAAGCGCGTAGGACACCAGCGAGCCGGCCCCCGAACCCCTGCCCGGACCCACCGGGATATCATTTTCCTTGGCCCAGCGGATGAAATCCGCGACGATGAGGAAATATCCGGCGTAGCCCATCGAATTGATGACCTCCAGCTCGCTGGCCAGGCGTTTTTCATACTTGTTGTCCTTTGGCAGGTCGCCGGTGCCGGTTTGCCGCAGGCGCTCGGCCAGTCCCTTCTCTGCTTCGAGACGGATGTATTCCTGCGGGGTCAGGGAATCCGGGATGGGAAATTTCGGCAATACGCTGTCGCCGAAACTCAGTGTCACGTTGCAGCGCTTTGCAATTTCAACGCTGTTGGCAATGGCTTCGGGGATGTCCGCAAACAGTGCCTCCATCTCCTCGGCGCTGCGCAGGTACTGCTGGTCCGAATACAGGTGCGGCCTGCGCGCATCCTCCAGTATGCAGCCCGTCTGGATGCACACCCGTGCCTCATGCGCCTCGAAATCCTGCGGGTGTATAAAGCGCACATCGTTGCTGGCGACGACCGGCAGCGAACATTTGGCGGCCAGGTCCAGCACCTCGCCCAGGTACTGCTCCTCCTCGTTGCGCCCGGTTCGTTGCAGCTCGAGGTAGTAGCTGTCGGGGAAATGCGAACCCCAGAAATCGGCATGCGCCTGGGCCAGGCCCTTGTCCCCGGCCAGCAGGGCCTTGCCGACATCGCCTTCCCTTGCGCCCGACAACACGATCAGGTCGGCGCCTGCCTCCGTCAGCCAGTCGCGCTGCACCACGGGACCGCTGACATGCTCACTCTCCAGGTAGGCCCGCGTGAGGATCCGGCTCAGGGCCCCGTATCCCGCCTGGTTCTTGCACAGGAACACCAGGCTGGAATCCGGTTCATCGGGTGACAGGCCGGACACGCGTGCCTCCAGTCCGATGATCGGCTTGATGCCGCAGCGCAGGGCGGCCTGGTAGAACTTCACCAGGGCGAACAGGTTGTTCACATCGGTCAGGGTGACCGAAGCCATGCCCTGCGCGCGCACCGCTTCCATGAGCTCGGGAATGCGCACGATGCTGTCCACCAGCGAGTACTCGGTGTGCAGGTGCAGGTGTACGAACTGTCCCATGGCGTCGTGCGGTGTTACGACAGCGGAGGCTGCAAACGGGCGGGTGGCGGCTTGCGGCCCGCAGCCCGCGTGGACCGTCTCGCCAGGGTCTCCCTGACGGGCGCATAGCTTTTGCGGTGCAGCCTGGAGGGACCATGCTCGTGCAGGGCGCCAAGGTGCTGTGATGTCGGATAGCCCTTGTGCCGGTCGAACCCGTACTGGGGGTAGGTCGTGTGATGAGCCAGCATTTCCCTGTCGCGCGTCACCTTGGCCAGAATGGAAGCGGCACTGATCGCCGGGACCGAGCCATCGCCCTTGACGATGGCCTTGCAGGGGGCTGCCAGTTCCGGGCAATGCAGGCCGTCCACCAGCACCTGCCCCACCCGGAACGGAACGGACTCCCAGGCGCGGGTCATGGCGAGCAGCGTTGCATGGTGGATATTCAGGCGGTCGATCTCGGCCGCGGATGCCTGTCCGATGGCCCAGAACACGGCCCTCGTCGTGATCTCCTCGAAAAGGTGTTCGCGCCTTCGCGGGCTCAGCTTTTTGGAATCCTGCAGTCCGCGTATGGTGCGCTGCGGGTGCAGCACCACGGCCGCGGCGATCACGGGTCCTGCCAGCGAACCCCGCCCCGCTTCATCGATTCCGGCGACCGGATCAGAGGGGTGTGTACTTTCTATGCCCTGCAATGATGGATCAAAAGTAATTGGCGTTGCTGAAGTAAGGGTTAGTGGCCTGCACACAAACTTGTATACTGCACACCTGTGTAAAGGATACTGGAAATAACGTGTCAGAGATACAAACGGCCGTCATCGGTGTAGGCCATCTGGGCAAGTTTCATGCACAGAAATTTTTTCAGTTACAAAACAGTACTTTAGCGGCTGTCGCTGACAAGGATTTCGAGAAGGCGCAGGCGGTGGCGGCGACCACCGGCTGTACCCCCGTGGCCGATTACCGGGAACTGCTCGGCCAGGTGGATGCCGTCAGCATCGTGGTGCCGACCGACCTGCATTTTGAGGTGGCACAGGATTTTCTTCGCCACAAATCCCACGTCCTCGTCGAGAAACCGATGACCGCCTCGCTGGAGCAGGCGGAGGCCCTGATCGACCTGGCCCGCGAGCACGAGCGGGTGCTGCAGGTCGGTCACCTCGAGCGCTTCAATCCCGCCATCGCGGCCCTCGAGCAGGAGCTCGGCGAGCCGCGCTTCATCGAATGCCACCGCCTGGCCCCGTACAAGCCAAGGGGCACCGAGGTCAACGTCGTGCTCGACCTGATGATCCATGACATCGACATCATCCTGGACATCGTGAAATCCGATGTCGAGAGGATCGATGCCCGGGGTACCCCGGTTCTGTCCGAGGACATCGACATCGCCAACGCCCGGATCGCTTTCAGGAACGGCTGCGTGGCGAACGTCACGGCCAGCCGGGTCAGCACGGCAACGGACCGCAAAATGCGTATTTTCCAGAACGACGCCTACCTCTCGGTGGACTTTCAAAACCGCGAGCTCGCCATCTACCGCAAGGGCGAGCAGGAAATGTATCCCGGCGTGCCGAACATCGACGTGCAGAATGTCCGTTGCGACGAGTACGATGCGCTGCTGGCTGAAGTGCAGAGCTTTCTGGACTGCATCACCAATGGCGGTCAACCCAAGGTCAGCGGGCAGGACGGCAAGCGCGCCCTGCAGACCGCGATTTCGATCAGCGAGCAACTGAACTGATCCCTGATCTTCACCCGGAGTTCGCTGCCATGATCCCGATGCTGGACCTGAAACTGCAACATGCCATGCTGCGCGAGGAAATCGATGCCGCCATCTCCGGGGTGCTGGCGAGCACGCAGTTCATACAGGGTGAGAACGTGCGCGAGTTCGAGGCAGAAGCTGCCGAGTACCTGGGGGTCAGGCATGCCCTGTCATGCAACTCCGGCAGCGATGCCCTGCACCTCGCACTGCGGGCCTGCAACATCGGGCCGGGCGATGAGGTCATCACCACCCCGTTCAGCTTTGCCGCCGCGGCCGAGGCCATCGGCCATGTCGGGGCCACGGCCGTATTCGTCGACATCGACCCGCACACGTTCAACATCACGGCCGCCTCGATCGAGCCCGCCATCACGGACAGAACCCGTGCCATCCTGCCGGTCCACCTGTTCGGACAGGCCGCGGACATGGAGGCCATCTGCGAATTGGCCGGGCGCCACGAACTGCGGGTCATCGAGGATTGCGCCCAGTCTTTCGGGGCGCGCTCGAACGGAACGCCCACCGGCGGCATGGGCGATGCCGGGTGTTTCAGTTTTTTCCCCAGCAAGAACCTTGGCGGCTACGGGGATGGCGGTCTTTTCACCACGAATTCCGATTTGCTGGCCGAGCACTTCTCCTTGCTGAAAAACCACGGCAGCCCCATCCGCAACCGCCACCAGGTGCTGGGCTGGAACAGCCGCCTCGATGAGCTCCAGGCAGCCGTGCTGAGGGTCAAGCTGCGACACCTGGATGCCTTCAACCGAAAGCGCATCGATGCCGCAACACGCTACACCCGCGGGCTCGAGGCCCTGCCCGTGCAAACCCCGCAACCGCCCGGCGACCTGTCGCACGTTTTCCACCAGTACACGCTGCTGAGCCCGAAGCGAGACGCCATCATCGAGCGGCTGCAACAGGCACAGATCGGGCATGCGGTCTACTACCCGCAACCGCTGCCAAGCCAGCAGGCCTTTTCCGGGATTTCAAGGTCCCTGGAGCTGCGCCACACGGAGGCCACATGCCGGCAGTGTCTCTCGCTGCCCATGTTCCCGGAAATCTCCAAAACCCAAATCGAAACCGTCGTCGGCATGATCCAGCAGGCCCATGGCGGCTGAGGGCCCGCAACCCCGTGTCATGATCGTTGCCGGGGAAGCCTCCGGGGACCTGTACGGTGCGCGGCTCGCCCGTGAACTGGAGAACCTCCTGCCGGACATCACCTGCTGCGGGCTGGGCGGGGAGCACATGCGCAAGGCAGGCGTGCGCCTGCTGGCCGATGTTTCCGAGCTGTCCGTCATCGGGCTCGTCGAGGTGATCAGGCACTACCCCCGTCTTCGCAACCTCCTGAACACCATGAAACAGGAACTGAAACAGATCCGCCCCGACGTGCTGGTGCTGATCGACTCGCCGGATTTCAACCTGCCCCTGGCCCGGCAGGCTGCACGCTGCGGCATCCGGGTCATGTACTACGTCAGTCCGCAGATCTGGGCCTGGCGGTCATCGCGGATACGCGTGATCAAGAAATGTGTGGACCAGATGGCCACTGTGTTCCCGTTCGAAGAAAAGTTCTACCGGGATGCGGGCGTGCCGGTGGAGTACGTGGGACACCCGCTGGTGGAAGACGCCCACGCCAGCATGGACCGCGATGCCTTCTTCAGGGCGCATCGATTGTCGACCGACAAAAAACTGGTCGGGCTTTTCCCGGGAAGCCGAACGAGCGAGGTGGAATACAATTTTCCAACCCTGGTGCAGGCTGCGGCCGACCTGGCCCGCCGGCGCTCCGATGTCCAGTTCATCACACCGGTGGCCTCGACCCTGCCCGCAGACTTCGTGCATGGCTTCGTCCGCGACTCGGCTGTACAAATCACCACGAGCACGGCCGGTATCTACGACGTGATCCACGCCTGTGACGCCATTGCGGCCACCTCGGGCACCGTGACCCTGCAGATCACGCTGATGCAGACCCCCATGCTGATCATCTACAAGGTCTCACCGCTCACCTACCGGATTCTCAGCAGGCTGGTGAATTTCACGTATGCCGGGATCGCCAACGTCATTGCCGACAAGATGATCAGCCGGGAATTCATCCAGCACGAGGCCACTCCGGACAACGTTGCAGAAGAACTGCAGAAACTGCTTTGCGACCCGGTCTACACGTACCGGATGAAAGAAGAGATGGGCAGCATCCGCGATGCCCTGGGGGAGAAAAACGGCTCCGCCGAAGCCGCAAGGCTCGCCGTGCGGCTGATGAACTCCGGTTGATCCCCGGGCCTAGGATACGACGCCGCGCTGGCTCGTCGTGATGAAGTCCAGGAAGTTCCTGACCTCGGGATGCTGTTGGGCAATCGCTTCCACCCGGGAGATATTTTCACTTCTGGAACCCTTGTTGCGAAACAGCAGCCGGTAGGACTGATGTAGGGCCTTGATGCATTCCTCCGAGAACCCCCGTCGCTGCAGGCCCACCTTGTTCAGCCCGTGGGTACTCGCAAACTTTCCCGAGGCCATCACATAGGGAGGCAGGTCCTTGTTCAGCGCCGTGCCCATGGCACAAAACGAGTGGGCCCCGATGCGACAGAACTGGTGCACCAGCGTGAAGCCTCCAAGCGTTGCGAACTCTCCGACATCGACGTGGCCGGCCAGCGTTGCACCGTTGGCGAACACGGTGTCGTTGTCCACCGTACAGTCGTGGGCAATGTGGACATAGGCCATGATCCAGTTGCGGTCCCCGATTCTCGTATAGCCCTGGCCATGCTCGGTGCCCGAATTGATGGTGACGTTCTCGCGTATCGTGTTGTCGCGACCGATGATCAGCTCGCTCGGCTCGCCCCTGTACTTCTTGTCCTGCGGAATTTCCCCGATGGATGAGAACTGGAAGATCCGGTTGCCGGGTCCGATGGTCGTGGAACCCGTAATGACGACGTGCGGCCCGATCCAGGTATCCTTGCCGATACGTACCTTTGGCCCGATGACCGAGTACGGACCGATGGAAACATTGCTGTCCAGGCGGGCCTCAGGATCAACGACTGCAGTTGCGTGAACCTGGTTTCTTTCACTCATCCGCACCGATGCCATGGCCTAGCTCACTGGGTATCCACGCTCTTGAAAACACACATGATTTCCGCCGTGGTGACCACCCCGCCATTCACGGTGGCCTTGACGTCAAACACGCCGTAGTCGCGCTTGTGCCGGATCAGGCGCACGTCCAGGTGAAGCTGGTCGCCCGGACTCACCTGTCGCTTGAAGCGCGCCTTGTTGATTCCCACGAACAGGTAGAGGCTGTCATCGTCGGGACGCCACTCGGGGTTGCTGAGTGCCAGCAGACCCGCCGTCTGTGCAAGTGCCTCGAGAATCAGCACGCCGGGCATCACCGGTGCGCCCGGGAAGTGTCCCTGGAAAAAGGGCTCGTTGTAGCTGACATTTTTCAGTGCCAGGATGGACTCCCCCATCTTGCATTCCAGCACCCGGTCCACCAGCAGGAACGGATAGCGGTGAGGCAGGTACTTCAATATCTCGTGGACATTCATCTTCATCATGAATCACCTGACCTGTCTTGCTCCTCCAGTTTCTTGATTCGCTCCGCCAGTTGCCCGAGTTTCTTGTACAGCGCCGAACTGCGCAGCCAATCCCTGTAGGGCTGCATCGGCGTCCCGGATACGTAGGTACCGGCCTTCTCGATGGACTGCCCGACCCGGGTCATGCCCCCCAGCGTAACGTGATCGGCAATCTCGAGATGGCCACCGATCGCAGTGGCGCCGCCGATCCTGCAAAACCTGCCGATCGTCGTGCTGCCCGATATGCCGGTACAACCGGCAATGACCGTATGCGCCCCGATCCTGACGTTGTGCGCCACCTGGATCTGGTTATCGAGCTTGACGCCTTCCTCCAGGACGGTGTCCTCCAGGGCGCCACAGTCAATGGTGGTGTTGGCGCCGATCTCCACGTCATCCCCGATCCGTACCCTGCCCAGTTGAGGAATCTTGACCCACTCGTCCCCTTCGCTGGCAAGTCCGAAGCCGTCGCTGCCGACAACGACCCCCGGATGAATGATCACGCGTTGGCCCAGTACCGTTTTCTCACACAGCGTGATTTGGCTGACGAGACGGCAGTTCTCCCCGACCTCGCAGGCTGCGTGCAAGCAGCAGTTCGGACCGATACAGGTATTATTCCCGATCACACAATCATCATCAATGACGGTGCCGGGGCCGATACTGCAGCCCTCACCCACCGTGGCAGTCTTTGAGACCACGGCCGCGGGATGGATGCCGGGTGCAGGTGCCGGCGGGGGATTCAGCAGGCCGGCCACCCGGGCAAAGACCAGGTAGGGGTTGTCCGTCAAAAGCGCATTGCCCGGACAGTCTTCCAGGTGTTCCTCTTTGAGGATCACGGCGGAAGCCCGGGTGCGCTTGAGGTCCTGTTTCAGCCTCGGGTTGGCAAAAAAGGCAATGGCGCCGTCGGTCGCCTGGCGAAGACTGTCCACGCGGTCAATTTCACAGTCCGGATCACCGAACGTGGTGGTTGAAGTCAACTCGGACAGTTTTGCGAGGGTGAACGACACTGCGGGAAACTGCTACTGAAGTTTCTGCAGTTCCTCCAGCACGCGCGGGGTGATGTCGATACGGTCGCTTGCAAACAGCACGGGTTGCGTGACCACCAGGTCGTATTTTTCGCTCTCTGCAAGGCCGGTGACCACCTCGTTGATGTTCTTTTGCAAGCTGCCCATTTCCTGGCTGCGCCGGATGTTGAAATCTTCCTTGAGCTCTTCCTGCTGGCGGACATACTCCCTTTTCTTGCTGCGTATCTCCTTCTCCAGTTCCGCGCGGCGGGTATCCGTCATCACGGCGCCATCCTTTTGCAGGGTCTCTTCAAACTTCACGATCTCGTCGCGGGCTGCCGTGAGCTTTTCGTAGCGGTAGGAAAATTCCTTCTCCAGCGTCTTGCTCGCGGCCTCCGCCTGCGGAGACTTCTCCATGATTGCGCTGAGGTTTAGATAGCCGATCTTGACCTCGGCAAGAGCGGCCATCGGCAGCAGCAAGGCGCCGATGCAGATGAGGTTCCTGAATAATTTTGATTCCATGGTTTTCAATCTCTCCAAAATGCTAGAAACGGGTTCCCAGGTTGAACTGGAAGGACTCCGTATCGTCTCCTGACTGATTGTTAAACGGTGAAGCAAGGACCGCCGTGATTCCCCCGAAACCCGTGATCAGGTTCATGCCGATGCCGAACGAGGCACGCAGCTCGCTGGTTTCAAAATCATCCACGTCCTCAAAGACATTGCCTGCATCGACAAACAGGTTCAGGCGCATGCTGTTGGGGGAGAACAGGGGAAAGGCCGGCGGAGGAAACTGCACTTCCCCCCTCAGGGTGGTAAGGAAGTTGCCGCCGAACGGCCGGTCCTGCGAGTCTCGGGGTCCCAGGCTGTTGCTTTCATAGCCGCGCACGGTACGTACTCCACCGGCACGAAACTTTTGGAAAAACGGCAAATCCTTGTCGCTGCCGTATGCATCGCCATAGCCGAGTTCGCTGGCCAGCGACAGGACAAAGGTCTGGTTCAGGGGGAAATAGAAGGCATTGCTGTAGCTGACCTTGTAAAACTCGAGGTCACTGCCCGGGAAGGTGAACTCCACCCCGGCGCGCTGCCGGTTTCCGATGCGCGGGAACAGGCTCCTGTCGCGCGTGTCGTGCACAAAGCTGGAAGACAGCGTGAGGTTGTCGTACTCGTTGCCATGGTCCTCGATGTAGTCGCGGATTTCCTGCGCCGCGTTGACGCCGGTGGTCACTTCCGTTTGGCTGACCTGTGCGAAGACGCCGATCCGGTCCACTTCGGTGAGCGGGATCCCGTAGCTCGTGCTGAGGCTGAACTGGTTGGTACTGTACTCCGAAATGTCCGCCTCCTCGGCATCCGAGGTCGCGTAGTTGAAGCCGAACCCCCGGCTCACGCCGTCGATGGTGTAGTAGGGATTCACGTAGTTCAGGGCATAGATCGTGTTGACCTTGCTGGTATTGATTGAAAATGAAACCGTCTTGCCCGAACCCAGAAAGTTCTCCTGGCTGACACTGGTCGAGAACACGGCTCCCTGGCTGTCGGAGTAGCCCGCGCCGATGTTGAAGCTGCCGGCCAGTCTTTCCTCGATATCGAACTCCAGGTCGACCAGGTCGTCCACGCCCGGCACGCGCTGGGTTTCCACCTCCACCGATTCCACGTGGGACAGCCGCTGGATCCTGCGCCTTGAATTTTCTATGCCCGTTTGCGAGAACCAGGCCCCTTCCATCTGTCTCAGCTCCCTGCGATACACCTCGTCGCGGGTAATCTTGTGGCCGCGGAAGTTGATTCTGCGCACGTAGGTGCGCTTGCCCGGATCGACAAACAGCGTGAGCTTGACGGTCTTGTTTTCCTCGTCCAGTTCGGGCACCGGGTTGACGTTGGGGAAAGCGTACCCCTCATCGCCGAGCCGGTTGAGAATCGCCTCGGTAGACTGGATCACCTTGTTGCGCGAGAAGGTTTCCCCCGGCGAGAAAAACAGCAGGGCCCGGAGGTTCTCTTCCGGCAACACCAGGTTGCCTGCCAGCTTGATGTCCTCGAGCGTGTACTGGTCGCCTTCATCGATATTGATGGTGATGAAAATCTCTTCCTTGTCCGGGCTCAGCGAGACCTGCGTCGACTTGATGTCGAATTTCAGGTAGCCGTGGTTCAGGTAGTGCGAGCGCAGGGTCTCGAGATCTCCCTGCAGTTTGGGTTTGGCATAGCGGTCGCGCGTGCTGAACAGCTTGTACCAGGGCACCAGTCCGGATTCGAAATTTTCGGTCAGCGTCTCGGTATCGAAGCTTTCGTTGCCGACAATCTTGATCTGCTTGATCTGGGCGACATCGCCTTCCGCGATGAGTATGCTGACCGCCACCCGGTTACGCGGCAGTTCATCGACCGTAGTGTCGATCTCGACGTTGTATTTCCCGAATGCGTAGTACTGCTGGAGCAGCTCGCCTTCCAGGCGCTCCAGTACCGTGCGGTTGAACACCCGGCCGCTGGCAATGCCGATGTCATCCAGCACTTCGGTCAACTGCTCGTCGTCGAGGATTTTGTTGCCATCGAAGGTAATGCTGGCAATGCCGGGCCTTTCCTGCACGACCACCACCAGCACGTCGCCTTCCCGATGCAGCTCGATGTTCCTGAACAGGCCGGTCTTGTACAGTTCGCGGACAATCTGCGCCGTCTGGTCCTCGTCGACCAGGTCGCCGACCTTGACGGGCAGGTAGGTGAACACCGTACCGGCTTCGATACGCACCAGGCCCTGGATCTGGATGTCCTGCACACGGAAGCTGTCGCCCTGCACCGGCAGGGTCAGCATCGCGAACAGGCAAATCAGGGCCAGTCTTCTAAAGAAGCGCATAGGTTTTCTTGTTTTTATTGATTTAACTTACTGAAGGAGTCGGTATATGTCGTTGTAAAAAGCCAATCCCATCAGGCCGGCCAGCATCATTATACCCAAGCGCTGCCCCATGACCTGTATCTGTTCAGACACCGCACTGCCTTTGATGATCTCGATCAGATAGTAGAACAGGTGGCCGCCGTCCAGCAGCGGGATCGGCAGCAGGTTCAGTATACCGATACTGATGCTGATAATCGCAAGTGCACTGACAAAGGCAGAAAATCCGATGGCTGCCGAGATCCCGGCATACTCGGCGATGGTCACCGGGCCACTGATGTTTTTCAGTGAAGCCTCGCCCCGCACCAGCTCCCACAGAAGCTTCAGGGTCAGAACGGACACGTCCCAGGTCTTCACGAAGCTGCGGGGGATGGCATCCACGGGATTGTAGCGCACCACGACGCGCTGGGCCTTCAGTTGCGCCTCATCCACGTAGGGATACGCCCCTACTCGCCCGACGGTTTCGCCATCGCGGCGATCCGCCTGGGGGATCAGTTCGAACTCCAGCTGACGGTGATCGCGCTCGATGAGCAGGTGAACCGGCACCCCGGGCCGGTCCTGGATGTAGCGGACCAGCTGCGCCCAGCTCTGTGCAGGCACACCGTCCAGGCTGATCACGCGATCGCCCTCCCGGATCCCGGCCTCCTTGGCCACCCCGGACATCAGTTTGCCGAACACCGGTTCGTACGCGTACCGCCAGGGGCTGATACCCAGCTTTTCAAGCAGATTGCCCTCGGACAACAGCCGGCGCGTATCGCTCAGGTCCAGGGTCACCACCTTCATGCCGGATTCCTCGTTTTGCAGGCCCGCGCTCACCTGGCCGCGCTCCAGCGCCTGGTCGATCAGCTGGATCGAGGTCTGCTGCCAGGTATGCACCGGGACCCCCTCCACCGACACAAAGGTGTCGTTGGCCCGAATCTCGGCCCGCCAGGCAATGCTCTGCGGCGAGACTTCGCCGACCGTGGGCCGGGCCCCCTCGACGCCCACGATGAAGGTCAACCAGTAGGCAAATACCGCAAAAATGAAATTGAACAGCGGGCCGGCTGCGACGATCGCAAACCGCCTCCCGACCGGCTGGCGGTTGAAGGCGCGGTGGACCTCGTGGTCGGCGACCTGGCCCTCGCGCTCATCGAGCATCCTCACGTAGCCTCCCAGCGGGATGCTGGCGAGGACGTATTCGGTTTCGCCAACACGCCGGCTCCAGAACGGCTTGCCCAGGCCGATGGAGAAACGCAACACCTTCACGCCACACTTCTTGGCCACCCAGCAGTGCCCGAACTCATGCACGGTGACGATGATGGCGATCACCGCCACGAAGGCCAGTATGTAGCCCAGCATCTGGATCATGAAGGCCTTACCGACTGTTCGATGAATGTTCGGGCATAGGAACGTGCCTGCTGGTCCTTCTCCAGGATCATCTGCAGTTCCTGCACCTCCTCATGTCCGAGATGCTGCAATGCGGCATCGATCACATGCGGGATCTCCGTGAAACGGATCTCGGAGTCCAGAAAGCTCGAGACCGCCACTTCATTGGCGGCATTGAGCACGATCGCGGCACTGCCGCCGGACTCCAGCACCTGGTAGGCCAGTTGCAGGCAGGGAAAGCGAAGACGGTCGGGCTCGGTAAACTCCAGCGGGCCCAGCTTGGCGAGATCGATACCGCTCACTCCCGAGCGGATGCGTTGCGGCCAGGCCAGAGCGTGGGCGATCGGCACCCGCATGTCCGGGTAGGCGAGATGCGCGATCAGCGAGCCGTCCACGTAGGCGACCAGCGAGTGAATGATGGACTGCGGATGGATCGCCACCTCGATGTCGGCTGCATTTTTTTCAAACAGCAGGCAGGCCTCGATGATTTCAAGGCCCTTGTTCATCATCGTCGCCGAGTCCACGGAAATCTTTTTGCCCATTTCCCAGTTGGGATGGGCGACCGCCTGCTCGGGGGTCACATCGGCCAGTTCGTCCAGCGGATGCTTCAGGAAAGGCCCGCCCGAGGCGGTCAGGATAATCTTTTCAACATCACATGCGTTGCTGCCGGCCAGGCACTGGAACACGGCGTTGTGCTCGCTGTCAATGGGCAGCAGTTCGGCCGCATGGGTGCGCGCCGCATTCATCAGCAGGCCGCCGGACATGACCAGCGCCTCCTTGTTGGCGAGCAGCGTGCGTTTGCCCGCCTGTGCGGCGGCCAGGGTCGCCGGCAAGCCGGCCGCCCCCACGATCGCGGCCATGACGTAGTCCACCTCGTCGAGGCTTGCCGCAAGCTCCAGGCCCCGGCTGCCCGCATGGATGTCCGGCTTGTAGCCGCTGCCGTTGAACTTGGCACTGAACTCATCCACCAGCCGTTCGTTGGCCACCACGGCCACTTCGGGATGAAACTTCTGGCACTGCTCATACAGAAGGTCGATATTGTTGTTCGCCGTCAGTGCGCTGACGGAAAACTTCGCCCCGTGCTGCTCGATCACATTCAGGGTGTTGACGCCCACCGAACCGGTCGCCCCGAGGATCGAGACACGGGCCACCTCCGGTGCGCAAGAACGGGCATTTGTCTGGGTTTCAGCCATGCAGCCAGTATACCCCAAACATGAAACAGGGCGCGGCCGCGGTCAGGCTGTCAATCCGGTCCAGCACCCCCCCATGGCCCGGTAAAATCGTGCCGCTGTCCTTGGCTCCGGCCCGGCGTTTGAGAAGACTTTCATAGAGATCGCCAATCACCGACAGCAGCACGCAGAGCAGGCTCAGGCACATGAAGTAAAACCAGGCGGCCCTGTCCAGGTCGAGCATGTACATGCCGAGCAGAACCAGCGGCAAGGAGCCCAGCAGGGCCCCCCACAATCCTTCTCGGGTCTTCCCGGGACTCAGGCTCGGGGCAAGCTTGTTCTTGCCATACCTGCGCCCGGTAAGATACGCAAAGACATCCGCCATGCTGACCAGCACCATCAAAAAGATCAGCAGGCCCGGGCGTTGCGCATGCAGATGAACCACGCCGAGCCAGGTCGGCACCAGGACGACAAAGCCGGACAGTCCCAGCAGGCCCCACAGCCAGCGGCTGTGAAGCCAGCCGGGCTCGTAGGCGGCCAGCAGGATTACGCTCGCACTCCACCACAGAACCGCAATCAGGAAAACGGTGCGCGCATGCTCCGGGTACACCCAGGCCCCCGCCAGCAGGACCGCTACTGCCAGCACGTACAACGCTCTCCACAGGGTGTCGGGCAGGGCGATCAGGCGTGCCCACTCCCAGGCCGCCAGCAGGGAAACCAGTGCGAATACCAGGGCCAGCCAGGGGTTGGGCAAGAACAGGACACAGGCCAGGATTCCGGCCCCGAGGGGGATTGCGGTGATCACACGTTGCCTGAGCATGGCCGGATCACGCGAGCTGTTCTTGTATAAGGCCGAACCTTCTCTGCCTTACACGGTAATTCTCAAATGCCTTTTCCAGTTCTTCTGCATTGAAGTCCGGCCACAGGGTGTCACTGAAGTACAGTTCCGTGTAGGCCAGTTGCCATAACAAGAAATTGCTGATGCGCTTCTCGCCGCCGGTCCGGATGAACAGGTCCGGGGCCGGAATGCCGTGGGTGACCAGGCGGTCCTCCAGCAGTGCCTCGTCGATATCCTCCACGGCCAGTCGCTCGTGCACGACATCCTCGACGATGTTTCCCACCGCCTGGAGGATGTCCCAGCGCCCCCCGTAGCCCATGGCGATGTTCAAGAACAGCTTGTCGTTGGCGCGTGTCTGCACTTCCGCCTGCTGGATTTGCTGGCAGAGCCCGTTCGAAAACGCTTCACGGTGGCCGAGAAACCGCAGGCAGACGCCTTTCTCATCCAGGGACTGCACCTCGCTTTGCAGCGACTCCACGAACAGGTCCATGAGCACGGAGATTTCGGTCTTCGGCCGTTTCCAGTTTTCGCTGCTGAAGGCGAACAGGGTCAGGTACTGGATTTCATGCTCTACGCAGGCTTCGATAATCCCCCGCGTGGCTTCGATGCCCTGCCGGTGGCCGGCGGTGCGCGGCAGGTTGCGCTGCTTGGCCCATCTTCCGTTGCCATCCATGATGATGGCAACGTGCGCTAAGGCGGGCTTGTCTGGCATGGGAACGAAAAGGGCACCTGAAGGACTGCGCCTCTAGACAGTCATCAGGTCTTTTTCTTTTTGCTCCAGTATCGAATCGATCTCCTGGACGAACTGGTCCGTGAGCTTTTGGATGTCGGCCTGGGCATGATGGTTGTCGTCTTCCGTGATCTCTTTTTCTTTCAGCAATTCCTTGAAGTCCGCATTCGCGTCGCGGCGGATATTGCGAATGGCAACACGGGATTTTTCTGCCTCGCCTTCCACCATGCGTATCAGGCTCTTGCGTCTTTCCTCGGTCAGTGGGGGAACAATCACGCGTATGACGGTGCCGGCCGTGGTGGGGTTCAGTCCCAGGTCTGAACTCATGATGGCTTTCTCGATGACGGGCACAAGGGAATTTTCCCAGGGCGTGATCGAGATCGTGCGCGCATCTTCCACGGCGACCGTGGCCGTCTGGTTGATCGGCACCTCGCTGCCGTAGTACTCCACCATGACGTGGTCCAGCAGGTTTACATTGGCGCGCCCGGTACGCACCCTCGACAATTCATGGGTCAATGAATCAACACTTTTGCGCATACGCTGCCGTGCATGCTGTTGTATCTCGTCAATCACTGTGCACCCCGGCTACTGCCTGTCAACGCATCCTGGTCAATTTCGGCTAGGCCTCCTTCACTGAACCGCGTACCACCCTAGTTCCCTGCCGAATCCTCGCTTTGCTTGACCTGGCCCATCACCTCATCAACGAAGTTGTCCGACCTCTTCTCAAGGCCTTCGCCTACTTCGAAGCGGACAAATCCACTCACTTTCGCACCAGCCCCTTTGAGCAGCTGCGCCACCGACTGGTCCTGATCTTTCACGAAGGGCTGGCCCAGCAGGGTGATTTCCTTGAGAAACTTCTTCACCCGGCCTTCCACGATCTTCTCGACGATGTTATCCGGTTTGCCGCTGGCCTCGGCCTGTGCCCGAAATATTCCCCGTTCCTTGGCAAGCACCTCCTCATCCACGTCTTCATCGGAAACACAGGCCGGGCGGCTGGCTGCAATGTGCATGGCCACATCCTTGCCCAGTGTGGCATCGCCCCCGGAATAATCGACCAGCACCCCGATGCGGTTGCCGTGCAGATAGCCCGCGATCGCGTGCTCACTGCACATGCTTTGCAACCGGCGGATGCGGATGTTTTCACCGATCTTGGTCACCAGCTCCAGGCGCGCCTGTTCCACGCTGAGGCCCGACTCCATGGTCGCAGCACCCAGAGCCTCCACCGTGTCGATCGCACTGCCCAGCACGAGGCTGGCCAGCTGGGCGCAATAGGCCTGGAATTGCTTGTCCTTGGCAACGAAATCGGTTTCGCAGTTCACCTCGACGAGGGAAGCCTGCTTGCCGTCGGCCGAGGTTGCCATGACCACCATGCCGTCCGCGGCAATGCGGCTGGCTTTCTTGTCCGCCTTGGCCTGTCCAATCTTGCGCATTTGTTCAATGGCCGCATCAATGTCCCCACTGCTCTCCTGCAGTGCCTTCTTGCATTCCATCATGCCTGCGCCCGTTCGCTCACGCAGTTCCTTCACCAGTGTTGCCGTTATCTGCATCGTTCTTCCCTAGGTTCTCCAGTCATTGCCCGTGTGGTTTCAATTCAGTCTGCATCCGAAGCCTGCGCCGCGGTCTCCCCGTCCTTGTCCGCAGCCTTGGGTTCGTCAGCGGCCGTGTCGGCCTTGGACTCGGCTTTTGCTTCAGTCTTTGCTTCAGTCTTTGTTTCGGTTTTTGCCTTGGCCTTGGTTTCAGTCTTTGCTTTGGCTTTGGCCTTGGCTTTGGGCTTGGCCTTGGGCTTCGCTGCAGCCTTGGTTTCAGCCTTTTCAGCGGCCTTGGTCTTTTCTACGGCTTCTGCCTTCCCAGCAGTTTCGGCCTTTTCATCGACTTCAGCGCTCTTGGCTTCATCGGCCTTGTCCCCAGCCGCAGGTTTCGCGGCTTTCTTGGCGGGTTTGGCCTTGGCCGTGGCCTTCGGGGCCGTTTCCGCGCCGGCTTTTCTTTTCACCGTGATCTTCTGCTTCGGTTTTTCCGCAGCATCCGGCTCCGCCACCTTGCCCGAGGCATCCACCTCGACGAACTCGTCTTCGGCTCCGGTCATCACCTGTGTGCTTTCCTTGCCTTCCAGGATGGCGTCCGCCATATGCGATGAAAACAGCCGGATGGCCCGAATCGCATCGTCGTTTCCGGGAATCACGTAATCCACGCCGTCCGCCTTGTTGTTGCTGTCGACGATGGCCGCCACCGGGATGCCCAGCTTGTTGGCCTCGCTGACGGCAATGGCTTCGTAGCCGACGTCGATGACGAACAGGGCATCCGGCAGGCTCGACATGTTCTTGATTCCGCCCAGGCTGCGCTCCAGCTTGAACAGTTCGCGCCTGAGCAGCAGCAGTTCCTTCTTGCTGAGCCGCTCGACGCCCTCGCCGCTTGCCACCTGTTCGAGATCCTGCAAGCGCTGTATCGATTTGCTGACGGTATTGAAGTTGGTCAGCATGCCGCCCAGCCATCGGTGATTGACGTAGGGCATGCCGCAGCGTGTCGCCTCTTCCTGGATCGCATCCCGCGCCGAGCGCTTCGTGCCCACGAACAGGATGGTGCCCTTGTTGGCCGCCATCTTGCTCAAAAAGGTCGCAGCATCGAGAAACATGGGCAATGTCTTCTCGAGATTGATGATGTGGATTTTGTTGCGCTCCCCGAAAATGTAAGGACTCATTTTCGGATTCCAGTAGCGCGTCTGATGCCCAAAGTGTACGCCAGCTTCCAGCATCTGGCGCATCGTGACATTCGCCATGTTGTATAATGCTCCTATGGGTTGATCCTCCACGTATCCCATGTGGAAACCCGGTCAGGGGCACCCACCCACATGTGACGATACGTGTGTGAATTTAGTGTTTGTGCAAAAAGCGCGCCCTTTATACCATGGCTGCCCACTTGGAACAACGACCCGAACCCGCAACCTGACTGCCATTCAACCCGGATCTACACCATGGGCGTATCGATAAAATCTGCTGAGGAAATCGAGAAAATGCGGGTGGCCGGCAAGCTGGCCTCCGAAGTGCTCGAGATGATCGGGCCGCATGTCGTGCCCGGGGTCAGCACGCAGGAACTGGACCGCATCTGCCATGAGCATATCGTCAACGTGCAGCAGGCGATTCCGGCACCGCTCAACTACCGGGGCTTTCCGAAATCCATCTGCACCTCGGTGAACCACCAGGTGTGTCACGGCATCCCGGGAGAACGTACGCTCAAGAGCGGCGACATCCTCAACATCGACATCACCGTGATCAAGGACGGCTATCACGGCGACACCAGCAAGATGTTCATGCTGGGCAAACCCTCGGTACTGGCCCAGCGCCTGGTGGACATCACCTACGAGGCCCTGAAACTCGGCATCCGGAAGGTGCGCCCGGGAGCCCGGCTCGGGGACATCGGACACGCCATTCAAAGCTTCGCTGAAAGCCACCGCTTTTCCGTGGTGCGCGAATACTGCGGGCACGGCATCGGGCGCGTGTTCCACGAAGACCCGCAGGTGCTGCATTACGGTAAGCCCAATACCGGACTGCGCCTGCAGCCCGGCATGACCTTCACGATCGAGCCCATGGTCAATGCCGGCAAGCGCAATGTGCGCCTGCTGCCAGACCGCTGGACGGTGGTCACCAAGGATCACAGCCTGTCCGCGCAATGGGAGCACACGATCCTGGTCACCGAACAGGGGCATGAAGTGCTGACCCTGCGCAGCGATGAAGATCTGAACGGCACGTAAGGCCGCCCCGACATCCTGCCAGGCCAACCCCATGCCCGACATCCGCCTCAACGAAGTGCTCCAGCGCAGGTCCCTGCCGGTGCAGTTTGCCGATATCCAGGCGCGCAAGCCGCTGGACATCGCCCAGTACCGGGAATTCAGCCAGGCGGTCTGCGAGATGCAGCGCAGGGATTTCGATCCCCATGCGGACATCTACGAACTGATTGCCCTGAACACGCACATCGCCGACGAGCTGCTGCGAAACCTGTGGCGGCAATGCCGGGTATCGGACCGGGCAGCGGCCCTGGTGGCCATAGGCGGCTACGGGCGCCGCGAGCTGTTCCCGGGCTCGGACATCGATCTCATGGTGCTGCTGGACAAAAGCCGCGACGGGCAGACCGAACAGGACATCAAGGCATTCCTGACCCTGCTCTGGGATATCCGGATTCCCGTCGCCCAGTCCGTGCGGACCCTGAAAGAGTGCACCAGCGAGGCACGCAAGGACGTCACCGTCATGACCAGCCTGATGGAGCACTACTACCTGTGCGGAAACCGCCAGCTGTACGAGCGCTTTGCCGCGCTGATCGACAGCAACAAGGTCTGGCCCAGCAAGAAGTACTTCGAGGCCAAGACCGAAGAACTGAATTCGCGCCACCACAAGTACGGCGACACGGCCAACCACCTCGAGCCCAACGTCAAGGAAAACCCCGGCAGCCTGCGCGACCTGCATACCCTTCGCTGGCTGACCAACCGCCACTTCAGGACCAACAGTTTCGAGGAACTGATGGACAAGGGTTTCCTGACCGGCAGCGAACTCTTTGCCCTGCAGGAAGCCTACATCACCCTGGCCCGGGTCCGCTATGCGCTGCACCTGCATACGGGACGCGGAGAAGACCGCCTGCTGTTCGACTACCAGAGCGGCGTGGCCTCGCTGATGGGCTTTGAACATCCGCAGCGCAACCTCCAGGTCGAGGCCTTCATGCAGGTGTTCTACCGCACCACCAACCAGCTGTCGACGCTCGCCGAGATCATCGTCAAGCGCCTGCAGTCCGAAATCTTTCCTTCCCTGTTGAAGCGCCGGGCCAGGCCGATCGATGCGCACTTCCAGGTCCGCGGCAACCGCCTGGAAGCGCGCTCGGCAGAAATCTTCAGGCAGAGTCCCTCCGCCATCTTCCGGGTGTTCCGGCTGCTGCAGCAGCACGAGCAGCTGAGCGGGCCCAGCGACGGGCTCATCCAGCTGCTGCTCGACCACCTGGATTTGATCGATGACGATTTCCGGGGCGATGCCCGCAACCGCGAACTGTTCATCGAGATCCTCAATCACCCGAACACCAACCGCCGGGAGATCCGCCGCATGGCACAGCTCGGGGTGCTCGGCAGGTACTGGCCGAGCTTCGATGCGGTCACCGGAAGGATGCAGTTCGACCTGTACCATGTGTATACCGTCGAGGAACACACCCTGCGCGTGTTCGAGAATGCCTGCCAGTTCAGCGCCGCCGCATCCGGGGACGAACTGGATACCTACCACGACGTGTTCACGCAAACGCCCAAGGCCCTGACCCTGTATCTTGCCGCGCTCTTCCACGACATTGCCAAGGGCCGCAACGGCGACCACTCGGAGCTGGGTGCAGAAGATGCCCGCACGTTCTGCCTGGACCACAATCTCAGCGCCTTCGACGCCAACCTGGTCGGCTGGCTGGTTCAAAACCACCTGGTCATGTCCAAGACCGCACAGCACCGGGACTGCGGTGACCCGAGGGTGCTGAAGGAATTTGCGCAAAACGTCGGCAACCTCGTGCGCCTGCACTACCTGTACCTGCTGACCATCGCCGACATCCGCGGAACCAATCCCAAGCTCTGGGACAGCTGGCGCAGCACCCTGCTGGCCGATCTGTACCAGAACACCTCGAAATACCTGCGCCACGGACTGGATTCGCCGGTCGAACCCAAGGAACTCATCCAGGAGGTGAAGGCCTCCGCGCTTTCGCACCTCGAGCGCCAGGGCATCGACCGCGACCGCTGCCTGGCCTTCTGGCAGGAACTCGAGGAGGACTATTTCCTGCGCCACTCGGACGACGAGGTCGCACGCCAGGCAAGCGCCATTGTCGGCCACCGGTCCGACGGCGAGGTCGTCGTGCGCATCCACCAGTACAGCGCCCGCGGCGCCACGGAGATCTTCATCTACTGCAACGACCGCAACTACCTGTTCGCACACATCACCTCGGCCCTGTCCAAACTCGGCCTGACCGTCGTGCATGCGCGCATCATCACCTCCAGGAAAGGCCACGCCCTGGATACTTTCCTGGTGCTGGGCGAGGACGGCGGCCCGATCAGCGATCAGGACCAGTGCCGGCAGGTCGCGGCCAAGCTGTCCCTGGCCCTGAAAAATCCCGGGCGCATCTCGATGTCCTCCAGCCAGAAACTGCCGAGAACCATCCGCGAGCTGCAGGTGCCGGTCAGGACCCAGTTCGAGGACAGCCCGGGCCACGAATACACCACCATGGACCTGAAGGCCCCTGATTTTCCGGGCCTTTTGGCGAACCTCGGCAGCGCCTTCGTGAACTGCAACATCTCCGTGCACAATGCCCAGATCTCGAAACTGGGCGAACGGGTGCACAATGTCTTCCAGATCAGCACCCTGGACAACCGCCCCCTGGATCAGGACCAGCAGCAGGGGCTGGACCAGGCCATCCGCCAGTGCCTGCAATGATGAGTCATGCCCCGCACCGTGACCGCATGCCCTGCGGCACCGTCCCGAACCCATGAACCCGTACCTGGAAAAGCTGCAGGCCTATCCGTTCGAGAAGCTCAAGCGGCTGATCGAGTCCCATCCCCATGAGGCTGGCCTTGAGCCGGTCTCCCTGGCGGTGGGGGAGCCTCGCCATGCGACCCCGGCGTACATCCTGGATGCCTACACCGAGACCCTGGCGCAACTCAACCGCTACCCGACCACCCGCGGCTTGCAAACCCTGCGAGCGGCCTTTGCCGACTGGCTGGTGCAGCGCTTTGCCCTGCCCAGTGAGGTCATCCGCGAGGACGCCAACGTACTGCCGGTCAACGGCACGCGCGAGGCCCTGTTTGCCTGCGCACAATGCATGGTCGATGCCACGGACCACCCGGCGGTGCTGATTCCCAACCCCTTCTACCAGATCTATGAAGGTGCGGCCCTGCTTGCAGGTGCCGAGCCGGTCTACTACGACGGCGAGGTGGTGGACGGGGACATCCCCGCGCTGTGGACGCTGGAGGATGCGCTCTGGAAGCGCGTGCAGCTGGTGTACCTGTGCACCCCCGGCAACCCGTCCGGACAGGTCGCCCCGCAGGCCACGCTGCAAAAGCTGGTGGAATACTCGAAACGCTACGATTTCGTGATCGCCTCCGATGAGTGTTACTCGGAGATCTATCCGCCGCAAAGTCCGCCGCCCATGGGCCTGCTGGCGGCGTGCCAGGGCGCCGGGGAGGACAGCCTGCACAATTGCCTCGCCTTCTACAGCCTGTCGAAACGCTCCAATGCCCCCGGCATGCGTTCGGGCTTCGTGGCCGGCGATGCCCGCCTGATCGAGAAGTTCCTGCAGTACCGCACCTACCATGGCTGCACCCTGTCGCTGCCGGCGCAGGCGGCAAGCATTGCGGCCTGGTCGGACGAAGAACACGTGATCGAAAACCGCAGGCTGTACCAGGAAAAGTTCTCGGCGGTATGCGAGATCCTGAAAGATGCCCTGCCCTGCAAGCCTCCGCAGGCCGGCTTTTACCTGTGGCCGGAACTGCCCATGCCCGATGAGGATTTCACCCGGGCACTTTTTGCAAGCAAGAATGTTCTGACATTGCCGGGCAGTTACCTGGCGCGCACAGTGGCCGGGACCAACCCGGGCGAGCGGCGGGTGCGACTGGCGCTGGTTGCAACGAAAGAAGAATGTCTGCATGCTGCGACCCGGATTCGGGATTTTTTGCAAGAGACCAGTGAGTAGAGGAAGAAGAAAATGAGCCAGGACATCATCGAGCAGGCCTTCGAGCGCAGTGCGGAAATCACCCCGGCCTCGGTGGATGACAAGACCCGGGAAGCGGTGGAACACACGCTCGCACGGCTGGACCGGGGCGAGTTGCGCGTGGCCGAGAAACAGGGCGATGACTGGGTGGTGCACGAGTGGATCAAAAAAGCGGTATTGCTGTCGTTTCGCATCCACGAAAACCGGGTGATCGATGCAGGGTTCACCAAGTACTACGACAAGGTCCCCGGCAAGTACTCGCAGATGGACGAGGACGGCATGAGCCAGCAGGGTGCGCGAATCGTGCCGCCTGCGATGGCCCGCTACGGGGCGTATGTGGCCCCGGACGTAGTGCTCATGCCAAGCTATGTCAACATCGGCGCCTACGTGGACTCGGGAACCATGGTGGACACCTGGGCGACCGTCGGCTCGTGCGCGCAAATCGGCAAGAACGTGCACCTGTCCGGAGGGGTCGGGATCGGCGGGGTGCTCGAGCCCCTGCAGGCCGCACCCACGGTCATCGAGGACGATTGCTTCATCGGCGCGCGCTCCGAGGTCGTCGAAGGCGTGGTGGTCGAGAAAGGCTCCGTCATCTCGATGGGGGTCTACATCGGCAAGAGCACGCGCATCTACAACCGCGAGACGGGCGAGGTCAGTTACGGGCGCATCCCGGCCGGCTCGGTGGTGGTCTCGGGAAACCTTCCCTCCAAGGACGGCAAGTACAGCCTGTACTGTGCCGTGATCGTCAAGCAGGTTGATGAAAAGACCCGCAGCAAGGTGGGCATCAACGAGCTGTTGCGCGCCGTGAACTGAGAGGTGCGCCCGGCATGGACCCTTCCACAGGTGATACCTAGCCGGGGCATGATTCCTGTACGCCATGTCTGCAACCCTTGAACTTGCAAAAGAGCTGATTCGCCAGCCCTCGGTCACGCCGCTGGACTGCGGCTGTCAGTCCCTGATCGGTGAGCGCCTCAGGGCCTGCGGCTTTCAGGCCGAGGTCATGAATTTCGGTGAGGTCAGCAATGTCTGGCTGCGCCGTGGCAGCCAGGCGCCCCTGCTGGTATTTGCCGGGCACACCGACGTCGTGCCGCCCGGTCCCGAGGCTCGCTGGAGTTCACCGCCGTTTGAGCCGGTCATTCGTGACGGCTGCCTGTTCGGGCGCGGGGCGGCTGACATGAAATCCAGCATTGCGGCCATGACCGTGGCCTGTGAAAACTTCATCCGCGCGCATCCGGATCATGCGGGCTCCATTGCGCTCTTGCTGACCAGTGACGAGGAAGGGCCGGCCGTGGACGGCACGGTGAAGGTCATCGAGTGCCTGCAGGCACGCGACGAGGTCATTGACTGGTGTCTCGTGGGGGAACCCAGCAGCCTGAACACCGCAGGCGACACCATGAAAATCGGGCGCCGCGGTTCCCTGTCGGCGACCCTGAAGGTGATGGGCATCCAGGGCCATGTCGCCTACCCGAAAATCGCCAGGAACCCCATTCACGAATGCGCACCGGCGCTGGCCGAACTGGTGGCCACCCGCTGGGATTCGGGCAATGAACATTTCCCGGCCACCTCCCTGCAGGTATCCAACATCCAAGCCGGCACGGGTGCTGCCAACGTGATCCCGGGAGAACTGGGCGTCGAATTCAACCTGCGGTTCTCAACGGAAACCACGGCAGACGAAATCCGCTCGCGGATCCGGGAAATCCTGGACCGCCATGCCCTGGATTACACGCTGGAGTGGCACCTCTCGGGCAACCCGTTCTACTGCGAACCCGGGGAGCTGGTGGAAGCCTGCGTGCAGGCGATTGAGGACACGATCCAGGTTCGACCGGAACTGTCGACTAGCGGCGGCACCTCGGACGGGCGGTTCATTGCCCCGACCGGAGCGCAGGTGGCCGAGCTCGGACCCGTGAATGCCAGCATCCACAAGGCGGATGAGCACATCGGCCTTGACGAGCTGGAACAGCTGACGACCATCTACGAACGGGTGCTGCAGAAGCTTCTAGTCTGAAGCCCAGTGCTTGAGAAAATCGTCGAAGTGGGGCTTTTTCGCCTCGGCCAGGGACGTCCTGACCTGCTCGATCTTGTTCGCGTACATGCCCTCTGAAAGCTTGCCCCGCATCTTCTCGAAACACAGGTAGACCAGGTAGGTGTTCAGCGCATCCGTTTCACAGTAATTGCGGATCGCCTCGATTTCGCCGGCCAGCCAGGCTTCGCCCACCTGGCTGCCGTCCATTCCCGTCTTGCCGGGAAAGCCCAGCATGGTGGCAATGTGATCGAGTTTGGCAAACGCGCGCGGCTGGTAGCCGGCCAGCACGTCCATCAGGTCAGTATGGCGCCAGTGAAACCGGCTCAGGTAGTTGTTGTAGCGAAAGCTCGTGTCATCATCGCCCGTTTGCCAGTAGTGGTGGGCATCGATTCCGTGCAGCAGGGAACGGAACTGGATCACCGGCAGGTCGAACCCGCTGCCGTTCCAGGAGACCAGCGTCGGGTTGTATTTCTCCAGGCCGGCAAAAAAGCGCTCCAGCAGTTCCTTCTCGCCGGACTCGGGTGAGCCCAGGGACCAGACCCGCAAGCTGTCGGAAGTGCTGAGCACCACCGAGATGGCGACGATGCGCTGCAGGTAGTGGGGCATGAACGTGTTGCCCGTCTGCTGGCTTCGCAGCTGCTCCATGGCGCGAACGACATCGGCATCCTCCAGCCCCTGCAGATCATGGATTTTCCGGCCGGACTCGACATCCGGCACGGATTCGACGTCAAAGACAAAAACGTTCATGGGTCCATCCTATGGTGCGTCCTCGGAAAAAAGCCCCGTCGACAGGTAGCGGTCCCCCCGGTCGCAGATGATGGTGACGATCACCGCATCGCGTACCTCTTGTGACAGTCTCAGAGCGGCGGCGACCGCTCCCCCGGAAGAGACCCCGCAAAAGATCCCCTCCTCGCGGCCGAGCCTTCGCATCATGGCCTCGGCCTCGGACTGGGTCACCTCGATCATGCGGTCTACTGCGCTGGCATTGAATATCTTCGGAATGTAGGCCTCGGGCCATTTGCGGATGCCCGGAATCTTGGAGCCCTCGGCAGGCTCGACCCCGACGATCTGGATCTCGGGCTTGACCTCCTTCAGGAATTTCGACACCCCCATGATCGTTCCGGTGGTCCCCATGGAACTGACGAAATGCGTAACCTGGCCTTCGGTGTCTGCAAACACTTCCGGGCCGGTGCTGCGGTAATGCGAAAGCGGGTTGTCCGGGTTGGCAAACTGGTCCAGTACCTTTCCCTCGCCCTGGGCCTGCATTTCCAGGGCCAGGTCGCGGGCCCGTTCCATGCCTTCCTCCACGGTCACCAGGATCAACTCGGCCCCGAAGGCCTGCATGGAGGCACGCCGCTCCAGGCTCATGTTCTCGGGCATGATCAGTTTCATCCGATAACCCTTCATGGCCGCCACCATGGCGAGCGCGATGCCGGTGTTGCCGCTGGTCGCCTCGATCAGGTGATCGCCGGGCTTGATTTCGCCGCGCCGCTCGGCCTCGACGATCATGCTGAGTGCCGGGCGGTCCTTGACCGAGCCCGCCGGGTTGTTGCCCTCGAGCTTGGCCAGGATGCGGTTGGAGGTCGACCCCGGCAGGCGCTGCAGTCGAACCAGCGGCGTGTTGCCGACAAAATTTTCAAGCGTGGGTGTATTCATGGGCCTTTACCAAATGCGATGGCATGCGCCACCGTGTAGTGCTGCTCATGGGAAATACTAACAGACACCTGCAAGGCATCGATGCCGAGATGGTCTCTGAGCACTTCCTCGAAGTGGGCCTCCGGCTTGCCCAGGGCGTCATGGGTAATGCAGATGTTCCTCCATGACATCGGTGCGCGTATGCCGAGCCCGAACGCCTTGGCGATGGCTTCCTTGACCGAAAAGCGGCTGGCGAGGTACTGCGGCTTGTTCGTCTCGTCGGCAAATTCCCCGAGTTCGCGGGCGTGCAGAATCCGTCGTGCAAAGGCCTCGGGGTAGCGGCCATAGATCCTCTGGATCCGCCGGTTGTCCACGATGTCCACGCCGCTGCCGATCAGTTCCATGTCAAGGCTCCGCGTCCATGGCAGATCTCATCTGCCGCACGGCCTCCTCCAGTCCCATGAGCAGGGCATCGGCCACGATCGAGTGGCCGATGTTCAGCTCATGCATGTTCTCGATGCCGGCAATGACCGCGACGTTGCCGCGGTGCAGACCGTGCCCGGCATTGACGGTCAGGCCGAGAGAGTGTGCCTGGCGGGCAGCGGCGCGGATCCTGTCCAGTTCGTCCCTTTGCGCCTTGCCGCGGGTCTGCGCATACGTGCCGGTGTGCAGTTCAACCGCCCCTGCACCGGCTTCGGCGGCCGCGGCCACCGTTTTCTCGTCCGGCTCGATGAACAGGGACACGATAATCCCGGCTTCACCCAACGCGCTGGATAAGTCCGTGATCCTCGCCTGGTGGGCCAGCACGTCGAGCCCCCCTTCCGTGGTCAGTTCCATGCGCTTTTCCGGAACGATGCAGCAGTGTTGCGGGAGCACATCCAGGGCGATGTCGCGCATCTCGTCGGTGGCCGCCATCTCCAGGTTCATGCTGGTGCGGATCACGCGCCTGGCCAGATAGACGTCGGCATCCTGGATGTGGCGGCGGTCCTCGCGCAGGTGCATGGTGATGCCGTCGGCCCCGGCACGTTCCGTTGCAGCGATGGCCTCGCGAAAATCCGGGTAGGCCGTGCCTCTCGCCTGGCGGATCGTCATGACGTGGTCAAGATTCACGCCAAGTCGCACTCTGGA
This sequence comes from Gammaproteobacteria bacterium, assembly GCA_022824965.1. GTDB lineage: Bacteria > Pseudomonadota > Gammaproteobacteria > UBA4575 > UBA4575 > WTFY01. The sequence continues at coordinate 264,129 of JAJDYY010000008.1, forward strand.
TTCAGCAGGCATCGGACAATACTCGCAGGCGGGGTCAATCCGGCGGGGTCATGCGCATGAACTGCAGGATTTCACGGCTTCGCAACGGGCGCGACCCCAGATGCTGGTCGATCATGCCGCGCATGAATTTCTTGGCCGCTCCCCGTGATTCGTGTTTCATTTCCAGCGGTGACTGAAGTGCGATCAATGTAGTTCCCTGCAGGATGTTCCATGCCGGGCCGGACTGGCCAATCCGCACCGGGCCCGATTCCACATCATAACGATAAACGGCATGCGGCTGAATCTCGGTCTCGTGATCCGCTTCCCGGTCCAGCAAAAGGCCGTGCCCGGTCTTCTCCAGCAGCTTGATCTCGAACAGGCGCAACAGATTCTCGCACGGTATTTCATTTCCGCCCAGTGCCATGACGACACTGCGGTACAAATCGAAAATGCCCTGGCTGGGACTGGACTTCGGAGTCAGCCTCAGAATCAGTTCGTTCAGGTACATGCCGACGACACTCATGCCGGGCAGATCGAAGTGCCGGGCGCCTTGGGATTCGACATGGGTCAGCGTGAACAGCTCGCCGTTTCCGCTCCACGAGATCAGCAGCGGGGTAAACAGGATCCTGTTGGCGCCGCGCTGTTTCCTCGAGCCGCGGTGCACCGCAGCGATCAGGCCGTGGCCCGGTGTCAGCATGTCCACGATCTGGCTGGACTCCCGGTAGGCCCGTGCATGCATGCAGTAGGCTGGCTGCAACTGTACTTTTCTTGCCAAGGGTGCCTGTCCTCTAGTGCTTGAACCGGGAGACGATCCCCTGCTGGTCCTGCCAGTTCTGCTTGACCTTGACCCAGGTGCTGAGCATCACCTTCCTGTGAAAAACCCGCTCCAGGCGCCGGCGCGCCTGCTCGCCGATGGCCTTCAGCCGGGAACCTTTTTTCCCGATCACGATGGCCTTCTGGCTGTCTTTCTCCACCCAGATCACCACCGAAACCGTGACCAGGCTTTCTGCGAACTCGAGGGTTTCGACTTCCGTGTAGAGCACATAGGGCAGTTCTTTTTGCAACTGCACCATGGCCACGCCGCGCACGATTTCCGCGACCACGAAAGCATCGTCGCGGTCCCACTTCACATCGCGCGGAAACAGGAACTCCGATGGAGGACAGAATCTGCACAGCTCGCGGGTCAATGCCGTGGCCTGCTGATCATACAGGGCGGACAGCGGCACGATGCTGTCGAAGGCGTGCCGGGACTTCAGCGCATCGATGACGGGCAGCAGTTCCGACTTGTCCTTGATCTTGTCGACCTTGTTGATCACCAACACGACCGAAGCCTTGATCTGACCAATCTGCTCAAGCAGGTAATCATCTTCGCGGTTCCAGACATACGGCTCGACCAGCATCATCACCACGTCGACCTCCTGCAGGGCGGACAGTGCATTGCTGAGCATCACCCGGTGCATCAGCCGCCGGTGGCTGAGTTGAACGCCCGGAGTGTCCACCAGCACCAGTTGGCACAGCTCGAGACTCAGGATTCCGCGAATGTTATTGCGCGTGGTGTGCGGCTTGTGGGTGGTTACGGACAGCTGGTCTCCCAGCAACTTGTTGAACAAGGTGGACTTGCCGACATTGGCCCGACCCACGATGCTCACGAACCCGCACTTTGACTCCCCTGACATGCAGGCCCTTCAGGATTCCTGCCCGGACAGGTGGGCCAGGGCCAGCCGCGCCGCATCCTGTTCTGCCAGGCGCCGGCTCTTGCCGGTGGCCACGAACGGTTCGCGACAGCCCGCGACCATGCATTCGACCGTGAAAAGCTCATCGCCTGATTTGCGGACCTGCTTCTGAAGCGCGTAGCGGGGCAGTCCCAGCCCTGCGGACTGCAGGAGTTCCTGCAGCTTGGTCTTGGCGTCCTTGAGCTGCTCCACGGATGGAATGCGCTCAAGGCGCGTGCTGTACAGGTCCATGACGAGTTTTCGGGCCCGCTCCAGCCCCTGCGAGAGATATACGGCGCCGACCAGTGCCTCCAGCGCAGTGGCCAGAATCGAGTCCCGCTGCGCCCCGCCCGCCTTCAGTTCCCCTGCCCCCAGGGACAGGTGTTTGCCGAGTTCCAGTTCGCGCGCGATCTCGACCAGCGTCTCCTGTCTCACCAGGTGCGCGCGCAGCCGGGTCAGGTCGCCTTCCGGGCAGTCGGTGTAGCGAAGGAAGAGCCACTCGGCAATCAAAAATCCCAGCAGCGCATCTCCCAGGTACTCCAGTCTCTCGTTGTTGTGGGCGCCGGCACTGCGATGGGTCAGTGCCTGGCGGAAATGGTCCGAGCCTCGGAAAGGCTCGTCTAGGATGTCGGTAAGCTGCAATCTATTTACTGTCGGTCTTCAGGGGTGATCGCACACGGTGCCGGGGTCGGGCAGGGTGTGCTGCAATTCAACATGGTGCGCTGGTGATTTTATACCAGCCCGCTCGGGGAGACCAATTCGCGGTCCCGGTGAGGGGCCTTGCTAGATCTTGTTGCCGATGCGCTCGAAGTTGAAGTTCTTGCCGTCATAGTCCCAGTTCATCCACACCAGGAAGGCCCTGCCGACCAGGTTTTTTTCCGGAACGAAGCCCCAGCTTCGGCTGTCGCTGCTGTGGTCGCGGTTGTCGCCCATGACGAAGTAGTGGTCCTCGGGAACCTGTTCTGCGATCGGTCTGTTGCGTTTCGGGTCGCGGATCAGCACATCGTGCTCCAGTACCTGCAGGTCCTCGCTGTACATCGGGATGCCATTCATCACGCTGTTGGCACCCTCCCCGTGGTATACGCCGGTTTCCATCTGCGGCATGGGGCGGTGGTTGATGTAGACCGTCTTGTTCCGGTATTCGATGAAATCTCCCGGCAGGCCGATGATCCGCTTGATGTAGTCCGCAGAGGGATCGCTCGGAAAGCGAAACACCGCGACGTCTCCGCGTTGCGGGGCGCCGGTGTCGAGAATCTTGGTGTGCAGCACCGGCAGGCGCACCCCGTAACTGAATTTGTTCACCAGGATAAAGTCCCCGTGCAACAGGGTGGGCATCATGGAGCCGGAAGGAATCCGGAAGGGTTCTGCGATGAAGGACCGAAGCACCAGCACGATCAGGAGGATCGGAAAAAACGAAATGCACAGTTCGATAAACCAGGGATCCCGCTCGCGCGTATCCTTCCCGGATGCGGTCCTGTCCTGGAGACCGGAAGAGACGGCCGTTGACCTCATCGCCGCGCGCCGGGCGCGAAGGCAGTACCGGTCGAGCAGCCAGACCAGGCCGGTCACCAGGGTGCCGGCCAGCAGCAGGAATTCAAGATCCACGTGAATAGTCGATGACATTGATAGGTCCTGCTGTTGTGCTCGAACGGGTTTCGTCCATGTTCCGGGACTGGTCGGGGTGAGAGGATTTGAACCTCCGACCACCGCAACCCCATTGCGGTGCGCTACCAGGCTGCGCTACACCCCGAAATTCGTTGGCACATAGTACAGAAAATTATAGGAAGAACAATTACCGCTTCAAAACCTGCAACAGATCCTCGAGCTCGACCCGCATCTGGTGGATGAGCTGCTGGCTCTGACTCGTATCTTCCTTGGCCGAAGATCCCGACAGCTTCTGGCGCGCACCACCGATGGTGTAGCCCTGCACGTACAGCAGGTCGCGGATCTGTCGGATCAGGATTACGTCATGGCGCTGGTAGTAGCGGCGGTTGCCACGCCGCTTGACCGGTTTCAGGGATGGAAACTCCTGTTCCCAGTAACGCAGCACATGGGATTTTACCCTGCAAAGTTCACTGACTTCGCCAATCGTAAAGTAGCGTTTCCCTGGAATCGGCGGCAATTCATCGTTATTGCTGATTTCCAACATACGCCTCGACTCTTGCTTTCAACTTCTGCCCGGGACGGAAGGTCACCACACGCCTGGCGGAAATCGGAATTTCCTCGCCGGTCTTGGGGTTTCGTCCGGGACGTTGGTTCTTGTCCCGCAAGATAAAGTTGCCAAAACCGGATAGCTTGACTTCGCGGCTTTGTTCCAAGGCGTTGCGGACTTCTTCAAAAAAGACTTCGACGAGTTCCTTGGCCTCGCGTTTGTTGAGGCCCAACTCCTCAAACAGATTCTCAGCCATTTGGGCTTTGGTCAGCGCCATCGCACTCAGCTTCTCATCTCCGCTCCAACCTGGTGTTCAAGTTGGGACACAATTGATGTGATGGTTTGTTCTACTTCTTTGTCTGTAAGGGTGCGTGAAAACTCTTGCAAAATCAAGCCTAAAGATATGCTTTTCTTCCCTTTTTTTATGCCCTTTCCGGTATACACGCTGAAGATCCCCACATGTTGCAGGATGGGAATTTGCATTTGTTCAATGTTTGCACAGATTCCAGCAGCACTCACGGCTTCGTCCACGACGAGGGTGATGTCGCGGCGAATCAACGGGAATTTCGACAGGGGACGGAACACCGGCTCAGGCAACCTTTGTGAAATTCCATCCAGCTGCAGCTCGAACAGGTACACCGCCTGGCTGATGCCAAGCGAGCTCTGGATCCGCGGATGCAGGGCACCGAACCGGGCCAACATCACATCGCCGTGCAGGATTTGCGCGGCCTGCCCCGGGTGCAGGGCCGGGTCTTCCAGGGGAGAAACCTGGATCTCATCCTGTGGCAGCCGAGCCACCTCCAAAAGCCGTTCCACGTCGCCCTTGAGATCGTAGAAGTCGACCTCTCTCGGAACAGCACCCCACTGCTCGGGTTCACAATTTCCGCAGATCAGCCCGGCCAGGACCGGGCGCTGCAAAAGGCCCTCCGGGGTCTGGCAAAACTGCAGCCCGTGCTCGAAGAAGCGGATGCGCTCTTGCTGGCGATTGAAATTGTGCATGGCCGCCTGCACCAGGCCAGGCCAGAGACTGCTGCGCATCACCGACAGTTCCTGCGAGATCGGGTTTTCCAGGGCCTTGGCCCGGTGCTCCGGATTGAACAGGGCTTCCATCTCCTGGCTCACGAAGCTGAACGAGATGATCTCGCTGTAGCCGCTGCCCACCAGGGCCTGCTTCATCGATTCGAAGGGCCTGGTGTGTGCCACTTGGCCCCGGGTATCCAGAGAGATAGACTCCTCATAGGTCAGCGGGATGGCCTCATACCCCTTCAGGCGTGCAATCTCCTCGATCAGGTCAGCCTCGATTGCGAGGTCAGTGCGAAATCCTGGAGGGACCACGTGCAGGCATTCCCCGGAGCGCCGGACCTGGCACTGCAGGCGAACCAGCAACTTCTCGACTTCATCGGCGGACAGCTCGATCCCCAGCAGGTTCTTTGCATTGGAACACTCAAGCTCAATCTCTACCGGTTGCGGCAGGCGTGCGATATCTTCCTCGCAGACCACAGGACCGGCTTCCCCGCCAGCAATCTCAAGGATCAGCTGGGTAGCCCTCTGTATGGCAAGCTGCGCCAGGTCCGGGTCAACGCCGCGCTCGAAGCGGTGCGAGGAATCCGTATGCAAGCCGTGTCTTCGTGCGATCCCGGCAAGTGCGCGCGGGTGAAACCAGGCGGCTTCCAAAAACACCGCGCTCGTTTGGTCCGCGACGCAGGAACGTTCGCCCCCCATGATGCCGGCCAGGGCCAGTGGGCTTTTGCCATCCGCAATCACCAGTTCGTCCCCGGACAGGGAAACTTCCTGGCCATTGAGCAGGTGCAGGGACTCCAAGTCCCGTGCGAAGCGAACGACAATCCCGGAATCGAGCTTGTCCAAGTCGAAGGCATGCATGGGCTGGCCGAGTTCCAGCATCACATAATTGGTGATGTCGGTGATGGCATTGACCGAACGCAGCCCACTGCGGCGCAATTTCTCTTGCATCCACAGGGGGCTCGCAATGTCCCCTTTCACCCCCGTGATGGCCCGCCCGACGTAGCGAGCACAGGCCTCGGACGCTTCAATCGTGACCGGGAACACCGTATCGGTCGAGGCTGCAATTGTCGGGCACGCCACCTCCTCGAGGGGTGACTCAAGCAGTGCCGACACCTCCCGGGCCAGCCCTTGAACGCTGAGGCAATCCGCGCGGTTGGGCGTCAGGTCGATATCGATGACGGTGTCCTCGAGCTCCAGGCACTCATGGAGGTCGATGCCAGGATCACAGGCCTCGGGCAACTCGATGATGCCCTCGGATGACTCGGCCAGTCCCAGTTCCGCAAGGGAACAAAGCATCCCTGCAGACTCCACTCCATGCAATGTCTTTGCCTCGATGTCGACACCACCCGGGAGCTTAGCCCCGACTCGGGCCAGCGCCGTCATCATTCCGGCCCGGACATTGTTCGCCGCGCACACCACCGTGAGCATTTGGCCGGAACCGTCGTCGACCTGGCATACGTGGTAATTCCCACCATCGCTGTGCGACTCGGGTGACGTGATTCGTGCGACCACCACGTTCGAGAATGCGGGGGCAGCCGGCGAGAGACTGTCGACCTCGAGCCCGGCCATGGTCAGCACATCGGCAAGATGCTTCGTGTCGGTGGGCGGGTCCACCCATTCGCGTAACCAGCGCTCGCTTACCTGCATGTCGTGAACCTCATGCGAACTGCCTGAGAAAACGCAGATCGTTTTCGAAGAACAGGCGCAAATCGTCGATCTGGTAGCGCAGCATGGCGAGGCGCTCAACGCCCATGCCGAACGCGTATCCGCGGTAGCGCTTGGGGTCGATGCCGACCTGCTCGAACACCGCAGGATGCACCATGCCGCATCCCAGAATCTCGAGCCAGCGCAGATTCCCTGGCTCGGAACCGGGTATGGCGACGTCGATTTCCGCCGAGGGCTCGGTGAACGGGAAATACGACGGCCTAAACCGAACCTGCAGGGCTTCATCTTCAAAAAAGGTCTGCAGGAACTTGACCAGCATGCTCTTCAGATGTGCGAAAGACGTGTGCTCATCGACCAACAGGCCCTCGACCTGGTGAAACATGGGGCTGTGGGTCGGATCCGAGTCGCAGCGGTACACCCGGCCGGGCGCGATGATGCGAAGCGGCGGGCTGTTGTGTTGCATGTAGCGGATCTGCACCGATGAGGTGTGCGTTCGCAACAGCATGCCGTCGCCGAAGTAAAAGGTGTCATGCATGGCCCGTGCAGGATGATGTGCCGGGATGTTCAGGGCTTCGAAATTGTGGAACTCGTCCTCCACCTCGGGCCCCTCTTCCACCGAGAATCCGAACCGCTCGAAATACTCACGGATGCGGATCCGCGTGTGCGTGACCGGGTGCAGGCTGCCGAGGTCCTGGCGTCGCCCCGGCAGGGTGACATCCAGGGCTTCGCGACCCAGACGCTGCTGCAAGTCGGATTGCTCGAAGCCGGATTTCTTCTCGGCGATCGCCTGCTGAAGGCTGGATTTGATGCGGTTGATGGCCTGCCCGGCAGCGGGACGCTCCTCACTCGGCAGCGTGCCCAGTGTCTTCAGCCGTTCCGTGAGCACGCCCTTTTTGCCCAGATAGCGCACACGCACGTCATCCAGGGCATCGGCATCCTGGGCTTGGCGGATCTCTCCAAGTGCCACAGCCTCCAGGGAATCAAGATCAGTCATCAATTCGTCAACACCCGGGGTTCAAACAAAAAGGGAAAGGCAAAGCCTTTCCCTTTTACAAACTTTCTACCGGCGGTTATGCAACCATCAACGGCATTCAAGAAAACCTACAAGCTTGCCTTCGCCCTTTCGGCGATTTTGCCAAACGTATCGATATCATGAACGGCGAGATCCGCCAGCACCTTGCGGTCAATCTGCACGGAGGCCTTGTTCAGTCCGTCCATCAGCCGGCTGTACGACAGATCGAACTGCCGCGCCGCCGCGTTAATACGCACGATCCACAGGGACCGGAACTGGCGCTTTCGCTGCCTGCGGTCACGGTAGGCATACTGCCCTGCCTTGATCACCGCCTGCTTGGCGACACGGAAGGTGCTCTTGCGGGCGCCGTAATATCCCTTGGCCTTGGCCAGGATTTTCTTGTGTCTGGCGCGTGCCACCACGGCCCTTTTTGCTCTTGGCATCGATTCTCTCCAGGTTTACTCAGGCCATGGGCGTCATGCGTAGGGCAGCATCTGCCGTACGGATTTCACGTCCGCGTCGGCAATGGTCGTGCCTGCGCGCAACTGGCGTTTGCGCTTGGTGCTTTTCTTCGTCAGGATGTGGCGGCCATGGGACTGGATGCGCTTGAAGCCGCCGCCTGCAGTTTTCTTGAAGCGCTTGGCTGCGCCACGGTTTGTCTTTAGTTTGGGCATATCTGTATTCCTGACGGATTCATTTTTTACGCAGCGGGGTAAACACCATGACCAGTTGGCGTCCCTCCATTTTGGGCCGTTGTTCCACTTCGCCGTGGGGCTCCAGGTCCTTCTCGATGCGGTCCAGTAACACGCCTCCCAGTTCCTGATGCATCATCTCCCGGCCCCGGAAGCGAACGGTCACCTTGGTCTTGTCGCCGTTCGTTAAAAATTCGATGATCTTTCTCAGCTTAACCTGATAATCGCCTTCCTCCGTGCCGGGGCGGAACTTGATTTCCTTCACATGGATCAGTTTCTGCTTCTTCCTGGCTACCTGGGCCTTCTTGCTCTGCTGAAACTTGAACTTGCCGTAGTCCATGACCCGGCATACGGGAGGGGTGGCATTCGGGGCAATCTCTACCAGGTCAAGTTCGGCTTCCTGTGCAATCTGCTGGGCTTCGCTGATATCCACCACGCCCACGTTCTCGCCGTCCAGTCCGATCAGTCGGACTTCCTGCCCGGTAATTTCCTCATTCAATCGGGTTACTTTCGCTACGCTAATATTCCAGTCCTCCTAAAAATTAATGGCCGCGCACCCCGTGTTCCATAAACCTCTGCACGATGGCCTCAAGCGCCATCGGGCCCAGGTCTTCACCTCCACGTGTACGAACGGCCAACTGATTTGCAGTTACTTCACGATCGCCCGCCACCAGCATGTACGGGATGTGTGTGATCGTGTGCTCTCGAATCTTAAAGCCAATCTTTTCATTTCTCAAGTCGGAGATCACCCTGAAGCCTTGATTCCTAAGCATTTCTTCTGCCGAGCGCACATGTTGTGCCTGGCGGTCCGTGATATTCAGCAAAACCACCTGCACGGGGGCCAGCCAGAACGGCAGGTCGCCCGCATAGTTCTCGATCAGGATTCCGATGAACCGCTCCAGCGAACCCAGGATCGCGCGGTGGATCATGACCGGCACCTGGCGCGAGCCGTCTTCGGCCACGTAGGAGGCATCGAGTCGCCCCGGCATGGAGAAATCCACCTGGATCGTGCCGCACTGCCATACCCGGCCAATGCTGTCTCGCAGGGTGAACTCGATCTTCGGACCGTAGAATGCGCCCTCGCCCGGCTGCAGCTTGTATTCCAGGTCCTGCCCATCCAGCACCTGCTGCAGTGCAGCCTCGGCCTCGTCCCAGAGACTGTCCTCACCGACACGCTTCTCCGGGCGTGTCGAGAAGGCCAGATCGATATTTTCAAAGCCGAAGTCCCGGTAGACCTCGAAGGTCAGGTCGATAAGCTTTCGCACCTCCTCGGCAAGCTGGGCCCGGGTGCAGAAAACATGGGCATCGTCCTGCACGAAACGCCTGGCCCGCAGCAGCCCGTGCAGGGTGCCGGAGGGTTCGTTGCGGTGCACCAGGCCGAACTCGGAGAGCTTGAGCGGCAAGTCCCGGTAGCTTTTCAGGCCCTGGTTGTAGATCTGCACGTGCCCAGGGCAGTTCATCGGCTTGATCGCGTACTCGCGGTTTTCCGACTGCGTGGAGAAGATCATCTCGCCGAACTTGTCCCAGTGTCCGGACTTCTCCCACAGCTTGCGGTCCAGGATCTGCGGCGTGGATACCTCCTGGTAGCCATGCGCACGAATCTTCTCGCGGATGTAGGATTCGACCTGCTGGTACAGGATCAGTCCGCGTTCGTGCCAGAACACCATGCCCGGGGCCTCGTCCTGGAAGTGGAACAGGTCCATCTGCTTGCCGAGCTTGCGGTGGTCGCGCTTTTGCGCCTCCTCGAGCTGGGTCAGGTAGTGCTTGAGCTGCTTCTTGTCGGCCCAGGCGGTGCCGTAGATGCGCTGCAGCATCTTGTTGCTGGCATCGCCGCGCCAGTACGACCCGGCCAGGCGGGTCAACTTGAACGCACGCAGGTGGCGCGTGTTGGGCACATGCGGGCCGCGGCACATGTCAGTGTATTCCTGGTGGTGGTAGAGCGCGATGATTTCATCGTCCGGAATCTCGGAGGCGATCTCGACCTTGTAGTCTTCATCGCGCTGGCGAAACGCCTCCACCGCCTGGGCGCGACTGACCACTTCGCGGATGACGTCGTAGTCCTGCACGATCAACTCTTCCATGCGTTTTTCGATCGCTTCCAGATCCTCCGGGGTAAAGGAGCGCTCGTAGTCCACGTCGTAGTAGAAGCCGTTCTCGATGACCGGCCCGATCGCCATCTTGGCGGTCGGATACAGCTGCTTGATCGCGTGCCCCATCAGGTGGGCAAAGGAGTGGCGGATGATGTCGACCCCGTCCGGGTCCTTGCTGGTGACGATCTCCACGGAGGCATCCTCGGTGATGCTGACGCAGGCATCGGCCAGCTGTCCGTCGATGCGCCCGGCGATGGTCGCCTTGGCGAGCCCGGGGCCGATGGATTCAGCCACCTGCTGGATCGTGACCGGGTCAGTAAATTCTTTCTGGGTGCCGTCAGGCAGGGTGATGGTAGGCATGCAGATTCTCCAGTGGTGACCGATACCAGGGGCCACATGTTTCCAAAATGTATCTTCCGGTCCAGGTCAGGCGTCATCCCCTTGCTTTGCGCCATGTGAACTGCAAGATACTCCGAGCGCATAGGGTACACATTGTGACCTGCGAAGGGAACCGCAAATACCGATCCGCCGGCAAGCGAATCGTGTGAACTTCCTCACGCATCTTATCCAGCAGGAAGAAAGTCGGAACGAAGGACAGAAGCCGCACGTATCAAGCAGCGGCACTAGGTCTTCGCCGCAGTAGCGCGACATAGATCAGCGCGGTCACAAACATGGTCAGGCTGTAGGTGGTCGCCGGCACCGTCGCGAGCCCGCCGCCGAACAAAAGCACTGCAATTGCGATGGCCAGCGTCCCGTTCTGCAATCCGCACTCCATTGCAATCGCGGTTCGTTGTTTCGCGCCAGTCGCAAACCACCGCGCCAGCAGGTAAGCCGCCACCATCATGATCACGTTCAGCGCAAGAGTGGCCAGCCCGGCCTGGGCATAATAGGAGGCTAGATTATTGCGTTCCTGGTAGATGGCTCCGGCGAGCACCAGCACGAACAGCACGGCGGATACGGTACGCGCCGACGGCTCAACCCGCAGCGCAAAACCTTCGGCAAAACGGCGCACCAGCAGGCCGACCAGCACTGGAATGGTGACGATCAAAAAGACACTGATCGCAGTATCAGCAACCGTGATGTCCTGCATCGCCTGCTCACCGATGAAATGGCCATAGGCGAACACGACCACGAAGGGGATCGTGATTACGCTCAACAGGCTGATCACCGCGGTCAGCGAAATGGACAGCGCGACATCGCCACGAGCGAACGCCGTCAGAAGATTGGAGGTCACCCCACCCGGGGCTGCGGCAATGATCATCAGCCCGAGAGCCAGTTCCGGTGCCATCGGCCAGAGGCTGGCAAGCAGGAATGCGATCGTCGGTAGCAAGAGAATCTGTGACACGGCACCGACCGCGAAATCGCGTGGACGGCGCACTACCCGGACAAAATCATCAAAGGTAAGTCCGAGCCCAAGTGCCAGCATGATGAAAGCCAGCGCCAGAGGCAAAACGACATCCGTTACGAATCCCATGGCTCCTCCTTAACCCTGATTATTCTGGTGTCGCGTGACCTTTGGCATCGATTGACAAAGGTGTCGCACGGACACCATTTGCACAAGTCATCACAGGCACCCTCAATTAGGAAGAAGGGCCAATCGCCAAAACCTGATCGCGTCGGAAGTCAGTAAAACGTCTTAATGATTTGTAGTACATATTTTATTATGAGCTGAGCTCTATCGTAGTCTGGTTTCCAATTTTTTTGCTGAAAGCAACCACTGGAAACAGCATCCCATAATAGAATTCGAAGGCTGTTGGTGTTTTCATGAGACTTTTTTATACGCTTTAATTTTTTTGCAATTAGTCTGTGTTCGCTTGAAACAATTACTTGAGAAGCGATGATTGCAGATTCAAGTTTTTTGCGCTTGGACGTAGATAAGTTATTTGACCTCCAGTACTGAGTAGACATTTCCATAAACTCATAGTATCTACGCTTCAACTGGTCAACTTCTTTCAGATATGAAACCCTGCGCAGGACACAATAGTTGCCCACGACACCAACCAAGGCTGCAATAGTTACAGCCACAAGGAATTCAGAAAAATCCACGCAGATTATTATTAGTCGAGAGTACTTGCTTCTTCTATGTAGAATTTCGCCATTGCAACGAAATCTTCCAATTCTTCTTCTTCTGTGTACAGCAGTAAGTGCTCATCCAAGAATTTCTTATTCATGTGTTCTACCCTTACCAAGCCACCAAATGCTTCCTCCAAGAATGAAGAGCCCAACCCTGCCACACCATCAAACACGACTTTTACATGCTCATGATTTCTTAGTGCTGGAGCCAGAAGATCCTGCCTAAATTTCGTTCCGCTAAAATCGCCATCCTCCAAGTAACGACCAGCAGGAACCCTTGAAAAGTCTTTTGCAATGGATATGACAGCAGTTGATGCAGTGTTATTCATTCGGTAACGTCAAACTCCACTCTATCAGCGTTCCCTTCAAAGGGTTATCATGGTTGTGCTTCTCAGCCGACGTTCCAGACGCCAGCTTTTTGTACGTGTACTCCCCACGCAAGCTTATCACACGGTAATATCCGCAACAATTTAACCTCTCCAAGTAACCTCTGACATCTCTTTTCAGTCCATGTCCTCGATGCTCTTCTTTGCTCGCACTGCGCGCTAGATCATGTGCTTTTTCAATTAGACCTGCATGGTCGTTGCGTAAGATGGACACAACATCTTGTGTCAATTTCTTGGGCAATGTACCAGGTATCCCACTTCCTTGATCATAGACCAAAATCCTTACCTCTTCTTTTTCTGCGTGATGTGATGCCGACAACCACCAATTTGTTACGACCCGATCATGCTGATAGGCGTGTTGTCTGACATTTGTCATGGCTTCAGTTACAGCTGCATACAAATAATGATTGTCTGGCATTTCACCTACGAGAGGTTCAAGATCATCTGTTAGCAGTTCAACTGGAGCCTCACCATCGCTTTTTTTGCCGGTCCTAAATTTCACATATCGAATGCCTTCATTATTAGTATTCATTTGTGCAAATGCACCCAAACCCAGTAACTCAAAAAACCCCATATCGTTTAGCAATTTTCTAACTTCTGGATTCCATTGAGATGGGCTAGCTGCTTTCAGGCGCCTTGCCGTAGGAATTTTTGTCCAGCGAAAAATTTCTGCCACAAGTACTAGAGCACCTGCTGGAGAAATTTCTTGGATATTTTGAAGAAGAATGAATACCTGTTCACTAGACTTATTTCTTTGTACTTTACTTTGCTCACGAACCTCAGCGAGAGCAGAAACGACCTCATCAAAATTTGAATCTAAAGAGAAAATTTCTGGGCACTGAAGTTCAGTCTTACGATGTTTAAATCTTTTCCTACTCCTTTTTCGACCTTCCTTTTTATTTCGGCGTGATATCTGATGGTGGTAAGCTTTGCGTGAACAAATTCTATTCCTTCGCTTCGTTTTACGTGTTGGCTTTCTCATTGAGAAAGTAAGAGGAGTGAGGAACTGCCCTTCATCTAGAGCAGAGTGTCAGTCTGATGATTTTTTTTGTGGTGCGAAAATCACAGCCCTTTTTGAGAGACAGATTCATGGCGAATTGGGCTACAAATCCGCTGCTCATCGCACGAAGAAACTGAAGATGATCCCTATAAAACAGGGTGTGGACTTTCCAGTTTGGTTCCATCAGTCGAACTATACGGAATCAGGTTAGCTTGTGAAAAAAGATGATCAGAAGCCCAATTCAGTAGTAGGTAGCTGTCCAATAGTTGCATGAAAACCAATATCTGAAGACTTTTTGGGAGATCTATAGATAATGAACCTATACGAGTTCCCAATATACTTTCATTTTTTTTGACTTCTTAGGAATGCAATATAGTTCTGGTAGGCGCGATTGGATTCGAACCAACGACCCCCACCATGTCAAGGTGATGCTCTAACCAACTGAGCTACGCGCCTAGTTCGGATAGGAAACTACCACAGAATGCAACGTTCCGATACCTCACCGAATGCTATCCTGCCGGACATAGGCGCTTGCCTCAAGACAGTAGCGTGTGAGCTAGCTTGCCTTGCGTTGCGGCTTGCCTAACACTACGTCCTTCAAGTGGAAGAGTTCATCACGAAGCTTGGCCGCCTCTTCAAACTCCAGATTGCGCGCATGCTCATACATTCTCTGCTCTAGCTGCTTGATCTTTTTCATGCCCTGCTCGGGAGTCAGGGCCAGATACTCCGCATTGTCTGTAACATCCTCAAGACGGGTCCGGTAGATCGCCCGTTCAGCAGGGGATTTGCGCGCACCTTCCATGATGTCCGGTACTTTCTTGGTAATCCCCCGGGGCGTGATGCCGTGTTCCTGGTTGAAAGTGATCTGCTTGTCGCGGCGTCGGTTGGTCTCATCGATGGCGCGCTGCATGGAGCCTGTCACCTCTTCGGCATACATGATGGCCCGGCCGTTCAGATGCCGTGCTGCGCGGCCCACGGTCTGGATCAGGGAGCGCTCGGAGCGCAAGAACCCCTCCTTGTCCGCATCCAGGATGGCAACCAGCGAGACTTCCGGGATATCCAGCCCCTCTCGCAGCAGGTTGATGCCTACCAGTACATCGAAATCCGCGTTGCGCAGCCCACGGATGATCTCCACACGCTCGACGGTGTCGATATCGGAGTGCAGGTAGCGCACCCGCACGCCGTGCTCGTCCAGGTACTCGGTCAGGTCCTCCGCCATGCGCTTGGTCAGGGTGGTGATCAGCACACGCTCGCCCCGCCCAACACAATCGTTGATTTCTGACAGCACGTCGTCCACCTGGGAGACCACCGGGCGCACGTCGATCTCGGGATCCACCAGTCCCGTCGGACGCACGACCTGCTCGGCAATGACATCGGATTTTTGCATCTCGTAGGGGCCCGGCGTGGCTGAGACATAGATCATCTGCGGGGCCAGGGCGGCAAATTCCTCGAACTGCAGCGGGCGGTTATCCAGGGCCGAGGGCAGACGAAAGCCGTACTCCACTAGGGTCTCCTTGCGTGAGCGATCGCCCCGGTACATGCCGCCGAACTGGGGCACGGACACATGGCTTTCGTCCATCACCATCAGGGCATTGTCCGGCAGGTAATCCAGCAGGCAGGGCGGCGGCTCGCCTGCTGCACGCCCGGAGAGGTAGCGCGAATAGTTCTCGATGCCCGCGCAGTAGCCGATTTCCTGGATCATCTCCAGATCGAAACGCGTGCGCTGCTCAAGACGCTGCGCCTCCACCAGGCGGTTGGCCCGGTTGAGTTCCTCCAGGCGCTCCTTGAGCTCCTCCCTGATCTGCTCGATGGCATTGAGCAGAATTTCGCGCGGGGTCACGTAGTGCGTCTTCGGATAGATGGTCAGGCGCGGCACCCGGTGGGTAATCTCGCCGGTGAGCGGGTCGAAGTAGCTCAGGTGTTCGATCTCCTCATCGAAGAGCTCGATACGGATTCCTTCGCGCTCGGAATCTGCCGGGTGAACGTCGATGATCTCGCCGCGCACCCGGAAGGTACCGCGCCGCAATTCTGTGTCATTGCGCGTGTACTGGAGCTCGGCTAAGCGACGCAGCACCGTGCGCTGGTCGATACGGTCGCCGCGATCGAGATGCATGACCATGTTCAGGTAGGCCTTGGGGTCTCCCAGCCCGTAAATTGCGGACACGGTGGCCACGATGACGGTATCGGGACGCTCGAACAGCGCCTTGGTGGCGGACAGGCGCATCTGCTCGATGTGCTCGTTGATGGAGGCGTCTTTCTCGATGAAGGTATCGCTGGCCGGCACGTAGGCCTCGGGCTGGTAGTAGTCGTAGTAGGACACGAAATACTCCACCGCATGCTGCGGGAAGAACTCCTTCATTTCTCCGTACAACTGTGCCGCCAGGGTCTTGTTGGGTGCGAGGATGATCGTGGGCCGCTGCACCTGCTCGATGACATTGGCAATCGTGAAGGTCTTGCCCGAACCGGTAACCCCCAGCAGCGTCTGGTGGGCCAACCCGTCGTTCAGCCCATCGACCAGGGTCTGAATGGCACCAGGCTGGTCCCCTGCTGGGGCGAAGTCGGTAACGATTTTAAATGGCTGGTACATAGTATTCTCTTTCTGGGGTCTTATCTCTATTTGACAGGCCCCGTATACTCTACCCGGTGCTGCCAGGACGCAGCCTTCGAGAGATCAACCCCTGGACCAGGAGACACAGTGCAATATTCACTCGCGAAGCGGGTATCCCGGATTCAACCTTCCGTCACTTTAGCCATAACGGCACGGGCGAATCAAATCCGTGCAGGGGGTGGAGACATCCTCAATCTGGCCGCCGGTGAGCCGGACTTCGACACCCCCGAACACATCAAGGAGGCGGCCATTGCCGCCATGCGCGCAGGCCAGACCAAGTACACGGCCGTCGCAGGAACCGCTTCCCTAAAAAATGCGGTAATCGAGAAGTTCCGGCGCGATAACGGGCTGGAGTACACCTTAGATGAAGTCATGATCTCCACCGGGGCCAAGCAGGTGCTCTACAACCTGTGCCAAGCCCTTTTGAACGAGGGGGACGAGGTACTGATTCCGGCCCCGTACTGGGTGTCCTACCCGGATATCGTGCTCCTGGCAGGCGCTGAGCCGGTGACTGTCCCCAGCCGGTCCGAGAACCGCTGCAAAATCACTGCAGAGGACCTGGATAGCAGAATCACTCCTAAAACCAAACTACTGGTCATCAACAGTCCGTCCAACCCAACGGGCATAGCCTACACCCAAGAAGAGCTGAGCGCTTTGGGTGAAGTGCTGGAGAAACATCCGCAGGTGTTCGTGATCAGTGATGATATCTACGAGCACATCCTGTTTCGGGGACAGAAATTCTCGAACATCCTTAATACGACCCCTTCGCTCAAAGACCGCACCTTGGTATTGAACGGGGTCTCCAAGGCCTATTCAATGACGGGCTGGCGCATCGGCTATGCAGCAGGGCCGGCAGCACTGATCAAGTCCATGATTAAAATCCAGTCGCAGAGCACATCCAACCCGAGCTCCATTTCCCAGGCGGCAACGGAAGCGGCTCTGACTGGAGATCAGGGTTTTGTAAAAGACATGTGTGATGAGTTCGAAAAGCGCCATGACTTTATTGTTGGCGCCCTGAATGAAATCGAAGGTGTCCACTGTTCGCAAGGCGATGGAACATTCTATTGCTTCCCCAACATTGAAGGCCTGATCGAGAAGACTGAAAACGTTTCGGACGACGTTGGCTTTGTGGAACACTTGCTGAATCAGGCGGGTGTCGCCACAGTGCCTGGTACCGCATTCGGCTCGCCAGGGTACATGCGTATCTCTTTTGCAACGAGCATGGAAGTTCTGGAAGGAGCGTTTGCTCGCTTTAAGACACTTTGACCCAGATACAGGCGGCTGATGATTGTCAGGATCGACGTTGACCTGTGTATAGTGGGTCGTTACCATTTCCTGTCTTTTATTCCCCGGTAGCTCAGTTGGTAGAGCGGGTGACTGTTAATCACTAGGTCGGCGGTTCGAGCCCGTCCCGGGGAGCCATCAAAGTCTGACTAACTAAGCAGACAAGTGGGCCAATCTCTTCTGCATCTCAGTTTACAGGTTTGTCCCTTCCTTCCTGTCTCTTACAAAGCGCCTAAAGTACTCGTTTGTCTCTGTATCCACACAGAATAGAAAACAACCTTTTTGACCTCTTGTCATTAGAGTGCGGTAGGTGTTTTTAATTATCCTATCCGCCATTGCCTTAGCACTTTCCGGGTTCTCTTTTAGCATCGACTTATAGCCATGGACCGAACTGTCTTGCCTTGATCGTTCAAGCGCATCGGTTACTATCCTGCCATTTTTTACAACCAAGTCCTTACCAACAATCACACCAATATAGTCAAGTTCTAGGCCTTGACAGGTATGTATACAGCCCACCTCCGAGACACTGCCAGGTGTAACAATCCAAAGTGAGCCGTCCTTGTCGAGATTCCACCGCATCTCAAAGCCGTACTCTGGAATGGTCACATCCTTTGTGTCGGGATGTTTCTTACCCTTCCAGTCCCAACAATACCCAGCAACCAAACGGGATTTGTCATTTTCGCTATTGAGTCTAATAATCTCTTCTCTAAGTTTGTTTGGGGAGTCAAAGACCCGGAAGTCGTAGTCAATCCCTGCCAACGTCGGATTCGCAGTTTCTTCAATTTGAAGAGCACTATTGACCCAAGACAGATAGCCATCTGAACCATTACATCGGAACTGAGACTCCAATTTAAGCTCATTCAGGTGAGCGCCCGCCTGTGCCGCATGATGCCGTATCCCCTCCCGTTCACCAATATCCTTCAGCGTGACTCTCTGATCTTGGTCCAGAAAGAAAATAGAGAGTTTGGCTGCGTGAATAATCTCCTTGATCTGATTCTCACCCAGATTGCGAAAAATTCCCGACTTCTCATTGAGCCTATGAGCTTCGTCAACGATCAGACAGTCAAACGCATTTACTTGGCTATTGATATATGAACCTGAGCCCTTGAACAGGTTTGTAATTCGTGTCCTTGTCATCAACCCAGACAGTTTGCTCTCGTAGACTGCCCTAGGTGCTGCATTTCGGGAGACATAGTGAGTAAGTAGTCCTCTTCTCGTGTACTCAACCAGCAGATTGATAGCAACTACTGACTTGCCCGTCCCTGGACCGCCTTCTACCAAGAGAACTTGCTTTACATCACTCTCATTTTGCTTGGCTAGAGCCAAGGCAGTTTCATAGACAATTTTCTGATCATCAATCATTTCGAACTCGCGATTGCCTTGGAGCAAGGATACAAGATGATCAGCTAGGTTCTTGGAGGGTCTTAACTTCCCATGGTCAAGTCTGTAAAGGATTTTGGATCTGTCACCATGTCTTACATATTTCTTCAGAAAATTAGCCAAAAGCTCAACATCGTGCTGTACAAACACAGGTGCCTTGCGTGTGTGCTCTTCATAAAATGAGGACTTGACTACCGAAGGGTCAACGCAATTGTGAAGATATGCACAAGGGTGTAAAGAGATGTCACCCTTCTGAATCTCAACATTAAAATCCTGGAGCAAGGCTGCGTACGTCCAAGCTTGATAGGAGGGATGGGTGACCTCTCGTTGAGACCTACCAAGAAAGGTTTTAACAATTGCGTCCTTCAAGGTCTTTTCGACTTTAGACCACTGTTTGAGTTCAACGATGACGACAGAATCGCGACTGTTTGGGTCAGTCCCCGAAAGTATGAAGTCGACTCGTTTTGATGTCTGAGGTATGCGGTACTCGATCGCTACGCCTGCATCATCCGGTATTTCGCCGCATCTCAGCACATTATTCATGTACTGCATGGAGTTCTTCCAAGACTGGATTTCTGAATAGGATGTACTGTGACCAAGCTTTGTTGAGAATCCATCGAGGATCTTCTGCTCGATGCGGTTATTCAGAACGTCCTGATCAAACTCACGTCGGGTGGCAGAATAGATAATCATGAATACACGCTACTGCTACACCGTTAAAGCGACGCTAGCCGAGGATTTTGAGAGCATTTGATGTGGACTGCACGTTCATTTCAGTATCCATCTCAAATGCAGGATACCTAGCTGTAATTGAAGACACGGAAAATGTTTTGAATGAGAATTATATATAATCTCGTTCAATATACATTACATCCTTGGGAACCACCGTGAAGAAAATGCGATCTAGCCTGTTCCAGTTTTTCATTGCAATATTTGGTTTGTGTGTACTTGTCCTGACAGGAGCAGCACATGCAGAAGCCGACCAAGAAAGGCACAGCGACATATACGTAGGTCTTGAGTTCGGATTCGTGAATGCCGATGGACTGTCTTCTGACTTGTCAGGAATCAATCACCCCACGCAGTGCGATCAACTGCTCAGGGATAATGACCCGGCAACAGATGACAAGGTGGTGGACCTGTCCGACCCGTCCTGCAACGTCGGGAGCACTCCACGAATCTTGTCCGCCAATTCTTTTGATCTGGGCAACGAGCTGTTGGGTGGGATCAGTGTAGGCTATGTGCTGGACAGGCTTCGTGTTGAGCTTGAGTACTCGCACCGGGTCTACGATGGCAGCGATTCCTCGCTCTGGAGAATCCCCGACTCGAATGCCCCGCTTGCGAGCAAGAACAACGAGGTCAGCGAACTCGACCCGCCGTCCGAACGGATATCGAATTTTGACGCCCACCAGCTTTTCGTGAATGCCTACTATGATTTTCCAAATTCTTCGCGCTGGACGCCCTACCTGGGTGCGGGTTTTGGCTGGACCCGGACCCGGTTCGACTACAGCGTGCGCTTCTTGCGCAAGACGCTCGCACAGGGCTATCCGTCCGACAAGCCGCCTGCGGCTGCCGGCACGCTCAGCTACTGGGATACCCGGGTTTCCGAGACTTCCTTCGGCTACCAACTTATAGGTGGGCTGGACTATGCACTCAGTGATGACACCTCGATCGGCATCAAGGCACGCTGGGCCGAGTTCGATGATTTCAACCACACCGGGGTTTGGGACCTCATCCGCAGCCACGAGCCCGTGCGGGCCGATGGAGTGACCCCATGGGAAAGTGAGCTAAAGTTTGACGATGTCGAGTACTGGGCGGTGAGCTTCTTGGTGAAGTTCAAGTTCTAGGCACGAAAAACCGGGTCTCAAGCAGCTCGCAGGGCCTGGCCCACCCATCAGTCCAGTCCCGGGACGACGGGAACGACCGTGCCCCAGTAATGACAACTTGGGCACTGCCAGTACAGCCTCCTGCCATGAAATCCGCACTGCCTGCACTGGTGCGAGTTGTGCTGGCTGACGAAATTCTCGATGCTCGTCTGGATGCGATCGGAAATCTGCTCACGGAAAGACTCGTTTTGCAGCGGTACATTCTTCAGGAACGCATTCACTTCCAGCAATGACAGCTCGGGTTTTTCCAGCAGCAGTTCCAGGATTTCGTCTTTCCCGACCTCCCCGTCCGCCAGGTCCGTCAGCAGGGAGGACATCACGATTCCGCTCAGTTTGGAGTCCTTGATCTTGAGCAGGAACTGCCGGAATCCCTCGGCATCGTCCTGCTGCAGGAAGGCTTCGTGCAGCTTTGCAAAAATCTCCGGCAGGTACTCCGGGCTCTGCTTGGCCACGCTCTGGTAATACCGGGTGGCGACCTTGTAGTTCTTCCCATGCATGGCGTAATTGCCAAGCAGCACGTTGGCGCGTGCACAACTGCGGTCATAGGACAGTGCTTTTTTGGCGAGCTTGCCGGCAGCCTCCCCCGCATCGTTTTCCTGGTCGAATGCCAGCTCGCTCAACTCACAGTGGTAGTGGGCAATCCTCGGGCTCATGTCCTCATGGCTGACCTGCTCCAGTGCCTTGGCGGTCTCGATCGCCTTGTCCCACTCCTTTTCCTGCTCGTACAGGCCGAGCAGCAGGGGGTAGGCCTCGCGGTTTTGCAACCCGGTGCGGACCACGTCGGCCAGCAGGGATTCGGCGCGGTCCAGCAGTCCCGCCTTGAGATAGTCCTTGGCCAGCTCCAGCAGCGCGGTCGAGCGATGGATGGAGGACAGCGCCGGGCGCTCGATCAGGTTCTGGTGGATCCGGATGGCACGGTCGACCTCGCCGCGGCGCCGGAACATGTTGCCGAGCGCGAGATGGGTCTCGACGGTCTCGGTGTCCACATCCACCAGTTCGATGAAGACTTCCAGGGCCTTGTCCGGCTGCTCGTTGAGCAGGTAATTCAGGCCCTCAAGGTACTCGCCCGGGATTTTCGGTTTGGATTTGCGCTGATAGACGATATAGGCCAGGTACCAGCCGGCAAGGCCTGCCAGCAGCAGCAAAAGCCAGTAGAGTTCCGGCATTCGTCAGGCCTCCTGGTCAGCCATGGCAGGTAGTGTGCTGTTCGTGTCGGCCCAAGTCATGCCTGAGACGTCCCATCCCGCACGGCTTTTGGGGTATCAGGAATTGAGTGCCTGAACGGGGGCGGCGTTATTTGCCGGTCTGTGACCGGTTCACGCGTTCTCGCAGTTCCTTGCCCGGCTTGAAGTGGGGCACGTGCTTGCCCGGCAGGGAGACGGCATCCCCGGTCTTGGGGTTGCGCCCGATCCGCGGCGGTCGAAAATGCAGTGAGAAACTCCCGAAACCTCGCACCTCGATGCGCTCGCCCCGGGAAAGCGAGGTGCTCATCTGTTCCAGGAGGCTTTTGACCGAAAGCTCGATATCCTTGTAGGCAAGATGGTTTTGCTTGGAAGCAATATTTTCGATCAGTTCCGATTTCGTGATCATGCTTTTCTGATCTCCAGTTCCCATGACACTCTCCTGCTTGATTATTATTCTGATTCCTTGGAACTGTCCTTATTTTCCTCGATCGATTCCTTCAGTATGTCTCCCAGGTTGGTGGCAGCCGACTCGTTGCTGCTGTAGTCCTGCATCGCTTCCGCCTCTTCCTGGGACTCCTTGGCCTTGATCGAAAGCGTGACCATCCTGGACTTCTTGTCCACGCCCGTGAACTTGGCCTCGATCTCCTGGCCCTCCTTGAGTACCGTGTGGATGTCCTCGATGCGGTCGCGGGCAATTTCCGAGGCCTTCAGCATGCCTTCGACGCCTTCCGCCAGCGAGACGATGGCCGCCTTGGCATCCAGCTTGCTGACCGTGCCCTTGACGATACTGCCCTTGGGGTTTTCCGCAATCCAGGCGGAAAACGGGTTTTGCACCAGCTGCTTGACTCCCAGCGATATGCGTTCGCGCTCGGCATCCACCGAAAGCACCATGGCACGCAGCTCGTCGCCTTTCTTGTAGGCGCGCACCGCTTCTTCACCGGGCTGGTTCCACGACAGGTCCGACAGGTGCACCAGTCCGTCGATGCCGCCTTCCAGACCCACAAAAATTCCGAAATCCGTGATCGACTTGATCATGCCGGTGGCCTCGCTGCCACGGCTGTGCTTGCTGGCAAAGTCCTCCCAGGGGTTGGGCTGGCACTGCTTCATGCCAAGCGAAATTCTGCGCCGCTCCTTGTCGATGTCGAGGATCATGACCTCGACCTCGTCGCCGAGCGAGGCGATCTTGGACGGGCTCACGTTCTTGTTGGTCCAGTCCATCTCCGAGACATGGGCCAGGCCCTCGATGCCCTCCTCGATCTCCACGAAACATCCATAATCGGCAATATTGGTGACCTTGCCGAATACCCGGGTACCCTCGGGATAACGGCGCTCGATGCCGCCCCAGGGGTCGTCGTTGAGCTGCTTCAGGCCCAGCGACACGCGGGTCTTTTCCTTGTCGAACTTCAGCACCCGCACATTGATCTCATCGCCGATGGATACGATCTCGCTGGGGTGCTTGACCCGCTTCCAGGCCATGTCGGTGATGTGCAGCAAACCGTCGACACCGCCGAGGTCCAGAAACGCCCCATAGTCGGTCAGGTTCTTGACGATGCCCTTGACCACCGCACCCTCTTTCAGGGTATTGATCAGTTCTTCGCGCTCGACGCTGTATTCCGACTCCACCACGGCCCGGCGCGAGACCACGATGTTGTTGCGCTTGGTGTCAATCTTGACGAGCTTGAATTCCAGTTCCCGGCCTTCGAGATAGGTGGTGTCGCGCACCGGGCGAATATCGACCAGCGAGCTTGGCAGGAATGCGCGAAGATCGCGAAGCTCGACCGTGAAGCCGCCCTTGACCTTGCCGGTGATCATGCCGGTGACCGTCTCACCCGCTTCGTGGATGCGCTCAAGCTCGGTCCAGGCACGGGCACGCCTTGCCTTCTCACGCGAGAGCTTGGTCTCGCCGTAACCGTCCTCCAGGGCGTCCAGAGCGACCTCGACTTCGTCGCCGACGGCCACTTCCAGCTGGCCGTTGTCCATCTGGAACTGCTCGATTGGGATCATGCCCTCGGACTTGAGTCCGGCATTGACGACCACGGCATCCTTGCCGATGTCGACGACCGTACCGTTGATGATGGTCCCGGGCTGGGTATTGATGTTGTCTTCGCTTTCTTCCAGAAGCTGGGCAAAACTCTCGGCCATAAAACTACTGTCGTTTCCTTGTATGCAAATTTATGCTTGCTGTACCAGGGCAGCGATACGCGCTACCACCTGGACGATCGATAACTCGGTTGAATCCACCCGGACCGCATCGGCGGCCGGTCTCAGTGGCGAGATGGGACGCTGCTTATCAAGGGTATCGCGCGCCTTGATCTCTGCCAAAAGACGGTCAAGACTAGCACTAATCCCTTGTTTCCTCAACTGTTTCTGTCGCCTTTGCGCGCGTTCCTCGGCACTGGCCGTCAGGTATATCTTGTGCGGTGCATCCGGGAAGACCACCGTACCCATGTCGCGGCCTTCGGCGACCAGCCCGGGCGCCTTGCGAAAGCTGAGCTGCTTCTTCAGCAAAGCCTCGCGCACCTCGGGGCGCACCGCAAGCCTCGAGGCTTCCCCGCCACAATCCTCGGTGCGAAGCGCATCCGACACGTCCGCCTCATCGACCAGCACCTGCACGTCTCCCTCATCGCCCTGGGGACGAAAGACGATGCGCAACGTTTCGCATCGCTCAAGCAACGCCTGGAGGTCATCGGTGTCAGGCATGTGCTGCAGCCGGTAGTAGGCCAGAATGCGGTACAGGCTGCCGCTGCCGAGATAGTGGTAGCCCAGTTGCTGTGCGAGCTTGACGGCGATGGTTCCCTTGCCCGAGCCGGCAGGCCCGTCGATGGTGACCACTGGGACGCTGGTTTCTGTCATCTTCGCATCACTCATTCAAACGCAAGACCCAGTTGCGTGGCGGTGTCCACAAAACCGGGAAAGGACGTGGCCACGGCCTCGGTGCCGGTGACCGTGATCGTGCCTGATGCAGCCAGTGAAGCCATGGCAAACGCCATCGCCACGCGATGGTCGCCGCCACTGTCCACCGTCCCACCGCCAAACCGGCCTCCGGTGATGGTCACCCCGTCCGGCTTTTCCTCGGCACGGATTCCGAGGCTGCACAGGCCGCTCACCATGGTGCGGATCCGGTCGGATTCCTTGGTGCGCAACTCTTCCGCACCGCTTAACTCCGTGGTGCCTTTCGCGCAGGCCGAGGCGATGAACAGGGCAGGAAATTCGTCAATGGCATCGACTACAAGATTTCGGGGGATTTCGATCCCGTGCAAGGGACTGCTGGTTACAACGAGGTCGGCCACGGGCTCCTCACCATAGTTTCTTTCATTGCGTATATCAATCCTCGCGCCCATCAGGCGCAGGATCTCGATGACCCCGGCCCGGGTCGGGTTGATGCCGACGTTTTTGACTGTCAGTTGCGAGTCCGGCGAGACCAGGGCGCCGACGATGAAAAACGCTGCAGCTGACAGGTCCCCGGGAATATCGATTTCCGTGGCTTTCAACTCCGTGCCCCCCTGCAGGCACACCCGCTGGTCCGCGAACTCGAGGGCACAGGAGAAGGCGCGCAGCATGTTCTCGGTGTGGTCGCGACAGCGCACCGGCTCGGTGATGCAGGTCCTGCCCTCGGCGTAGAGCCCGGCCAGCAGCAGGCACGACTTCACCTGGGCACTGGCCACCGGCAGGACATAGTCGATCCCGTGCAGGGTCGTCCCGGGCCGGATCTCAAGCGGTGCGGTACCGGCAGCGCACAGGCGGATGTCCGCGCCCATGGCCTGTAACGGCTCTGCAATGCGCTGCATGGGACGGGCGTTGAGCGAGGCATCACCGCTCAGGGTGCTGGCAAAGGTTTGTCCGCACAGGACCCCTGCCAGAAGCCGCATCGCCGTGCCCGAATTCCCCATGTCCAGGACGGTGTCCGGGGCCTGCAGGCCATGCAGCCCGGCCCCGTGCACCCGGATTCGGCCCGGTGCCAGCCAGTGCACCTGCACGCCCATGTTGCGAAAGGCCTCCAGGGTGGCCAGGCAATCCTCGGAGGCCAAGAGCCCCCCGATCTCGCTGGTGCCCTGCGCCAGGGAGGCGAGCATGATGGCACGGTGCGACATCGACTTGTCGCCCGGCGGGTCCAGCTGGCCGGCGCATCGGCCCCGCGGGGCAAGTTGGAAACAGGTGTTTTCCATGGAACCGGCGTGCGGATGCAGCCCTACTTCTTTGCAGAATTGTGATCGCGCAGGTGCTTGGCCTGCTCCAGGAAGGCATACAGGGCCTCTTCCTTGCGATCGGAGATGAGCGAGTGCAACTCCTTCAAGAGTTCCCCGAAGCCCTCGATGGAGACCAGCAACTGCTCACGGTTGGCCAGGCAGATATCCGTCCACATGGCCGGGCTGCTGGAGGCGATCCGCGTAAAGTCGTAAAAGCCGGCCGCCGCGTAGTCAAAGATCTGTTCAGCTTCGGGCTTGTGCTCCAGGTAATTCACCAGGGTGTAGGCCACCATGTGCGGCAGGTGGCTGGTGGCCGACAGGATCAGGTCGTGCTGCTCGGCACTCAGCTCATCCACGCGGGCACCGACGCTCTGCCACAGGGCCCGGATGCGCTGCAGCGCCTCGGCATTCGTATTCTCTGTCGGGGTCAGGATCACCCTGCGCTCGAAAAACAACTCCTCCCGGGCATGCTCGTAGCCGATCCGTTCGCTGCCTGCTATCGGATGTCCGGGAACGAAGTGCTCGGGTAACTTACCGAACACCTCTTCGGCGGCCTGAATGACACTGCCCTTGGTGCTGCCGACATCGGTCAGCAGGGCTTCGGGCGCAAGGCTGGGTTGGATCGCCGCCAGTACCTCTGCGGTCTTCGCCACCGGAACGCCGAGCACGACCAGGTCCGCATCGGCCACGTCCGCCTCCTTGAGCAAGGCGAAGCGATCGATGATGCCGGCAGACTGTGCGCCTGCCAGGCGCTCATGGTCACGCCCGAGCCCGGTGATGACCCGGACCAGCTCCAGGCGTTTGAGGTCCTTGGCGAGCGAGCCGTTGATCAGGCCCACGCCGACCAAATAAACATTGTCAAACATGGATGCGAATCGGCGAGTGCTTCAAAGCACGGCCTTGGGGTAGGAGCCAAGGATCTTGAGCAGGCCGGCCTCGGCCTGCAGGGCTTCGAGCGAATGCTTGATTAAGTCATCTTCCTGGTGACCGTCGAGGTCCAGGAAAAACACGTACTCCCAGTTCACGCAATGCGAGGGCCTGGATTCGATCCGCGTCATGCTGACGTTGTTCTCCGCCAGCGGCTGCAGCAGGCTGTAGAGGGCCCCGGGCTTGTTCTTTGCCGAGACCAGCAAGGTGGTCTTGTCCGCCCCGGTGGACCGGATCTGCTGCTTGCCGATGATCAAAAAACGCGTGGTGTTGTCCGCGCCATCCTGGATGCTTCTTTTCAGGACCGTCAACTGATAGGTGTGTGCCGCCTCGATCCCGGCAATGGCCGCGGCATCCGGCTCCTCTGCCGCACGCCGGGCCGCCTCGGCATTGCTGTGTACCGGCACGTGTGCGACTTCCGGCAGGTTGGCCCGCAGCCAGCGCTTGCACTGGGCCAGCGACTGCTGGTGGCCATACAGCGTCTTGACGTCGGACAGGGCCGCAGCCTTGCTCATCAGGTGCTGGCGCACATGCAGCTCGACTTCGCCGACGATCTTGAGCTCGGATTCGAGAAACATGTCCAGCGTGCTGTTGACGATGCCCTGCGTTGAGTTTTCGATCGGCACGACCCCGTAATCGGCGTTGTCCGACTCGACCTCGCGAAACACGTCGTCGATGGAATCGGTGGCCACGGTGCGGATGGAGTTTCCGAAATGCTTGTGCGCGGCCTCTTCGGTAAAGGTCCCGGACGGCCCGAGGAAGGCCACCAGCAGCGGCTGCTGCAGGGCCAGGCAGGCGGACATGGTCTCACGGATCAGGCGCGCCATTTCCCTGTCGGACAGGGGCCCCTGGTTGTGCTTGATCGTGTTCCGGACGACCAGCGCCTCGCGCTCCGGGTGATAGTAGCTTTGGGTCTGGTCGGAGTTCTCTTTCGCCTGTGCGACCTGCAAGGCCAGTTTCGCCCGCTCATTGATCAGCTCCACCAGGGAGCGGTCCACGGCGTCGATCTGCTCGCGCAAGTTTTCTAGCTCATCACTCATGGGGAAACACCGTCAGGGTCGTAAACGGAATGGCCTCAGGGCTGGTAAATGATATTAATTAATGTGCAAACCGCAAGAGCGTAGGATATTAACAAGAATCCTTCAACCAAACCTGCAAAATCTAAGCCGGATTCCATGCGTCCATGGGCCGATGCTTCTCCGGTTCAGCGCCCCTGCCCCGACCAGCGCCAGAGGGTTTCATTCGTCCATTCGACACCGGCCCTCCTCAAGGGACGCCCGGGACAATCCCCACTATAATGGCCCTGTGCTCCTGTAAAGCCATGACCAATGCACGGGGATGAAACCACAGGCAAGGACCTCCGGGCCTTGCAGCAAAAATTCAAAGACGGCGGCATCAGCCGTCGCGACTTCCTTGCCGCGCTCGGCGCGCTTGGCGTCTCCGCCGCGACAGCCCAGTCCCATCTGGCCCGCGCCGCGGCCCTGGCCGCGAGCCCGCGCAGGGGCGGTACCGCCATTTTCGCCAGCAACCTGCACGGACCGGATGATCAGCTGGACCCGATCGTGTTCACCTCGGGCATCGATTACACGCGCGGGCGGGCCTGCTACAACAACCTCACCCAGATTCTCGATCACCTGACGCTGCACCCGGAGCTTGCGGAGGAGTGGAGCGCCAACCGCGATGCCACCGAATTCACCTTCAAGATCCGCAAGGGCGTGGAGTTCCATGACGGCGCCCCGTTGACCGCGGACGACGTCGTCTGGAGCATGAACCGTCACCTCGGGCCGGATTCCCCTTCAGTGATCAAGGCCTACTTCGCCTCGGTCATCGAATGGCGCAAGCTCGACAGGTACACGGTCCGGGCCCGGCTCAGTGCTCCCGACCGGGACCTGCCCGTCAAGCTGGGCGAAAAGCAGGCCAAGATCGTCAAGCGGGGGACCACCGACTTTCGCAAGGGCATCGGGACCGGCCCGTACGTACTCGAATCCTTTGAACCGGGGGTTCGCTCGCTGCATAGGCGAAATCCCAACTACTGGCGGGAGGGGCCGAACTTCGATGCCCTGGTGCTGACCGCGATCACCGACCCGACCGCGAGGGTCAACGCGCTCATCGCAGGGGACGTGCATCTCATCGCCTCGGTCAATTCCCGAAGTGTCCGGCTGATCAAAAACACCGAAGGCGTGCACGTCAACTCAACGCCCTCCGGGCGCTATGGCGGAATCTGCTGCCTCAAGAACACCCCGCCCGGGGCGAACGACCATTTTGTCAGGGGCATGCAGTACATCCAGGACCGTGAACGGATCGTCCGTTCCATCCTCAAGGGACACGGCCAGGTCGGCAACGATCATCCGATCTCGCCCGCGTACGGGGCCGATCACTGCACGGAACTGCCGCAGCGCCCTTACGATCCGGACCAGGCGAAGTGGCACCTGCAACAGGCGGGGATCTCGTCTGCCGAGCTTTTCGTGGCCCCGGTGGCCGCCGGCATCGTCGAGACCTGCCTGCTGATGCAGGCCAACCTGAAGAAAATCGGTTTCGATCTGGCCATCCGGCAGGTCCCGACCGACGGTTACTGGGGGGCGGTATGGATGAAGGAGCCGATGAACGTGGTCTCCTGGAACATGCGACCGACGGCCAACGCCATGCTTGCCATCCAGTTTGCACCGGGTGCCGCGTGGAACGACACGTACTGGAACAACCCGCGGTTCGGGGAGCTGCTGCGCATGCAGCTGGCCGAGACCGACCCGGCCCGGCGATACGGGATGCTCTGCGAGATGCAGCGACTCGTGCACGAGGGCAGCGGCATGGTGATCCCCTACCACCTCAACATCCTTGACGGTGTCAGTGACAGGATTCATGGCATCCCGGTGGTACCGCTGGGTGCGACGGGCGCTCACGAGTGGGTTGAATTTGCCTGGATGAGCGAGTGAACCCGAGCTGCGGGCCGTCATGCTGATCCGTGCCGTCCTGCACCGAATCGCCACTGGCCTGGTCACCCTGGTCGTGGTGTCGGTGCTGATTTTTCTAGGCACCAGCGTCCTTCCGGGAGATGTCGCCAGCATCATCCTGGGACAGATGGCCACACCCGAATCCCTGGCCGCCCTTCGCAGTACCCTCGGTCTCGACCAGCCCGCCTACCTGCGCTATTTCATGTGGCTGGGCGACCTGCTGAGCGGGGATCTCGGCATTTCCAAGGCCGGCTCCGGAGCTGGCACGGGCGGCACGCCAATCTCGGAGATGATCGCACCCCGCCTGGCCAATACCGTACACCTTGCCGGTGCGGTGGCCCTGATTGCCGTGCCGCTTTCCCTGGGGCTGGGGTTGGCGGCGGCTGCACGTGCAGGGACCCGCCTGGACCGGTCCATCACTCTGACTACCCTGGGCCTGGTTTCCGTGCCGGAGTTCCTGGTGGCCACCGCACTGGTGCTGGTCGTGGCCGTGTACCTGGGCTGGCTGCCGGCGACCGCCTATGTCAGCGGGACGGAAACCGGAACGGCCCTGCTCAAGGCACTGGCCCTGCCGACCCTGACCCTGGTGGTCGTGGCATCCTCGCAGATCATCCGCATGACGCGGGCCAGCGTCCTCAACGTCATGAGTTCCCCGTATATCGAGATGGCCGTTCTCAAGGGGCTTCCGCGCAGAAGAATCGTCCTTCGCCATGCGCTGCCCAACGCCGTCGGACCGATCGTCAACGTGATCGCCCTGAACCTGGCCTATCTGGTCAGCGGGGTGGTCATCGTCGAAACCATCTTCGCCTACCCGGGCCTTGCCAAGCTGATGGTCGATGCCGTGCAGACGCGTGATCTGCCCCTCGTGCAGGCCTGTGCCATGATTTTCTGCAGCGCGTATATCGTGCTGGTTTTCATTGCCGACCTGGCCTCGATCCTGTCCAATCCCCGGCTTCGCTATCCCCGATGAGCCCTCCTGTGGACAGTCCTTCGGATATCTCACATAGCCAGGACGGATCCCGAGAACGGCCAATCCGCCGTCTGCGGTTCTCCACCGCCGGCAAGACCGGGATCGCCGTGATCCTGTTCTGGTCTGCCATGGTCCTCGTCGGCCCCTGGATCGCCCCCTACCACGAGGCGGAATTCCTGGACGAGGCCCTGTTCATCGTGCCCGGGTTGGATGACCCCTACCCGGCCACCGACTTCCAGCCTCCGGGGGCTGTCGCCTGGCTGGGGACGGACTACCTGGGTCGCGACACCCTGTCGCGGCTGCTCTACGGCGCCCGAACGACGATCGGAATCTCGCTGATCGCCACCCTGCTCGCCTACCTCATCGGGATCACACTGGGGATTGCGGCAGCCGCGGGCGGGCGGGTGCTGGACAGTTCACTCAGCCGGCTCAACGATGCCGTACTGTCCATGCCGACCATCATGCTGGGCCTGGTCGTGATCTCCGCCTACGGCAGTTCCCTGCCGGTGCTCATCGCCCTCACCAGCGTCATCTATGCCTCCAGCGTGTTCCGGATCGCGCGGGCCTTCGGCCTGGACATCATGGTCAGCGACTTCGTGGATGCGGCACGGGTGCGCGGCGAGGGACTCGGATGGATCATCCGCCACGAGGTTCTGCCCGGCATGATCCTTCCCATGGCGAGCGATTTCGGCCTGCGTTTCGTCTACATCATCCTGTTCCTCTCGGGCCTGAGCTTTCTCGGGCTGGGCGTGCAGCCGCCGCAATCGGACTGGGGCGGCATGGTCCGGGAAAATCTGGCTGGACTGCCCTACGGGGCTATCGCCCCCCTGGTCCCGGCGCTCGCCATTGCCACCCTGACCGTGGCCATCAACCTGGTCGTCGATGACATCTCCGCCCACCACGGCGGAAAACTTGCGGGTGAAATCATCTGATGGCAGCACTTCTGGAAATCGAGAAGCTCGTGGTGAATGCGACAGGCGGTGCGGATTATCCGGCGCCCGTCATCCAGGGGGTCAGTTTGCAGCTCGAGGCAGGCGAGGTACTGGCACTGATCGGCGAGTCCGGTTCCGGCAAGACCACGCTGGCATTATCGGCCCTGGGGTATGCCAAGCCGGGCCTGGAGTTCCGGGCAGGCGAGGTCCGGCTCAATGGAGACGACATCCTCGCGATGGCGCCCGATGAAAAACGAAGTCTACGCGGGCAACGGGTCGCCTACCTCGCACAAAGTGCGGCCGCAGCCTTCAATCCCGCCCTCAGGATCGGGGCCCAGGTGACCGAGGCCTCCGTGCTTCACGGACAGCTCTCCCAGGCCGAGGCAGACCGGCGCGCAGCCGATCTCTACCGCGCCCTGGGCCTGCCCGACCCGGACCACCTGGGTCGGCGCTACCCGCACCAGGTCTCGGGCGGTCAGCTGCAACGGCTCATGGCCGCGATGGCCCTGTGTACCAGGCCAGACCTCCTGGTCCTGGACGAACCCACCACCGCACTGGACGTGACCACGCAGATCGAGGTGCTCAAGGCCTTCAAGGACGTCATCCGCCAAGAGGGCGCCGCCGCCCTTTACGTGACCCATGACCTCTCCGTCGTGGCCCAGATCGCAGACCGTATCGCCGTGCTCTATGCCGGCGAGATCAAGGAATACGGCAGCGTCGATGAGATTCTCCACCGCCCGAAGCACCGCTATACGCGCCAGCTGATCGACGCCGTGCGACCGCCTCCGGATACCGCTTTGGGTCCCCTAGAGGCAAAGGATGCGGAACAAGACGTCCCGGCACTGGAGGTGACTAACCTGACGGCAGGGTACGGAAGAAAACAGGCCAGCGGCCAACTGCTCAAGGTGCTTCGCGATGTCCATATCCGAGTCGAGCGCGGTCACACGCTCGGCGTGATCGGCGAGTCAGGCTGTGGCAAGTCAACGCTGGCCCGGGTGATTTCGGGACTGCTCCCGGCCATGCAAGGCGAGGTGCGGCTCAAGGACGAGCCCCTGGAGCCCAGCCTCAGGCAGCGTGAGCGCAGGCAACTGCAGGAAATCCAGTTTGTGTTCCAGATGGCCGATAACGCACTCAATCCGCATCAGCGGGTCGACCAGCTCTTGGGGCGCCCGCTCGAGTTCTACTTCGGGCTCTCCGGCGATGCGAAAAAACAGCGCATCGCCGAGCTCCTGCACATGGTAGAACTGCCCCCGGAATTTTCCGGGCGCTACCCAGAAGAGTTATCCGGAGGCCAGAAGCAGCGCATCAACCTGGCGCGTGCGCTTGCCGCATCCCCCGAGATCCTGCTGTGCGACGAGGTGATCTCGGCCCTGGACACCATCATTGGCGCCAGCATCATCCGGCTTCTCAAGCGCCTTCGCCAGCAAACCGGGGTTGCCTTTGTTTTCATCAGTCATGACCTGTCGGCGGTTGCCTCCTTTGCAGATGACATCGCCGTGCTCTATGCCGGGCAGGTGGTGGAACAGGGCCCTGCAAGGCGGGTGCTAGCACCGCCCTACCACCCGTACACCCGCCTGTTGATCGCCTCGGTTCCGGAACTGGACAGCAGCTGGCTGGAGAGGACCCTTGCGCTGCGCGAGACCCGGGCGAGCATCGACCAGGCCGTCGAAATCACCGACAGGGGCTGCCCGTTTTATCGCCGCTGCCCGGTGGCCATTGCCGGGACATGCGATCGCGAGACACCTCCCTCGCACACCCTGGATCAGGGCTACACGATCGTATGCCACCGCAGCGAGGCGGAGCTGCGGCGCGGATCGTTCAGCTGACCCTGGCCGCGTCCTTGTCTTGAATGAGATTTCGAATAGACTGTTGCCATGTCCTTGCCACTTCACTCGCTGCTGCCGGCACAGGCTCGGGAACGACCGGACAAGATTGCCCTCGAGTACCGTGAAGAAAAGATTTCCTATCACAGCCTGAACACCGCATGTGAGCGCTTTGCGGGCGGCTGCCTGCGGGTCGGACTGTCCCGTGGAGCCCGCGTCGGCGTGTACCTGCCACGGTGCATCGAGGCCGTGGCCGCCTTTTTCGGTGCCCTGCACGCAGGGGCTTGCCTGGTGCCGATCAACCCGGCCCTGAAGTCCCGCCAAGCCGGTCACATTCTCGAGGACTGCGGAGTGGAACTTCTGGTGACGACCTCGAGCCGGCTCAGCGCGTTGCACGAGGCACGCTTGCACAATCCCGAGCTGCAAACGGTGGTCGTCATCGACCAAGACTCGGTGCCGCCCGGGGATCCGGACCAAGCCGTGCACACTGAAGGCTGGCAGGAATTTTGCGCACAGCCAGCACCGGCCAGGGAGGACCTGAACGATGCGGATCTTGCAGCCATTTTCTACACCTCTGGAAGCACCGGCCTGCCGAAGGGGGTCATGCTCACCCACAAGAACCTGTGTGCGGGAGTGGAAAGCGTGACCGCGTACCTGGAAAACACGTCAAAGGACCGGGTCCTCTCCGTGCTGCCCTTCAGCTTTGACTACGGGTTCAGCCAGCTGAGCACCGCATTCAGTGTGGGGGCGACGGTGGTGATTCTCGACTACCTTCTACCGCAGGATATCCCCAAGGCCATCGAGCGCGACCGGATCACGGGCCTGGCCGGGGTCCCCGCCCTGTGGCAGCAGCTTGCCCGGCTGGAATGGACGAAAGCCGCAGGTGCAATGCTTCGCTACATCACCAGTTCCGGCGATGTCCTGCCCGAGACTGCCGTCAGGATGCTCGCCGAGAAGCTTCCGACGACCGACATCTACCTGATGTACGGTTTCACGGAGGCCTTCCGCTCCACCTACCTGCCGCCGCAAGAGATCCGTCACCGGCCCACCTCGATCGGCAAGGCCATCCCCGGGGCCTGGGTCCAGGCCGTGCGCGAGGACGGCTCCCCCTGTGACCCGGACGAGGTCGGCGAACTGGTGCATGGCGGACCCCTGGTGGCCGAGGGATACTGGAACCATTCCGTGGAGACCGAAGAGCGGTTCAGGCCGCTTGCAAGTGATTCTGCCGGTGCCGGTGAGATCGTGGCCTGGTCCGGGGACCTGGTCCGCCAGGACCGCGAGGGATACTTCTACTTCGTCGGGCGAAAGGACGACATGATCAAGACCTCGGGATACCGTGTCAGCCCGGCCGAGATCGAGGGACCGGCCTGCCAGCATGATGTTGTTCGTGAAGCGGTGGCCTTTGGCGTGGCCCACCTGCAACGCGGTCAGTCCATCGTTCTGACCTGCACGACCGACCAGGACCCTGAAGAGGCACAAACGGCGCTGGACCAACATCTGAAGGATGTCCTGCCGCTGTACATGGTGCCGGATCGCTACATCTGGACGGATGCGATCCCGTGCAATGACAATGGCAAGTTCGACCGCAAGCGCCTGGCCCGTCGATACCAGGCGGACAAAGCAGAAACGTGACCGCATGAACCCCCCGCCACTTGAGCATTATTCTCCGCAGGAGTTCTTTGACCGGGAAGGATCGCACCTGCTGGTGGCCGGCCAGACCTTGATGGAACTTGCCGAACAATGCGGCTCCACGCCGCTGTATGTCTACAGCAAGCGGGCGATCCACGATCGAGTTGCCGCGCTGAAAGCCACACTCCCTGCACGTGTGCACCTGCACTATGCCGTCAAGGCCAACCCGATGCAGGAGGTGATTGACTGCGTGGCCGCCCAAGTGCACGGACTGGATGTCTCCTCCGGCAGGGAACTCGAGGCGGCCCTGCAAAGCGGCATGCAGGCACAGAACATCAGTTTTGCCGGTCCCGGCAAGGCGGTATGGGAATTGAAGGCGGCGATCACCGCCGGCATCACCCTGAACGTTGAGTCGGAAGTCGAGTTCGCCCGTATCCTCGGCCTTTGCGAGGAAACCGGAAAGAGCGCTCGTGTGGCCTTGCGCATCAACCCGGATTTCGAACTGCGGGCCTCCGGCATCAAGACCTCGGGCGGGCCGCAGCCTTTCGGCGTGGATGCCGAGGCTGCCCCGGAGTTGCTGGAGAAAATCTTGGCATCCGGCGTCGATTTCGCAGGCTTTCATATTTTCAGCGGATCACAGGTCTTGCAGGCCAGGACCCTCATCGAGGCCCATGAAAAAACCTTCGCACTGGCCAGGCAACTCGCAGACCACTGCCGGGTACCCGTCCAGTCCCTGAACATCGGTGGCGGCTTCGGCATCCCCTATTTCCCCGGCGATGCTCCGCTTGAGGTGGCCCCGGTGATGGAGCACCTGGAGGGGCTGCTCACCGAGTACCAGGATACCTTTGCTGACACTGAAATCATCCTTGAGCTGGGTCGCTACCTGGTGGGCGAGGCCGGACTGTACCTGACCCGGGTCACGGACCGCAAGGTCTCCCGGGGAACCACCTACCTGGTGACCAACGGCGGGCTGCACCACCATCTTGCCGCCAGCGGCAACTTCGGTCAGGCCCTTCGCAGGAACTACCCGATCACCATTGGCAACCGGCTCGGGGTACGCACCGAGACGGTGACCGTCGTCGGGCCGCTGTGCACTCCCCTGGACGTGCTGGCCAAGGAGATGGATCTGCCGAAAGCTGAAATCGGTGACCTGCTCGTGGTGTTCCAGTCCGGGGCATACGGCTACAGCGCCAGCCCACAGGAATTCCTGAGCCATCCCCGGCCGCTGCAAGTTCTGGTGTGAAGTTCGGGCGCGCGGGTGGCGGGCCTCAGGGCGAATTTTCCATTTTCGATGCGATCAGGTCGCACAGGGTACCGACGGTCTGGAACGCCCCCGCATCCAGGTCCTCATCATCGAAAACAATATCAAAGTTTTTTTCCAGCCCGGCAATGATGCCGGTGATGGTCATCGAGTCCAGTTCCGGAATGGCGCCCAGAAGCGGGGCCTGTTCTCCCATCTGGTAGGTTGTCTCCGGCAGGGGCAAGGATTCCGCCAGCACCTCCAGCACCTGTTCAATTGTCAACATCGACTTAATCCTACACCTCGTCCCTGATTCCCCGGTACACGAAACAGGCCTGCCTGACTGTGCCTTGCCCGGGGTATGGTACAACAAGCGGCAGGGTTGTGAACGTTCAAGTTCTCCGCTGCCGGGCTTCAAAGTCCGACAGGAATTCCAGCAGGCGTGCAATGCCCGCATCGGGCATCGCATTGTACAGGCTCACCCGGACACCGCCCGCACTTCGATGGCCCCGCAATCCACGCAACTGGTGTTGGCCCGCCTGCTCCAAAAAGTCTTCCAGCGCCCCGGTATCGCGGATCGCGAAGGGGATGTTGATGCTTGAGCGAAACTCGGGGGCGACCCGGTTCTCGTACAGCGCACTTTCATCGAGCACCCGGTACAGCTGCGCCGATCGCGTCAGGCTTCTCTGGTGCAACACGGGCAGACCGCCCTCCTTTCGCACCCAGTCCAGCACCTCGCGCAGTACATAGATGGCAAAGACCGGGGGGGTGTTCACCACGGAGTCCTGCCGGACATAGCGCCGGTAATCATACAGGCGCGGGACAGGCTCATTCACCCGCTCAAGCAGGTCCTTTCGCAGGATCACCACGCAAAGCCCCGCGATACCCAGGTTTTTCTGGGTACTGGCATAGATGAGCGCGTATTTGTCGACCTCGACGGGGTGCATGAGCAGGGACGAGGTCATGTCACACACCAGTGCGGACTTGAGGTCCTCCGGCACCCCGGGAAACGCGATCCCCTGGATGGTCTCGTTGTCACAGCAGTGCAGGTAGGTGGCTTGCGGATCCAGGTCCCACTCTTGCGCAGGTGCGATGCTCAGGGACTCGCCCTCGCACAAGGCTTGGATCTTGCGCACCTCGGCAAGGCGTGCGGCCTCGGCGCAGGCTCTTGAAGACCAGAAGCCCGTGCACAGGTAGTCGGCGGATCGCCCCGGCCCGAGGAAATTCAGGGGCAGCGCGGAGAACTGGCTGGTAGCCCCGCCGTGCATGAACAGCACCGCGAATTCCTCCGGGATCTGCAACAGCTCGCGCAGCAGTTGCGTGGCCTGGTCGCGGATCTCGAAAAACGCATCGCTGCGGTGCGGCAGTTCGAGGATCGAGAGTCCGGTGTCCCGGTAATCCAGGAGTTCGTGGCGGATTTTCTCCAGCACCGGCCGGGGCAAGGCCGCAGGACCGGCACCAAAATAAAAGACTTCCTGCATGGGCTGCGTCAGACCCGCACGATGGGCCGTCAATCCGGATCGTCCAGCTTCTCGATCCTTTCGACCTCGACCAGCTTTTCCTCTTCAGACAGGCGGATCAGGCGCACCCCCTGGGTGTTGCGGCTCGTCTTGGACACGCCGTCGACCGGTGTTCGCACCAGCGTGCCACTGTCGGTGATCAGCATGATTTCATCTTCGCTGGACACTGGCACAGCACCAACCACCTTGCCGTTGCGCTCCCCGGTCTGGATGGTGATTACGCCTTTGCCGGCACGGCTTCGCACCGGGTATTCGTTGACCTTGGTGCGTTTGCCGTAGCCGTTCTCGGTAGCCACCAAAATGTCCGTGGCCTCCATGTCCGGGCGGATTACCAGCAGGCCGATGACCTTCTGACCCTCGTCCAGGCGAATGCCACGCACTCCCTGGGTTTTGCGTCCCATCGCAGAAACATCCTTTTCTCTGAAGCGGATCGCCTTGCCCGCATCGCTGACCATCAACAGGTCGGTGTCGCCATGTGTCATGACCACGTCGATCAGGTAATCCTCACCGCGCAAGTTCACCGCGATGATGCCGCCAGCCCGAGGCCTGGAGTATGCCGTCAGGCGGGTTTTCTTGATGGTACCACTGCTGGTAGCCATCACCACGTAGGCATCCTCGCTGTATTCCTTGACGGGCAGCACGGCATTGATCCGCTCGCCTTCGCTCAGCGGCAGGAGATTGACGATCGGCTTGCCACGCGCCGTGCGACCGGCCTGCGGCAGTTCGTAGACCTTGAGCCAGTAGACCTTGCCGTGGCTGGAAAAGCACAGGATGGTGTCATGGGTGTTGGCGACGAACAGCTGGTCGACGAAATCCTCGGCTTTCACCGAGGTAGCGGCCTTGCCCTTGCCTCCACGGCGCTGGGGATTGTAGGTGTCCAGGGGCTGGGACTTGGCATAGCCGCCGTGGGACAGCGTGACCACCACGCCCTCGTCCTGAATCAGGTCTTCCAGGGTCAGGTCGACCCGCTCCTCGTAGATTTCCGTGCGTCTCGCATCGCCGTACTGCTCGCGGATGGCCTCCAGTTCTTCGCGGATGACCTGCATGAGCCGCTCCGGGTCGCGCAGGATATCCAGCAGGTCACGTATCTTGTCGAGCAGGTCGCCGTAGTCCTTGACGATCTTGTCCTGCTCCAGGCTGGTGAGGCGGTGCAGGCGCAAATCCAGTATCGCCTGTGCCTGAGCCGGGGACAGTCGGTATTCGTCGCCCTGCATGCCGTATTCTTCCTCCAGCTCCTCCGGGCGTGAAACATCGGCCCCGGAGTGCTCCAGCATGCGAGTGACCTTGCCGGGCTTCCAGGACCGGGCAATCAGCTCGTCCTTGGCAATGGCCGGACTGGCGGAGCTCTTGATGAGCGCGATGATCTCGTCGATGTTGGTCAGGGCCACGGCCAGGCCTTCGAGGATGTGGGCCCGTTCACGTGCCTTGCGCAGTTCGAAAATGGTGCGGCGGGTGACGACATCGCGGCGGTGACGGATGAACACCTGCAGGATCTGCCTGAGGTTGAGCAGCCGGGGCTGCCCGTCCACCAGGGCCACCATGTTCATGCTGAACACGCTTTGCATGGGCGTGTGCTTGAACAGGTTGTTGAGGATGACTCCGCTGACCTCGTCTCGGCGCAGCTCGATGACGATGCGCATGCCCTCCTTGTCCGACTCGTCGCGAAGGCCGTTGGCCGTGATGCCGTCAAGGCGTTTCTCCTTGACCAGGTCGGCGATCTTGATGATCAGGTTGGCCTTGTTCACCTGGTACGGAAGCTCGGTGACGACGATGCGCTCGCGCCCGCTCTTGGCATCCTGCTCGATGTGGGTGCGGGCACGCATGTGCACGCGACCGCGCCCTGTGCTGTAGGCTTCATGGATGCCTTCACGGCCGTTGATGATGGCCGCCGTCGGGAAGTCCGGTCCGGGCAGGTGCTGCATCAGCTCCGCGCACTCCATGGCGGGATTCTCGATCAGGGCGATGCAGGCGTTGATCACTTCGGTCAGGTTGTGCGGCGGGATATTGGTCGCCATGCCCACCGCAATTCCCGAGGAGCCGTTGACCAGCAGGTTGGGGACCCGGGTGGGCAGTACCGTCGGCTCGGATTCGGAGTTGTCGTAATTGGATGCGAAATCGACCGTCTCCTTGTCCAGGTCGGCGAGGAGCTCATGGGTGATTCTCGCCATGCGTACCTCGGTGTAGCGCATCGCAGCCGGGGCATCCCCATCCACCGAACCGAAATTGCCCTGCCCGTCGATCAGCATGTAGCGCATGGAAAACGGCTGTGCCATGCGCACCAGAGTGTCGTACACGGCGGACTCCCCGTGCGGGTGGTACTTGCCGATGACATCACCCACGACCCGCGCGGATTTCTTGTACGGCTTGTTCCAGTCATTGCCGAGTTCGTTCATGGCGTGCAGGGCCCGGCGGTGCACCGGTTTCAGGCCGTCACGCACATCCGGCAGGGCGCGCCCGACGATCACGCTCATGGCGTAATCGAGATACGACTGGCGCATCTCATCCTCGAGATTGACGGAAAGGACTTCTTTGGCGATGACAGCCATTAAGGAAATGCGGGGAGAGTCTCAATACTCATTTACAGGCGTTAAAGTATAACACACGTACTGAACAGTGGCATTGAAAAATAAGGCATCCAAATCGAAATAAAATGCCTTGAAATCAAAATCCGGAATTTTACGCAGGCGTTATTTTCCGTGGCCAAACGGAAAAAGGGATCTGGCTCAGTCCTGTACCAGGGCCAGGATTTTCTCCTCGTCGGGGGCGTGCACCACCCCTTTTTCGGTGACCAGGGCCGTCACGAGCCCGGCCGGCGTGATGTCGAACACCGGGTTCCAGACCCCGGCATCGGCCGGGGCGAATGCCACCTCGTGGAATTGCGTGAGCTCCTGCTGCGAGCGCTCCTCAATCTCGATCCCGGCCCCGGAACCGACCTGCAGGTCGATGCTGCTGGTGGGTGCGGCCACCATGAAGCCCACGCCGTGCTGGCGGGCCATCACGGCCAGGGCATAGGTGCCGATCTTGTTGGCGACATCGCCGTTTCGCGCCACGCGGTCCGCGCCCACGATCACCCAGGCGAGCTGTTGCTGGCGCATCAGGCTGGCGGCGGCACTGTCGCAGATGACCGTGACCGGGATGTCGTCCTGCAGCAACTCCCAGGCCGTCAGCCGGGTGCCCTGAAACCAGGGCCGGGTTTCATCGGCGTACACGGCCTTGATCTTGTCTTGCGCATGGGCACTGCGAATGACCCCGAGTGCCGTGCCATAGCCTCCGGTGGCCAGCGCCCCCGCATTGCAGTGGGTCAGCACGATCGCTTCGTCCTCAAGCAGCGAGGCGCCATATCCGCCCAGTGCGCGGTTCGCCTGCACGTCCTCCTCGTGGAGCCGACGGGCTGCCTGCAGCAACCCGGGTTCGGGGTCTCCCGGACCCGTTCGTGCCATGACCTCGCGCATGCGCGCGATGGCCCATTTCAGGTTGACGGCCGTGGGGCGGGCCTGCGCCAGCGCCTGCAGGTCCGCCTCCATGCGCTCGACCCAGTCGTCGGGGCAGGCTGCAAAATGCTCGCGTGCGCCCAGCACCACGCCGTAGGCCGCACTCACGCCGATGGCCGGAGCGCCACGCACCACCATCTCCCGGATGGCGGCCACCACCTCATTGACCCGGGTGCATTCCACGAACCGGACCTGGTTCGGCAACGCCCTCTGGTCCAGCAGCAGCAGACGGTCCTCGTGCCAGCGAATGGCCTGATCGGCTAACGAGGTCATGTCGCCCGAGGGGTGTGGAGGCACTGCCACGCGGCCCGTATTGCCTGTGTGGCAAATGCCATAGCATAATGCGTGGGCCATTCCCCGATGAAGTCACGCCCCACACCGCAGGATGCGCAATGAAACACGTAGACACCCTGATCCACGGCAAGCATGTTATCCCCGTCGATGGCCATGGGCGAACACTGGACGATACCGCCATTGCGGTGCATGAAGGGGGCATCGTCGACATCCTGCCGAGTGCTGCCGCAAAGAGCCGATACTCATCCGAAGCATCATATACGTACGATCATCACCTTGTCATACCCGGGCTCATCAACGCCCACACCCACGCCGGCATGTCCCTGTTCCGCGGCATGGCCAGCGACCTGCCCCTGATGGAGTGGCTCAACGACCACATCTGGCCTGCTGAAACCAGGTGGTGCAGCGAGGATTTTGTCCGCCTCGGCACGCGACTCGCCATCGCCGAGATGATTCGCGGCGGCATCACCTGTTTCAACGACATGTACTTCTATGGCGAGATCGCCGCAGAAGAGGTGATGCGCTCCGGGATGCGCGCGCACCTGGGGATGATCGTGCTGGACTTTCCCACGGCCTATGCCAGGGATGCCAACGAGTACCTGGACAAGGGCCTGGAGCTGTATCAGCACTACCGCTCCCCTTCCCGGGTGCAGTGCACGCTTGCCCCGCACGCTCCCTACACGGTCTCCGACGGCCCGCTGAAACGTGTCGCCGGGCTATCCCACGAGCACGGCATGCCGGTCCACATCCACCTGCACGAGACCGAAAACGAAATCGCGATGAGCCTGGAGCAGTACCGCTGCAGGCCCCTGGCGCGCCTGCATGAACTCGGGCTGGTCAACGACCGGCTGGTGGCCGTGCACATGACGCAGCTGCAGGATGAGGAAATCGAGTTGCTGGCCGAGGTCGGGGCCAGCATCGTGCACTGCCCGCAGTCGAACCTGAAACTGGCGAGCGGCTTCTGCCCGGTGCAAAAACTGCTCGACGGGCCCGTCAACGTGACCCTTGGCACCGACAGCTGCTCGAGCAATGACGACCTGGACCTGTTGGGTGAGATGCAAACGGCGGCCCTGCTGGCCAAGGGTGTCGCAGGCGATGCCGCGGCCCTGCCAGCCCACACCGCCCTGCAATGTGCCACGGTCAATGCCGCCAGGGCCCTGGGCATCGAAGATCGGACCGGTTCGCTGGAAGTCGGCAAGGCGGCCGACATTACCGTCATCGACGTCGAGCGGATCGAGGCCCAGCCTTTGTATGACCCGGTGGGGCACGCGGTCTATGCCACGCAACGCTCGCAGGTGTGCGATGTCTGGGTGGAAGGCCGGCGGCTGCTGCACGATGGGCAGCTGCAGACCCTGGATGGCGAGCGCATCCTGACCGAGACCCGGGACTGGAACAAAAAAATCTCGAACGGAAAAAACATCCATTGAGGTTCGCGGTACACTATAGTCAACCGCAACCCGATGCCTCCCACCCGGAGGATCCCGGAGCGTACAAGCATGCTGTCTACACCCTCGAATCTTGACGAAAGCGAGCTGGCGAAATTCGAAGCGCTGGCCGAGCGCTGGTGGGACAGGGACGGCGCGTTCAAGGCCCTGCACGACATCAATCCCCTGCGCCTGGACTTCATCGAGGACCGCGCGGCCCTGGCCGGCAGGAAGGTGCTGGACATCGGCTGTGGCGGGGGCATCCTGGCCGAAGGCCTGGCCCGGCGAGGTGCCGAGGTCACGGCGATCGACCTGGGCGATGCCTCCCTGGCCGTCGCCCGCGCGCATGCCAACGAGCAGGGACTCGAGATCGAATACCGGTCGATTGCGGCCGAGGCGCTGGCCGAGCAGGCGCCCGCATCGTTTGATGTGGTCACCTGCCTGGAGATGCTCGAGCATGTGCCGGACCCGTCTTCCATCGTCGAAGCCGGTGCCCGGCTGGTCAGGCCGGGCGGCGACGTGTTCTTCTCCACCATCAACCGCAACCTCAGGGCCCTGCTAGTCATGATCGTCGGCGGCGAATACCTCATGGAGATGGTGCCCAAGGGCACGCACGAATACGAGAAACTGATCCGCCCGAGCGAGCTCGACCGCTGGATCCGCCAAAGCGGCATGCACACGCAGGAAATCCGGGGGATGA
Organism: Gammaproteobacteria bacterium; assembly: GCA_022824965.1. Classification (GTDB taxonomy): domain Bacteria; phylum Pseudomonadota; class Gammaproteobacteria; order UBA4575; family UBA4575; genus WTFY01. Next base: position 308,337 of record JAJDYY010000008.1, read on the forward strand.
GCTACAACCTGCTGAACAAGACCTACCGCTTGTCGCATGACCTGGGCACGAACTACCTGGTTCATTCCAGCCGGCCCGCGTAACTATTGCCCATGCCCAGTCCCTCCCAGGTGCGTGCGGTTCTTTTCGACCTCGATGGAACCCTGGCCGACACCGCCCCGGACATGAGCGATTCCCTGAATGAACTGCTGGAGCGCCACGACCGGCCAACGCTGGACTACCAGCAGGTGCGAAAACACACCTCGCAGGGCGGTCTTGCGCTGATCAAGCTCGGCTACAACGGCACCCTGGACGCCGACGAGACGCTGCAGCTTCGCGACGAGTTCCTGCAGATCTATGCCCGCCGCCTGCACGACAAGACCAGCCTGTTCCCGGGCGTACTGGCGCTGCTGGACCACCTGGACGAGGCCGGGCTGCCCTGGGGCATCGTCACCAACAAGCCGGGCTGGCTGACCGAGCCGCTGGTCGAGAAACTCGAGCTCGCACCGCGGACCAGATGCACCATCAGCGGCGACTCGCTGCCGGAGAGAAAGCCCCGCCCCGAACCGCTTTCCAGGGCCGCAGACCTGCTGTGCGTGGACCCGGTCGAGTGCCTTTACATGGGCGACGACCCACGCGACATCCAGGCCGGCAAGGCAGCCTGCATGAAAACGGCCGTGGCGGCGTACGGCTACATCCAGGACCACCAAGATCCACACGACTGGGGAGCCGACGTGGTGCTGGATACGGCCCTGGAACTGAGGGACTGGCTCAGCCAGCACGGCTGAGCGCCTGCCGCCATGCCCGCCACTGGACTCCAGGATCCCGGCCTGCTGGCCCTGCTCGGTGCCGGACTGTTCGTGCTCGGCGCACTGCTGGGGGCGTGGCTGGCGCATGTTCGAAAGCGCAGGGCCCTCGATGCCCTGCAAGCCGAGGTCCAGCGTCTGAATCTGCAACTCGAACTTGAAAAAGAGCGCCATGCCGAGAAGCTCGAAAGCATCGAGGCGGTAAGCCTGCAGTTGCAGCAGACCTTCTCGAGCCTGTCACAGCAGGCCCTGCAGTCCAACAACGAGAATTTCCTCAGGCTGGCCAAGGAGAAGCTCTCGCAATACCAGATCCAGGCGGAAGCCAGTCTTGAGAAGAAGGAAAAGGCCATTGAAACCCTGCTGCAGCCCATCAACGAGGCCCTGAAGCAGACGGAGTCCCAGATCCGCGCGATCGAGAAGGAGCGCAAGGAGTCGTTCGGCTCGCTGACGCAGCATCTGCGACAGATCAACGAATCCCAGAGCGAGCTGCGCACCGAGACCCAGAACCTGGTGCAGGCCCTGCGCCGTCCCGAGGTGCGCGGGCAGTGGGGCGAGCTGACGCTGCGGCGGATTGCCGAACTGGCGGGCATGGTCAGTTACTGCGACTTCTATGAACAGCAGTCAGGCGAGGAGGATGACCGGCGCATGCGCCCGGACATGGTGGTGCGCATGCCGGACCAGAGGGAGCTGATCGTGGATGCGAAGACCCCGCTGGATGCCTACCTGAGCGCGGTCCAGGCCAAGGACAGCAAGGAGCGCGAGGAGTTGCTGCACCGGCATGCGCGCAATGTGCGAGAGCGCATGCGCGAGCTGGCCAGCAAGGCCTACTGGAACCAGTTCAGCCATTCCCCGGACTTTGTCGTGCTGTTCATCCCCGGCGAGCAGTTCCTTGCCGCGGCCCTCGAACTGGACCCGCAATTGCTGGAAGATGCGCTGGCCAACAAGGTGATCCTCGCCACCCCCACCAGCATCATCGCCCTGCTTCGCGCGGTGGCCTTCGGCTGGCGCCAGCAGTCGGTTGCAAAGAACGCCGAGGAGATCCGCAGGCTTGGCGAGGAACTGTACAAGCGCCTGGCCACCTTCGTGGAACACCTGCAGAAACTGGGCAAGAACCTGGATGCCAGTGTCGAGCAGTTCAACAAGGCGACCGGCTCACTGGACCGGCAGGTGCTGCCCGGTGCGCGAAAGTTTGATGAACTGGGCATCGAGAAGAAAAAAGAGATCCCCGAGCTGAAAATGGTCGAATCGTCCACGCGCACCAAGGACAAGGCCGGCCATGCCTAGGGGTTATACGGATTTCACTCGTCTTGGACCTGCAGCTTAGCGATTACCGCATGGACGCGGGCAGTCTTGAGGGCCGCCTGGTGCTCATCAGCGGGGCCACCGGCGGAATCGGCCAGGCGCTCGCATCGGCGTGTGCCGCACACGGGGCCCGGCTCCTGCTGATGGCCCGAAACAAGGGCAAGCTGGACCGGTTGTGCCAGCAGTTGACCCGGGATTCCGGCCCGGCCCACCTGTACTATGCGATGGACCACGCGCGCTCGGGTGAAATCGACTACCTGCGCTTTGCGGAATTTCTGGACAAGCAGGACTGTGCGCTGGATTCGCTGGTGATCAATGCGGGCTACGTTGCCGCCCTGCAGGGCCTGAGAAACTATCCGCTGGACACCTGGCTTCGCACCGTGACCATCAACCAGCATGCGGCATTCCTGCTGGTTCGAAGCTGCATTCCACGGCTGGAAGCCTCCGCAGACCCCAGCATCGTGTTTTCCAACCATGCGTGCGCGAGCGCATACTGGGGCGCCTATGCCGCGGCCAAGTCCGCACTACTGGGGCTCATGGAGGTGCTGGCCCACGAGCTCGACGGCGACAAGCCCATCCGTGTGAACGGGGTGGACCCGGCGCCGGTGTGCACCAAACTCAGGACCGCACATTTTCCCGGGGTGGACCCGCATTCCTATGCCCAGCCGCAAGACATCACCGCGCCCTACCTGTACTTCATCGGGCCGGACAGCCGGGGCACCACGGGTGCCAACTACAAGGTAAATCCTGACTACACCGGCTGATGCCGGTGAAACCGGCACATCGCATTCAGACCACAATCCTCGCACCTCGGTGTCGGCCGGCAGACCTGATTGCCATGGCGCACGATCAGGGCGTGGAACTCCGCATAGACCGTGGAACGCCTGGCCAGCTGGTGCTCGAAGACTTCACGAAGCTCATCGTAGGCCTCGTTCCCCCGGATGGTCCCCAGGCGGGCGAAGATCCTGCGCGTGTAGGCATCGATCACGAATACCGGCCGATCAAATGCGTACAGCAGGATGTCATCCGCGGTCTCGGGACCCACTCCGTGCACGCCCAGCAGGGCTTTTCGCAACCGCATCGTGGGCCAGTAGCGCAGCTTTCGATACCCGCCTGCACGCGCATACCAGGCACAGAAACTTCCGAGCCGTCTGGCCTTCACGTTGAAATAGCCGGACGGTCGGATCAGCTGCGCCAGCACTTCGGGCTCGGCCTGCGCGATGGCCTCGGCATGCAGCATGTCGGCCGCCTTCAGGTTGGCAACGGCCTTCTCGACATTCCTCCAGGCCGTGTTTTGTGCAAGGACGGATCCGACCATGATTTCAAACCGGCCCTCGGCCGGCCACCAGCGCTGGGGCCCGTGTTGCTCCAGCAACGTCGCGTGGGCCCGCACGGCCCACCGCCTTCGGGCACGCCGGTCAGGATCACTGGTCTTGCGCATGGCTCGGGCTCTGGCCGGTGGCGCGATACAGCTGCCCCACCTGGGCGGGTGACAGCTCGAGCTGCGCGCCCGGTTGCAGCGTGTCCGGCAACTGCAGCGGACCGAAGCGGACCCGGATCAGGCGGCTGACCTCCAGTCCCTGTGACTCCCACAGCCTGCGCACCACGCGGTTTCGTCCTTCTGTCAGCACGGCCCGGCACCAGGTGTTGGCGCCCGCAGAGGCCTGCACATCCCGTACGGCCATGCATGCCACGCCGTCCTCGAGCCGGACACCGGACTGCAGCCTGGAGATCATCTCCCGGGTGATGGTTCCGTGGACACGCACGCGGTATTCACGCTCGAGGCCGCTGCCGGGGTGCATCAATGCATGTGCCAGTGCACCGTCGGTGGTCAGCAGCAGCAGGCCCGTGGTGTTGAGGTCCAGGCGACCCACGGCGACCCAGCGGCCCGAATCCAGGGCAGGCAGTCGCTCGAAGACGGTGGTGCGCTGTCGCGTGTCGCTGCGGGTGACGATCTCGCCGATCGGCTTGTGGTAGAGAAGGACCCGGGTGGGCACGCGCGCCTGCAGGTCCACCGGGGTACCGCATACCGAAATACTCTCGTGGCCCTGGATGCGCTGCCCCGGCAGGCAACGCTCGCCGTCGACCAGCACATCGCCCGAGGCAATCCAGCTCTCAATCTGCCGGCGCGAGGCAATTCCCAGGTGGGCCAGTCGCTTTTGAATCCGTTGTGACAACTGCGGTGCTCCTGGTGAGACCAGCGGGCGCGAAGTCAATGACGGGTTTCCTGGGCCTCCACCAGATCCCCGGAATCCGCCACCACGCGCAAGGGGGATGCTTCATCTTTTTGCGGGCGCGGCAAATCCAGTTCCGGATGCGCCAGGTCCAGATCCTTCAGCTCGGCCAGGCTGGGCATCTCGTCCAGCGACTTCAGGTTGAAGTAATCGAGGAACTGCTGGGTGCTGCCGTACAGGGCCGGGCGTCCGGGAACTTCCTTGTGCCCCACCACGCGTACCCACTCGCGCTCAAGCAGGGTCTTGATGATGTTGCTGCTGACGCTGACCCCGCGCACCTCCTCGATCTCTCCTCGCGTGATCGGCTGTCGGTACACGATCAGCGACAGGGTCTCGAGCAGGGCCCGTGAATAGCGCGGCGGTTTTTCCTGCCACAGGCGCGCCACCCAGGGCTGCACGTCGGCGCGGGTCTGGTAACGCCAGCCGCTCGCCACCTTGCGAAGCTCAACGCCCCGGCCCTCGCATTCCTCCTGCAGGCTGGCAATGGCCGCCCGGATCTGGGCCCGGGTCGGCTGGTCCGCATCCTGTTCGAACAGGCGCATCAGCCGGTCTATGCTCAGCGCGCCATCGGCGGCCATCAGGGACGCCTCGATGACTCGTTTGACTTCGGTATCATTCATCGCTGTGTTCCTCCACGGGGCCCTGGACCGCCGGCTTGACATAGATGGGCGCAAAGGGCTTGGACTGGACCAGTTCAATGGCGTGGTTTTTCAGCAGTTCCAGCAAGGCCAGGAACGTCACGATGACCGCGCCGCGCCCTTCCTGCGGATCAAACAGCCTGGGGAACTCGACAAAATCCTCCACGCCCAGCAGGCTCAGTATGCTGGACATCCGCTCCCGGACCGACAGCCGCTCGCGCTCGATATGGTGACTGGCAAACATCTGCGCCCGCTGCATGACTTCCTGGAAGGCGAACAGCAGTTCCTTGAAGTCCACGTCCGGGCGGGGTCGCTCGAGGTGGTGTTCGGTCTGGATGACGGACACCCCGAACGTGTCCCGGTGCATGCGCGGCAGCGCATCGATCTCTTCCGAGGCCTGCTTGAACCGTTCGTACTCCTGCAACCGGCGGATCAGTTCCGAACGCGGATCGGCCTCGTCCTCCTCGACCGTGGGCTGGGGCAGCAGCATGCGTGACTTGATCTCCGCCAGCATGGCGGCCATGACCAGGTACTCGGCGGCCAGCTCCAGGCGCAACTCCTTCATCAGCCCGATGTATTCCATGTACTGCTGCGTGATCTGAAGGATGGGCAGGGCCACGATATCCAGGTTCTGGCGCTTGATCAGGTACAGCAACAGGTCCAGCGGGCCCTCGAAGGCGTCCAGGAAGATCTCCAGGGCATCGGGAGGAATGTACAGGTCTTCGGGGGGAACCGTGATCGGCTCGCCCTTGACGACGGCAAACGGCAGTTCCGCTTGCGGGTGGTCCGGTGACTGGGAATCGGCTTTTCTCATGGCAGTGCTACCCGTAGGCGATCCCGATGGCCTCCTTGACATCGTCCAGCGTGTCGCGTGCCACATCCCGTGCCTTGTCACAGCCTTCCCGGATGATGCCGCGCACGGTGGATGCATCCTGCTGGTATTCGTGGGCCCGTTCACGGATCGGCTTGAGCTCGGACTCGACCGCATCGATGACGGGCTGCTTGCATTCGATGCAGCCGATGCCGGCGCTGCGACAGCCTTCCTGGACCCAGTTCCGGACCTCGTCGGAGGAATAGATCTTGTGCAGTTGCCAGACCGGACACTTTTGCGGGTCGCCGGGGTCGGTGCGCTTCACCCGGGACGGGTCGGTCGGCATGGTGCGGATTTTCTTCTCGGTCACCGCTGCCTCTTCGCGCAGGGAAATGGTGTTCTGGTAGGACTTGGACATTTTCTGTCCGTCCAGGCCGGTCATCTTCAGGGTCTTGGCCAGCAGGGGCTGGGGCTCGGGCAGGATGGTTTTCCCTTCACCTCGCAGGTAACCGAACAGGCACTCCCGGTCACGGATCGAGATATTCTGCTGGCTCAGCAGCAAGGCATGCGCTATTTCCAAGGACTCCTGGTCTCCCTGTTCCTGGTACCGTTTGCGGTACTGGCGGTACAGCTTGGCATTCTTCTTGCCGATCTTGGCAATGGCAAGCTTGGCCCTCTCCTCGAAATCCGGTGCTTTCCCATACAGGAAATTGAACCTCCGTGCCACCTCGCGAGTCAGCTCGACATGCGCCACCTGGTCTTCACCGACCGGCACATGACTCGCTTTGTATACCAGAATATCCGCACTCTGTAAAAGCGGGTAGCCCAGAAAGCCGTAGGTGGCCAGGTCCTTCTCCTTCAGCTTGTCCTGCTGGTCCTTGTAGGTCGGCACGCGCTCGAGCCAGCCGAGCGGCGTGATCATCGACAGCAGCAGGTGCAGTTCCGCATGTTCCGGGATGTGCGACTGGACGAACAGGGTGGCCGCATTCGGATTGACTCCCACCGCGAGCCAGTCCACCACCATGTCCATCACGCTCCGGGAGATGACCCGGGTATTGTCATACTCGGTGGTCAGCGCATGCCAGTCGGCCACGAAGAAAAAGCACTCGTGCGTGTGCTGCAGCTCGAGCCAGTTGTAGAGCACGCCGTGCAGGTGACCCAGGTGCAGTGCCCCGGTCGGGCGCATGCCGGAAAGCACGCGCTGGCTTTGTGATGGATCCGCGTTCATCGGCTTCAGACGGGGATCCCGAACAGCCTGCCGATGACGGAGGAAAAGAACTGCAGCAGCGGATGCAGGATGAACGTCAGGCCGCCAAGGGCCAGCAGTCCGAACACGATCAGCATCCCCAGGGGTTCCACTTTTTCAAGCGCCGGGGTGAAGCGCGCAGGCGCCAGTCCGGCGAGGATTCGCCCGCCGTCCAGCGGCGGGATGGGAATCAGGTTGACCAGGCAAAGCACCAGGTTGATGATGATCCCCGCCTGCCCGGCGAGGATCAGCGGGGCGGCGATCCACTGCGACTGGTCCAGCAGCAGGAGTCCCACCTTCATGACCAGCGCCCAGCCCAGGGCCATCGCAACGTTGGCGGCAGGGCCGGCTGCCGCCACCCAGATCATGTCCCGCCTGGGGTTGCGCAACTGCGCGAAATTCACGGGCACGGGCTTGGCCCATCCGAAGCCGAACCCGACCAGTACGACCAGCACGATCGGCACCAGGACGGTACCCAGGGGGTCGATGTGTCGGAAGGGATTGAGGCTCAGCCGGCCGAGGATGGCTGCCGTGGGATCACCGTACTGCTTGGCGACCCAGCCATGCGCGACTTCATGTAGCGTGATGGCCAGCAGGACCGGGATGGCCCAGATGGCGATGGTTTGCATGACATTCATCGGCGAGCGTTCATTATACGCCGCATCGCTGCCAAGTTGCATTAACCGGCATCCTCCAGCCAGCCCGTATCCCCTTTCCCCTGCCGCTCGATGGTGGGGCTTTCCGTGGTCAGGTTGATGACCGTGGTGGCCTGCACACCGCAGTAGCCCCCGTCGATCACCAGGTCCACCACGTGCTCCAGGCGCTCGCGCATGGCCTGCGGGTCCGACATGGGCTCCATGTCGCCTGGCAGGATCAGCGTACTGCTCATCAGGGGCCCGCCGAGCTCTTCGCACAGCTGCAGGGCCACCGCATGCTCAGGCACTCTCAGCCCGATGGTGCGCCGCTTGGGCGACAGCAGGCGCCGCGGCACCTCGTGGGTCGCCTTCAGCAAGAAGGTGTACGGTCCCGGGGTACAGCGCTTCATGAGCCGGTAGGCGCTGTTGTCCACCATGGCGTAGGTGGACAGCTCCGACAGGTCCCGGCAGACCAGGGTGAAGTGGTGTTTTTCATCGACCTGGCGGATCCTGCGGATTCGCTGCATGGCATGCTTGTCACCGATGTGGCAGCCGAGCGCGTAGCAGGAGTCGGTCGGGTACACGATCAGCCCGCCCTGGTCGATGATTTGCACGGCGCGCTGGATCAGGCGTTTCTGTGCCCTTTTGGGATGGATGACGAAATACTGGGACATGGGAAGAAGCGATGGCTCGAGAAGGATTATACGTGCATGAGCCGCGGCCCTGTCGCAAAAAACCGGCAAGCAGGGAACACCCATGGCTTGGGCCATGAACACTGTCTGTGTACGTGAGTGGTTATCTGCTATCCTTTGCGCGACAAAATGTATGTGGGGTCAAGGCCGTCAAAAATACCGAACGGCCCGTGCCCCGGAATGAATCCTCATGCTTTATGCCATTATCAGCCAAGATGTAGCGGACAGTCTAGCCAGGCGAAAGTCGGTCCGGGACCAGCATATCGCGCGACTGGACGAACTGAAGGATCAGGGTCGCCTGGTGCTGGCGGGTCCCCACCCGGCCGTGGACAGCCCCGACCCGGGAGAGGCCGGGTTCACGGGCAGCCTGATCGTGGCTGAATTCGAGTCCCTGCAGGCGGCCCAGGCGTGGGCCGATGCCGACCCCTACATCGAAGCCGGGGTCTATGAGCAGGTGGTGGTCAAGCCTTTCAAGCGGGTCCTGCCCTAGTCCGTCGCCAGGGCTTGCGGGACCGCGGTCCCGTGAGGTCGCTGCGCTAGCGGATCAGTTCCATGAATTCGGCGCGCGAGCGGGAATCTTCGCGGAAGGCCCCGAGCATGGAGCTGGTCACCGTTTTGCTGTTTTGCTTCTGTACGCCGCGCATGATCATGCAAAAATGGCTGGCCTCGAGCACCACGGCCACGCCGTGCGCATCGAGCACGTCCAGCAGGCCGCTGGCGATCTGCGTCGTCAGCCTTTCCTGGACCTGCAGGCGCCTCGCGAACACGTCCACCACGCGCGCGATCTTGCTCAGGCCGATGACGCGCTCCTTGGGCAGGTAGCCGATGTGCGCGCGGCCATAGAACGGCAGGATGTGATGCTCGCACAGGGAATAGAATTCCACGTCCTTGACGATCACCATTTCCTCGCAGCGCTCTTCGAACAGGGCATCGCGGACCACGTCCGAGACGCTGAGTTCATAGCCGCTGGTCAGGAAATGCAGCGCCCGGGAAACGCGCTTGGGGGTATCGAGCAGGCCGTCACGGCCGGGATTCTCACCGAGCAGTTGCAACACCTTGCGTACCCCGGCCTCGAGCTCGGGGTCACGCTCGCTGCTGTCCGACACCGCATCTTCCTGCAGATAGCGACCGCCGGCCAGTATTTCAAGCGCCTTTCTGTTCATGCGCAAACTCCAGATTTGGGTGTACCCATGGTACCGCCGCCGTGATCATAGCAGCTTGTAGCCCGGCAGTTAAAATCCGTGCACCCCGGCACTATTCGTCCTCCAGCCCTTCGTAGAGCTCATCATCCAGGGGGATCTGGCCATCGCGGACCAGAAACTCGCGGTTATCCAGGTAGGCGTCCCGGATAAAAACGTAACGCTCGTGACCGAGTCCCTCGCTCCTTTCCTCCAGTTTCAGGTACTGGCTGCGCTCGTTGATGACATTGAGTGAAATCAGCGCCGTTTCCTCCGTGGCCGTCAACTCCGGGAAGCTGTTCGCCCACAGGGTGATATCAGCCAGCAGGCCCGGAGCATCCCGCAGGTTGCTAGGACCGAAAAACGGCAACACCAGGTAGGGGCCGGTACCGATCCCCCAGTACCCCAGGGTCTGCCCGAAATCCTCATCGTGCTTGGTCAGGCCCAGCTGGCTGGCCACGTCGAACCACCCCAGCAGGCCGAGTGTCGTGTTGACCAGGATCCGGCCGGTGTCCGAGCCCGCCTCGGCGAACTTGAACTGCAGCAGGTTGTTGGTGGCTACCCCGACGTCGCCCAGGTTCGAAAAGAAGTTGTGGATTCCAGTTTCGACGGCATCCGGCACTACGGCCTGGTACCCCCGGGTCACCGGGGTCAGCACCATGCGGTCCACGGCATCGTTAAAGGTGTAGACCTTGCGATTCAGCCCTTCCCAGGGGTCTTCCGGATGCGAAACCGGGTCTTCTGCGACAGTGCTCAGAGACACCAGCAAGCCCATGAAAATGGCCCAGACCCGCCATGATACAGTCTTCATCCCTGCTACAACCGGTGTATCCAATGTTTCAGTTTTGTGAAGCCTTGGATTTTGCCATAATTCGCATCCGCAGGGCATTCAATTTAATGAAGCCGTCCGCATCCTGCTGGTTATAGGCCCCCTGGTCGTCCTCGAACGTGGCAATGCCCGGATCAAACAGGCTGTGGGTGTCCGATTTTCGCCCGACGACCTGCACGCTGCCCTTGAACAGTTTGACGCGCACCGTGCCGCTCACCCCGTCCTGGGTGGCATCGATCAGCTTTTGCATGGCGCCTCGCTCCGGACTCCACCAGTACCCGTTGTAGACCAGGGCGGCATAGCGGGGCATCAGCTCGTCCTTCAGATGCGCGACTTCCCGGTCCAGGGTCACGGACTCCATGGCCCGATGGGCCTTGTGCAGGACGGTCCCTCCCGGGGTTTCGTAGCAGCCGCGGGACTTCATGCCGACATAGCGGTTTTCCACGATATCCAGGCGGCCGACGCCGTGCTGACCTGCGACGGTGTTCAATTCGCGCAACAGTTGTGACGGGCTGTGGCGCTCGCCGTCGAGGCTGACCGCATCGCCCTGTTCAAAGCCGATCTCGAGGTAGCGGGGTTCGTCGGGGGCCTGCTCGGGCGAGCAGGTCAACTGCCACATGCCCGCCCCGGGTTCCACCCAGGGATCCTCCAGCTCACCCCCCTCATAGGAGATGTGCAGCAAGTTGGCGTCCATCGAATACGGCGAGGACTGGCCCTGCTTTTGCTCGATGGGGATATCGTGGCGCGCGGCATACTCCAGCAGCTTCTCGCGCGAGTTCAGGTCCCACTCCCGCCAGGGTGCAATGACCCGGATTTCCGGGTCCAGCGCGTAGGCACCGAGTTCGAAGCGCACCTGGTCGTTGCCCTTCCCCGTGGCCCCGTGCGCGATGGCATCGCCGCCCACTTCACGGGCAATTTCCACCAGACGCTTGGCGATCAGGGGGCGGGCAATCGAGGTGCCCAGCAGGTACTCTCCTTCATAAATGGCATTGGCCCGCAGCATGGGAAAGACGTAATCGCGCACGAACTCCTCGCACAGGTCCTCGACATAGATCTCCCGGACCCCGAGGGCCTCGGCCTTGGCCCGTGCGGATTCAATTTCCTTGCCCTGGCCGATGTCCGCGGTAAACGTGACGACCTCGCACTGGTACGACTCGACCAGCCACTTGAGGATGACCGACGTGTCCAGACCGCCCGAATAGGCAAGTACAACTTTTCGAACTGATGACATACTATGCGCTCGAGTAGTGGATGAGATGACCGGGTGAATGTAACCGCCGATTATAGCCTAAAGCCGCCGCACGCTTTGACAAATCACCGATGAACGAGACACCTTCACAGGATTGCATTCCCCTTGGCAACCGGTTTCGCGGTTTCTGCCCGGTGGTGGTGGACGTGGAGACCGGCGGCTTCAATGCCAGCACCGATGCCCTGCTCGAGGTAGCCGCCGTGCTGGTCGGCATGAACCACGAGCGGCAGTTTTTTTGCCAGCGAACGATTGCGGCCCACGTGCGCCCCTTCGAAGGCGCCAACCTCGACCCCGCCTCGCTGGAGGTCAACAAGATCGACCCCTTCCACCCGCTGAGAATCGCACTGCCCGAAGAGGAGGCCCTGCAGAAAATCTTCGTGCCGGTACACCGGCATGTCCAGCAAAACGAGTGCACCAAGGCCATTCTGGTCGGCCACAATGCCTTCTTCGACCTGGGATTCATCAAGGCCGCGGTGGAGCGCACCGGCATCAAGAACAATCCCTTCCACCCGTTCAGCAACCTCGATACGGTCACGCTGGGCGCACTGGCCTACGGCCAGACCGTGCTGTCAAGGATTGCCGTGGCGGCCGATCTCGACTGGGAAAGCAGTAGTGCGCACTCAGCCGTCTACGATGCCGAAAAGACCGCCGCCATATTCTGCGAGGTGATGAACCGCTGGGAGATGCAGGCCTGAACGTGGCCCGCCCGCCAGGGCATGCCGTCTAGTCGCTGCCGGCGGCCGCACTCACCATCTTCTGCAACTCGCCCCGTTCGTGCAGGTCCAGGGTAATGTCGCACCCGCCTACCAGCTCGCCCTGGATATAGAGTTGCGGGAAAGTGGGCCAGTCGGCGAACTGCGGCAGGTTTTCGAAGATCTCCGGGTCCATCAGGACATTCACGTAGGCAAACTCGTGACCGCAGGCCTTGAGTGCCTCGGCGGTACGGCTCGAAAAACCGCATTGAGGCATCTGCGGCGTGCCTTTCATGTACAGGATGACAGGATTCGACTCCACCTGTTCCTTGATTCGCTCCAATACTTCCATTGCCACACTCTCCTGAAACAATTCGCTGGTGAACTTCTATTGTACTGCGAGGCGGCTAGCTGGCAAGCGCTGTATCCACATTGCGCTGCAGCCAGAGCTCGAGCAGGGCCAGATGCCACAGCTTGCTGCCCCGAAGCGGGGTCATGTGCTGTTCCGGCTCCCCCAGCAGACGCTCGACATAATCGGACTGAAACAGTCCGCGCTGCCGACAGGCCTGCGAATGCAGCACGGCGCGCATGAATTGCTCGAATTCGCCGCGGATGTACTTCAGGGCAGGCACCGGGAAATAGCCCTTTTCGCGATCGATCACCTTCGCCGGCAGAAGGTCCCTGGCAATCTGCTTGAGGATGTACTTGCCGCCTTGCGCCAGCTTGAACTTGGCGGGCATCTGCATGGCAAGCTCCACCAGCTCATGATCCAGAAACGGCACCCGGGCCTCCAGCCCGTGGGCCATGGTCATGTTGTCGACGCGTTTCACGGGGTCATCGACGACCAGCGTCGTGACATCCATGTGCAAAACGGCCTGCACGAACTCCTGTGTGCCGGCCCGTTTCAGCAAGCGCTGTACGGTCTGCGAGGTGAAATCCTCACTGACCAGGTCCGGGGACAGCGTGTCCTGCATTTCGGTGTGGCTGCGATCGAAATAGTGCCTGGCGAAACTCCCCACCGCGAACGAGGCCTCGGCCTGCATCCTCGGATACCAGAAGTAGCCGCCGAAGACTTCATCGGCCCCCTGGCCGGACTGGACTACCGTGATGTGCCGGCTGACCTGCTCGCCCAGCAGGTAAAAGGCAATCGCATCCTGGCCCACCATGGGTTCTGCCATGTGTTCCACGGCCTCGGGCAGGCGCTCCAGCACTTCGCGGTTGCCGATCTGAAACTTGTGGTGGCGTGTGGAGAAGTGCTCGGCTACCGCATCCGAGTATTCGAACTCGTTGCCCCGCTCCTCGGGCTGGTCTTCGAATCCCACGGAGTAGGTGCGCAGCTCGGAGACTCCGGACTCGGCCAAAAGCCCCACCAGCAGGCTCGAGTCCAGGCCTCCCGACAGCAGTACGCCCACCGGCACATCGGCCACGTGCAGGCGTTTTTCCACCGCCTCGCACAACGCGGTCCGTATGGCCTGCTGCCATTCGCGCTCGCTTCTCTGGCGCCCCGGGGAACCGGCCTGCAGTTGCCAGTAGGATTGTGATTCGGGTGCCCCCTGGAGCGGAACCCGCAGGGTGTGCCCCGGCGCCAGCTTTTTCAGCCCGCGCAGGATCGTTGCGGGGGCCGGCACCACGCCGTGCAGGCTCAGGTGATGGTGCAGGCCAACCGCATCGATACCGGTATCCATCCCGCCGCTGCGCAACAGGGCCTGCGAGTTCGAGGCAAAGCGGAAAAAGCCTTTCTCCTGCGTATAGTACAGAGGCTTGATGCCGAGGCGGTCGCGGGCCAGAAACAGCTCCTTCGCCTGCACGTCCCAGATGGCAAAGGCAAACATTCCGGTCAGCCTTTCGACGCAGGACGGCCCCCACTGCGCATACGCCTTGAGGATGACCTCGGTATCTCCCTGGGAACGGAACGTGTGGCCCTGTGCGATCAGCTGCTCGCGCAGTTGCGGATAGTTGTAAATGGCGCCGTTGAACACGATCGCCCGTTGCGTGTCGGCATCGAACATCGGCTGGTTGGCCTTCGCCGAGAGGTCGATAACGGACAGCCGCCGGTGACCGAGACCGACCGCCCCGGAAAAATAGCTGCCCTCGTGATCGGGCCCGCGACGGCGCAGGGCCTGCAGCATCGCCTCGATCGTGCCCGGGTCCGGTACCGTACCGTCCAGGCGCAACTCGCCGCAGATTCCACACATCAGGATTCAGTCGGGAATGCCCCAGCCTCCCCCGCCGGGTGACTCGATGCGAAGGCAGTCCCCGGCGCGCACCTCGCGCCAGACCTTGCCGGGCATCGGCTCATCGTTCAGGAAATTCGCACCGGGCAAGGCTTCCGTGCCGCCCTGCAGCCCCCAGGGGCTGCGGGTGCGCCGTTCCGACAGGATCGTCAGCGTCGCAGGCTCAAGGAACTCGAGTTCCCGGACCAGGCCATCCCCGCCCGGCTGGCGGCCCGGACCGCCCGAGCCCTTGCGGATGGCGTAGCGCCGGATTCGCAGCGGATAGTTGATCTCCAGGACCTCCACCGGGGTGTTTTGCGTATTGGTCATGTGGGTCTGCACGCCGGACAGGCCAGGGGCATGTTTCGAACCGCCCATGCCTCCGGCAATGGTTTCATAGTATCCCCAGGGCGTGGCACCCGAACTGCCCAGGGCCAGGTTGTTCATCGTGCCCTGGCTGCAGGCCGGAACGGCATCGGGCAGTGCCTGCCCCAGGGCACCGAGCACCGCATCGACGATGCGCGAGCTGGTCTCCACGTTGCCGGCCGCGACGGCGGCCGGGCGCCTGGCATTCAACAGGGATCCGACCGGGGCCTTGAGCCTGAACGGGGCGAAGCTGCCGGCACAGGCCGGGGTCTCGTTCGGCATCAGGCACCGGAACACGTAAAACACGGCGGCCGCCGTCACCGACAGGGGGCAGTTGACGTTGCCCGCAGCCTGTCCGGCCGTTCCGGCGAAGTCGACCTCGATACCCTCATCGCCGACGTGCAGCGAAACACAGATGGCCAGGTCGGTGCCGCCCTGCCCGTCGTCATCCATGTAATCCCTGAATGTGTAGTGGCCGTTTGGAATTTTTGCAATCATGGAGCAGGCAATCTGTCGGCCGTAGTCGTTGAGTTCCTGCAGGGCCTGCGAGAACTGCATCTCGCCGGTTTTCTCGACCAGTTCCTCAAGGCGCCGGATACCGCGCCGGTTTGCACTGCACTGTGCCGCCATGTCCCCCAGCGTGTCGCGCAGGTTCCTGGCATCCCGGAACAGCTCGGTGATCGCCTGCTGGTCGATTTCACCACAGCGGCCGATCGCGGTCGGAGGAATCACCACGCCCTCTTGCGAAAGGTCCGTCGACACGGGCATCGAGCCCGGTGTTTCCGCACCGATGTCCGCGTGGTGTGCCCGATTGGCCACAAACCCCATCAACTGCTCGCCGATGAACACCGGGCAGACCACTGTCACGTCGGGCAGATGGGTGCCCCCAAGGTAGGGATCATTCAGGGCGACAAAGTCACCGGGCTCCCAGGTTCTTTGAGTGACAATCTGCTGCATGGCGTAGGCCATGCTGCCCAGATGCACCGGAATATGTGCGGCCTGGGCACACAGTCCGCCCTGCGCATCGAACACGGCGCAGGAGAAATCGAGGCGGTCGCGGATGTTCGGGGAAAAGGCCGCAAACCGCAGTTGCGCGCCCATCTCCTCACACACCGCATCGATTCTGCGGGCAAAAATGCTGAGCTCGATCGGGTTCATGCCATACCAATAAATGGTTAAGTTTAACGGGCGGATTGGTTATAATTACACTGTACAATAAGTCAAAACGACAGTTTCGAACAGTCAGCGGAAAGCTATTGAATAGGAGTATTGCATGAACCCCCTGAACTCAATTACAGGCACAATCGTTGCGGGCGTCGTCGTTGCAATCTTGATTGGTCTTGGTTTTGCACCTCCTATTGAGCTGGTGGCATGGTCCCTGGCCGTGTGGCTGCACGTCCTGGCCGGCATCGTCTGGATCGGTCTGCTGTACTACTTCAATTTCGTACAGGTTCCAGCCATGGGCGAAGCTGCGGCGGATTCGTCCGGACCGGGTCCGGCAGCGATCGGCAAGTATGTGGCCCCCCGCGCACTCCTCTGGTTTCGCTGGGGTGCCGTCGTCACCTGGCTGACCGGCGCCTGGGCGCTTGAGTATGTCGGCGGCTTCAACCAGAACTTTTTCGCGACCGAGGGCATCACGGCGATTGGCGTCGGTGCATGGCTGGGCACCATCATGATCTTCAATGTCTGGGTGCTGATCTGGCCCAACCAGAAAAAAGTCCTGGGCATGGTGCAGGCCAGCGATGACGAGAAGGCCAAGGCAAAACAGGTGGCCTTCATGGCTTCGCGAACCAATACTCTCCTTTCGATCCCCATGCTGGCGTGCATGGTTGCAGCTGGCCATGGTTTCTTTATCTGAAACAAGGCGAACGGCAGGTCGCGCCTGACCTGCCGTTCGCGCCTGGCTTTCACTGATCGCCTGACAACCGCGTGAACATGCATCCCGGCGGCCCAAGTGGCTGCCGTTTTTATTTATATATGAAAAACCGTGTGACAGACCGTGATGGACAGTAAACATTTGATGAGCACCTATGCGCGCAAGCCGGTCGCGTTTGAACGCGGCGACGGGGTTTGGCTGTATACCGGCGATGGCGAGGACGAGCGTTACCTCGACGCCCTGTCTGGACTTGCGGTCTGCGGGTTGGGCCATGCCCACCCGGCCGTGACGGCGGCCATTGCCGAGCAAAGCGCAAAACTCATGCACACTTCCAACATCTACGCCATCCCGTTGCAGGAGATGCTGGCTGCACGGCTTTGCCAGGTGTCGGGACTGGATGCCGCTTTTTTCTGCAACTCCGGTGCCGAGGCCATCGAGGCCGCGATCAAACTGGCCCGGTTGCATGCCCATGCCGACAACCCGGCGGATGCCCGGATCATCGTTACCGAAAACAGCTTCCATGGACGTACCCTGGCAGCCCTCACGGCGACTGCAAATCCGGCGTTCCAGTCCGGATTCGAACCCCTGGTGCCCGGTTTTGTACGGGTGCCCTTTGATGACCTGGACGCCGTACAGGCGGCCCTGGAGGAATATCCGGTGGGCTCGGCCGTACTGGTAGAGCCGATCCAGTGCGAGGGCGGGATCAACATTCCGGCCCCGGGCTACCTGTCCGGCCTGCGCAGCCTGTGTGACCGCCATGGAGCCCTGCTGATCCTGGATGAGGTACAGACCGGCAGTGCGCGCACCGGAAAGTGGTTTTGCTACCAGCACGAAGCCGTGCTTCCGGACATCGCGGTCACGGCCAAGGGGCTGGCCAACGGGGTGCCGATCGGGGTCTGCCTGGCCCGCCGGCACGTGGCCGAGCTGTTCTCGCCCGGTGCCCACGGCTCCACGTTCGGCGGAAATCCGCTGGCCTGTCGGGCTTCGCTTGCGACGCTGGACACCATCGAGGACCAGGATTTGTGTGCGCGGGCGGGTGAACTGGGAAACTACCTGCTGGGTGCGCTTCGCACCCGGCTTTCCGGCTGCGGCCTGGTCCGCGAAATTCGCGGCAAGGGCCTGATCCTCGGGATCGAACTGACGCAGCCCTGCAGGGAACTGGTCGATCTGTGCCTGGAGCACAAGCTGCTGATCAACGTGACGGTCGAACACACCATCCGGCTGCTGCCGCCGCTGATCATGGAACAGGACCAGGCCGACCAGATGGTCGAGACCCTGGGCGGGTGCATCGAACGCTTTGCCGAATCCAAAACACCGGGTAACGGGGAGCCGTCATGAGCGCACGGCACTTTCTCAGCCTGCTGGATCTGGCCCCCGAGACACTGGAGGACCTGCTGGTGCGCGCGGTCGAGCTCAAGCAATGGCTGCGGGCCGGCAAGGCCCACACCCCGCTGGCGCAAAAGACGCTGGCCATGGTCTTTGACAAGTCCTCCACCCGTACCCGCGTGTCGTTTGAAACGGGCATGATCCAACTGGGCGGCCAGGCCCTGTTCCTCTCGCCCCGGGATACCCAGTTTGGACGCGGCGAGCCCATCGAGGACAGTGCGCGGGTGCTGTCTCGAATGGTGGATGCCGTTTTGATTCGCACCTATGAGCATGCCCACGTCGAGACGTTTGCCGCACACTCCTCGGTGCCCGTCATCAACGGGCTCACGGACCGCTTCCACCCGTGTCAGCTGCTCGCCGACATGCAGACCTGGCTGGAGCATCGGGGCAGCATCCGCGGGGCCACGGTCGCCTGGGTCGGAGATGGCAACAACATGTGCCATTCCTACATCAATGCGGCGCGCCAGTTCGACTTCAAACTGAACATTGCCTGCCCGAAGCAGTACTCTCCGAAGGCCTCTGTCCTGGAGCCCGCCGGGGAGCGCGTCCGTCTGATGGATGAGGCTGGCGCTGCGGTGGACCGGGCTGACCTGGTCGTCACCGACGTATGGGCCAGCATGGGCCAGGAACAGGAAGCGGACGAGCGCCTGGACGTGTTCAGGGCCTACCAGGTGAACGAGTCCCTGATGGAACTGGCCAGCGACGATGCGCTGTTCATGCACTGCCTGCCTGCGCACCGGGGCGAAGAAGTGACCGAAGGGGTGCTGAACGGCCCGCAAAGCGTGGTCTGGGATGAAGCGGAAAATCGCCTCCACGCGCAAAAGGCCCTGCTGGAGATGCTGATGGGAGTGAGCCCATCCCCGGGGTCCTCAACGCCTGTTGGCTAGCACCAGCGAAAAATACTCATCGCCGGGTTCGAAGTGCATGTGCTCTGCGAGGGCGCTGCCGTCGAGCAGCCGTCGAATGGAGTCCCGGGTGTACTTTCGGCTGATTTCGGTCAGGATCGCCTCACCCGCCTGTATATTCAGGGTCTCGTTGATCTCCGCCAGGGTGACCTGCTGGGCGTCCCGGGCCACCAGGTACATCTCGATCTGTTCCAGCACCTCCTGGTAGACGGCGCGGTGTGAGAAATTCTCAAGCGTGAAATTTCCACCCAGGCGTGTGTTCAGCACCTGCAGCACGTTCAGGTTGAACTGGGCCGTGATGCCCTCGGCATCGTCATAGGCCTGCTCAAGGACCTGCCGGTCCTTGACCCGGTCCAGGCCCAGCAACAAGGCATCCCCGGGGTTCATGATCCCGGATAGCCCGGTGAGCAGCTCCTTCGACTCGGTCTCGGTGAAATTGCCGATCGAGCTGCCGATGAAAACGAACAGCACCGGCCCGTCGAGCCTGGGCAGGGCTTGCAGGGCACTGAGGTACTCGCCTGCCACGGCCTCAATCTGCAATCCGGGATAGCGGTGCAGCAGGCGTGCGGCGGACTCGATCAGCATCTCCTCGCATACATCGATCGGTGCATAGGTGAAGGATCGTGAACCGGCGGTCAGCCTGGAGAGCAGGATTTCAGTCTTCACGGAGGTACCTGCACCCAACTCCACGCAGGCCTGCGGCTGCACGGCTGCGATGATCTCGTCCGCATGCCGTTCCAGCAGTGCGGACTCGGTGCGTGTCAGGTAGTAGTGCTGGGTCTTGCAGATGGCATCGAACAGCCTTGAGCCGGCTTCGTCGTAGAAGTACTTGGGTGGCAGGCTGCGCGGTGCGCACAACATGCTGTCCTGAACGTCGTGCTTTAGGGTTTGCAGTGCGTCCTGGCGGGATAACGCCCTGATCCGGAAGCGCTCACGGGGCAGGTCCATGTCCATTCGATATACTCTCGATTTCAGAGTAGCATTGCAAGCAGGACTGTCTGACCGGAAGTGGACAGGCTGTGCCTGCAATGACCGACATGACCGGCCCCCTCGTTCGGTCCGTTCATGAGGAACCCGTACGTTGCCGAGCACAAACAAAACCCAGTGACTAACGTATAGCAGGGGCAGCCATGGAATTACTACATTCACTTCTGGGGCAGTTGAGCAGCTTCATCTGGGGACCTGTGATGCTGACCCTCCTGCTCGGCGTCGGGGTCTATCTCACGCTCGGTCTGAAACTGATTCCATGGAGAAAGATCGGGCTTGGCTTCGCGCTGCTTGTGTCCGGCAAGGCAGACAAGGACCAAGGTGAAATCAGCCCATTCCAGGCCCTGATGACGGCACTTTCGGCCACCATCGGAACGGGCAACATTGCGGGTGTGGCGACCGCCATCTTTCTCGGCGGGCCCGGTGCCATTTTCTGGATGTGGGTGACGGCCTTGTTCGGTATGGCCACCAAGTACGGCGAGGCCGTACTGGCCGTCAAGTACCGGGAAGTGGATGAGCGGGGCCGTCGGGTTGGCGGTCCCATGTACTACATCAAGAACGGCCTGGGCGAGAACTGGAAGTGGCTGGGCTTCCTGTTTGCACTGTTTGGCACGATTGCAGCCTTTGGCATCGGCAACATGGTGCAGTCCAATTCCGTATCCGATGCTCTACAGTCCAACTTCGGGGTGAGCCCGGTCCTGACCGGAATCGTGCTGGCCGTCCTGGTCGGCCTGGTGATTCTCGGCGGAGTCCAACGCATTGGAGTGGTGGCGGGCAAGCTGGTTCCCATCATGGCCATCGCCTACGTGCTCGGCTCACTGATCATCATCTTTGCGAATTTTGGACAGGTTGGCCAGGCCCTGGGGCTGATCTTCACCAGCGCCTTCACCGGCACGGCAGCCACCGGGGGATTTGCCGGGGCGGCCATGGTCGCGGCCATCCGATTCGGTGTCGCGCGCGGCATCTTCTCGAACGAGGCCGGCCTCGGCAGTGCACCGATCGCGCATGCTGCAGCGCAGACCAATGATCCGGTGCGCCAGGGCATGATCGGCATGCTGGGCACGTTCATCGATACCCTGATCGTCTGTACCATGACGGCACTGGTGATTCTGCTGACCGGGGCCTGGACCAGTGGCGAGACCGGGGCCTCGCTGTCGACACTGGCCTATGGCCAGGGCATCAGCGGCGGAAATTACATCGTCACCTTCGGCCTTGTGGTATTTGCCTTCACCACCTTGCTCGGCTGGAGCTACTACGGCGAACGCTGTGCCGAATTCATCTTCGGTGTGCGGGTCATCACGCCGTACAGGATCCTGTGGGTGGTTGCCATCTTGACCGGGGCACTCATCAAGCTGGACCTGGTATGGCTGCTTGCCGACGTCATGAACGGATTCATGGCCATACCCAACCTGATTGCCCTGGCCCTGCTCAGTCCAGTGATCTTCAGGGTCACCCGGGATTATCTGTACAAATAGCCTGCGGTGCAGAGGTCTGGAAATGAATCCTGATGTCCATGATGAGGATGCCCTGAAGGCCATCTGGCACAGCGTGCGGGCTGCCCTGAAAGAGGACATTGGCCACGGGGATTTGACCGCGTCGCTGTTCGACACCGGAGAGCAGGCTCGGGCCGTGGTGATCTGTCGCGAGGAGGCAGTCCTGTGCGGCCAGCACTGGTTCAACGAAACCCTGCACCAGCTGGATACCGACCTGCGTGTCGACTGGAAAAAGCAGGACGGTGATCTCATCGAAAAAGATGCCACCGTCTGTACGATGGCAGGGACGGCACAGGCCATTCTCAGCGGGGAGCGCACCGCCTTGAACTTCCTGGCGACCCTGTCAGCCACGGCCAGCTGCACCCGGCAATACGTGGAGCGCATCTCGGGGACCTCCGCACAAATCCTGGACACCCGCAAGACCCTGCCGGGGATGCGCTATGCACAGAAGTATGCCGTGCAATGCGGAGGTGGACTGAATCACCGGATGGGACTGTACGACGCCATCCTCATCAAGGAGAATCACATCGCGACTGCGGGCTCGATTCACCAGGCGGCGGACTTGGCCAAACAGCATTTCCCGGCGCTGAAGATTGAAATCGAGGTGGAGAGCTGCGAGCAGCTCGAAGAGGCCCTGGAAACCGCAGCCGATACGATCTTGCTGGACAACTTTTCCCTGTCCGAATTGCAGGCAGCCGTCGCCCTGAACGAGGACCGCAAAAAACTGGAAGCTTCCGGAAGCATCAACCTGGACAATGTCCGCGAGGTGGCGAAAACCGGGGTGCACTACATTTCCGTCGGCGCTCTCACCAAGAACGTCCAGGCGGTGGACTTCTCCATGCGCTTCGAGTGATGTCGCGAGACTGCGAGGCTACGCGAGCTTGGCAGCCTGCCAGGCCTGTTCCATTTCTTCCATGGAACAGTCGGCCAGACGTTTCCCCTGCTGCGCCATCTGCCGCTCCACTTCGCGAAAACGGCTCAGGAATTTTTCATTGCTCTTGCGCAGTGCCTCTTCTGCACTGATATCCAGGTGCCGACCCAGATTCACTGCGGAAAACAGCAGGTCTCCCAGTTCTTCCACCAGGCGGTCTTGTGCATCCTCCGCGGCCAATGCCTCACCGAGTTCGTCGAGTTCCTCGGTGATTTTCGCGAGCACCGGGCGGGTCTCCTGCCAGTCGAAGCCGACCGAGGCCGCGCGTTCCTGAACCTTCCAGGCGCGCAACAGTTGCGGCAACGCCTCCGGAATATCGTCCAGCAAGCTGCCTGATCCCTGTTTTGCCTTGCGCTCGGCCGCCTTGATGTCGTCCCAGGTGGCCATGTCCGGCGCAGTTTCCTCCTCAAAGATTTTCGGGTGACGGCGAACCAGCTTGTCACTGATACTTCGCGCCACGTCATCAATATCAAACAGGTCCTGCTCTCTTGCCATCTGCGCATAGAAGACGATTTGCAGCAGCAAATCCCCCAACTCCTCCCTGAGTAGGGAGAAATCCTGCTTGTCGACGGCCGCTGCCACCTCGTAAACCTCCTCTATGGTGTAGGGCACCAGCGAGGCGAAGGTCTGGCGGTTGTCCCAGGGGCAGCCATCTTCCGGGTCGCGCAGCAGCTGCATGAGGTTGATCAGTCGGTACAGGTTATCCATCGCCAAATCCGCATATGAGTTTGACGTGCAGTGTGTTCTATTCCGGGTACGGTTTCCAATAAAATTGCAGAATCATCAGCGAACCCTGCGCTCACGAGACGGAATCCGGCGCCCCGTTACGGATGCATGCAAGTGCATCTGAAATACGCAATTTCCCATATACGCATGTCTCTTTAGGGATAGGAATCCGGCAAACGCACGGATAAAAATTTGTTTGAGGCTTATATATTTACCTTCACTATGTATAATTAGGAGTTCTGATTTTTATATTCGGTGACTACCATCAGTATTGCCGGATCCAATTCACGATTATTGAATTTACAGGGAATTTTGAGATGACAACGAAGAATGATGCCCTCGCAAAGTGGGTAGACGAAGTGGCGGCGCATACCAAGCCGGACAGGATTGTCTGGTGCGACGGCAGCGATGCCGAGTTCGACACGATGGTAGACCAGATGCTGGACACCGGCACACTGATGAAACTGAACGAGGAGACGCATCCCAACTGCTATCTGCACCGTTCAGACCCCTCGGACGTGGCGCGCGTGGAGCACCTGACCTTTGTTTGCACCAAGGACCAGGAAGATGCCGGACCGAACAACAACTGGATGGACCCGGATGAAGCGCATGCGAAACTGCACGAGTTGTTTGCAGGCTGCATGCAGGGCCGAACCATGTACGTGATCCCGTATTGCATGGGGCCGATCGACTCTCCGCTGTCGCGAAACGGAGTCGAAATCACCGACAGCCCCTACGTGGTAGCCAACATGAAGATCATGGCACGCATCGGCGCACCGGCCTTGGAACGGATTGAAAGAGAAGGGACCTTTGTCAGGGGACTGCATTCCACCGGCGACCTGGACCCGGAAAAACGTTTCATCATGCACTTCCCCGAAGAGCTGTACATTATGAGCATCGGCTCCGGCTACGGCGGCAATGCGCTGCTTGGCAAGAAGTGCCATGCCCTGAGAATTGCAAGCTGGCAGGCGCGCACGGAAGGCTGGCTGGCCGAACACATGCTGATCGTCGGGCTGGAAAGCCCGCAGGGAGAGACGCACTACATCGCGTGTGCATTCCCATCTGCATGCGGAAAAACCAACCTCGCCATGCTGATTCCGCCGGAACAGTACAAGGGATGGAAAGTCACCACGGTAGGTGATGACATCTGCTGGCTGCACTTGCGTGACGACGGGCGGCTTTGGGCCATCAATCCCGAATCCGGTTATTTCGGAGTCGTGCCCGGCACCAACGAATGGTCCAACAAGAACGCGTACGACACCCTGAAAAGCGATGCCATTTTTACCAACGTCGGGGTCACGGCCAATAACGAGCCCTGGTGGGAAGAAAAGGATGACGGCGATACGCCGGCGCTGGACTGGAAAGGCAACCCCTACGATGCCGAGGTTGGTCCTGCGGCCCACCCCAACTCACGATTTACCGTGCCCGCCAAGAACAACCCGGTCTACTCCCCGATGGCGGACAACCCGGACGGTGTACCGATTTCAGCCGTGGTATTCGGCGGTCGCCGCAAGGAGCTGGCACCGTTGGTCTTCGAGGCCAAGGACTGGGCCCACGGGGTACTGGTCGGAGCTTCCTGTGCCTCTGAGATGACGGCTGCCGCGATTGGCGGAGCCGGGCAGATCCGGCGCGACCCCATGGCCATGAAGCCGTTCTGCGGATACAACTTCGGTGACTACTTTGCCCACTGGCTCAGCTTCCAGGGCAAGTCGGACAAACTGCCCAAGATCTTCCATTGCAACTGGTTCCGACGTGACCAGGACGGCAAGTTCATGTGGCCGGGCTTTGGTGAAAACATGCGGGTTCTGGCCTGGATCGTGGGGCGTTGTCAAGGCAAGCTTGATGCAAGAGAAACGCCGATCGGGTTCCTGCCCAATGTCGAGGATATCGATATCAACGGTATCGATGTCTCCCCTGAAACGATGCAGGCATTGCTGTCTGTCGATCCGGCCAAGTGGGAAGAGGAAACCGTGGCCATCGGCGAATACTTTGAGGAGTTTGGTGATCGTATGCCCGAGGCCATCCTGGCTGAGCTGGCGAAGATCTCTTCTGCCCTGCAAAGCAAGGCTGCCTAACCACGCCAAGCCATTGTCTATCAAGCCCCGTGACGGAATTGTCACGGGGCTTTTTTTTGCGCCCCGCCGACCATGTCTCGGGTGACTTCACGCCCCGTGCACCCTCTCGAGAAAATCATCTCGGGCGGGCAGACCGGGGTCGACCGGGCTGCACTGGATGCTGCGCTGGATCACCGCTTCCCGTGTGGCGGTCACTGTCCAAAAGGCCGCAAGGCCGAGGATGGAGTCATACCCGGGCGCTATCCGCTCACAGAGCACGCCAGTGCGGATTATGCAAAGCGCACGCTTGCCAACATCGTCCACAGTCATGGCACATTGATCATTTACGCACAGGTGTTGAAAGGTGGCACCGCCCTCACCGCCGACTATTGCAGGCAGCGTGAAAGGCCCTTGATCCTGATTGATGCCGAGCGCCAGCACAGCGAGCAGGCCGCGGACCTGGCGTTGGAATTTTTCCGAAAGTTTGATGTCAGATGTCTGAATGTCGCGGGTCCCCGTCACAGCCAGTGGCCCGAAGGCTACCGCTACGCGTACCATTGCATGGACCACATCCTCAAGGCGTGCCTGCGATGAAACGAGGGTCTTCCATGTTAGACCCGTACAAGGATTCTGCTACACTAACTGCACACACCCGATGCCAGAGGACAGCATGCCAAGACACACCCTGATTCGCCTGATTCTCGCAGGCCTGTTTTCAATACTCAGCTTACAGAATGCACACGCCAGTGAGATCGATACCCATGCACTGGTGGATGCCGCTGTAAAATCGGTGGATACGTTTGCCATCGACCCGGACATGGAGTGGCTGCACCACAACATGCATAGAGCCCGGGGTATTTTGATTGTCCCCCAGCTGGTCAAGGGCGGTTTCATTTTTGGCGGATCCGGAGGTAGCGGCGTGCTGCTTTCCAAGGGAGAGGACAATATCTGGAGCTATCCCGCCTTTTACACGATGGGTTCCGGAACCATCGGATTCCAGGCCGGGGTCGAGGTCGCAGAACTGGTCTTGATCATCATGACGGATCGAGGCGTGGATGGATTGCTGACCTCTTCATTCAAGCTGGGAGGCGATATCAGCATTGCCACCGGTCCCATAGGTGCCGGCGCAAAAGCCCAGTCCCTGGATATCCAGGACAAGTCTGTCGATATCCTGGCATTCTCAAGGACCAAGGGGATTTACGGCGGCGTGAGTGCAGAGGGTGCCGTGCTCAAAGTCCGCGAGGATCTCAACAACGCCTATTACGGCAACGACACCAAAAGTCCGCGCACCATACTCATCGAGCACACGGTCAGTAACCCGCACGCCGATCCGCTGCGCGAGGCCGTGGCCCACCTCGCGGAAAAAAGCGGCTTGTAATTCCGCCGGTCGGGGAGGAAGTTTCCCCTGAGGTGCGGATGGTGGCGATGCAGACCACCACTTCCAGAACACACTCAATGACCCCGCGCGACTCAAGCGCCGCCTTTCTCGCGTGCTGGTTAAAAGGCTCCATCAGGCAGGCTGATCTGCCCTGTCCTCAGCTTATTGCCAAGTAGCTGGTATCCATTCTCTAATGCGCACAACGTACTCAACTAAGGGTGCCAAGACCTGCACACTGACTAGGCGTTCCCGATGGACGGCTACGGCTACGGTTGCGGCTATACGGCCTTTACCAGTACCTCGGCGTTGCGTTCGAGGCAGGTGTGCGTGCGGTATGACTCCGGCAGCATACCGCTGGTGACTACCGTGAAACCGTTTTTGACGAACCAGTCCCGGGTCTGGGCGGTCAGGACGAACAGGTGATCAAAGCCCACCTCCCGGGCAGCATCTTCCGCTGCCGCCAGCAGCTTACCGCCAATGCCGTTCGCACTGCCGCGGTATACAGGATGCACGGCAACGCAGGCGAGTTCTGCGCCTGTGCCGGCCGGCAGCAGTGCGCAGCAGCCGGCAACGATGCTGTCCAGCCTGGCAACGAGAAAGTGCTCCAGTTCACGTTCCAATTGGTCACGCGAGCGCTTGCACAGCACACCGGCATCCTCGAGCGGGCGAATGATTTCGACAATGCCCGCTACGTCACGGGCCTCGGCACGGCGCACCCGAGTGCGGGCAGCCTGGGGGCTCGTGCAGACGGTATAGGTTGCCCCCTGACCTTTACAGGGCTTGGCTTCCTTGGGTGATTTCATGGGACCGCTTGGCCTACTTACTTCAACAACATCAACATTTTGGATTATAGGGGACTTTTTTGTACATTACAGAACGGGCAGAGGGATACACGAAGGTGTTCCACAGTTTGAGGATCCTCAGCAGTCAAAACGTACTTGCAACGCATGCAAACAGTCCTGATCGTCGGCGGAACCGGAACCTTCGGGTTCAAGATTGTCCGGGCCATGACCTACCGGCCGGAGGCCAAAATCCGCGTGCTGGTTCAACCGGATTCCATTGCTGAATCAGACCGTGCCAACCTTCGATGGCTGGCAAGCCGGGGCGTCGAAATCTTTGAGGGCGACCTCAAGGATCCCTGTTCCCTGAACACGGCAGTCAAGGGTGCTCATGCCGTGATCTCGGCCGTGAAAGGCGGGCCCCAGGTCATGCTGGACGGCCAGAAGAATCTGCTCGACGTGTCCGTGGCTCATCACGTCTCCCGGTTCATACCCTCGGACTACACGCTGGATTACTCCAGGCTGGACCCGGCCGATCATGGCGAACTCGCGTTGAAGGCCAGGTTCGCTTCTATCCTGAAAAGCGAATCCATCGAACACACATTCCTCTTCAACGGTATCTTCATGGAAGACCTGTTTTCGGCCTCGATGGGTATTTTCGATTTCCGGTCCCGGGCAGTGCGGTACTGGGGAGACGGAGAAACCCGCATGGATGTGACACGTTCAGACGATGCGGCAGAATACGTTGCGGAAGCCGTTTTCGACCCACACGCAGCCAATATGCGCTTGAACCTGGTGGGCGACACCGTGACCCTCAATGAAATTATCGCCCGCTTTGACGAAGCGACGGAATACAGGTTCGAACGGCACTGCAGGGGCACAATCGATGCGCTGAAAGCAGCACTGGCGGATCGAAGAAGGCAAAGTCAACTCGATCCCGAATATATCGCGTTGCAATGCCAATGGGTACTGTTTTCCGGGACTGCAAAGCTTGGTGATCTGGATAACCAGCGCTATAAAAACGTGTATCCGACCATCCTGCTGGATTACATCTCCATCGAGCTGTAGGTTTGCCCAGGGGCTCGGAACCTTGAAATGCCGTGCAGGTCATGCATGCATAACATCCCCCGCGAGAGGCCGCCGAAGTGCGGATGGTATGGTTACTACTGAAAGACAACTATAACTATTTGATATATTGATAGTAACCGATTAGAAGATAATCTAGTTGCCCCCAATGTTGCCCCCAGGTACCGCATGCCAACAAGAAGCATTTAGGGGTTCCCTTTCTCAGGTCCATACAGTCAGTGAATTTCTGAGTTGTCCAATCGGAAGGAAGTTCTCTTCACACCAACGGAAAAGATAGTGCCTAGGCTTTGTGGTCAGTACCTGATAAAGCGAGGCTGCCCACTGTCCCCACTCACCGTCGCACCTAGCAAGAATCAACGTGCGAAACATAAGGTTTGTAGCCTTTAAAGTCTTGGCATCTATCGGAAAATTGCCTGCCCATACTATTGGCTGTGCATTGGCCCAAATTGTATTGACAAAATCTGCAACGATTTTTGTATTGGATTGAATATCTGCATTTTCTCCACCCACATAGGTACATAGAGCTTCCAGTTGATTCAAGTCTCGGCTTTCATCCTGCTCGAACACTGAAAGAAGCACTGTGGTGCTTACAGACACATATCCGTGCCGATGCTGCGCGAGATAGACAGCTGCTTCAGCGTAAGATTCGGCAGATATAGTTCCTGCCTGTTCTGCACTAAATATTGCAGCTTGAATCCAGACACCCCTTGTGGAAAAGGCTTCTTGGGAATATTGCCGAATTGCAAGGTCCTCACTAACAAGAACGCGGGTCTCGCCAGCCATAACACCCACACTGAAGGCACCATCTGGAGGAACACGAATCAATCTCTCGCCAAGTTCCGAAAGATTGTTTGGCAATTGCACAGGCTCTACTGAGCAGTATTCCTCAATGCTTTTTATCAATGACTGCACCGCACTGATCCGTTTGTTCCGGTCTTCAGTGGTTTCAGCATGTCGAAAGAATTGCCCGTCTCGAAAGTCAAGGCACATCGTATCGCCTTCACCCAGACCAGCATGATCATCGATCATCTCTTTTAGTCGGTTTAGCTCATAAACAGGAATTGCCAAGGGACCAAGTCGCTCTTTTAACACTGGCAGTACTTTAAGAACTGCTGCATGCCAAGCCGTAAAAGCATCGAGAACTGCACCAGCACGCTCATGTTTCTGGATCACTCTCAGTGCTTTATCACACTCATCGTGTACACCGAAGCAAACCTTCACTTCTTCGTTTATGGAAACTAGGTATTGCGCAAACGCTATTGCACCGCCTGGCCAATCTCCTGCGGCAACAACAAGCGGGACGCCATGTTGCAAGTAGAGATCCGCCTGCTGCCGTGCCATCGCGCTATACCGACGGACTTGCTCCAACACCGGCTCTATATCATCATCGGCAATGTTTAATGAGGCAAATCCATGTGCTTCAGGAAATCTTTGTCCGAAGTTAGCCGTGAGATGGTGAAATGCCTGTAACCACCATGGCTTTAGTTCAGCTACCGACCATGTCTCTTTGACACCTAATGAATTGGTTTTTTCAAACTTATCTCCTATCCTTAACCCCAAACATTTCAAAATGAATGAATTGCTATCCGTTTCCGCTTGACCCCATGGTCTGTCCTGAGACTCTCCAATCAATGCTTCGTAATCGCTTCCTTCTGCACTTGTCAGCCGGACCCACATACCAGTGCTGACAGTATCACCGATGCCAAGCTCTTGGTCCGATGAAGTTGCCCTCAGTACGAGACCCATAAACTTGAGCACCAGTTCTACATTTGAAAGGTCTGTGACAAGCGCTTCGTAAGCGATATCGAGAGCACATGCAGGCTCTTCTGAAAAGTCAAAAAGAACATGACTAAGATCGATGCGGTCCATCGAAGCGCCTGTCAAATTCTCGACTTCCAAACCACTTACCAATTGCCTGATTGCATCCTGGTCATCTATGGCGAAGTATGCCCTTACCACACACAGTAACGTGTAAATCTCAGGCCCCTCCTCAAATGCACTCAACAGCGGCGTGATCGCTTTCCCAAAATCACCTTTGTTGAAATGTAAAATTCCTTCCAGCTTCTGAAAGAAGGCATTGCATCGAAGATCTGGTGCCAAATCAGAAAAAACCTGGTTGCCCGCTCCCGTACAGGGAAGTCAAATGCAAGAGCCGTAGCTAGTGTACGAAGTTCCCCACTGTCACGATCAAGCGCTATCTGTCCATGCAGTGTTTCTATAGTTACATCCAGTAGCCCACGTGCAAGTGCCTCTTCGGCCAGTGTAAGACGGGCAATGTATGTGTCATCACCATTCTGAAATGCCAGAGTTGCCGATTCGAATAGTAACTGGGAAATATCTTCTATTCCACGAGTACGTGCTGACTGTGCAAGCACAGTTAATGCACGTGTATTGCCTACAAAATCTCTACACCCCTTCTCCAGAACGTCACGCACATCCGCTGGCTCCGCCAATTCCATTCGTGCAATAACACCCTTTGCCTGGACGACACTCTTCTCTGGTTCCGGAAATTGATCCAGGTTTTCATCTGCAAATTCCAAAATTTTAGGCCAGTCCTTATTTGCTATTGCAATCTTGAACCGAGCAGTAATAACTCCTTCAACATTGTCAGCAAGCCCTGAAATAGTCTCTGAGGCTTGGGCCATATGACCTTGGTCAATTAATAGCGATGCGAGGTGAACTTTTATGGTTTCTTCGTCGGGAAACCGTCCATGGGCCTGCAGGCCTAGATTGACAGCAGCTTCACTGTTTCCAACAATATGGTACGCCGTCATTAGATTCATCGGTACCGAAGATAAATCCTTACTGCAGTATATACTTCTCTCTTGAACGCTCTCCCATAACGACTCATATATTGAGATGGCTTCATTCACATCATCAACATTACCCAAGGGCTGCCCGCACATGTATCGCTCCCCACCCATAGCCCTTGAAAGCAAGGCATTAGCGCCAAGTTCTTGCAATGCCGCAATTTCAGGAAATTGACGATAAGCGGATATTGCCTCATCCCACCAGGAATACGGCTCTCCCCGTTCCATGAGCCACTGCACATGAGCCTCGGCAACTTCAGGTGTATTCCGAGTTTCTTCAGGTATTCGTGAAATCGGATCGTCAATTGATTCATCATGAATCAGACTTTGGAGATAACACGCTGCAAGGCGTGCATTGCTGGGTTGATTCTTTAATTCTTCCTCAGCAAAACTTCTCACGTAATCTCGGTTTCCCAAAAGCAGGAACCCCAGCGCCTTGTTTGCGATTGCTTTAGGATTCTCGGGAGCAAAATCCCAGGCAGAAATCAATCCAGTAGCCGCTTCCCTTTTCTGCCCAAGTTCCAAGTGACATGCAGCGATGTTTGTTTTGACCCGAAATCGGATATGATTTGATGCATCGGAGGCAAGCCTTTTCTCAAGCTTTTGCAGTAATTCAAGGGCGGTTTCAGGCTTACTTTGAATTAGTTCTACATAATCGTTAATGTGTTTTTCGTGTTCTGAATGAATAGCAGCAGAGTCCGCTATCGCTATTTCACTACTTCTTAAGGAAGCTACTTCTTGGTGACCTACCTCAATTTGGGGAGACAGCATATCTGATACCCTCTCGGGGATGTCTCTAATAGCACTTTCTATTTGATCTATCTGCGGCGTATGCGATGGGTCAAAGGCCTTGTGGGCTTCAGGGTGGCGTTGAATTTCGCGTTGTAATTTATCCCATCCAAAAATATGGATATTGAGATCTAGAGGTCTGGATTTACTTATCTCAAACGAAAGTTTATTTGCCAGACTTTGGAGGTTCGCATCGTCAGGAGCGGTTGTGACAATTACATACTCCGTAAGTGGTGGTTCAAATTCTAATGCCTTATTAACCTCAGCACGAACTTCTTGCTCTAGAAGCTCGCGCCCAACTGCCTTTAATTTACATTGAATGCCAACCGGGCGAGATACATCGCCATCACGATGACCAAAAATATCCACGCCATGCTGACTTTGTCCTTTGCGGCCGTATTTGCTGGCCATTGGATCGTTCAATAAACAACGCCACAACACCTCATTGCAGTCTTCGAAATCTTGTTCATAAAGTGGCTTTGGAATCTGTATTGCCATCACATTCTCTAGATAAACTGTCTAAGTTTGTCCTAAAATTTTTTCACCAAACTCGCATTGTTCACGTATTAGAATCTTCGAAGTCGTTACAATTATTTTGGGAATAGAATGGCTTGGTGCAACTTGGCCCTACCAGCAGACAGCCTTCTGAAGGATAATATAAAAAATTGTAGTGTACCGAGTTATACATGAAAAGGTTGTAGTCATGGCTTGCTCATCAAGTTCTCACACTCTCCAGGACACACAAACAATGATTATTGACTGCGGATTTATTGCTTTCTTCAAAGGCAAAGACAATTGGCTAGCCTTAAGCCGGTGCCTCAACACCAAGAACTTTAGCAGGGGAGGTTTTACTTGGACAAAGGCTTTGTACTCGATTTTTGTATCCATGCTTTGGGAAATATGAAAGGATAATCTGTGGGCCATATTTCATTTCAAGAAAAAGAATTCCGATCTGCTGACGAATTATGGGATGCACTGAGCCCTACCAACAAACTTGTTAGGTCACCAGGCCAACTAATTTACCGTGGACAGGAAAATGCAGAATGGGGCCTCATACCCTCTGTGTTACGGAAAAGCCCAAGCAATCCTGCAACAATTGCATGGGGTGATAACATAACGGCTGACAACCAAATAAGCACAGAAATTGTGCTACTTGAAACCTTCGCGGGCTTCTGTGACCAAGTCGGAGTTAAAATACCTAATGACTCGTTGAAATTTCGAAAAAACGTGCTCGCAGCTGAGAGGCAGGATGAGTATTTCACCAACCCACAATCATGGCCGAATCCAGCCCTGATTGAAGTGATGGCTCTGGCGCAACAGCACGGAGTGCCAACAAGATTGCTTGACTGGACAAAGAACCCTTATGCGGCCGTATACTTTGCGGCTAGTGGAGCCCTCTCAAATGTTGGGAAATGGGGTGAAACTACGGAAACTGATAAATTGGCAGTATGGGTATTGAATATCGATCGAATTTCTGTATTCCACAGAGTGAATGTTGTCCAGCCTCCTGGTGCAATATCTCCCCACCTTGCTGCCCAGGCTGGCTTGTTCACAGTCTACCCTCACAGCGGGAGCCTCGGAGAGCCGTTCAATGTCGTTGGGCTTGAAAATCAATTTTCCATACTCCCAGATAC
This sequence comes from Gammaproteobacteria bacterium, assembly GCA_022824965.1. Lineage (GTDB taxonomy): Bacteria > Pseudomonadota > Gammaproteobacteria > UBA4575 > UBA4575 > WTFY01. The sequence continues at coordinate 342,041 of JAJDYY010000008.1, forward strand.
TCCTTTGATGAAACTTACGATTCCTGTACAGCAAAGTGCCAGATTAAACTGGTTGTGTGCCAAGATTGGGATCACTGGTGCAAGTATTTTCCCTGGTGCTGATGGAGCCGGAAGAGCTGTTATGGACACAGTCAACTCATGGGCAGCAGCCCGTCACAGTTTACTCTATAAAGCCATGAATCAAATATCAAACAGTCCTGATTGCCAAGATGCAAACAAATCGTCTATCACATAAAACATATACACTGGAAATTTTCCTTTCGTATGCCTGTGTAGCTTTCCCCGCGACAGGCCTAAGGTGTAGATGATGGTTTACAGAAACTAGAAAAAGGAAATCAAATGCAACGTGATGATGAATATATCAGAGACCTTCTTTTTGAAATTGAGAAGCAAGACAACTTCCTAGTGATGATTCTTGATACACTTGACGCTTCTCCTGCTGAAAGAAAAAAATTGTATCACGCTCAGCTTTTATGTGATGCAGGTTACATGATTCAGGTAAGTAATGCAGGCTATCGGTTGACATCTCAAGGACACGACTTCATTTCGTCCATCAGGGACGAAGGTATATGGAATAAAACTAAGGCAGCAGTTGCTGAAACAGGTGGTAATGTAACCCTTGAGGTTATAAAAAGTCTTGCTTATGGATTCCTCAAGAAGAAAATTTCTACTCATACTGATATAGAGTTATAAGCAGGAGAATGCTTTGCCACTGGCTGGATTAAATTTTTAGTGAGAGGAACTTGAAAGACTGTTGCCGAAACTGCCATTTTCTTGCCCGAAAAAATTATCTGGATAACGTTGCAGGCAGGTATGAACAGGTTCCCTTCGAAAGACGAAAATCATTGACCGGTCTTGGGTCATGCTGCTTTCACGGTGAATGGAATAGTACCGGCCTCGCAAGTGAGAGAATAAAGGAAGAGGATGTTCCAAAATTTCTGGATCAATCGGGACGCGACTGTTTTTGGCCATACAAAGAAGGCATGTCCTTTGAAGCAGGGAAACTGCGTCAAAGAAAAGAGATTGAGGACAGCAGGACAAGGAAAAGTTTCTGCCTCATGAAGATAAGCATATTTCTTTCTGCTATAGCAGCACTCAGTGGACTTGTGTATGTCATTGATTTGATCAACACATGGAGTAGCTAATCCAGAGACAAACAGCTCTTTCCACTTCACGCTCCAGAAACTTGCCGCAGTGTCAGTAGCAACCTTTACGGTATACCAAGTTATTTCAAAATTTTTCTGCTTATGGGTACACAAAATTTAGAGGAAGATGACTCGACTTTATTGGAATTGACTAGTCAACAGCACGGCGTACTTGATATTTTGAAAGATAAAGAAACAGACAAGTACCCCTTGAGCAAGTGGTATCTGGATACACTTTATGCTCTAGATAATGATCTTAACCCGGATCGATTTTGCAAGCAGCCCATTCGCTAAAAGAGCTACAATAATTCAGGTAGGATTGGCCAGTGATGATGCAATGGTGAAGAGAAATACAAGACAGGCCTTGGAGAATTTGCTTGTATGTGGATATTCCAGTTTATCGGACTACAAGTAAAGGAAGATCAGATTCAACTACAGATTATATACAAAATACCTCACACCATTTCTTCGGATAACATCTTTGCCTGGGTTAGTACTAACTCAACCGCACCTTTCTGCTGATCGGGAGGGTATTTGTATTTCCGTAGTAACTGACGAATGAGAATTCTCAGTCTTGCCCGAACACTTTCACGAACTGCCCAATCCACAGTCAGGTTTTCCCGCAGTTTTTTTGCAATCTCCCTGGCTATCTCAACGAGCACGTCCTCGCCCATCAATTCCTGTGCAGACTCATTCTGAGCAAGGGCATCATAAAAAGCCTCTTCCTCATCCGACAGATCATGGGCTTCCCTTCGCTTCAGGTCTTCCTGGAATTGCTTCGCCATGGCGATGAGCTCTTCAATCACCTGTGCCGCTTCAATCGCACGGTTCGCGTACTTACCGATGGATTTCTCGAGAAGCTCACTGAATTTACGTTGCTTGACAACATTGGTGCGGAACCTGGTTTTGACCTCGCCCTTAATGAGTCTTTGCAGAAGTTCTACTGCCAGATTCTTGTGCGGCATCTTCATCACTTCTTTCAGGAAATCATCCGAAAGAATGGAGATATCCGGAGACTCCAGGCCTGCGAGTCTGAAAACATCGGATACGCCCTCACCCACGATTGCCTGGGACAGCAATTGCCGTAATTCAAAGTCCGTATCTCGAGGTGGCTTCTCTCCGCTTCCGCCTTTTACGAGTGGTGCACGCACTGCCTGATGAAATGCCACTTCAGGGGCCAGTTCCATGGCTTCATCCAGGGTTCCGCACAATGCAAAGGCCTTAGTCAATTGCAGGACGGTATCGCAGTACCTGCGCTTGCCGTCTTCCTGTTCAAGCACATGATCCATGCAGGCCGGGATGATCTGAAGCGCGTTTATCCTGTACTCACTCCAGTCCACAGGGTGTAGCAGGTCTCGTGCGACCTGGATCTTCTCTTTAAGGATCCGTAACGCTTCAGATGAATCAATCGTCGGTCTGCCCTTCCCTTTTGCCGCACTGTAGGTTGCCAAAGCCTCCCTGAGTTGCGGGGCAATGCCGATGTAATCCACCACCAGCCCACCGGGTTTGTCCTTGAAGACACGATTCACCCTTGCAATGGCCTGTGCCAGATTCGCGCCCTGCATTGGTTTGTCGACATACATGGTCGCAAGACAGGGTGCATCAAACCCGGTCAGCCACATGTCTCGAACAATAACAATCTTGAGAGGGTCTGAAGGATCTTTGAAACGCTTCTCAAGGTCTTTCTTCTGTGCACGGCTGGTATGGTGAGGTTGAAGTTCCAGCTTGTCGGATGCAGATGCCGTCATGATGACTTTTATTGCTCCGGACATGTGATCATCAGAATGCCATTCAGGACGCAGGGCCACGATCTGGTCATACAGCCTGGCACATATCATACGAGACATGGTCACGATCATGGCTTTGCCAGGCTGTGTCTGACTGCGCATCTCGTAGTGATCGATCAGGTCAACCGCCACCTCCTTCAGGCGTGTATCCGTTCCAACGATTGCCTCCAATGCGGACCACTGGCTCTTGGCTTTCTCTTTCTCCTGCTCATCCGCTGTCTCACTGTCCAGAATCTCTTCCACTTCCTCATCGATTTGAGGAAGCTCGGCCTGGTTCAGGTTGATCTTGGCCAAGCGTGATTCATAGTAGATCGGAACGGTAGCGCCATCATCCACGGCCTGCTGGATGTCGTAGACTGAAACGTAGTTGCCAAAAACCGCTTGGGTGTCGCGATCATCCTGGGAAATAGGTGTTCCGGTGAACGCGAGGAACGTCGCATTGGGCAAGGCGTCACGCAGGGACTTGGCCAGACCATACTTGATGGCCCCACTCTCGCTATCAATTTTTGCTTTGAACCCATATTGAGTCCGGTGTGCCTCATCCGCGATCACCACAATATTGTGACGATCCGTGAGCACGGGGAATCGCTCCTCATCCGCATCCAGACCGAATTTCTGCATGGTTGTAAAGAAGATGCCGCCCGAAGGCCGATCCATCAAATGTTCCCGCAGTTCTGCACGGGAATCAGCCTGTTTGGGCGTGTCGTTCAGTAGTTCGCCTGAATTCGCAAAGACATTAAACAACTGGCCATCCAGATCCCTTCTGTCTGTAACCATGACAATGGTGGGGTTCTCCAGCCGAGGCTCCGAGATCAAGCGCCCGGCCAGACACGCCATTTCGATACTTTTTCCAGCACCTTGTGTATGCCAGACTACTCCGCCTTTCTTGTCACCCTCCACGTTGCTCGCAGTCACCACGCTCTCGACTGCTACTTGTACGGCATGGAACTGGTGATAGCCGGCAATCTTCTTGATGAGGGTTCCGTCATCTTCAAATAGACAGAAGTACCGCAGGTAGTTGAGGAAGATTTCCTTGTTGAAAACTCCCTGGATCAGGGTCTCGAGCTGCTGGTGCTGGCCTAGGGGGTCCAGTTCGACACCATCAATGGTGCGCCACCGCATGAATCGTTCCCTGTCTGCGGAGATTGACCCCAAACGTGCGTAGATACCGTCTGATATGACCATACAAACGTTATAGCTGAACAGGTCCGGGATATCCGCCTTGTAAGTCTGTAACTGATCGAATGCGGTCCAGATGTCCGCATCCTCATCCGCACCATTCTTGAGTTCAATGACGGAAAGTGGCAACCCGTTTACAAACACCAATACATCTGGCCTGCGGTTATGTTTGTGCCCTTGGATCGTGAACTGATTGACGACCAGCCAGTCATTGTTCTCCGGGTCTTCAAAGTCAATTACTTTGAGTTGTTTGCCGACTTCCTGGTTATCTTCGTGGAAAGTGACCTGGATGCCTTTGGTCAGCCACTCATGCACTTTCCGGTTGCAGGGCATCAATGCCGGGATGTTCGGGTTAGTCAATTGAGAAAGTGCCGTGCTGATTGCAGATTTCGGGATATCAGGATTGATGCGAGTCAGTGCTTCCTGCAAGCGATCTTGAAGAATGACTGAACGGTAGTCTTTGCGTTCCGGTTCCTGACCATCCGGGGCAATTTCATACCCGCACTTGTACTGATAGCCGAGTTCCTTAAACCAGTCGATGCTTAACAGTTCAACTTGATCTTCGGTCACCAGCGCCACTAGATATCTACCTCTTCAAGAAACTTTTCGGCATCTGAAATGTGGAGTTCACCCGAGATAAGCCTAGGGAGGAGAATATCGCGGAGCTGGGAAAGACAGTCATTTTCTTGACTCGCAATCTTAATTTTTGCAAATATTGGAAAGCTGATTTCTTCATAAATTGACATCACGTAATCAGACGGGCGGATCAACTTAAACCTATCAATATCTGATTTACCCAAATGAATGACTGTGGTCGCCGTCTCTGTAGACTCAACTTCATAAAGCGGTCTTTCCAGCCCGAACTTAAGGAAAGCAGTGGGGATATTTGTATTTGGGATAAATTTACAGATTCGCTGGTTCATCCAAGAGTCCTTTCCTGTCCAGTAATAACACCTAAATTCACCATCCATCCCGACAACTAGGTCACCTGCTTTGATTAAAGTTCCTTTTGGATGTGCTTCTTCTGTAAAAACTTCTGATCCACCTTTTGCAAGGTCTCTAATTCTCACAAGAGGCAATCCTCGCCTGTCAGAATTAAACAACTTGGACTTAAATGGCGCTCCATAAATTACTTCACACAAATCGTAGATTGAAGCAATACTCCACCCCTTTGGGATCTCCCCAATCTCCGACTCCACCAAAGTATCAGGGAATAAATCACTGATTTCAGACGGAAGACCCGTAGGATGGCCTTCTGCCTTTGCTCGGACAGGGTCAAAGTCAACAAACCATGATTTGAAGATTGCCTTGGCTATCTCTTCAAGGGTTTTGTTGGTTTTTTGGTTGAGTTCGATTTTGTCGTCGAGGGTGCCGAGGATATGGGCGATGGCACGTTGCTCGGAAAGAGGTGGAAGAGAAATAGCTATATGGTCTAAAGCTTCAGCAGGCACGCGTTGGCGCCCTGAAGTACCAGTCATCTGACCAATCGCATACTCACGAAACCTGTTCCATCTCGTCAGGTAGTAGGCGAAACCACCATCTGTGACATCCGGGCGCCCACGGATAACTATAAATTCGGTAGAGCCATGTGCTGATATCATCTGCTTTGTAGCGTTGTAGCGAGCAATCTTGCCATTCTCAAGACATGGCGTGATTCGAGCCATGAGCGTGTCGCCATCTAGGAAGCGAGAGCCCCCACCTCTGAATTCACGCTCTTCTATTGCATACGTATTTCTTGAATCTCCGTTGATAGCAGCCATGCCAACAAAAGGGTAGGTCTCGCCGCGGACAAGTTGCACCTTCGGATTAACCTCAACCGCTTGACTGAAAGGCACCTCACACCAATCTGAACTGCTTTCCGGGACAGGAAAAAGTGTTTTGTGCTCTTCTATAACCTGCCTAAAGCCACCACTGACTCGATTCATGTCCACGACATCAACTGTATAAGGAAGGCTGGAGTCTTCGAAAGCATCCTGCAGTATATTGATCGTCCTGAAGTCCAACGGCGTATCGCCCTCGACTGCTAAATCAAGATCAGACGAATCTTTTGTTGTCCAAGTGGCACGGCTGCCAAATACCCATACCTTCACATCACTCGGCAAGTGAGTGCACAGGATATCCTGCACAATTTTCAAGTGGTCAGAACGAATATCAACGGAACTAACCAAGGGTCCGATTCTTCTTCTCAAGCTGTATCAAGAGATAACGTGATTCTGCGAGAAAGTCAGGAGCACTGTTTAAAACTTCTTGTGCCTTCTGTTCATCATACGTATGACTTGTGGTGCCTCTGTTGCGGCGATACTCTCTCCAAACAACAAGTTCAGCCTGCACTAACGACTGTTTGGATGCCTCACGTATCACATCATTAAAAGACATGTCGTCAACCTCTACAGGATTAGCAGAAGCTAGTTCCAGGTAGCGCTTAATCATTTTAAAGGACAACTCATAGGTAAATTCAAAAGCTTGAATTACAGCCGCCCTCATATGTCGCTTGAGACGAGGCTCAGCCATTGTCAACTCTGAATCATATATCTCAAGAGCCTCTTCTAGTTGTGAAATGGCTTGTTTCAACGACGACAGGTCCAAAGGCAAAGGCATCTTTTATCTCCAATATGTAGGATATGAGCTAGTTGTTTCTCAAAAGTGATGCACGACTTATTTTCACGTCATCTCAGGCTATCCTGATCTTGCAAACCCCAACTTTTTTAGGTTTTCAGCGATAGTCTGATCAAGCTGAGCACCTTCAACCTGCTGCGTATGCAGTTGCGCAGCCAAGTGTCTCATCTTGTCTTCGAAAGGCTCACCGTCATCCTCTTGTGGCGCAGCCCCAACATAGCGTCCAGGTGTGAGGACAAATCCACTCTTCTCAATCTCATCAATGGATGCCGACTTACAAAAACCCAATACATCCTCGTACTCTTCTCCCTGCTTCCACGCATGCACTGTATCTGCAATCTTGGCAATGTCTTCGTCAGTCAGGACCCTGTTGACCCGTGTCTCCATCGTTCCCAGCTGACGCGCATCAATAAACAAGGTCTCCTCACGCCTGCCACGACCATTCGCAGTCTTGTCATTAGTCATAAACCACAGGCATACAGGAATCTGTGTGTTCAGAAACAACTGGCCCGGCAGTGCTACCATCACTTCCACCACATCACCACGGATCATTGCCTTACGAATCTGGCCTTCGCTGCTTGCGTTCGAACTCATGGAACCATTTGCAAGGACAACGCCGACCTGTCCTCCTGGTCGCAGCTTCCACAGCATGTGCTGCAGCCATGCGAAGTTTGCATTCCCCACAGGGGGTCTGCCGTATATCCAGCGAGGATCTTCCTCATACTTCTCTCCACCCCAGTCAGAAATGTTGAAGGGTGGATTTGCCATGATGTAATCGAACTTCAAATCCGGGAACTGGTCCCGTGCAAAGGTATCCGCGGGTTCTTTACCTAAATCTGCAGCAAATCCCCGAATCGCCAGGTTCATGGCGGCCAGCCGCCAGGTTGTAGGGTTGCTCTCCTGCCCGTAGATGGAGATATCGTCCACCCGGCCACCATGTGACTGCACAAACCTTTCACTCTGAACGAACATCCCGCCTGACCCGCAACAAGGGTCATACACCCGACCAGTATGCGGCGAGAGGATGGCCACCAGGGTTTTCACTACATGTGAAGGGGTATAGAACTGCCCACCCTTCTTGCCCTCGGCTGAGGCAAACTGACCCAGGAAGTACTCGTAGACCTCGCCCAGCAAGTCACTGGAGTCGTATTTGTCACTGAATCCGATGGTGGAGATCAGATCAATCAGCTCACCCAGTACCCCCGGACCCAGCTGTGCCCGCCCGAAGCGTTTGTCCAGCTTCCCCCGCAGGGATGGATTTTCGTTCTCTATCAGGGTCATTGCCTTGTCCACAAGGGACCCAATATCAGGTTGCTTTGCCTTGGCTCTGAGAGATTCCCAACGTGCCTCTTGTGGCACCCAGAAGACATTGTCTTGTGTGTAATAGTCACGCTCCTCAAGCGCTTCTTCGAACTCAGCAGGGGTTTCGCTTAAAAAATATTCAGACGAGGGCTCTGACACCATGCGCCGGATTTCTTCCTGCTGCTTAATGAAGGTGTCTGAGATGTATTTGAGAAAGATGAGGCCCAGCACGATGTGCTTGTACTCCGCTGCATCCATCTGCGCGCGAAGCTTGTCCGCAGACGCCCATAACTTTTTCTTTAAGTCATCACCCATATCAGTATCCTCAAGTCACCTGTAACGAGATCAGGCAGGACAAGATAACTATTCAAAACAAGATACTATGGGAATTTAGCCGAACTTCCTAGATCGGGATTTTTCGAATGCCGTATGAAAGGCATCCTCAATGTCCTTTGCAGCCCCCTTGTAGCTGGCCCTGCCACGCCGACTTGGGTGTGGGACACAGAAGAGTGAGCCGGAAAAACGAAGGTGCTGCGCTGCCTTCTATGCCCACCGCCCCTGTGCGATCACGGCAACTGGCAGTGCAATATCCAACAACTGCTGGCAAAGAGGTATATTTTCATTAATTGCCTTCATACTAGGCTTCTCACCATATGCTCCAAAAGCATTCCATGGGGTGATGACAGATTTGGGAATACCCAGCCGATCATAAAGCGATTTACACCATTTGGCCGTCGAATCATTATTTTCGACATCGACGAAGCCCGAAACCACTGCACCGGAACCAGGTGTATGGACATTGCCGCCGGGGTCTTGTAACAGACTAAAAATTCCACCAGGTGATTCAGCGTGACCTTTTCCGATACGTGGCATCACAATACCTCGTTGCTCAGCGCTTTGGACAATGATGGCATTCAACTTATCGTGAACTGTCATACAGGTTGGTTAAATACAGGTTATGGTTTTGTTATTTTAGCAAGCTGATTAGTATCGGGGTGGGTGGAGCAGGTACTGCACAAACATCACAACCCAAAATTATCTACTACCCTTTGTTTCCGTTAATCAGAGTTGGTTCACCTAACGGGAGATGAGGCAAGATTACTCATGTACAACAAGAACTATGAAGGTAAGGCATGTGATGCCGTCGTGAAAGCCATCGAGAAGCGAACGGGCAAAATACGTGCACACATTCGCCGTCCCGAGGTGGATGGAGTCGGTCCGCCGGTGGATTTGCGCTTGAAGATAGGAGCCCAGGAGTATGTGATCGAGCACACGCGAATCGAGCTGTTCGAGAATCAAATCAAGATGGAAGTAACCATCAGAGAGATCCTTGACTACTTCAAGGAAAATCTCTCACTGCCATTCCCGAGCCCGGCGTACTACGAGTTGCAATACCCAATTGACGTTTCATTGCCAGACGGAAAAGTCAAACGCAATCGTGCTTTGAAGAGCCTCGCAGACTGGGTATGCATGAATGAAGGGTTGCTGCGAGACAAGATGATGTGTTGGCCCGAGGGACCCTATGATCTCTACTATTCTGATCATTCTGTGTGTGGCAAGCCGGATGGTTTTTATTGTGCATTCGAATTGCGTCGCTGGCCAGATGCCGTCTCTATCAGACAAAAACCCGGTTCTCTTTGGTCAAGACCGATTTATCCGGAAGATATGAACCCTCTGATAAGAAAAAGGCTGATGCGGGCATTTTCCAGGAAATGCAAAAAGCTTGAAGCGTGCAAGATGGATGGGGCGCGGACGGTCCTGGTACTGGAAAGCGGGGGTCCAGGACTCACACATTTTAAGTTCAGGGGTGACCTCCTTCCAGGGATATTGGCAGAACACAAAAATGCGCCGGATGAGATTTTTCTGGTGCAGACCTATCACGATCTCTGGGAGGTCGTTCCCTTGAAGCATGGCAACGGTCATTGGCCTGATACGGGCATGCCTGAACTAGGCGGGTCTTATTACAATCTAAACAACTCTGACATTCCAAAATGGTTGGACAGCCTGCCTCGACCTATGCGTGAGGGCCTGCAGCTGGATCGAATGCACATACCCTATGAACAGGGATTTGCATTTGAAAGCTTTGAGAAAGGTGAACTGAGTGACCTGACCCAAGCGAGACGGACAGAAATACAGACAGGCAATGGCACATGACCCAAAACTCAAATTAACGAGAGCAGTGAAATACAGATCTAACTTAGATTAAAAATTTTGGCACCACTACACCTAATTTGCAGGATTGCATTTAATCCCCAACATCACACCTGCTGCCTGGACTCGATCCATTGGATCACTGTGTGTTCATGCCAGCCGACCGAGCGTGCACCGGTCAGCTTGATCTGTTTGGGAAAATCACCCTTGGCGATCTGGGCGTAAATCGTGGAGCGGGAAAGTCCGGTCATGCGCTGGACATCCTTCAGTCTTACAATCCTGTAGTTCATAGTAGGTTCCTCATACTTTTTTGGTTGCAATCTTCACAGTCATCTTCCTAGGTAGGCTGTGCTGATCTGTTCTCTCTCGTGGCCGAGTTCCTGGCTGATCGTCATCCGGGCCTGGTGGTCCAGCTCCCGCTGTTCCGGGGTCAGTGACTTGCTATCGGGCCCACCTGCGGCTGGAGATTTCCAGCCAGTCAGTTCCTCGTAGCGTTCCTGTGCGTACGCATGGCGCAGCCCATGCATACTCGAAAGTCCGGCCCGGGTGGTGTTGCCTTCGTAGACTCTCAGCTGCTGTACATAGCTTCGGTGCGGCGGGATCAATGAGCCGAAGCCAGCCAAGGCCCGTGTGCGGTCAAGGATCGCTCTTTGATGTTCTGTTCGAACGGGGATCGTTCGGAGCTTGCCGCCCTTGGTCCAGCTGGCCTTGAGCCGGAGGTGATCCTTCTGATCCGCATAACTGGGCATGAACTTCATGGCCTCCTCGCGGCGCAGCCCAAAGGCCCGCTGCAGTTCGAGACTCATGCGCACATGAATGTCCTTGACCTTGCTGAGTTGGGTTTGGGTGATGTCCTTGGCTTTACTCTCGTTGGTGACGAACCTTCGGTCCGGGATGCCATAGAATTCATTGGATCGGGCGATGACGTTCTGCTTGTTGACCTTGTCGGCCCACCATCTCAGTGCAGCCATCCGGTTCTTGATCGTCCCGATCGAGAGTTCCTTTTCCTGCCACTGCTTCACCAGCGCCTCGATGTGCTTGGGCTTGAGTGATTTTGACTGCATCTTGCGGTAGCCCATCGCATGCAGCTCATTGGCCATCAGCGTCAGCATGCGCTCTCTATTTCGTTGCGTGGCATAGCTGCCTTCCCGGCAGTGCCGGCAAAGCTGTTTCAGCTGGTGATTAAGATTTCTCATGGTTCCAAGCCTTTCCGTGTTCTTTCTCTTCGGTGAGTGTTTCTGGCCTTCTGTCCGCCTTGGCGGTTCAGGTTCGCTTTCGCGACATGGCTCCATGGGACACAACTCCCTCAATGACTTGAATGGGCCTCAGTCAGGCCACACAGGTCCTCTTCGGTCGAAGAGTGACTCCGTGCCAGTCCAAGATGCCCCAAAGGGGCGACAGTTCAAGATGGTGATACCTCCTTTTCAGTCATGCGGATCGCTCCGCGGGATTTAAAAAATAGCCCGGTGCACAGCATTCCTGCCTGGTCCCGAAGACCAGACCGGGGTGCCGTTCACGGGCTTAGATAAATGTCACGTACAGGCGAACCCGCACGTGCCGACAGGCAGAATGCCTTGCGTTGAAGATGGACAAGCCCGAAGCCTGCCTGAAGTCCTGTCAGGACGTTGAAGATGGAAGCAGGCCAAAGACCTGAATCCTGATGCCTGGGTACCGCTGTACACAGGCTGGTATTGAAGATGGATCGCAGCCTTGCGGCTGGGGCACCTGTTGCGCGATCCGGAGGCGCCTCGTTGCCGCTGATATACCGTAGCGGCACCGGTACAAAACTGTTACGGGTCAGTATACCACCCGGCGCCTCTCAGTCACGGAAAATCTTCTTATCACTGAGCTAAATATTTCGACACCGTAATTTACGGGGCATTCAGCTCTCAAAAACGCACAGTACGGGGCTACCTGCCTCGGAGCCCTGCAGGCGGCCGTGTCACTCCTGCGTTTCACTTCGTTCACCAAGGAGTGACACGGCCTAGTACGTGAATGTCCAGCTCGTTGTATGACCTTTCCTAGCCTACGGTTGCACAGCAGACTTGCCGGGGCTACCAAGTCGCCTGCATACGGTATGGGGCTGTACACAAAAGAATGCGTTGGTTTTAGCGCGCGGCTATCGCTTGCCAGTCACGGTGCAGCTTACAGAGGGCAAGTTCGTGGAACAGATATTCACGTGTCGGCTTTCAACTCGTCGAGATAGTCTGCCCATACCTGCATCATCTCTCTTCGCTCTGGCAGATGGGCAGTGCGGTTGTAAGCACGCCCGTTTGGATCACGCACACTGTGGGCAAGTTGGTGCTCGATATAGTCTGGACGAAACTTGAGCACCTCATCCAAGATCGTTCGTGCCATCGCCCGAAACCCATGGCCGCTCATCTCCTCCTTGCCAATCCCCAGGCAGCGCATAGCAGCCAGAATGGCGTTATTGCTCATTGGTCTGTCGCCCTTAGGACTCCTTGCGCTGGAAAATACATACTGACCATTTCCGGTCAAAGGTCTTAATTCCCGCAAAATCTCAACAGCTTGTCTTGAAAGAGGTACGATGTGTTGGGTCCGGGTTTTGGTCACCTGAAAACGCCACTCGGCATTATCCATATCCATATCCTCCCACTGTGCGTTGCGGAGTTCGCCAGGGCGTACAAAAACCAGCGGCGCAAGCCTAAGAGCGCAACGTACAGGGAGTGTTCCCTCGTAACCATCGAGTGTCCTCAGGAGTTTCCCTACTTCTTTGGGCTCAGTGACTGAAGCAAAGTGCTTCCCTTTCACAGGGGGCAATGCGCCCTTCAAGTCTCCCGAAGGGTTGTACGTGGCGCGACCAGTGGCAATCGCATAGCGAAAAACCTGGCTGCAGTAGCTTAGCACCCTATAAGCAGTTTCCAGTGCCCCACGCTGTTCGATCCGCTGAACTGTCTCAAGTAGTTGGGGTGCTGTAATTCTAGTAATCGGCCGACTGCCAATCCATGGGAATACATCTCCTTTCAGTCTACTAATGACGCGAGTCGCATGGCCAGAAGACCAGTGGGGTGCATACTTGGCAAACCATTCATTTGCAAGGGCCTCGAAACTGTTCGTTGTCTCTTCAGCTTTTGCAGCTTTTTCTGCCTTGCGCTGCTCGCTCGGGTCGACTCCGTTCACTAGCAGCTTGCGGGCCTCATCACGCCTAGTACGTGCATCCTTCAGCGTGACATCGGGATAAACACCTAGCGAGAGGCGCTTCTCCTTCCCTTCAAAACGGTACTTCAAACGCCACCACTTTCCTCCGTGGGGCGCAACTTCCAGGTACAGCCCACCGCCATCAAACAGCTTTCTAGCTTTTTCACCAGCCTTGGCATTTCGGATTGCAGCATTGGACAAGCTCATGGGGGCAACTTCCCTTATGAATGGTGTGCTTGCCCCCAATTCTGCCCCCAGTTGCCCCCGGATGTCAATAAATCTCAAAGGATCACTTTGGACGCAATACCACTGTAAGTGTATGATTATATGAATATATTAGGATGTTATAGGACGTCTTTGGACTTTGACTTGGTGGCTATGGTTGGACTTGAACCAACGACCCCAGCATTATGAATGCTGTGCTCTAACCAACTGAGCTACATAGCCACGTTCGGGAAAACCCGTGAACGGTACAGAAACGTCCGGGGAGATGTCAACAACCCTATACATTGAAACGGAAATGCACAACGTCGCCTTCCTCGATCAGATAATGCTTTCCTTCGAGTCGCCACCGGCCCTGCTCTTTCGCGCCTGATTCACCGTTGGCATCCACATAGTCCTGGTAGCTGATGACTTCTGCCCGGATGAAGCCCCTTTCAAAATCCGTATGGATTTTTCCGCCCGCCTGCGGAGCCGTCGCACCTTGCTGCACCGTCCAGGCCCGGACCTCCTTGGGGCCCGCCGTGAAAAAAGTCTGCAGTTCCAGCAGCGCGTAGCCGGTGCGAATGACCCGGCTCAAGCCGGGCTCCTCCAGCTTGAGTTCGTCCAGGTAGGCCTGCCGGTCCTCTTCCTCCAGTTGCGCCAGCTCGGCTTCAATTTTCGCACACACCGCAATGACTGGCACCGACTGCTGGCTCGCGAATTCCTGCAAACGGTCCAGATGCGGATTCCCCTCGAACCCGTCCTCCGAGACATTGGCGATATAGAATGCGGGCTTGCCGGTGAGCAGGTGCAGGGTCCTGAAATGATGCTGGTGCTCGTCCTCCACTTCGAACCCGTGTGCCGGGCACTCTTTCTCCAGGTGCTTTTGCAGGCGTTCGTACAGCCCCAGTCGTACAACCGCCTCCTTGTCTCCCGACTTGGCCGCACGTTCCGTCTTGCCGAGGGCCCTGTGCACGGTTTCCAGGTCCGCCAGGATCAGCTCGGTTGAAATCGTTTCAAGGTCTGAAAGGGGATCGACCCTGTCATCCACATGAATGACATTCTCATCGTCGAAGCAGCGGATCACGTGAGCAATCGCATCCGTTTCGCGGATGTGCCCGAGGAATTGATTTCCCAGCCCCTCTCCTTTCGAGGCACCGGCCACCAGACCGGCGATGTCCACAAACTCAATCGTCGTTGGAATGGTTTTTTCAGGATTCGCGATGCGTGCGAGTGTGGCGAGCCTCGGGTCGGGTACGGCGACCACGCCGATATTCGGGTCGATGGTGCAGAACGGATAGTTCTCGGCCGCAATACGGGCTGAGGTTAGCGCATTGAACAGGGTGGATTTGCCGACATTGGGCAAGCCGACGATGCCACACCTAAACCCCATGCGCCGCCCGGGTGTGGAGTTGTCTCATCGCTGCTTCGGTATCGCCTTTGAGAAGCTCATCCAGGACATGGCAAGCCCGGTCAACCGCAGAATCAATCTCCCGGCGCTCCTCGGCACCCGGCTTTTTCAGCACATAGTCCGTGACGTCATCCTTGTGGCCCGGATGTCCGACCCCCAGGCGCAGGCGCAGAAAGTCCTGTCCCAGATGTTCGAAGGCGCTTCGCAAGCCGTTATGCCCGCCATGCCCGCCCGCATGTTTGATCCTCGCAGAACCATTGGGCAAGTCGATCTCGTCGTGGGCGACCAGCAGTTGCTGCACTGAGATCTTGTAGAACTGCGCAAACGCATGCAGCGACGCTCCGCTCCGGTTCATATACGTCTGCGGCTTGAGCAGCCAGACCTTTCCGTCCTCGAAACTGAAATGCGCCACCTCGCCCTTGAATTTTTCCTGGTAGCGGAATACTGCACCCCGTTGCGTGGCCACTGCATCCGCAAACCAAAACCCGGCATTGTGCCGGGTCTGTACATATTTCTCTTCGGGATTGCCTAAACCGGCGATCAGCCGTATGCGGTGTTGGGCAGGCACGGTGGACTAGAGATCATGAGGCATCATCTTGTGCAGAATCATCCTCATCTCCAGCCTGATCCTGATCGTCCGTTTCCGCCTCGTCTACTTCCTCCACTTCCTCGAGCTTTTCTTCAGCCCGCTTGGCATGCACGGATACCACGGTATGGTCATGCCCTTCACCGTGGGTCAGTTCCACAATGGTGACTCCCTCGGGTGCCTGCACGCCGCTGAGGTGGATGGATTCGTTCAGCTTGAGATCCTGAATGTCGACTTCAATGAATTCCGGCAGGTCTTTTGGCAGGCAGGAAACTTCCAGCTCGACCATGTTGTGGCTGATGACCCCGCCGTCCAGCTTGACCCCGTGACAGGTGTCTTCATTGATGAAATGAATCGGGACATGCACATTGATACGCGTATCTTCTCGCACGCGCAGCAAGTCCAGGTGCAGTACGGTCGGTTTGTGAGGATGGCGTTGCAACTCGCGCAAGATCGCCTTCTGGGAAGTGCCTCCCACATCCACAGTCAGGATATGCGAATAGAACGCCTCGTTTTCCAGGTTGTGCATCAGGGTGTCATGCTCAAACGTCACCTCTTCGGGAGGCTCCCCGCCTCCATAGATCACACCCGGCACCTTGCCAGCCGCCCGCAGTCTCCTGCTTGCATTTTTCCCGCGTTCATCGCGGGCATGGGCGGTTAACTTGAAATCGATACTCATGCTCTTCTCCGACTGTTTCAGAGGCGCCGGACGGGTCCGGCTGCCATCCCCGTTAATCCATGTAAAGGGTGCTGACTGACTCTTCCTGGTTGATCCTGCGCATGGACTCGGCAATCAGTGCCGAAACCTCCAGCTGACGTATCCGGGAACACGCCCGGGCATCTTCGCGCAGGGCGATTGTATCAGTTACCACCAACTCATCCAGTTCTGAGTTCTCGATGTTCTTGATGGCCTCGCCGGAGAGCACCGGGTGGGTGGCATATGCCCGCACCGCACTGGCACCATGCTCTTTCAGGGCGCTGGCCGCCTGACACAAGGTGCCCGCAGTATCTACCAGATCGTCAATGATAAAACAATCCTTGCCTTCCACCTCGCCGATGATGTGCATGACCTTGGTCTGGTTGGCTTGCGGACGGCGCTTGTCGATGATGGCCAGGTCGGCGTCATCCAGGCGCTTGGCCAGGGCTCTTGCACGTACCACGCCGCCGACGTCCGGTGATACGACGATTAGGTTGGGGTGCTTGCGCTTGTAGATATCTCCAAGCAAAACCGGTGAGGCATACACATTGTCCACGGGAATATCGAAAAAGCCCTGAATCTGGTCGGCATGCAGATCAACGGTCAGGACCCGGTTGGCCCCTACACTGGAGAGCAGGTTGGCCACGACCTTGGCCGATATGGGAACGCGTATCGAACGAACCCGGCGGTCCTGGCGCGAGTAGCCGAAATAGGGAATCACCGTGGTGATCCGTTCTGCCGAGGCACGCCTCAAGGCATCGACAATGATCAGCAATTCCATGATGTGATCATTGGTCGGCATGCTGGTTGGCTGGACGATGAAGACATCCTTGCCGCGCACGTTCTCCTGAATCTCCACCTGCACTTCTCCGTCGCTGAAGCGACTGATCAATGCCTTCCCCAGGGGAATGTTCAGGTAGTCGACGATATTCTGCGAGAGCGTCGGGTGTGCATTACCGGAAAATACCATCAGGCTGTTGTCGACCGGCAGTTCTCGTTCACGAATCATGTTGGTATAGCGCCTTGCTTGTGCAAATAGGTACCCTGGCTGGGCCGGCAGGATTCGAACCTGCGAATGCCGGGATCAAAACCCGGTGCCTTACCACTTGGCGACGGCCCAAAATCTTAGGTGCTGAACTATACTTGATTATACCCGCATAGCGAATACACGGGCGAACGATTCATACCCTTCGCCACGAAAGCTGCAAACTCCGCCGGACAATCCACGGCAATGCTCTGCGCCTGCTGCCGGGACTCGCAACAGGCAAACAGACCACTTCCCGAACCCGTCAGGCGCACAGGTGCATACTGGCTCAGCCACTGCCACGCACGCTCCACGTCGGCGTGCGCCCGGGCGATCGGCTCGAATACGTTTTGCGTTTGCGCAAGCCGGAAGTCGCTTGCTGCGATCGGTGTACAGTCGCGCACCAGGTCCCGGCTGGCAAACATTTTCCGGGTGTCGAGGTGCACACGGGGAAATAATGCAACGTACCAGGGTTCATGGAAATCCATCGCCTGCAGATGCTCGCCGATGCCCTCCACCCAACTGGCCTCCCCGCGGACAAACACCGGGACATCGGCCCCCAGTTGTACAGCGATTGCTTCCAGGTCCCCAACCTCCAGGCCGCAACCCCAGAGACGGTTGAGTGCCAGCAGCACCGTGGCCGCATCGGAGCTTCCGCCACCGAATCCTGCGCCGGTCGGAATGACCTTCCTGAGCCGTATGTTCACCCCCTGGCGCGTGCCGCATTCGTGTTGCAACAGTTTTGCTGCACGCACGGTCAGGTCATCGTCACGGGCCAGGCCGTCATTGGCGTCGGTACACTGGATCGCGCCATCCTCATTGACGTCGAAATTCAATTCATCGCAGACGTCAATGAACTGGATGGCCGTTTGCAGCAGGTGATAACCGTCACCACGGCGACCCACGACATGCAGAAAAAGGTTCAGCTTGGCCGGTGCCGGCCATGTGCCATCAGCCCGGTCATCCTGTGTCTGGTTGTTCAATGTCGATCCTTCAATCCGTAGCGGTCCCCGTCGCCTGATTCAGAACCATTGATCCACAATGATTTTTGCATCCAGGCGGGTGCTTGATATTTCAATCAGTGCAGGCAATGCAGGGGATCCCTCGTGGTAGCGATTATAGTCAATGCGCCATCCTGCCTGGCTGAGATGCTTCAGGCGACCCCGGGCATCAAGTTCCAGCGACCGGACTTCATGACCGGGGTTTGGGACGCCACGCACCCAGTACCGCAGGCCGGTCACAGGCAGGGCGTAGCCGAATAAGTCCTGCAACAGGGTTTCCGGTTCTTTTGCCAGGTAATGTTCACCCCTGGAGGTCTGTACCTCGACCTTCCCTTCCCTCCCGGAGATGGCCGCCGTCTTGCGTCCCGATGGACCATGCAAATCGATACTGAATGACTGCAGGTGCTGTTCCCAGTACACGCCCGCCTGGAAGCCTTCACTGTCCGATTTTCCGGCCACCCGGCCCTTCAGGCCCCAGGTAGGTATCTTCCCTAGATGTGCAAGGTGGGTCTCCCATGCCTGCTGGCGGGCCGCATCCGGGAGTGATGGAACGGGCGGCTCGCGAACGGTCGTGCACGCGGCCAGTACCAGCAGGGTCGCGCATAGAACACCGGATCGGCACATTGGACGATGCACCTTCTACTGGAATTTTCTTTGCAGCTCTAGCAGGTACTCCTCATCGGGAAAGTGCTCCAGCACTTCCTGCATCATTTTTCTTGCCCCCTGGTGATCTCCCTGCGCCCAGAACAGCTCGACAAGATGTCCGCCGATTTCAGCATCCTTGAGCAGTCGGTAGGCCTTTCGCAGGTACTGCTCCGCCTGCTCATAATTGCCGAGGCGAAACTGCACCCAGCCCATGCTGTCGATAACCGCAGGATCATCCGGGCGGATTTCAAGGGCACGCTGGATGTATTCCAGGGCCTCGCCAATACGGGAGTTTCGATCGGCCAGGGTATAGCCCAGCGCGTTCAGCGCCGAGGCATTGTCGGGATCCTCGGCCAGGATAGCCCTGAGATCGGATTCAAGCAGATCGATACGGTCAATTTCTTCCGCCATCAAGGCCCGCGCGTACAGCAGTTCCTGATGGCCCGGGAATTTCTGCAATCCTTCGCTGTACAGGTCGATCGCCGCGACATAGAGCTTGTGCTCGTGTAACAGCTGTCCCTCGATCAAAAACACCTGCACCACATCCTCCGTCGAGTGCTGGTGAGTGCGAAGTTCAGCCAGGTACTGCTGCGCCCTGTCCAGGCCTTCGAGATCCGCATAAATGGAAGCGGTCCGGGCCCTGGCATCCAGGTAATACTGCCTTTTCTCCACTTTTTCGAATTCGGCGATGGCTGTCCGGAAATCCTTTTCCTCTTCTGCGATCCGTCCCAGGTAATAGTGCCCCTCATCCTTGCGCTGGTCCTCCTGGACCAGGCGGGTGAAGTCCTCCCGGGCGGCCTCATACTGTTCTTGCTGTAAATGCAGCAGTCCAAGGGTATAGATCAATTCGCTGTCCCCGGGACTTTCTGCATGCAGGGTCTGGAACTCCGCTTCGGCCTCCTCGTAGCGTTTTGCGGTCAGCAGCGTACGTGCATATGACATGCGCAACTCGCGGTTTTGCGGGGCCTCCTCGGCAAGAAT
The DNA here is from genome assembly GCA_022824965.1 of Gammaproteobacteria bacterium. Classification (GTDB taxonomy): domain Bacteria; phylum Pseudomonadota; class Gammaproteobacteria; order UBA4575; family UBA4575; genus WTFY01. The sequence continues at coordinate 361,926 of JAJDYY010000008.1, forward strand.
CTTCATGTCCGTGAGGGCATCATCGGTCTCCTCTAGCCCCAGCAAGGCCTGGACCCGCAGGATACGCGCCTCGGTCAGGTCCGGCCCGAATCCGATCGCCAGCTCACTTTCATCCAGTGCACGCAGATAGTCCCCGGCCTGCAGGGCAAAGCCGGCAAGTGTGAGATGTCCATAGGGGTTTTCAAAATGCTCGTTGACCAGCTTCTCGAGCAGTTGCATGGCTGCTTCGGAATCCGGTTCCCGGGTCAGTATGGCGCCAATGATGCCAAAGCCCTTTTGCGGGCTATCCCCGGAAGCCTGCATGATCTTTTCGAATTGCACCACCGCCTGGTCGACATTGCCGTTTCGCAGCTCAAGCACACCGAGAATCTGGGGCAGCTTCGGATCGTCGCCTGCCAGTTCCGACCAGCGGTGCGCCGCGCGCAGGCCCACCTCCCAGTTCTTGGCCACCATGGCAATCCGTGTCGTGCGTTCGGCCAGCTGCGGGTCATCGCTGAGCTCGGTGGCGCGCACGTAATGCTCCAGTGCCTGGTCGACGTCATTGAACTGGCCGGATAACTCGCCCAGGAGGATTTCATACAGCAGGTCTGAGTGGGCGCTGTACTCGGAGGCAGGCGCCTGGCTGATCGCTAGTGACGGATCAGGGGCCGGTGGATGTTCGGCCTCGGACGTTTCGACCGGTGGGGTGGCGCAACCGGACAGCCCGTGTACGGCCAGGAGCAGTATTGGCCATCCAAACACCCTCAGGATAGTGAACACGATTGCCAATATACTATGTTGAGGTGATAGCTCGGTTAGACTATAGCGGATATTACTTCAGTTAACTGGGCATTACACATGCATTTTGGCAGAATCGACAGTGACTAGGACTGACCTTATCATGCCTGTATTCCAACCTGTACGACCCCGATTTGCAGTGAACGTTCCCTGTTCCCATGTCTTTACTCACGCTCGGCATTAACCACACGACCGCACCGGTTCAGGTGCGCGAACTGGTCGCCATCAGCGAGCAGAACCTGCGAGCGGCCCTGCGAAAACTGATCGAGGTCCCCCAGGTCAGTGAGGCCCTGATCGTTTCAACCTGCAACAGAACCGAGTTGCACTGCGAGGTGACGCAGATGCAGGAAGGCAAAAAGGGCATCATGAACTGGCTGAACACCTTCCACAACCTGAGGTCCGAGCACACGGCGCCGTACCTGTATGACTACCAGGACCGTTCCATGGTACACCATATCTTTCGCGTTGCCTGCGGGCTGGACTCGATGGTGCTCGGAGAGCCGCAAATACTGGGGCAATTGAAAACCGCCTATCAGGATGCCTCGCAGGCAGGCACGGTGGGACGCAACCTCAACCAGCTTTTCCAGCACGCCTTCAGCGTCGCCAAGGAAGTGCGAACGAGCACGGAGATCGGCGCGAACCCCGTGTCCGTGGCATCAGCGGCAGTCTCGCTGTCGAAAAAGATTTTCGGGGAACTGCAGCATCATTCTGCCCTGCTGATTGGCGCGGGGGAGACCATCGAGCTTGCCGCCGACCACCTGAAAGCGGCCGGCATCCGCAAAATCGTGGTGGCCAATCGCAGTATCGAACGCGCGGAAAACATCGCCGGTCGGGTCGGCGGGCAAGGCGTGGGCCTGAGCCTCGTCAATGACGTCCTGCCCGCGTCCGAGATTGTGATTACGGCCACGGCCAGCACGCTGCCGATTCTTGGCAAGGGGCTGGTAGAGCGCGCCCTGAAAAGGCGCAGGCACAAACCCATCTTCATGGTGGACCTTGCCGTACCCAGGGACATCGAACCCGAGGTTGCCGGGCTTCCCGACATCTACCTGTATACCGTCGACGACCTGCAGGATGTCATCCAGCACAACCTGCAGTCCCGCCAGAAAGCCGCCGAGGCCGCCGAGGAAATCATTGCGAGGGAAGTCGAAAAATTCTTTCTGCGACAGCGTGGGCAGGGGGTCGTTGACACCGTACGGGCCTTTCGTGAAAAAACCGAGTCACAACGTGATGATGTGCTGGAAAAAGCCAGGAAAATGCTGGAGCAGGGAAAATCGGTCGAGGAAACCCTGGACTACCTGGCGTACGCCCTGAGCAACAAGTTCATGCATGATCCCAGCGAAGCGCTGAACCAGGCGGCCAAGGAGGGCAAGAACGAGTTGATCGATGCCGCGCGAATCCTGTTAAATTTACCGCCCGAAGGCCCCAATGAGTACTAGGCAGGCCCGCCTGGCACCCGCATGACCGGCCCGGCAACCGGGGCATCCCGTACGCTGCGACCGGCTTCCGTTCCCGGACCACAGTCCTCACCATGAAAGATTCAATTCTCCACAAGCTCGAGACCATCCAGGAGCGACATGAGGAAATTTCCATCTCGCTTTCGGACGCTGAAATTATCAAGGACCCGGATCGGTTTGCAGCGCTTTCCAGAGAATATGCGCATCTGGAACCCATCGTGAAAAAATTTGCCGAGCACCAGCGCCTCATGGAAGACCTTTCCTATGCACAGGAACTGTTGGGCGACCAGGACGAAAGCATGAAAAAAATGGCCCAGGAGGAGACGAAAGCCACCTCTCAGCGCATCGATCAGCTCGAGGGGGAACTGCAGGTCCTCCTGCTGCCCCAGGACCCGCATGACCAGGGCAATGTGTTCCTGGAAATCCGCGCGGGTACCGGCGGCGATGAGGCCGCCATTTTCGCGGGTGACCTGTTCCGCATGTATTCCCGTTACGCAGAAACCAGGAAATGGAAACTGGAAGTGCTCCACAAGAGCGAGGGAGACCATGGAGGCTACAAGGAAATCATTACCAAAATTTCAGGTACGGACGTCTATTCAAACCTGAAGTTTGAATCCGGGGCACACCGGGTGCAGCGCGTGCCGGTCACCGAATCCCAGGGACGTATACACACCTCCGCGGCCACGATTGCCATCATGCCGGAGGTCAGTGAAATCGATGATGTCGAAATTGACAATGCCGACTTGCGCATCGACATATTCCGGGCTTCCGGTGCAGGCGGCCAGCATGTCAACAAGACGGACTCTGCCATTCGCATCACGCATCTTCCCAGCGGCATCGTGGTGGAGTGCCAGGATGAAAGATCGCAGCACAAGAACCGTGCACGTGCCTTGTCGTTGCTCAGCGCACGCCTGCTGGACCTGGAACGAAAAAAACAATTCGAGCAGCAGGCGGAAACCCGCCGCAACCTGGTCGGCAGCGGCGATCGCTCGGAACGCATCCGTACCTATAATTTTCCGCAGGGCCGCATCACGGACCACCGAATCGGCCTGACCCTGTACAAACTGGATGAAGTCATGCAGGGCGACATGGATTCGGTCATCCAGCCTCTGCGAAACGAGTACCAGGCAGACCAGCTCGCCACCCTGAGTGAACCGTAACGGGCACAGGCGATGACGCGTCAGCAGGCGGTGGACTTTGCCGCAGCCAAACTGGTCCAGATCAGTGACAACCCCAGACTGGATGCACAGCTTCTGGTCTGCCACGCCTGCGATATCGGGCAAGCCGAGCTGTATGCCCATCCCGAGACCCTGCTGTCCGAGCGCGAAGAACGCTTTTTCAGATCCTGCTGTTCAAGTCGCTTCCAGGGCATACCCCTCGCCCAGATTTCTGGCAAAAAGGAATTCTGGTCCCTGGAGTTCACCGTCAACGAACACGTACTGGTTCCCCGACCTGAAACGGAACTGCTCGTGGAGACCGCGCTACAGTGCATCGCGGAGCAGGAGGGCGCGAAGATCCTTGATCTCGGCACCGGCTGCGGGGCCATCGCCATTGCCATTGCCAGGGAACGCAGCGATTGCACGGTGGTCGCTGCCGATGTCTCCTTGCCGGCCCTGGAGGTTGCACGCATGAACGCGACACGCCATGGCACCGACATCCTTTTTGTTCACAGCGACTGGTACGGGAATATCGGTCACCGCCGGTTCGATGCGATCGTCTCCAACCCGCCCTATGTCGCAAAAGGGGACCCGGACCTGGATCCCCATGTGGCGCAATTCGAGCCGGCCATGGCACTGATCAGCGGGGAGTCCGGGCTGGAGGCTCTCGAGAAGATCATCGGTCAAGCGCACCCGTACCTGGCCCCGCGAGGGCACATCGTGCTCGAACATGGCTTCATGCAGGGAGGCGAAACCCGCAAACTGCTCAGCCAACACGGGTTTGTGCAGATCCGGACGTACCCAGACCTTGCGGGCCAGGACCGTGTCAGTTGTGCGCGCTTGAGTACTTGCTAGGCGCTGCAAACCCCAAAAGAGCTACCCCAGCTTCTTCCTCAGCAGGTCATTGACCTGTTTCGGATTGGCCTTTCCCCCGGACTGCTTCATGACCTGGCCCACAAAGAAACCGAACACCTTGTCCTTGCCCGAGCGGAATTGCTCCACCTGTTTCGGGTTGTCCTGCAGGACCTGGTCCACCAGAGTCTCCAGTTCCGAGTCATCGGTAATCTGGCGAAGGCCGCGGGACTCAATGATGGAATCTGCATCCCCTTCCCCCGTCCACATGGACCGGAACACGTCCTTGGCGATCTTGCCGGAGATGGTGCCGTCTTCGATGCGGTTCAGAAGGCCTGCCAGCATGGTGCTCGAGACAGGGCTTTCGGTAATTTCCAGATGATCCTGGTTCAGGGCTGCACTGAGCTCGCCGGTGATCCAGTTGACCGCCAGCTTGGCATCGGCATCGGTATGCTTTGCAGTGCGCTCGAAGTACTCGGCAAGTTCACGGCTCATGGCCAGGGTCTCGGCATCATGCCCCTTGAGCCCGTATTCCGTACTCAAGCGTGAGGCTTTCTCCCAGGGCAGCTCGGGCAACTGTGCCCGGATGGCATCTACCATGTCCTGCGCGATGACCACGGGCAGCAGGTCGGGATCGGGGAAATAGCGGTAGTCGTTGGCCTCTTCCTTGCTTCTCATCGAGCGGGTTTCGCCCGTGCCGGCATCATACAGCCGGGTCTCCTGCACGACCTCTCCTCCGTCTTCAAGCACCCCGATCTGGCGCTCGATTTCAAAATCGATCGCCCGCTCCACAAACCTGAACGAGTTCAGGTTCTTGATTTCCGTACGTGTGCCATAGGCGTCTTCGCCTGCAGGACGCATGGACACGTTGGCATCACACCGAAACGAACCCTCCTGCATGTTGCCGTCGGAAATCCCCAGGTAACGTACGATCGAATGGATCTTTTTCATGTACAGGATGGCCTCTTTAGCCGAACGCATGTCGGGCTCCGACACGACCTCGATGAGCGGGGTGCCGGCACGGTTCAGGTCGACCGCGGTAAAGTCTTCAAACTCCTCGTGCAGGGATTTCCCGGCATCCTCCTCAAGGTGTGCGCGTGTGATGCCGATGACTTTTTGCACCTCGTTTTCCAGGGTGATTTCCAGGCGGCCGCGCTCCACGATGGGCAACTCGTACTGGCTGATTTGATACCCCTTTGGCAGATCGGGGTAAAAATAATTTTTCCGGGCGAAGACACTGCGCTGTGCAATCGTGGCATCAATGGCAAGACCAAACATGATGGCCATGCGCACTGCTTCGAGATTCAGCACGGGCAACACGCCGGGCAGCCCGAGGTCCACGGCGCAGGCCTGGGTATTGGGCTCGGCCCCGAAAGCCGTGGAAGCCGCCGAGAAAATCTTGCTCCGCGTGTCCAGCTGTACGTGGATTTCCAGCCCGATGACTGCCTCCCACGCAGTCATTCGCCGTGGCTCCCCTGCATGCACCCGGGAGGGCACTGGCGATGCCAGTCCGTTGCCAGCTGGTACTGGTGCGCAAAATTCAACAGTCTGCCCTCGGTGAGATAGTTGCCGATCAGCTGCATGCCGACGGGCAGGCCCTCATGCATGCCGCATGGAACCGAGACCGCCGGCAGGCCGGCCAGATTGACCGAGATGGTATAGATGTCCGACAAGTACATGGTCACCGGGTCATCGGTCTTTTCACCGATCTTGAAAGCAGGCTCCGGTGCTGTCGGCCCCAGGATAAAATCGACCGTCTCGAATGCCTTGCTGAAATCCGTGCTGATCAGGCGGCGGATCTGCTGGGCCTTCAGGTAGTAGGCATCGTAATACCCGGTGGACAATGCGTAGGTTCCAATCATGATGCGGCGCTTCACTTCCGTACCGAAACCCTCGCTGCGACTGCGACGGTACAGGTCATGCAAATCCTTAGGAGCCTGGCAGCGGTGTCCGAACCGGATGCCGTCAAAACGCGACAGGTTCGAGGAACATTCTGCCGTGGCGATCACGTAATAGGCCGGGATGGCCAGTTCCGTGTTCGGCAAACGGATGGGCTGGACGATGCATCCCTGCCCTTCGGCCCAGGCAATGGCGCGGGCCATGATGTCTTTCACCTCGGGCCTCAGGCCGGTGCCGAAATATTCATCGGGGATGCCGATGACCCGCCCCTGCAGCGGCTCGTCCAGAACCTGCGTATAAGCCGGCACCGGTTCATCCATGCAGGTCGAATCCCTGGCGTCGAAACCGGCCATAGCCTGCAGCAGGTAGGCGCAGTCATGGGCCGATTTCGCCAGGGGCCCGGCCTGGTCCAGGCTCGATGCATAGGCAATCATGCCGTAACGCGATACGCGGCCATAGGTCGGTTTCAGTCCCGTGATTCCACAAAATGCCGCCGGTTGCCGGATGGACCCGCCGGTGTCCGTGCCCGTTGCCAGAGGGACCAGCCGTGCCGCTACGGCAGCCGCCGACCCGCCGGACGATCCCCCCGGCACATGCCCGGGATTCCAGGGATTTTTCACCGGGCCGAAGTAACTGTTCTCATTGGATGAGCCCATCGCAAACTCGTCCATGTTGGTCTTTCCCAAAACCACACATCCGGCCTGCTCAAGCTTTCGCACCACGGTCGCATCGTAGGGTGCCACAAAGTTGTCCAGCATTCTGGACCCGCACGATGTCTTGGTGCCGTCCATGCAGAAGATATCCTTGTGGGCCAGGGGTATGCCGGTCAGCGGACCATGCTTTTTTTCCTTGATCCGCTGATCGGCGCGACGTGCCTGCAAGATTGCAGGCTCTTCCATTTCGGTGATGAAGGCATTCAGTTCCCGATGGGCCTGCATGCGGTGCAGGAAGTGCCGGGTGAGCTCCTCACTGGAGAATTCCCCGCGGTCCAAGCCTGCTGCAAGCTGCGAAACGGAAAGGTCTTGCATCGATGTGACAGTGGGTCCCTGCAATGCCCGGACAAAAAGCTATTCGATCACCTTGGGCACCAGGTACAGACCCCTGTCCGTACGTGGCGCTACGGTCTGGAACTTTTCACGCTGGTCCGTTTCGGTGACCTCGTCCTCGCGCAGACGCTGGACGACGTCAAGGGGGTGCGCCATCGGCACGACTCCCCGGGTGTCCACCTGGTTCATCTGCTGCACCCAGGCCAGAATTTTTGACAAGTCTGCAGCATACTGCCCGGCCTGCTCTTCATCGATGTGCAATCTGGCCAGGTGGCTGATGCTGAGAATTTCCTCAAGTGATATGGACATGGCAGGATCTTGGAGTTGACTGGACCGGTTGATGGACAAGCGTTCGTCCTGTGGGGAAGGATGATAGCAGCACAAGCTACCATACTTGCATATGGCCTTGCTCAAAATTTTAGCCACTGCTAGAGTAGCGCCTCACTCCAACCAGATATACGCTTGCATTCCAGCTCATGTTCAAACGCGTCCTGAGTCTCTTCTCCAAAGACCTGTCGATTGATCTGGGCACGGCCAACACCCTGATTTACATGCATGGCAAGGGGATCGTGCTCAACGAACCCTCGGTGGTCGCGATTCGCAACAACCCGGAGGGAGGCCCGCGGGCCATTGAGGCGGTAGGGGCCGCAGCCAAGGGCATGCTGGGCCGCACGCCGGCCAACATTGATGTCATCCGGCCATTGAAGGATGGCGTGATTGCGGATTTCACTACCACGGAAAAAATGCTGCAGTACTTCATCCGCAAGGTACACAAAAGCCATCTGTTGAGGCCCAGTCCGCGCGTGCTGGTATGCGTGCCGTGCGGTGCGACCCAGGTGGAGCGTCGTGCCATTCGTGAATCCGCACTGAGTGCGGGAGCGCTCAAGACCTACCTGATCGAAGAACCCCTGGCTGCGGCCATGGGTGCCAACCTGCCGATCAAGGAAGCGTTCGGTTCGATGGTACTGGACATTGGTGGCGGCACATCGGAGGTGGCCGTGATTTCCCTGAACGGCATTGTCTATTCTGCCTCTGCACGGATTGGAGGCGACCGGCTCAACGAGGCGATCATCAACTACATCCGGCGCAACTACGGCGTGCTGATCGGCGAATCCACCGCCGAGCGCATCAAGCATGAGATTGGCTCGGCCTATCCGGGCAAGGAGATGCTGGAAATCGAGGTCAAGGGCAGAAACCTGTCAGAGGGCATCCCCAAAAGCTTTTCCCTGAACAGCAATGAAATTCTTGAGGCATTGCAGGAGCCGCTGCAGGGGATAGTCAGTGCAGTGCGAACGGCACTGGAGCAAACCCCGCCTGAACTCGGTGCCGACGTGGCGGACCGGGGAATCGTCATCACGGGTGGCGGCGCGTTGTTGCGTGACCTGGATCGCCTGATCATGGAAGAAACCGGGGTGCCGGTAGTCATTGCGGACGACCCCCTCACCTCCGTGGCACGTGGGGGTGGACGGGTTCTTGAGCTGATGGAAGAATCAGGCACCGAATTGCTGGCCAGAGACTAGCGCAACAAAGCGCTGAAGCCCGGTACCGTTCGGCGGACAACACGGATGTCTGCTATGATCAAACCCTGAAACCCTGGGATACTGGCCTGTCGTTCAGGGGAGGTTGCCATCAAGCCGCTGTTTGTCCTTAGCCCGTCCGCATCCGCGAAACTGATCCTCCTGGCCATGCTGTCCATCGGCATGATGGTCACTGACTACCACTACAATTACCTGGGTTTCCTGCGCTCGGGCATCAGCGTGGTGGTGTATCCCGTCAAGTACGTGGCCTCCCTGCCCGCAAAAATCTACAACGCGGGCTCAGAATCCCTGGCCAGCCGTAAAAAACTGCTGGATGAAAACACCCGGCTGCGCACGAACCAGATCCTGCTTGGTCTGCAGTTACAGAAACTCGCAGTCCTGGAACAGGAAAATGTACGCCTGCGCGACCTTCTGTCTTCCGCCAAGCAACTCCAGGAAGAGCAGATACTCATCGCAGAACTGCTTTCCATCGATCTCGATCCGTACCGTCACCAAATTGTCCTGAACAAGGGAACACAAGACGGTGTGTTTGAGGGGCAACCCCTGCTGGGAGCCAAGGGGATCATTGGCCAGGTGGACAAGGCAGGCCCTGTCAGCTCCATCGCGATCCTGATATCGGATCCCAACCATGCCCTGCTGGGTGTCATCGCCCGCAGCGGCCAGCGCAGCCTGGTGGTAGGCACGGGAAACAATGAAAAACTGGAGCTTCGACATCTGGTGAACACCACGGACATCCAGGTTGGCGACCTGATCACGACTTCAGGCCTGGACGGTCGTTACCCACCCAACTACCCGGTTGCAGAGATTACCAGTATCCAGCCGATTCCTGGGGGGGCCTTTGTAAAAGTCGAAGCCAAACCCCTGACGAACCTCAGTACCATTCGGGAAACCCTATTGCTGCGCAACAGTGAAGAACAATTCCCGAAAACGGCAGAAACCCGTACGAAAACGCGATGAGCCGCCAGCTTTCACACATACTCTATGGCATGGGCGGCACCTTGCTGGCTGCCTTGATCCTGATGCTGATCCCGCTGCCGGACTGGGCCGGTCCCTGGCGTCCGGACTGGCTGGCGATCACGCTGATCTACTGGTGCATGGCCCGGCCTGAGCATCTGGGTGTCGGAATCGCATGGCTGCTGGGCCTTCTGGTCGACGTCGTGTACGGCACGCTGCTGGGGCAGTATGCCCTGGGTTTTGCCATCCTTGCCTTTATCACGATCCGGTTTCACACCCGGGCCAGGAATTACCCGATACACCAGCAGGCCATCTTTGTCGGGGTCACCCTGTTGCCTTACATGAGCATTTTGCTTTGGATCCAGGGCGTACAGGGAGAGGATCCGAAATCGTGGACGTACTGGGCACCGGTGCTTACCAGCATGCTGCTGTGGCCGGTAGTCTACAATGTATTGCGCGCGGTCCGAAGAGCCAGCTGAGCCGGGCGCACATACCGCTAAGCGACCGTCTTTTCCCTTTATTCGGTGTCTTGTCTGCGCAAGTTCTGCAACTGGCGCCTGAACTTCTCACAGGGATCCTCACGCGTATGGCTGGGTGTGAAATACAGGATATCGTAGGCATCATGTGCGTCCTGCAGGTAGTCCCCGGGCCTGAGGGCATCGGGATGCACCGGGAACAGCGCGACCGACAGCAGGGAATCGTGGTGGTACGCATTGCGTAGCTGCACCGGTACGGCATAGTCGTTGCGGATGTGTCCGCGACCGGCTATGAGCACTGCGGGCGCCAGGCTGTCCACCAGTGCCGAAGCCATGGCACGGTCCCTTTGCAGTTGGGCTTCGACCATGAACGGGAGATGGCCAGGATCAACGTAGCCGCAATGGGATTCGGCAATTTCCTGCTCCAGTCGCCTGAGGCCTTGATCCGGTATCGAATATCGCGCACTCAACTCCTTGCGCCAGTCCGGCCCGGTCTCCTGTATTCGGGCATGCAGGGTCTTGCGCTTCACATTGCCTGCCACCAGCTCCAGGCCATGGTCCACCACGCTCTGCAAAATGGGCGCATACAGGTCCCACGGCCAGCGCTCGTCCTGTGCCGCAGCCTGCCGTTGCAGCAGTTCAAGATCTGTCCAGAAGGCCGGCTGGTCCTGCCAGGCTTCCCGGGCCAGCATTTCCATGACGACGGCAGGCTTTTGACCCGCGCCTGCAAGTCCGTTCAGGATCTGTGCCTGCAACCGGTGATGATCGGGGTTGTCGTGGGTTTCTCCCAGCAAAACGAGCTTGTATTCCTGCACTGCGGCATGCAGGCGCCGTTCCGTGATCCAGCGGTTTTCCCGCGTGTCCCAGATTTTCCCCACCAGTACGTGACTTTGGTAAAAGGGAGACTGCCAGTCCCGGGCATGGGCGGGATTTGCAGATAACGTCAGGCAGCCTGCGTACAGCAGGTACCGGCACACACGATAGGCCAAACGGCGACTTGCCGTTACACTGTCGGGAATGGAAATTGAAATCATCGACAATCTGGATCAGTTGGAGGCCTTTTGTACGCATGCGGTCCGCCAGGACTGGGTTTGCGCTGACACCGAGTTCATGCGCGAGGACACGTACTACCCCAAGCTGTGTTTGATGCAAATCGCTACGGAAACCCGGATCGTTTGTATCGATACGCTCATCATAAAGGACTTGTCGGTGCTGAATAAGCTTTTTGCCTCGAAAACCATCACGAAAGTTTTCCACGCCGCTCGCCAGGATCTCGAAATCCTGTTCATGATCAACGGGGAAATCCCGTATCCCGTCTTCGATACCCAGATCGCCGCCAGCGCACTGGGCTATGGTGATCAGATCAGCTATGCGCAGCTCGTTGAAAGATTGTGCGGTGTGCCTCTCGACAAGTCCCTGGCCCGCTCGGTCTGGACCCGGCGCCCCTTGCCCGAGAAGGCCATCCAGTATGCCGCCAATGATGTGCGGTACCTGTCGCAGATCTACGCGCTATTGAAAAAGGAGCTCGAAGACAAGGGGCGGACACACTGGGTGGAAAGCGAATGCCGGCAGCTGAATGATGTGAACAAGTACAGGACCGATGCTCAAAGCCTGTGGAAATCGGTGAAGGGAGCCAGAAAACTGTCATCGAAACAGCTGAATGTCCTCAAGTGGCTTGCGCGCTGGCGGGACCACGAGGCCATGCAGCAAAACCGGCCAAGGCAATGGATCCTGCGGGACGAGACCTTGCATGAGCTTGCAGTCAAGCAACCTGTCAGTGCCGCATCCCTGGCAAAGGTGGAACTGTTGACCCGCAAACAGCGGGGGCGGTATGCCGAGAAGCTGCTCGCTTGCATGGACAAGGCCATGCAGACCCCCAAAGGGGACTGGCCAGAGTCGATCGCAACCTCCGCACTGTCGCGCCAGCAGCGCAAACTGCTCAAGCAGGTCAAAGCCTTTGTCCGCGAACGTGCCGAACAACTTGGCATCACGCCCAACTTTTTGGCCACCCGCAGCATGCTGGAAACACTGGTCTGTAAACCGGAAGAATTGCACAAGCTGCAGAGCTGGCGCCTGAACCTGATCGGCAATGGTCTGAAACAGCTCCTCGGAGAAGAATAATGAAAATCAGGTGTGCAACCGGGTATAATTCCGGGCTTGGCACAGGTTTTTCAAAAGCCTGACGGAATGCCGCAGGAGGCCTGTTATCGTATGCATGCAGAAGAAATCAAGAGCTTGATTGAACAGGGTGTGCCCGACTCGCAAGCCATTGTCAGTGGCACCGAGGGCAAGTATGAGGCAACCGTGATCAGTGAATGCTTCGAGGGCATGAGCATGGTGAAGGAACACCAGCTCGTCTACTCGACTGTCAAATCACAAATTGCCAGTGGCGCCCTGCATGCGCTGAGCATCAAGACCTTTACGCCGTCGGAATGGGAGCAGCAGGCGGCCAACTGATCAAAGTAGGTATTTACCTCCCAGGCCGCATGCCCACAATTTTCGGACTCTTTCAATCAGGATATAGAGCTTGCCATATTTTTCACGTTAGATTGACAAGGACCGGTGACTGCTATAACTACATACCCCCGTAAATTTCCAGGATCCAAAGCTGTTTTTTTGTCCAGATCAGAGCATCGCAGGGTCTTGTCTTTTTTAAGGAAACCCGTTCATGAAAATTGAAACTCTTGCCATACACAGTGGCTACTCGCCCGAGGCAACCACCAAGGCGGTGGCTGTACCGATCTACCAAACCTCGTCTTATGCGTTTGACAACACCCAGCATGGTGCCGACCTGTTTGACTTGAAGGTCGAGGGAAACATTTACACGCGCATCATGAATCCGACCACCGCGGTGCTGGAACAGCGCATTGCAGCGATGGAGGGGGGTATCGGCGCGCTGGCCCTGTCCTCCGGAATGGCGGCCATTTCCCTGGCAATTTTTGCGATCGCGGAACGCGGAGACAACATCGTTTCGGTAACCACCTTGTACGGGGGCACGTATAACCTGTTTGCGCATACCCTGCCAAAACTCGGGATTGATGTCCGGTTCGTGGATTACCGCGACATGGACGCCATTGCCACTGCCATCGATGAGAACACAAAAGTCGTTTTCTGTGAGTCTCTCGGAAACCCTGCCGGCAACATCATCGATCTGGAAAAAACGGTCGAGGTTGCCCACGCGCAGGGAGTCCCGGTTATGGTGGACAACACCGTACCGAGCCCGTACTTATGCCGGCCCTTCGAGTTCGGGGCGGATATCGTCATTCATTCACTGACCAAGTACATGACCGGCCACGGCACAACCATCGGGGGGATTGTCGTGGACTCTGGGAACTTCCCGTGGGCCGACCACAAGGAGCGGTTCCCCATGCTTAATGAGCCGGATCCCTCCTATCACGGGGTGGTCTACACGGAAGCGCTGGGCCAAGCCGCATACATCGGCCGGGTCCGGGTCGTACCGCTGCGCAACATCGGGCCTGCGATTTCGCCCATGAACAGTTTCCTGGTATTGCAGGGGGTGGAAAGCCTGCCGGTGCGCATGGACCGTCACTGTGAAAATGCACTGGCCGTGGCCGAGCATCTGGAAAAGCACCCAAATGTCACCTGGGTCAACTATGCCGGTCTGCCCACGCATGAGGACTACCCTCTGGTGGAAAAATATTGCAGCGGGCGGGCTTCCGGAATCCTGAGTTTCGGAATCAAGGGAGGACTCGATGCCGGTGTGAAATTCATTGATGCCCTGAACCTGATCGTTCGGCTGGTCAACATTGGTGACGCCAAGTCGCTGGCCTGCCATCCGGCCACCACCACGCATCGCCAGCTGTCCAAGGAAGAGCAGAAAGTTGCCGGTGTAAGTGATGACCTGGTAAGACTGTCGATCGGGATCGAGCATATTGATGACATCCTGGAAGACATCGATCAGGCCCTTGAAAAATCTGGCTAGGCCGTAACGGGAGCCGGCTTTTGCCGGACGGCCGATACCCGAACGCGCACGCCTCTGGCGGCAAGTGCCCTTACTCTTGCCCGACCCGCTCCCAGCCGCTCAGGTCCTGCGGAGCACTGTGTTCTTCCAGCTGGTCCCAGACAATGTAACCAGAATCCTGTTCATACACGGCCCTGGCGGCATCTTCGGGGGTCGGAAAGGTCAGCGTCGGCATGCCATCGATCCACAGGTCCCACAGGCCCAGCGGTTCTTGCCGGATTACAAATTCAGAAACATCTGTTTGTAATCTATACTCCATGGACTCGATTGTAGCGCACCCCTTTCTTGCATGGCTCAAGCGACTTTCTTTTTCCACGGCTTGTTCCCCGACGGCGGGAATGCCGGCAGGTGCAGGGGCCAGCCAAGCTGCAAAGTGCTGTTTGATGCGGAATTTGAAGGAAGTTTCCACTCCCACCTGCTGGCTGACCTGGAGACCGTGGTCGGAGATGACAAGGCATTGGCCTTCGAGGTGCGCCACGCCCTGCCCTTCGAGTGCCCCGAATTCCCGCAAGCTGCGGTCCGCTACTACCGTCAGGTCATGGGACCCCAGTCGACCACCGTCAGCCCGAGCGGACCCAAAGGCCCGACTCCCGGCCAACGTGCTTATCAAGTGCAGTGGGAAGTCTCCCTGCAAGCCCGCCGCAGAATCACTGGCCCACCGGTTTCGGGGTAGGGATCAGACCGTGTGGCCCCGCCATGCTGCCGGGCGAGGGATCGACTGACTAAAATAGTTGCATACTGACAGGCATTTTTGATAAAAATCCCCGGCTGGCACAAGCGTTGTGCAGCCGTTTTATTTCAATACTTGAGAAGGTGATTTGCCAGTATTTGGCGCTAAGAAAAGGACCCAGCTATGAGTACAGAAAACTTGGTGCGCCAGGCCACGGATCCCGGCTATATCATTGCCTGGAAATACAAATACGAATTTGAAACGGGCAGGTTCTCGGACGAGACGATGACCTATGGAGAGGCGCGCGAAAAATGTGAGGCGCTGAACCAGGAAAACCCGGACAAGACGTACTGGCCGGAAAAACAGAAACCGGACCCCGAGTGGCACCTGGTCTATGAATGAAACCTGACGTGCAGATCCTGCACGATTCAGGGAGACAGTCTTTCGAGCTTCCACTCCCTGTCTGAGGACAGCGTGTAGCGCAGGCGATCGTGCAGCCGATTCGGGCGTCCTTGCCAGAACTCGAACTGGTCCGGGATGATCCGGTAACCTCCCCAGTGTTCCGGACAGGGGATTTCCTGCCCCTGGTAGCGCTGGCGCAGCTGTTTGTATGACTGTTCCAGTACCGAGTAGTCTCCGATCACCTGACTTTGCTGCGAGGCCAGGGTACCCAGCTGGCTGCCTCTGGGGCGTGAACGAAAATATTCAGCGGAATCCGCCGCCGGTATTTTCTCGACCTGGCCTGATATCCGTACCTGCCGGTACAGCTTGTCCCACCAGAAACAAAGTGCAGCTGTCCGGGTAGCGAGCAAATCCTGGGCCTTGCTGCTGTTGTAATTGGTAAAGAAAACAAATCCGGCTTCATCGAAGCCCTTCAGCAGGACCATGCGCGAAGATACTCCGCCCGTGCGACTGACCGTCGCAAGATTCATCGCATGGGGCTCCTTGAACCCAGAAGCAAGCATCTCATCGAACCATTGCCGGAACTGATCAAAAGGGTTCCTTGCAACAGTTTGCTCGTCCAGCGTTGCAGTTAGATAGGGACTCTCGGACCCCTCGGTATCGTTCTTTCCTGGCATCGGGCTTTCTCGTTGCAGGGTTACATCAATGAAACCCCGGTACCGCCCAGTCCGCAGTAGCCATTCGGGTTCTTTGCCAGGTATTGCTGATGGTAGTCCTCTGCATAGTAAAATTCCGAGGCTTCAACAATTTCGGTCGTGATGGGCGAATGGCCTTGCCGGGCCAGCGCCTGCTGGTATTGCTGGCGGGTCTGCTCGGCAACGGCTCTCTGCTCCTCGTCATACACATAGATGCCCGAGCGATACTGGGTGCCCATGTCGTTCCCCTGACGCATCCCCTGGGTCGGGTCGTGCGACTCCCAGAACAGCCGGACCAGACGGGCATAGCTGACAAGGTCCGGCGGATACACGATGCGCACGACCTCGTTGTGTCCCGTCATACCGGTACAGACTTCCCGATAGGTCGGGTTTGGAGTAAATCCGCCGGAGTAACCCACAGAAGTTGAATACACCCCTGCCAACTCCCAGAACTTTTTCTCGGCCCCCCAGAAACAGCCCAACCCGAACATGGCCAGGGCCATGCCGTCAGGAAAAGGCGGGGACAGCGGATTGCCGTTCACGTAGTGCCGGTTGGTTACCGGCATCGCCTCCAGTCGTCCGGCCAGTGCCCGATCGCTGGTCACCAGCTGTAATTTCCGAATCACCGCAACTTCTCCCGAGGTGTCCCGGCTAGGTCCCCTGGCGTGCCCTGGCTTCAGCTTCCCTGAATTCTTGGGCCTTGTCCTGCAAACCCTTTTCGATGGCAAGCGGTATCTCCTCAATGCCCTGCTTCGCAGCATAGTCGCGGACATCCTGCGTGATCTTCATTGAACAGAAATGTGGACCGCACATGGAACAGAAATGTGCAACTTTTGCAGCATCCCTGGGCAGGGTCTCATCGTGCAACGCACGTGCGTGCTGCGGGTCCAGGCTCAGATTGAACTGGTCTTCCCAGCGGAACTCAAAACGCGCCTTGGACAGTGCATTGTCGCGGATCTGGGCACCGGGGTGGCCCTTGCCGAGATCGGCTGCATGTGCAGCAATCTTGTAGGTGATGATGCCGTCCCTGACATCCTGCTTGTCCGGCAGCCCCAGGTGCTCCTTGGGCGTGACGTAGCAAAGCATCGCCGTACCGTACCAGCCAATGTTTGCCGCCCCAATGGCAGAGGTAATATGATCGTAGCCAGGTGCGATATCGGTGACCAGGGGACCCAGCGTGTAGAACGGGGCTTCCTGGCAGTCCTCCATTTCCCGGTCTACATTTTCCCGAATCATTTGCAGCGGAATGTGACCGGGTCCCTCAATCATGACCTGAACGTCATGATCCCATGCCATCTCGGTCAACTCACCCAGCGTCTTCAACTCTGCAAACTGCGCCTCGTCGTTGGCATCGGCAATGGACCCGGGACGCAGGCCATCGCCTAAAGAGAATGCCACGTCATAGGCCTGCATGATTTCACAGATCTCCTCGAAGTGGGTGTAAAGGAAGCTTTCCTGGTGATGGGCCAGGCACCACTTCGCCATGATCGAGCCCCCGCGTGACACGATGCCGGTGACGCGCTTTACCGTCATGGGCACATACGCCAGGCGCACACCGGCATGAATCGTGAAGTAGTCCACGCCTTGCTCGGCCTGCTCAATAAGCGTATCCCGGTACATCTCCCAGGTCAGTTCCTCCGCCTTGCCATCCACCTTCTCCAGTGCCTGGTAGATGGGAACCGTACCGATCGGCACCGGCGAGTTGCGGATAATCCATTCCCGGGTCTCATGGATGTGTTTTCCGGTCGAAAGATCCATGACCGTATCGCTGCCCCAGCGCACCGCCCATACCATCTTCTCCACTTCCTCCTCGATCGAGGAAGCCACGGATGAATTGCCCAGATTGGTGTTGACCTTTACCAGGAAATTTCGACCGATGATCATCGGCTCAGATTCCGGATGGTTGATGTTGTTCGGAATGATCGCGCGCCCGCTGGCCACTTCCGTGCGCACAAACTCAGGGGTGATTTCCTCGGGCAGATTCGCACCGAAGCCCTGCCCTTTGTGTTGCTGCAAGAGTTTTTTGTAGCGGCTGTCCTTGCGGTGCTCCTGCAACCGCATGTCTTCGCGCAGGGCAACATACTCCATCTCGGGAGTGATGATGCCTCGGCGTGCATAGTGCATCTGCGTGACGGCACGGCCCGGTCTTGCCCTGCGCGGAGGGTGATAATGGGCAAAACGCAGGTGCGCAGTACGCGGATCACTTTGCCGGGCCGTGCCGTATTGTGAAGAAGGACCGGCAAGCAGCAAGGTGTCATTGCGCCCTTCGATCCAGTCCTTTCGAACCGCAGGCAGTCCCTGGAGCAAATCCACTTCGATGTCCGGATCGGAATAGGGACCCGAGGTGTCGTAAACGGTGATGGGGGGGTTCACCTCTTCACCGAAACTGGCAGCAGTCGCCGAGCACTGCACTTCGCGCATCCCGACTTTCAGGTCTTCGCGCGACCCTTTGACGTAGATTTTGTGCGAGCCCGGAAGGGGCTGCTGGATATCCGACGACAGCTGTGCAGATTTTTCCTGCATGGAACTGGCAATGGCGCTCATAAAGTCTACCTCTTGCTAAGTACTCGTATCGCAGCAGAGCAAAAGCGCATCCCAAGAAATTTCTGCATTTAAGCTTCCCTCCGCCAGCATGATCTGGTTCAGGTTCCAAGGGTCACTCTCAGCCCGTGATCCACAGCGGGGCACCCCCAGCCTCAGAGCCTGTAATACTAAAGGATCAGGCCGGTTTTGTGTATACACAATGTGCCTGCGACAAGGCTTGCTCCAACAGGCCGCTGCCAGTACGCTGTTATCCGGTAGCCAGATTGTAATGGATGCAACGCCCTTCAATATTGCCGTGGTGGGACCCGCCAGAAGCCTGCAGGGCACGGGCCCCTACATCACAAGGGCCTTTCACCAGTTGGGCTGCGATATCCGTGCCGTGGTCAGCAGTTCCCTCCAGTCCGCCACCGCTGCTGCAAATCATCTGGATAAAGAGTACGGCATTGGCTGCCAGGCCTTTGCCTCAATTGAAGAGCTCCTTGAAGCTGTACCGATTGACATCGTGGCGATCTGTTCTCCGCCCACTACACACCATCGATACCTGCAAGCCGCCATGGATGCCGACTGCCACATTTTCTGCGAAAAACCGCTGTGGTGGCCTGAACAGGAAGTTCGAACGCCCGAGTGTGCACAGCACCTCGCCGACGAGACCCTGCGCCTGGTCCAGCGTGCCCGCAGGCGTAACATCAACCTGCAACTGAACACGCAATGGGTCTACACACTGCCGGGCTTTTATGCACTGCATTGCCAACAGAATCCGGCGCCTCAGACCATCAAAACATTCTCCATGTGGCTGTCCCCGCAAAGTACGGGGAAGCAGATGATCATCGATGCCGTACCTCATGCACTCAGCATGCTTTATGCGATATTCGGTGCCGGGCGCATCCAGGAGCTCCGCTGTGACTCTCCAGGCGATAACCCGGATCAGGACCTCCAAATTCTGTTTGACTACCTGCATGCCACAGGTGACTGCACGGTTTCCCTCGACTTGAATTCGACGGATGTCCTGCCAAAGCCCGCGGCCTATGCCCTTAACCGGCAACGGGTCGACAGACATGTCGAACTCCCGGATTACCTGATATCATTGCGGTCTTCCGGCAAACAGGTGCCGATCATGGATCCGCTGACGTGCTCGGTTAAGAACTATTTGGGTTCCATATATTCCGGATGCGGCGTAGACGAGACTGCACTGGTCGACGGGATGGAGCACTTGTTGCAAATTTATCTAGCTATAGACGCATAACCAGGCCCATGGAAAAAATACATTCCGAAAGCGGCGAGGTGCTGATCAAGGTTTCGCCATTGATCAACTACAGCAAGTTCGGTCTGCGATCGAACCCGGACGCTGTCCCGCAACCTTTGCACGTAAAAACCGCGGAACACCAGGTTGAGAAACAGACCGAGTTGTCTCCGCTGCATGACTTCATGGGCAAACTCCGCCAACCCGAGGTACTGGAAAACCTGAAAGAGTACGTGCGCTGGCAGGTACAGTGGCGCGAGGGCTATGCGGCAGATGCCATGACCCTCGAGCAGGCACTGGAAAGTGCGCCCCGACATGCACCGGTTTCCATCAACCTGGATGTGACCACCGCCTGCAACTACCGCTGCGATCATTGTGTGGACATGGATATTCTGAACAAGAACATCAACTACGAGCATGAACTGCTCAAGGATTCCCTGACCCAGCTGGTAAACCATGGGTTGCGTTCCGTGATCATCATTGGCGGCGGTGAACCCACGGCCTACAAGGGATTTGAGGATGTTGTGCGCCACCTGAAGGCCATGGACGTGCAGATCGGCGTGGTCACCAATGGCAGTATGATGAGAAAGATCCACGCGGTCGCCGACGTATTTCAAAAGCGTGACTGGGTGCGGCTTTCACTGGACTCCGGCACTAATGAAACCTTCCGCGCCATGCACAAGCCGGGCAGCAAAAAGTGCACGCTGGAGTGGATTTGCGAACACATCCCGCCCATCAAGCAACTGAACCCTGAACTCATGATCGGTTTCAGCTACATCATCGTGTGGCAAGACTGTGAAACCAACGATACGGGGATCATCGAGAATGTCGATGAAATGGTGGCGGCGGCACGACTGGCCAAGCAGCACCGGTTCGACTACATCTCCTACAAGCCGTTTCTCACGCGTTCCGAACTGAACAATGCCGAAGTGGTCGGCATTGAAAAGAGGCAAGAACACGTGGCCTCGACGATGGCCAAGATCCGCAATGCCATCCACGAAGCTCAAAAACTGGAAGATGAAAACTTTGCAGTCGTGGAAAGCACCAACCTGCGGGTGCTGGAAAACGGCACGTACATGAACTACAGCCAACAGCCCCACAATTGCCACATGCAGTATTTCAGGCAGGTGGTCAGCCCGCTCGGCATCTTCAACTGCCCGGTGTACCGCCATGTCCCCCAGGCGCTGATCGGAGGCAAACACGCCTATGCCACGCCGGACAGCCTGCTGACCGCACAGAGGAATACCTTGCGTCTGATCGAGACGTTCGATGCTACCGAGGAATGCAAGGACGTGACCTGTCTGTACAACCACGCCAACTGGTTTATCGAGGATTTGATCAATCACCCGGAAAAACTGGACCAGCTGGGCGCCAGTTTTGACCGTGCGGACTATTTTCTCTAGGCCGGCCTGGTCCCCAGCAACTCTCTTGCACTCTCATAGACCCGCTGTACCGCAATGTCGCGCAGGCAATTGTAGTGTCCGTAAGGACACTGCTTTTCCCAGCAGGGACTGCACTCCAGGTCCAGGTACTGGGTTCGTGCAATACTCGATAATGGCGGCGTGTACTCGGGCGTGATGGAACCGTAGATGGCCACTACCGGCCGGCCGACCGCGCTGGCGATATGCATCAGTCCCGAGTCGTTCGTGATGGCAACGCTTACCAGTGAAAGCAGGTCGACCACCTCTTCAAGACTGGTCTGCCCACATAGATTTTTAGCGCTTCCGCCCGAAGCGCTGACTACCTCCTGCCCGATGTCACGATCCTTGGAAGAGCCAAACACGTAAATCTCAAATCCCTCCTGCCTGAACCGCTTGGCCAGCTTGCCGAAATATTCGGCCGGCCAGCGTTTGGAGGGTCCGAACTCTGCCCCGGGCATCAATGCGATACTGGGCGTCGCCTCGCGGATCCCGAGCCGCGCGGCAGCCTTGCGACGCTTGCCTTCATGCACCCGTAGCTTGGGAAAACGGATCTCGGGGGGATGGTGCGGCTGTGATGGGTCAGCGCCCAAATTCACATACCGTTCCACGGCCTTGTACGTGACCTCCGTATCGAGTACCCGCATATCGTTGATGACCCCGTAACGCATTTCTCCGCGGTAGGCGGTTCGCTGCGGGATACCGGCAAAGTAGGGTATCAGCGCGGACTTGAAGGATCTTGGCAAAACAATGGACTGGTCGTATCGGTCGCGCAACGTCCGGCCGATCCGCCTGCGCTTGAGCAGGCCCAGCTCGCCATGGTTCAAGTCCACTTCCACGATATTCCTGACTTCAGGCATGCGGGCAAGCACCGGAGCGGACCATGCCGGTGCAGCCACGTCTATGACATTGTCCGGGTTTTGGTGTTTCAGAGCCATGAACAAGCTCTGCACCATCACCATGTCACCCACCCAGGCTGGGCCGATGATCAGAATTTTCCTCGCGCTCAAGGGTATTTGCGGTACCGCACCGGATTCATGAAACCTGTTTGTTTTTCCAGTATATTGCCGTGCATCGGCGGGCCTGTGGCTCATGCACGGATGATGTTGATATAGTTTACAAACGCCTGCCGAAGAATATACGAATCAGAGTATAAATAGGCCCGTGGATATCGAACAAGCCAGATTTAACATGATCGAGCAGCAGATACGTCCCTGGGACGTTCTGGATACGGGTGTGTTGGAAGTGATCAGGCAGACCCCTCGCGAACTGTTCGTACCTGACCAGTATCGCAACCTGGCATTTTCCGACCTGGAGATCCCCCTTTCGAGCGGGCAATACATGATGGCCCCGAAAGTCGAGGCTCGCATGCTTCAGGCGCTGCAAGTCAAGCCGGGCGACAGGATCCTTGAAATCGGGACCGGCAGTGGATTCGTGACTGCCTGTCTTGCCCGACTGGGCGCTCACGTGGACACTATTGAATGGTTTGAAGACCTGTCGGTGCGGGCACAAAGTACCTTGGGAAAACTGGAAATTGGAAATGCCAGTTTTATTCGAGGCGATGCCATCAGTGAATGTGCTGACAGGCAGTACGATGTGATTGCCGTAACCGCCTCCATGCCCGTATACAGGGATATCTTTGAAACCCGGCTGGCCTTGGGTGGACGGATATTTGTGGTCACGGGAGATGCCCCGGCCATGCAGGCCCAACTGCTGACCCGGGTGGAGCTGCAGGGACTGCATTGCACAACCCTGTTCGAAACCAACCTGCCTCCTTTGGTCGGCCTCGAAGAGTCCAGGGCCTTTCAGCTGTGATGTTTGCGGAATACAGCCCGCTTGAACTGAAAGATCATCTAGAACTTGTCGAGCCCGAGCCGGTGCTTCTGGATGTCAGGGAACCCTGGGAATATGAACGCTGTCACCTTCCCAATACGACGCTGGTCCCCATGAGACAGGTTCCGGGCCTACTGCACGAACTTGACCCTGACCGGGAAATTGTCGTCATCTGCCACCACGGTATACGCAGTCGTGCTGTTGCCGGTTTTCTGGCCAAGCACAATTTTACCAAGGTGATCAACCTTTCCACCGGAATGGACGGATGGGCAAAGGAAGTCGACCCGTCCATGCCCGTGTACTGATCCTGCGATACAGAGCTTCGCATACGTCATGCGCCTGAGTGCCCTGCCCCACTTTTCCATGCTGCTGCTTGCCACGCTGTGGATGGCTGCCCCTGTGCCTGCCGCGGCAAAGGGCCTGATGGACATGTATGCCCTGGCCAAGCAGCATGATACCGATATCCAGATCGCGGAATCCAGGTACCGGGCGGAGACCCAGAAAAAACCGATTGCCCGTGCCAACCTGCTGCCTCAAGCCACCCTGAAGGCCAATACAACCGATACCCGACATGAAACCCGGGGACAAACCTTTGGAATCCCTGGAAGAACGGTGGATTTCAACTCACACGGCTACAGCCTGAACCTCAGCCAGGCGCTGTATCACCGGGACTTCTATGTGCAGTTTCGCCAGGCACAAAACTCCGCTGACAAGGCCAGGGTCGACCTGGATGCCGCGCACCAGAATCTGATCGTGCGCACGGCCGACGCCTACTTCGATGTGCTTGCCGCACAGGATGCGGTGACATTTCAAAAAGCAGAGAAAAAGGCCATTGGCCGTCAGCTCAAGCAGGCCAAACAGCATTTTCATGTCGGCATCATTGCGATCACGGACGTACACGAAGCCCAGGCTTCCTATGATCTTGCCTCGGTCAAGGAAATCGAGGCACTGAACTCGCTGGAAATTTCCAAAGCCGCACTGGAAGTGATCGTTGCACAACGTATGGACAACCTGTTCCCCTTGTCAGACCGCATGGAACTGGTTGCACCGGCCCCGAACGACACCGAGGACTGGATCGCCAAGGGCCTGCAACAGAACCTGGCATTGCTGTCAAGCGAGCATGCAAGCCGGATTGCACGTCAGGAAGTCAAGTTACAGCTATCACGCCACCACCCGACACTCGACATTGTGGGCTCGTACTCCTATGCCGACACCGGCGGGATTTCCGGCCCCCGGGAAATGGAAGACACTCATCTGGGCCTTGAGCTCAGCATGCCGATCTTCCAGGGGGGCAGGACGTATTACAGCACGAAGCAGGCTCGCCACAATGCCGCGCTTGCACAAAGCGAGTACGAGAAGGTCCGACGCCAGACCATTCAGGATGTGCGCGATGCCTACCTGAACGTGATTTCCGGAATCAGTCGTGTCAAGGCCCTGGCTACCGCCGTGGAATCCAATGAGGCTGCCGCCCGGGCGGCAGAGGCCGGTTTTCAGGCAGGTACACGCACTTCGGTGGATGTGCTGCTCGCCGTGCAGGACACTTTTCGTGCCAAGCGGGATCATGCACGCGCGCGTTACGACTACCTGCTGCATACGCTGAAGCTCAAGCAGGCCACGGGAACCCTTTCCGTCGATGATTTACTCAAGATTGATGATTGGCTAAATTAGCCAGATGTCGAAACCGCTTCATCGCACCTCCCTGCGATACAGGGCGCTGATACTCCTGCTGGTTCCTGCAGCGATCATTTACACGGTGTACCGGGCTGTGAAAGATGGAGGCTTGCGTTACCTCCTGCAGCGCTTCGGCTTTGGTTACCCGCCCGTACAGGCCCCCTCTATCCTGATCCATTGCGCCTCGGTGGGCGAGTTCAATGCTGCCAAGCCTTTGATCCTCAGGCTGCAAGACCAGTACCCCGACTACCGCCTGGTACTCACCACCAACACACCCACTGCGGCAAAACTGGCATCCGAACAGGCGGGGGAAAGGATCATGCATGTATACATGCCGCTCGATTACCCGTTTGCGGTCAACCGGTTACTAAGGCGCGTGGTTCCAGTCTGCGTGCTTATCCTGGAAACCGAAATCTGGCCAACGTTGTTTTATCAGGCGGCGAAAAAAGGTATCGATACGGCCATTGTCAACGGGAGGCTGACAGAAAAGACGCTGCGGGCCAGCAGGTTTTTCAAGAATGAACAGCAGGCATCGCTGAGAAACCTGAGCCTGATTCTGGCACGATCCGATGACGACCACCTGAGATTTCTGGCTCTTGGAGCCGAACCTCGTACGACGCATGTGGTCGGCAACCTGAAATATGCTGCCGCCCGGGTTGGCCAGTCTGCCCGCCAAGCTGACTTCAAATCCTCCTTTTTGCTGGCGGTCTCCACACACGAAGACGAGGAACTGCAGCTGGCACAGCACCTTCCGCTCCTGCGAGAGAAAAATCATCGGCTGGTTATCGCGCCAAGATACCCGGAGCGCAGCAAAACCCTGTGTCATCAGTTACAGCAAGAAAACTGGACGGTGGCTTTGCACAGTCATCAGGATGGCGCTACAGAGCAAACCGACATCTACATCGTTGACACCCTCGGTCAACTTGACGGGTTTTTCAGTGAAGCCAGCCTGGTATTTGTCGGTGGCTCACTGATCTCCCGTGGGGGTCACAACCTCCTGGAGCCGGCAGGTTTTGGCAAGTGTACAGTCGTGGGGCCTCATACCGACAACTTCGCATTGGAGACGAAAGAACTGAAAGAAGCAGAGGCGGTTGTCCAGGTTTCCGACAACCGGGACCTGGGGCTCCGACTCATGCAGCTGCTGGACAATGCGGAAGCACGAAACAAATACGGGGAAAATGCCCAGCAGTTTGTTCAGCAGAAAACCTCTGTGCTCGACCGTTATCTCAAGCATCTACAGCCCATACTGGATGCGCCAACTCTCCGCTGAACTGCGTGGCAGTTTTACGCATCCGGGAATGGCAGGAGCAAGCATCCATATCTCGCAAAGCGGCTGAGCATCGACTTCGGTTTCAGTAACGTGTGCTTGCAGCGGCAAGCGGTCACCGTGTTGCAATCGGCCGAATCAATACTTTCAAATAGTCGTGAATTAAATTTCAATCAGTCGTATACTAACTTTCAAATAGTCGGCCATTTTGGAGGCTGGAATGTACCCTCGTTTTGTCAAACACCGTATCCATGAGGCATTGGCCGATACCCGGGTTGTTTTCCTTTGCGGTCCCCGGCAATCGGGCAAGACAACACTTGCACAGCAAATTGCAGGCGATGATATCCCATATTTCACACTGGACGATTCCGCTGTCCTCAAATCCGCTTCAGCGGACCCCGTTGGTTTCGTGCGCCGTCTGGATCGGGCGGTCATCGACGAAGTCCACCGGGCTCCCGATCTCATCCTGGCGATCAAAATGGCGGTGGACGCTGATCCACGGCCCGGGCGGTTTCTGTTGACCGGATCTGCCAACCTGTTGGCGCTTCCTCACCTGGCCGACTCGCTTGCGGGCCGCATGGGGATCATTCGCTTGCTGCCCCTGGCCCAGGCAGAACTGCATGCAAGCCAATCCCCGTTTCTGGAACAAGTGTTTGCCGGCGAAGCACCGGACTCCACTAGGCCGGTGGTTGGCGATGATTTTGTCAAAATTATTCTGGCAGGCGGATACCCTGAAGCACTGGCCCGCTCTGGATCGCGGCGCCTACAGAACTGGCATCTGGATTATGTGGAAGCAATCGTCCAGCGCGACGTGTGCGATATCGCACGGGTCGAACAATTGAGTGCCATGCCGAGGCTGTTGCGTGTTCTTGCCGAGCATTCCGGGCAGCTTGTCAATTACTCCGGCTTCGGGGCAGTACTGGGCATGAACCATGTCACCACACGAAGGTACGTAGACGTTTTTGAAAACCTGTTCATGGTTCGTACCCTGCAACCCTGGTATACAAACACCTTGAAGCGCCTGACAAAATCTCCCAAGCTGCATTTTCTTGACTCCGGGCTGCTGGCCACGCTGAAAGACCTCTCGCTGGACCGCCTGAATCGTGAACGGGCACTCTTCGGACCACTGCTGGAAAGTTTCGTTTTTGGCGAACTTCTCAAGCTTGCAAGCTGGTCTGATGACCGCTACGCGTTCTCGCACTTTCGGGACAAGGACCGTAACGAAGTCGACCTTGTGATAGAGGACAGACGCGGCCGGGTCGTCGGGATAGAAGTAAAGGCATCGGCGACAGTTTCAAAAGGAGATTTTTCCGGTTTGCACCACCTTGCGGCCGCTGGCGGTGACAGGTTCGTCCTGGGCCTGGTTTTGTACGACCATGACCGGACCGTGCCGTTCGGTGATCGGATGGCTGCGGCTCCGCTCTCGACATTATGGTCTTGAAATCCGGGACCCGTATGAACTTGGGCCTGTTTGTGGCGGTATGCTGTTTGCAGCCTACAAAAGACAGAGAAGTGAATTGATGCCAAGGGCCAACCAAAAACTTGCGTGGACAAGAAACCTGTCGGGCTTGTCGAACTTCACCAAAGATTCGACAGATTAATCCATATCAGTCTGTGCCATATCCTTCCAGAAACGATCTGAAATCCTGTCCGGAATAATGAAATGAAGGCTCCCTTTCTTTGAGCTTGGACAGTGAGCGCTGCAACCTGGATAAATTCCTTTGCGCTGCACCACGGGCTGATTTACCAACTCTCGCCCGGTCAAAGTCAACCAGGTACACGGTCTCTTCTTCTCCTAGCAGAACATTGTGTGCGTTCAGGTCAGCATGATTGCAGTTGTGATCATGAAACCGCCTGATCACGGCACCGATTCTGCGCCAGGTATCCGCCGAGAGAGGATTTTCCGTTAGCCTGAAACTCAGTGACTGTGTCTCCGGGATAAGCCGGGTCACAATGTCCGCCCGGTAGGTGAGGCCTTCTTTTCGTACACGCGCGGCCACCGGGGCCGGCACCGGCAGGTCCAACTGCCGCAGGGTGCACAGGGTCTGCAGTTCTCCGATGGCCCGGGTCCTGTGCAGCCCACACCAGAGATAGCTGTCGCGGATGAATTTGGCGATTGCACCTCCACGGTAGTAATGTCGCAAAACCAGCTGCTGCCCATGGTAGGTAAACAGGTGCAGCCCCTGGCGCCCTTTGATGTCGGAGGGCAACAGTCGCTCGTAGTGCAGGGAAG
Source organism: Gammaproteobacteria bacterium (assembly GCA_022824965.1). Taxonomy (GTDB): domain Bacteria; phylum Pseudomonadota; class Gammaproteobacteria; order UBA4575; family UBA4575; genus WTFY01. The sequence continues at coordinate 390,034 of JAJDYY010000008.1, forward strand.
GATTCGATGAAAGGAATTCAGGACAAAACAGATCCACCTGAAATTCAGAAAACAGGCTTTTGTTGTAGGCAACAATATCGTTACCATAGTGTTTGAATTCAAGCGAATCCATGGACACTGCTTTTGCGGTCGTACATCGGCTTCAACTCACTCGATATGGGCAGCTCACCAACATCCATTTGTATTTTGCGACTCTCCTCGATTGGAGATGTCGCGCATATGGTACCGGTAGCACGCACGATCCAGAAATACTGGCCGGATACTGAACTCACCTGGATCATCGGAAATCACGAGGCCAAACTGGTTGGTGACATTCCTGGAATTGAGTTTATCAAGTTTGACAAGACAAAGGGGCTGGGCAGCTATCAATCCATTGCCCGCCAAATCCGGCGCCGCAAGTTTGACGTACTGCTCTGCGCCCAAGTCTCACTCAGAGCCAACATCCTCAGTACAATTATCGATGCGGACCTGAAACTGGGGTACGACAAGGTGCGCTCCAAGGATCTGCACTCCCTTTTCGTTCACCAGCACATCAAGCCGGTGCCGCAGCAGCATGTCCTGGACAGTTTTTTCAGCTTCATCGAACACATCGGATTGCCGGACCGTGACTTGCGCTGGGACTACGTCATCCCGGAGGATGCCCGCCAATTTGCAAAGATGAACCTGGCAGAGGATCGCTTCAAGGTGATCATCAGTCCCTGTTCAAGCCACCCGCTGAGGAACTGGCGGGCGGAACGCTATGCGGCAGCGGCCGACCATGCCATCCGCTCACTCGATGCCCAGGTCATCCTCTGCGGCGGGAAATCCCCAACTGAAATTCAAATGGGACAGGAGATCGAGGCCTGCATGCAAATGAAGGCCACAAACCTGATTGGCAAGGACACTTTGAAGAAATTCCTCGCCCTGCTGCAGGCCGCAGATGTCATCATCTCACCAGACTCCGGTCCCGCACATATGGCGGCCGGCCTGGGTACGCCGGTCATCGGACTTTATGCGGCGAGCAACCCCAGGCGCAGCGGCCCTTACTTGAGCCAGCAATGGTGTGTGGACAAGTATAGTGTCGCGGCACAGGCCTTCAAAAACAAATCCGGAAATGAATTAAAATGGGGAACAAAGCTGGAATATCCGGGGGTCATGGATCTGATCACCGTTGATGAAGTGGTTTCCAAGCTGGACAGCCTGCACAATCATCAATAACCCATTAAGAGCGAACTCACACCATGGACAACATCAATGTGCCCATCTCCCCTGGAGAACTGCTAGATAAAATCACCATACTGGAGATCAAGGCGGAAAAGATCAGAGACAGTGAAAAGCTGCGCAACGTTGAAACCGAGTTGGATCTGCTATCAAGTACCTGGGAACAATCTTCCATGTACAACAGCACGGTGATAAAACTTAGGCAATCCCTTAAGGAAACAAACCTGGTGCTATGGGATATTGAAGACAGGATACGTATCAAGGAAGCAGAAAAAGAATTTGATCAGGAATTTGTGGAGCTGGCGCGCTCTGTATATCAGCAGAATGACAAGCGTGCAGCTACCAAGAAGGAAATCAACAAGCTACTCGATTCGAACATCATGGAAGAAAAGTCGTATGCAGAGTACTGACAGATTCATCTGAACAAGGCCAAGGTCCTTGCAAGTCAAGAAATCGGTATATTCTGTTACTCGGGGCAATCTCTTTCCGAGAGGTTTGCACATTGATGCATCTGATACAAAATTTACCAATCTTGTAATAGCAGCAGTCGACAACGACCACAAGAAAGTGTGTCTTCCTTGGACAGGTGTTGCACTAAGACCAACATGGCACAATAGAAATCACCAATCAAAACAGTGATGGGATTAATGCAGATGTATTCCATAATAGACAGGTGGGCTCTGGGAATTCGAAGAAGCCAACAACGTATCGCCCTCTCTATTAGTCGCTACCTCTTAAATCTCAGGACAGACCTCCCAAAAGCCTATAACCCAAAAGACACGCAAAAAATTCTGATTTTAGTGCCGGACGCTATCGGAGAATGTTTAATGGCCACCGTTTTTATGAATGTGGTCAAGGCACACCGACCTGATATTGAAATTACAGTAGCTAGTGGCTCAACAGCCGAGACTAGCCTTGCCGGATGTGGTGCATTGGATCAATTCATTGCTATTGACGAAACGGCAAGGCCCAAGCAACGATTGAAACTTTTGGCAGATGAAATCGAACAAAAAAAAATCAATTTTGTCTTGTTGTAGAGATGCGAAAAAAGCTGAATCCGAGAATATTGACATGCCTTGCATGCATCAAGGCTAGACACTACCTTGGATATGGCAAGCATAGCTACAAGATTTTTGATTTGAATGTATCCCACAGCCCGACGTTACATGCATGGGAGCGTTGGTTCAATGCAGCCAAAACTGTGATAGGGTATCCAAGCCTCCAGAAACCAGATCGCCCTCATAAAATCTTTTCCCTTCCTTCTGACAAGGACGTTGAATCTAAAATTGACACCTGGCTTGAAGAAAATACTGACATTAACACTAGTCACCGCATCCTGCTTAATTTCTACGCCAAAGCAAGAAATCGCTCGTTTCGCTACAGCGAAGCTATGAAAATTTTGCGTCTATGGCGAGCTAGATACCCCAACCACTTATTGCTGTTACTCGCAGTTCCAGGGTTCGAAACCGATGTTGAGAAGATGGTTGCTGAAATGGATACACAGCAAGTCATGACTACCCCCTATCCTCTCCTATTGGTCACTTCTATTGCCTTAGCCCGTCGTGTCGACCTGGTTTTTACGCCTGATACAGGCATGGTGCATATCGCATCAATCCTAAATGCTCCAGTGATCGCAGTATATAGGGACGATCGCGAGAATTTTGAGCACTGCAAACCTTTAAGTAGCTGTCAGGGTGTAATTTTTACGCGCTCGCCAGTCTCTCCACACGACCGTGTACATGTTCATGAGTTCGACAAAAATGAGTTAATGGTGCACGTAGAAAGGCTATTACGTATTGACTAACTTTTCTTTCAAGTATGGCGGCCAAGTATCGATTAAATCCTATACCACGTTTGCGGGACACGATCTCTACAATACATTTGAAACTCCTTCCTGGCACGTCCTAGGCCATCGTACTGAAGAGGTCTGATAATTGCTTTATCCCAACTGTGTGTCCATGCAGCTTAAGCCAGAAGCCCCGATTTACATAACAGAAGTTTGGCCTCAGTGATCTTGTTAGTACTCCTACAAAAATGCCTACCCTATCCTCGGCGCACTCTTGCCCTTTGTAGTAAACTCTACTTGCAATAAATGTCTCCTGCGCCAAGCCTCAGAGTTAGGTTAAGGAATTCTATCTGCACACTTCTAACAAACATGCAACGGCAAATCTAGTTGCAAGATTTTGTATATGAGCACCACATAGTGAATACAAGTAGGAAAATTTCTGTAATTGGTATGGGGTACGTAGGTCTGCCTGTTGCCATCGCATTTGGTGCTTTAAGTGATGTAGTTGGCTTTGATATAGACAAGGACAGAATTGGAGAGTTGAAAGCTAAATATGATAAAACTGGGGAGATAGCTCCCGAAGTATTGGCCGAGACAAGGGTTCTCTTCACATCGGACCATGCGCAACTAAGAAAGGCTGATTTTCACATTGTAGCAGTACCCACTCCAATTAATGATGTCAAAAACCCGGATATGGAAGCCCTAATGGCGGCTTCAAAAACCTTAGGCGGAGTAATCAAAAATGGCGATATAGTAGTTTATGAGTCTACAGTTTATCCCGGTGCCACAGAGGAAATATGTGTCCCAATACTTGAGCAAGAATCTGGCTTAACTTGTGGTATAGATTTTAACGTTGCTTATTCTCCAGAACGCATTAACCCCAGTGATAAAGAGCATACTTTTGCCAACATAGTGAAGGTAGTTTCGGCTCAAGATCAGCAAACACTGGATATTGTTCACAATGTATATGGGTGTGTAGTGAGCGCAGGAATATATGATGCACCTTCAATCAAGGTGGCTGAAGCAGCAAAAGTCGTAGAGAACATACAAAGAGACGTCAATATTGCCTTGATGAACCAGCTTGCCTTGATATTTGAGAAACTCAATATTGATACAAACGATGTGCTCAATGCAGCCGCAACGAAATGGAATTTTTTAAAATTTTCACCTGGACTTGTCGGCGGCCACTGTATTGGCATAGATCCATACTATTTGGCTTACCGGGCCGCAAAAACTGGCTACGTTCCCGACTTGATCTTGAGCGCTCGCAGTATTAACAACGGGCTGGGCAATTACATCGCTTCACGAATTATCAAAATAATGTTGCAAGCAGGGTACTCCCCCAAAGAACACATTGTTACCGTGCTGGGACTGACATATAAGGAAAACACACCTGATACCCGAAACACCAAGGTTGTCGATATCATTAATGAGCTAAAGCAGTACGATGTCGAGGTCCAGGTCAATGATGTACATGCTGACCCAGATATAGTCCACACTGAACATCAGATTGAGCTTGTGGGATTATCTAAGCTTAAGCCTGCTAAAGTAGTCATACTAGCCGTGCCACATGACACTTATCTTGACAGAGGCTGGGATTGGATTCTTACTTTAGTTCAAGATGAGCGTGGGATAGTTTATGACATCAAGGGTAAACTCGGTAGAGAAGACTCACCTTCTGAAATTCAAGTTTTAAGACTTTAGAATTTCCTGTGATGTAAATCAGTTCCTGCAATTTATTCAAGAATGACGCGAAACTAACCAAGAGGATCAGAACTGCACCCAATAATCGACGATCAAAGTACAGGAAGTCGAAACAGTCTTTATTCCTAAGAAATAGCGCTACGTGACCAAGCTGCACATAATACAAGCCGCTGATACTGAAAATGACATCTAGACATCATGGCCCTGGTCATCCAATGAGTCTGGGGTATGCAAGCTGGGAGCTATCTAGCGGACAAGTAAACTTTTTTGTATCGCTGTGCCATGAGCACAGGACTATAGTGCTCTGAACGTATTGCCCCTGCACGTGCTAGATGCACCCGCAAATTATGAGATTGGTACAAATGCGCCATTTGTTCTGCAAGAGCTTCAGGGTCGTTTGGAGGAACCAGTATCCCGCAATTCTTGGTGACAACTTCTGGTATCCCGCCCACTTTGGATGCTACAACTGGACACCCGGCACGCATTACATCTAAAAGTACAGACCCTAGACCTTCACGCAGGGATGGGAATGCAAAAAGATCAAGAGCAGCAATCCACGAGGCAGGGTTTTCGACCCAACCGGTAAAGTGTACATTGTTTAAGTCACTAGCCTGCTGGCGCAACTCATGCTCTAAGCGCCCGCTTCCTAGCAATATGAATTTGATATCCGGAAATGAAGACTGTAAAAGTCGCGCCGACTGGATCAATACGGAATGTCCCTTTGAAGAATCATCCATTGCGCCGGCATAACCCACAAGAAATTTCCCCAAAAACTTATCCCGTATCTCTTGGACTGTATCCACACTAGGAGACTCAGGATTCCATGCACTGGGGATACAGACGATTTTAGCATTTGGTGTAGAATTCTTAATGCTGTCTTTGACCGCTTTTGTTAAGGCAACAACAGTATGCGCATTCCGGTACATGGCATAGCTAAATGGGTTTTTTCGTATCGGATTTATGACACGACGTGTAACGATGTATTTCCTGCTACACAAGCTTGCCAAATACGCCACTTGAACCGCATGCGTTTCGTGAGCGTGCAGCAAGGCTTTATTACTTCTTGCCAGACAAACAAATAATGCAGATAGCCGATTACGAACTTTAAAAACTTTTAGATAAGGACAGTCTTGGAAACGACTTGTTAACGGCCCGCGTCGCAGAATAATGATGCACTGATGCGTCACTCCTTGATTGGCAAGAGCTCTAACTAACAATTCAGTCTGTCTTTCCCCGCCGCGTAGCTTTGGATTTCGAGCAAGATTAATGTGACAGATTGACATACCAACATCACGATCTCTAGTTTTGTAATGATTTCTACAGTTTGAAAATCCTGTATCTGAGATTTTTCGTGAAGCAGTAATTAGATAGCTTAAACTACTAATAAATCTTCTAAGTATTTGTTTCATTGCTGGTCTAAGTAATTTACTGGTATATGTTAGCGGTGAATATTTGGTTTGATATTTATATATGGAACTAAAAATAGCTTTATTTTGTAATTGATGAGCGCCTACAAGCTTGTTTTTCTGTTTCAGAATCATTTGACTCTGAATTCGTATGAATGTGCTGTATTGATGACCGCTAGAAGTACCAATCTCCCAATTTACGACTCCAGCCAGATGTGCAATTCCAGAAATCTAAAGTTTATAGGATTGTGGGGAACAGAGTTATATCTTTGCAATTTTGAACCCAGCCTAGAACAAATTTTCCAGCCCATTGATCGATTCTAAGAATCCTTTAATCACAACAACATCTCTATTTAGGCAACCTTCTAAATGAACAAGAAGATTTACTCACATGGCAAGCTTCTAGTGAATCAAGACTTAGCGTCCCACAAGTTGATGGAAAACTGGATACGGAATAAAAGGTTTTTGAAATATGAGGATAGCCAGTTGTTGCTTGACAGGGTAGGTGGTGGTAAACGAAACAGGCTTTATTGCTTCAGTAATGAATGCGTTCAATGTGAAGTAGTTATGAAAGTTTCACATATCAGCCAAAGCTATAAGTTTTGGCGAAAAGTAGACTTGTTCATAAAAAGCTACTTAAAAGATTATAACTATAGGGGCTATATCAGTAGTGTGAAATTGCAAAAGATGGGGGTCGATACCATTGAGCCCATTGCTTACTGGACATATAAACCTTCGCTGCTACATCACAAAAGTTATTTTTTGTACAAAAAAGTTAAAAGCGAACTCACAGTTGCTCAGCTCTTCGACGAAATCATCATGTCCGACATAGATGATAAGGATCTGTTAGTTAAGACTATCGTTAACCGGTGCATCGGCATAGTCAAAGATATACACACAGCAAACATGCGTCATGATGACCCCCATGGAAACAACATACTCACAGACATAAGGTGTAGAGACGTTGCCACGCTAAATGAAAGGAAAATCTTGAATGCGAGATTTACATTGATTGACAATGATCGTTGCCACGCTGCACGCTCAGTTGTCCCTGGTATAAAAAAGTTCTTTGATCTTAAGTGCCTTGTAAGACTCAAGATTTGTAACATTCCTCAGCAGGACCTACTACGCCAATACCTGGGAGAAAGTTATACAAAATATTGGTGGCATGTTTTAAATTTCTGGAAGCTAGGTGGTTTTCGCATACATAAGCAAATAAATAACTTATTGAAATAGATTGTTCATTGTCCTTCTCAAGGTACTATTGACGCTTCTGACCGCAGTTCGATTTTAAGTGTATTAATCAAGCCTATACAGCATCCCACAGTAATACTTTTAATGTATTTCTCCCTGGAATTTTTCTAAGGTGATGCTCATTCAAAAATGAAAAATCTTTCACTTGGCACTTCTAAAATGCAATGTCCAACGCTAGTTACTCCCTGCTTCTATACCAGATTGATACCATGTAAAGCATGATAAAAAGTGCCAACAGACTTTCCTTAACTTCCCCCGCTCGCACATCAAGCACAACCGGTATTTCTACATCTAAAATCTTGTAGATTTTCTCATGCCAACTTACCACTAGAGAAAGTAAAGCGGCTGGCAGGCATACATATGTAGGCCACAGCCAGTAATTCAGTGACGATCTATCCGGTTGTCGCTTAGTAAAGAAAAAATACAGTGGCGCTAAAATCCCTCCGACTAGCGCCGCGACAGATAGCAGCGTTCGTGGAACCTGATCGAATAAGGGGCTGGTATTGTGCAAGTTGGTCTCGCCTTGATCATTAAATCTCTTCCAGTAATCGGAAGTTTCCCATCCAAAGACATGCTGCCCCCAACTTATTTCTTCTCCTGCAAAATATATACAGCCAAGAATCAGCAGTACCATCCACCAGCGCATCCAATTCTGGCCGAAGTCCCTGAAACCAAATAAGAACGTCGTGCCAAAGAAAATTCCGATAAACAAAAAAACTACGGTCAGCACTTCAACCCAGCCATTTTCCCCATACAGATACAAATCAGCACCTGTTCCACCAATCCTCAAAAAGTAGGGGACGAGGAAAACAGTCGCTGGGAGTGCTACCCAAATCAGCTTATTTAAATCTCTTTTCATTTTATTGTTCTCTTATGCATCGGGCGTAGTAAGTAATTTCCTTTACAAAGGATGTATCAATTACTGGGTTCATTACTCCTGCTGGCGATATATTTAGAATGAGCAGAGCGTGCGCACCTTAGTTCTTTCTTTAAACGAGAAGCAAGAAGGTCCAAGTCATCCTTTAAGTGCTGAATACTCTCATCAATCTCCAGGTCATTAACGAGTTGAGGTGATAAGTATTTTATTCCATTTTCAACAAAACCATCACCAGGAGTAATATAGATGTACGGTGGAAATGGGTAATAATCAGTCTTGTTTTGTTCAGCTGTAGTAAGTTTAAAATGAAATCTCATATGTCCTACCTCCTATATAGTAAGAGTGGTGTTGTTTATTGATTCATCTCTTTGTCGAAGCAATCATATTCAACATACGCCAAATAACGGTTTAATATTTCTTCTCATCTTTTAGCTCACTTATCTGTTTTTGAAGTATTTCGGCGTATACTTTCGCAGTTGCAATATCTGCCTTATTCAAGGTTTTCACTGAAAGCCAACACGCTAAGTAAAAAAGTACAAATATGATAGGTACAGCAACAAGCATAGGTTTGATCATTCCCCAAGCCTCACCTGCTGTTCTTAGATTGAATAAAATTTGAGTAATCTCATAGAGAGGAATATCAAAAAACCATATTAGAAAATAATTGACAGCCCCAGTCACGCTCGCAAGTACAAGTAACCGGATCCATAGTCTAGTTACAAATTCACCACAGTACTCCCTAACTGCCTGAACCAGATCCCCTAATCCAACATCCATGAGAATAGCTCCTCCTATTACACATAAACCAAAGCGGCCAGTACTGAACACATTTTTATGATTATAAAACGGCTGTGTTCCAGCTTGCTCTAAATTTGCATATGCCAACTATATGTTCCGATACCCCACCACCGGAATGCTTGGTAGACTACCAATACATCGAATACACATCACCGTCGTGTTCCGATACCCCACCACCGGAATGCTTGGTAGACTATATTAGGTGGAGCCGACGGACTTGAACGAGTTCCGATACCCCACCACCGGAATGCTTGGTAGACTATCACCTGAAACACAAACACAGAAACCACAGTTCCGATACCCCACCACCGGAATGCTTGGTAGACTGCAAATCAAGAAAGACAGCTATGTCGCCGCGTTCCGATACCCCACCACCGGAATGCTTGGTAGACTAGGTGAACTGCAAGTCCTTGATATTGCAAGGATATAGGTAGTTAGAAAAGCTCGATTTGCCCCGGTGAATCGGGCTTTTTCTTTGTTTTCTTATATCCAAAAAATTCACGTGCCATGCCATATTGCTTGTCTGTTAGCAGGAAATAGACCACATGGCCATCTTCCGGTATGACAGCCCTGAGCCGTCTAATCAAGGATTCAGCATTGGACAGTGTGGGGCAATGGCGTAAATATACCGAGTATTGCAGTTGATTGAAGTTTTCTCTCAATAGCTCTTTCCGATAACATGTATACGCTTTTCTGGCTTCAGTTGTCGTGGTTGGAAAATCAAAAACGGCAAGTACCCACATTATACGCCACCCGTTAACCGCCATGGATCATTCTCCAGTTCCCGCATCCTTGGGCAAAAATAGATTCTCTTTGCCAGTCTCCAAAAAACGGCAATAACTGTTGATACTTTCAGCGATTCCCTGTGCCAGCCTATAGTCCTGGCCATCGATATATACGGAAGTTTCTACAAACTGAAGCAGTTTAGGCTTGTCGCTGCTCGAAAACTTGTCATTTTTTATATCCTGCAGTCTGACATGCCGCTCCACGATAAAGCGGTACGGCTCGATGAAGTCATCAGCCAGGTTAAACGGATTTTGTTGGCCATGATGACCGATACCGAGCGCAGGATTCAGGCCGCTTAAGACAAGCTGACGAGCAATCATCGCGCGGAGCACCGCATATCCAAAATTCAGTTGGCTGTTGATTCCATCCATCGCGCCCTTTTTTTCCCGCCTAAATTCTGTGCCGAATAGATGCTTCCAGTAATGCTTGGCTGCTTGCGCTTCAATATTGCTCGGATCACCGGGTGTCAGCTTTTTGGTCAACCGCTCAAGATAAAGAGCACCACTGAGTTTTAGGTAGCGGAGGTTTTTTGCTTGTGTGTCGATGCGTGACTGGACCAGTCTTTTCCACACACTTTGATGCCTGTCTGCTTGCCGGATACTGATCTGCTGGTTTAGACGTTGCGGCAGCGATTGATTACCCACAAGCGGGAGCTGTAAGCCTATCGGGTAGTGGTGTTCATCTGTTACAAGAATGGTAGCACCGGTTTCAGCAATTTTCCGCAGTACGCTGACAGTGAGACTGATGGTATGGTGATGCAAGCAGAGTACAGCGATATCGGCAGGAAGAACAAAGGTATCCGGCTGGCCCTGTCTGACCACTTTGATACGGCCCAGATCTATTGATAGAAGAGCAGGGTTTTCAACGAGCAGGATGCGATTGCCAGGCATTTGGCACCAGTCTCAAGCGTGCTATCGCAGCGCCGCTCACAGTTCTTAGCCCTTGATCCTTTGTCATCTCGCTGACTTCACGGGCTTCCGTGACAGGCACTAAAAAAAGTTTGCCGTTGTTTTGGGCTTTAATCTGACGCAACACGAAGACTTTGTTGTCTTTTGTGTCTTCTATAGTGTCCCCTTTAAAGAGTCGCGTTGTATTTGATGCTGAAAAATCATTCTTGCGCAGTGCATCAACTGGAGAAACGGGTCTTGTTTCTATTTTTTCACCGGACTCGTCAACTTCTAAGTAAGCGTAACCGTCATGTTGCAGGTACTTGTACAGAGGCTTCTCCTCGGAATGGTTCCTGCTGAAAAACTCGATCCTTTCAGCAGTGTTAACCGATTCTCGCAGCACTCTGACTTTCTTTATCGGTGTGTGATATTGCGGATGGCGAATATTGACCAGTATCTTGTCCGGAGATTTACCGCAACGAATACCAGCCTCAAAGGCATCCAGTATCAGTTTGCGTGTCTCAAGACTGGCAATACCCATGATTTTATTTTTTATCGTATCTGGCCTGTTGCTTCGTCCAGCCAGATCGGTCAGTTTGACTCGCAGCGTGAGTTGATGTTCGGGGTCGGCATTCGGGTCCCTTTCATTTTCCACCCAGATGGCACCATAGGCTGTATCCTTGAATAGCGATCCTCCAATATAACGGTCGGGTTTATGTAATATGTGGTGATGGCGAACCATTTCTAGCGCTTGTTGACGGACTTGCTTCAATGGTGGGCAGACCGAGAGTGTCAGACGGACCTTTTCACCACGATACGCTTTATCTGCCAACACTTTGTAATTCTGCGCCATTTTTTGGTACAGGCTGCGAGTGGTCAATGCGATGACCAGCGCATCGATAGCGTGATGCCGGTGGTCAATACGCTTTTCAAGCATCGAGTCAGTTCGCTGTACACCACTATGGCTGTTATTGTGTCCTTCCCAGTACGGTTTGCATTTGTCAAAATCCTCTTTACTGATGATGTTTTTCTCAGTGTCGAAGACGGGAAGTCCTGACGCGTAGCGAACTTCTGGGATGACTGTGTTCAATCCCCAGATTCGCCTAAGATGCGCAGTCATTTTTCCACGGCTGACTGAAACATCCGGACATATCGTTCGCATCCACTGGGTAGACAGTTTGGCAATCCAGGAAGTTTGGTGGTATTGCCGGTTCGTAAAATTCTCGATGGTAGCGCTGTCAATCACTTCGGCCTTCCAGTCCTGTAGGGTCAGCAGGCGGGCCTTCATAAAACGTTTTTTCTTTTCGAGTGCCTTGGCGCGTTCTGTGATAATTTTCCACTTGTCGGCGTCGCCGCCCCAAGCCTGCCAGGGGGTGCGATCCCCCTTTTCATCGTTGCACTCCCTGTGTGCAAGCATGATGTGGTCCTGTTGGCGGCCGACACGGGTAAGACCCCTTGGAACGATATGCTCGAGGTTGGTAATGCTGCCGTCGACTGCATCGCCCAGCCCCATTTTTCTCTCACAGTAAGGGCAGTTTGTATCCTGCTCATGCCAAAGTCGCCAACGGAAAATATTGGTCGAAGTGGCCGGATGGTTATTAGCCTCCAGGTCGGTGCACGCTTTCTTACGCTCACGCTGGTTTTTTCCAATCCTTTTTTCTATCTCTCCCCGGCGCTTCAGCCCCAAGCCTATATCATGGCTGAGCTCAACGATGATTTCGGAAGGTGGCACACTGCCCATTGCATCGATTGCATTGTTGATCGCGTAACGCAACTGCCGGAGTGCAACATCTACAACTATGTTCCCTGTGGGTTTGTGCGGTTCAAGATAGGTCTGCAAATCCAGCTTTTCGTCATTCTCGGGGTACAGCTTGTCTATGGCTTCATACTCGTCTAGACCACTTTGCATTTCTCTGCTTACTGCCTTTAGCGCCTTGATGGAATAGGCACTGCGCCCAGTATCAAAGCCCATCTTACTGAACCTGCCAAATTTGTCCGAATCCACCATGCGATTGATAAAATCAACCATGGGTTCAGAGAATTTCCTTCGTTTCCCGGACTTGCCTTTATAACGCAGGTGCCAGTCATGGCAATCGACCTCCTGGGGGGAGCCCATATCTGCGATAAAGTTCAGGATGCTGATCTGGACCTTTTCATCCAACTGCTCCCAGTCATCTGCAAGTCCCAGCTTGTCCATGGCTTTGAGCGTCCTGTTGCCTATCAGTTCTGGGCGACTGGGGCGATCGAAGTTCAGGGCTCTGTTTTCTGGTTTAGGGCAGCCTGCTTTATCCAGTTCCTTGTAGATTTGCAGGAAGGTCGCTTTATCCCCCCTGTTGAGAAGGTCACGGATAACAGATTTCTGTTCTGTGCTGAGCGGTTGTGATCGACGGCCCATTCCCCACCGCAGATCAGCAATCTGCTTCTCGATACGGAAAACCTGTGCCGCAGGTTGGCACATGGGGGCACGCGGTAGATTGGGTTCCAGCGAGCAGTTTCCAACCATGGCTGCGACTGATTTTAAAGGCCGCTGGTAGAACAGCGTGTTATAAAATAGTTGCCTGATTGGGATTCCACCATGTTTTTTGTTTAACACTTGATGGGTTTGTGCCTGGGTCGACCAGATCTGGTTGAATTCAGTCTCGACCATTTCACGATCGACATAAAGGCCAGCTTCTTTTAGTTTAAGCGTTTCACCGTTGTCAAAACGGTGCAGCAGGTATTGTCCCAGCCACTTACAATCTGCTTCAGCCATTAACTCTTTCAAACGGCTGATGCCGCCTTGCACCTGACCTTCATCTCCCTCTTTTTTTACTCTGAATCCGCAGGCATAGCCACGGCGTTTAGACATGCGGAAAAAGATGCGGGCCAAATCACTCAAATCCACCGGTTCGGTGACGGCCTTGCTTCTCGCTTCGTGCAGGTTTTTGCCATTGTCCGGTGAGATTTCTTTGGGCTCTATGCCAAGCAATCGACAAATTTCTACCAGATTTTTCAATCTTCTTGATCTCCGGTCAATCAGTCTTCGTATACGGCGGGCAGAACCACGGGTCGATGCCTTGGTAGCTCCCACGCCACCGGCTACTGCAGGTTTAACGGGTTCCTGAAATATATGTGCGATGTGATATGGGATAGAGACCGGTTGCTTGGCTTGATCCAGCTCAAGACAGACAAGTCCTACTGATGCAGTGCCGAGGTCGATACCCATTCGGTAGGCCATTATCTATCCTCCCTTATGTCCTACCCGTCTGTCCTTGCCTTCCAGGCAATATGATGTTAGCTTTAGAAACCATCAAGCATTCCGGTGGTGGGGACTATCGGTAACAAGCTTTATTGCATCGATACAAAACGGTCGCTTCGGCGGCCGTTTTTTAATTCTCTTACGTATCAACTGCCAGCACAGTTGCAATAAACGCAACAGCATTAAACAACTTCAGCATTCCATGTTTTGGTACTTTGACTTAATGCTTTGCTTGTCCCAGGCTTCCCGTCAATGTCAAGTCGTCATCTGGAGAATACGCGCATTGAACAGCTAATTTCATCGCGAAGTAACGATGTGATTTAGTATACAAATCTATTTACCTGCTTGTCTAACGCTACGTCAGGCCCCGCTGATACATAAGCTTTCGTAAATTGAGTACCCATAGAACGCCAACTGCGAGCCCGTCAGGGCTGCTATGCCCCTGACATCTAGGTTATGATACCGAGGTCTCAAAAACTACCTTTATCATAGGTGTCAGCAGGGACAAGATTGCATCCACCATCCTACGCTATGAACCCCTGTTCGCTCCAGCAGCTTTCTCCATTCCCTCTCGGATATGTGGCCCAGGGTCACCTGTTATTGGACCCGTGTGGTCCTTTTGAATTTGCCCTGCTTGGCCTAATAACCTAGCATGAGCCATCAGACCTAACTTCTCTCTCGCTCCAGTGGTTTCGACTCCTTCCTTCATGCCACCAAGAGTTCGTGCTATTACCGCTTTATGCAAGTGATCAGTTTCATGGTTAAGCTTGATTGTAGCAATACGTCCTGCCCAGTACGCAATCCCTCCTAGAACGCTCGTACATAATAATCTCGTGATAATAGAATCAATACGCTCTGGTCCCCATATGCTGTCCCCAACTGCATAAAAATCTTCCATTATCCTAATATTTATTCCAATTATTGCAGCAGCTGCAAGAAAGGCTAGTAGAGTCCAGATATGTCGGCTTCGTCTGTCAAGTTGCGCTTGGTTTTCATATGCTTCCCCGATTACATTTGATGCCTCGCCAGTGGCTTCTGCCTGCGCATGCTTGGCTCTTTGTTCTGTTTGCTCTGCCTCATCTTTTCGCTTCTCTACCTGGAGGCTTGCCCATAATGGAAACCACCTCTGTAGTGACTGCCTCAGATAGAATTCAGCTTGTTTGAGAGCATCCATATACTCCAAGCGTTCATTAGCAGCATTCGCAGATGTTAGGTCCCAGTTTTGCATTTTAGTTACTATAGACAGTACCTCCTCTAGTGAGTGTTTTGTATTTTCTGCCTCAAGTTTTGATATCTCGTCATTTTTCACATCAACTAATTGGTCTGCAGTCTTCCTTACCCTAAGCAATGTGTCATTGACCTCGAAGAAATCGATCTTTCCCCAATCTTCTTTGGCTTGTAATCCCTTTTCACTATCAATCAGTTCAAAGATTTTGTGACAGGCCTCTGAAAATGGTCTTGAAGCTACGTATAAGTTTGCTGAGACTCGAGGTTTATCGTCTGTGAGTTCTATCAACTCTTCTGCACACTTCCAGCCTGACATCTTTTCAAGTGTAGTGGCACATCCTTTGGCCCAAATGATCAGGCTGGGTGTATTTTCGACACTATGCGCTACAGCTTGGTATTGGGTTTCGAGCTCTGTAATTAGCTCCTTTGGTGCTACCTCCTCACCTTGACCAAATGCAAGGCTAAGGGCTTTGGTGACATTCCCTTTTCCCATTTCGTGTAAAGCTGCTTGCCAAATTGGTTCACCTTGAGTCATGTGTCTCTTGTCTTGGTTTTGACCAAACACCTTTATAAGAAGGGCTCCTGGGAGATTGACGATATATTTTCCATCACTCTGTAGTTCTATACCTTGGCCACGAAAATTGACTATGCATCTAGGGTCTTTCGTGCACACCTCAACCGAATTTGCAGCTACACGCATAAGTGCTGGCAGAGTCATTCTTTTAGTTTCCATTACTGCTTTCCTTACAGACAATCTTTAACCAATGAATTTTACATTGCTTTAGTAGATTGCGAAGACAATACTGTCGTGACCCAGTATGTTGACCGATAAATTAGTCGGGCAACTGAAAAAATTTGGGAACTATACTAGACCCTTAGGTTTGAATTTGATGATGAACACATATTCAGTACAACTACGACAATCAACAAAAATATTAAATTACAATACAGTGAAAAAATCGAACTCTTGCAGTTCGAAGGGCTTTAAGAGCGGGGGCTGACGATCAACATCGATACCCTACCCCGCAGTGAGTTGGATGAATCGTTTCTTAAGTGGGGTCTTTGACGACCGAACGGGCGAAGGGTATCGTGCCTTGTAATAGGCGGTGCGCTTTCGCCGCCTTCAAAAAAACCACTGAACAACAGATTTTCACCTTACCTAATGCCTTGGGTGCGCCCCTAGAAACATAACTTGGGCTTAGTAACGAAGGCTAGGTTGACACAGCCGCTTCTGAAAGCTACGTTCTCCAAGTTGGTGAGAATCATTGTCCAGGCAATGGATGAGGAGCAATCCCTTAGTGGAAGGAAAGGAAATGCAAACTTCAGTGAAAATTAATGGTACCGAACATAGCATTGATAGCGGCCTAGTCAGTGCTCAGCAGATTTACAATTTAGCTGAGTGCGAGGAGGGGCATCTTTTCGTTAATCGAGCGGATGATATAGACATTCCAATTTCTTCTTCCGAATATCTGGTAATTCGGGGCAACGAAGCCTTTGTTTCTGGCGATAGTGCTGTAGAAAATAATCCGCCATTACGAAAGCCAGTGCAAATCCGTTTTAACGGGCAAGAAGGGGTAGCACTCAAGAAGGCCAAAGTTACTGGTCGCGAATTGAAAGATATGGATAAGGAGTTTCCGCAGGGTCGATTGTTTGTAGACATTGAATCTGGTCCGGATGTGGAACTTTCGGACACAATGGTAATCTTGGCCCAAGACGGTAATTCGTTTTTTGTGATTCCTGCCGCTGAAGGCACCAACCAAGGTGATCCAATTGATGTCGAGGAGTGTAATCAGAGTGACCGCCCTCCTCCAAAAGGGCAGACATACAGAGTCAGAATTGATCGAGAAAAGCGAAAAGTCCAAGGAGAAAAGATCACTGGAGCTGGACTTTTGGCATTGGTTGACAAGAATCCCGAGGAGTGGGCTCTGAATCAAAAGCTAAAAGGAGGTAAGAGAGAACGGATCGAGGCCGAAGATACCGTTAACGTAGCCGAACCTGGAGTGGAACGATTCGAAACTGTTCGCCGCCAGGCGCAGCAGGGCCGTGAGTGACCCATTTGAGTTGCTTCCTGAAGATGTCGAGTATCTCGATGCGAATCATTCAGGACGATGGCAGAAGCTTATTGAGGGAAACAGCAAATACGGGCTCTTAATAGAGGGGTTTAGCATTCCTGCAGGATTCGTACAATCGGTTGCGGATCTTCTTATATTGATTCCAGCCGGCTATCCGGCGTCCCCATTGGACATGTTCTACGTGTCTCCCCCACTAAAGCAGACAAATGGAGCGGAAGCAAAGGCGCTTTCAATAGAGGAGCATTTTGGTCGTCAGTGGCAGCGATGGTCCCGTCATTATGAGTGGATGCCTGGCGAGGATGATCTCACTCGACACATTGAGTACGTCTGGCATGAGCTTCTGGGAGCTGTTGTGACATGAAGCTCCCGTCTCTTGTCATGACTTCAGGAACGCACAAAGAAGCATTCCGCTACCTCTTCCCAGGCGATGGGTTGGAGGCAGCTGGCATATTGTTGTGCAATCAAGGAACTGGCAGGCACTATCAAAAACTTATTGCAACAGAGTTTGTAGGCTTACCTTACGAATTGTCCAAGAGAGAGGCTGACCATGTAACTTGGCCCTTTGAAGCCCACTTCACACCAGAAAACATTGCTGATGTAGATCGGCGGGGCCAATCAATTCTGACCATACACTCGCATCCAAACAGTCAAAACCAGTTCTCATGGATTGACGACGACAATGACCGCGAGCTGTTCGGCTCGATAAACGGATGGTTTGACGATGGCCGCTTGAACGGTGCGGCAATTATGATGCCCGACGGATCAATTATTGCACGGACCGTAAGTTATACAGGAGCATTTCAACACTTTCGTGCCGTTAGTGTCGTGGGCGATACCATTCAATTTTGGACAGACACTAAGGATGTCGCCTCGACCGCGTATGGCGAAAAGCAATCTCAGACACTAGGAAAAGGGACTTTGGACAAGCTGCAATCGATGAAAGTAGGAGTGGTCGGATGTTCAGGTACCGGAAGTATCATAATTGAATTATTGACGCGTAACTGTGTCGGTGAACTAGTAATTATCGATGATGACGTCCTAGAGGAAAAGAATCTAAACCGAATTGTGAACGGCATGATGAAAGATGCCAAGCAGAGACTGTCGAAAGTAGTGGCAACAAAAAAGGCAATTAAACGGATAGGCCTACAAACCAATGTAGAAGTCCATGAGGCATTAACGGATTCGCCAAAAGCTGTTGCAGCACTTATAGATTGCGATGTGTTTTTTGGCTGCGTGGACTCGGCTTTCGGTCGGTATCATCTAGATTGTTTATCCAGTGCCTATCTAGTTCCCTATTTTGATGTCGGTGTACATATAGAAGCAGATGGGGCCGGCAATATCTCTGCTGCCGACGCAGTTGCACACTATGTTCATCCTGATGGCAGCGACTTGCTGTCGAGAGGCAGTTACCAAATGGATCAGGTGACTGCAGAGATTTGGCAAAGGACGGACCCCCAGTATTACGCTGAACAGCGCATTGCCGGATATTTGGCAGAGGTGGGTGAGGAGCAGCCTGCCGTGATGTCAGTCAACATGCAGGCGGCGTGTATGGCATTTAATGATTTTATTTCCCGGGTGCATGCGTTTCGATTAGACAAAGATCAAGAGTTTGCTACCCAGAGGTTTCGTTTGGTCCACGGGAATTATGAATGTGAAGCGGACCATGGTAGACCCCACAAGCTCTTTGCGCGGTATAAAGGCAGTGGTGACCACAGTCTTCTAGTCAGGAATAATATTCGTCGTGATTAGATGGTTATTCAATTTCCTTGCCAAACGACGTCCGTATCGCACCGAGTGGGTGGAAGATTTACCCGTTCAAACGAAAAAGGATACGATCTATATTGTTGGGGGCAGGAAGCATCCATTTCAGGCAGCTGTGGTGTGCCCGAGACGCCACTGCAAGCAGATCATTTTTCTCGATGTGTCGCCAGAGGTCGAAACACGGTGGCGGATCACAGAACACTCACACGGGGAAGTATCGTTGTATCCCTCCGTGCATGTAACAGGCCTGGCATGCAGATGCCATTACTGGGTACGTCGAGGATTAGTCCGATGGGCCGAGACCCCAAAGACATTTGTGCCAAAGGAGAACAGGCGTGATCCGACGAGTCTTGGTTAGGCGATTCAAGAAGTTCGAGAATTTTGAATGCGAACTTCAAGGGCGAGTAGTGATTGCAGGACCAAACAACTCTGGAAAGACAACACTGCTTCAGGCAATCGCGACATGGTCGGAACTAGGCGAATTGTGGCTAGAGAATAATGCAGATTTAGCTCGTGAGGAAGATGGAACATATCGTCGAATAGAGGTGGACCTTTCAGCATTTGGTACGTTAGCCCTGTCTAGATTTGATGACCTTTGGCACAATCAAGAAACTAGGGAGCCGATGTCGGTCCGGGTGGTTGGAAATCAATGGGACGTTGGATTCGATTTACAGTACAAAGAGCCTGCAGTTGTAACGGTGGGACCGTTGACCGATGTGTCTGAAGATGATCTGGAGGCATATGCAGAAAACCCAAGCAAAGCACTCTACATCCCCTCTCTGTCTGGTTTGGATGTGGATGAACCAGAATATAGCAAAAGGGTTTTGGCGACTAGGCTTGCTCACGGCAAGGGTGGCACGGTTGTCAGGAACATGATACGGGCAGCAAGCCAAGAACCCGAGAAATGGCATAGCCTGCAGAACACAGTAAAATCGTTCTTCGGATATGAATTGGCGATGCCAAGTGGTACCGACCCAATTATGGCTCGTTACAGGCATAAGGCAGAAGAAGGTTGGTATGACTTAGCAAATGGCGCTTCTGGTTTCTTACAAACCGTCTTACTGAAGTCGGCGTTACTACACGCTGACGCAAGTCTGTTCCTTATTGATGAGCCGGACGCGCATTTGCATTCTCTCCTCAAGGAGAAAATTTACAGGCTATTGCAGGATCATTGCGAAAAACAGCAATGTCAAGTCGTGATTGCAACCCATTCAAGTAGACTCATAGAGGAAGCTGGGAGAAAGTCAGAACAAGAGCTTTTCCTAGTTACATCACAGGGATTAAATCCGGTACGGCATCAAAAAGCCAGGGAATTGTTGACAATCCCTACCGAACATATAGTACATGCAGAATCTTCCCAGAGGATATTGTATCTGGAGGGTAAATCGGATCTTGATATTTTACGGGAATGGGCGCGCGCGTTAGGGCATCCGGTGGAGGAGTTTCTAAGTGATGTGTTTTATGTGGCTACTGCAGAAGAGAAAAAGCGAAACTCCGCTAAGAAGCATTTTCAAGCGCTTTGCGCTCAGGTACCTGATTTGTTGGGATTAGAAATACGAGACCGAAATGGGAAGGAGATAGAGCTAGACGAAGAGATGCAGCCAGGAGCCCTTTTGATTGAGGAAGGAGGGGAAAATACGCCAGCTGGCATGCAGCGCGTGTATTGGAATCGCTACGAAACGGAAAATTATTTGATCTGCCCAGCGGCCATTATTCGATTTGTGTTGGAGTTAATAGATGAGCAGGCTGCAACTCTGGTAGAACAATACATGCAGCAATACCTTCCTGCGGTGCTGTTTGAAAAACCATTTGAGAGAACCACCAGTGATCGCATTAAAGGAAAGGATCAGATAAGGGGGATACTGACCGCAGTCGGCGTTGAACTAAGTGAGGTTGAATATTACAAAATTGCCGGCGTGATGACAGCAGAAGAGGTTCACCCAGATGTGCAGACAATGTTGGATGCAATTCAGAACCAATTGATGTAGGGGAAGACATTGAATGAACTGGAGGAGCATCGGTGGTGTGATGGGAGGCGAGCGGCGTACCAAAGGACTTACAGGAAGGAAAAACTGTGCAGGGAGCACTAATACATCTATTAGATCTTTAGGGTCGCACGCTGGTGCATGCAGAATGGTTACTTCCGAGCTAGGGAAAGTGGCTCAGTGGGTGGACGGAAGGTTTCCTGCCATACTGGCTGGTGCTATCCCAACACTGTTTGTGATTTTTCTACTGTCAGAAGAAATTGGCCAGTTTCTGTCATATGTTGTCGGCGGTGCAGCTGTAATCTGGCTTACTAACCGCCGGGCTAAGGCGATGGAGGATAATGTTAGCTTGGCTCAGAAAGGACAGGCGATAACGAGGTTCGAGTCGGCGGTCAAACTCTTAGAAAGTAAAAATTCGGCTATAGTTGTTGGTGCGGTATATGCACTCCATAGAATGGCTACAGAGGAAACTGAGTACCGCAGGCCAGTTTTCGACGTACTATGCGAGCTAATCAGGCAGGGCGGACAGGAGCAATTTCAATCGGGAAGAAGAATCGCAGTGAAAGTTTTGTTTTCAGCAGAAAGCGAGGATGGCCAGAAGATATACCCGTTTGAGGGACGATTGAATGGAGCCAAGCTAAAAGGTTGGGATTTATCAGGCTTGGATTTTTCTGGATCGGACTTTGAAGAGGCGGACTTGTCCAATGTAAATTTTAGAGACAGCAATTTGGCTGCGGCTAATTTGACAGGTGCAGAAGTCGACAGATTGGAGGTGAATGAAAGAACGAGGTACAGGGGTGCGCGGTTCTGCGGGGTTTGCTTATCGTCAATTGATTTCAAAGGTGTAGATATGTCAGAAACGGATTTTCGTGCTACAGGAACAAGCGTGACGCAGTTGTCTTTTGTAAGTTTTGAAGAATGTGATTTCAAGGATGCACGTTTCGACGATGTAAAATTGGATGGAGTTACCTTCGAAAATTGCAAGCATTTGACCGTTGAGCAATTAGCCAGAGCCCGGTGGCTTAGGAAGGTCAAAGGATTAGGTCAGGAAGTGGAGGAGGCGCTACGGCGCGGATCTCCACACTTGTTTGAGGATGAAGATTTGCCGGCGCCAAGTCAGTAGCCTCTTGGGCAGCCTATTTAGATATTCTCAAAATCTGGTCAACAACTTTGGGTGACAGAAGTTGATTAGGAGAATTAACCAATTCCCTTACTCTCAAGCCTCTCCATTGCGAAAATTCCCATTGCTTGAATCAACCAAAGTAAGCGAGGAGGTGAACACATAACTAATTGATTAAATTATATAAATTTTCGCGTCCGGAGAGATTTGAACTCCCGGCCACCTAGTTCAAAGTCAGGTACCCAAAATAGAATCAATGATCGAGGTTGTCGAGCAGCCTTCCACGTAGGGCGAGATGACGACTTCCCCTCCGTAGCTGCTGACCAGTTCGTATTCGGCCAGTTTCTCCTTTTCATAATCACCCCCCTTGACGTAAACATCGGGTTTCAGTTCCTTGATCAGTGTCAAAGGCGTGTCTTCGGAGAATGGTATGAGCCAGTCAATGCAACTTAACTCCTCAAGCACCTCGATGCGGTTTTGCAAACTGCACACAGGACGGCTGTCCCCCTTGATGCTCTTTACCGAAGCATCGTCATTGATGGCCACGATCAGGCAGTCACCCCTGGACTTGGCATCGCGCAGACAGGCGATATGGCCACGGTGGATCAGATCGAAACATCCGTTGGTGAACACGACTTTTTCATTATTGCGTTTCAAGATGGCCACTACCCGCTTCAGTTCATCAAGGTCAGCGACCCGTTTCCCCCTGCTGGCCGCAGCCTGCAAACTGAAGTCCAGCTCCTCCGTCGTCACTGCCACGGTACCCAGCCTGCTTACCGCAACACCCGCTCCAAGATTCGCAATTTTCACCGCATCTGCAATTGGATAGTCGGCGGATACGGCCGAGGCGAACAGGCCCACTACGGTGTCTCCGGCACCTGTGACATCGTAGACCTCCCTGGCCTGCGTGGGGAAATGCCTGGCAGGCTGCCCTTGCATGAACAAGGACATGCCATGTTCACTTCGCGTGACCAGCAAGGCATCAAGATTCAGTTCCTTGCACATCCCGAGTGCCTTGTTCTCTAGCTCTTCCTCATCCGCGCATTCGCCGGCGACTTGCCTGAACTCCTGGTAGTTCGGGGTGATGATGCTTGCATTCCTGTACTTGTCGAAGCTGGTTCCTTTCGGATCTACAATGATCCGCTTGCCGGCCTCGCGTGCAGCTTCGATGATGCGCCCGATCCCTGCCACTGCCCCCTTGTCATAATCCGAGATCACGATGGTTCCGTGCCCGGAAATCTGCTGTTCGCAGACTTCCAGAACCTCGGTGTTGTCAGTCTCCTCGCGGCTGTTTTCATGGTCCAGCCTGAGCAGCTGCTGGTTACGGCTGACAACGCGCAGTTTGGTGGAAGTCCTGCAGTTCTCCTTGCGAATGATTTTTGTATGGATGTTCGTTGCATCCAGCAACTCCAGCAGCCTGTCGCCATTTTCATCGCACCCGACCATTCCGATCAGGGTCACCTTGGCTCCCACGCTGATGGCATTGGCTGCGACATTCGCCGCACCGCCCAACCGGTTTTCCATGTCTTCGATATTGATGACCGGGACAGGGGCTTCTGGAGATATGCGGCTGGTCTCGCCCAGCCAGTACTGGTCCAGCATGACATCCCCGATGACCAGGATCCTGGCCTTTGCAAGATTGTCCAGGTTCATGGAGCTTGACTCAGATGTGCGCGGGTACAGATCGTATCAACGACGGGCAGGCTTGCCTCATACGCCGCTTCAAAGCCTGTCTACACGTAGGCAAGCCAGTCACTGGACATCTCGCTTTTGCCGCGCGCCAGATCAAAAAACATGGTCTGCAGTTTCTGGGTGATCGGACCCGGCTCGCCTTCCCCGATCGTGCGGTTATCAAGTTCCCGAATCGGTGTGACCTCTGCAGCGGTACCGGTGAAAAAGGCCTCATCGGCGATATACACCTCATCCCGCGTGATGCGTTTTTCCACCAGGGGAATGTCGATCGACTGGGCCAGTTCAATCACGGTATTGCGGGTGATGCCATCGAGCACCGAGGTCAGTTCCGGAGTGAACAGCGTACCCTCCTTGACGATGAAGATGTTTTCGCCGCTGCCCTCCGCCACGAAACCGTCAACATCCAGCAACAGCGCCTCGTCATAGCCATCCTGCAGTGCCTCGTTCAAGGCCAGCATGGAGTTGATGTAGTTGCCGTTCACCTTGGCCCGGCACATGGCTACGTTGACATGGTGCCTCGAGTAGGACGAGGTCTTGACGCGAATCCCGTTTTTCATCTTCTCTTCGCCGAAATAGGCATCCCACTCCCAGCCGGCAATGATGCAGTGGACCTTCAGATTGTCGGCCCTCAGGCCCATATCCTCCGGGCCATAAAAGCACATCGGTCGTATATACCCGTACCGCATGCTGTTTTTCCGAACGGTGTCCAGCTGCGCCTGGCTGATCTGCTGCGGGCTGTAAGGCAGCGGCATGTTGATGATTTTCGCGGAATTGAACAGTCGGCTGGTGTGGTCTTGGAGGCGAAAGATGGCCGTCCCCTGCTCGGTCTGGTAGGCTCGAACCCCCTCGAATACCCCGCCGCCGTAATGAAGTGTGTGAGTCAGTACATGCGTGTTGGCTTCCTGCCACGGTACAAACTCGCCGTTGTACCAGATGAACCCCTCCCTATCAGACATCGACATTGCTACCGGACTCCCTCAGATCAAATGGCCGTTTAGTGTAACAGACTTGTCCAATAGTTTTGTATGACGGACCGCTCCTCGGCAAACATGCCAGCCGCTACGGTTTCCGGCAACAATTGCAGGCTCAACTGGTGAAGATGCTTGCGGTATGCAATGTAAATTTCCTTGAGTTCGTCGACCGATTCAGGCTGGATCAGACCGACCTTCGCACAAGCGTCCAGGATCCTGACATTATCCGTATGCACACAAATCTCGTTGTGCTGGTTTGCATAACTGAGCACGTAGAACTGCACGATAAATTCGATGTCGATAATCCCTCCCCGGTCTTTCTTGAGGCTGAACCGTGCCCCATCCCTGGCCGGGTGACTCGCGACTATTTTTTCGCGCATTTCCATGATCGAATTTCGGACCTCGTCGATGTCCCTTGCCTGGCAAAGCAGGTCTTTTCTTAACGCCTGAAAGTTGTCCGCCAGACTCCTGCTTGCGGTGACCGGCCTTGCACGAATCAGCGCCTGGTGTTCCCACAACCAGGCCTTGTTCCTGAGGTAATCCTCGTAGGTTGCCAGGGAACAGACCATGGCTCCGGACTGGCCATACGGCCTGAGCCTCGTGTCGATATCGAAAACCTTGCCGGATGCCGTGGTCGTCGTCAGCAGATGTATGGTGCGCTGCACCACCCGGGTGAAGAAAATCGTGTTTTCCAATGCATGCTCGCCACTGGTTTCACCTGATTCGTCGACACCGTCATGCACAAAAACCACATCGAGATCGGAGCCGTACCCGAGTTCCAGGCCGCCCAGCTTGCCGTATTCGATGATCAACAGCTCCGGCGTTACGGCTTGATCCTCCGCGATGCACGTCGGCTCACCATGCTTGTCTGCCAAATCCTGGTAGGCCTTTCGAACTGCACTCTTGAGACAGGTATCCGCCAGCCAGGACAGGTGGTCGCTGACCCGCATGATGGGGTAGTTTGTGACGATATCTGCCGCAGCGATTCGCAACACCTGGGCATGCTTGAACTCTCGCAGGCGCTCCATGTAGGCCTCGAGATTGGTCCCGGAAGCATCAATCAGCATCTGCAGTTGCTCAAGCACCTGCATCTGGTACTGCATCTCCTCAAGATCCGGGGGATCATAGTTGTCGGTATGCAACAACTCATCCAGCAGCAGCGGATGCGCGGCGATGTACTGGGCTACCCACTGACTGGCCTCGATCAGCTTGAGCAGCTTGGTCAGCTTGCTCTGGTTCTCGGTCAGCAGGGCAATATAGGTAGAGCGCTGCACGATCTTGGTGAGGATTCTCAGAAAGCGGGTCAGGATCAAGATGCCCTGGGCGTGGGTGGAAAGGTTCCTCAAAAAGACCGGGAAAAACCGCTCCAGCCGTTGTTCTGCCACGGGATCGATCTGGCGCACTGATTCCTCGAAGCCTTGCAAACGACGGTAGATATCCTTGGCATCCTCATCAAAGTGCTTGGTCAGGATCTCCATGCACAGGTGTTCATCCTGGAGTTGTGGCCAAACCAGCGCCAGATCGCCGAAATCCTTTCCAAGATCTTCGGGCCCCACGTGCTCGCCCAGCAGCAAGGCATGGAATATCTTGCTGACTTTTGCCGTGCGGTCCAGGTACTCGCCGTACAATGCATCCCAGGATTCAAAGCCCATGGCGTAGGCATACTGCTCGCGCTCAGGATCCTTGGCCGGCAGACTGTACACCTGCTGATCTTCACGCATCTGCAGACAGTTTTCCGCCCGCCTCAGGAACAGGTAGGCACTGCGCAACTCGGTCACACTCTCGCCGGACAGCTTGCCGGTCCCTCCCAGGTAGGCCAGCGCCTCAAGAGTGGAGCGCATCCGAAGGTCGGGATCCCGGCCCCCGTATATCAACTGGAACATCTGGGCAACGAATTCGATTTCGCGTATGCCGCCCTGGCCGATTTTCAGGTTGTCCCGATTCGTCGCCTGGCCCGCCTTGCGATCGACCATGGACTTCATTTCCCGCAACGACTGCATCACGCCATAATCGTGGTAGCGGCGGTACATGAACGGACTGACATCCTGGAGAAACCGTTCTCCAAGTTCCGTGTTGCCAGCAATGGCACGTGCCCGGATCCAGGCATACCGTTCCCAGTCGCGCCCGGTGGTTTGAAAATACTGGTCGATCCCGGCGAGGCTCGGCACCAGAGCGCCGGAATTGCCGAACGGCCTCAGCCGCGTATCGACCCGAAAGGCAAATCCGTCCTGGGTCTGCTGCGAAAGCACCTTGATCAGAAGCTGAACCAGCTTCAGGTAGAAGCTGCTGGCTTTGGCGCGCTCATCCTGCGAGTGGGCAGGATCGTCCACATAGGCGAATACAAGGTCCACGTCCGATGAAAAATTGAGTTCACCGCCGCCAAGCTTGCCCAATGCAAAGACCACGATGTCATTGGACATGGATTGTTCAAACTGACCTGCGTGAGGGCGCGACTTCAGCCACTCAAAGCACCACGAAAGTGTCCGGTCGATGCAGATTTGCGCGTAGGTACTGAGCTCAGACAGGGTCTGCTGCACGGTGGCATACTGCTGCAGGTCCCGCCACGCGATGCGGGCATAAGCGCGGCTTCGGGAGGCGCGCAGGATCTGCTGCAAGTGCTCGATGCCCGTGGCCTCGCAGAGCTCGGACTCCAGTTCCCTGGTGTACTGTGCGAAATCGCAGTCCGTGTGCAACTGCCCTTGTGAAAGGACTTGCTCCAGCCACTGCGGCTGAGCCAGGCAGACCCGCCGAATAAACGGACTCGCATGCCAGATGGACAGGATCTCATCGTGATGTTTTTCAAGGCATGCCGCCCCCTTTTCAGCGGCCAGCGCCTTGAAATCCTGCTCGAGTCTGGACGGAAGCGGGGTGGGCAGGGAAGTCGGCATAGTTGCAAAATATATATCAAAGTGTCGGGGATGGAAGGTGAAATGCTGTAAATGGCTATACAGTTGGGGTATCTTGAATGCTAATGAGAATAGCTATTATTATTGTATGCTTGTACAACCTGTCCAAACTTCCGAAAGGTATTCATGAAAATCCGAATCCTGCCCGGGGTGCAATTGACGCTTGGCGTCTGTCTTTGCCTGTCTGGCGCACTTCTCGGGGCGGCCGAGGTCAACGTCTACTCGGCCAGAAAAGAAAACCTCATCAAACCTCTGCTGCTTCGGTTTGAGGAGCAAACTGACATCCGGGTCAACCTGATCACGGGAAAGGCCGACGCCCTGCTGCAACGGATCGTCAGCGAAGGCGATCACAGTCCTGCTGATGTCCTGATCACGACGGACGCGGGTCGTCTGTACCGTGCACAGCAGTCGCAGGTCCTGCAGCCCGTGGATTCGCAGATCCTGAAAGAATCCGTTCCCCGCCAGTACCGTGACCCGAACGGGTACTGGTACGCACTTTCCCTCAGGGTGCGCCCGATCATGTATGCCGCCGACCGCATCAGACCCGAGGAGTTGTCCACCTACGAGGCCCTGGGCGAGCCGCTCTGGAAGCAGAAAATCTGTGTCCGTTCCTCAAACAACATCTACAACCAGTCGCTGGTCGCATCCCTGCTGGCACATCTGGGACAAGAAGACACACTGCGCTGGACCGAGCGCCTGGTCGGGAATTTTGCCCGGCCCCCGCAAGGAGGGGACCGCGATCAGATCCGGGCCGTGGCCGCAGGGCAATGCGGCCTTGCGATTGCCAACAGCTATTACCTTGGCAAAATGCTCACCTCCAAAGACCCTGCACAGCGACAAGCCGCTGAAAAAGTAAAAGTATTCTGGCCCAATCAGGAGGGGCGTGGAGTGCATGTCAACATCAGTGGCGGCGCGGTTGCCAAATACTCGAAAAACAGGACATCCGCGATCAAACTACTGGAATTCCTGGCAAGCGATGATGCACAGCAGTGGTATGCAGAAACCAATTTCGAGTACCCGGTTAAGCCCGGCATTCGGCCCAGCAAGATGCTCGAAAGCTGGGGCAAGTTCAAAGCGGACTCTCTGAACCTCCATCGGCTCGGCGAGCTCAATGCAAATGCGGTGATGATCATGGACCGCGCCCGGTGGAAGTAGATGCAGACAAGCACTGCAACGGGTACAGAAAATGAAGCAGTGGGTCCATTGGGCTTTTTCCAGCGGTTCCGACAACAGAAAAGCAATCTTGGCTGGCTGCTTTTTGCGGTCAGCACCGCCTTGTTGCTGAGTATCCCGGTTGCCACCGTGCTCTATTCGGTCATTTTGCCGACCAGCGACATCTGGTCACACCTGAGGTCTACTGTCCTTGCAGACTATGCCTTGAATTCCCTGGTGCTGGCTGTCGGTGTTTGCATCGGTACATCCCTGATCGGCATTTCCACTGCCTGGCTGTGCAGTGCCTACAGTTTTCCCGGCAGAAAACTTTTCAGCTGGACATTGCTTTTACCGCTTGCATTCCCTCCATACATCATTGCCTACACCTATACCGGCATGCTCGATTTTGCAGGTCCCGTACAGAGTGTTATGCGCAGCCTCTTTGGCTGGGAGTACGGAGACTACTGGTTTCCCGAAATCCGCTCCATCGCAGGTGCAATCATCATGATCTCCCTGGTGCTGTACCCCTACGTTTATCTGCTTCTGAGAACTGCATTTTCCGAGCAGTCCTCCAGTTTGCGGGAAGCCAGCCACATGTTTGGCGTGGGACCCTATAAAACCCTTTTCACGATTATCCTGCCCATGGCACGTCCTGCCCTTGTTGCAGGACTCACCCTGGTTGTCATGGAAACGCTGGCTGATTATGGAACGGTTCACTATTTTGGCGTACCGACGTTCACCACGGGTATTCTTCGCACCTGGTTTGGTCTTGGCGACCTGATCGCGGCCACCCAGCAGGCCAGTCTGTTGCTGCTTTGCGTGTTCGCGGTAATCCTGGCAGAGCGTTATTCGCGAAAAGTGGCTCACTATCAAAATCCTGCCAAGATACAAAAAAGCTGGCGCTATCCGCTATCGGGAGCCAAGGCCGTTGCAGCGATCGTCATTTGCAGTCTCCCCGTACTCCTCGGCTTCATTGTCCCGGCGCTTCAACTGGGTGCATGGACACTCAGGACTGCACCCGAGATCATTGACCGTTCTTTCTTCACACTGATCTTCAATACAGTGCAGCTTGCCGTCATCGTGACCCTGATCATTGTCACAGCATCCGCCGTACTGGCTTATGGAAAGCGTGTCGGTACACATTTTTCCATCCCCTACACCGTGAACCTCAGTGCAATGGGCTACGCGGTACCGGGCGTGATCATCGCGGTGGGCGTACTGTTGCCCTTTGCATGGCTGGATCATGCGTTAGACGGGTGGCTGCAGCGAAACCTCGGAATCTCCTCCGGCCTGATTCTGACCGGCACCCTGGCATCCCTGGCGTTTGCCCACGTGGTGCGCTTCATGGCCATCGGGCTGAACTCGGTGGACGCCAGCCTGGCAAAAATCCATCGCAGCATCGATGACGCTGCACAGCTGTTGGGATGCAAGACATTCGAGCGCTTTGCCAATATTCACCTTCCCATGATCCGGGGGGGCATCCTCACGGCGGCATTGCTGGTATTTGTCGAGGTCACCAAGGAGCTTCCGGCCACCCTCGTATTGCGTCCGTTCGACTTCAACACCCTTGCGGTACGCACGTACGAACTGGCGTCCGACGAACGCCTGGCAGATGCCTCAAGCAGCGCATTGCTGATTGTAGCCATCAGTGTTTTGCCCATTCTGATGCTGAACCGCTCGATCATAAAAAGTGGAGTCATCCATGGCGCCCAGACTTGAAGTACGCAACGTCAGCCTGAAGCTGCATAACAAAAACACCCTGCAAAATGTTTCCTTGCAGCTTGAGCCGGGATGTATTGCTTCCATACTGGGGCCAAGTGGTTGCGGCAAGACCACGCTGCTTCGTGCGCTTGCAGGATTCCAGCCGGTCGCCAGTGGCGAGATCTACGTGCATGAAAGGCTTTTCAGCAAGGCACAGTTCACCCTTGCTCCGGAAAAAAGGCACATCAGCATGATGTTCCAGGATCTTGCACTATTCCCGCACCTGACGGTTCGGCAGAACATTTGCTTTGGTCTCAAGTCACTGAATGAAAGTGACCAGGCGGTGCGCACACGTGAGGTGCTCGAACTGATCGAGCTGGAGCACAAGGGAGAAAAGTACCCGCATCAACTATCCACAGGACAGCAGCAGAGAGTCGCGCTGGCACGAGCCCTGGCACCCAAGCCGGAGATCCTGTTGCTCGATGAGCCCTTCTCGAACCTCGATCCAGACCTGCGTGAACAGGTCGCAACCGGGGTACGCAAGATCCTCAAACATGAGAACGCTACTGCGATACTGGTGACGCATGACCAGAACGAAGCCTTCGCCATGGCCGATGAGATCGGTGTCATGGTAGGGGGCCGCATCGAGCAGTGGGACAGCGCCTACAACATCTACCACCGGCCCAAGACCCGTTTCGTGGCCGATTTTATCGGCCTCGGCAGCATGCTGCCGGCCAGGGTGCTTGACGCACATACGCTGGATACCGAGTTTGGCCAGCTCCGGGGGAATCTGGACCCATCATTTGCCTGTGGCGAGGAAGTGGACTTGCTGGTGCGACCGGACGATATTCCCCACGATGACAGCAGTCCCATTACTGCATTGGTAGAAGAAAAGCGTTTCCGTGGTGCCGAATTCCTGTACAAGCTTCGCCTGCAAAGTGGAAATTTCGTGCTGTGCTATGCCTCCAGCCACCACGACCACCAGATCGGAGAGCCGATCGGCATCGATCTCGACATTGAGCACCTGGTCGTCTTTGCCCGCCAGCCTTCCCCGCCGTCAGGCAAGTCGCCCTAGGGCCTGCCCCAGTCAATAGGTACCTCCAGGGATGGATCGACTGGCACTCTAGTGAGTCTGCAAAACTTTGCATTCCAGACGCGTAACCGCTATAAAAAGCCGGAAATGCCACACGGATTGCACGAGCGTGGCAGGACTTCTTTTGATGCCGTCCTCCCCGGATGGCTGCAAGTAGCAGGTAACCGGCTTGGGTAAATACAAACAGTCACGAAACCATTCTTCAATCATCGTGGATGGGGTGGAGCGCGCACCGAGCCGCGCCATGCTGCGGGCCGTAGGCTTCAAGGATGACGATTTTTCGAAAGAGCAGATCGGCATCGCATCCACCTGGAGCATGGTGACGCCCTGCAACATGCACATCAATACACTGGCAGATGAAGCGGCCAAAGGCACCGACCAGGCTGGCGGCAAGGCTGTGATCTTCAGCACCATTACCGTCTCTGACGGGATTTCCATGGGTACAGAAGGCATGAAATATTCCCTGGTATCCAGGGAAGTCATTGCTGACTCGATTGAGACGGTTGTGGGCTGTGAGGGGTTTGACGGCGTGGTTGCCATTGGCGGCTGCGACAAAAACATGCCCGGCTGCCTGATTGCCATGGCGCGGCTCAATCGCCCATCGATCTTTGTCTACGGGGGCACGATCCAGCCGGGACACTACAAGAACACGAAGGTGGACGTGGTTTCGGTTTTCGAGGCCGTCGGACAGCACGCCAAAAACCAGTTGTCGGACCGTGAACTCAAGCAGGTTGAATGCGCGGCGATACCGGGTGCGGGGTCCTGCGGCGGAATGTACACGGCCAACACCATGGCCAGTGCCATCGAGGCACTGGGCATGAGCCTGCCGAACAGTTCGGCGCAAAATGCAATTTCCGAAGACAAACGGCTAGACTGCATCGCCGCGGGCAAGGCCGTCATGCGCCTGGTGCAGAAAAATATCCGCCCCAAGGACATCATGACCCGGAAAGCCTTTCTGAATGCGATCACCGTGGTGACCGCACTGGGAGGATCAACCAATGCGGTGCTGCACCTGCTGGCGATGGCACATGCCATCGGCGTAAGGCTGAGCCTCGACGACTTCACGCGGGTGGGCAAGAAAGTGCCGGTGCTGGCCGACCTGCGACCGAGCGGGCGGTACATGATGTCCGAACTGATCGAAATCGGCGGCATCCAGCCCCTGATGCGCATGCTGCTCGACAAGGGCCTGCTGCATGGGGACTGCCTGACCGTTACCGGCAAGACACTGAAACAAAATCTGCGCGGCATCCGGCGATACCCGAAATCCCAGGACATCGTGCGCAGTTTTGCCGACCCGATCAAAAAAGACAGCCACCTCGTGATCCTGTATGGAAATCTCGCACCGGAAGGTGCCGTAGCAAAGATCTCCGGGAAAGAAGGGCTGCACTTTACCGGAAAAGCGCGCATTTTCCCCTCGGAGGAAAAGGCGCTGGCCAGGATCCTGAATGGCGGTGTCAGAAAGGGGGATGTGGTGGTGATACGTTACGAGGGGCCGAAAGGCGGCCCGGGCATGCGCGAGATGCTGTCCCCGACCTCTGCCATCATGGGCAAGGGACTGGGCAAGGACGTGGCCCTGATCACAGATGGACGCTTCTCGGGAGGCAGTCACGGCTTTGTGGTCGGTCACATCACCCCGGAAGCTGCGGTCGGCGGCCCCTTGGCACTTTTGAAAAATGGTGATGTGATCACCATCGATGCCCAAAAGCGCGAGATCAACGTCAGGCTTTCCAAGAAAGAACTGGGGCAAAGAAAACAGCGATGGCGCCCACCCAGGCCCCGTTACTCCAAGGGAGTTTTGGCCAAATATGCCAGGCAGGTACGCTCTGCTTCCAACGGAGCCACCACAGACTGAAAATTCAAAATTGTCAGGCAGCGTGCAAATCCTTTAGGATTGTCCCTGCTGGTTGCCCATGACCTATCCGGAATAACCAGAACGATAACTCAGGAGCTGCGATGGCTACATTACTATCCCCCGAAGAGCTAGAGGCCGTAATGGAACGCAAGAACAAGATGCGCCGTGAAGCCTATGATCGACGCAATGCGCAAGAAAACAAGGATGAGATCAGTGCCTCGGCCTGTCAGAAATTCATGGCGCTGCCCGATTACCAGCGCGCAAAAACCGCGATGTGGTATATCGACTGCCGGTCCGAGACCCGCACCAAGCCGCAGTTGCTGGAAGAAGTGGCCAAGGGTGAAAAAAAGATCATCGTGCCCTATTGCACCGAGGATGAAAACGGCGAAAACAAGTTGGGTCTGTGGTGGATGGAAAGCCTGGAAGAGATGGTTGTCGGCAAGTGGAATATCCTGGAACCCCCGAAGGAACTGTGGGGAAACCCGGAAAAAGAGGTGGAGCCCGAAGACCTGGATATCATCATGGTGCCCGGTGTGGGTTTTGACCGGAAAGGTGGGCGAATGGGGAATGGGCAGGGATACTACGACCGCCTGCTGGAGAAGGCCCGGGCGGACTGTCCGCTGGTCGCACTGTGTTACGAGTCGCAGTTGTTTGATGAAGTCCTGGTTGCCCCGCATGATGTCTACATGGACAAGGTAATCACAGAGGATGCGGTCTATGATGGGATTGGACGGGGGTAGTCGTGGCAGCAATTATCGATGATACCTACGCCGAAGCATTCCGGAGCCTGTACACCGAATTCCTGATCACCGCACGCGATCGAAAATGGCTGGATCATGCGGTACAGGCGGCTACCGGCAATGCTTCAAGCTCAATTTTATGTGACTGCGAGGCCGGCATGGACCGCTATGTGGGGCCTGGCGGAGACGAGGATTTCAAAACGCCGGACGGGCGCCCTGGTGCGATCGTCCAGCTGCACATCCCGCGTTTTAGAAAGGACCGGGTCGAGGCCCTGGAGCGTTCGGCGCTGGTTCGAATCAGCCAGAATGTCCTCACCTGCCCGACGGCTTCGTGCTTCAACCTGATTGACTCCGAAGAGTACTACCACATGGGCCGCAAGGTGGCCTACTTTGGCAACGGGTATCAAAGACGCATCGAACGATTCGGGCGCAAAATGTGGTGGATTCCAATACTGGGCGGCGAGTTCATCCTGGACCGCAGGCTGGGCTATGCCGACGGCCTGATGGGCGGCAACCTGTGGTTTTTCGGCGACAGTGTCGACTCGGCGCTGGAAGCGGCAGAGAGAGGGGTTGAAGCGATCCTGCCCATGCCCGGCGTCATCACGACCTTCCCCGGCGGCATTGCCGGCAGCGGATCCAAGGCGGGCAGCAATTATGACTTCACCATTGCCAGCACCTATGAGAAGTTCTGCCCGCAGTTGCAGGAGAATCCGGAGGTCGAGGCCGGACTCCCCGAGGGTGTGCAATCCGTCATGGAGATCATCATGAACGGTCAGGGCATGCAGCCCATCATCGATGCCACACAGGCGGCAATCCGGGCTTCGGTGGACACCCCGGGCCTGAAGATGATTTCTGCCGGCAACTATGGCGGGCGCCTGGGCAAGAGCTTCATTTACCTGCACCCTGAAAAACAGCCGTAATACGGGGGTGCTGGCTCCCGGCACGCCCGTAGACCCCGAATTTACCTCCCGAAGGTCTCTGCGGGCTTGAGACCGTTCCGGAATTGCCCCTTTCAATGGCCAAACTGCTTGAGTCTGGTGCTGTGCTTGTGGCAGGATGGGTAGTTTTTCGGACAAAAGCTTCCTGTATGGAGAAATGACTGCCCAGACGGTAGGAACTAGCATCGAGGCGTTTGCATTTTTTACCAAATTTTACAATTCAAGGATTCCTGATTATGCCTAGCGAAAAATTATCATTTCCTGGACGAAATTATCTGTTTGCCCCGGGCCCGACCCACATCCCGCAGGCCGTGCAAAATGCCATGATCGTCCCGCAAGAGGATCATCGGGCTCCAGATTTTCCAGAACTCGTCAAACCCCTGCTTCGCGACTGCAAAAAGATATTCAAAACGACCAAGGGAACCTGTTTTCTGTTTCCCGCCACAGGTACCGCAGGCTGGGAGGTAGCACTCGCCAACACCATGTCCCCCGGGGACAAGATTCTTACTACGCGTTTCGGTCAGTTCAGTCACTTGTGGTATGACCTCGCGTGCCGCATCGGCCTGGAGGTCGATCTGGTTGAAACTCCTTGGGGAGAAGGCGTTCCGATTGGCAAGTTCAAGCGTATCCTTGCTGCGGACAAAGAACACCGGATCCGCGCCGTGGTGGTTTGTCATAACGAGACCGCCACCGGGGTCACCAGTGATATCGCAGGCTTGCGCAAGGCGATGGATGCCGTCAAGCACCCGGCAATGCTCATGGTTGACGGGGTAAGCTCGATCGCGAGTATCGATTTTCGCATGGACCAGTGGGGCGTGGACGTCGCCGTCAGCGGATCACAGAAAGGATTCATGTTGCCGGCGGGGATGGCCATCGTGGCATTCAGCCCGAAGGCACTGAGGGCACGCAAACAGGCCCACTGTGCACGCTGCTTCCTGGACATCCAGGACCACATCAACACCAACAAAGACGGATATTTCCCCTACACCCCCTCGGTACCCATGCTGCGAGGACTGCGCGCTTCCATCGACCTGCTGATGGATGAAGGTCTGGAAAACGTATTCCAACGCCACCATCGACTCGCCGAGGGCGTGCGAAAAGCCATCAAGGCCTGGGGGCTGAAGCCCTGTGCCAAGGCACCCAAGTGGTACTCCGACACGGTGACGGCCATCGAAGTGCCTCCCAGCGTCAATGCGGCCGAAGTGATCCACATCGCCTATCACCGGTACAACATCTCCCTGGGCGCCGGATTGTCCAAAGTGGCCGGCAAGGTATTCCGGATCGGACACCTCGGGGATAACAACGAGGCACGAATGATGGCCGTGCTAGGTACTGTGGAAATGGCGATGCGAGATGCGGGAATGAAAGTGAAACCCGGCAGCGGAGTTGCCGCAGCCGGAGAGTACTACCGCAAAACCGCCAAGAAGATCAAGAAGTTCGGTTCAGTCAAAGCGCCCCGTGAGGCAAGAGCCGCAAAGAAAAAATCAACAAGGAAATCAAGATGAGCTTTACCCAATACAAACCGGCTAGACAGCGACTGCAACGTTGCGAACTCGCTGTACCAGGTTCCAACCCCAGGATGCTGGAGAAGGCGGTGACCTGTGCCGCAGACTACGTGTTTCTGGATCTTGAAGATGCCGTCGCACCTGATGACAAGGTTCAGGCACGAAAGAACGTCATTGCCGCACTCAACGAGTTCGACTGGAAAGGCAATGGAAAAACGGTTTCAGTGCGCATCAACGGACTGGACACCCATTATATGTATCGCGATGTCGTGGACGTGGTGGAGCAGGCAGGCAGCAAACTGGACACTATACTTATTCCCAAGGTGGGAACCACCGGTGATGTGTACATGGTTGATGCCATGGTGACCCAGATAGAAGAGGCCAAGGGACTGGAAAACCGAATCGGGCTTGAAGCCCTGATCGAAACCGCTTTGGGCATGGCCAACGTGGAAGCCATCGCTACTTCCAGCACGCGCATGGAAGCCATGCATTTCGGTGTGGCGGATTATGCTGCGAGTAATCGTGCCCGAACGGTCAACATTGGCGGCCTGAATCCGGATTACCCGGGAGATCAGTGGCATGCAGCAATTTCGCGCATGACAGTCGCCTGCAGGGCATATGGACTGCGCCCGATCGATGGCCCATTCGGGGATTTCGACGATCCGGACGGGTATTTGCTGGCCGCACGCCGTGCTGCCGCTTTGGGGTGTGAAGGAAAATGGGCGATTCATCCCAAGCAGATTGAACTGGCAAATGAAGTCTTTACACCGCCTGAAGCTGAGATCAACCGGGCGAAAAGGATTCTGGAAGAGCTGGAAAAGGCTGCCAAAGAGGGTAAGGGTGCTGCCTCACTCGACGGCAAGATGATCGATGCGGCCTCTGCACGCATGGCTGAAAATGTCGTGCGCGCCGCTGAGGCCATTGCTGCCAGGTCCTAGCATCTCAGCAGTTTTTCCATTCGTTTGTTGCAGGCTCCCGGCAGGTGTTTGAATTTTTGAGCATCCATCCGGCAGGATATATCGAAGAGCTACTGAACAGGCGATAGAAACGAATTATTTCTCGGGAGGGAATGCAAGTGGATATTCATGAGTATCAAGCGAAAGAATTGCTATCGGAGTTCGGTGTGGAAATTTCCCCCGGTGGTCTGGCGTACAGTCCCGAACAGGCCGTGTACCGTGCCAAGGAGATCGGTGGACACCAGTGGGTCGTCAAGGCACAGATTCACTCCGGGGCGCGGGGCAAGGCCGGTGGAATCAAAGTCTGCTCAAGCGACGAGGAAATCTGGAATGCTGCTGAGGAATTGCTAGGCAAGCGCCTGGTTACCCATCAGACCGGCCCAGGCGGGAAGGTCGTGTACCGACTCTACATTGAACAGGTTGCAGACATTGAGCGCGAAATTTATCTCGCCCTGGTGCTGGATCGAAACAAACAACGCGTCACGGTCGTCACCTCAACTGAAGGCGGCATGGATATCGAAGAAGTGGCGGCTACCAAGCCGGAGAGCATCCACAGGCTGGAAGTTGAGCCTGCAGTAGGTTTGCGGGATTTTCAGGCACGAGAACTCGCATTTGCCCTGAATATCCATCCCGAGATGATCAGTCAGGCAGTCCATTGCATTGAAGGCGCTTATCAGGCCTTTCGTGAACTTGATGCTACCCTGGTGGAAATCAATCCCCTGGTGGTCACCAAGGACAACCACATCCTGGCACTGGACGCCAAGATGAGCTTTGACGACAACGCCCTGTTTCGAAGACCGAAGATTTCCGAGTTGCGCGACAAGTCTCAGGAGGACTCGCGTGAAACTGCGGCATCGGACAGGGGTCTGAGCTATGTAGGCCTGGATGGCGACATCGGCTGCATGATTAACGGTGCAGGATTGGCGATGGCAACCATGGACATGATCAAGCACAAGGGCGGCGAGCCAGCCAACTTCCTGGACATCGGGGGCGGTGCTTCCCCGGACCGGGTCACCAAGGCCTTCAGGCTGGTACTGGATGACGAAAACGTCAAGGCCATGCTGGTCAACATTTTTGCCGGCATCAACCGTTGCGACTGGATTGCCGAGGGCGTGATTCAGGCATTTGGCAAGCTGGATGTACGCACCCCTGTCGTTGTCAGGCTTTCCGGAACGAATGTGGAAAAAGGCATGCAGATGCTCAAAGACAGTGGCTATCCGGTCATCACCGCGGATACGTTGTCTGAAGCGGCGGAAAAAGTTGTGGCGGAACGCAACCGCGTAGCTGAAGCCTCATAAAGCGTTAGGAGATACCCATGAGCATAATGATTGACAAGAATACCAAGGTACTGATTCAGGGCTTCACAGGCAAAATAGGTACGTTTCATGCCAAGGAAATGCTTGAGTACGGCACCCAGGTGGTCGGCGGCGTAACGCCCGGCAAGGGTGGTCAAACCCATCTTGAACTGCCTGTATTCAACACCATGAAGGAGGCGGTTGAAGCAACCGGTGCCGATGCCAGTATCGTGTTTGTGCCCGCCTCATTTGCCGCAGATTCGATCATGGAAGCGGCCGATGCGGGTATCAAATCCTGTGTCGCAATCACCGATGGTATCCCCGCACAGGACATGATGCTTGTAAAGCGTTACATGTACCGCTACAAGAAAGAAGAGCGAATGCGGTTGACCGGCCCCAACTGTGCCGGAACGATCAGTCCGGACAGATGCCTGCTTGGCATCATGCCGGGACATATCTATATCCCAGGAAACGTCGGCATCGTTGCACGCTCTGGCACGCTTGGCTATGAAGCCGCATCCCAGATGAAGGCGTGCGGAATCGGGATCAGCACCAGTGTCGGAATCGGCGGCGATCCCATCAACGGTTGCTCTCATCGCGACATTCTCGAGCTGTTCGAGGCAGACCCGGAAACCGAGGCAGTCATGCTGATCGGTGAAATCGGAGGACCCCAGGAAGCCGATGCTGCGGAGTACTTTAAAAATCATATGACCAAACCGCTGGTTGCCTATATTGCAGGACTGACGGCGCCGAAGGGACGTCGCATGGGCCATGCAGGCGCTATCGTATCCGGCAAGGGTGAAAGCGCCGCCGAGAAGGTGGAGCTGCTAAGGGATGCGGGTGTCACCGTTGCACCGGATCCGTCCGAACTCGGATCCACCATGGAACGAGTCCTGAAAGAACTTGCCTAGGAGAAGAATAAAATGAGCAAATTGAAAGTCACCGTCTCGCGTGCCTGGCCTGCAGAAGTGGAAGCCACGCTCAAAGAGAAATATGACGTGCAGCTGAATGAGACCGACGTTGCCATGAGCAAGGATGAAATGAAACAGGCCTTGGGCAATTGCGATGCCTTCCTGCCCACCGTCACCGATCCCGTTGACGCGGAGGTATTGAGTGCCGAGCCATTGCGCGCACGGTTTATCGGCAATTTTGGCGTGGGATTCAACCACATCGACCTGGATGCAGCCAAGGCGCGTGGACTGACCGTGACCAATACGCCTGAGGTACTCACCGACTGCACGGCTGACATTGCCATGACGTTGCTGTTGACCGCAGCAAGACGCACCAGTGAAGGCGAGCGCCACCTGCGTGCCAATGCCTGGACGGGCTGGCGGCCCACACACCTGCTGGCGACCAAGGTTACAGGCAAGACCCTGGGCATGATCGGCATGGGTCGAATTGCACAAGCCATGGCAAGGCGTGCACATCATGGCTTCGGGATGAAAATTATTTTTGTAGACCCCTACCCCCCTTCCGACGAGGTGATACAGCAGTTCAACGCCACGCAGTGCGAATCCATCGACGAGGTTCTTGCAAACTCTGATTTTGTATCCATCCACTGTCCGGGCGGCAAAGAAACCTACCATCTGCTGAACAGGGAAAATCTTTCCAAAATGAAGTCAAGCGCGTTCCTGATCAATTCGGCGCGTGGTGACGTAGTGGACAATGATGCACTGATAGAGGCATTGAAAAATGGCACGATCGCTGGAGCAGGCCTGGACGTATTTGAAGGCGAACCCAATCTGGACGAGCGTTTTCTTGAGCTGGAAAATGCCGTGCTGCTGCCCCATCTGGGAAGTGCCTCTACTGAAACACGGATTGCGATGGGTAACCGTGTGCTGGAAAACCTGGCTGCATTCGAAGCAGGCGATACGCCGAAAGACAAGCTGGTTTAAATTTTTATTTGCCCCGGGCCTGCGCAGGCCCGGTGTGTATCCCTTCCCGCAACGGGAGGGAGTATTTCGTGCCCTTGCTGTATATTGCATGTGTCAATCTGATTTTATACATGCAGCATGAGTGAAGCCTCTCCACTTTCCTGGACTCAACTGACCCGCGTTGCCAGTGGCCGTGCCATTATTGATCCGGCTGCAAGTTATGAAAACAAGCTTGTAGACCTGCTGTACGAGCAGTTGCTCAGTGTATTACGTGCCCGGCAACCTGATATAGAAACCTTCATAGAAGGTCACAAAGACATTCGCGAAAGTACAGACTCACAAATTCTGTACATACTGGAAGCCCATGGCATCTGGTTCCAGCTGCTCAGCATTGCCGAGCAAAATGCAAACGTACAGCAGCGTAGACATATTGAAAAAGAGTATGGACGCCGCCGCGTGCCTGGGACTTTCGCACATACATTTTCCATGGCAGCCCGGCATGACATCCCTGCACAAGAGGTCCAGAAAATTCTCAACAAGAGCTTTTTCTGTCCGGTAATCACAGCACATCCCACAGAAGCCAAGCGCGTCACAGTGCTAGAGATTCACCGGCGCATTTATGTACTGCTCAAGCAGTTGGAACTGACACGCTGGACGCCCCGGGAACGTGACGAATTGATCCATGACCTACGCAACGAGATCGACCTGCTTTGGCTAACGGGTGAGATTCGCCTGGAAAAGCCCACTGTCGCTCAGGAAATCACATGGGGGTTGCACTTCTTTACGGAATCCCTGTTTGACGGTGCGATGAAATTCTATTCTGAACTGGAGCGTGCCCTGAGAAGAGTGTATCCACACGTTGAATTTGAGGTGCCACCGATATTCCGTTTCGGTTCGTGGATTGGCGGTGACCGGGACGGAAATCCGAATGTGAACACTGAAGTCACTGCCTATGCCCTTCGTGAAAATGCCAGGGCGAGCCTGAACCGGTATCGCCAGGATCTGCGCGAACTGTGTACCAAGCTCAGCATTGCCAGCCATTCCCTGAGAGTCCCCGGACACTTCCTCGATGCCCTGCAACAAAAACTTGAAATGCTGGGAGAAACAGAATCTTTTTCCAAGCGAAACCCAGGCGAGGTGTTCCGGCAGTATCTGAGCTGCATGCTGCGCAGCATTGACGCGACACTGGAACATATCGACGAACCCGGAGAATCCGATGTCGCATACCACAGTGCATCAGATCTGGCGTCAGATCTGCGGGTACTCGAGCGTGGACTCAATGATGCCCGATGCGAACACTTGTGTACGTCAAATGTCGCTCCCTTGCGCCATATGGTGGATACCTTCGGTTTTCGAACTGCCAGCCTGGACCTTCGCGAGAACACGACCGTCACGAACAGTACTCTCGCAGAAATCTGGCAAGCCCTGCATCAAAAAACTCATTTCGATGTTCCGGATTTCGGATCAGATGAGTGGAGAGAATGGGTTGTCGGTGAACTCATGCAACCCCTGCGTGTAATCCCGAACATTGACTTTCTCTCCAGTCAGGCCCAAGCCACGCTGGCCATGCTGGAACAGGTTAAGCATTATCAACGCAGACTGGACTCAAAGGCATTTGGTGTCTTTGTCCTCAGCATGACACAAACGTCAACTGACGTGCTGGGAGTTTACCTTTTAGCGAAGTATGTCGGCCTGTTCACGGATGTGGACGGTTTGGAAGCCTGTCGTATTCTGGTCGTACCCCTGCTGGAGACCATAGATGCCCTGGAGCAGGGACCCTCTATATTGAATGAATTGCTCGAACACGGATTTATCAGGCGCACGATACGCAGAAACGGAGACTCACAAGAGGTCATGGTGGGGTATTCGGATTCAAACAAGGACGGCGGGTTCCTGACTTCCAACTGGATCATCAGCCAGGCACAGACTCTCATCAAGGAAGCCGGGGACAAACACAAAATAGAGGCCTCATTCTTCCACGGGCGCGGGGGTTCGGTGAGTCGAGGCGGTGCACCCAGTGGCCGTGCCATTGCTGCCCAGCCTGTAGGTACGATCGACGGGCGCATGCGAGTCACGGAACAGGGTGAAGTCGTGTCGTACAAGTATGCAAACCACGGTTTTGCTGAAGAGCAAATGGAGATACTGGCCTCCAGCGCACTCGCACACACGCTCATGTCAGGCAAAGATCCGGCCTTTAAAACCAATGCCGAACTGGATGAAGTCATGCAGGCTCTTTCAGGTACAGCGTACGTCGCATACCGCAAGTTCATCGAAACCCCGGGCCTGGTAGAGTTCTACCAGCAGGCAAGCCCTGTGGAAGAGCTGACACTGATGAAAATCGGATCAAGGCCCTCGCGCAGGTTTGGTGCAGCCACCCTCGAAGACCTGCGTGCAATACCTTGGGTTTTTGCATGGACACAAAACCGCATTCTGGTTCCGGGGTGGTATGGAGTGGGGAGCAGTCTTGAACAGTTGATTAGCATCCGCGGGGAGCTGGGGAAAGAATTGCTGCAAGAACTATATAATACGCATTCATTATTTCGCCTGATATTGGACAGTGTTGAAAAAACATTGCTGCTGGTCGACTTTGAGGTCGCTGAAAAATATTCCGAACTGGTGCTTAACACCCGGTACAGTGAAGCAATTTTTTCAGATATCAAGTCTGAATATGAACGTACGAGCCGGATGGTTTTGCAGGTTACCAGAGAGGATCATCTGTGTGATCGCTTCCCGAATTTCAAAAGGCACTTCAGCAGGCGTCTGAAATCCCTGAACCAGGTCGGTATTGAACAAGCCGAACTGGTCAAAAAGTTTCGCAATGAACAACATAAAGCCGAAGACAGGCAAAACATACTGGTTCCCCTGCTTTTGTCGATCAACTGTGTTGCAGCGGGAATTGGCAGTACAGGCTAGTGGTCCTGTGGAGATATGGTGACCTCTCGATACCATGAAAAAACTTTTATACCATTTCGATACTGATCCTATACCCAGTGTATTTGACTCTGTAGTCGCCTACGATGGAGGAGCAGACCAGGTCACCCAGCTTGGCGGCATCCATGAAGGCAATTGCAAAAGCCTTGTTGAGGGCGCGATCTACACGCGAGCTCCCAAACACAAGAGAAACACTGCAATTTTTATTGGAGGCAGCAACCTCGCCCACGGTGAGTCTTTATACAAGGCTGTACAAAGTCACTTTTTTCAGGATTTTCGTGTATCCGTGATGCTGGACAGTAACGGCTGCAATACCACTGCTGCAGCCGGCGTCACCTTGTTGAGCCAAGCCACAACTTTGGCGGGTAAAATTGCTGTTGTCCTGGCAGGTACGGGGCCTGTAGGACAGCGTGCCGCTGTCATGCTTGCACAAGGCGGTGCCCAGGTACGCCTTACCTCGCGGAAAAGGAGCCGTTCAGAACAGGCCTGTGATGACATGGCAAAACAATTTGGAGTCCAACTTGTACCTGTAGAAGCCAGTGACATCGACTCGACCCATGCCGCACTGGAAGGGGCGCAAGTTGTGTTTGGTGCTGGCAAGGCTGGTGTCCGCTTACTGGATGCAAGCCAGTGGCAACAACATGACACCATTGAAATTCTGGCTGATGTCAGTACGGCAGAACCCCTAGGCTTTGAGGGCATCAGCATGAATGACAGGGATACTGAAAGATTCGGCAAGAGAGTTTTTGGTGGTTTAGGCATAGGAGCATTGAAACTGAAGCTGCATCGCGCTTGCATTGACAGCCTGTTTACGTCCAACGATCAAGTACTGGATGCAAAAGCGATCTATGAAATTGCGCAGGAAATGACGAGGTCCCAGTAGCATGAAGTCCATACCTCCGTTACTTGAGATGATCGGGCAACTGATTGCAATCCCGTCTGTCAGCAGCACTCAGGCACAATTTGATACCAGCAACAAACCCATGATCGACTGCCTGGCCACCTGGCTGGACGACCTGGGTTTCCAGACGGAGATCGTTCCTTCCTCGAAAGAAAAATATAACCTGCTGGCATGGATTGGAGAGGGAGAGGATGGCCTTGTGCTGTCTGGCCACACCGACACCGTGAATTTTGACCAAACAGGCTGGAATACTGATCCGTTTCGAGCCCAGCAGGTCGAGAACCGTCTTTACGGCCTGGGTACAGCAGACATGAAGTCGTTCCTGGCCATTGCCATTGAGGCGGCAAAGGAGTTTATCGACAAGAATCTCGA
This sequence comes from Gammaproteobacteria bacterium, assembly GCA_022824965.1. Lineage (GTDB taxonomy): Bacteria > Pseudomonadota > Gammaproteobacteria > UBA4575 > UBA4575 > WTFY01. The sequence continues at coordinate 435,014 of JAJDYY010000008.1, forward strand.
GCAGCGCCTTACTATCGTCGCAACGGCCGATGAGGAAAGCACAATGCAAGGCGTCCGCACCCTAGCTGAAAAAAACAGAAAACCGGGACGCTTTTGTGTGATTGGCGAGCCTACGAGCCTCACCCCTGTACGCCAGCACAAGGGGGTGTTCATGGAGTCCATTACCCTGTATGGAAAAGCCGGTCATTCAAGCAACCCGGCACTGGGTAACAACGCGCTGGAAGGGATGCGTGTAGTCTTGAATGAACTGGACAAATTCAAGCGGGAACTGGCTGAAAAATATACGAATCATGATTTCATCGTGCCGATTCCAACATTGAATCTTGGCCATATTCATGGTGGCGACAACCCCAACCGGATCTGTGCAGAATGCGAATTGCACGTCGATCTGCGCCTGCTGCCTGGCATGCAGATCGATACCCTGAGAGATGAACTCCACGAAAGGATAACCCAAAAAACAGGCCCGCTTGGCCTGACCTGCCAGTTCAAGGCATTGTTTGACGGGGTTCCCGCCTTCGAAACTGCTGGTGACTCCAAGATTGTCGAATTGACAAGCAGGTACACCGGCAAAAAACCGAAATCCGTGACCTTCGCCACAGAGGCCCCCTTTTTCAATTCCATGGGGATGGAAACAGTGGTGCTGGGACCTGGTTCGATCGATCAGGCCCACCAGCCCAATGAGTTCATTGCACTCTCATCCCTTGAGCCAACCATTAAATTGCTGCAAAAAATCATAGGCTCGATCTGCATGCAGAAATGACTGCGCACCCCAGCAAGTCTTCGTTTACCCAACCTCTGATGACGGGTTTGAAAAATACTGGCCTCGAGAAGCGAGGTGGTTTGAGCAACCCCTTGATTTGAAGATGGATAGCCTGATCCGGTATGAACCGGAGTCCGCAGCAATACGGTTTTCTGATTGACCTTGTGTAATTACTGTTTGGCGCCTGCGCCCTTGGTGATACGCCCGAAACGCAACTTGTAGATATTTCCCTGAGATACCGTCTCTGCTTCCATCAATCTTTGGTCTGGCCTGTACTCCTGACCCGTGGAAGACAGTGCGCGTGCAGCCGCCGTATCCTGACAGGCAACTGGGCCAAAATCATGGTCACGGTAGTCCTGTGACGTGCATGGGCGAAAGCCAGGGAAAAATCTCGATTCGTAGATGGTTTCTTTTTCCGTTTGGGTCATGTGTGGTCCAGAATCCGGCTTGGCCGTAGGCGGTGCACCCGAGACGATCTCCGGAGGTTTACTGACTTCTCCGCCCGTTTCTGCAAGCAAGGGGACTGCCCAAAGCATCATCCCCAGCAATATACAAACTCGCCCAACCATGATCTAGCTTGTCCGCTGCCTACAATTGCGCGCCCCTGCTGGAAATTTCTTCATTGATGTGAGTAATCGCATTCTCGAGCTCATGAACGGAATAGATGTTCTGAATGCGATATTTTTCGTGAAGGACCACGGCATAGGATTCATCCATTTCCTTCAGGTACCTGCCCATTGATGTATCAGGATCCTTCATGTCCGCTTCCATACGTTTTCGGAACTCAGGATTTTCATTGAACTTGAGCATCATGGCCATGTAGACCGCGGAAAATCTGAAATCATAGGATTTATAGTCGTCCAGGGTGTGTACATGTTTGCGGGCAGTTCTGATTTCCTGGTCGAATGTATTGCTGTACCCAATCAGGTCGTCACGAAATTTTCCTTCTATTTGATACTCGTCAATCAGTCTGTGTATGACCTCAACAATTCTCAGACGCTTGTCATCATGTTCAAGGACCGTTTCGAGAAACTTTTGCCTGGCGACTTCAGGAGCATCGCTGACCTGTTTAATGGCTGCAAGTTCATCAGCGAGGACGGCCTTTTCCGCATGCAATTGCTCCAGAGTCAGGTTTTCCAGATTGGCGGGTGCCGAATAAAGCACCTTTACACGATCGAGAATGGGCGATTTCAGCACCTCACCACTGGCCATAACCGCAGGACCGGCCAACGCCAGCAACAGCCAAAACAAACCCTTTACACTCGATAATACTTTTCGCATTCTTGGTTCCTTATATATAAAATATGATTGACTAACCTGACTGCATTGCCCACGGCTGTGCTTGAATGATCTATTATAAGGGGCTGGCCAAGCCCCGGATAGCATAAAAACCAATTACTAACAATCCTTTATCATTTCATGGGCTTATCCTGGATTTGCCGCGTAATTCCGTCCCTCTATCTGATCACAGTGTAAATTATGAATAGCACTTCCCTGTTTCAAACCGGGAGTTTTCGCCAAGCCGCCCACTATATACACTCTCATCGCGGCAAAACTTTCGTAGTCTATATCAACACCCGTGTCCTACTGGCAGATTCCCGCCTGACTGCACTTATTCGTGACCTCGCGCTGATGCACACGCTGGGCGCCAAGCTTGTGCTGGTACTCGGGGATGGGACATTGATTCCGCAAGGAACAACTGCATCAGGCCAAGGTGGGCTGCACGGCACTTCACATGTCACCGACCTGGAGGCTATTGAAGAGATCAGGAATGCAGCCAATGACTTGTATGAAAACATAAAAGCAATTTTTTCTACCAGCCTCGCCAACACACCGTTGGCAGGCGCCAAGCTGGAGGTGGCCTGTGGCGATTTCCTAAAGGCCGACCCTGGCGTTGACGAGCAAGCCCAAAAGGACTCTCGGCGCGGAGGAAACTTCAGCATCACCCAAACTGCACTTCAACGGCAACTGGACGAGGGAAGCATTGTGGCGATGACTCCGATGGCTAGTACGACAGCGGATGGCCTGTTCCTTTTATCAGGAACAGAACTTGCGATGCACACTGCATGTGCCCTGCAAAGTGAGAAACTGATACTGGTACTGGACCAGTTCCGGCTTCCGGGTCAGCAAGAGCAAAGCGAAAATCACTACAGCATTGATGAAGCCAGAGAGCTCGTAGAAAAACTGCCTGAGCACAAGCAGGAGGCCAAGCACTATTTGAGGGTCGCAATTCAGGCGGGCTCAAAAAACGTCAAGAACGTACACCTGGTCGATACAGAAAAGCCAGGCACGCTGCTGGAAGAACTTTATAGTCTGGATGGTGCCGCCACGCTGGTAACAGCTCAGGCCTATGAGGAAATCAGGCCTGCCACTTTAGATGATCTGGACGGTATCACCGAACTTATACAGCCCTTCGTTGAAAAGGGGATCCTGGTAGCACGTTCCCGTAAACAGTTGGAGCTTGAAATTGACCGCTTTGATGTCATAGAACGCGATGGTGTACTCCTGACCTGCGGTATTCTGTACCCTTTCCCGGAAGAAAACGCCGCAGAAGTTGGCTGCCTTGCGGTACATCCAGAATTTCAGTCCATCGGGCGTGGCAGCAAAATGCTAATGCACCTGGAGAGCAAAGCCTGCAAGGCTGGCTTCAGGAAACTTTTTGTGTTGACGACACAAACCGAACACTGGTTCCAGGAGCAGGGTTTTGAGTCTGCAAAAATAGAAGACCTGCCTATGCAGAAACAGGTGCTCTATGATGACATGCGCAAATCAAAAATTTACAGCAAAACTATCCAATGAACATAACGGCAGGTATCATGCACTGTACGAGCTGCAGCATTAAACTGCCAGTGCTGAATCCATATAGCTGAGCCCAGGAGAAATTTCGTTTCATGAAAACCCATCCCACCATATTGATCAGTCTGGGTGTCATGGTAGGTATAGCACTGGCTATCCTGATTGATGGCGACACTGCCAAATTATTGATTTTTGGAGGGCTGATAATTGTATTTATCTTCACCGTGCCTGTATTGATTAGCCTGGTCCGCAACATCGGAACGAGAACTCGCAGAAAAACCAAGCCAAAGACTACATCCCGGCAGGCCAGAGGTACTGTCAAGTGGTTTAACTACAAGAAAGGTTTCGGATTTATTGAGCAGGAAAATGGTGAGGACGTTTTTGTACACCACAAGTCTATCGTCAGCAATGGCCGCAGATCACTGCGTGAGGGTCAGAAAGTTTCCATGGATGTCGTGCAAGGTGCAAAAGGGCCCCAGGCGGAGAATGTAAGCCTGTTGTAATTACCACTTGCGCTAGACGCAGTGGTGGGCTCTGTCAAAACCAAAGGCTTTGAGCCTGATCTCAGACTACCCGGTTGCCGCCTGAATCTGTACCCTTGTCTGGACATGTAAAATGGATTCTGACCTACGTCTTGCTCACCTGCACGAATGGATCAAGGAGACATTCGGAGACATCCCGTACACACTTGAGCCGGCCTCTGAAGATGCAAGCTTCAGGCGGTACTTCAGGCTCTCGTCTGAACAGGGGCAATATATCGCAGTTGATGCCCCACCTGAAAAAGAATCCAACGAGGCCTTCGTCACAGTAACGCATCTGCTGGAAGCGGAAGGCCTGCCTGTGCCACATATCCACTACAGCTTCATGGATGCCGGATATTTCCTGCTGGACGACTTTGGCAATACATTGCTGCTGGACATTCTGGATGCGGAAAATGCCGACAACCTGTACAGCGATGCGCTCGAAGCACTGACTGTTATCCAGCAGGCCCCTGCGCATAGCCTGCCCAAATACAGCCAGGAACTATTGTTGCAGGAAATGGAATTGTTTCAGCAGTGGTTCCTGCTCCGACTCCTTGATATCAAGTTGTCGGATTCCAGCGTGCAGGTTCTACGGCGTGCCTTTGCGCACTTGACAAACAACGCACTGGATCAGCCACAGGTTTTTGTTCATCGGGACTACCATTCACGCAATCTGATGAAAATCGACACGGACTGGCCTGGCATCATCGATTACCAGGATGCTGTTTGTGGGCCACTCACCTATGATGCAGTCTCGTTATTGCGTGACTGCTACATTCAATGGCCCAATGAACGTGTGCGGACCTGGGCACTCGATTACAGGGACAGGCTCATGGAAAAAAACATAGTTCCCCACATCAGTGACGAAACCTTTCTGAAGTGGTTTGACCTGATGGGGGTCCAGCGACACTTGAAGGCCATTGGAATCTTTGCACGCCTGAACCTGCGCGACAAAAAACCAGGTTACCTCAAGGATATCCCGCGTACCCTGGGATACATAAAATCCGTTGCGCCAAAATATCCGGAAACCCGTGAGCTTGCCGATTTCATAGATGAGAAGGTTGTTTTCTGATCATGATGAAGTGCATGTTGTTGTCTGCGGGCCTGGGAAAGCGAATGCGGCCTCTCACCCACCAAATCCCGAAACCTTTGATCGAACTTGCAGGCAAATCTCTGATCGAACATCACCTTACGAGACTCAAATCTGCAGGATACAGGGAGATTGTCATCAATCTTTCCCATCTCGGAGACATGATCCAGCGAAAGCTCGGGGATGGCGGACACTACGGGGTGCACATAGAGTATTCCAATGAAGGGGAACACCCGTTAGGAACAGCAGGGGGAATTGTTCATGCCCTGCCGCTTCTCGGAGACAAGCCGTTTCTGGTAATCAGCAGCGATATCTGGTGTGACCACCCTCTTTTTTTTCCCGACCTTGTGCATGACATGGCACATCTGGTTCTTGTAGATAATCCTGCACACCATCCGAACGGCGACTTTTCCTATGAATCTCGAAAGGCCAGCAGTTCGGGGGGGAATTTTCTGACTTTCAGCGGCATCGGTATTTTCAAGCCCGAACTGTTCAAAAAACATGCAGTTGAGCAAACGGCTCTGGCACCCGTTCTCCATTCCGCCATCACCCGAGAAAAAGTAAGTGCCGAACACTATGCCGGCACATGGTTTGACATTGGCACCCCTGAGCGGCTTCGTGAAGCCGAACAACACTTGCAGAATCAGAACACGGGCTGACACCTGCGGATGAATCCCCAGGAGCTTCGGTACAAGTTCAGGCCCTGATCACCTTACAGCCCGCAAACCGGACAAGAACGTCAGTGCCCGTACGCCTCAATATCTGCATGATAAGAGGAGCGTACCAACGGGCCGCTTGCCACATGACAAAAGCCCAGGTCTTCTCCGATGCGACGTAACCGGTCAAACTCACCCGGATCAAGGTAGCGCTGCACGGGCAAGTGATGGCGGCTTGGCTGCAGATATTGTCCCAGGGTAAGACGGTCTACCTCATGTGCGCGCAGATCCCTCATCACCTGAACCACTTCCTCTGCACGCTCCCCCAGGCCCAGCATCAAGCCCGATTTTGTAGGGGTATGCGGGTGTTGATTCTTGTATTCGTGCAGCAATCTCAGTGAATGCCGGTAGTCTGCACCGGGCCGGGCATAAGGGTAGAGGCGCGGGACAGTTTCCAGGTTATGGTTGAACACATCGGCAGGTTGCTGTGACAAAATCTGCAGTGCACGGTCCAAGCGTCCGCGAAAGTCCGGGACAAGAATTTCTATTTTTGTTTCTGTACAGCACTCGCGTATACGCTGCATGCACTTCACGAAATGGCTGGCTCCCCCATCATGCAAATCATCACGGTCAACGGATGTAATGACGACATAACGAAGCCCCATATGCCCAATGGCCTCTGCCAGGTGTTCTGGTTCTTGCTCATCCAGTGGCAACGGCCTGCCATGCGCCACGTCACAAAAGGGACAGCGACGGGTGCAGATATCTCCCATGATCATGAATGTGGCCGTGCCATGGCTGAAACACTCGGTCAAGTTTGGACATGAAGCCTCCTCACATACCGTGTGCAGTTTCTGCTCTCTCAATAATCTCTTTAAGGTTTTTACCTTGGCGGTCGGTGCCTGTACGCGAAGCCACGCAGGTTTCGGGAGGTGTTGCAAAGACCCTTCCAGTTTAACTGGAATACGAATGACCTTTTCACTCCCGCGTCGTTTCACGCCAAGTTTTGCTAGATGCGACTTACTGGCCAATGGTTTCTATGTCCGTTTTTTTGTAATCGAGATGTTCGCACAACCTCATTGCTAGCTCCGCATGGATCTGCTGACAGCTGGACTCAATCCCATGGTCTTTTAACTGTGTGACAGGCTGCCCTGGCAATCCGCATGGATCCATACAGGAAAACGGACCCAGATCCATATCGACATTGAGTGCAACACCATGGTAACTACAGCCACCGCTGACTCTCAGACCGAGTGAGGCAACTTTTGCATCCCCTATGTATACGCCATGGGCATCGGTTCGGGCAAATGCAGAAACCTGGTGGCCTGCCAGCAGATCAACCACGGCCTGCTCTATGTGATGTACAAACTTCCGTATACCGAGGGCCTTTCGACGAAGGTCGACCAGCAGATAGATCACGGCCTGGCCCGGTGCATGGTAGGTGACCTGTCCACCCCGGTCTGTGCATACCACAGGCACATCCATTCCGGGATGAATGTGCGCGCGGCTGGAATTTGCCCCTAGCGTAACGACAGGTGTGTGCTGCAGACACCAGAATTCATCGGCAGTAGCTGCACTGCGTCCGGTATTGAACCTGCGCATGTTTTCATATACTGGAAGATATTCCCGTATTCCCAAATCACGAACCCTGAGAGCGCACTTCGCTGGATTCTTCACAGCATGTAACCGTACGAAGGCAACCCGTAAAAATTCACATTAACCAGCGAACTGGCAAGCCGCAAGCGTGACGTGCCCTATGCCTTCCTTTCCTGGTACAGCGCATAAACGTCCCTCCAAAGTTTTCCAGGAACTCCATCTCCTACAACATGCTGGTCAATTTTCGTAGCGGGCAGGACTTCTCGTGCAGAACTCGTGACCCAGATCTCATCTGCCGAGTACAGCCAGTCTTCAGGAATCGCCTGTTCACGGTATTCCCTCCCCAGGTCAGTCAGCAGTTCCAAAACGAAGTCACGTGTGATTCCCGGCAAAATCTGATTGTCCTTGGGGTGCGTGTGGACGACGCCTTCTCGTACAACGAACAGATTGCTGGAACTGCCTTCCAAAGCAAAACCGTCGCGAACCAGGATGGCCTCGGAGGCCGAAGACTGCAATGCATCTTGCTTGGCCAAAATGTTGGCCAATAATCCTGTCACCTTGATGTCGCAGCGTTGCCAGCGAATATCCTTGATCGTGATCAGCGCAACCCCGTTTTGCAATGTCTCATCTGCAATACTGGCAAGCGGATTTGCCATGGCAAACACCGTCGGCACCGCATTTTCAGGGAATGGGTGATCTCGTGTGGCAACCCCCCGAGTCACCTGGATGTAAACGGCTACATCGGCACTCTCCGACCGCTGGATGAGATTCCCAATCATGGTTTCCCATTGTGTCCGCGTATAGGGATTCTGAATGTGGACCTGTCCCAGGCTGCGTTCAAGCCTCGCCAGGTGCTGTTGCAGACAAAAGGCGCGACGTGCATAAGCAGGGATCAGTTCATACACCGCATCGCCGAATACGAAACCACGGTCCAGAGGCGAGACGCGACATGCCTCAAGAGGCATGTACTCTCCATTCAAAAAAGCGGGAACCTGAATCACATCCAAAGCAGGAAGTCTCAAAATTTTGCGAAAAAATCCACGACACGTCGCCAGAAGTTCCCGCGCGGATTAGCCTGCAGGGCAACAAGCGGCCTTTCGGCAATATCTTCACCCTTGAAGCTGATCTTGACAGTACCGAGCCGATCTCCCTTTGCAATCGGTGCAACGATGTCTTGCGGAATCTGTGAGACAGCTTTCAGATTCTCGAATTGACCGCGGGGTATCGCCACAAAAAGATCCTGAGCCAGTCCCAGTGGAGTCAACTTTGACTCCCCTTGCCATATACGCTGCTCGGAAAGGACCTGGTCTGCCTGATACAGCTTGTGTGATTCGTAATGCCTGAATCCGTAATTCAGCAAGGCTTGGCTGTTTACCATGCGAGAGCGGGGACTGTCTGCGCCCATCACTACTGAAATCAAACGCATGTCCTTGCGTGCGGCTGAGGCGGCCAGACAATAACGCGCAGCCTGGGTAAACCCGGTTTTAATGCCATCTACAGCATCGTCACGCCAAAGCAAGCGGTTTCGGTTGTATTGCTTGATATCGTTGTAGGTGAATTCTCTTTGCGCGTAACGTAGATATTCTTGTGGAAATTCCCTGATCATCGCACGGGAAAGTAAGGCAATGTCATAAGCGGTCGTGTAGTGCTTGGGGTTCGGCAGGCCCGTAGCGTTGACAAAGCTGGTGTCCTCAAGTCCCAATCGAACTGCATGAGCATTCATCATGCTCGTAAAACTCTCTTCAGTACCGGCAATATGTTCAGCCAGCGCTATACTGGCGTCGTTGCCCGACTGCACAACCATACCCAGCAGCAGGTGTTCAAGGGAAACCCTGCTTCCTACTTCAACAAAGGTCCTGGAACCAATACTGCGCCAAGCTTTCTCACTGACCAAAACCTGATCATCCAGACGTACATCACCTCTTTTCAGGGCGTGGTATACGACATATGCAGTCATTATTTTTGTAATGCTTGCAGGCTCTACGCGTGCTTTTGAATTGTGATCCACCAACACACTCCCGCTTGCAAAATCCATCAGCAGGTAGCTGGATGCCCCAAATTTCGGAGCTGCAGGAATCGGGATCAACTCTGCATGCACGGATGTGCAAACAAATAGCAGCCCCAGAACCGAGATCGCTGTTTTAAGCTTCTTCAAACCTTTTGTTCCCCAATAACTGCTCGTGCGCAGTCGTCACTCAATTACAATCCTGTGTTCTCTCATAACCATATCAGTCAGCTTGGTAAAGGTTATATCAGCAGACTGAACAGTTGGCAGAGGGCCGATTCGTACCCGATGAAGCTGCCCCGCGTCCCTCATTATTGAAGACACGGAGATAGCCCCGAGATTGAGATTACGAAGTTGATTTAACAGCTGATCCGCACTTGTGCGTTTGCTGAAGGCGCCCACTTGTACAAATACCTTTGGCCTTCCATGGGTGATGTGCTGATCCGGTTTCTGATTCCAAATCGCTGTACTTCCGGTCTTTTCAGTATCGGTATTTTGTGTGGCTTTTGTTCCAGATTTTTGTGCCAGCGGGTAGTGTAATGGATCAAGCGCACGAATTTCCACTAGGCCGGTCCCCTTCGTGACAATATCAAGCTTTCTTGCTGCCGAATACGACAAATCGATCACCCTGTTCTGATGAAAAGGTCCACGGTCGTTTACACGCACGACCACCTGTTTGCCATTTTCCAGGTTGGTAACCTGGACATAGGTTGGCAACGGCAAACGGGTATGCGCGGCCGTCATGGCGTACATGTCATAGGTCTCACCGCTGGAAGTGCGCCGGCCATGGAATTTTTTGCCATACCACGAAGCAATGCCACGTTCGGCAAAGCCCTTGCTCGTGGACAGCGTGTGGTAGCGCTTGCCGAGTACTGTATAGGACGGTGGATTGCCGTAGCGACTGCGTGGCTCAGCCTTGGGGATCGGGTCGGGAGGCAGCCCGCGTGAGGGAGCTTTTGACACGGGCGGGATCACAGAAACCACCGCCACATGCTTCTTTGATGTACAGGCTACCTGTCCCGAGGCCAGCAGAACAAGGATGCACGCATTGACGACACAGACTGCGAGTCGAAAAGATTCAGTTCTGAGCAACGTAGTCTTTAAAATCCTGTTTGACCTGTTGGCTTAATTGGTACACAGCCATTGCGTACATGGAACTGTGGTTATAGCGGGTGATCACATAGAAGTTGTTCAGCCCAACCCAGTATTCACTGGAGTTGTCCTTTTTGAATTCCAGCAGCGCAACCTCACCTTCCTTTACAGGCGAGTCGTCGCGCAGTTTGACACCGTATTGCGACAACTCGATTATCGGTGCAGCAGGTTTGAGTCCTTTCTTCAAAAGCGCCTTGTACCGGTCCCCCTTTACGGTGACCGGGAAAGTGACAGGCTGATCTGCCTGCCAGCCATGTTCTTTCAGGTAATTGGCTACACTGCCAATGGCATCTGCATTGCTGTCCCATAAATCCCGTTTGCCGTTTTCGTCGAAATCGACCGCGTATCTCCGGTAGCTGCTGGAAATAAACTGGCTTTTGCCCATGGCCCCTGCATACGAACCCTTGATGGTAGAGGGATCCAGTGCCTCTTCTTTAGTCAGCAGGAGAAAATGCTCCAACTCGCTGCGGAAAAACTTCTTCCGTGGCTCATATTCAAATCCCAGCGTGACAAGCGAATCAAGAACCGGATATCTGCCCTTGAATCGCCCATAGAATGACTCAACCCCTATGATGGCAACCACAATTTCAGGGGGAATGCCAAACTGCTGCTCCGCGGCTTCCAAAATGACGGCATTCTCGGCCCAGAATTGCAGACCTTCATTGATCCGCTTCTCGGTGATAAATATCTCCCTGTATTCACGCCAGTTCTTTTTCTTCTCTGCCGGGCGCTGTATGGCGTCCAGCACCTGAACCTGTTTTTCCACATCCCCGATCAGGGCAGTCAAGAAGGATTTAGGGTATTGGTGTCGTTTGGAAAAGTCGTCGATGAAGCTTCTGACTTCTGCGAGATCCAGATAGCTTTCACTCGCAGCCCCCGGGTTGACTGTGAAAATGCAGAGTGCAAGCACAATTGCTGATAGTTTTCTCATGGCTCAGGACGTAAACAGGTTTTGACTCGAATGAATAGACATCAGTATTCCGAAGGCTGCCAAAATAGTGACCATCGAGGTCCCTCCATAGCTGATCAACGGCAAGGGAACACCCACGATCGGCAACAAACCACTCACCATCCCGATATTTACCACGAAGTAAACGAAAAAGGACAAGCTCAGGCTGCCAGCAAGCAGCCTAGAGTAAGTATCCTCTGCATAAGATGCAATACTCAGGCCACGCATCACCACAAACCCGTAGACAAATAACAGCAATACCGTCCCCAAAAAGCCGAATTCTTCACCAAACACGGCAAAGATGAAGTCCGTGGAGCGCTCAGGCAAAAAATCAAGCTGGGACTGTGTTCCATTCAGCCAGCCCTTGCCATACAGGCCACCGGAACCCAGTGCTATCTTGGATTGAATAATATGGTATCCGGCTCCCAGAGGGTCACTTTCAGGATTCAGCAAGGTAATGATTCGCTGCCGCTGATAGTCGTGCAGGTAAATCCAAAAAACAGGCACACTGGCCAGCATCAGGCACCCTGAAACGGCCAGCAAACGCCAGGTGATCCCGGCCAGAAAAATAACAAAAATGCCAAGACTGAATACCAGGAGGGCAGTGCCCAGGTCGGGCTGCAAGAAGATAAGCCATACGGGAACTGCAATCATGAGCAGTGCCACGACAATATACCGCAAGGAAGGCGGTACATGCTTGTCACTGAGATACCAGGCGATCATCATGGGGAGAAATATCTTCATGAGTTCGGATGGCTGGAAACGTATAACGCCCAGGTCCAGCCAGCGCTGCGCTCCCTTGCCGCTATACCCCACGACCAGCACCATGACCAGCAACACCAAACCTCCCAGATAGAGCCATGGTGACCATTTAAACAGTTGCTTGCTCGGGATTTGTGCCAAGAGCACCATTGCCATAAAACCGATGATGAAATGGCCGAACTGATGCAGGACGACTCCTGCGTCGTTGTTTGCAGCACTGTAAAGCACGGCCAGACCCGCCGCGCAAAGTACGACCAGACCACCCATTAATATGGGGTCAAGATTGAGCAGCGGCCGCCTCTCCTGTTTCGTTATCGTGTTGAGTGTTGCCATGCCATGGGTCCGCTGATGGATATCACGAGGCGTCCTGCTGCGCGTACTCATTCCCCAGCAGGTAATGATCCAGAACGGCTTTTGCTACCGGAGCTGCGGTAACACCGCCACCACCGCCATTTTCCACAATCACTGCAATTGCAATTTTTGGCTTGTCTGCGGGGGCGAATGCAATAAACAGGGCATGATCACGAAGTTTCTCGTCGAGATCTTCCTCGATGTACTCCTGGTGCTCTCCGTCTTTCTTCAGACTGAACACCTGGGCAGTTCCCGTCTTACCAGCAATCCTGTAACCGGCATCCTTTCCTACTGTGTAGGCAGTCCCGTTCGGCTCGTGCACTGAATCCTCCATCGCTTCAACAATCCGGTCCCAGTGATGAGCATCGGCAATGTCAACGGAACGTGGGACAGACGCAGGGCTTTTGCCATTTCCATCCCCGGATGGACGGGTCGCCGGCAAATATTTCCGCAAGAATTTTGGCTGTACCTCTTGCCCACGCGTTGCCAAAACACTGGTCGCAAGGGCGAGCTGGAGAGGGGTGGCTGACAAGTAGCCCTGGCCTATACCCGTGATGACGGTTTCACCGGGATACCATGGCTGTCCGTGTACTTTGCGTTTCCATTCCTGCGAGGGCAGGATTCCTTTAGCTTCGCCCCAGGTATCCAGTCCTGTCCTGCTTCCGAAATTAAACTGTGCAAGGAACTCGGCCATGCGGTCAATCCCGAGCTTGTGGGCCAGCGTATAGAAATAGACATCGCTTGACTGAGTGATGGCTTTTGACATGTCCACCCTGCCATGCCCTTCCTTTTTCCAGTCCCGGTACTTGTGCTGACTGCCGGGCAGTTGAAAGTAGGGCCCCGCCCAGATGGTATCGTCTACCCGGGTCACCCCGTAGTGTAGCCCGGCCAGGGCGACCATCGGCTTGATGGTTGAGCCCGGCGGGTACAGACCAGACAAAGCCCGGTTGAACAGCGGCTGATCCGGATCATCACGTAACTGTGCATACTGCCTGCTGCCGATACCATTCACAAACTGATTGGGGTCATATGTAGGCGTACTGACAAAAACCAGGATTTCACCCGTTTCCGGCTCTATGGCGACGACAGAACCCCTGCGTTCGCCAAGAGCCTGCAGCGCAACCTCCTGCAGTCTCACGTCCAGTGTCAGCATGACGTCTTTGCCCGGCTCGGGCGGGATACTTTTCAGCACCCGAAGCTTGCGGCCCTGCGCATTGATTTCTATATGCTGGTAACCGACTGTGCCATGCAGGGCTTGCTCGTAGAATTTCTCCACTCCCACCTTCCCGATATAGGTGGTCCCGCTGTAGTCCTTTCTGTCCAGCTTTTGGATCTCATCGGCATTGATGCGCCCCACATACCCCAAAGCGTGGGCGTTCACTCCCGCCATCGGGTAGTAGCGACTGGCCTGCGCAGTGATTTCAATCCCAGGATACCGATGACGGTTGACCGAAAATCGCGCCACTTCGTCTTCGCTGAGATTTACCTTGAGAGGAATCGACTCAAATGACTGCTTTCGCTTCAGATCTCCATAAAATTTCTTGAGGTGGTGCTCCTCCAGCTCGATAAGCTGGCCCAGCTGTGAGATCACCTGTTCCAGGTTGTCTACTTCTACCGGTGTAACCCTGATCTGGTAACTGGGCTTATTGGCTGCCAGCAAGTTCATGTTGCGGTCATAGACGAGTCCCCTGGTGGGGGGCACCGGCACAATTTTCATCCGGTTTTCCTGGGACAAGGTCGCATAGTAGTCGTGGCTGCTGACCTGCAGGTAGAACAACCGCAGGGCAAGGGTCAGCATGCACACCAGGACGAGCAGGGCCACGAGATAGATCCGCGTCCTGAAATAGCGCTTTTCCAGCCTGATGTCTTTAAAAAAATCGCGCGCGGCCAATTTCGACTATACAATCCAGTGTGCGACTCGGTGATGGTATCAAATATACGCCCCGGCTAGTACGGATACACTTTTTCCGCAGGTATTTCCTGCGGGTCTGATGGCACTCATTTGAGATCAGGAGGGTTCAAATGCAGGACCTGCCGCAGCCACGTGTTGGCGAATGCCGATATTCAAGTACAATACCCCGTTTCTTGCCTGTGGGAATCGACATTCATTCGGCCGGAGGCCGTCCACTTCTTCATCTACAGGCAGCAATTCTGGCATCTCGATAGGGAGAAAATTTCATGACCATGCACCACCTGCCCTTCACACTAGGTATCCTGGGCCTTGTCGTTTCATTCTGGATTTACCGGTCGGTGCTGCGTTATCCCCAGGGCAGTAGCAAGGTTGTCGAGATATCGGACGCCATCCATGTCGGTGCGATGGCCTTTATGCGTCGTGAGTACTCGATCCTGTTCATCTTTGCGGCTGCTGTCGCAGTCATGATCTGGTTCTCTGATCTGGGTTCCAATACAGCAATCTCGTTTGTTGTTGGTGCACTGTGCTCATCGGCAGCCGGCTACATCGGCATGTACACGGCGACCCGTGCCAATGTTCGAACGACCGTGGCAGCCCACGAAAGAGGACGCGATGCCGCACTCAACGTTGCCTTTATGGGCGGCTCCATCATGGGGCTCACCGTGGCAGCCATGGGCCTGCTGGGACTTGGCGCACTGTATTTGGCTTTTGGAAGGGACCCCGCTACAGCAAATGTCATCCATGGCTTTGGCATGGGCGCATCGGTTGTCGCCCTCTTCTCCCGGGTCGGTGGAGGAATCTATACAAAGAGTGCAGACGTGGGGGCAGACCTGGTTGGCAAGGTCGAGGCAGGTATCCCGGAAGATGATCCACGCAACCCCGGTGTCATTGCAGACAATGTCGGGGACAACGTCGGGGATGTTGCCGGCATGGGATCGGATATTTTCGAGTCTTACTGCGGCTCGATCATCGCCACTGTGGCAATCTCTGCAACGCTGGCCCCGGCTGTCATTGAACGTCTGGGCGAGAGACAGGCCCTGATGTTCTTGCCGCTGGGTCTGGCTTCAACCGGCATTATCTGTTCGATCCTGGGAATTTTGCTGGTCAAGGTAGCCGCCCGCAAATCCCCTGCAACGGCACTTCGGATAGGGACCTTTTCTGCCGCAGTGATCTTTATCGTTGCGGCTTACTGGGTTGTACATGCACTTGGAATAGACACCGGGGTGTGGGCTTCAGTACTGGCCGGGGCAGTCGGCGGAATCATTATTGGTCTGATCACTGAATATTACACCGGCGGCTCACCGGTCAGGAAGATTGCCAAAGGCGGGGACACTGGCCCTGCAACCGTCATCATTGCAGGCCTGGCAACAGGCACACAATCCGTAGTTGTACCCGTACTGAGCCTTGCCGCAATCATATTCTTTGCAAATCAATTTGCTGACTTGTATGGGGTAGGTATTGCCGCAGTTGGCATGCTGGCCACCGTCGGTATCACGATGGCCATCGATGCCTATGGCCCCGTGGCAGATAACGCCGGCGGCATTGCAGAGATGGCCGAGCTTGGAGATGATGTACGGAAAATCACGGACGAGCTGGATGAAGTGGGCAACACCACGGCGGCCATAGGCAAGGGATTTGCAATTGGCGCAGCCACCTTGGCGGCACTTGCAATCATCACAGCCTTCCTCGCTGAAGTCAGTCACGGAAAAGAATCCATTACCCTCGACCTGAGCGATCCCCAGGTTTTGATCGGTTTATTCATTGGCGGGGTATTTCCCTTTATCGTGGCATCTTTAACCATCACGGCTGTCGGAGATGCCGCTTTCGACATGATCAAGGAAATCCGCCGACAGTTTCACGAGATTCCCGGGCTGCTGGACGGTCAAGCCAAGCCCGACACGGTACGTTGCGTGGACATTGCAACCACGGCAGCGCTCAAGCGCATGGTAACCCCAGGCTTGCTGGCCGTGATTGCACCCGTGGTCGTCGGCTTCGGTTTTGGCGCAAAGACGCTGGGCGGGATGCTGGGGGGTGCATTGCTCGGCTGTGTCCTGCTCGCACTGACCATGACCACTGCCGGGGGCGCTTGGGACAATGCGAAAAAGTATGTCGAAAAAGGAAATCTTGGCGGCAAGGGCTCCGATGTTCACAAGGCATTGGTCGTCGGTGACACGGTAGGGGATCCGCTAAAGGATACTTCCGGCCCGTCGATGAACATTCTGATCAACGTGATGGCGATCGTGAGCCTTGTCATAGCACCACTCTTGCGATAGTTCCAAGGCGCCAGTCCGGGATCCTGCTCTTGTCGGGGTTTTACCTGGATGGCGTGTTCCCCAGGCCGCCCTGAAAATGCTGTGCCGCCCGTGCTACCATCACATGCCTGTTTTGCACGTCCACCCCCTATGTCAAAAACAATCAGGAACAAGCTAGGTGCGTCCATCTTGGGAGGCATTTGCCTTGTGCTCCAGGCCGGCGGGCATGCGTCTGCCGAATATGGAAAGCGAAATGCCAGCCAGGAAAATCAAAGCTCCACGCATTTGGCCTGCCAAACAGCCTCCGGTCCTGAAACCGATGCTGCACCAAATCCCGGTGCGCCCGTACAGTTGAGTGCCGATCGAATCGAACGCGATGGCAGCGGCACGGTGACCTTGCAGGGGGCAGTGCAGATAAGGCAGGGAACCCAGGTGCTGAATGCAGACCTGCTGCACTATCAAGAACATGACCAGACAGTGCAGGCCGATGGCGAAGTGCGTATTGAAGACGAGGAGTGGCTACTGGAAGGTGAGGGAGCGCAGCTAAACCTCGATACAGGCTACTTTAAATCGAGTTCCATTGCCTACCAGTACAAGCCGCTGCCTGCGCGCGGCCAAGCAGACCTCCTCGAACGGACTTCCAAGGATTTTGCCTACCTGGAAAATGCAACCTACACCACCTGTGCCGAGGGGGACAACTCATGGGAACTCGCAGCCGGTGTACTTGAACTGGACAGAGCTTCGGGAGACGGGACAGGGAAAAAGGTCACCGCGCGATTCATGGGCGTCCCTGTTTTTTACACGCCATGGATACGATTTCCAATCGACAGCGCACGAAAATCAGGATTTCTGGCCCCGACCTTTGGAAATTCCAGCGATTCCGGTCCGAGCCTCGAAATTCCCTGGTACTGGAACATTGCTGCGAACCGAGACGCAGTCATCGCACCCCGTTTGCTCGCAGATCGCGGATTGCAACTGAAATCCAGCTACCGCCATCTGCATCAGGCGGGGCTGGCCCAAGTGGGCGTGGAGTACCTGGATGATCGGGAGTTCGATGACGATCGTTATCTGGCATCCATCGAATACCAGGGAACCCTGACACCGGGGATCGAACTGGAACTCCTCTACAACCGGGCTTCTGACAGGATGTATTTTGAAGACCTGGGTGATGGCCTTGGCCTCAGCAGCACCCAGTATGTCGAGCAGTCGGGACGTTTGAGCTATCTGGGACAACACTGGGAACTCACGGCCTTCATGCAGGGTTTCCAGGGAGTGGATCCCAGTTTGAGCAGTGAAGAAGATCCTTTCAAGCGTCTTCCTCAACTCGAACTGAAGGGAAGCTACCTGTCTGCATCGGGCGGCTTTGACTATTTCATCGAGAACGAATGGGTACGTTTTCAGCATGATGACAAAATCGATGGTGAGCGGCTTCATCTGCAGCTGGCTGTGGAACGGCCTTTCGAGAATGCGGCCTATTTTGTCCGCCCCGGCATCCGCCTGAGCCATACCCGGTATGACCTGCATCGCAAGGATGGATTGGACGATGAGCCCACTCGGAGCGTGCCCAGTGCATACCTCGATACCGGGCTGAAATTCGAAAGGGAACTGAAGAATTCTTCGGCTGTCCAGACCCTTGAACCCCGCATCTACTATCTCCATACCCCGTTTCGCGACCAAACCGAGATACCGCTTTTCGACACCAAGGAATATGAATTCGGATTCGAACAGCTTTTCCGCAGCAGGAGTTTCAGTGGACACGACCGTTTCGGGGAAGCGGACCATCTGAGCATAGGCATGACGTCGCGAATCCTGAACACGGCCAATGGCAGGGAGAAATTGCGAGCCAGTGTCGGGCGCATATTCTATTTCAGGGATCGGAAAACGTGGAGGCCGGATACACCTCAGCAGCGCAGCCCGTCCTCAGAAGTAGCCGCAGAACTGAAGCTTGGTCTCAGTGAGCATTGGGAAGCCATCGCTTCGACCCTGCTGGATACCCGAAATGATCGTACACAGAGAAACTCCGTGCGCTTCCACTACCGGGATGAAAATGGCAGGTTGCTGAATCTGGCCTACCGTTATCGACATAAAAGCACGGAGCCGCTTGATCCGGTCACAAACCGGCAACAAAGCCTGGAACAGTCCGACTTCTCCATGGTGTTGCCCCTGAACAAACACTGGCGGACCGTAACGCGCTGGAATTATGACCTGCAGAACAACCGCAACCTCGAATTGCTTGCCGGACTTGAGTATGAAACCTGTTGCTGGAAGCTTCGCCTGGCGGGAAGACGCTATAGTCAAAATGTGAACGAGGACTATAATACCAGCGTGGAATTCCAGCTGGTTCTGAAGGGGCTGGGACAGATCGGTTCACCCCTGGGTGAATTGCTGAAACGTGGAGTACGCGGGTACGATGACAAAGACGATCACAATTTTTTCTAGAATTCCCTTGCATCCTCATCGTTGAAACTGCGATACCAGAATGAAACAACTCCTGTATATATTGGGTGTCGCGCTGCTGATTTCCGGCACCAGCGCAAGTGCGCTTGACCGGATCGTGGCGGTCGTGGAAAACGATGTCGTCATGGAAAGCGAGCTCCGCCAACGCATACAAGTGCTGGTAAGACAATTCAACCAAAACCGCAGCGCACTTCCTCCCAGAGACGTCCTGATCGAACAGGTACTGCAGCGCTTAATCGTGGAACGCCTGCAACTGCAGCTTGCAGAGCGCCGCGGGATACAGATCGATGTGCTGACCCTGGATCAGGCAATGCGCAGCCTGGCAAAGCGCAACAACATGAACCTCGAGCAGTTTCGTGACACTCTGCTGCAACAGGGATTGGATTATGTCGTGTTCAGAAACCAGATCAGGGACGAGATGATCATAGAGCAGTTGCGCCAGCGCATCATTGATCAGAATATCCAGGTATCAGAAGCCGAGATTGAGGATCTGCTCACTCGATCGGAGAGTGAGCTGTTGCAAAAAGAACGTGAATATCATGTAGCACATATACTGATTGCACTTCCGGAGGGCCCGACACCAGAACAAGTAAAACATGCCGCAAACCGTGCCTCAGCAGTACATGAGAGGGCTGCATCCGGCAACAATTTCACCCAGCTGGCCATTGCCGCTTCCGATGCCCAGGATGCACTACAGGGCGGTGACCTGGGTTGGCGGGATCAGGCACAACTGCCCCAGCCTTTCTTGCAGCAAATCAACCAGATGAGCCCGGGGCAAGTCAGTAAAATCATTCAGAGTCCTTCGGGATTTCATATCTTCAAACTTCTGGATCAACGCGAATTCCAAAAAGAAACCGTGGTGGACCAGGTGCTGGCACGCCATATCCTGATCCGCACGAATGCCCTGCTGTCTGAAGAAGCTGCCGAGACAAAACTGAAAGACATCAAGTCAAGGGTAGAGGCGGGTGAGGATTTTGGAGAACTTGCAAAGGAATACTCCGAGGACCTGAGCAGCGCTTTCAATGGCGGTCAATTGGGGTGGTCGGTCTCGGGTACTTTTGTACCCGAATTCGGGAATGTTGTTGACAGCCTGGAGCCCAAGCAGATCAGTGAGCCGTTTCGCACCCAGTTCGGCTGGCACATTGTGCAGTTACTGGACGTGCGCAAACATGACAATACCAGGGAAGCAATTCGTGCCGAGGCTCAGGCACAGATCAGGCAACGAAAAATTGAGGAAGAAACCGAGCTGTGGCTCAGGCGACTTCGTGACGAAAGTTATATAGAAAATCGGTTGCACTCCTCTAACTGACCCTGGCTTGCAAGCCGCCTGCGTTCGCTGACAGCTGCCATGCAACCCATCCCCCACATTGCCGTAACGCCCGGCGAACCTGCCGGAATCGGACCGGAAATTGTGCTCAAGCTTGCCCGGCAACCGCTTGCATTCGAGATTGTCGCTGTTGCCAGTAAAGCACTGCTGGCCAATCTCGCCAGGCAATTGGGCATCGACGTGTCCGTCAGCAACTTCAACCCGAAGGACCTGCCGGCACCACACGATCCGGGGCATCTCAAGGTTATCGATGTTCCCGTCCCGAATCAGGTTATCCCCGGAGAGCCGGATGTCGAAAATTCTGGTTACGTCATCGAGACCCTGAACACTGCAATCGGACTCGTGCGCGAAGGTATGTGCCAGGCAGTAACCACCGGCCCTGTACAAAAAAGCATCATCAACGAAGCAGGTATTTCCTTTTCAGGGCATACAGAATTCTTTGCTGAGAAAACCGGAGGCAATCCGGTCATGCTGCTCAGCAATGAGATGGGCAACACAGAAAATACGCAGATACTGCGTGTAGCACTTTTGACCACTCACCTGGCAATTGCCGATGTGCCTGCCCAGATAACCGCGCAACGCATCGAAGAAGTGCTGGGAGTCTTGCATCATGCTTTGCTTCATCGTTTCGGTATCGAAAAACCGTTTATCAGCGTATGCGGATTGAACCCCCATGCAGGCGAGAACGGGCATCTGGGATCAGAAGAGATCGAAATCATCAGCCCGTCACTTGACCGGCTCCGCAGGCAAGGTATGCAACTGGAGGGCCCGGTCCCTGCCGACACTGCCTTTGCCCCAGAGAAACTCCGCACAAGGGATGCGATCGTTGTCATGTACCATGACCAGGGTTTACCCGTGATAAAGTACAGCGGCTTTGGGAATCTCGTCAACGTGACCCTGGGTCTGCCCATGATCCGCACCTCCGTGGATCATGGCACTGCACTCGATATTGCAGGACAAGGAATCGCAGATGCTGGTAGCATCCGTATTGCGGTAGAGATGGCCGCAAAGATGGCAGCAACGGGCTCCAGCAAATCAAAGTAAGAATGCGGCTTAATCACTTCTATCCCAACCAAGGCAGATGAATCACCCAAACAAATCCATACGGTTCGCTGTACTGCTGGCTTGTTGTTATATCCCTGCAGCGTTTCCCGTGGACCTGGAGCGCTTCATTACCATTTCCAGTACTGAAGAGTTCGAATTGCTTCGCGGCAGTGTGATTGCATTCAAATTCAATCCCCTTTCCAGCAAGGCCCGAGCCTTGGAAATTACGGAAAATGCTTCCTCCCTGGGGGTTGCCCACCTCGGCCAGCTCGTGCTCAAGGAAAACTCTACTCCCCTAGCCGCCTTGCGCAGCATTGCGAACCAGATCGGGAAAAGTCTGGAGTTGAGGTTCGGTGTCATCACAGACTCGACAGCATCGGATGTCCTGAAGGAGAGCAAACAACTGCTGCTTTACCATCCGGATATCACGATTACCCTGAGCCTGGTAAAACCGATTGAGCAGGCACATTTTGAAATTGTCTGTACCTATGCGGTTCGAGATACAAAAACCCAGGTGCCGGGCGAAGTCGCAGACCCTAAACCTGCAGAACCCGCAGAAGTTGCAGCCAGCACAGAGACTGCCACGGCTGCACCGCCTGCTGATAAGCCGGCACACCCGCATTGACTTGCCGTTTCAGCGTGTACCGGGCGCTGGGCAATTCATTCGGGAACCTGCAGCGGCCATGAAACTCAACAAACGACTGGGACAGCATCTGCTGACAGACGAATCCACAATCTCTGCGATCACGCAGGCCATCGCCCCAGCCCCAGAGCAGAACATTTGTGAAATCGGCCCAGGACTCGGCGCCATCACCCGGCCCGTACTGAAAGCGGCGGGTGCCATGCATGCCATTGAAATCGACCAAACCCTGTCTGAAGAACTGCTCAAGCTGTGCCGTGGGATTGGTCAATTGACCCTGCACCAGGGTGATGTTCTGGAGTTTGACTTCCATTGCATTTCCGAGGCAGACCGGCCGATTCGCCTGATTGGCAATTTGCCTTACAACATTTCAACCCCGCTGTTATTTCACCTGCTGCAATTTTCCGAAATAATTTCCGACATGCATTTCATGCTTCAGAAAGAAGTTGCCGAAAGAATCACGGCAGTGCCAAACATCTCAGCGTACAGCCGGCTCAGTGTAATCATGCAGAGCAGCTATAAAGTGGAAAGCCTGTTTGATATAGCCCCTCACTTGTTCTCGCCGCCGCCCAAAGTAACCTCGTGCTTCATACGCATGCTTCCCGACCCGGTCACATCGGCAAAGATCCGTGACCGAACGCTGTTCAGTCAGCTGGTGAAAACTGCCTTCCAGCAAAGGCGCAAAACCATCAAGAACAGCCTAGCCAAGGAGGTCACGGAAAAAGAACTGCAACAGGCTGACATTGACCCTCGCCGTAGACCGCAGGAAATACCCGTACAGCAGTATATAAATCTTGCCAACCTTCTCTCAGGGTGATATGTTTTTTTTGAAACAAGCTCGGTGCAAATGCATCAACAAGCACTGTGGAAAAATCAGAAATTCATAATATAGATGTAAGTGTGGACAGTGCATTTATCGAAGCCGATGAACGGCAAAACAAGTTTGTTTTTGCCTACACAGTAACTATACATAACACGGGGCTCGTGCCGGCCCGGCTCATGACACGCCACTGGATCATCACGGATTCCAATGGCAAGACCCAGGAAGTGAAAGGTGAAGGTGTAGTAGGAGAACAGCCCTATCTGCGCCCGGGTGAGGCCTTTCAATACACCAGCGGAACCATGCTGGAAACACCGGTGGGCACGATGCAGGGCAGCTACCAGATGGTGAGCGATGACGGCACAAAATTTGATGCAGAAATCAACCCGTTCACCTTGGCTGCACCCCGTACGTTGCACTAGCGCACAGTCCTTTACCGTCCGATCCTCGTACCTGAAAAACACGCCTGGATTTGTGTTGTGATCGGGCCGCGGAGTTCATAGCATCTGGGTTGCCTTAGCTCAAATGCAACCTTCCAGGTTTTCCAATACCGCTAACTGAAGTTCTATCATGGCCATCTACGCTGTTGGAGATGTACAGGGCTGCTTTGATGAACTGACTGCGCTGGTTGATAAAATTGGATTTGATCCGAAGTTCGATGAACTGTGGTTCGTCGGTGACCTGGTCAATCGGGGTCCGAAATCACTTGAAACGCTTCGCTGGGTCAAGTCGCTGGGCAAGTCGGCAACCACCGTGCTGGGCAACCACGATCTTCACCTGCTGGCCGCCCACGCCAATATAAGACCGACTACAGAATCCGGCAGCCTCGCCGCAATCCTCGATGCCGGCGATGCAGATGAACTCATTGACTGGTTAAGGCATCGCCCTTTGCTGCATTTCGACAGCAAGCTCAATATCGCCATGGTGCATGCAGGGGTCATCCCTCAATGGAGTATTGTGGATGCGATCGCACGTGCAACCGAAGTGGAAACCGTTCTTCGTTCCAGCAACTACCGGGACTTCCTCAAGAACATGTATGGAGATACGCCCAGTCAGTGGTGCGAAACCCTGGGTGGCTGGGACCGGTTGCGCGTGATCACCAACTCCTTCACGCGGCTGCGTTACTGCGACCCCCAAGGGGTGATGAGCCTGGCGGAAAAAGGACCGCCCGGCACACAAGGTCCGGGGGTGCAGCCCTGGTACGAGGTCAGTTCACGAAAAAGCCAAGCGACCACCATTGTGTTCGGACACTGGTCGACACTGGGCTATCAGGACGAAAACAATGTCATCTCCACCGATACGGGATGTCTTTGGGGCGGTGCCCTGACGGCAGTAAAAATCAGTGAGGCCGAACGAAGAAAATATCAGATTGCCTGTGAGGCCAAGCGCGCCATTCCGGCAACTGCGGCCTCGTACCACGGTTCTTCCGTAACTCCGCACTGAACCTGGAATCAGGCGGGCCGGTGCGCCGATACCGGTCAGTCGCTGGTGCTGGCGCCCATTCGCCGATACTGGACATACTCCAGGTCATAGCAGTTCTTCTCGTCCTTGTGGCGAAATTCACGGTGTACCTCCTGCCAGTCATCTTCATCCCATGGCGGGAAATAGGTATCCCCTTCCAGGTCGGCATGCACGAAGGTCAGGCACAGCTGCTGTGCGAAGGGCAGCACAAGTGCATGCACTTCAGCCCCGCCGATCACGAAAATTTTATCCGCACCTGCCAGCAGGGCCTCGGCCTCGGCCCAGCCGGTCACAACATCACAACCCTTCGCAGGGTACTTTCGGTTTCGGCTGAGAACCACGTGCCGCCGGCCGGGCAATACCCCCGGCAGCGATTCAAAGGTTTTTCGTCCCATCACCATGGGGTGGCCCATGGTGACCCGCTTGAAGCGTTGCAGGTCTGCGGGCAAATGCCAGGGCATCGAATTATTTTTCCCAATGACACCCTGATGGGTCATGGCGGCAATTACAATGATCTCCGCCTCAGGCACTAGACGGCTACCGGGGCTGGGATATGCTCATGGCACTGATAATTCTGCAATTCAAAATCTTCATACACGAAATCAAAAATCGAATTGACTTCCGGGTTGATGTGCATCCTAGGTAATTCAAAAGGGGTGCGTTTCAGTTGCTTGCGTGCCTGCTCGAAATGATTGTTATAGAGGTGTACGTCGCCAAACGTGTGTACCAGTTCGCCGACCTGGTGGCCAGTTACCTGGGCGACCATCTGCAACAGCAGTGCATAGGAGGCAATGTTAAACGGCACACCCAGAAAAACGTCTGCGCTGCGCTGGTAGAGCTGACACGAAAGCCGGTTCTGGGCAACATAGAATTGAAAAAAAGCATGGCACGGCGGCAACGCCATGGCATCCAGTGCACCCACATTCCATGCACTGACAATGTGTCTCCTTGATGAAGGGTTTTCTTTCAGATTCTCGATCAGCGCACTGATCTGGTCCACGGTCCTGCCGTCTGCACAGGGCCAGTTTCGCCACTGTGAACCATAAACCGGGCCCAACTCTCCATTTTCATCTGCCCACTGGTCCCAGATCGAAACGCCGTTTCTCTGCAGGTAGGAAATATTGGTCTCGCCTCTCAGAAACCACAACAGTTCGTGGATGATTGACTTCAGGTGGAGTTTTTTGGTTGTCAGAAGAGGAAACCCCTCGGTTAGATTGAACCTCATCTGATAACCGAATACGGATACCGTGCCGGTACCCGTACGGTCCCCCTTTTCCACGCCTTTTTCCATGACATGGCTCAACAGTTCGAGGTATTGCTGCATGGCTCAGTGCGCCTGCGCCGGCATCTCAGGCTTTTTGTATGCGTGATACATCAGCCCCAGGCCTACCAAGATCATGGGCAGCGTCAAAAGTTGCCCCATCGTCATCCAGTCGAAGGCGACAAATCCCAGATTCATGTCCGGCTCGCGTACAAACTCCACCACAAACCGGAATACCCCGTACAACAGCATGAACAAACCGGCCACGGAACCCGCCGGGCGGGGCTTTTGTACAAACAACCAGAGCACCGCGAACAATACGAGCCCTTCCAGGAAAGCCTGGTAGAGCTGCGAGGGGTGTCTTGCCAGTGCATCCGCACCCGGGAACACCATGCCCCATGGCACGTCGGTGGCACGCCCCCATAGTTCTCCATTGATGAAATTCCCTATGCGCCCGGCCCCGAGGCCAACGGGCACAGCGGGTGCGACGAAATCACACAAGCGCAGAAAACCGCATCCTTTTTTCCGGTGAAAGGCCCATAACACGAGGATGACGCCCAGCAATCCACCATGAAAGCTCATGCCCCCTTCCCAGATCCTGAACAGGTAGAGCGGGTCTTGAAGAAAATAGGGGAAATTGTAGAACAGTACCGAGCCCAGTCGACCTCCAATCACCACTCCCAGCATGCCATAAAAAAAAAGATCGCCAACATCATCAGGCTGTACTACTGTATGTTCTTTTTTTGCAAGAACCTGGCCCAGGCCCCAAAATGCCAGGAACCCGACCGCGTACATCAGCCCATACCAGTGAAGCTTGAGCGGCCCAAGGGAAAAGATGACGGGATCAATATCCGGGAAATTCAACATGCTGCATCAGTATACAATCAAGTTTCCGGTCGCCCTGCAGGGATTCCGCAAAGCCCGCGCACAACACCGGCGAAAACAGTGAGCACATCATAAACATGGTTCAGGCCAAAAAAAACCATCTGGCTGGACAAACCAGCCCTTACCTGCTTCAGCATGCCGACAATCCCGTGCAGTGGTACCCGTGGAGCAGTGAAGCACTGGAACGCGCCAAAATGGAAAACAAACCGATTCTATTGTCGATCGGATATTCTGCCTGCCACTGGTGCCATGTCATGGCGCACGAATCCTTCGAAGATGAGGCCACTGCAAAAATAATGAATGAATTGTTCATCAATATCAAAATCGACCGCGAGGAACGCCCGGACATCGACAAGATTTACCAGACTGCCCAATTTGTACTCACCCAGCGTACGGGGGGCTGGCCACTCACCATGTTCCTGACCCCGGATGACCAGGTGCCTTTTTTCGGGGGGACATATTTCCCGAACGAAGCACGCCACGGGCTGCCATCCTTCAAGGACCTGCTGCAGCATATCTCGGGTGTGTTTCAGCAGCGGCGCGAAGAGATC
Organism: Gammaproteobacteria bacterium; assembly: GCA_022824965.1. Classification (GTDB taxonomy): domain Bacteria; phylum Pseudomonadota; class Gammaproteobacteria; order UBA4575; family UBA4575; genus WTFY01. The sequence goes on from JAJDYY010000008.1 coordinate 462,262, forward strand.
ACAGCGCAAAACCAGTCCATACAAGACGTGCTGCAACAAATTCACGAACCCAACTATGCCAAGACGGACCTCTCTCCCGAGATCTTCATGAACTGCAACCACCAGATAGAGCAGGCCTTTGACGCGAGGGACGGAGGCTTTGGGAGTGCACCCAAGTTTCCCCACCCGACCCACATCGAGCGGCTGCTGCGTCATTACTCTCAATCAAAACGGGCGCAACAGGACAGCCCGCGCTCCCTGCACGCCGCACTCTACACGCTGGAGAAAATGGCAGCCGGCGGCCTTTTCGATCAGGTAGGCGGAGGTTTTTGCCGATACTCGGTGGATTCCCACTGGATGATTCCTCACTTCGAAAAAATGCTGTATGACAACGGTCCCCTGCTGGCCTTGTACGCGCAGGCATTTGCCCTGACAGGCACAGAACAGTTCAAGAGCGTGTGCGAGGCCACGGCTCAATGGGTCATGCGCGAGATGCAATCGCCCGAGGGGGGCTACTATTCCTCCCTGGATGCAGATTCTGAGGGCAGCGAAGGCAGGTACTACGTCTGGGACTGCGAACAGGTCGAGAAGATACTCACCCAGGAAGAGTATGCCGTATTCGCACCCCACTATGGTCTGGACCAGGATGCCAATTTTGAAGGCAGGTACCATCTGCATACCTTTGTTGACCGGGATGAGGTGTGTCAAAGGGCTTGCGTATCCGAAGAGAAGTTTGATGCCCTGATCCGCCAGGCCAAGCAAAAGCTTTTTTCCCAGCGCGAGCAGCGAGTGCGCCCCGGCCGTGATGAAAAGATCCTGAGCAGCTGGAATGCCTTGATGATCCGCGGCATGGCCATTACAGGCCGGGTACTGGAACAACCCGAATACATACAATCGGCACAGCGCGCCCTGGATTTTTTACGTGACACCATGTGGACCCGTCAGCACCTGGCGGCCACGTACAAGGATGGCACCGCGCACCTTGACGCCTACCTGGACGACTACTCGTTCTTGCTGGACGCCATTCTAGAAATCCTGCAAGTGCGCTGGTGCAGCCAGGATTTGAGCTGGGCCTGCGAGATCGCCGACGTATTGCTGGAAAAATTTGAGGACCATGCCTCGGGTGGCTTCTACTTCACATCCACAGACCATGAGCGGCTTATACAGCGATCCAAAACACTCAGCGATGAGGCGATGCCTTCCGGCAACGGAATCGCTGCCACAGCATTGGCCCGCCTGGGTTACCTGCTGGGGAAAACAGAGTACCTTGATGCAGCAGAACGTGTATTGCAGTTTGCGGGCCAAGCCGTCACGCAGGCGCCTATGGGACATGCCAGCCTGATCACCGCGTATGAAGAGAGATACTATCCGCTACAAATCATTATTTTGCGGGGAGATAAGGGTCCTCTTGAAAAATGGCAACAGCAATGCACGCGGGGCTATAACCCCGCACGACTGGTATTTGCCATCCATGCCGACGAAAGAAATTTGCCGGCAGGACTGGCAGAAAAGAAATATTCCATGCCGAGCCCGGAAGGTGTCGCTGCCTATATCTGTGAAGGCATGCAGTGCAAATCTCCGGTCACGAGCCTGACCGAACTGCAGAGTGCCTTGCCGGATACCGGAACCCCCCAATAAGACTGCAACACGCCATCTCGGCTGATTCGATGAATATAATCAGAGGGACATTTCGGTTATTTCGCCTGCTGATCCACCTCCTTAAAGGGGTTCACATTTGCTACACCGCATTGGGAGATGTAGAGAAATTCGACCTGAATGAGAAACAGCACAGGATCATCCAGGACTGGCTATACCAGGTTGCTAAAATTATTGGCATTGATCTTACCGTGCATGGCACGCCGCAAAAATCACCGGCGTTTGTGGTAGGGAACCACGTATCCTGGCTGGATATCGTGATCGTCGCCTCAGTACTACCCGTGTCGTTTCTGTCCAAGGTCGAAGTTCGCAAGTGGCCCGTGGTAGGCCTCCTTGCCGCCAAATCCGGCACCCTTTTTATCCACCGGGGATCCAAAACCGGCGCGATGGAAGCGATTCACCTGATGCGGGAAAGGCTCGGTTCAGGGCATAGCGTGGCTTCCTTCCCCGAAGCCAAGACGACCGATGGCACTTGTGTGCATGCGTTCCATCCCCGTCTGTTTGCGGCCGCCATTGAAACGAAGTCCGTGATCCAGCCGGTGGCACTTCGCTACCCGCATGCTGATGGCGTCAATCCAATAGTGCCGTTCGTCAACAACCGCAACCTGGTGAAGCATGCTTTTCGCATCATGTCTGCCAAGCGCACCCCTGCTGAACTGACGCTATGCGAGCCCATATCGAGTGAAGACCAGCCAAGAAAACAGCTTGCCCAGCTGGCAAGAAATTCTGTGGCCAAGGTGGTCGATGAATCCGGCTAGGGCACGCTGCCGAGTGCCTGTATGGCTGCCTGATAGTCCGGTTCGTTCGCAATCTCGCCAATCAGTTCTGTGTGAACGATCACATTCTTCTGGTCCAATACCACTATGGCACGCGCTGTAATCCCTGCAAGCGGCCCATCTTCGATCAGTACACCATAATCCCTGGAGAAATCCTGTGAGCGCATGATGGAAAGCGAAGTGACATGCTCAAGATTTTCGGAAACACAAAACCGGGACATTGCAAAGGGCAGGTCAGCAGAAATGATCAATATCGCCGTATCGTCATGTTCCTTTGCAAAATCATCAAATTTCTTTGTAGACATTGCACAGACCGGTGTATCCAGGCTAGGGACAATGCTCAGTATTTTTCTTTTGCCCGGGAAAGTCGAAAGGGATACGTCCTCCAGGTCCTTGTTCACCAGCTTGAAGTCCGGCGCACTTGAACCAATACCTGGCAGGTTCCCATTGGTGTGAATCTCATTTCCTTGCAGGGTGATCTTTGCCATTTTTATTTCTCCAGTAACAGGCGCATACGTATTGGCTTGGCAACATTCTTGGCGATGTCGTCAGCTTCTACCGGGTTCACAAGAAAGTGACCTTACCCTGTAGGATAAGTTTATTACTCCGGTGATGACGCTATGTAATCTTCATATTGGCTTGCATCAAGCAGGCTGTCAATTGCCGTGGCACCCGGCAACTCGATCTTGCAAAGCCAGCCTTTCTCGTAGGGAGATTCGTTCATCATTTCCGGAGAATCCAGCAGGTCTTCATTGATTTCAACGACTTTACCGTCTACAGGCATGGATACGTCACTCGCAGTCTTGACCGATTCCACGACCGCACAGGCCTCGTCTGCCTGATACTCACGATCCAGGTCAGGGGGCTCAATGTAGACGATGTCTCCCAGTTCAGACTGGGCAAATTCCGTGATACCTAGGATTGCCGTACCATCATCCTGCATCTTCAACCATGCATGCTGAGACGAATAGACACGGTCAACGGGTATGGCATCCATCAGCAACCTCCCGGGCCAGTCACTATTTTGATTGTTGTCGAATTACAGTTTGACATGATTTTAGAACCGGGTATTGTACACATCGGAAAACCGCCAACAAAGCAACCCCCTCCAGTGTACGGATCTGCGGCTTTTCCGGATTTTTTTGCCGGCCTAGATCTTGTGCCCAGGAGCAACCGATCACAGTACGGGATGCCTGAATCCCAGAGGCCTTGCCGACGGTGCATATCGTGCATGAAATGCAGGGATCATCATCATTTCCTGCTCAGACAGTGCGGACTGAATGATAAAACTTCAGTATGCGGGGCCCTGAACAGTCCGACCGGAGTCATTTCGTAACCAGCAAGGCAACACAGCATTCATTTTGAACGATTTCTCACAAGCTTTTCAAAAAGCCCTTCAACTCATCATACAACTCGACCCCGACCTGATAGAGATCGTCGCGCTATCCCTGCAGGTAAGCCTGACCGCCGTATTCATTGCCGGGCTGATTGGGCTGCCGCTTGGCGCAGCGCTTGCCTTGTACAAGTTTTTTGGACGTGGTCTGCTTGTCGCGATACTGAATACCTTTATGGGCCTGCCACCCGTTGTCGTGGGCCTGGTGGTTTACCTGATTCTTTCCCGCTCAGGCCCGCTCGGAGCACTGGGACTGCTGTTCACACCCACGGCCATGGTCATTGCGCAGGTGTGCCTGGTCACACCCATTATCGCGGCGCTGACGCGTCAAACCGTAATGGATGCCAACAATGAATTCCATGCACAACTGCGGGCACTTGGCGCCAAGCCCCAAAGCATGATGAACACCCTCCTGTGGGAGACCCGGTACAGCCTGGTCACCAATGTGTTCGCAGGATTCGGCCGGGCAATCGCAGAAGTGGGTGCCGTGCTGATAGTAGGTGGCAATATCAATCACAATACCCGTGTGATGACGACCTCTATTGCACTTGAGACCAGCAAGGGGAACATAGAGCTGGCACTGGCACTGGGCGTAATACTGATCACGCTTTCCTTGATCGTGACCTCAGCTGTCATGAGTGCACGGCAGACGGCTCACAAAATTTATGCCTAGCCCAGTGATTCCTGCATCACCCCTGCCACTGAAAATTCAGCACCTGAGTGTTTCCAGACGGGGCAAGCCGTTGCTGGACGATGTGAATGCCACCATCAGTTCAGCCGGGATCACCATCATCCTTGGCCCAAATGGGGCGGGAAAAAGTTTGCTGCTTCACATTGCGCATGGCCTGGAAGTACCGGATCGCGGCTCATTGACATGGAACCAAGACATCCCGAAGCCCCAGGAACCCTGGCGAGCCTTCGTGTTCCAGAAACCGGTCTTTCTGCAGCGCAGCGTACAGGCCAACCTTGAATATGTACTTTCCCTGCACAAGATCGCCAAGGCCAGGCAAGACCTGCTCATCGAGCAGGCGCTGCAGCATACCGGGCTCATACAACTCTCGAAACAAAGTGCACGCACTTTGTCCGGTGGCGAGCAGCAACGCCTGAACGTCGCCCGGGCCTGGGTGCTTGAACCAAAAGTGATGCTGCTGGACGAGCCTACGGCGGAACTGGATCCTTCAGGCGTTGCAACCATGGAAATGCTGATCAGAAAAATTGCCCAACTCAACACCAAAATTATCATGACTACCCACAGCCTCGATCAGGCGAGAAGGCTGGCAAACGACATTGTGTTCCTGCACCGAGGCAGGCTGATTGAACACACTCCGGCAAAAGTGTATTTTGCCCAACCTAAAACCCGTCTCGCAGCAGATTTCCTGGCTGGCAAGTTGCTCGACACGGACTGAAAAATCATGAAATATTTCTGGGTCAAAGCCACCGTATTGGTGGCACTGGTGGTAACGCTGGCCTCGGTGCCGGCAGAAAAACCGCCCTTCATCACCCTGTCCTCCACCACTTCAATCGAAAATTCAGGTTTGCTGGATTACCTGATCCCGAGATTCAGAGACCGCTCCGGCATTGACGTACGGGTGGTATCCGTGGGCACGGGTCGAGCGCTGAAACTGGGCGAGACGGGCGACACAGACCTGATACTTGTACACCACCGACCCTCCGAGGAAGCATTCATATCCAAAGGTTATGGGGTCAAGCGTCGAGAGGTCATGTACAACGACTTTATCATCGCCGGGCCACGCGGAGATCCGCTGAATATAAGAAAAGAAGGCAGTGTAGAGCGTGTACTTACACTTATTTACGAACACAAGATGCCGTTTGTTTCGCGTGGCGACGAAAGTGGTACCCACAAAAAGGAAATGGAGTTATGGGCCTTGCTTGATGTCGATGTTCAGCAGTACAGCGGCAGGTGGTACCATGAAACCGGTGCAGGCATGGGCACTACACTGAACATTGCGAATGGAATGGGCGCATACGTGCTCGCAGACAGGGGGACCTGGCTTTCATTTAAAAATCGTAACGGACTGGCTTTACTTTTTGAGAATGACCCCCTCTTGCACAACCAGTACAGCATCATCGAGATCAATCCCGAGCGTCATCCGCATACCAAGTCCAAGGAGGCTGCACGGTTCACAGACTGGCTGGCTTCCAGTGAAGGCCAGCAGATGATTGCCAGCTTTACATTAAACGGCCAGCAACTGTTTTTCCCGAATGCACTGCCGCAGTAGCTTCGCTTGTACTGCATCCTGGAATCCGTGCGACCGCCACAAGATGATTCTATCTGGCAAAAACCGGCCTGTCCCTGTTTAACCCCATTGCATGCTCCATGAAAAACCTTTTCATGGAGGGTGTGTGCTCCGCGATGCTCAGTGCAACACTGCGAGCCGCGACTACGGGTTTGGAAGAAGAACCGTATACAGCCACGAATGCATGCATCGCAGACTGCATGACCTGGACCTCTCCTGCCCTGGCACGCTCATATTTCCGCAACATCCGAAGGCTGCCTATATCCCGCTTTGTGTGCTCAAGGATGTCGGCCAAAATCGCGACATCGGTCAATCCAAGATTGGCCCCCTGACCTGCTAACGGATGCAAGGTGTGGGCAGCGTCCCCGACCAATGCGATCCGGGGCTTGACCAGATTGCCGGCCTGACCAGAAATCAGCGGGAAATCAGCACGCTCCGACAGCAGGCGGACCTTGCCCAGCCGTGAATCGCTGGCCGTGGTGATTTCCTGGGAAAACTCCTTTTCTCCCATTTGCATCAGCTGCTTCGCGTATTCATGGTCGGCTGACCAGACGATGGAGCATTCACGATGCTTTTTGTCACTTCCAACGGGCAACAGGGCCAGTGGACCCGTCTTGAGAAAACGCTGCCATGCAGTACGCTGATGCGAAAATTCTGTTTGTACATTTGCCACGATGCCCTGCTGCAGATACGGCTTTTCAGCATAGGGGATTTCTGCGAGACCACGCACACCCGACCGGCTCCCGTCTGCCCCCACCAGCAGTTTCGCCCTGAGCAATTGCTTGTTTTCCAGAATTGCCTCAATCCCATCGTCGCGGTGGACGATGTCTGTCACGCTCCCGGGCACGTACCAGTGAACACCGGGTACCTCGCGAAGGGGTTCATGCAAGCTTGACAGAATTGCCTTGTTTTCCACGATATAGCCCAAGACAGACTGGCGAATTTCTCTCGCACAAAAGTGAATTTCTGCGCTGCTGGCGGCATCCCAAACAACCATGGCATCAAAGGCACTTGTCCGTTTCGCCTGCACTTGCGGCCAGATTCCAATGTGCTCGAAAATTGCCCTGGAACCGGGGCTGACGGCTGTGACCCGCACATCGCAAGGTTGTTCACGGTCAAACTTCGGTGGCAGTACACGGTCGACAACGGCCAGTGATTTACCTTGCTTTGCCAACAGGTTGACCAATGTAAGGCCGGCGATGCCGGCCCCTACGATAATGATATCGACCTGTGTGGCTTGTGCAGTCATGCAGACTGCGGGGGGTTGCCTTGAAGAAGATTTGCCACAGAGCTGGGAACCCCCGTACTTTGGCGCAGAATGATGTTTTCCAAAAGCGGGATTGCGCCCAGCATTGCAAGGCCAATCCCCCTTGTACGAGACAGTACCGGATCGTTTGTAGTGAACAAGAAATTGAAGATATCCGTAAGCCTTATGGTGCGCTTGATATCCGATTGGCGTCCCGACGCATATGCACAAAGTCTCTCGCTGATCCCGTCAGGCCCATCGTCGCCTGTGTTCAGCACTTCACTGAGTTCCGCAACATCCCGCAACGCTAGATTCAGGCTTTGTGCGCCAATCGGATGCAGTGTTTGGGCTGCATTGCCGATCAACACTACACGCTCTTGTACACGCCGCTGACTCACCAGCAATGACAAGGGAAAGGCAGAACGTTTGCCTATTTTGGAAAAATAGCCCAGGCGGTAACCAAAGGCTTGCTGCAGTTGCAGCAGAAAATCCTCATCGGTACGCGCCATGAGCTCTCGTGCAATACTGTCCGGGAGCACCCAGACAAACCCGCAATTGTTACCCGCATGTGGCAGCAGTGTTAATGGACCCTGCCGGGTGAACCGCTCATAGGCCGTAAACTGATGATCACCATCCACGCTGACATTGCCGACAATTGCCGTCTGATGATATTTCTTCTCGTTGGCAGGGATGCCCAGCTTGTTGCGAATGAAAGAATGTGTCCCGTCAGCAGCAATCAACAAATCAGTCTGTATGGGTTCTCCCTCACCGTGCAGGATGACCCGATCTGCATGACTCTCAATATCGGACACCTTGTAGGGCTGGATGCACTGGATATTCTCATGGTGCCGGAGATGCTCCTGCAAGGACAATACGAGCTTTTCAGCAGGAACCATATAGCCGAAACCCTCTGATTCATGGTTTCGGCAGTCCATGCGCATGGCACCGAATCGCCCCCGATCTGAAATATGAATTTTCTGGATCGCTATGGAATGTGAGCCAATCTGCTCCCATACGCCTAGGGCATCGAACATTCTTTTGGAAGCCAGGGCCAATGCGATGCTGCGTTCATCCCTGTAGGCACCTGTACCGTTTGCCGAAGAAACAGGCCGGCTTTCAATCAGGGCAATCCGGCGGGGCATGGCTGCTAGGGCACAAGCCAGCGTGCCACCAACGAAACCACCGCCTACAATCGCAATGTCATAGTGACGCGGCATAACGTACAGGGGAACTCAATGCACGGATCCTGCCATCAGGGATTCAATTTCGCCCGGATCCCGGGTGAGCTTTTCGGTAAGCACCTGATTTCCATCCTTGGTGACCAGCACATCATCCTCGATACGGATCCCCATATCCCAGTAAGGTTTGGGTACGCCTTTTGTCCGGGTAATGTACAAACCCGGTTCGACAGTCAATGTCATGCCCGGCTCAAACAGACGCCATTCTTCATCAAAACGATAGTCGCCGACATCATGGACATCCATACCCAGCCAATGACCGGTACGATGCATATAAAACTGCCTGTATTTCTCGTCTTTGATCAGTTTGGCAGGCTTGCCTTTCAACAAACCCAGTTCCACCAGGCCCTTGGTAAGCACTTTCACAGCTTCATTATGCGGGTCATTCCAATGGTTGCCGGGCTTTACCTTTCGGATCGCAGCAGTCTGGGCTGCCAGCACCAGCTCGTACACTTCCCGCTGTGCCCTAGAAAAAATTCCGTTTACGGGAAAGGTACGGGTGATATCACTGGCATAACCCTGGTACTCTGCACCTGCGTCGATCAGCAACAAATCGCCATCGTTGAGGACTTGGCTGTTTTCGATGTAATGCAATATACAGGCATTGCCTCCACCGCCAACGATAGAAGGATAAGCCGGAACACAGCCTGCTTTCCTGAATTCATAGAGCAACTCGGCTTCAATTTCATGCTCATGCTTGCCCGGCTCACAAGCCTGCATGGCGCGCAGATGGGCAGCGATGGAAACCTTTGCCGCCTTGCGCATCAGGCTTACCTCGCTGCGTGACTTGTACAATCGCATGTCGTGCAAAGGGTAATCCAGCGATAGCAGCTCATGGAGCGTGTGCTTTCTGGCCCGATAAGAGCCACGGGACTGATTCACCCAGCTGATGACCTTGTGGTCAAAACCTGCATCACGACCCATTGGGTAAAATATTCTTTCACGATCCGAAAGGAGCCGTGGCAATACTTCATCCAGTCGATTGATCGCATAGGCCTTGTCTGCAAGATAATCCTTCACCGCGCCTTCCAGACCAGCCCGGCGCCCACTCCATATCTCCTGGTCGGCATCGCGCTCCCGACAGAACAATATGTACCGGTCACCCTCCTTGTCCGGCATCAGCAATGCCAGGGCGTCGGGTTCGTCAAAACCCGTCAGGTACAGAAAGTCGCTTTCCTGGCGAAAGACATGATCCACGTCCCGATTTCTCGGGACCAGCTTTGCAGAAGGCACAATGGCGACCCCCTTTGGGCCCACCATGCGCATCAGCATTTTGCGTCGCTTGATCAGCTCTTTCGTGTTCATGTCATGTTCCAGCAGCGAGTTCTACGAGGTTCAGGCCAGACGGCCCAGTAATCTGCAGGTGAATCCAGCCAGTATATACAGCAACTGCCAGACAAGTCTCCGGAAATTGGCCCGATGTACCCATGGCTAGGACCCCGTGCGCCAGACTCCTGCGAGGACACCTTGCCGCATAAAATATCTTCAGCTTTTTCAGCATATCAAGGCATATTTCTTAAATTTGAGTTGACGATAAAGTTTCATCATCCTACCATTTTGGAATGGGGAAGACAGAGTCAGGCCTGCTCAACGAACAGGAGCTAAAGCGACTTGAAAGTCGTGTAAACAACCTTATCCGGGCCTACGAAGACCTCAAGAAAGAGAACGGCCTTCTAAAGGCGCAGCAAGACACGTACACGGCTGAACGGGCTAGCCTGATTGATAAAAACGAGCAGGCACGCAAACGAGTCGAGGCCATGATAACCCGGCTTAAGTCGATGGAGGTCAGCATATGAGTACCTCGGATTCTCCCATAGCGCTCAGTATCCTGGACAAGGAATACCGTGTGGTGTGCGGGGCAGGTGAAGAAGAGTCCCTGCAGGCATCTGCAGAACTGCTGAATACGCACATCGAGGAAGTGCGCAATGGAGGCAAGGTCATCGGTGCGGATCGCGTAGCGGTGATGGCCGCATTGAACCTGGCCCACACCCTGCTCTCACAAACCGATGAACAGAATCAGGTAAGCAAAAGTTTCCGTACCCGCGTTCGTGACCTTCAGGACCGAATTGATTCCGCCTTGGGAAATACCCGACAGCTTGAGCTATGAGAATCTGCTAAACTCAATACTGAAACCGGATACCTCTGCGGTACAGGTGAGTTGCTAGATACATACCTTGAGCCTATTTTTTTACTCAGGGACAATGCTGTAAAAAATGTTGTTGTGCAACCCCAGAAAAATGGGAAGCCTGATGCATTTTTCAGTTCTCCCACTTGAACCTCTGGTTCAAGGGCTATAGCGACCACAGTATTCGTGGAGTGTATCCGCGTACTACGCTTCCTGTTCTTTACTAAAATCCATATTCAAACAAGTCGTAGGGTAGACCGCCATGCAGTATTGGTTAATGAAAAGCGAGCCAGGTGAATACAGTATCGATGACCTGAAACGGGACAGAGTGGAGCCTTGGGACGGAGTACGAAATTACCAGGCACGCAACATGATGCGCGATGACATGAAAAAAGGGGATCTGGCCTTCATGTACCACTCGAATTGCGATGAAATTGGAATCGTGGGCATTATGACGATCGCACGCGAGTCGTATGCCGACTACACCGCCTTCGACCGGGAGGACAAGCATTATGACCCCAAAAGTGATCCCGAAAATCCGCGCTGGTTCATGGTTGATGTCCGTTATAAGCGAAAATTAAAACGTACCATCACGCTGTCAGAACTCAGGCAACAAAAAAAACTTGATGGCTTACAACTCTTAAGACCCGGCAACCGACTTTCAGTCATGCCAGTAAGCAAAAAACACTGGGATTATATTTTGTCATTAGAGTGAATTGACGCTTGGCGACTTCAGTTTTTGTGCGTATTTTTAAAATTAAAAACATCGCAAAAAAACTAGTATTTATATATCAAACGTATATACTTTAGCGCGACAACAACTCAACGTTTATTGTTTGGAGGGGGGTATTGATGGCCATCAAGAAACGTAAGACCGCTGCAACTGCCAGACGTAAGACTGCCAAAAAAGCCGTTAAGCGTAAGACCGCTGCAACTGCCAGACGTAAAACTGCTAAGAAAGCTGTTAAGCGTAAGACCGCTGCAACTGCCAAACGTAAAACTGCTAAGAAGGCTGTCAAACGTAAAACCGCCAAGCGCAAGACCGTCAAAAAAGCTGCCAAGCGTAAGACTGCAAAACGCAAGACCGCCAAGAAAGCCGTTAAGCGTAAAACCGCCAAGCGCAAGACCGTCAAAAAAGCTGCCAAGCGTAAGACTGCAAAACGCAAGACCGCTAAAAGAGCTGTCAAACGCAAGGCCCGCTGACGCAGAACCAACCGCACCATATAAAAAAGGCTCTTTATTGAGCCTTTTTTATGCAGGCAAGAAACCCCTCTTCAAGGTTCGTTTTGCTTGAAATTTCAATGGGTTCTACCCCAGAAACAATTTGTACACTGGATTCCCGGTTTCCTCCCAGCAGCGGTATCCTAGCTCCGCCAAGAACTGATTAAAGCGCTCTCTGTGTTCTGTGGGCACTTGGATCCCTGCCAACACACGCCCATAAGCTGCACCGTGATTGCGGTAGTGAAATAAGCTGATATTCCATTCCTGCCCGATCATTTCCAAAAAGTCCAGCAGTGCGCCTGGCCGCTCTGGAAATTCAAAGCGAAATAGAATTTCATTCTCCAGGGCTGGACTTCGACCCCCTACCATGTGCCGCAAGTGAAGTATTGCAACTTCATTATCAGAGATATCCAGTGCAGGATATCCGGACGCTTCCAATGTTTGTAACAACTGATTTTTTTCGGTTCCCGCATCCTCTACGTTCACGCCCAGAAAGATCTGGGCTTCCTCAGTATCTGCATAACGATAGTTAAATTCCGTAACCCCCCTGGATCCGAGCAATCGGCAGAAAGTCAAAAAACTGCCTGGCTGTTCAGGGATTGTCACTGCAAACAGGCACTCCTTTCGTTCTCCAAGCTCCGCGCGCTCTGCTACATGACGCAAACGATCAAAATTCATATTTGCGCCGCTATTGACTGCTACCAGTAATTTGTCTGTGACCCCTTCTTTGTCAACGTACTGTTTGATCCCCGCCAAAGCCAACGCCCCTGCTGGTTCGAATAGCGTGCGTGTCTCATCAAAGAGGTCCTTGATGGCAGCACAGATTTCATCTGTACTTACCAGCAGCACATCATCGACATGTTGTCTTGCAATTTCGAAAGTCTTTTCACCTACGCATCGCACAGCAACTCCATCGGCAAAAATCCCGACCGAATCCAGTTCCACTCTTTTTTTGGCCAGCAACGCATTATGCATGGTCGGCGCATCCTGCGGCTCGACCCCGATCACTTTTATGTCGGGCCGATAGTGCTTGATGTAGGATGCCATGCCGGCAATAAGCCCACCGCCTCCAACCGGAACAAAGATCGCGTCTATGCCAGACGGAATTTGCTGCAGGATCTCCAGTGCCACAGTTCCCTGTCCCGCAATTACATCTTCATCATCATAGGGATGCACGTATGACAGCCCCTGATCTTCTGCAAGTTCCTGAGAACGCAAAAAGGCCTCATCGTAGGTGTCACCATGTAAAACGGCATTCGCCCCCATGCTGGTGACCGATTGCACCTTGATGGATGGGGTAGTACAGGGCATTACGATTGTGGCGTGAATACCCAGTTTTTTCGCGGCAAGTGCTACGCCCTGAGCATGATTTCCTGCCGATGCAGCAATCACTCCTCGTTTTCTTTCCGCATCCGGCAAGTGTGCGATTTTGTTGTAGGCACCTCTGAGCTTGAAGGAAAAAACGCTTTGCTGGTCTTCTCTCTTCAGAAAAATACGATTGGCAAACCGGCTGGACAGGGTCGATGCAAAATCAAGTGCAGACTTGACGGCAACGTCATACACCTTGGCATTTTCAATTTTGCTTACAAGTTTTTTGTTTGCCATAGTAAAAATTGCGATAGATCATGCTTTCCGCATCGGGTATCGGTATCATTTATAAAACTCAAACTGTTTTCATGCAATGTCATCGGAGAAAAAAAAACTGGCTGCTGCCAAGGGTGCCCTGGACTATATACAAGCCGGTGACGTAGTCGGCGTTGGTACAGGATCTACCGCAAATCATTTTATTGATGCGCTTGCAGGCATCAAGGGGAAAATCGATGGGACCGTGGCAAGTTCGGAAGCCACAGCACGGAGATTGAAGGAGCACGGCATACAGGTGCTGGACCTGAATAGCGTATCCGGCCTGCCTGTGTACGTCGATGGTGCCGACGAGGCGACCAGCCACAAACACTTGATCAAGGGCGGCGGTGGCGCACTGACGCGTGAAAAAATCGTTGCAGGGGTAAGTGAAAAATTCGTGTGCATTGCTGACGATACCAAACTGGTCGACACCCTGGGAGCTTTCCCCTTACCCGTCGAGGTGATCCCCATGGCAAGAAGTCACGTGGCAAGACAGCTTGTCAAACATGGCGGTGTCCCCGAGTTAAGGGAAGGGTATAGAACCGATAATGGCAATCTTATTCTCGATGTGCACAATTTAGAAATCCTGAATCCCGTAGACAAAGAGCGTGAATTGAACAATATCGCGGGGGTTGTGACTGTCGGGATATTTGCATTGAGGCCCGCCGACATACTGGTTTTGGGCGAAGAATCGGGCCTTCGAATTATCTGACAGGAACTCACCGGGCGGCGAACCTGGCTTATGTTCCTCAGGCAGGTCGAGGAGAGTTCAGATACCGTACCCCACCTGTGACTATCAAGGGACTACCGGCATCGTCAAGCTGTTCAGCGCCCAAGAAAGCTGCACTTGGAACATTTGCAGATCAGCGCTTGGAATACTGTTCTTTCTTGCGTGCTTTGCGCAAACCAACTTTCTTGCGTTCCACTTCACGCGCATCACGGGTAAGAAATCCGTTTTGGCGCAGCGGCGCACGCAGATTTTGATCATACTCCAGCAGGGCCCGGGCGATGCCCAGCTGTACCGCACCTGCCTGCCCGTTTGAGCCACCTCCCTTGACCTTGACATCAATGTCAAATTTGTCCGTCAGCTCGGTGAGTTCAAGCGGTTGGCGAATGATCATGCATGATGTCTCTCTGCCAAAATATTGATCAAAGGCGCGCATATTGACCGTGATCTGGCCTGAACCAGGACGCAAATAAACGCGCGCAGTCGAACTTTTTCTTCGTCCGGTCCCATAAAACAGTTCTTGTGGCATGGATCGTTAAAACTCTAACGGTTGGGGTTTCTGGGCAGAATGCTTGTGTTCAGGACCTGCATAAACTTTCAGTTTTCGAAACATTGCGCGCCCTAACGGGTTCTTCGGCAACATCCCTCTTACGGCATTCTCAATAACGCTCTCAGGGGATTTTGTAAGCATGTCCTTGAGTTTGGTGGACTTGAGACCACCCACATAGCCCGTGTAGCGGTGATACCTCTTGTCTTCCATTTTATTACCTGTGACGCGTACCTTCTCGGCATTGATGACAACAATAAAATCACCTGTGTCCACATGCGGCGTGTAAATCGGTTTATGTTTGCCTTTCAGCCTTGCTGCAATTTCACTAGCCATGCGCCCCAAGGTTTTGTCGGTGGCATCCACCAGATACCAACTGCGCTGTACTTGTGCAGGCTTAGCGCTGACTGTGGCCATTAAACTCACCTTGGATTTTCGTTCCGCAAAGCGGGGAATAGTAACGGACATCATAGTGCGCTGACAAGCCGGTTTTTGGGCAAAAAAAAGCGTAGGCTTTTGCGGCCTACGCTTAGTTAACTACCAGAGAGGTAGATGGAGGAGCTCTAAGTTTGCATTCAAACTATCAGAATATGCGCATTTTCTAATATTTCTATATTACAGTCAACTAATTTTTAAGGAATTTACGTCATACACCCCGATGTGGGTATGCGGAAGTGATCAGATTCTCAGGCGATCCACGATATCGCCGGCAATGAGGTGCCTTGTAATGATTTCGTCCAGGTCACTTTCGTCCCTGTAGGTGTACCAGACGGCATCGGGATAAACCACTGCCACAGGACCTTCATCACAACGGTCCAGGCAACCTGCCCGGTTCACGCGCACCCCACCCTGTTTTGCAATACCCAGCTCTTTTGTCCTGTTTTTGGCATAAGTGCGTAACTCAGCAGCCCCATGGTCCTGACAACAGGGTTTATCCTCTCGTTGGTTCACGCACATGAAGAGATGACGCTGATAGAAAGACATTGTTTTCTCCGTCACAGATTATCCATAACCACTTTATTAATTATACACTTGTATCCACACCAAACTGTTGCCTGTTTCTTGTTCACGCTTGACTGTTCGCAATTAAGACATGTGCCAAACCCTGCTACCCTGAGGTTTTCAAGTTTCCACTAGAGGTATCATGCTACCCACCCGGTTGAACAACAAAGACGTCATCGCTGCAGCAGACAAGTGCGTGATGTGTGGACTGTGTTTGCCTCACTGCCCAACGTACTCCATTTCAAAAAATGAAGCAGAATCACCGCGTGGTCGCATTGCCCTGGTGCGAGCTTTGCACGAAGATAAATTATCGCCTGATCCTGCCTTGGTAAGCCACCTAGACCAATGCCTGGCATGCATGAACTGCATGGCCGTTTGCCCGGCGAAGGTGGACTACGCAAAAATTCTTGATGCCGGGCGCGACATCACGAGTCAACAGCATACATTCCGTCACCGGCTGGGGCGATCACTGCTGCTGGCTGCATTAAGTAAGACCGGGGTGCGAAAATTCATGAAGGGCATGTTGCGTATCTACCATGCCCTGAGAATGGACCGTCTGCTGAAAAAAGTCGCCCTGCGGTTTCCTCACCTGCTTCGTGTCATTACCCTGGTCCCACGACCGCACAGGATCCGTTCCGCTGTACCGTCCGTGCCTGCTCACTTGCCAAAAAAAAGGGTCGCACTGGTTGAGTCATGTGCCGGTGAAATCTTTTCTGAAACGACACTTCCGGCGGCCGAGGCAGTTTTACAGGCCCTGCAATTCGAAACAGTACGTTTTCCGCAGACGCACTGCTGTGGAGCCTTGCACCAGCACAACGGGGACCCGCGCACAGCGAGAAAACTGATCCAGGAATTCTGCGACACGTTCAGGGAGCAGAATGTCGATGCCTTGGTCTCCCTGGCTACAGGCTGCGCCTCACAGATCAATCGATACCCGGAACTACTGGATGATCCGCTTTCCGCAGAGCTGGCAAACCGTCACAGGGATATCTGTTCGTTTGCCGTCGAGCACCTCGAAAGGCAGGACCAGGATTTGCAGGCGCTGCCGCAAAAAGTGTTCGTCCACGTCCCCTGCACACAAAAACAGGTCAGCGATGATGTACACGTGGTCGAAAAGCTGCTCAGTACGATACCAAAAATTCAACTTGAAACCTTTCAGGACACTTCGGCATGTTGCGGTGCGGGGGGTCTGAATGTACTTTTCCAGGCCCGACATGCGGACCGCCTCGGCAAGAGCATGATCTCAGAGGTCATGAACGGCGGTGCCTCCTATCTGGTAACGCCTAACATCGGCTGTGCCTTGCATTTCCAGGCACAGCTCTCAAAAATCAATGCGCCCGTTGTGGTTTGTCATCCCATACAACTTTTCGCGAGGCAATTGATATACTCAGGGGATGCGTGACCACAGCACACTTGACCACTTCTTGTCTCATACCGAAAGCGGCATCCGGGCCATGTTTGCCCTGCTCGGGATGGGACGCGACGCCGACGCTGACGATCATGAACTCATTGATGACGGTTTGCAGGCCCGTGAAAAAAAAACGTCTGCCCGCCTGATGCGCGTCAACCATGCCGGAGAAGTCGCCGCACAGGGCCTCTATCACGGACAGGCGTTGACTGCGCGGCATCAGGAAGTCAGGCAGCACATGCAAGACTGTGCACGAGAAGAGCAAGCTCACCTAGACTGGTGCAAGAAAAGACTCAACGAACTCAATGACCGTCCAAGCACCCTAGCGCCTGCCTGGTATCTTGGCTCGTATGCCATCGGCGCAACGGTCGGATTGCTCGGCGACCAATGGAGTCTGGGCTTTGTTTCAGAAACGGAAAAACAGGTTGTGCGGCATCTGGACAAGCACCTCTCCCGCCTGCCGGAAAACGATACAAGGAGTCAGGATATTTTGCGAAGAATACGCGAGGACGAGGCAAGGCATGATGAGAATGCGCAGAATGCCGGAGTTCACAAACTGCCCGAATTAGCCTGCCATGCGATGCAGGCGGCCTCCAAGGTGATGACCAAGACCGCCTACTGGGCTTGATTACCCGAGGCGACCCGCCCCGAAGTAAATTTCATCCATCTCTTTTTTCAACCGCAATTCCAGGGCATCCCGCTCATCCTTCTGGAATTCGTGTGTGTGCTTCCCAAACAAATAGTCGCCGAGCCTGAAGTCAAGCCGCTTCATCCGGGTGTGGAAGGTGCTTGTCTGCATCACATTCATATCGGTCATCTGGTAGCGGTGCCTGGTGTCCTTGGACAAAAAGTCCCGGATGGATGCTATTTCATGGTCGGTGTAGTGCTTTTGTCCTAGAACGTCCCGGGTAAAACCGCGAACCCGGTAATCCAGAACAACGACATCCTCGTCGAAGGCTTCAATGAGGTAATCCAGCGCGTTAAGTGGAGACACCTCGCCGCAGGTGGAGATGTCCATGTCCACACGAATCGTGTGAATGCCATCATCCGGGTGACTTTCTGGGTAGGTGTGTGCGGTCACATGGCTCTTATCCAGATGTGCGACGGTGCACTGCTGCATGGCGATACCCTGATTCCCCGAAGGCAAGCCGGACATGGCTGTATCAGGTAACACGGGTTCTTCGGCGATCAGGCAGGCAACGCTGGACCCGCGAGGCTCGTAGTCGTACGCCGACATATTCAAGATGTCGGCGCCAATGATGCCTACCACCTCACTAAGTACCTGCTGCAGGCGTTTTGTGCTGTAAGCCTCATCGATGTGCTGCAGATAGTCTTGCCGGTCCGCCAGGGTGTGTGCATAACGGATGTTGTAGAAATTGACACTCAGGGTTTTGGTCAGGTTGTTAAAACCGTGAAGTTTGATTTTTGTGTGATCTGTGTTCATGGGCGACTCGGCAACGACGCGCGCAAGAGGCTGATTCCCTACGTACCCGTATCCTTTGCAAGGACTTCATAGTCGTAGGTGATATCCACGCTGTCGCGCAACATCATGATCACCGAGCAGTACTTCTCAACGGACAGTGCCACGGCCCGGTGGACGCGCCTGTGATCCAGGTCCGGCCCCGCAACAATAAAGTGCAGGTGCACCTTGGTGAAGACCGCGGGGACTGCATCTGCACGCTCTGCCTGCAGTTCAACCTCACAATTCTCCACAGGCTGTCTTGCCTTCTTCAGGGTATGCACCACATCGAAGGCACTGCACCCGCCCATACCCACGAGTATCATTTCCATGGGGCGTGCTGCCAGGTTTTGACCACCATGGTCAGGAGGACCGTCCATGGCGACCGTATGCCCGCTGCCGGTTTCAGCCTCAAATCTCATGTGGTCAGTCCATCGTACTCGTACCTTCACTTTCTTTGCCTGCCTGTTTACTCACGAAAACATGGGAATGATCTGCTAAATCTCGCCTTCTCGCACACGCGCGACCTTGCCACAAGAAACCGATGGCGTGAAATCCACAACTCTCTATCGACTCATGATCTGTGCCAGCAGTCTTTGGTAGGATTCGTGGACATCCTTTCCAAACAGCGGGTCTTCGACCTTGGCGATGACGCGATCAATTTGCTGCCAATCCTCTTTGCCGAGTTTGGAATCCAGCATGGGGTATACGTGGGCCTCTTCGCGGTCAATGTGCTTTCTTTGTATGGAAATGTACTCCTCCAAAATTGCACAAAGCTCTCCCCTTTCCTGAAGATGCCCTGCCAAGGCATTTTGTAGAGCTTCAAAAAGCCTGTCAGTAAGCAAAGGCATGTCATCATGCTCAAGAAGCAGGTCATGTATGTGTTCATGCTCGTGCTCGTAGTGTTCCAGGAAATACTTGAAAATGGTGTTCTCCATCGGGTGATGAACACAATCAGGGTATTCCTTCATGTACCTGACTGCATCCAGGGTTGTATCGAGATCCGACACCTCACAGTCTTCCAGCAAATGAAGCTGCCCTTCCAGGATATTCAGAAGCTTGTCGAAATTGATGTGATCTACATGCAGTTTTTCAAGTATAGCTTCCATGGCCGGTATGCAATGTTATCTTGAAAGTGCTCGTTCCATGAGCTTAACCCGGGATACCGCACAAAAAAAGCGAGCCACTGCCCTTTGTACCCCGATCACGCTTCCATCCACCCACTTAATATGGCCCGCTGGGCTGTTCATCGTCTTCTTGAACACGTAATACGGCGGCACCGTTCAGTTTTCCGCAACGCAAATCATTTAGCGCCTGATTGGCTTCTGTCAGAGGGTATGGGCGAATATGCGTGTAGACCGGCATTTGCCTGACAGACTCGAAAAACTCTATTCCATCCCGTCTCGTCAGGTTTGCCACCGAGCTGATTTGCCGTTCACCCCAAAGAGTTGCATATGGGAAGGACGGGATATCACTCATATGGATCCCGCCACACACCACTGCACCGCCTTTGCGCAGACTGCGCAAAGCCTGTGGGACCAAATTTCCTGCAGGTGCAAAAATAATGGCGCTGTCCAGCAGATCCGGCAGGGTCTGGTCCGAATCTCCCGACCAAGCTGCACCCAACTGATCTGCAAACCGCTGTGCGTCCACATCACCCGGTCGTGTGAATGCATAAAAATCGCTGCCACGGTTGACAATGACTTGCGCAAGAATATGTGCCGCTGCACCGAAACCAAATAGACCGATTTTTCGGTTTCGGCGGCATAATGCATCCGCAATTTTCAAACAGCGATAGCCAATCAGCCCTGCACACAATAACGGTGCAATCTCTGCTGCGTTGCTTTCACGGGCTACGGGGATGCAATACCGGTAATCTGCAAGCGTATAGTCACAATACCCGCCATCCAGCTGGTACCCGGTGAATCGCGCCTGATCGCACAAATTTTCCCTGTCAACTTGACAATACCTGCAATTCCCGCATGTCCATCCAAGCCATGGGATACCGACCAGGCTGCCTACCAACTCCGCCGATGCGCCGGACCCAGCACTGACAACTTCCCCGACGATTTCATGCCCCGGAATAATCGGAGTAGTCACATCCGGCAATTCACCGTCCACCAAGTGCAGATCCGTTCTGCAGACACCACATGCCAAAACCTTGATCAGCACTTCTTTTGCCTTAGGTTGGGGTATTGGCAATTCAACCAGTTCAAGAGGCTGCCCAACAGCATTCAACACCATGGCCCGCATATACACCCTACATCCGATAATTCCCTAGTATCATTTTACCAACTTGAAGCAGGCTTAAATCATCTGTAACTGATTCTTCTCCTCAAAAGGACTGAGGGACAAGGGACGGGTCCAGTAACTGAAATGGTCCAGTGCTTACGGAGCACCGGGAAGCGAATCGTCAAAAGCCAAAAGTGTATCTGTTCCGTCGGCACGGCAGACTTCAAAAACAACGCCTGACAAACCTCGGAAGATGCCACTTTTCTAGAAAAACAGCTCCTTCAGTTTTGCGCCGGGTGCTTCGGCAACCATAAAAGCTTCACCCACTAGAAAAGAGTTGATCCCTTTTCCCGTCATGAGGGCAATATCTTCTCTTGTATGGATCCCGCTTTCAGTGACGACATGACAGGAAGCTGGAATTTCAGGCAGCAGGTCCAGGGTAGTGTCCAGGGTGGTCTCGAAGCTGTTCAGGTCTCGATTGTTAATTCCAAGCAAACTTGGCTCTATTGCAAGTACACGTTCCAGTTCTTCCCGGTTGTGAACCTCAACCAGTACATCCAGGCATAACTCCCTGGACAGGTCGTTCAGTTCTGCCATTTCTCCGTCCTCCAGGGCCGCGGCGATCAACAGCACGCAATCGGCATGGACTGCACGGGTCTCGTACACCTGGTAGCTGTCGATGATGAAGTCCTTGCGCAGGATCGGCAAGTAGCAGGTCTTGCGGGCCAGCTCAAGGATGGCGCAGGAACCCTTGAAGAAGTGTCCGTCTGTCAGTACGGAAATGCAGGTGGCACCATGCATCTGGTAACTGGCTGCAATCTGCATGGGATCGAAATCCTCTCTCAGGATGCCGCGGCTGGGAGACGCGCGTTTGATTTCTGCGATCACCCCCGGACGCTCAGCCTGTTGCGCACCCCGCAAGGCAGACTCGAATCCCCTGGGTGCCGGAGCCTCCCTAGCCCACTCCTGCATGTTCTGCTCGGAAATGTGCCTTTTGCGCTCTACCAGTTCATCTTTCTTGTGTGCGATGATCTTTGCAAGGATTTCGGGCTGTTCAGGCATTCTCAGACATCGTTGGTATATTCCACATACTGCTGGAATTTTTTCCAGGCCGCCCCTCCGGACAATACCGAGGCCGCCATCTCCACACCTTCTTCCAGGGTCCGAGCCTTGCCGCATGCATACAGCGCTGCACCTGCATTGAGCCTGACGATTTCAGCAGCTGCATTCACCTTGCCACTGAGAGCCGCCTTCACCATTGACAGGCTTTGCCGTGAATCCTGTACCCTGAGATCATCCAGACTGTACTGGTCGATACCGAACTGTGCTGCCGAAATCCGATAGCGGGTAACCTCCCCATCCCTTAATTCAGCCACTTCCGTTTCGCCGCTGATGCTGATTTCATCCAGGCCGTCTTCGGCATGCACGACGAGCACATGTTTGCTTCCAAGCCGGTGCAGCACCTGTGCCAGCGGCTCGACCCATTGGCCTGCAAAGACTCCCAACAGCTGATTGGGAGCACCGGCCGGGTTGGTTAAAGGACCCAGCAGATTGAACATCGTGCGCACCGCCAAGTCTTTACGCACGCCCACTGCATGCTTCATGGCGCTGTGGTGTGCGGGAGCGAACAGGAATCCGACACCGACCTCCTCGATACACTGCGCGACCTGCCCGGGCGTCAGTTCCAAATTGGCACCCGCAGTTACCAGCACGTCCGCACTGCCGCTTTTGCTCGATACCGAGCGGTTGCCATGCTTGGCCACCGAACCGCCCGCGGCAGCCACGGCAAATGCCGCAGCCGTGGAAATGTTGAAGGTCCCCTTTGCATCCCCTCCGGTACCACAGGTATCCACCAGAAAGTCTGTAGACGCCTCCACCTTGGTGGAAAGCTCACGCATCACGGAGGCCGCCGCGGACAGCTCTGTCACGGTCTCGCCTTTCATGCGCAGGGCGGTCAGAAAGGCCGCCATCTGGGCAGGGCTAGTCTTGCCGGACATGACCTCGTGCATCACGGCGGTCATCTGTTCCTCAGCCAGGTGCTGCCCCTCAATCACGCTTGGCAGGACTTGCTGGATCGTCGCGGCTTGCGTACTCATCTCATCGGTTCTGATGAACGAAGTTTGTCAACAGATGATGGCCGAAGTCGGTCAGGATTGATTCCGGATGAAACTGCACGCCCTCCACGGCGTACTTCTTGTGGCGCACACCCATGATCTCGTCCAGCTCCCCAGATTCGGTCTGCGTCCATGCCGTGACCTCCAGGCATTCGGGTACGCTCGTTTTTTCAATCACCAGGGAATGGTAACGAGTGGCCGTGAACGGGTTGTCACACCTTTCAAAGACATGGGTGCCGTTATGGTAGACCTTGGAAGTCTTGCCATGCATCACTTCGCGTGCCCGGATGATTTTCCCGCCGTAGACCTGCCCGATGCTTTGGTGTCCCAGGCAAACCCCCAGGATCGGTATCTTTTCCGCTAACGAGGAGATGGCGTTCATTGAAATTCCCGCCTCGTTGGGCGTGCAGGGGCCGGGTGAAATGACGATGTGGTCCGGGCGCATTGTCTTGATGTCCCCGATACCGATCTGGTCATTGCGCACCACCTTGACGTCTTCACCGATTTCTCCCAGATACTGCACAAGGTTGTAGGTAAAGGAGTCATAGTTGTCGATCATCAATATCATGGCAGCATTGGATTATACGCAATCGCCGGGCTCAGATGATCGATGTCGCAATTTGCGCAGCCCTCATCAGGGCACCTGCCTTGTTGTTCGTTTCATCCCACTCGTTGTCCGGTACGGAATCATGCACGATTCCCGCCCCGGCCTGGATGTACAGTTTGCGATCCTTGACCACGGCGGTGCGGATCGCAATCGCCGTATCCATGTTCCCATCCCAGGAAATGTAGCCGACCGCCCCCGAGTAGATGCCTCTTTTCACGGGTTCGAACTCGTTGACAATTTCCATGGCGCGGATTTTGGGTGCACCGCTTACCGTGCCTGCAGGGAACACCGCCCGGATCACATCGATCGCATCAAACGGCTCCTTTAGTGTCCCGGTGACATTCGAAACGATGTGCATGACGTGCGAATAGCGTTCGATGATCATCTTGTCCGTCAGGGTCACCGAGCCGGTATCCGCGACCTTGCCGACATCATTGCGCCCCAAATCGATCAGCATCAGGTGCTCGGCCAGTTCCTTGGGATCCTGCAACAGTTCCTGCTCAACCCTCTGGTCATGATCGTGATCTTTCCCTCGGGGCCTGGTTCCGGCAATGGGCCGCACCGTGATCTCGCGGTCCTCGAGGCGCACAAGGACTTCGGGGGAGGAGCCTACGATCTGGAAATCGCCCATGTCCAGATAGTACATGTAGGGAGAGGGATTGACACTGCGCAAGCCCCGGTACAGGTTGATCGGCGGTTCTTCAAAGACAGCACTTTGCCGCTGCGAGAGCACAACCTGCATGACGTCTCCCGCGCGAATGTATTCGCGCGTACGTTCCACCGCCTGCTTGAAGGCACTTTCAGGAAATTCTGAAGTGAAGATTGGCGGCTGCCTTTGGGTGCAGGTCCTCACCGGAACGGGCACGGGCTCTCGCAAGCTCCGTATCAACTCATCCAGGCGCCGCTGGCCCTTCTGGTAAGCCTGTTCATCGCCCGGGTCCGCATGCACGATCAAGAACATCCTGCCGCTCAGGTTGTCGAAGACCACCAGCTCCCGGGAGACCATCAGGAAAATATCGGGTGTCTTCAGGGTATCAGTCTTGGTGATGCCGGCCAGCCTCGGCTCGATGTACTTGACCGTGTCATAACCAAAGTATCCCACCAGGCCCCCGGTAAAGCGGGGCAGCTCGGGAATGTCCGGCACGCGAAACTGCCGCTTGAACTCGCGTATCCAGCTGAGCGGATCCTGGTTCAGTGTTGACGTTTCAGGGCAGCCGTCCTGCTCGTGCAGGATCTCTTCTCCAAAAACCTTGATGCGCTCGCTGCACGACAGGCCAATGACGGAATACCGCCCCCAGTTCTCTCCACCCTGAACGGATTCAAACAGATAGGTGAACGGCCGGTTGGCCAGCTTCAGGTAGGCGCTTAAAGGTGTATAGAGATCGGCCAGGACTTCCCTCAACAGCGGGATATGGGTATATCCCTGCTTTTTCAGCGCCTCAAACTCGGTGAGTTGCACGTCATCTCCATGGTGTCTGTGAGGGTTTGGAAGTCAGGCAGGCTTATTCCACGCCTGCCAGTTGCTCGCGCATTTGTGAAATGGTGTGCGCATAATCGGGCGCACCGAAGATCGCAGAACCGGCCACAAAGGTATCCGCCCCCGCCGACTTGATATCTGCAATGTTGTCCACTTTCACTCCCCCATCCACTTCCAGGCGAATGGAAAGACCCGAACGGTCCAGCAATTCCCTCGCGGCCCGGATTTTGTCCATCACGGACGGGATGAATTTCTGCCCTCCGAACCCCGGGTTGACCGACATCAGCAGGACCATATCGACTTTCTCAATCACATACTCCAGCAAGTCCAAAGGAGTGGCCGGATTGAATACCAGTCCCGACTTGCATCCCGAGTCACGGACCAGTTGCAGACTCCGGTCGATGTGTTCCGATGCCTCGGGGTGAAACGTAATATAGCTCGCCCCGGCCTCTGCAAAACTGGTGATGATCTGGTCCACAGGTTTGACCATCAGGTGAACATCGATCGGTGCCTGAATGCCGTAGCTGCGCAGGGCCTCGCACACCACCGGGCCAAACGTGAGGTTTGGCACATAATGGTTGTCCATTACATCCAGATGTATGATATCCGCCCCCGCATCAAGCACGGTGGCAACGTCCTCACCAAGACGCGCAAGATCAGCCGACAGTATCGAGGGTGCAATCCAGTCCGTTTGCATGGTTTCAAAACGCTCGTTTCAGGGAACCGCACTTTAGCCTATAACCATGTAATTTGCAGCCCGGTTCCAGTAAACTTTGCCTGTTCGACGCCTGCCGCTTCCCAACCGGGCGAGCGACAGCAAAGAGAACGCTAAAAATGGATTTGCCGGCAAACTATCGACCTGCTGCCCCCAACCTCGCCTGCTGCATGCCCGATGAGGCAGAACCAAGCCTAGGCTTTTCCCATGCTTAACCTCATCTGGCTCAGCTTTTTCATTGCCGGCTTTCTCAGCTGTATCTATCAGGCCCTCGTGCATGATAACGGCGCGATTTTTGCGCAAGTGATCCAGGCGACGTTTGATATGGCGGCACTGAGCGTTGAAATTGCCCTCGGACTCATCGGCGTACTCTGCCTGTGGTTGGGATTTTTCACGATTGCAGAACGTGCCGGTTTTGTGGACCTTCTGGCAAGGATGTTTCGCCCCCTGTTCAGGCATCTCATGCCCGAAGTGCCAAGCAACCATCCCGCCATCGGCTCCATCACCATGAATATGGCGGCAAACATGCTAGGCCTCGACAATGCAGCCACCCCGCTGGGCCTGAAAGCCATGCAGGATCTGCAGGAACTCAATCCAAGCAAATCCATTGCAAGCAATGCACAGATCCTGTTTCTCGTGCTGAACACGTCATCCGTGACCCTGCTGCCCGTGACCATATTCTTGTTTCGTGCACAGCAGGGCTCCGCGGACCCGGCCGCCGTCTTTATCCCGATCCTGCTGGCAACATCGGCATCGACTTTGGCCGGCCTGCTGCTGGTCGCTTACATCCAGGGGTTGAACCTGCTCAACAGGACCGTGCTGTCGTATTTCGCCGGACTCGGACTGTTGATTCTGCTGCTGCTCGGTTTTCTGCTGAATGGCCCCCCAGACGGCCTGACCGCGCGATCGAGTCTGCTGGGCAATCTTCTGCTATTGCTGGTCATCATTTCATTCCTGGCGCTGGGCTATGCACGCAAGGTCAATGTGTACGATGCCTTTATCGACGGGGCCAAACAGGGCTTTGAGGTAGCCGTGAAAATCATTCCCTATCTTGTGGCCATGCTGGTTGCCATCGGGGTTTTGCGCGCCAGCCTGGTTTTGGATCATGTCCTGGCCATCGTTGCAAGTGTGCTGGGTGTTTTCGGGTTGAATACCGACTTTGTCGCAGCCCTGCCCACCGCCCTGATGCGGCCTTTCTCGGGCAGCGGCGCCCGCGCCATGATGCTGGAAACCATGAATACCTACGGGGTCGATTCATTTGCAGCCAATCTGGCCGCGACCATCCAGGGCAGTACGGAAACCACTTTTTATGTGCTGGCTGTCTACTTCGGCAGCGTCGGCATACAGCGCGTGCGACACGCCATCGGCTGCGGCCTGTTTGCAGATCTGGCGGGCGTCACGGCTGCCATTGCCGTCGGGTACTGGTTTTTCGCCTGATACCATGCCACTGCCCGAAAACCGGGCGGTTCTAATCCTTCAATAGCCTGACCAGGACCCGTCCGCGGATTTCATTATTCAGGAGCTTTTCAAAAACACCGGGCAAATCCTCCAGATACGCGGTTTGCGCATGGATGCTGGCGATATGACCAGGGTAAAGGTCACTGCCCAGGCGCTGCCAAATCTGTTTTCTCAGCTCCTGCGGACAATTGGATGAACTGACTCCCAGCAGGTTCACCCCGCGGATGATGAATGGCATCGGCGACAGGCGAAATCCGGTTCCACCTGCAATCCCAACGCTCACGACATTGCCCCATGGCCGGGTCGCACGCACCAGGTGGCTTAACGTCTCCCCGCCTACATTGTCAATGGCACCGGCCCAACGGGTCTTCTCCAGTACACCCCCTCCTGACTCTACCCAGTCACGGGCTACTACCTCGTTTGCCCCCAATTCATACAGATAGTCAGACGCTTGCGAGGATCCCGTAACCGCCGTGACCTCAAAGCCGAGTTTATGCAGAAGATCCACCGCAAAACTCCCGACTCCCCCGCTGGCACCGGTCACCACCACGGGCCCGTCGATTGCCTGCTGGTGATTTTCTTGCATCAGATGGATACACAATGCAGCGGTAAAGCCCGCCGTTCCAATCACCATGGCTTGGTCCAGGCGCAACCGGGCCGGAAGGGGTACGATCCAGTCGGCCCGAACCCGCGCATATTCTGCATAGCCTCCGTCGTGCACTTCACTCAGACCGCTTCCGTTGACAATGACCGCATCACCTTGTGAAAACAGGGGACTGGAAGATTCCACTACCTCGCCCGCCAGGTCGATCCCACCGACCAGGGGTGATTTTCTGAGAATTTTTGATTTACCGGTGGCCGCCAGTGCATCTTTGTAGTTTACGCTGGAGTAATGTACGCGAATGACGACATCGCCTTCGGACAATTGCTCCAGCCCCAGTGGCTCGACCCCGGAATGTGTACCGCCCTCGTCTGCATGAATACGAAACGCGGAAAACTTTTCCATGGAATATGGCGGGTTCAAAGCGGACTACAGTCTTGAAAACAGTTGCTCTGCCCGGGCCCGGGTGTCCTCGCCGGGCGGTGCAAGCACGCAAAAGTGCCCCATTTTCCGCCCCGGTCTCGCCTGCGTTTTACCATACAGATGCAGCTTGACACGGGGATCCTCCATGAGGTCACCCCAGCGAGGCTCTCCCGGCTCCCAAAGGTCCCCCAGCAGGTTCACCATGGTCACGGCACTGTGCGTGGCGGCACTGCCCAGAGACAGGCCGCAGACCGCTCGTACCTGCTGCTCGAACTGGGATGTATAACAGGCATCAATCGTGTAATGCCCGCTGTTATGCGTGCGCGGTGCCATCTCATTGAAATAGAGGTTATTGCCTGGGTCGACAAAATACTCGACGGCCAGCACACCGCAATAATCCAGATCCTCTGCAATTTTCCTTGCGTGGGATCTGGCCAGATCCTGGGTAGCTTCATCCACGCCTGCCGGAACCGTACTGGTGAACAGGATGCCGTGGCGGTGCAGGTTTTCGGCGATTCCGAAAAAACTTGTTTCACCCGCTGAAGAGCGTGCCAGCACACAGGAAATTTCGGTCTGCAGATCAATCCTTTTCTCCAGAATACACTCTGCCCTGTCCAGGCCCTTCCACGCTTCCACGGCCTGCTCGACACTGGACACGGAGACCTGGCCTTTGCCGTCATACCCGAAGCGATCGGTCTTGAGAATCAGGTCCGGCCCAATTTCCTCAAAGGCCTGCTGGATGTCCTGGTTGTTGCGCACAGGCTGGAAGGCCGTACAGGGGATGCCAAGGGAGCAGGCATACTGCTTTTCCCTGATCCGGCATTGCGCGGTACTTACGGCATCCGGACTCGGATACACGCGGCACTCGTCCTGCAGGTATTGCAACACCTGTGCCGGCACATTTTCGAATTCCGTAGTGACGACAGCGCATTCCCGGGCCAGTTTGTCCAGGGCCTGCTCATCCGTGTACTCAGCCTGCAAATGCGAGTGGGCAATTTCTCCGGCCGGGCTGCTGGAACTGGGGTCCAGCACCATCACGCGGTAACCCATGGCCGTTGCGGCATGGACAAACATGCGCCCGAGCTGGCCACCGCCCAGCATACCAAGTGTGGCACCTGGCAAAACCATTTCAGTCTGGCAGCCGGGCAGCCAGCACCTTGGAGGTCTGCTCTGCGCGAAACTCATCCAGCTTTGCTTTCAGGTCCTTGTCGCTATTGGCCAGAATGGAAACCGCAAAGAGCCCGGCATTGGCGGCACCAGCCTCCCCGATGGCAAACGTCGCAACGGGAATGCCCTTGGGCATCTGTACGATCGAATACAGCGAGTCCTGCCCGGAGAGGTGTTTGCCGGAAACAGGCACACCGAGAACAGGTACCGGAGTCATTGCAGCCACCATCCCGGGCAGGTGAGCGGCACCGCCTGCACCGGCAATAATGCATCGAATACCGCGCGAAGATGCGGATTGCGAGAACTCTGCCATCAAGTCCGGGGTTCGGTGTGCAGAAATCACGCGCTTCTCGTACAATATGCCGAACTGGTCCAAGATGTCTGCTGCTGCATGCATGACCGACCAGTCGCTACTGCTCCCCATGATCAGGCTTACTGTTGGATTGGCCATTACGTCTGTTCCCCCGTGCGGATTATGGAAACAAACGCGCATTTTGGCTGAGACAGGTCAATAAAACCAGTATGCGCTGAACAATTGGCTGGCGAAATCCCGAAATGTTGCTAGAACCCGGATTGAAATCCCTGAAAAAAATATACCAGGGTAAAGTTCGAGACATTTACGAGGTCGATGACAGGCACTGGCTGATTGTTACCAGCGACCGCATCTCTGCCTTTGACGTGATTTTACCGGACCTGATCCCTGAAAAAGGGATTGCACTGACCACCGTGTCCAACTTCTGGTTCCACCGGTTTGCAAACCTGGTGAACAACCACCTCAGTGATATCCCCCTTGAAGCCGTCATCAAGGACGAGCAGGAATTGGGGGTTCTTGCCGGGCGAAGCATCGTCGTACAAAAACTCAAGGCACTGCCGTTTGAAGCCATCGTACGCGGCTACATCATCGGATCCGGCTGGAAGGAATACCAGCAGACCGGCAAGATCTGCGGGGTGCGCCTACCCGACAACCTGAATCTGGCACAACAGCTCGAGGAGCCCATCTTCACGCCATCGACCAAGGCCCGGGTGGGGGAGCATGACGTCAACGTCCCGTTCGACGAAGTGGTCAATCTCGTCGGCAGGGACATTGCCGAGCATGTGCGTGATATCAGCCTCCGGATTTACCGCCGCGCGGCTGAATACGCCTTGCAACGCGGCATCATCGTTGCAGACACGAAATTTGAATTTGGCCTGGATCAGGAGGGCAACGTCGTCCTGATGGACGAGGTGCTTACTTCGGACTCGTCGCGGTTCTGGCCCAGGGATTCCTATGTCCCTGGCAAAAATCCGAAAAGCCTCGACAAGCAGTTTGTCCGTGACTATCTGGAGACGCTGGACTGGAACAAGCAAAAACCGGGGCCTAGGCTGCCCCAGGAAGTCATCGATAAGACCAGTGAAAAATACCGGGAAGCCTGCGAACAGTTGACCGGGATCAGGATCTGATCATCCCTTCATCATGATCCCGCGCAAAGGAATTTTCATCACGGGCACCGACACCGACGCCGGCAAGACCTACGTTGGCACGCAGATCGTGGCCTTGCTGCACGAGGAAAACATCAATGCCGTACCCCGCAAACCCATCGAATCCGGATGCAAGCGCGTAGACGATGAACTGGTACCCCAGGATGCGTACCAGTACTACGAGGCCGCCAACCGGAAATTCGCACTTTCAGAGGTCTGCCCTTTCCGCTTTGAGCCGGCGATCTCGCCGCAACGCGCAGCACGCCTGGCCCAGCAACCCGCCTACACAGAAGAGGTCTATGCAAAATGCATCCAGGGAACCGGGCGTGACGATTTCCTGGTGGTCGAAGGCGCAGGAGGATTCTACTCGCCGCTCTGTGAAGATGGCATGAATTCAGGCCTGGCCAAAAGACTCGGCCTGCCGGTCTTGCTGGTGGCAAATGACAAGCTTGGCTGCATCAACCACGTCTTGCTGACGATCGAGGCAATTCACTCCCACGGGCTGTCCGTGTGTGCGGTGGTCCTGAGCCAAAGTAGTGCGTGTGAAACGCCCGCAATGAACAACGGCGAAGACCTGGGCCTGCTGCTTGAGGCACCGGTGTTCACGATTTCTCACCGGGAGGTGCTGCAAAAGGCCGCCCGCAAGGCTGCCTTGATCCTACAGGCGATCAAGGGTCGCTGAAAAGGGGCCTGGGATCCTTGCCCGCGAGCCCCTGATTCCCAGTCAACCCTGCCTACATGTTGTAGCCGGCTTCCTCGTGCTGGGTGATGTCCAGGCCTTCCGTTTCCTGCTGGTCATCAACACGCAGCCCGGTAATGACCCTGACGATCTGCAGGATGACAAAGGTCGCAACCGCCGTCCATACCAGCACGGCGAGAATGCCCTGAAGCTGGACCCACAGCTGCTGACCCATGGTCACGCCCTCTGCCAGGCCCGCCCCTCCGAATTGCTCAGCCACCAGGATGCCACAGAGAAACGTGCCCAGTATCCCGCCGATTCCATGCACCGGGAACACATCCAGCGAGTCGTCAATTTGCAGGACGCGCTTGATGTAGTTGGTTGCTGCAAAGCAGACGAAACCGGCCACTGCGCCAATGATGAGTGCTCCCATCGGGCCGACGAAACCGGAGGCCGGCGTGATGCTTCCAAGACCTGCCACCATACCCGTTACGATGCCCAGTACGCTGGGCTTGCCGTAGCGAATCCATTCCGCGAACATCCAGACCAAAGATGCCGTGGCAGCACTGAGATGCGTGACCAGCATGGCCATTCCTGCATCCTGGTTGGCAGCCACCGCGCTTCCGGCGTTGAAACCGAACCATCCGACCCACAGCATCCCGGCACCGGTCACGGACATGGTGAGGTTATGCGGCGGCATGGCCGTCCTTGGAAACCCTCTCCTTTTGCCAAGCACCATGGCGGCAATGATCGCACCCGTTCCTGCCGTCAAGTGCACGACCAGCCCGCCCGCAAAATCCAGGATGCCTTTCTCGCCGAGCCAGCCACCTCCCCATACCCAGTGACAGACCGGAAGATAGACTGCCAGCAGCCACAATGTCGTAAACCACAGCATGGAAGAGAACTTCATGCGCTCTGCAAAACCACCGACGACAAGCGCAGGGGTAATGATGGCAAAGGTCAACTGAAACATGACGAACACGGTTTCCGGGATGGTGCCGCTCATTGAGTCCCGGGTGACCTCCGACAGGAATGCGTTGGCCAGTCCTCCCAGCCAGTTGTTCAGACTGCCGCCGTCACTGAACGCCAGGCTGTAACCGAACACCAGCCACAAAAGGGAGACCAGGCAGGTAATCGAAAAACACTGCATCAGCACCGACAACACATTCTTGCTGCGCACCAGGCCTGCATAAAACAGTGACAATCCAGGAATGGTCATGAACAGCACCAGTGCAGTGGAAGTCAGTATCCAGGCAGTATCTCCGGTATCCAGGGCGGACTCGGCCAGTACGGCAGACGGAA
Organism: Gammaproteobacteria bacterium; assembly: GCA_022824965.1. GTDB lineage: Bacteria > Pseudomonadota > Gammaproteobacteria > UBA4575 > UBA4575 > WTFY01. The sequence goes on from JAJDYY010000008.1 coordinate 495,153, forward strand.
GCGCACAAATCAAGATGGCGAAAAGATATAAGCTTTTATGTATGGTTCTCATAGGTTGTCCCCGGTAGCTCCTAGAGTGCATCAATGCCGGTTTCACCGGTACGGATGCGTGTAACCTGCTCGACGCTGGTTACAAAAATTTTCCCATCTCCGATTTTCCCGGTGTTGGCTGTCCGGATGATGGCCTCAACAACCGATTCCACACGATCTTCCGGGACTCCAATTTCAATTTTTATTTTTGGAAGAAAGTCCACGACATATTCAGCTCCACGATAAAGCTCGGCATGTCCTTTCTGGCGGCCATAGCCTTTGACTTCAGTCACGGTAAGGCCCTGTATATCAATCTCGGACAAGGCTTCCCGTACATCATCAAGTTTGAATGGCTTAATGATGGCCGTGATCATCTTCATGGCAATACTCCTTCACGTAGGTGGTTTCTACAATACACGTATAACTCGTTGTTGCATTTATCAAGCGATTGAACTGACTACCCGCTCCTGATCACAAGAAATTATAGGTAAATTAATACACTGGCGCACTCATGCAGCATGGCACGCATGCGTCATCGGCTGGTCGTGCACTGCACCGCCGTCTAGACTGCCTGTTTTTCCATGGCATCCGAGTACTTTCCGAGTGCTGCCGAACCGTTGCACCGGGCACGCCACAGCAGGGCCTGCTGGGCTTTTTCCACATTGGCGCTGTCACCTTTCCAGACTTGCATCGCCGTCTGCTGCAGGGCACGCCCATAGGAAAAAGTCAAGGCCCAGGGCCTGGTGCGTTCCGACAAATTGATCGCGTTGAGGTGCTGGCTGGCTTCCTGGTCGGTTTGCCCGCCCGACAGAAAAGCGATACCGGGTACCGCCGCAGGCACCGTGTTCTGCAAACAACGCACCGTCTGTTCCGCAACCGTTTTCACATCGGCTCGGGCACTGTCAGACGAACCCGAAATCACCATGCTGGGCTTGAGCACTATCCCTTCCAGCGCAACCCCCTGATTCTTGAGCTGGTAGAAGACCACCCGCTGGGTGAGCTCGGTGACATCGTAGCAGCGAGCGATAGAATGATCCCCGTCCATGAGCACTTCCGGTTCCACGATGGGAACCAGCCCCGCCTCCTGGCTTATGCGCGCATAGCGGGCCAGAGCATGGGCGTTGGCCTCGATGCAGGCCCAGCTGGGAAGCCCCTCTCCGATCGTGATGACCGCGCGCCACTTGGAAAACCGTGCACCCATCTCATAGTACTCGGCACAGCGCTCGGCCAGCCCGTCCAGCCCATGAGTGACCTTCTCGTTCTCGGACCCGGCCAGAGGCTTCGCGCCGCCATCCACCTTGATGCCCGGGATAATGCCGAGATTCGACAGGTGGTCAGCGAACGGGGCTCCATCCAAGGTTTTCTGGCGGATGGTCTCATCGAATAAAATTGCACCGCTGACATAGTCGGACAGACCGGGTGCGGTGACCAGCATATCCCGGTAGGCCTGGCGCATCGGTTCCGTGGTGGGGATGCCAAGCTTTTCAAAGCGCTTGTTGCAGGTTGGATGGCTTTCATCCATCGCAAGAATCCCGCGCCCGGGTGCCACCATGGCATGGGCGATCTTGTTCAGTTCCTCGATATTCATACGGTTTCTCCTCATACGGGTCACAAAACTTGGAACCGGCGGGCAGGTTCGCAAGCCCGCCGATGCCAACCATCATTCCGGTTCTATCAGATGTCCGACACGAACGATTTTCAGCGCATTCGTACCCCCGTCCACCCCGATCAAATCGCCCTTGGTAATGATAACCAGGTCGTTTTCCTGCACAACCCCGCAGCGGAGCAACACATCGATTGCATTCTTGTTGACCTCCGCATGGGAGCGGCTGAGGATTTCCATGGGGGCCGGATAGACCCCTTTGTACAAGGTCACCCTTCGCAGGGTTTTCTCATGCTGTGTCAATGCATAAATGGGAATTTCCGAGCTGATCCGGGACATCCAGAGAGCTGTGGAACCCGATTCTGTCAGTGCGGCAATGGCGGTCACGTTCAAATAGTTTGCGGTGTACATCGCCGACATGGCAATGGCCTCGTCGACCCTTTCAAATCTTGAATACATGCGATGATCCGATACCGTATTCAAGATCCGCCGCTCCGAGGCAAGGCAGGTGCGATGCATGGCCTTGACGGACTGAACGGGATACTTGCCCACCGCGGTCTCGCCTGAAAGCATCACCGCATCGGTTCCGTCCAGCACGGCATTGGCCACATCCGAGACTTCCGCGCGGGTCGGGATCGGACTGAAGGTCATCGACTCCATCATCTGCGTGGCCGTGATCGCAATGCGGTTTTTGGCATGCGCCTGGTCAATCAGCGACGCCTGCACACCGGGGACTTCCGCATCGCCGATCTCGACACCGAGGTCCCCCCGGCCGATCATGATCGCGTCACACTCATCCAGGATTTCATCAATGGCATCCAGCGCTTCGGTGCGCTCGATCTTGGCAATGATTCCGCCGCGACCACCGGCCTCCTCGAACAGCCTTCTTGCCTGTCGGACATCTTCCGCCGAGCGGGGGAACGAAACGGCCAGATAGTCGATGTCCAGCTTCACGGCATCACGAATGTCCTGCCGGTCCTTGTCGGTCAGCGTGGCAACGGCCAACCCTCCTCCCTGGCGGTTGATGCCCTTGCTGCTCAGCAACTCCCCTCCCATCACGACTTCACTATGGATCCTGCCCTCGGCCACGTCGGTGACCTTGAGCACGATCCTTCCGTCATCGATCAACAGGCTGTCGCCTGCGCTCACATCATCCGCCAACCCCGGGTACGTGGCGCCGACCATCGTCTCGTCACCCTGGTCGAGAGGCAGGTTCGTATCGATACAGAATGCCTGCCCGGTATCCAGGTGAACCCGCTTGTCCTTGAATGCCCCGATTCTGATTTTTGCGCCCTGGAGGTCCCCCAGCACCCCCACCTCGTGGTGTTTTTCCTTGCTCAGCCTGCGCAGGGTATCAATGCGCCATCGATTCTCCTTGTAGGAGCTGTGTGAGAAATTCAGACGTACCAGGTCGATGCCGACATCGATCAGGCCGGCCATGACCTGCTCACTGTCCGTGGCAGGGCCAAGGGTTGCGATAATCTTGGTATGCCGGAAAATCGTTTTCCTGTCCCGGACTCCAGTATTTGACTCCATGTCAGTTTCCGGTATCGGGTCGTGCTGTACGGGGCAGCGCGCATGGGCCATTCTGGCCAATGGTTATGCTGCGGGTGATTTTACGCATTAGCGATTTGCTCTTTGCTCTAAAATGCCAACGGCGGGCAGGACCTTCCCTTCCAGATATTCAAGAAACGCACCGCCTCCGGTGGAGATGTACGAAATTTGATCTCCCAGATCATACAGATCGATTGCGGCCAGCGTATCACCGCCTCCTGCGATTGAGAACGCCTGGCTCTCGGCAATGGCCCTGGCTATAACCTCCGTGCCCTGCGAAAAGGCTTCAAGCTCAAAAACTCCGACCGGGCCATTCCATATGATTGTACCTGCATTGGACAGACAGGATGCCAGTCTTTTTGACGAGTCGGGGCCAAAGTCCAGAATCATGTCCTGCGGGCCAACCTCATCTACCTGCTTTGTCGTGGCCGTCGCAGCTTCAGACACTTCGATGGCGCAAGCGACATCGGTTGGCAGCGGAATCTTCATTTCCCGACGACGGCCCTCCGCCAGTAGATCCCTGGCGATGCCCACCTGGTCTTTCTCATACAGGGAATTTCCAACCGGCTTCCCCGCCGCGGCCAGGAATGTGTTGGCGATTCCCCCGCCCACGATCAGCTGATCCACTTTGTCGAGCAGCGATTCCAGGATTTTCAGCTTCGTTGAAACTTTTGAGCCTCCCACAATTGCGACCAGTGGCCTGTCCGGCCCGGCCAGGGACTTGTCCAGCGCACGCAACTCCTTCTCCAGCAGCGGACCCGCACAGGCGACGGGAGCGTACTTGGCAACACCATGGGTTGAAGCCTGGGCACGGTGGGCGGTCCCAAATGCATCCATGACGTAGACATCGCACAAACCCGCGATCTTTCGTGCGAGCCGTTCATCATTGCTGAGCTCACCGGCCTGGAATCGCACGTTTTCACACAGTGTGACCTGGCCAGCTTCCGCCTCGATGCCATCCAGCCAGTCTTTCTCGAAATTGACTTCAAGGCCGCAGTGCGCCTCAAGATACTCTGCAACCGGCAGTAGCGAGAAATCCTTGTCGTAGCGCCCCTCCTCAGGGCGCCCCCTGTGAGAGAGCAGGATGACCTTCGCACCTTGTTCCATGGCCAGACGTATGGTGGGCAGGGCCGCTTCGATCCGCGCGGCGCTGGTGACCTGCCCGTTTTTCACGGGCACATTCAGGTCCTCACGGATCAGCACACGGCGACCCGCGAGATCAAGGTCGGTCATGCTTAGCACGGGCGGGACCCGGTGGTTGGCCTGGGCGGCGCTGAGTGGTGGCCGCCGGGCTGGCTTGTCACTTGGCGCTCATCAGAGCAAGTGTCGTATCCAGCATGCGGTTGGAAAAGCCCCACTCGTTGTCGTACCAGGAACAGACCTTCACATTGCGCCCGCCCATCACCTTGGTCAGGGATGCATCGAAGTTGGAGGAGTGGGCGTCATGGTTGAAGTCGACGGACACCAGCGGCGCATCCACGTACCCCAGCACCTTGTCGTCGGCGGCTTCCCGCATGACGGAATTGATTTCATCAACACTGGTTTCCCGGGCAGCCAGGAACGTCAGGTCCACCAGCGAAACATTGATGGTCGGAACACGGATGGCAAAGCCGTCAAGCTTGCCGTTCAGTTCGGGCAACACCAGACCCACAGCAGAGGCAGCGCCGGTTTTTGTGGGAATCATCGACATGGTTGCCGAGCGCGCACGCCGCAGGTCGGTATGGTAGATGTCTGTCAGCACCTGGTCATTGGTGTAGGCATGCACCGTGGTCATGACTCCATTTTCGACACCGATCTTCTCATGTAACGGCTTCACCATCGGTGCCAGACAATTGGTGGTGCACGAAGCGTTGGAAATCACCGTGTCCTTGGCGCTCAGTATGTCGTGATTGACACCGTACACGATCGTGGCATCCACATCCGAGCCCCCTGGCGCAGAAATAATGACCTTTTTTGCCCCGGCTTTTAAATGGCCTGATGCCTTCTCCTTGCTGGCAAAAAAGCCCGTACTCTCATGCACGACATCGATATCCAGGTCGCCCCAGGGGAGCCGGCTCGGATCCCGCTCGGCACATACTCGGATGCGGTCTCCATTGATGACCATGTACTCGCCATCAACCTCGATCGTGCCATTGAACCTTCCATGCGCGGTGTCAAATCGGGTCAGGTGTGCATTGGTGTTCGCATCACCCAGGTCATTGATGGCAACCACCTGAATTTCCGAGTTGCGGCCCGACTCATACAGTGCCCGCATGATATTCCTTCCGATTCTCCCGTAACCATTAATCGCAAGTCTTATAGTCATCACATTCTCCATACTTATCTCGAAAACAAAGCATCTATCTGTCAAGCATGGCCAGGGCGTGCTCGACGATACGATCGCTGGTAAAACCAAAATGCTGCATCACGGCTGGACCGGGTGCAGATGCCCCAAACGTGGAGATTCCAATGGTATCCCCTTCAAGGCCTACATATTTCAGCCAGTAATCGGACACGCCCGCCTCAACGGCCAAACGACTCCTGACGGCACCGGGCAACACCGATTCCCTGTATGCCTCATCCTGGGCATCAAACACATCCGTACTTGGCATGGAAACCAGCCGCACCTTCCTGCCCCGGCTGCTTAATTCTTCCGCAGCCTGCAGTGCGATTCCAAGCTCAGACCCGGTTGCAATCAGTATGATCTCCGGGACTGTGGAGCAATCGAGCAGGACATAGCCGCCCCTGGCAATGCAGGCGACCTGGTCTGCGCTACGCGGTATGAAAGGCAGGTTCTGGCGCGAGAAGACCAGGCTCGTGGGTCCGCTGTCGCGTTCGATCGCATATTTCCATGCGACCGCGGTTTCGACCGTATCCGCAGTACGCCATACCGACATGTTTGGGATATATCGAAGCGTGGCAAGCTGCTCTACGGCCTGGTGCGTCGGACCGTCTTCCCCGAGTCCGATCGAATCGTGGGTGTATACGAAAATGTTTCTCTGGCCCATCAGGGCTGCCATGCGCAGGGCATTGCGTGCATACTCCGAAAATACAAGAAAGGTGGCACTGTAGGGGATGAACCCGCCATGCAGGGCAATGCCGGTGTTGATCGCCGACATCCCGAACTCCCGCACACCATAGTAGATATAGTTTCCCGGCACCTGTTCCGTACTGATGGCCACCGAACCGGACCACCAGGTATTATTGGAGCCGGTCAGGTCCGCAGAACCTCCGATGATTTCGGGCAGAAGGCTTGCATACCCTTCCAGGGCGAGTTCCGAGGCCTTGCGCGTCGCAACGGTCTGTTCTTCGGCAACCGCCTTGGCGACTACCTCGTCCGATTCCGTGTCCCAGTCCGGTGGCAAGTCTCCCTGCATCCTTCTTGAAAACTGGGCGGCAAGCTCCGGGTGCTGCTGCTGGTAGTGTCCAAATTGCTCTTCCCACAGGGCCTGGCGTGCCCTGCCCTTTTCCGTGGCATCCCACTGGCTGTACACGGACTCGGGGATGTGGAAAGGCCGGTGCTCCCAGCCAATCCGGGCGCGCGCCTGTTCAATCTCCTGCTCGCCCAGTGGAGCACCGTGCGTGGCTGCCGTACCCTGCTTGTTCGGTGCGCCCCAGCCAATCACCGTTTTGCAGCAGATCAGCGTAGGACGGGTCAGCGCATCCCTTGCATTCTCGATCGCCGTTTTGATCTGGGCGGTATCATGACCATCCACGTCTGCAATGACATGCCATCCGTAGGACTGAAACCGCTTCGGGGTATCGTCTGTGAACCAGCCCGCGACCTCGCCGTCTATGGATATCCCGTTGTCATCGTAAAACACGATCAGCTTGCCTAGCCCGAGCGTTCCCGCAAGGGAGCAGGCCTCATGCGAGATTCCCTCCATCAGGCATCCATCACCCGCAAATACGTAGGTGTAGTGGTCGACAATGTCCAGATCACCCCGGTTGAAGGTCGCCGCCAGAACCTTTTCCGCCAGCGCCATGCCCACTGCATTGGCCAGACCCTGTCCCAGCGGGCCGGTCGTGGTTTCCACGCCAGGGGTGTCCCCGTACTCCGGATGTCCCGGAGTCCTCGAATGCAGTTGCCGGAAGTTCCTGATCTCTTCCATGGAGACGTCATACCCGGTCAGATGCAACACCGAATACAACAACATGGAGCCATGGCCGTTGGACAGAACGAAGCGGTCACGATCCGCCCACCCAGGATCGTTCGGATTGTGCTTCAGATAGTCATTCCACAGCACCTCGGCAATATCGGCCATGCCCATCGGCATGCCGGGATGACCGGAGTTTGCACACTGCACCGCATCCATGCTCAATGCACGGATCGCATTGGCAAGCTCCAGGCGGTTCTCCATCTAGGAGACTCCCGCCGACCTGTACAGCCTGGTGTCCATCAAAACCGCTTTCGTGATCGTCAATGTCCTAAATAGAAAAGGTCCTGCATGCCGCAGGACCCTGTAGTCCCATTTCCGGGGGCGCTATTGTGAAATACTTGCCCAGACAGGGCAATAGTCACTTGGCAGGCCGCTACAGGAAATCAGTCTGCTAAAGCCTCAATCAGCGCGGAAACTTCTCTCAACGCGGCATCAAGCCAGATGTCTGATTTAAAGTAAATATCCCGTATGAAGATTTTTCAAAATCATGGCGCCGGGATGGAAAAACGGACGGAACGTAGGGGAATTTCTGTCCCTTTGCCGGCAGGGAGCGGGTATCGTTTTGTGCAAGATGGTCCGGACAGCTCAGGCCGGATCAAGCGGATGGCGGTGCCTCACCACTCTGAATTTAAACTTCTTGTCGGGACTGAGCTTGGGCAGGGGGTTGATTCTGAGCTTGTAATCGGCCGGCACCATCTCCAGTTCCAGGTGGCGTGCAACCAGGAGCACGTTGATGGCCATCTGCAATTCGGTCCAGCGGGCACCACCACACATGTGCGTACCGACGCCGAAGGGTACGTACACACCCGCAGCTTGCTTGTGCTCGTTTCTCGGTGGCGCATACCTTTCAATATCAAAGGTCTCCGGGTCCTTGAAGTATTTCTCGTCAAAATGAACTGCGGGAAAAGCGATCAGTATTGTACTGTAGGCCGGTATCTCCATGTCCTCGACCTCAAATGCGTTCATGGCGGTACGCAGGTGCATGGGGATCACCACATGCAAACGTAACACCTCCATCACAAACCGGCGTGCCACATCGATCGTCGACGGATTGATTTTTTCGGCATCCGGATCTCCGTCGGCAAAGAGAGCATCCGCCTCATCCGCAAGCTTGGCAAGCAAGTCCGGATTCGCCAGCATTTCATAAATTGCGAATGCCATGGCACTTCCCAGGTAGTGTCCGGCAATGATCGGTGCGATGAACGCAAACCCAAGGTCGGTTTCCGGCAGGAACTGAGGATCGCCCTGGTGCAACTCCATTAGGTCATCCACCAGGTCCCGGCGTTTACCCTCCCGTTGCGCGGGCGTGTGCGTTGCGTGGATCTGTGCATACAGATCCAGAACGCGTGCATGGGCCCGCTTCATGGCCGGGGTGCGCAATGTGAACTTGGGCAGGATCCGGAACACGTGAACGAGCAGAGCCCGGTATTCGAAGGCCAGCAACGCATCGAGTATGTCACCGGGATCGATGCTGACACTGAGCTGGGCAATCTGCTCACCGATCAGTCGCTGGGACGCCATCTCCCCGGCGATCACGTTGCCCACTCCCCAGTTTGCAAACGTACGTCTGCCCATGGCCAGTACTTCTGCCATCCGGTCCTCGACCACTGCCCGGGAATTGCCCGCCTGCACGGCCTTGCGCATGCGGAAGTGATCTGCACCATCCATGCTGGCAATCGACCGTGCGGTTCCCCACTCTCTTTGAAAGCCGCCAATATAATCCTGGGTGCGAAGGTAAAGGCGGCCCTTATGTCCGACCCAGCGATTCAACTCTGCACTGGCAAACACCACCATGTCGCGACCGCCGGCATTGATTCTGAAAACCGGTCCCAGTTCCCTGGCTTTTTCCGCCATGAACTTCGGCAGGTTTCCCGAACGAAACGTCTTCGATGAAAGCATGCCGAACAGTCCGAAGGTCGGCAGCGGCGGCCGCTGTACGGAACGAATACTTGCAGGGGGGCGATAGGAACTGCGTACGGCGGAAGCGATCGTCCGACCGATCAGGTCCATCCCGCTGAAAAGTTCGATGCGTTTCTCAGCGAGTTCGTATTCCTCGGGTTCCAGCAGGGCACGCATCCCGTCACAGCTGTTCATCAGGCCGATGATGGCAAAGTCGCGGGGGTCCGGAATCTCGTCATCCAGCAGCGCCCGCGAAATCCTGCTCTTGATTTCTTCGCCGGTTTTGCCATCGACTGTCGGGTAGCGCCGTGAGCGGGCAACCTTGCCCGACAGGGACCAGAATCCGCCTTCATCGGCATTGAGTATGCCCATCTTCACCAGGCGATCGAGTGTCATGTTGCTGATCTCATCCGAGCGCTTGGCGATGCGTTCGACCCAGTACTGGGGAGAATGTACCTGCTTGTCCTGGGCGATTTCCTCCAGCGTGGGATCCAGCAGAGGATCTCCGAGAGGCGTCGGATCGAGCAGGGTGAGCGTTTCGAGGTCCGAATCTATCCGGTTTTCGAATGAAAGGTCGATCAGCACGCTGCCGGCCAGCACGCACGACATTTTCCACTCCGGGATGGGAATGAAATAGCCTGTCTTCTCGCTCAGCAACAACAGGAGTATTTCTTCAGCAAATCGCATGTCTCATGCCCTCTTCCGGGAACCCGAAACTTTAAAACAAAACAGAATCCGTGTCTTCAAAGAATCTACACTTCCACTGAGCGCAGGTTTCTTTGCTGCGAGTGCCCATCCTGGTGCTGCGGATAGAACTGTTCGCAATACCTTCTGTAGAGCGCAATCTCGCCATCAGCACGGCATAACTGCGGACGGGATCGGTAGCGTTTTCGACTCCATATCACGACATCCTGCAAGACATCGCGTTTTTGTGTCGATGCAATGATCTTGTTATAGATTTTTGTTCGCAACCCCACAGGAAGGAAGCGCATGCCGATAATCGGCCGCTTCGGTCTGCGCATTTCCCGCAACTGTCCCACCAGGGTCAAGTCAATGAGTGTCCCGTCAACGGGTGTGGCCAGGACCCACAGCCTCGCATCCATGCCCAGGGTGCGTTCATGAATCTGCACAAACGAGTAACCCAGCCCGAAGACATGCGTGATGGCAGAAACATCAAATACGAAATTCAGGATGCCTGCGATGTTCCGGGTCCGCTTGAAATCAAAGCAGCTTTCAAGGCATGGGCCATTCACGGATACCGATGCTGTCCGGCAGACGTTGCTGTAGCCATGCACATAGCGCAAGTGCGCCAGATCCACCGAGTTTTCAGTTGTTTCCTGAGGATGGCCGGGAAATCGCATGCCCCTGAATTCCAGCTCGCTCCAGTCGGAGCCGGTTGGAGGGTCTTCGGGAAGGCTCCATGATGAAGACAGCCCATGATTTCCCCACCAGGCGAAAACAAGACCCAGAAGCTCGCGCGTTTCAAACACCTTCAGTTTCGCGGACCGGGGCGCAGGGGCAAAGGGAGTGGCTACACACTGGCCGCCCGCATCATATTCAAATCCATGAAACGGGCAAACAAGACGGCCATTTCGCACCTTTCCTCCAGCCTCTGGGCCCAGTTCCGAACCCAGGTGCGGGCACACGGATTCAGCTACGCAAATCTGCCCTTCCGCGTCACACCAAGCGACTATTTCCTGGCCCAGCCAAGTTTTCTGAATCAACTTCTTCTTGACAATGGATTGACGGCTGGCCACGAAATACCAGCCCTCGGGAAATGGGAACAGCAATGGAGAATTAGTGCTCTCGGCTTGAGTGACCTACATATTTCATTGGATGCCTAACAGTTTGCAAGCTCATCCAGGTGCTGTGATCAACTAAAGATACCACATTCATGATGTCCAAGAGCACGGCTCCACAGCAACGTTAGCCCATACCCTGCCAAGATCATTGCTAAACCCGTGTTTGCGAGAAGCACAGTGCAGGCGTACAGGACTGCCTGCAGAATTTAATCGGCGGTGCGGGATGCAGCCGTAGTGGTGGGAATACCTGCTTCAGTGCCTTTCATCCGCCTGCGCAGGTGAATCGACATCAGCGCAGGGATGACCATCATCAGGATGGCCGTGGTGATCATGATCCCAAACCCGAGCGATGCGGCAAAAGGCACCAGGAACTGGGCTTGAATGGAACGTTCAAGAATGAGTGGCGTAAAGCCGAGAAATGTGGTCACGGAGGTCAGCAAAATCGGACGGAACCTTCCTTTCGCACCCTCAATGATTGCACTTCGGGCAGGCGAGCCTTCATCAAGCTTCTGGTCGATAAAGTCGATCATCACCAGAGAGTCATTCACAACTACCCCGCTCAGGCCGAAGATACCCATGAATGAAGCGGCACTCATGGCAACGCCCAACACCCAGTGGCCGAGGATCGCACCGATCAGCCCAAAAGGGATTACGGCCATGATGATAAACGGTTTGGTATAGGAGCGCAGGGGGATGGCGAGCAGTGCGAAGATCATCAGCAAAGCGAGTACGAAACCACGATTCAGCGAGTCCAGAGACTCCATCTGCTGCTGCTGTTCACCCCCAAACGTGTAGGTCAGGTCCGGGTACTCTGCCGTGAGACCCGTGAGAATTGAATTGGCTAGAATACTGTTAGCTTCTCCACTAGATATCATTGTTTGATCCACATCCGCGGTCACTGTGACGACACGTTGCCCGTCTTTGCGTCGAATCGAGGGCGGCGAGATACCCGATTTGAGCTGAGCCACTTGGCTTAACGGGACCTCTGCTCCGCTCGGTGTGTGGATCAGGTACCCTTCAATGTCGGTAATGGCATTGCGTTCATTGGCCGGTAGCCGCACATACACGCGGACCTCTTCACGGCCCCGTTGAACCCTCAAGGCCTCGGCACCGAAGAACGCAGAACGGGCCTGCTGAGCCAGTTCCTCAAGTGTGAGCCCGAGCGTTCGCGCTTCGGGGCGCAACTCGATCTGGATTTCCCGGATTCCAGGGGAGTGGTCGGAGCGTACGTCAAAGACTCCACCTATTGCACGCAGGCTGGCGACCATGGAGCTCGCAATATCGGCCAAGCGCTTCGGGTCGGGATGCGACAATACGGCCTCGACAGGATTGCCAAGATCAATAATCTCGCCGCTGAAGGCGAGACCCCGGACATAGGGAAGCACACCGACCTCTTCCCGCCATGCATCCACCACCGCGCCTGTGGAAATCTCGCGCTGCTGTGCGCCCAGCAATTTGAATTCTATGGTGGCAATATTGGCTTGCGGATTGAGTGTGGGCTCAGGCACCAGTCCGCCACCCTCTACACGCGGCCCCTGACCGACGGTCACGGTCACCCCGGAAAGCAAGGAAGGCGAACCCTCGGCCCGCTCTCGAGAAAGCCGTTCGATCGCCCGGTGACCCGCGGTCTCAAGCTCTCTCGCCACCTCGTACGTCCTCTGCGCGGTCGTGCCATCAGGCATTTCCAGACTGGCCGTCACGAAGTCTCCTTCAACCACATCAGCAAAGGTCGTCTTGACGATCCCCGCAGGCAACAGGGATATACTGACGATGAGCAGCCCGATGGCGCCAGCAACGGTCACCACGGGCTGAGCCGTCGCAAAATGCAGGGCGCGGTCCAGGGGGCCTTTCAGAAATTTGCTGACCGCCTGATCGACCAGGCCCTGGGCCTGGGCAAAAAAACGTTCAACGGGACCCGTGGGTACATGATCCGGTCCATGCAGATGGGACAGGTGATTGGGCAAGATCAGCAATGACTCGACCAGGGAAATCAGCAGCATGGCAATGATGATCACGGGCAGGGCGCCCCAGATTTCCCCGATCCCCCCGGGAATAAAGAGCAGCGGGGTGAACGCCGCGACCGAGGTGAGAACGGCAAACGTCAGGGGTATCTTGATTCGCCGTGCCCCGCGAATGGCCGCCGCTACCCCCGCTGTACCGCGCTTGCGCTCGTAGTGGATATGTTCTGACACCACGATCGCGTCATCGACCACGATGCCGATCGCTAGAACGAACGCGAACAGGGATATGGTGTTGATCGCAATGTCGAGCGCCAGCATGACTGCCAGGGCACCAATGCCTGAAACCGCCAGGCCGGCGGCAACCCACACGGCGAGCCGGATTTCCATAAACAGAGCCAATGCAATGAATACCAGGAGCAGCCCCAGTGAGCCGTTTTTTACAAGCAGGTCGACACGTTCCGCATAGGACTGGGATTCATCGTTCCAGATGGTGACCCCCACACCTTCAGGAAGGGAGGGGATGATCACATTTGCGACATGGTCCTGTACGGCGGTCGCAACATCCATCACCTGTTCCCCGTCGGACCGGTAGACCTCAACGAAGGCAGCAGGCTGATTTTGGTGCCGGACGATCAAGTCCGTGTCCTGGAAGCCGTCGCGGACCACGGCAATATCACCCAGGCGGACGACAGTACCGTCGCTGCGGCTCAGAACCACGATGTCTTCGAAATCCTGTTGATCGTAGCGCTGTCCAAGCGTACGCACCCGCACCTGCGCCTCCTGCGTTTCGATACTGCCCGCCGACAGGTCCAGGGAGCCATGGCGAATGGTGTCTGCGATGCTTGTCAGGGTCAGGCCCAGGGCACGCAGGCGCTGCTGTGGTACTTCGATGGAGATTTCATAATCCCGAACACCGCTGGTATCCACCGATGACACGGCATCAAGCGAAGCGAGTTCATCCTCGACCCGGTGTGCCAGCTCCTTGAGTGAGCGTTCAGAAGCATTACCGTAGACAATGAGACGAATCACGCTTTGCCGATTGGTCATTTCCCTGAACTCCGCACGCTCTGCCCCGCCTGGGAAGGACTGGATGCGACCTACCGCAGATTTGATATCATCCAGTGCCCGGCCGATATCCGTACCCGATTTCAGCTCGATTCGGATGGATGCCATCCCCGGAGCCGCCACGGACTTCACTCTCTTGATGTCATCCAGCGAGTTGACCTGCTCCTCGATCTTGACGATGATCGATTCTTCCACCTCCTCGGGCGTGGCACCCGGATAGGCCATGGACACCTCGATCGTGTTGAAGGGCAAGGTGGGCCAGGCCTCACGCTCAAGACCGGTCAGCGCTACCAGGCCGGCTGCAAGTATGGCGACCATGAACAGGTTGGCAGCGACACTGTTGCCCGCCATATAGGCGATCGGTCCGCCTGGCTCACCCGGATGACTGGCGCTGCGGCTCATGGTCTCGAGCCGGCCTCGCTGCGAACCATCATGCCCTCGGTCGCAAACTGGATTCCCCCGGTGATGACTGCAAGACCTTCCTCCAGGGCCCCCGTTACAAAAACTTCATCGTCGCCGCGCTGCAGCACCTGTACCGGGACAATTCCGACCGACTGGTTTTCGCGAACCACCCATAACTCGTTGTTCGATTGCAATGCGGAACGCGGTACCTGGAAATAGCTTTCGGGGGTGATGCCCTGGATCTCTATTTCCACAAATTTGCCGATCAGCAGCGGGGGGGCATGCTCGGGACGCGCCGCGCCCTGCACCTGCTCACTCCTGGAAAAGGGGTCCGGCACCCGCACGACCACGTCAATGGTTCGTGTCTGCTTGTCCAGCGAGGCTTCGGCCCGATCGACGTAGCCGTTCCACGCAAAGCTTTCATCGCCGAATCGGGCAATCACGCGCGCAGGCACCTGCCGTTTGCCATTCCCCTTCTGCAGTTTCCACAGCCCGGGGATCAAGGCCGTGCTGGCATCGGAAAGAGGGATCACCACTTCGACAGCATCGGCAGCGAACAGTCGTCCCACTGACTTGCCCACCGACAGGAACTGTCCCTTGTCCACGAACTCTTCGCGTACATAGCCATCAAAAGGTGCATTCACCTTCGTCCTGGACAAAGCCAGCCTAGCTTCTGCCACCCTGGCTTCCTCGCGCTTGAGTGCCGCCTGAGCCGCCTTCAACTGGGGTTCGCGCAACACCAGGGGGCTCGCCTGGTCCACCGTGGCCCCGGACTCAAGCTGTCGCCCTGAATACTGCTCGTATTCACTGCGTGCCACCGCTGCCAGTTCCTGGGCCTCGAGAAGTGCCACTTTTCGGTCTTCAAGGTCGGCCATGGCCTCGCGAAGGCGATACTGGTAGTCCGCCTGTTCAATGCGGAACATCGTCTCGCCGGCCTTGAGTCGCCCGCCACTGTGGAAATTCGGATTCACCCAGTCGACCCTGCCTCTGACTTGCGGGGTGACATCGATCTCGGCACTGGGCCGCACCGTACCGGCCCCGTACACGGGGATAGCCCCCTGCCCGGACATCACCCGGGCCGTGTGTACAAACGGAATCTGGGGCGGCTGTTCACGACGCTCCGGCTCAGGGGCCAGGGACACCAGAATGGATGCCAGCACCACCGCGCCAGCCAGAATTCCTGCGGCAACCAGGTAACCTTTCAGTTTGTTCTTCAGTCTGTTCATGCTGATTTACTCAGTGGGTAAGGTTGCAACTTGCGGGCCCGCAACCTGTGGAGAATCGTCAATTTGTACGGCACCTGGTTCAGAAGCCGTCCACACACCGCCCAGGGCGCGGTGCAGCGCGAGCCGCATGTAGCCCAGGTCACGTTCTGCCGCGACCAGCGAGGACCTCATGCTGGTGAGGGTTTCCGAAGCGGCCAGAAAGTCATCGTAATCCCCGACCCCGGACCGGTAGCGCCGCTCCTGGAAGGCGGCCTCCGCCCGGGCTTCCTTAACGGACGAGTTCAGCAGGGCATGGCGGTGGTAACTGGTCTCCAGCTGGGCCAGCACCGCCTCGACCTCGTTGACCGCAGTCACCACTGAGTGCTTGTAAGCGGAAACCGCTTCTTTCAGCCGGGTCTCAGCGAGTGTCACATTGTGGCGCAGCCGCTTGCCCTGAAAAACCGGTCCTACCAGATTCAGGCTCAGGTTTTTGAACCACTGGTCCGCATCAAACCACTGGTCAGTGTCCGAGCCCTGCAGGCCGATGGAGCCGGACAAGGACAGGGACGGCAGGAGTTCAGCCCGGCGGGCACCGACGGCATAGCGCGCCGCTTCCATGTGCTGGCGGGCAGCGCCCACATCGGGGCGTTGCGCGAGCAGGTCCGCAGGAATACCCACCGGAACGTGCTCGAGCGTCATTGACGGGGACAGGGAATCGGGCAACACGCCAGCCAGGTCCGCCCGGTATCCTCCCAGCAACACCCAGAGACGTCCCTGTGCATCGGCCAGCTGGCCCCTGACCGCCGGCAGTTCAGCCTGAGAATTCCACAGCTGCAGGCGCGCGGTATAGAGTTCGCGTGCGGTATTCAGGCCACGGTGATACCGGGCCGTGGTGAGCTTCTCGCGCTCCTTCAGAATTCTCACAATCTCGTCGGACAGCCCGAGTTGCCGTCGCAGCCAGGCGACTTCGATGTAAGTATGCACGGTTTCCGCAACGACCCCGATACGGGCTGCACGGTGATCCCACTCGGAAGCCAGGTGCCTGGCACGGGCCGCCTGTGCATCATGGCGGTTGCGGCCCCAGAAGTCGGCCTCATAGGAGAATTCCGTGCTCAAAGAGTACGTGGTCACCGCCAGGCGGTCCGGCACGGAAATGCCAAACTCCTGCTTGAGTTCCGGGCTCAACCCGATCTCTTCGATCTGCTCACCCACTCCGGCATTGGTCGGTGAATCGGTGTCCTCGGCTGTCACGGATGGCTGCAGCGCAGGGTACCTGGCCGCATTCGCAATGCGGGCCCGGGCCCGGGCCTGCTCCACACGCGCCACGGCCCCCTCCAGGTCGAAGTTCGACGAAAGCGCGGCTTCCACGACCCGATCAAGTACCGGATCGTTGAATGTCTTCCACCACTCCAGCGGTGCATAGGCCTCGGCCACCGCCTCCCCCGTGAATCTCTCGGGCAATGGCGGCACGGGCTCCTGCGCCGGCAGGAATGATTTTTGTGAACACGCGGCCATAAGAAATCCGGTGATGACCGGGAGAAGTACCGCGGGTGCACGGTGGCGCCGGTGTGTAGTCAATCTTCCTGAAACAGTTGCCATTATCATGCAGCCTATCGCACTACGCGTGCGATGCAGAAACTTCTGATCAGCGACCTTCTCATCGAGCCCTCGTCTGCTCGGGCAGAGATTATCCGTCGCTGCGCCATCATCCATAACAGGCGGTCCGGCCATTCCCACTGCTCAGGTTCAGCCGGTGTGCCTTCCCTTTTGGCTTATCTCGGGCCAGACGTCATGCCTTCCACTTGATGTTGCACCCTACACTGGGTTTCTGTTCGGGATCGATACTTTGACCCGCCAGCAGGGCATCAAGGGCAAGGCGCAGGCTTTCACCGGTCACAGGGATGTCATTGCCCGGTCGCGAATCGTCCAGCTGACCCCGGTACACGCATCCCAGTGCCTGATCGAAGACATAGAAATCGGGCGTGCAGGCCGCATCGTACAGCCTGGCCACCTGCTGGGTCTCGTCATACAGGTAAGGAAAGGTATATCCGAGGGACGCCGCCAGGGCCTTCATGTTTTCCGGTGAGTCCTCGGGATACTGGACGGCATCATTGGAACTGACAGCAACCAGCGAGACACCGCGGGCAGGATACTCCTGGCCGAGCCGGACCAGTTCGTCCTGGACATGCTTTACGAAGGGGCAATGGTTGCATATGAACATGACCACGGTCGCGATCTCGCCACGCACGTCCGACAGGCACACTTCCTTCCCGGAAACCGTATCCGGCAGGCAAAATTCCGGCGCCGAGGTGCCCAGGGGCATCATGTTGGAGGGTGTGCGCGCCATGGAATCAGGAATGCATTTCTTAAATGTACTCGAATTGCGTAGAATAGCGCGATTCAAGGCGCCTGTTAACCGTTGACAGGCCATACCAGACCCAAAGAGGCCCATGCCTGCGACACGTGTTTTCACCTCCGAGTCCGTATCTGAGGGGCATCCGGACAAGATGGCAGACCAGATCTCCGATGCGGTGCTGGATGCCCTTCTCGAACAGGATCCCGGTGCCCGCGTAGCCTGCGAAACCCTTGTGAAAACCGGCATGGTCGTGCTGGCAGGAGAGATCACCACCTCGGCCCACGCAGACCTCGAGTCCCTCGTGCGGCGCACTGTGAACGAGATTGGATATGACCACTCGAGAATCGGTTTTGACGGACACACCTGTGCAGTCATCAATGCGCTGGGCAAGCAGTCACCCGATATTGCACGCGGGGTTGACCGTGAAAGCAGGGAGGATCAGGGCGCGGGCGATCAGGGCATGATGTTCGGCTACGCCTGCAGTGAGACCGATGTACTCATGCCGGCGCCCATCACCTATGCTCACCGCCTGGTGCAACAACAGTCTGCGGTAAGGCGGGCCGGCCAACTGGCCTGGTTGCGCCCGGATGCCAAGAGCCAGGTCACCATTGCCTATGAGGACGGAACACCCTGTTGCATCGAGGCGGTGGTGCTCTCCACCCAGCATGACCCGGAAGTCACCCAGGAAGACCTGCATGAAGCGGTCCGGGAACTGATCATCAAGCCGGTGCTGCCGGAAAAGTGGATGACGGCAGGCACGAAGGTCCACATCAACCCGACCGGCCGGTTCGAGACCGGAGGACCGGTCGGAGATTGCGGGCTGACCGGGCGCAAGATCATCGTCGACACCTACGGGGGCATGGCGCGCCATGGCGGCGGCGCCTTCTCGGGCAAGGACCCTTCAAAAGTCGATCGCTCGGCAGCATATGCGGGACGCTATGTCGCCAAGAACGTGGTCGCAGCCGGGCTGGCAGAACGCTGCGAGATCCAGATCTCGTACGCTATCGGCGTGGCACAGCCGACTTCCATCTCGATCAATACCTTCGGCACGGGGGCCGTCGCAGACGACAGGATCGAAGCCATCGTCCGTGACATGTTCGACCTGTCCCCCTACGGAATCCTGTCCATGCTGGATCTGCTCCACCCGATCTACCAGGCCACGGCTGCCTACGGGCATTTTGGCCGCAACGAGGACAGTTTTCGCTGGGAGCGTATGGACCGGGTGGACGAACTGAAGGAACGGGCCGGACTGGGCGCAATGGTATAATGCCGCAAATTGGCTGAACGGCACGACAAGATTATGAGCATTCAACCTGCGCAGCAAGTGGCAGCGGATTTCAAGGTGGCGGACCTCGCACTGGCCGACTGGGGGCGCAAGGAGATTGCCATTGCCGAAACCGAGATGCCGGGGCTGATGGCCCTGCGCGAGAAGTACGGTGATGAGAAACCGCTGGCCGGTGCGCGCATTGCAGGCTGTCTGCACATGACGGTGCAGACCGCTGTACTGATCGAGACCCTGACGGCACTGGGCGCCCAGGTCCGATGGTCATCCTGCAACATATTTTCCACCCAGGATCATGCAGCCGCGGCCATGGCGGCCAGCGGCATTCCCGTGTTTGCCTGGAAAGGTGAAACGGAGGAGGAGTACATATGGTGCATTGAGCAGACCGTCCATGGGCCCGGCGGCTGGCATCCGAACATGCTGCTCGATGACGGCGGCGACCTGACCAAGATCATGCATGAACACTTTCCCGAACTGCTGGGACACGTCAAGGGGCTGTCCGAGGAGACCACCACCGGGGTTCACCGCCTGCTGGAAATGGAAAAAAACGGCGACCTCAAAGTCCCGGCATTCAATGTGAACGATTCCGTGACCAAGTCCAAGTTTGACAACCTGTACGGCTGTCGCGAATCACTGGTAGACGGAATCAAGCGTGCCACCGATGTCATGATCGCGGCTAAAACCGCGGTGGTCTTTGGCTTTGGCGATGTGGGAAAAGGCTGTGCGCAGTCCCTGCGCAGCCTCGGAGCGAATGTCCTCATCACGGAGATTGATCCCATTTGTGCATTGCAGGCCGCCATGGCCGGCTACCGCGTAGTCACCCTGGAAGACGTGGTCTCGAGTGCCGACATCTTCGTGACCGCAACCGGTAACTACCATGTCATCAGCCATGATCATCTGCGGGCCATGAAGGACCAGGCCATTGTTTGCAACATCGGGCACTTCGACAATGAAATCGATGTCGCAAGCCTCAGGCAGTACCCGTGGGAGAACATCAAGCCGCAGGTGGATCACATTCTCTTTCCGGACGGCAAGCGCATCATCCTCCTGGCAGAAGGTCGCCTCGTGAATCTGGGCTGCGCCACAGGCCACCCGAGTTTCGTGATGTCGAATTCCTTTACCAACCAGGTGCTCGCACAAATGGAACTGTGGAAGAATCCCGACCGGTACGAAAACAAGGTCTACGTACTGCCCAAGATGCTCGATGAGGAAGTTGCGCGCCTGCATCTGGACAAGATCGGTGCGAAACTGACCCGGCTGACTCCTGAACAGGCGGAATACATCCGGGTGGATCCGAACGGGCCCTATAAACCTGATTACTACCGCTACTGAACCCGGCGGTCATCTGCCTTCGGCACCATGCAGGCCATTCGTCTGTACACTCCTCAAGAGTTGACCGTGCACGGTGAAGTCAGTCTGGATGGCAGCACGCGCCACCACGCCGCCCACGTACTTCGCATCAACAAGCACTCACCGCTGATACTGTTCAACGGAGACGGCTACGACTACCCCGGCCAGCCGGTCACCTTTCACAAGAAAGCCGTGACCGTCCGGATCACGGAGCGAATCCCTGCCAGAAAGGAATCCGTGCTGGAAACCCACCTGGTGCTCGGCGTGTCGAGAAGTACACACATGGATTACGCCATCCAGAAGACCGTCGAGGCGGGCGTCAGCGAAATACACCCGGTCATCACCGACCGGACGGTCCCCCGGTTCTCGGACCAGACCCGGGCAAACCGGCAGCGGCACTGGCAAAACATCATTATCAGCGCCTGCGAACAGTGTGGACGCGCAGTCCTTCCCATCCTGCATGAAGCACGGGATTTGGGCGGCTTGCATGCGCTCGGCGAAGATGCACGGGGATTCGTCCTCGACATGGGCGCAAGCCACACGCTGGCGCACTTCTCCCGTGACCCCCTTGGAAAAGTCTGGCTTGCGATCGGCCCGGAGGGCGGCTTTAGCGAAACCGAGACAGACCGGATCCTTGTCAAAGGATTCGAGGCGGTCGCCCTGGGTCCGCGGATATTGCGCACCGAAACGGCTGCGCTGACCGCAGTCGTCAGTGCACAGTTGCTGTGGGGAGACCTGTCGCAGCATGACGACCACTAGCTCAAGACGCCTACCCGTGCTGTCCTGCACGGCACAGCACATTTTTCCCGCCAAGGGTCCCGATCCGGAATGGTATCCTGTGGACAGCCAGTACAGACGAGGCATTGCCTTTCGATGACCATTGAACTCGGTGTAGTCATGGACCCTTTAGAGGGCATCAATATCCACAAGGACAGCACGTTTGCCATGCTGCGGGAGGCACAGCGTCGGGCCTGGCACATTCACTATCTGCAGCCGTCCGACATCTTTCTGCAAGACGGCGTGATCATGGGACACACGGCCCGCATCTCGGTGCGGGACGATCCGGTCAACTGGGCCGAGGTGCAGGCGCGCACGACCCGGGAACTGGGGGGACTCGACGTGATACTGATGCGCAAGGACCCGCCGTTCGATATGGAGTACATCTATACGACCTTCTTGCTGGAACGCCTGCAGCAAAGCGGGGTACTGGTGGTTAATGATCCCGCCAGCCTGCGGGATACCAACGAGAAGCTGTTCGCCACCTGTTTTGCAGAATGCACCGTGCCCTATGTGGTCAGCCGCAACCGGCAGGCACTGGAGCATTTCGTCGACGAACACAAGGAAGCCGTGGTCAAGCCTCTTGATGGCATGGCAGGCGACCTGGTCTTTCGCGTGCGACACGATGATCCGAACCGGGGCGTGATTCTGGAAACCTCAACCCAGCACGGCAGCCGCTCGGTGATGGCACAGAAACTGATCGCCGAGTACCGGGAAGGCGACAAACGGATTTTGCTCATTGGCGGTGAACCCGTGCCGCATGCCCTGGTACGGGTCCCGGCCGCAGGCGAGCTGCGCGCCAACCTGGCCAAGGGAGGCACACCGAAAGCCGCCGCCCTGACCGAACGGGACCGATGGATTTGTGAACAAATCGGGCCGGAACTGAAGGCCAGGCGGCTGGATTTCGTGGGAATCGACGTGATCGGTGATTACCTGACGGAAATCAACGTCACCAGCCCGACCGGCATCCGGGAACTGGACAAGATGTGTGGCCTCAACATTGCCGCGATCCTGTTCGACTGGATCGAAAAAAGGCTTGGGCAGGCACAAGAACCCGATTGAACGGGGGTCGGCAGGAAATGGCGTCAGAGCCCTCACATACCCCATCATTTTCTGAAAAATGGGCAGCAACTGCGGTATATTGGTAATCACCCGTGTCCGGATGTTTTTGAAAACGTCCCTTTGCATGCCCGGTCAACCATGTCAGAGAGCCTTACCAAACAACTGCTCGTGGCGATGCCCGCCCTGCATGACCCGAATTTCTCACGCACGGTGACCCTGATTTGCGAACACAACGAGCACGGTGCGATGGGCATAGTCGTGAACCAGCCGATCACCCTGTGCGTCGATGAACTGATCCGTTACCTGGACGTGGATGCTGATGATCAGGAAGCAGCGTCCGCACACAGTCCGGTGTATGCGGGCGGGCCTGTACATGCCAACCGGGGATTCGTCCTGCATGATTCGGACCGGAAGTGGACATCCACCTACACGATCGACGATGACCTGAAACTGACCACATCGGAGGACATTCTCCTGGATATTGGCCGGGGCGCGGGGCCCGAGAACGCGATTGTCGCGCTGGGGTATGCTGGATGGGGGCCGGGACAGCTGGAAAAGGAATTGAAAGAAAACGCCTGGCTGACAGTCCCATACCAAGCCAAGATCGTATTCGACACGCCAGTTGAAAAACGCTGGCAGAGTGCAGCCAGCAAACTGGGAATCGATCTGAACCTGATTTCAAGCGAGGCCGGACATGCCTGAGGACATACAAGCAAATCTGTCTGAAGCTCAAGGCTACCTGTCCGATTGCTGCCCATGTCCAACGTGATCGGGTTTGATTATGGAGAATGCAGGATAGGGGTTGCCATTGGCGTACCCAGCGCCGGGACTGCTAACCCCCTGACGACACTGGTCGTCCCGAGTTCAGGAATGCCCTGGGACAAGATCGACCAGATCATTGGGCAATGGCATCCTGATGCCCTGGTTGTAGGCAGGGTCGAACATCACACGCAAGACCACGGTCGAATCAAGCAGCGGGTCCGGAATTTCTGCAAGGCCCTGCGAGACCGCTACTGTCTGCCCGTGGAAACCGTGGACGAGTCATTTTCTTCAGCGCGCGCGTATGCCCTGCTCAAGGACATGCGGGCGCAGGGACAGCGCAAAAAAATTCGCAAAACCGACATCGACAAGGCTTCGGCGGCCATCATTCTGCAGACCTGGCTCGCGCATCATGATGACCCCAACGTGAAAAGGGTCACGCCATGACAGACCTGGATGCCCCGCAACTGATTGACAAGCTGGGGCAGGACCTCGAGGTTTTCATGCGTGAACGGGGTATCACCCAACCCTTGCTGGTAGGGATCCGCACGGGCGGGGTATGGATTGCGGAACAGATTCAGTCGATGCTTGAAATCAAGGACGAACTGGGGGTACTCGACATCACCTTTTACCGGGATGACTTCAGTCGTGCGGGAATCCAGCCGACAGTAAAGCCTTCCCACCTGCCCCTGAACGTAACGGACCGACACATTATCCTGATCGACGATGTGCTGTATACCGGGCGCACGGTACGCGCGGCCCTGAACGAGATTTTCGATTATGGTCGCCCTGCATCGGTCAGTCTGGCCATCCTCGTGGAGAGAAACGGCCGGGAATTGCCCATCCAGGCGGATGTTGTAGGCACGAGGCTCAACCTGGATGCCAGGCAGCAGGTGCAGCTCGGCGGCCCGCAGCCGATCGTTCTGGAGATCGTGGACTGAGCCTTTTTGCATGAGACATTTTCTGGACATCGGCAGACTGGATCGCGAGGCGCTGACCCATATCCTCGATACGGCCAAGTCATTCACCAGCGTGGATGGCCAGGCTGTCAAGAAAGTACCGCTGCTGCGCGGCAAAACCATCGTGAACCTCTTTTTTGAACCCAGCACCCGAACCCGTACTACTTTTGAACTTGCCGCCAAACGGCTGTCTGCAGATGTTCTGAACATCAGCATCGCCACCTCGGCTACCGTCAAGGGCGAAAGCCTGCTGGACACGCTGTTCAGCCTGGAGGCCATGAACACGGACATCTTTATTGTCAGACACCCGGAAAGCGGGGCAGCGGACTTCATTGCCAAGCACGTAGCGCCCCACGTCAGCATCATCAATGCCGGCGACGGGCGTCATGCCCATCCGACCCAGGCCCTGCTCGATGTCTTCACGATTCGCGAACACCACCCGGATTTTTCGAAGCTGCGCGTTGCGATCGTGGGCGATATCCTGCATTCACGTGTCGCCCGTTCCCAGATCGAGGCGCTCAATATCCTGGGCACCCAAGAGATCCGCGTGATCGCACCCCGCACGCTGTTGCCTGCGAACATCGAGCAGCTGGGCGTACAGGTGTTTCAGAATTGCTGGCAGGGATTGCGCGATGTCGATGTAATCATCATGCTGCGACTGCAAAAAGAGCGCATGCAGGGGGCATTTATTCCGAGTGAGCACGAGTACTTCCAGCTGTATGGACTGACTCCGGAAAGACTGGCGCTGGCCAGCCCTGATGCAATCGTCATGCACCCTGGCCCCATCAACCGCGGCGTGGAGATCAGTTCAGAGGTTGCCGACGGCTCCCAGTCTGTGATTCTGCAACAGGTGAAGTACGGCATCGCCGTTCGCATGGCCATCCTGTCGATCGCGATCAGCACCGGCGAGCATGGAGACAGTCATGAAACTTGAGATACTGAACGGCCATCTCGTCGACCCCGCCAATGAAATCGACCAGGCTGCAGACATCTTCATGGCGGATGGAAAGGTGGTTGCCGTTCACAAACCCCCGTCTGCCTGGGAGGCTGAACACACGATCAATGCAGCCGGCAAGCTGGTCTTGCCCGGACTCGTTGAACTTTCCGCCAGCCTGCGCCAGCCGGGACAGGAGCACAAGGCCACCATTCGCACCGAGACCCGGGCCGCTGCAGCGGGAGGCATCACCAGTCTGGCATGTCTGCCGACGACCAGCCCGGTCGTCGACTCGCCCGCAGAGGTCGAGTTGATCGAGCAGCTTTCGCAGGATAGCGGTCACTGCAAGGTGCACGTGATCGGGGCATTGACGAAAGGCCTGAAAGGGGAAAATCTAAGTGAAATGGCTGCGCTCAAAGCGACCGGCTGCGTCGGGGTCACCAACGTCCTGCTTCCCCTGAAAAGCCCGCTTGTACTGAGACGTGCCATGGAATATGCATCCAGTCAGGGACTTACCGTCTTCACGTACCCGATCGACCATCACCTGGCCAACAACGGCTGTGTACACGAGGGTCTCACAGGCTTGCGCCTCGGCCTTCCCGGCATACCCGCCGCAGCGGAAACGGCGGCACTGGCCTTTCATCTTGCCCTGATCGAGGAACTCAGTGTCCGCACCCATTTCTGTCACCTTTCGACGTCACGTGCAGTGAATATGATTGCACGTGCCCGCAGGGACCACTTGCCGGTCAGTGCCGATGCCAGCATCCTGCATTTGTTCCTGACCGACCACGACCTCCAGGATTTTGACGGACTGTGTCATAACCTCCCTCCCTACCGTACACAACAGGACCGTGACGGCCTTCGAAAGGGTCTGCAGGACGGTGCACTGTCCGCGATTTGCGCAGATCACCAGCCGCATGAAATCGAAGCCAAGCTGGCACCGTTCCAGTCCACGGAACCCGGCAGTTCCACCCTGGAATCCCTGCTGCCCCTGGTCCTGCAACTGGTGGATGAAGGGGTACTCGGCCTGAAGGAGGCCGTGCGCCGGGTGACTCAGCAACCTGCAGAAATCCTCGGGATCGCAGCCGGCGAGCTGTCTGTGGGCCGACAGGCAGATGCATGCGTCGTCGATCCCGGCCTGAACTGGACCCTGAGCAATGAAACCCTGCTCAGCCGGGGCAAAAACACGCCCTTGCTGGGGCGCCAGTTCAAAGGCCGCGTTACACACACGATTCTGGGCGGCAAGCTGGTCTTTCAGCTCGGACCCGAGTGAGCCCGTCTCCATCAAGCAACGCAAGGCATGGAATCCGAGCAAAACCCGATCTTCGAGGAATGCGCCCGTGTGACCCATCATGATGCGCTGGCGGCACAACAGTTTGTCCTCAGGCTAAGCGCACCCGAGTGTGCCCGCCACGCAAAAGCCGGTAACTTCCTGCACC
The DNA here is from genome assembly GCA_022824965.1 of Gammaproteobacteria bacterium. GTDB lineage: Bacteria > Pseudomonadota > Gammaproteobacteria > UBA4575 > UBA4575 > WTFY01. Next base: position 521,731 of record JAJDYY010000008.1, read on the forward strand.
TGCAGTGCGATCCCCAGAGAGCCCTGCGCCGGCCATTTTCCATTATGCGCTGCGACCCCGCCGCAGGCTGGGTTGAAGTCCTGTACAAGATTGTAGGGCAAGGAAGCGCGGAACTGGCGGCTCGCAAATCCGGGGATATGCTGCAGTGCCTGGGGCCGGTTGGGAACACCTTCAGGGTGCATGAGAATACCACGCATCCATTGCTGCTTGGCGGGGGCGTGGGGATTCCTCCCATGATTTTCCTGGCAGAAACCCTCAGGGGAAATCCAGGATTGCATCCGCTGGCCATCCTGGGTTCTGAAATTCCCTTTCCTTTTCCGACCCGGCCTTCAAAAATACTGGCCCCGGATGTCCCGAAGGAGGTCATTGCGGCCATGCCGTTGCTCGATGACTGGGGCATCGCATCGCGGCTCACCAGTCTGCAGGGGTATCCCGGCTGTTTCCACGGCTACGTACACGAACTGGCCGAACGCTGGTTCCTGAACCTGGACCATGCAGCGCAAAAAGGTGTGCAGGTATTTGCCTGCGGACCGAACCGGATGCTGGAAGCGGTCTCTGAATTCTGTCGCCGGCATGCGCTTCCCTGCCAGGTATGCCTGGAAGAGTATATGGCATGTGCTGTCGGGGGCTGTGCCGGTTGCGTCGTACCTTACCGGGAGAATAATCGCATGGTGGCCATGAAGCGGGTGTGCGTTGATGGGCCGGTTTTCAATGCAGCCAGCATCTTCTGACCGGACACCCGCGACACGCCTTTTGCAGGTGAAGGAGACGATCCGCCGCCTGGAGAACCGGCACCAGCGCATCCCCGGCAGTGTGCGTCTGCTGGCGGTCAGCAAAAAAAAGAGTGTCGAGGACATCGTCTCTGCGGCCAGCGCCGGGCAGCGTGATTTCGGCGAAAGCTACCTGCAGGAGGCCCTGGAAAAGATCGACGCACTGGAGAACGAAAACCTTTGCTGGCACTTCGTAGGCCCCATACAAAAAAACAAGACCCGGCAAATTGCCGCACACTTCGACTGGGTACACGGCATAGAACGCCTGATCGTTGCCGAGCGCCTGAGCACACAGCGCCCGTCCCGTCTGCCTCCCCTGCAGATCTGTCTACAGGTCAACATAGACCGCGAACATTCCAAGTCCGGAGTGCAGTGCGAACAGGTACAGGACCTCGCAAGTGCCTTGCAAGAACTTCCCAACCTGGAATTGCGTGGCCTGATGGCCATCCCGCGGCAAACTAGTGATACTATTCATCGACGCCGGCGTTTCGCGCAACTGCGAGAGATGCTGGAACAACTGAACGAGTCGGGATTCGGGCTCGATACCCTGTCGATGGGAATGAGCGACGATCTCGAAGCGGCAGTTGCAGAAGGTGCGACCATTGTTCGAATAGGTACTGCAATTTTTGGTGCACGAACGGCCAAATAAAATGAATCAGCCTTCAGAAAACCAGGAAATCGCGATATTCGGAGGCGGAAACATGGGGCAGGCCCTGATCGGCGGACTGCTGGACAGCGGATGGCCGCCCGATCAGATCACAGTCATCGACACCGACCCCTCGACAGGTTCCCTGCTGGAGAAAAATTTTCCGCAATGCCGCATATGTGCGCAGGCCGGGTCCGCACCGGCATCGGCACAGGCGGTCGTACTGGCAGTCAAGCCCCAGGTGATACGCCTCGTCTGCGAGCAGATTTCTGCACATTACCAATCGACTCGGCCCCTGATTGTTTCCATTGCCGCAGGCACGATGGTCCGGGACATCGGCGCCTGGCTGGGCGAGGAATTCCCGGTCGTTCGCTGCATGCCCAATCTGCCTGTCCTGGTGCGCTGCGGGACTACGGGCCTGTTTGCAGGCCCGGATGTATCGGAGACACAGCGGGTGCTGGCGGAGAGCATTCTTGCCAGTGTGGGCTTCACGCTGTGGCTGGAAGAAGAAACCCTGCTGGATGCGGTGACGGCTGTGTCCGGCAGCGGCCCGGCATATTTTTTCTTTCTGATCGAAGCCATCCTGGAGGCCGGCCAGTCCCTGGGCCTGAGCGCGGACCAAGCACGCCAGTTGACTGTTCACACCGCCCTTGGCGCAGCCAGGCTGGTGGAGCAAGGTGACCAGGACCCGCATGCACTGCGCCGCGCCGTGACCTCAAAGGGAGGAACCACGGAAGCGGCCCTTGAGATTCTCGAGCAAGAGGGCGTGAAGAAAATCTTCGCTGCCGCGATCCGCAGCGCCGCACAAAAAGCCGAGTTGCTTTCCCGGTCAGCCACGTCACCCACGAACAATAATTCCTCCGATGCGAACAAATAAACCATGAATGCCCTGCTCAGCATCGCGGATTTCCTGGTTCATGTCCTGTTCACCCTGTACGTGTACGCACTCATAATCCGCATGCTGCTGGGACTGACGCGGGCGGATTTCTACAACCCCTTTTCACAATCCATCCTGACGTTGACGAGCCCGGCGCTACGGCCACTGCACAAGTGGATCCCCAATGCAGGCCGCGTGGATACAGCTGCGCTGCTGTTGATGGTCGCAGTCAAGTTTGCCGAGTTGGCGCTGCGCGGGCTTCTCGTGGGGAGAGCCGTCGATGCCGGAACCCTGCTTCTTGCGGCAGTATTCGGGGTCATTGATCTGGCACTGAACCTCTACATCTTTGCAATCATTGCACTGGTTGCAATCAGTTGGCTTGCTCCCCACCTCCATGGTCAGAACAATCCGTTTGTATCGGTGCTGCATTCCATCACGGCACCTCTCCTGCATCCAGCCAGAAGGATGATTCCACGGGTTGGAATGTTTGATTTTTCGACCTCAGCAGTATTGCTGGCACTGTTCTGCGCAAAAATATTCCTGCATTCACTGTGACCGGGCAGGACACACCCGCCTGTCGTATCATTGTGTGCGGTACATGCACTCATTACACTTACAAATTTAAACGGTAACCCCCCGCAAAGTGCCTGACTCAATTCCTGCGAATTCCGTTGGCCTGGTCGAGACCCAGTCTATTACCATCGATCAACCACTCGATCTGGATTGCGGTCGCACGCTTCCGGAATTCACGCTGGCCTACGAGACGTACGGTGAATTAAACCCGCAGCGAAGCAATGCATTGCTGATCTGCCATGCGCTGTCGGGCGATCAGCACGCAGCGGGGTACCATAGTGTCGATGACCGTAAGCCGGGCTGGTGGGACAACTGCATCGGACCTGGAAAGCCCTTTGACACGGACCGATTTTTCGTCGTCTCTCCCAACAATCTGGGAGGCTGCAAAGGCAGCAGCGGACCCACCAGCGTCAACCCGGACACCGGCAAACCGTTCGGGCCGGATTTTCCGCTGGTCACCGTCCACGACTGGGTTGTGAGCCAAAGCCACCTTGCGGACGCACTCGGCATCGAGCAGTGGGCTGCAGTGATCGGCGGCAGCCTGGGGGGCATGCAGGTCATGCAGTGGGCGATTGACTACCCGGACCGCTTGCGCCAGGCGGTGGTGATCGCTGCTGCACCCAAGCTGACAGCGCAGAACATCGCGTTCAACGAAGTGGCGCGCCAAGCCATATTTTCTGATCCCGATTTTTATCAGGGACACTATTACGAGCGGGACACCCTGCCGCGTCGGGGACTCATGCTGGCGCGCATGCTGGGGCATATCACCTACCTCTCCGATCACGCCATGCGGGAAAAATTTGGTCGTGACTTGCGGGAAGGTACCCTCAATTTCGGTTTCGACGTGGAATTCCAGGTCGAGAGCTACCTGCGCTACCAGGGAAAATCCTTCGTGGACCGATTCGATGCCAACACCTACCTGATCATGACCAAGGCACTCGATTACTTTGACCCCGCATTGAATTGCGACAATGACCTGTCACGGGCCTTCGAGCGCACCAGTGCAGATTTTCTGGTCGTTTCCTTCACCGGAGACTGGCGTTTTTCGCCTGCACGTTCTCGCGAGATCGTCCGTGCGCTGATTGCAGCAAAAAAGAAGGTCAGTTACGTGGAAATTGAGGCCGAACTCGGACATGATGCCTTCCTGACTGCGATTCCCGAATACCACAATGTCTTGCGCAGCTACATCAATGCCCTCCAGACATGAGCATATCCTTACGACCTGACCTGGAAATTATCTGTGAGTGGATCCAGCCCGGCGCCCACATCTTGGATCTCGGCTGCGGGGACGGCACCTTGCTTACACACCTGCGACAGACCCGCAATGTGACAGGCTATGGCCTGGAAATCGATATCGCGAACGTGCAGCAATGTATCGACAGCGGGATTCCCGTCATCCAGACCAACCTGGACAAGGGGATCACCGAGTTCTTTGAGGAGCACTCCTTCAACTACGTGGTCATGACCCACACGCTGCAGGCCATCCATCAGCCCGGTGATCTGCTCGATGAGATGCTGCGTATCGGCCAGGAAGGGATCGTGACCTTTCCCAATTTCGCCCACTGGAAAAGCCGCGTACAGCTCGCACTGGGCGGGTATATGCCTGTCACGCGGGCGCTGCCCAATGAATGGCACGACACCCCCAACATCCATCTGTGCTCGATCCAGGATTTTGAAGCCCTGTGTGACAAAAGGGGCATCCGGATACTCCAGCGGGCCGCGGTCACCCATGCCAGCCGCACCGGAGGGAAAACCCGCCTATGGCCCAACCTGTTCGGGGAAAGCGCGATTTACCGATTCTGCAAATCAGGCTCCTAGCGCCTGCACGACGCAGAGACTGACCGCATGGAGTCCCCGCCAGGCCCCCGGTTTTCTGCATTTCCCTGCAAACGGAACCCCGCCAAGCGGCCTCACACCACTTATCGATGTCCATTCCCGGACTTGCAGACACTCGCACCAGAACACGGGGTTGGTCCGGATGATAAAGCGACGGTTTTTCATTACAATGCTGCGAAAAGCTAACTGTTCCTACATTGCGATCATGGTCACCGCCAGCTATTCGATGCCTGATTGTGGAACTGTGCCCGATCTCATTTACTGATGACTAAGGATGACACTACATGGCCACTTCCAGATCTGATAAGAAACCCCCTACAAAAACAGCAATATTAAGCGGGATCGCGAAGGAGACGGATCTATCTCGCAAACAGGTCGCCTCCGTACTTGAGTCGCTTGAAGGCATGATCGCAAAAGAGTTGAAGCCACGGGGCGCCGGATGTTTCAACCTCCCGGGCCTGCTGAAAATCAAGGTGGTCAAGAAGCCGGCCAAAAGGGCACGCAAGGGCATCAATCCCTTTACCGGTGAAGAGATGACTTTCAAGGCCAAACCGGCCAGCAAGTCCGTGCGGGTTCTGCCCCTGAAGAAGCTCAAAGGTATGGTCTGACAGGATGGACACGGAAGTGGCCGTCTGCTGCTCCTAGTCCAGGTCCTCCAACACTTCCAGCTTGGTCTGAATGAAGGTGCTGTGCGGCAGGTACAGCAGGTCGGCGATCTTTCGAATCTGATACTCCTCGTACTTGTCGAGCCTGCGATCGGCATAGGCCGTTTTCCACAGGTCCAGCAACAGTCTTTTTTTCTCCTCCGGTGTACAGCCGTCATTGATGATCTTCACGAACGGATAGATCGAGACATGATGCTCCTGCTCGGAAAGTGCCAAATCCACCAGGTTCTGCACCTCCTGTTTGGAAAAATCAAACCTTTCTGCCAACGCACCGACGATGGTCCGCAATTCCTCTTCCTGAACGTCAAAATCCGCCCGACTTACTTCCAGCAGCAAGACCGCCGTAGCCAGATGCATGATGTGGTCATCATCCAGCACCTCGCGTTGCGGCTTGATCTTCTTTTTGACGAAGGCAGTAACCGACTCGAACATTTTCAGTTGCTGTTCCGGTAACTGCGATAGGACCCTTCTTCAAAACCGTCAAAATACTCTTCGGTCAGGGGGTGGATGATCGGGGCAGGCGAGGCATCCGGCTCCAGATGCTGCTCTGCAACATAGGTGGTCATCAACTGTCCGTCAACCAGCACATGGTACCAGGGCTTGTCCTTGGGTGGCCTTGATCTTGCCACCTGTTCATACCACTGGTCCGTACCACTGTACTCCGCGTCCACATCAAAAATGACACCCCTGTAATTGAACTTTTTATGCACGATCACCTGACCGATTGAAAACTGCGCCTGAAACATGCCTTGTACTCCTCGGCTGCGGGGACGGGTTGAATGGCCGACTCATCGTATGCTACCGCAATTGCTGTACCTGCTGAACCGGTTTGGAACCTGCCCCGTTCCCGGCAGTATGAGATGGTATATGGTTCCAAATCTGTTAGGCTATATTTGAACCTGGTAATCAAATTCAAGAAAGCCCGATACACTACCCGGACCGTCTCGACATGACCAGCAGAAGCAAGGAACAACGCATACTCGTCGTCATGCGGAAGCTGCTGGCGCAGATCGTGCGGGATACAACTCCGGGACCGGGTGTCCGCCACCCCCTGAGTGAACAGACGATCAAGGACATCCGTGACTGCTTCAGCCTGATTGCAGCCCGGGAGCGCGAACTGATCGAGGAAACCGGGATTGAAAACAAGGATCGGCCTCATTTTGCCGACAAGCCACAGACTTCAACCGTCCTCAAATTCAAACCGCCGCCCAAAAAGTCAACGGATGATGACTGATCCGGCAGCACATTCGAGCCCATGGAACGCCTCGCCGACATCAAGGTAAAGCTTGAGCCGGGCATCGAGATTTCGGCCGAGAATAAATGCGGCTACTGCACCAACTCGTATTGCTGCACCTATGTGACCGAAGAACTTATCACGCCGCGAAGCAAGCAGGACTACGAACACCTGCTTTGGCAGGTGTCACATGAAGGCGTGGAGGTATACAGGGACGACGAAGGCTGGTGGCTGATGGTTTCGGGGCGCTGCTCACATCTTCAGAGCGACGGCCGCTGTGGCATCTACGAGGTGCGCCCGCAGATCTGCCGAGACCACAGCAACGACTACTGCGAATTCGATGCCCCGGTAGAAAACGACTATGAGCTGCACTTTCCTGACTATGAAACTTTGCTCAAGTATTGCAAGAAGCGCTTCAAGCGCTGGGGCAGGGGCTAGTCAGGCCGGCATGATCTCGGCAAAATCCGAAATGGCCTCATACGGCAAGGCGTCTCGTGTAGGCTTGGAGCTGTCAGGCTGTCGAATCGTGATCAGGTGACGGATGCCATAGCTTTCCGCAGCGGCCAACACCTCCAGATTATCATCGATCAGCAGGGTCGATTCCGGGTCAAACGGGAAGGAATGCATCATCTTGCTCCAGAAGCCCTGCTGTTCTTTGGGACAGCCAAAGTGATGGGAGGAAATGACCTGGTCAAAGTACGATTCGATGGGTACACAACTCATTTTCACTGAAATACTGTCGGGGTGCGCATTGGTCACCAGGGCAACCTGTTTCTCGGCCGCCACCAGCCTTCCCAGGAACTGCTCCACATGGGGGAAAATCCGGATACGCCAGGCAATTTCGTGCTTCAATGCTGCGACATCGATATCCAGTTCGTTCGTCCAGTAATCCGTGCAATACCAATCCAGTGTGCCGGCTTTTCCTTTATAATAGGACTGCAAAAGTTCCCTGGCATGACTGAATTCCATCTGGTTCTTCTGGCTGTACCTCAAGGGTAGGTATCGTTGCCAGAAATACGAGTCAAAACTCAGATCCAGCAGGGTGCCGTCCATGTCCAGAAAGACGGTTTTAATTTCTCCCCAGGCAGCAGACACAGGCATAGACAAGGAATCTCCGAACAAGTAATTGCTGGTAATGGACCCGGATTCTGCACAGCTTGAAGCGCTCATTGCTCCGGTCTGCGATATTGTAAAGCAGGCTGGTCAAGAGGTCATGAAAATTTATCTTGCGGGGTTCGAGATCGAGGAGAAAGAGGACCGCTCGCCGTGCACCACGGCAGACCTCGCTTCCCACCGCCTGATTTGCCAGCAGTTGAAGACCCTGACACCGGACATACCCGTGCTCTCGGAAGAATCGGCTTCGATCCCGTATTCCCAAAGGATGAAGTGGAAGCGCTACTGGCTGATAGACCCGCTGGACGGGACCCGTGAATTCATCAAGAAAAACGGTGAGTTTACCGTGAACGTTGCCCTGGTCATCGATCATGTAGCCCACCTCGGTGCGGTCTACCTGCCAGTGCAAGACATCTGTTATTACGCAGCCACAGGACATGGAGCCTTCAAGCGCGAACGGGAACAAGCTGCAGGCAGGATCAGGACCCGTTTTTCCACACCCGATGCCATCCCGACGATATGTGGCAGCCGATCCCATGCCGGTCGCTCACTGCAAGCCTTGCTGGCACAGATCGGTGACCATGAACTGATCAGTGTCGGAAGCTCGATCAAGACCTGTCTGGTCGCAGAAGGCACGGCAGACCTCTATCCCCGGTTCGGACCCACTTCCGAATGGGATACGGCGGCCGCTCACTGCATCGTACAAGAAGCAGGAGGCGCGCTGGTCGATACCCGGCTAAGGACTGTGCGCTACAACACGAAGGACTCGTTGCTGAATCCGTCCTTTATCGTGTTTGGAAGCCTGAATGACCGCTGGCGGGACATGCTGTTGCAGCCGAGCTCGTGATAGCAAAACGGTACGGCAACTTGCGTCAGTCAGGAATCCCAGCCTTGCAGGACAATCTTGCCGATTGTATGCCGGTTTTCAATCTCGGCATGGGCGGCCTTGAGGTTTTTTGCATTGATGGGTTCCAGCACCTTGTTGACGGTGGTACGGACCGTGCCCTCATCCACCAGGGCGGCCACACGGTGAAGCAGGTGATGCTGTTCAATCATGTCTTCGGTCTCGTACATGGAACGGGTGAACATGAACTCCCAGACGAAAGTCGCGCTTTTGCTTTTTAACGTGCCAAGGTCCACGTAGGCCGCCGTTTCCACGATGGAACAAATTTTCCCCTGGGGTGCAATCACAGCCGCCATGGTCTGCCAGTACTTGTCCGTATCATTCAGACACAGGATGAACTCATAGCCGTCAATTCCCAGTTGACCCACCTGCTCGGGAATGTCCAGATAGTGATTGATCACATGGTCTGCGCCCAATTCCTTGCACCACTTCCGTGACTCGGGCCGGGAAGCCGTAACCGTTACGGTCAGCTTGGCAACCTGCTTGGCAAACTGCGTGGCAACGGAACCTACACCGCCCGCACCCCCGATGATGAGAAGCTGCCGGCCCCGGTCTGATCCATCCGCAGCAATCCCCAGGCGGTCAAACAGGGACTCCCAGGCAGTGATACTGGTCAGTGGCAGGGCAGCGGCCTGGGGGAAATCCAGGCGTTGCGGCTTGCCACCCGCGATGCGCTCGTCGACCAGATGAAACTCGCTGTTGCAACCCGGGCGGGTGAAGTCTCCGGCATAGAACACCTCATCTCCAGGCTGAAACAGCGTCACATCCGAACCCACAGCTTCCACTACACCTGCGGCATCCCAGCCCAGAATGCGCGGAGCGTCCTCCACCTTGTCTTGCGGGGCGCGCATTTTCGTATCCACAGGATTTACAGAAATGGCCTGCACCCTGACCAGGAGTTCCCGGCCCACAGGTCGGGGGGCGTCAATTTCCAGGTCCAGCAGTGAATCGGCTTCATCAATGGGCAGATACTTATACAGACCGACGGCTTTCAATATTTTTCTCCATTATTTCCGAACCAAGGATACAGACACTCTTCACCCGAATATATAACCTTGAATATATAAAGGCATTGTCACAGCAGCGTTGCATACCTATGAAACTTCCGCTGTATATCCCAGGTTTCAGGGAGAAAGATCGCCTGAATAATCCGGGCCACGAGGAAGTCTGCCGGCACCCCGCCGGTGGTGCGGATTCACCGGCCGTACTTTGACAGGTGCACCCAGGTGTTGATCACCGAGTCCGGATTGAGCGAGATGCTGTCAATGCCCTGCTCGACCAGCCAGTATGCAAATTCCGGGTAATCAGAAGGACCCTGCCCGCAGATACCCACGTACTTGCCGGCTTTCCTGCAAGCCTGAATGGCTTGACTGACCAGGCTCAGTACCGCCTCGTTTCTCTCATCAAACTGCCCGGCCACGAGTTCGGAATCCCGGTCCAGGCCCAGCGTCATTTGCGTGAGGTCATTCGAGCCGATGGAAAACCCATCAAAGTACTGCAGGAAATCCTCCGCCAGTATCGCGTTCGAGGGGACTTCGCACATCATGACCACCTTGAGGTCATCCTGCGAGCGTTCCAGCCCGTGTTCGCGCAGCAGTGCAATGACACTTTTTGCCTCCTCCAGGGTGCGCACGAAGGGAACCATGATCTGGATATTGGTAAATCCCATTTCATTGCGCACCGTACGCAAGGCCCGGCATTCCATTTCGAAACAGGGTGCAAACAACTCCGACAGGTATCTCGACGTACCCCGGTATCCGATCATCGGGTTTTCCTCAGCAGGCTCATACAAGCTTCCGCCCAGCAGATTTGCATACTCGTTTGACTTGAAATCCGACAACCGTACCAGGACAGGCTTGCCCTCGAAGGCCGAAGCCAGGGTCGCAATTCCCTCGGTCAGCTTTTCGACAAAAAACGTCTCCGGGTCCGTATACGCTGCACTACGCATCTCGATTTGCGCCCTGAGGTCATCGGGCAACTGGTCGAAATCAATGAGCGCACGCGGGTGCACACCGACGGTCTTGTTGATCAGGAACTCCAGGCGCGCCAGCCCGACACCCGCATTGGGTGTCTGGGAAAAGAAAAAGGCCTGTTCGGGGTCCCCGACGTTCAGCATGATCCTGCACGGAATGTCGGGCATCCTGTCCAGCTGGGTCCTGTTGATCTCAAATTCGAGAAGGCCTTCATACACGTGGCCCGTATCTCCCTGGGCACAGGATACCGTGATCTCCCGGGCAGACTGCAGGGCACGGGTGGCATCTTCGCATCCGACGATCGCCGGCACCCCCAGTTCGCGTGCAATGATGGCCGCATGGCAGGTGCGCCCGCCGCGGTTGGTGACAATGGCCGCAGCGCGTTTCATCACGGGCTCCCAGTGAGGATCTGTCATGTCCGTGACCAATACTTCACCCGCCTGCAACTGTTCGATCTCGGCCAGTGAAGGAATGACGCGGGCCCTGCCTGCCCCGATGCGCTGCCCGATGCTTCGGCCCGTCACCAGTACTTGCGAGGTCTCTTTCAGCAGGTACTTCTCGATGACCTTTTGCTCAACGCTCTGCACGGTTTCGGGACGGGCCTGCACGATGTACAGCTGCTGGTCCGACCCGTCCTTGGCCCATTCGATATCCATTGGGCGCTGGTAATGCCGTTCAATCAACACGGCCATCCGTGCCAGGGCCTCGACATCCGTATCGGAAATACAAAAACGGTTCTGCATGGATTCCGACACGGCTACGGTTTCCGTGCCGCTGCCCTCCTCCCTGTAAACCATCTTCTGGAGTTTGCTGCCGCAGGCCCGCCGGATGATTGCCGGACACTCCCGGTCCAGGGCAGCCTTCGCCACATAAAACTCGTCGGGATTGATCTGGCCCTGCACAATGGTCTCCCCCAGCCCGTAGCCTGCCGTGATGAATACCACGTCCCTGAAGCCCGATTCTGTATCCAGGGTAAACATCACGCCGCTGGCTGCCAGATCACTTCGAACCATCTGCTGGATGCCTGCGGACAGTGCAAGCCCGTCGTGCCCGAAGCCCTTTTCCTCCCGGTAGGCGATGGCGCGGTCGTTAAACAGGGATGCGAATACCTTCTTGACCGCTGCCAGCACGTCGGAGATCCCGCGCACATTCAGGTAACTCTCCTGCTGGCCTGCAAAGGAAGCCTCCGGCAAGTCTTCCGCGGTGGCCGAAGAACGTACAGCAACGGCCACATCCGGCTGAGTGCGTGCCTCGAGCCCGCGGTAGGCTTCGGTGACCGCAGTGTGCAGCTCAGGGGGCAACTCGCCCGCCAGCACCCATTCACGTATGGTCTTTCCAACCTGGGTCAGCCGGGGAATATCCTCCACGTCCAGTGCATTCAGCTGGCTTGCGATCTTCCGGGTCAGGCCATTGGCTTCCAGGTACATGTGGAAGGCTTCCGATGTCGTCGCAAACCCACCAGGCACCCGCACACCCAGCGTGTCGAGGTTGCGGATCATCTCGCCCAGGGAGGCATTCTTGCCTCCGACCCGGGCTCCGTCCTTGGCACCAATTTCAGCCAGATCAATCGTACAGCGGTTCATATCGGGTATATTTACTATATGGCGGCCCAAAAACAAAAGGTGTTTTTCATTTCAGACAGCACGGGGATTACCATCGAATCGTTGGGCCAGTCCCTGTTCGCACAATTCCCGGACACTGAATTCGTCAAGACAGTCTTTCCGTTCGTCTCCGATGCACAGGAGGTGCAGCGGGTTATTGCAAACATCTCAGCTGCCGTGAAGACAGATTCCACGCCGCCGATCGTGTTTACCAGTCTGGCGGACAAGTCTCTGATCGATCTTTTTTTATCCCACGACATGCCGGTGCTGGATATTTTCACTACCTTCATCCCGCAACTGGAATCCCGACTGGGCACGAAAGCCAAGCATGCTGTGGGCGAAACGCACGGGGTGGGCAGTCCGATAAAGTACGTGCAGCGTATCGAGGCCCTGGATTTTACGTTAAACCATGATGATGGTACAAAAATCATCGACCTGGCAAACGCGGATATCGTGCTCACGGGAGTATCCAGAAGCGGGAAGACGCCGACCTGCCTGTATCTGGCCATGCATTACAACCTGAAGGCTGCAAACTATCCGCTGGCCGATGCCGACTTTGAGAGTTCTTCCCTTCCCGGGGCAATCGCGGGCGTTCAGGAACGCGTGTTCGGGCTCACCCTGTCACCCCGCCAATTACACAAGATTCGCGAGGAAAGGAGGCCCGGAAGCCGGTATGCCTCGCTTGAGCAATGCGAGTATGAAGTGCGCCGTGCAGAAGCCATATTCCGGGCGACACGGCTACCTTACCTGGACAGTACCTCCATCTCGATCGAGGAGATTGCAACCGCCATTCTTCAACGCCTGAAACTCAGAACCCACAAAAACGACAGCCACCAGCCTGCGTCCCAGGCAAAATAGCGCTGGGGCGATGTCCCCGGTACTGGGAAGCTACCAGGCTTCTCCAGCCTCAGAAATGGTAACGAATACCTATTTCTATAAACTGGACGTCAAAGTCGGTTTTGGTGCTGACCGTGTTGCCAAAGGCATTGCTTCTACCCCTGAATTCCAGGTCATCCGAGGTCTGGTAACGATAACCCAGGCGCAACACGACGTTGTCCTGCCACTGGTAACTGACCCCCGCTGCTGCCTGGTAGGCAAATACGGTATCCGTCGTAGAAACACCCGGCGCGTATCCTGACGGGAGTGCCGGCCTGACTGCGAGGTAGGCGTCCCGGGGCACCATCGGGTTCTGTAACAGATACACCTCATCCGCTACGTACTGTGCCAGTGCATTGTCATCATATTCGACGTCGCCAAAGTCAACCTCAATCACACCGACTCCAACCCCGACATACGGTGTCCACTTGGAACCGAGATCAATGTCATACCACAGATTCAGCATGGCTCCCAACTGTTCAGCCGAGCCGGAAACCGAAGGATGTGTTTCTCCGGGAACATGTATTGCAGGGAGGTTCCCCTGTGGAGTGGCAATGGTGGTACTCACATCGCTGTAGGTGAGCTTGTCCACATCAGCCTCCGAGTAGAAAAGTTCAAGCTCGATGCGGATATTGGGAAGAAGCTCGTACCCGATGACACCTTCCAGCTTGTAGCCAGTATCATATTTGTTGACGGCTTTCCCCCGGTAGGTACTTGGTGGTACCGGATTGCCGTGCAACAGGCCGGGCGCATTGCTGCCCGTGGTGGTGGTATCCGTATCATCGATATACATCACCGGAATGCTTGCTCCGACGTACCATCCCGAGTCTGCAGCGTCCGCTTTCGGCACGCCGATCAGTAAGAGACATGCGGCTGCGGCGACCGCGACGATTGAATTGCCTGCTTTTGCAGAGAAAAAGGCCTGTTCCATGCAACTACCCTCCCCCATTTAGCTTTTCTTACATGCTAGCACACCGGGTCCTTGTTTTTAATCGCCTGCAGGTTCGCCGGTGGCATGATTCCTCGTATGCAAAGCCTTGAAATATATCCATTTCAAGCCTCGCTACAAGACCCGCAAGAACCACGTTGCTCGCTGACACCCTGCATGCAGGACAGCGACATTAAAGTGTTTGAGAATGGTTCCTATTAGCCAACCCGCTCACTGCCGCAAGCCCGGATGGGCTTGAGCACCAGGGGCAGGTCAATCATCGGCCCCCAAAATGCAGCCAGTCTGGTCTTGCTCTCCCCTTCTGAAGGTATGGTAGAATCCGGCGGTTATCCATATCAGGCAGGTACCTTTTCCCGGTCACTTTGGTATCTTGGCGGGCGACCGCGGGTTCTGCAAAATGCAATCAGCCCGTCCTGTAGGTTAAGTAACGCAAGGCAGCCGTGGCGCTTAGCCAAATGGATGCCAAAATATGTGTTTGTAGTTGTTAGCAGGTTTGGGCGACAGCGCCTTGAGGCTTCAGGAACGAGCCAGGACGATAACCTGAACCAGCGATGCTATTTTTAATTCACTTACGAGTAGTTATGCGCAAGGGTGTGCATTTTCTGGATGCTAGGATTTGGCTTGTGAACAACAGGCCTGCATACGCCTGCACTCACTGACGGACCTGTCACGACCTCAATCCAGCCGACTCAAGATGAAAATACTGTTCATGCGCCATAGGGCTCACCGGGAGTTTCTTACATTGTGAACGCGACCATCACAGCGGTCCGTGACCAGGCAAGCGACTTCGTAGAGCTGTGCAAACCACGGATTACCGTACTTGTGCTGGTGACCACGTTTGCAGGAATGTGGCTTGCCGGAAACGGCACGGTTTCCCTGGACCTGGTCTTCTTTACTTTACTGGGTACGGGACTTGCGTCGTCGGCAAGTGGTGCTTTTAACAACTATGTAGACCGGGAAGTGGACAAACGGATGGCGCGAACACGCATGCGCGCCCTGCCCTGTTCCCGCCTGCATCCGCAACAGGCCTTGTGGCTGGGCGTAATGCTCAGTCTGTGGTCGTATGCAATTCTCTTTTACCTGGTAAACCCCCTGACCGCGTACCTTGCTGCGGCCACCACATTTTTCTACGTGATGGTGTACACCGTTTGGCTGAAACGTTCATCCCCGTTATGCACTGAAATCGGCGGGGTGGCCGGTGCGCTGCCTCCTGTCATAGGCTGGGTAGCCGTTACAAATGAAATAGGCATGCCAGCACTGGCGATGTTCGCGATCATGTTCATGTGGCAGCCTCCACATTTCTGGGCGCTGGCCCTTTTGCGAGCCGATGAGTACCGTCAAGCCCGCCTGCCCATGCTGCCAGTGACCCACGGACAGCATGCTACCAAGACCCGAATGCTGCTATACACCGTTGCCCTGGTTCCCCTGAGTACAGCCATGTACTGGCTGCAGGTCGTCGGCCCCCTCTACCTGGTGCTCAGTATCGCGCTCGGAATCACGTACCTGGTTTTGACCATAGACTTTGTTCGCAAGCCAATCACGCACCAAAGCACGCGCCGGTTGTTCGGGTTCTCCATACTTTACCTGCTGGGTCTATTTACCCTGATATTTGTGGATTGCGGATGCAGTGGCGGAATTATCTGGTGAGCCCGATGAGCATACTGCAAGTAATGACTAAGGAGTCTTGAACATGGCCATAGCCATTATATTGATCGTTCTGGTAGTGGGGTCAGTCGTATTCCATTTCATGAGTCCGTGGTACTTCACGGAGATTGCTTCGAACTGGACCGCCATTGACACGACAGTCACCATTACCTTTATCGTATGCGGTGTGGTTTTTGTCGCGGCCAACCTGTTCATGGCGTACTGCATTATAAAATACCGCAACAAAGACAAGAACCAGCGCGCCGACTACGAACCTGAAAACAAGAAGCTGGAGGGCTGGCTCACTGCAATCACCACGGTGGGGGTCGTCGCCATGCTCGCCCCGGGATTGATTGTGTGGGGCAAGTTCGTTTCACCCCCGGAAAATGCGGCGATCGTCGAGGTGGTTGGACAGCAGTGGCAGTGGAGCTTCCGGTTTCCGGGCAAGGATGGTCAACTGGGTACCACAGACAGCCGAAAGATCAGCATCGACAACCCCTTCGGCATGAATGATGAAGACCCGTACGGTCAGGATGACATCCTGATCGAAGGCAACGAAGTGCACATTCCCAAAGGCCTTCCAATCAAATTCCTGCTGCGCTCCAAAGATGTCCTGCACAACTTCACGGTACCGCAGTTTCGCGTCAAAATGGACCTAGTACCCGGCATGGTGACCTGGCAGTGGCTGACCCCCACACGGGTCGGGACGTTCGAAATCCTCTGCGAAGAGTTGTGTGGAATCGGCCACCACACCATGCGCGGCAAGGTCACTGTGGTGGAGGAAGAGCAATTTAATACGTGGCTTGCCCAGCAACCGACCTACGCGATGCTGGCGGCCAGGACGGCCGGAAACGCGCAAGCAGGCCAGGCCCAGTACCAGATTTGCGCGGCCTGCCATGGTGTACAGGGTGAAGGCAACCAGATGCTGAACGCGCCCAAGCTGAGCGGCCAGGAAGACTGGTACCTGAAACGCCAGCTGACGTACTTTAGAGACGGCATTCGAGGTTCGAATCCCGAAGACGTCCTGGGACAGCAGATGGCACCCATGGCCGCTGGCCTCGTCAACGATGTCTTGATTGATGATCTCGCAGCCTACATCCAGACGCTTCCGGACGAACCTGCAGAACCGACCGTGCACGGTGACGTGGATAACGGCCAACAGCTGTACATCACCTGCGGCAAGTGTCATGGCAGGCAGGGCGAAGGCCGCTGGGCGGTGAACGCCCCGCGTCTTGCCGGCATGAGCGACTGGTACCTGGCTGCCCAGCTCAGGAATTTCAAACAGGGTATACGGGGTGCGCACCCGCAGGATGCTACGGGACGACAAATGGAGTCCATGGTACTCAGCCTGGATGACGAGAAAATCAATGACCTGATTGCATACATTAATACGTTCTAGCAGGCATTGAAGTTCCCAAACCTATTTGAAGACACGATACGAAACGAATACAGTACTCATAGCATAGAGTCGAGGAGAAGCCAGAATGGCGCACGTTGCATTAGCCGATAAAGAACAAGAACTTGCCCATCCGAAGACATGGATCGGCATGTATGTCTGGAGCCAGGATCACAAGATCATCGGCATCCAGTACATCATCACTGCTACCGCGGTCGGTGTGATTGCCCTGATCTTGTCTGGCCTGATGCGACTGCAACTCGGCTTCCCCGGAGTGTTCGATTTCATCCAGCCCGACGAGTACTACCAGGCCGTCACCATGCACGGCATGATCATGATCGTTTTCATGCTCACAGCATTTTTCCTGGGCGGATTCGGCAATGTTCTTGTTCCACTGATGTGCGGAGCCCGCGACATGGCATTCCCGTACATGAACATGCTGAGCTACTGGGTATACCTGCTGTCGGTCATCGTCGTGTGTGCGAGCTTCTTCGTACCCGAAGGGCCCACAGGGGCAGGTTGGACCCTGTACCCTCCACAGGCCATTACAGAAGGTACGCCGGGTGCGGACTGGGGCATCATCTGCATGACGGTGTCGCTCGGTCTGTTTGTGGTCGCGTTCACGATGGGCGGGCTGAACTATGTGACGACGGCATTCCAGGCGCGCACGCGCGGCATGACCCTGATGCGCATGCCCTTGTCGGTATGGGGCATCATCATGGCCACAATTCTGGGCTTGCTGGCCTTCCCGGCACTGCTCGTGAGCGTCATCATGATGACCCTGGACAAGACCCTGGATACCAGCTTTTTCATGCCGGCAATCTCTTCGCTGGGTGAGAATCTGTCACACGAAGGAGGAAGCCCCATACTGTTCCAGCACCTGTTCTGGTTCTTCGGTCACCCGGAAGTCTACATCGTGGCACTGCCGGCCTTCGGTATCGTCTCTGACCTGATCAGCACCCACGCACGCAAGAATATCTTCGGGTACCGCATGATGGTCTGGGCCATCGTAGCGATCGGGGGCCTGAGCTTCATCGTGTGGGCGCATCACATGTACGTCAGTGGAATGAATCCCTATTTCGGCTTCTTCTTTGCCACGACCACCCTGATCATTGCTGTACCGACGGCAATCAAGGTGTACAACTGGGTACTCACCCTGTGGCGGGGCAACATCCACCTGACCGTCCCGATGCTGTTTGCCATCGGCTTCATCTTCACGTTCATTCATGGAGGCATCACCGGGCTGTTCCTGGGCAATGTTGTCGTCGATGTGCCGCTTTCCGACACCTATTTTGTGGTGGGACACTTTCATATGGTGATGGGCGTGTCGCCCTTCCTCGTAGTATTCGGAGGCATCTATCACTGGTTCCCCCTGCTGACCGGGCGGATGCTCAATGACGCGATGGGGAAAATCCATTTCTGGCTGACCTTCCTGGGCACTTATGCGATCTACCTGCCGATGCACTACATCGGCATACTGGGCGTGCCCCGTCGCTACTATGCCAACGGCACCACAGAGTTTCTGCCAGACAGCGTACATGCTGCGAACTTCAGCATCACGATTGCAGCGCTGGTGGTTGCTGCAGCACAGTTCCTGTTCCTGATCAATATTTTCTGGAGCCTGTTCAAAGGCAGGAAGTCGCCGCGTAACCCATGGCGAGCCACCACGATCGAGTGGCAAACTCCGGACTACCCTCCCAAACACGGGAACTGGGGCAAGGAGTTGCCTGTGGTTCACCGCTGGGCCTACTCCTACAGCGTGCCCGGAGCCAAGGAAGACTTCATTCCGCAAAACGAGCCCCCCAGCAAATACACCCGGGGCGAAGGCGAAGTTTAGAACATGACGGCAACACTGATCGTATTGGCCCTGATCATGGGCGGTGTGGTGTTCTGGCTCATCTTCCAGACCATCAACGTCCAGCCCTGGGCCGAGGAAGGACCCATCGGCCAGCACCATGCCGGCGGTGCGCATTCCATTCCTGCCGCAAAAATCGGACTGGTCGTGTTCTTGTGTGTTGCAGCCTCCTTGTTTTCATTGTTTGTCAGCGCCTACTTCCAGCGCATGGATTTCAGTGACTGGCGTCCACTTGCAGAACCCGACATTCTTTGGTTCAACACAGCCCTTTTGATCCTGGGGAGCCTGTTCTTCCAGCGCGCACGCAATTCCGTGGTCAATGGCCAGATCAAAGGTGTCCGGACAAACCTGCTGGTTGCGGGACTTCTCACCTTTGCCTTCATTGCGGGACAGTTATGGGCCTGGCAAGGCCTGCAGGAACAAGGCTACTTTCTGTCCACAAATCCGGCCAATTCCTTCTTTTATGTGTTAACGGCAATACATGCACTGCACATGCTCGGCGGGCTTTGGGTCTGGAGCACAACGGTCTTTAAATTACAGAATCAAGTCGAAGTGTATAAGGTTCGCATGAGCGTAGAGCTGTGTACCATTTACTGGCATTTTCTGCTGCTGGTCTGGCTGGGCCTGTTCGCGTTACTGCTATCGACTTAAAAAGGGGACAAGGAGAACATGGCACAAAGCCCGGGAAATACAGCTATAGCGAACGATGTCGTAACGGACCTCGTATCAGACTGGAGCGCCGAAAAAGAGGTGTTCAAGGTCCACTGGGGCAAGGCCATGATGTGGATCTTCCTGTTGAGCGACACCTTCATTTTCACGTCTTTCCTGACGGGCTACATGAAGGTCCGTATCAGTTCCACGGTGCCCTGGCCCAATGCCAGCGAAATCTTTGCCCTGAGCTTCGGCGGCGAACCAATCCCGCTGATCCTGATCGCGATCATGACCTTTGTCCTGATCACAAGCAGTGGCACGATGGCACTGGCCGTGAACTACGGCTATCGAAAGGATCGCATGAAAACGGCTGTCCTGTTGTTCATCACTGCCGGCTTCGGCCTGATGTTTGTCGGCATGCAGGCCTTTGAGTGGACCAAGCTCATCGTTGACGAAGGGGTTCGCCCCTGGGGGAACCCGTTTGGTGCAGCCCAGTTCGGGGCCAGCTTTTTCATGATCACCGGTTTTCACGGAGCTCACGTCAGTGGCGGAGTCGCCTATCTGACCTACGTTGCTATCGGTGTCCTGAATGGGCGTTACGAGAAGAAGGGCTACGACATCGTCGAGATCGCCGGACTGTACTGGCATTTCGTCGATCTGGTCTGGGTATTCATTTTCGCATTCTTTTATCTTTGGTAGAGGGTAACAACTCATGGCGGCTACACCAGAAGAAGGTCAACAACATCCACTCAGCATCTATATCGGGATCTGGCTGCTGTTATTCGTATTCAGTGCGTTCTCCTACATGGTGGATTACTATCAGTTCCAGGGCTATCTCAGGTGGAACCTGATTCTGATTTTCATGATGCTCAAGGCGGGGTTCATCGTCGCCATCTTCATGCACATGGCTTGGGAGCGCCTGGCGCTGATCACAGCAATCCTGCTGCCACCGTTGGCATTGCTGGTGCTCATTGGCATGATGTCCATCGAAGGAGACTACACGTACCTGTCGCGCGCCGAGTTTTTCGGAGTGGACGAAGCGCCCGTTGTTGAACACCACCACGCATCCGGCCACTAGTTTTCCCGGGATCGACCAGCTACGCCAGCGACTGACCGGTACACTGCATTCCAGTACGCAGGCACAACCCCGCGTATCGACTCCCAGGCAGACCGGACACCGATCCAGGGCCCATCAAAGCACCGGCGCGTCTGCCATGCCGGAACCCGTTGCTTATCGGGTGAAAACACAACCTGAATCTTGATACACATTTTCTCGGCACGCTCGGTACTTCTTCTGGCATGTCTGGCCTTGTGGTCATTCCAGAACGTTCATGCACATGGGGGTGTGTTCATGGAAGACGACCTTTGCGTCATCCAGATTGGCTTTTACAAAGCCCATTTCAAAATCTATCAGCCACAGAAAAGCCAGCACGAGGAATGGTGTGAAGATATTCCTCATGCCGATGAGAGCATATTCGTTCTCGAGTACCTGCACGACAGCCTGAGAGAAGTCCCTGTTGAATTTCGTATCATCGAGGACGTCGACAATCGCGGCCGGTTTGCAAGGTGGAGTGATATAAAAGAGGATGTGCACCGCAATACTGTATTTCACCAGCCTCCCTTGATCGAACGGGATGGTGTATTTCTCGCCATGTACCGGTTTGCCGAGGAAGGCAACTACATCGGCATCGTTACTGCCGAAAGTCCTGAAGGCAGCAAGACGTTCACGGCCATGTTCCCATTTCGGGTGGGTGGAGCAGACTGGGGATTGATTCCCTGGTTCGTCGCACTTGCGGTGTTCCTGCAACTGAATTACTGGCTGATGAGCGGCGGCTATGCACGCATACGCAGGATTTTGAAACGCGACCCATCATCACATGGTGTGGACTGAACCCATGGGGGTCATAAAAGCAATATTTTTCGCGCTTTGCGTATATACGGCATTTACAGGCGCGCAAGCCAGTCCAGAACAGCCTGCCACCGAAGCCTCCAGGCTCTCGGATGAGCAACACTTCGCGGTTCGCTTCACCAGCCATCTCGATCCCATCGCGATCAACACCATGCATGCATGGATGCTGCACATCCAGGACCGCTCGGGAAAGCCCGTCACCGACGCCACTGTCGAAGTCGAGGGAGGCATGCCGGACCATGACCATGGACTCCCCACGCGGCCAAGAGTCACGCAAAACCTGGGGGGTGGGGACTACCTGCTCGAGGGCATGAAGTTCCACATGGGCGGCTGGTGGCAGGTCACGCTCGTGATCCGGCAGGGTGAAATTTCAGACCGCGTGACCTTTGATCTGAACCTGTAGGCACACCATGTCGAAAGCGGTCCGGGGCACGCTCGCAGCAGCCATTCTGGTCGTCCTGGCCGGTGTCTGGTGGTATGCCCAGCCGGACTGGAACAACGAAGGCTGGACGGACTCGGAAATCAACCTGATTCGCTCACTCTGGATCGCCAACCTTCCACCCCTGCCAACGGGCACGGGCAATGCCGTAGCCGATGATCGGCAGGCTGCAGAATTCGGCCACCGTCTTTTTTTCGACAAGCGCCTGAGCGCCAACGGGCAGATCTCCTGTGCAAGCTGTCACCGACCCGAACACTTTTTTACGGATGGCCTTGAGGTTGCCGAAGGGCTCGGCACCGGCAAGCGAAATACCATGAGTGTTGTCGGTGCAGTCTACAGTCCCTGGCTGTTCTGGGACGGGCGCAAGGACAGCCTTTGGTCCCAGGCCCTGTCCCCGCTTGAAAACCCGCTGGAGCACGGGGGCTCGCGCATGCAGCTTGTGCACGCAATCGCACAAGACAAGCACTACCGTGCACAGTACGAGGAACTGTTTGGCCCTCTGGATGATTTTTCCGATCCTTCGCGTTTTCCCCCAGCCGCTGGCCCTGTGGTCAACAAGAACCTGAATGAGAACTGGGAGTCCATGTCCCCCAGTGACCAGGAAGCGGTGACAAGGGTGTTCGTAAATATCGGCAAGGCCATTGCCGCCTACCAGCGCTTATTACTACCAGGGGCAGCACGTTTCGACCGCTACGTGGAGGCGCTGGTGGTGGGAAACCGTGAACCCGCTGTGACCCTGAGCAAGGATGAACGTGCCGGCCTGAAGCTGTTCATAGGCAAAGCACAGTGCATCAATTGCCACAATGGCCCGCTACTCACCAATCACGAGTTCCACAACACAGCGTTGCTGTCCAGCCCGGGCTCGCTTCCGAGCAAGGGTCGGATCAATGCAGTGCAGGCCGTACTGGGAGATCCATTCAACTGCCGGGGAGATTTCAGTGACATCCTCCCAAGGGAATGTACCGAGTTGCGCTTTATCCGAACCGGCGACAACCTGGTTGGTGCTCACAAGACGCCATCGCTCAGGAATATCGCTGAGACTGCCCCCTACATGCATGCGGGACAATTGGCAACGCTCAGGGAAGTCATCGATCATTACGACCGTGCTCCTGCAGCCATGGTGGGACACAACGAGGCTAAGGTGCTGTCCTTGAGGCGCAAGGAGGCAAAGCAGCTCGAAGCATTTCTGCACACCCTATCGGGGCCGGTTGCAGCCGATTCAAAGTGGCTCAATCCGCCAGATTTTGCCGGCTACTGAAAAAACGCCTTGCAGCTTCCCTCAACCCATTGCCGGAATACCCGGATTGCGGACCTAATGCCTTGATCTTTATACCCGGCGAAGGTTTGCTGACAATTGTATTTATTGCCTGCACCCTTATAATGTAATAACTATTAATTGGTCCATAGCTATAATCTATGGTTTCAATAATGATAAAGTCTTGGACGGGAAAGCAATAATTTACTATAGATAGACTATTAAGCTTATGTTAAGGGAGTAGGCTTAAAAAAGCATATAACACAGGATCCTGAAACTGTTATGGTCGGGCTACTCGAGGACAACCTGGCCAAAACCCTTGCAAGGGAGGAGTAAAACCATGGTCAACTTTAAACCTCTGCCATGTCTCATGGCCGCAGCCATTCTAGTGCTTGCGCAGGGTGTCGGAGCGGTGGGCTTGCCGGATGTCCCGAACACCCATCACAACCCTCATCACAAAATGACGCCGGACCACACAAACCTTGGTGAAGCATTGACCAATGGTCGATTTGACTTCTGGTCACGCTTGCGCTTTGAGAGCGTGGAAGATGATTTTCCAAGTGGACACCCTCTTGCTCACACCGACAAGGCCGACATGATCGTCTTGCGCAACGCACTTGGCTATACCACAGGCCGCCTCCATGGTTTTTATGCCCGGGTCGAAGGGGAGATGAACGAAGTCCTGAACTCGGACAGGGCGCTGAACCTTGATCGCGATTTTGCCACCCCTGGGTTTAACGCTGCTGCCTTTGGGCCAAGAGTTATGATGGCACCTGCGGGACTCAGGCCGCCGCAAATGGTACCCCCTCACATACCAGCAGTTAATCGAAATGCTGAAGGTTATGCCATTATCCCGGACAATGATTTTGAAGAAATCAATGAGCTGTATATCGGATGGCGTGCTCCTACAGGTGGCTGCCCCAGTGCACCAGGCCCTTGTGATGGTCCCCTGTCGTTCAAGTTGGGACGGCAAACTGTCATTTATGACAACCATCGATGGGTTGGTGATGTGATCTGGCGCGGAAACAACGTTGCTATGGACGCACTCAGGATAGACAAGACGCTCGGAAAACTTGGGATTTCTTACACCTACCTTGACAAGGTAAAGCGGCTGTTTGGTCCGGACTCAGCTTTTGATGAATGGAAAATGGATGACTCCCACCTCATCAATATTTCCTACAAGCTTCCGCAGTTCAATGGAAAGCTGGTTGCCTATGGTTACCTGCTGGATTTTGATAACAATCCCCGGACTCCGTTTGTGGAAGGTACAGGCATGGCACCAGGTTTTATTGGTCCCGTGATTTTTGATTCGGAAACCTACGGTGTGCGCTTTACCGGCAGGCACGAATTCAGTGATACGTTGGATATCCAGAGCGAGTTGGAATGGGCAAACCAAGACCCGAGCGATGATGCAGCTGATGCACTGGATGACAATGATTATTACAACATTGAATTTGGGATCAGGTTTGGTGGCACCAGGGTTGACAACTTGGGCTTCATGCCGATTGGCGAACCTACCTACCAGATCAGGGTCGGTTACGAGGTCTTGGAAAGTAACGGCAACAATGCAATACAAACCCCATTGGCTACAGTACACGCCTTCAATGGCTGGGCTGACAAGTTTGTTGCCGCTCCTGGTGGCTCAGCAACCCCTCTTGGCGGCATTGAGGACACCAGCGTGACCCTGACAATTTTGGGTCTTATGGGCAACAAAATTGGCAAGAACAAGCTGGTCATCAATTATCACGACTACAGCACGGACCGATCCTACATGTCAGGAGGCAACCGCATTTCTGATTATGGAGATGAATGGGGCATACTCTGGGGTAAACCCTTCAAAGGCAAATTCCTGTTTGCTATCAAGTATACGGACTTTGAAAGTGAGGACGGGTTCTCCACGGATACCAAGAAGTTTTGGACACTGCTCCAATATCGCTTCAAATAAATAACCGTAGTACATAGCCTTCACTGGAAGGCAAACGTACACTAACCCGAGGGGTGCGATTTGCACCCCTCTTTTTTTGTGCGGAGGCCTGTCACCAATCACAAATCTCTACGTGCATCATGGAATGAGAGCTCACCCTTAAACTAACAGCGCAGTGCAAACAGGCCATGTGCAGATGAATTGTCGACAACTACCAGGAATCCTCACAAGACCTGCACGCACTTTGCTTTGCTTGAGACCCGCATACCGTGTGCGCGATTGGCTTGGGGGCTGACGCTCACCATTGCAGTCGCGACCCTCATGTCCCATTGTCTGCTAATCCAGGCTGGCGGCTGGTGTTCCGTTCCTGGTGTTCGTTGCAGCCACCGTGTCCTGGCTTGAAGGCCATAGACATTGGCCCACGCGATTAGGGGTTCAAGGCCCTTGAACTCCTCAAGAAATTCCCTGACCAAGCTGGTGCCTGCGAATATCTGATTGACGCACGATGGCTGGGTGGAATTACCTGCAGGCATGATGAAGTTTACAGAATGTGAAAGGGTATGTTGCTAAAGGACCTAGCACACAGCACGCGTTTCACGGCCTCAGCACAGTCATGGAGAGCAGCCATATAGCTTGTGCCGATTGCTGTCCGGATGCCCATATTGTTAGCCATACCGGATCATCGACACCCTATCCTAGCAGGGCCAGATCTCTAGACAGGTAGGATGAACTTTCGTCCAGGCAGGATTTATTGCGCGGGATGCCGACCTGTGTTTTTATTTACAAGCCAGCCAAAAATAGAAGCTTGGCCCGCGGTCATCCAGACCGTGGGCCAAGCCATCGAGAGGAATTCTCAGCAGTTTCCTATGATGTTTCCCAAATGCCTAGTGGCAAGGGAAAACTTGGGTATGGCGAACATCATGGGCTGCATTGTGCACCGCAGCCGAATGTGCAAAGCCTACACCGTACAAGATTACGGCGCCCAACAAAAAGGCAGCGACAGTCGGTAACAACGGACGCTGGGTTGCCTTCGAAATCGTTCCATCATGCAGTTTTACACTGCTTGCTATCTGATTTTGCATGGTTATCTTTTTCCTCGATTTAGTTAAATCAGCAAATTAATTTGTGTTCGTTCGGTATTTGCTTATCTTCCGTGGTGCCAGCTGTACTTCTTGATCAACATCGCACAGGAACTGTCAAGTATGTAGCCCATGATCCCGATGGTCAGAACCATCGCCGTCAAGTGGTCATACGAGAGCGTCTCCCTGGCGTCCGCAATGGAGTAGCCAAGTCCCGAGGTCACCCCAAGAAACTCTGCCGGTACCAGCACAATCCATCCGACACCCAGGGCGAGCCGTACGCCCGTCAGAATATCGAACATGATCGCTGGCAGGATGATTTCCGTCACCATGTGCCAGGGCTTGGCACCCAGGTTACGGGCTACCTTGAACCAGGCAGGGTCCACCTTCGCCAGGCCGGCTGCCGTAGCAAAGACGACGGGCCAGACCGCGGCGACCGCGATCAGGAATACGATTGCCCCGTTCCACGTGGCAAACACGATCACGGCGATGGGCTCCCAGGAAAGCGGGCTGATCATACGGATCAACTGGAATGGTGAATTGCTGAGCTCACGAAAGACAGTGCTGCGGCCAAGCAGGATCCCGATGGGTATCCCAACGACAATGGCAATAAGCAGTCCTGCCCCCAGACGATAGCCACTGGTCATGACCGCCGCCTGGATCTTGCCGATGGCAAACAGTTCCGGAAATGCCTTGAACGTCGGGATCGGTCCGAAGTCGCTGAAGTTTGTGGTATCCGGGTTGATCTCGATGAGATACCCGCCAAACCACCAAAGCACGAAAAGGATCGCCAAGCCGGCAGCCCAGTTGAACAGGCTCTTGCCGAGCGACTTGGCTTTTTTCGCGCTTTGCGCGGTCTTCAGCGACGATGCGGAAGTCCCTGCATCGACATCTACCACATCCGCTTTGCCATTACTCAAAGTACAAACACCTCGGATCGAATGTACGGATCGCCTTCTTGCGGCACACTCGCATCATTTCTCCATTTCGGATTCGCTTCCAACGCATTCTTGACATAGTCATAATTGACCAGGTCGTCGGAAACATGCTGCGGAGTGAGCGTCTCCAGGAATCGCGCATCACCTGTGACCACGGTTTCCTTCAGGTCACTGACCACGAGTTCCGTGGCCGAGCGATACGGCCAAGCCTGGAAGTCAATCCTGTTCTGTCCCCATTCCGGATGCTTGATCGCAGGCGGGTTCTTGTAATAGGCGGGGTCGTAGAACATCATCGCCCGCTTCACGACTTCTTTCGGCACCGGCAGGTAACCCTTGCCGTCACGCGAAAGCCGCTCAGACATGGACTCCCTGTTCTCAGCGAGTGTGATCTGCGCCCTGACCACTGCGTTGTGTACCCCTTGGGCCCAAGCAGCACGATCAGGATCCATGGCGTCTTCTTCGTGCATCACGACGACGCAGCAGGGGTGCCCTTTCCAGGCATCACCGGTGAAGCGCAGTACTTTTCCGCCCGCCTTGAGCTCACCCAAGGCGTTGAAAGGTTCAGCCACACAGTAGCCATCAATGGTTCCCGCTGCCAGCGCAGGCGGCATGGAGGGCGGTGCCAAGACGAGGAAGTTGCACTCGTCATCCGCCAGTTTCGCAGATTGCGGTCTGATGACCGGCTTGATACCGGCCGCTTTCATGATCCTTTGCGAAACAATGTTGTGGATCGAGTACCAGTACGGTACGGCAAACTGCTTGCCTCCAAAGTCCTTGGGCTCATTGATGCCACTCTTCTTACCCACCAGCACAGCAGACCCGTTGGTGTGGTCCCAAGCTGTGATCTTGATCGGGTACTTGTTGTTGTAGCGCATCCATACCGGAATCGGTATCAGCATATGCGTCAAGTTGAAACGATGCGCTGCAAAGGCTTCCACCAGTGGCGACCAGCCACGAATCAGTGTCGGCTTCACAGAATCAATGCCTTCATCCTTGAAATAGCCCAGATCATGGGCGATAAGGAGTGCGGCTGCATCCGTGATGGGGATATACCCAATCTTGATGACCGGGTCCCATTTTTTCTTCGCGAAGGTGGGCATCGGCAAAGCACCAGCTCCACCTCCCAGGGCAGCCAGACCTCCCACCTGCAGTAATTCACGCCGGTTGATACCGGTACCCAGCACCCCCTTGAACAGCGGGTCGTATTCAATGGCGAGCCTGGGATCATCGGTCTGTATCCCGTCGCCATGTTTTTCGTAAATTTTCTTCATGTCGGAATTCCTCTAATCGTTACTCTCGTAGTTAATAGGATCTGAAGTGCACTTTCAGATATTATTCTAGTTTCCAACCAGTTCAACATCCTGTTGACTGGTATCGTCTCCTTCCTCATTGGAACTGTCAACAGGCACACCTGCCGCCTGATGAAATATCTCCATCAGTTTCGCACGCATTGCCTGAACCTCGGGATCCTGCCTTTCTCGTGGATCTTCCAGATCCACCTTAAAGTCATGGACAATTCTGCCGGGCGAACCCGCCATGACCAAGGCACGGTCGGCCATGATGACTGCTTCATCAATATCGTGGGTGACCATCACCAGGTTAAACCCCAACTGTTTCGAGATCGCCCTTACATCTTTTTGCAGTGTTGCTCGCGTGAAGGCATCCAGTGCCGAAAAAGGCTCGTCAAGCAGCAATAGGTCTGGTTCCATCACCAGAGAGCGAGCAAGTGCAACACGCTGTTGCTGACCACCGGAGAGGTCTTGCGTATTGTTCTGCGCAAATTCATCAAGGTGTACAAGGTTAATCACCTCGGCCACCCGTTTTTTCATTTTCGCCTCCGGCCAACGCGCAAAGCGCAGGCCTGTGCCAACATTCTGTTCTACCGTCATCCAGGGAAAAAGGTGCGGTGCCTGAAACATCATTATCCAATGTGAGGAGGGCTCCGTAACATCTTTTCCGTCAAGCTGCACCCTGCCGCTGGTTTTTTCCAGCAGGCCGGCCAAGATATGCAAAAGCGTTGATTTCCCGCAACCGGACCGGCCAATGATAACCAATGACTCGCCGGGTTCCGCCGTGATATTGACTTGCTCAAAGGTGATCGGGGCTTTCGCGGAATAGCGATGGGTAAGGTCGCCAATATCGATGCGTACGCCGTTGCGTCTTTCCATATATGTTCTCTGCCTCTACGGTCGGTCTTCATCTTCTATATCTTGCCGGCTCATCTGTCTTACACGCATACACGGCATAAAAAATTGGGCAAGGGTCGTATCCGGCCTGTTCTGGCCACTGTGTCATCCTTCATTCCGCGATAATCTTGTCTGACCATTCAACACTTTCCACGAAGGTCGTGGGATTGCCAGGCTGAGCTCCAGCTTTCGCCATATCGTCTTCACTTACGCCTCTGGCCCTGGAACATGCACCACAGCATTCAATGCGTACACCATTGCCGATGGCTTCATCCCACTGCTCGGCGACAGATGGCCAACCCAGTGGAATCATGTTCTCGCGAACCACAGGGCGTGCCAGACAAACGGCTTCGCCGAGTAGGAATATCCGTACCTCATGACCTGCACCCGCCAGGGCATTCGCATGCCCGAAAACCATTGCCGCCCGCGTCGGGTCATCGCTTCCCCATGAAGACTTCATGAATATATTTGCCATCGAATATTGTCCTTAGTATCGCCGTCTATCAGTCATGCACTCACTACTATACTCTGCCTGACCGCATGCACTCCGTCAGGCACTGTTGAGACGCTTGCTGACGTACTTCATGCGAAGTGCCAGTTCATCTTCATCAATCAATCCGCGCTCAATCATCGAATGGGCAAGAGCCAGCAACTGACGCTCCGGATAAGGAACATCCTGATACAGGCTCTCGGAGAGCTCATCTTCCTCATTCCTGCGCTCCAGTACAGGAAGTGCACACTGCTCGGCAGAAAGTGCCTCGCAGGTTGAGTCCAGATTGATTTTCCAGGGGGGATCAGGATTTTCCACACCATACTTCTTGGCCAAGTCCCCCCAGACCTTTCCCTGCCTGCGGACCTTCTCCAGCAGTGAAACAGAAGAAAATTCGGGCTCCCGGTTCACCGCGCCAGCCCCATTATTTTTTTCCTGGCCGTCCATCACGCTGTTGCTTCAGTGCCCATGTACCGGGTTGGCTGCCTTGTGCACGGGCCGTTTGTCATCAGCCTTGCGGTCCGGATGCGGCAGAGCTACACCCAGCATGCAGTCACGCGTCACAATCTCGGCGAGCTGGTCTTCACTCCAGTCCTCAGTGCCTTCAGGTCGCATCGGCATGACCATAAAACGGCATTTCTGGTTGGAATCCTCGACTCTCACCTCGACATCTGAGGGAATCTGCAGACCAAACTCTGACAGCACCTGACGTGGCCAGCGAACCAGTCTGCGACGATAATTGGGAGTCCTGTACCATTCGGGGGAATGGCCCAAAATTGGCCTCGGGTAGCACGAGCACAACGTACACACCACCACATGATGTACGGATGGGGTGTTCTCTAGCACGCGCAAGTCACAATAATCACTGGGTGTGCCAAATCCGGTCGGATTGAGCCAGTCGATGCCTACCTCCTTGCTCGCGGTAAACCCGTCCTCCAGCGCCAGCTTTTTAAATTCAGGGTCCAGCCAGGACTTTGCTACCAGCCGCGCTGCAGGCAAAGGACCAATGCTGTGTGCAAATTCTGCAAAACGCCGATGGTCCTCAGCACTGAAAAGACCCTTTTCGATGGCCAGTTCGCGAACCGCAACTTCCAGTACCTCGAAGTCGCTAACTTCATCTACCATAGGTGCAGGCTTATGTTTATCTGCCATGATTATTCCTCTCTATACAATTCTCTTTATCAATCCAGTCCGCCAGATTCATGCGGACTCCAGCCAACGCTCAGAAAATTCTGTCTGCAAAGTGTCATTCTCATAAACGTCAGGATATTCAGGCCAGAGTTCCTTTTGCTTGAAGCGTACAATGTAGAACCACTCGGGCTCGTCAACATTGTCCCAAGCCTCATCTTCGGGGGCGGGACTTTCATGCGTGACGACGGCAACCACGCCCTCTGCACCCCGTGTGTACACCTGGCACCGGGTATAGAAGATGTCCGGCAAATCCCGGATCCGCACGCGATCACCGACTTTGAATTTTGGTGCTGGCGCCTCACCTCGGAAACATTGTGGATCACCTTTCCCGGTGGCTTTCTCAGCGTGATGACCTCTACTCATAGCGCTTTTTCACCTCATCAATCTTATTCATTAGTTCTGTGAGAGTAATGTGTTGTTTATCGACCATGATTCTTGCCGCAGACAGCAGCCAACGGCCGTAATAAGGCAGGCCCAGGTACTGGGTCTGTCCCAGGTCAACATTCTGCCGACGGCGTCTTTCCTCGGCATTCCATACGCCACGCCACGCCAAACACTCACACGTCACGTAGGTGTTCAGTTCCCACTGCTCCTCTTCTTTCTCATGCCACTGGATCGTCACATCAGGCTCTCCACCGACATCGTGTGAAGTCCGCATGTAGGCTCTGTAATGAGCGTTATCGATCTCCGTAGGAAGGGGGGCATGCTGCGGCTGATGTAAAGCCGGTTGCAATTGACCAACAATGTCAATGTGCCGCAAAACTTTTTGTCTGGTATCAGATGGCATGACTTTGAACTCCTATTATTTTCTGCATATCTGGATGTCAAACACGCTACCTTGCATGCTGGTTGTTACAGGGTACTTCAGTATTTACTTATATACTTATTTTATGGGGTCTTAATATGAGATAATGACAAGTCTAAAGGAGTTATGTTATTAATCCAAGACTTTATATTTATCAAACTCATAGGGATTAACTATGGACAGGCGAGACATCTTTCCGCGCTCCCTTCAGTACCTGATAGCCATATCAGAATACGGTAGTTATACGCGAGCGGCCGAAGCCCTGCATGTCTCCCAGCCGACCTTATCCCAGCAAATCAAGCAACTGGAAGAATACCTCCAATCTCCTTTGCTGGACCGCTCAGGACGTACCGTACAGCTGACTGATGCCGGAAAAATCTTTCTCCGCCATGCGCGCCGCGCATGGGGAGAACTAAACATCGGTACCCGGGCAATCCAGGATGTACAGGACCTCAGCCGCGGCTCTCTGCGACTGGGCTGGACCCCGATCACCGACTACCTGACCTGTTCCCTGCTGTCCCGCTACAACCAGTTGTACCCGGGCATCACCCTGAGCACGCTGGACATGCCCCAGGACGACATCGAGCCGGCCATCTCCGAAGCCCGAATCGACATCGGGATCGCGTTCAGCAAGCCACATCATTCCGAGGAAAATTCCAGCCATACCGAAACGTTCACCCTGTTCGAGGAAGCCCTTTATCTTGCCGTCGGTGAAGCGCATCCGAGGCGTATCCAGAAAAGAAAGCGAATCAGTGCCCAGGACTTTGGCAAGGAGGCCCTGGTCCAGCTCAATACGGACTTCGCCCTTCGACACCATATCGATCGCTACTGCCATGATTGCGGCATCGAACCCCGCAACGTGATCGAGACCAATTCGCTGACCGTGATCATCGAGCTGGTCGAGCTCGGCTCACTTGCCACGGTCTTGCCCAGCACGATCATCAACACGCAAGACGGGCTTTATCCCATCGCCGTGGTGCCCGAGCTTCCGCATCACACCGTCAGCATGATCTGGCACAAAAGCGGGTACAAAAGCCCGGCATGCCTCGCCTTTCTGGAGCTGGCCTCGGCCTGGTCCTCCGATATCCTTCAGGAAAAAAGTCTGGGGTGATACCCTGAACCAGGGGCTCCGACCTACAAGACTCATGCGCTCTGCAGAGAGTTGCATGATTTTGGTGCAATACTGCACTTATATGGTGCATTCTTGGGGCCATCTGGGCCGTCCCGGCGTGCTCGGCGCGACAAGTCCGTGAAATTTTGCGGTTCACCGGGTTGGCTCGTTTTTTGCTGAATCTAAATCATGCAGTTTTATACGGAGGAACTGAAATGACCAAAGAAGAAATGACTGATCTGATCCTGGCCGCGAAAAAGGCCAAGGGATTCACCTGGGAAACCATTGCCGGCAAGATGGACATGGGCGAGGTATGGGTGGCTTCTGCCTGCTACGGCATGAACAGCATGCCGGAGGACGCCGCGAAAAGCCTGTGTGAAGTCCTTGAGTTGGATGAAGGGGTTTGTGCTGCGCTGCAGGAATTCCCCAACAAGACCTGGGAGAAGATTATTCCCCAGGATCCTGTCATGTATCGGTTCTACGAGATCGTCGGTGTCTACGCCTACACGATCAAGCAGATCATCGGTGAGAAGTTCGGCGATGGCATTATGAGCGCAATCGACTTCTCCATGGACATCGACAAGGAAGAGAACCCGAAAGGGGACCGCGTCGTAATCACGATGAATGGAAAATTTCTGAAGTACACCACATGGTAGTAGTGCAATGTCCGGGAGGACATCCGGAGAATGGCCTGCCGGCGGAGCCCGGGCGCTAACCGTGTCCGGGAAAAGGGGCTCAACAAACGGTGATGGCGTCTCCAGCCACCAGTGCCAGCACCGTTTGAACGCCTGACGGCATTGCTTTGGCAAAAGAGCACAGTCTGCCCGCATGCAGGACTTGCAACAGAAGCTGCTGTGTTTCTTTGAACGGGTTGCTCAAAAAGACCCGGAGTTACTGGGGGAGCTGCAGGAAGAACCGGGTTTCGAGCTGGAGCCCGGATGCTGGAGCTTCACCCTGCCGGGACTGCACGCCTTCCTGCAGGGCCATGATCCGGCTTTTTCTACGCTTGAATACGGCCCGTTCCGCCAACTCGTTTTTCGTAGCGCCATCAACCATGCCCTGAAATCCCATGGGGCCGAGATCACCCTGCACAAAAACCGGGGCAAGGTGGACCAATCGAGGTACGCCCTGACCTGGCCGGCGTATCCCTGATGCCCCCGGCTGCGGGTCGGGCATCCCGGATTAGCCGAGCGCACCTACCTCCGGTCGCGTTTGCGTTTGCTGGCGTCTGAAAGATAGACGATGCTGTAGGAGATCCCGAAGCCCAGAAACAGGGAAACCACGATCAGGACGACATTTGCCAATTCGACATCCCCGCCGATATCTGTCCTGATGCCAAGCAGCCGGGCCAGGATGTTCATGATCAGCAATGCCAGGAATATCCCTCCGAACAACAGGATACGAAACGGCCGATTGCCCGCCGTGATTACGTCAACGAATCCATCGACGATCTTTTGTGCCACATTGTTTTTCATCTCGAACGACCCGGTATCCTTTTGCACTTTTGATCAGGTGCCTGACACCTGACATTCCCATGATAATGCACCTCCTGGAAAAATCGATGCCCTAAACGGATTAATCCACCGCATGCCCGAACGACTCGCAGTGCAGTGCATCGGCCTGCAGCCCGTGTCGAAGAAAAGACGCGCGAACCGCGGCCACCATTTCCGAATATCCACTGGCATACACCTGCATCCGTGACAAGTCCGCATGCTCCGCGAGTACGGCTTCGTGCACCAGGCCGCATCGCCCACCCCAGCCCGGACCAGGCTCGGACAATACGGGAGCGAACTCAAGGCCGAGCTCCTGCTCCCAGATGCCTATTTGATCCAGGCGGTACAGGTCCTCTTGAGAGTGCACCCCCCAGTAGAGTTGGATCTGCCTTCGTGTACCACGCTTTCGCAAATCCTCCATCATGGCGGCGACCGGGGCAAGCCCAGTGCCTGCGGCCACAAAAATCGTGGGCCGCGGGTCATCGCGCAGGAAAAAAGTTCCTAGGGGCCCCATGACGGGCAGTACATTCCGGGGTTTCAGGGTGCGCAACTCCTGGTCGCTGAACCGGCCGCCCGGAATTCTCCTCACATGCAGCTCAATCACTTCGGGGTCTGTGGGTGAACTGGCAATTGAGTAGCTGCGCCGGCGATGATCCCACAGCAGAAGATCCACGTACTGCCCTGCACAAAACTCCAGAGTGCCACGTCCTTTCGCAAGACCCAGCGTAAGGGCGGTGACATTGCGGGTAAGCGGTTCCAGATCCAGCACCCGGGCGGACAGCGTACGAACCTGCATGCCTGCCATGGCTTCAAGCTCATGGGCTTCAATCACCACGTCGGAAAGCGGCACGGCCTGGCAAAGCAGGATGGCCCCGGGACGGCGGGTGTGGGTATCCGGCTCTACCTGGGGTGTCGCACCCGGGGCAATTTCCCCGGAGATGAGACGGGCATGGCACGTATCGCAATTTCCGCTGCGACAGCTGTGGGGGAAAACGAGGCCCTGGCGAAGTGCAGCAGACAGCACCGTCTCTCCATCCCTGCTGGTAATCTCGCGTCCACCGGGCTGGAAATAAACACGTTTCATCAGTGCCTGGTTATTCTCTACCATCCCGCAAACATATGGAAGCTGACCCGAACCCCTTGAAAACGATAACCGGCTGGGCCGAACGGTCTGCATGTTTGGCCTCGGTGAAAAAGGCTACAGGGTGTGGTATTGCCGTAGCCATTCCGGGAGCGATAGTATTGGCACTGGCGCTCTCCCGGATTTTCCAAGGTGTTGCAAAAATGAAATCTGCAGCTTCATGTTCGCTAACGATCCAGCTGCAATCACGTTCAGGGACGCATGGCCGGCCGCAACCCCGGTGAGCATGTCATGATCCGCACCGCAGACCGGGAGCAATGTCCCACCTTGTCTTCACGTGAATCCTCCAGCCCAATTTCGAGCAAATCAAACCGCCACCCGCAGGATGTCCTGAGATTCATCCATATCACGGATACCCACATACTCGATGGCGCCGAGGACACCTTCCATCAAATCAACACAAAGCGAAGTCTGCAAGCTGTGCTGGACCACTGCGCCACCCGCTACCCGGATGCTGACTTCTGGCTGTTTACAGGCGATATCTCGCAAACCGGGGCAAAGCAAAGCTACGCCCTGTTCGAGTCTGCAATTCGCGATTATGAAGTGCCGGTGTATTGCGTTCCCGGCAATCATGACACGCCGCATCTCTTGCAGCAGGTGGTCCCTGAATGTCCGGTGGACTCAATCCGCGTCATTGAGTTGGGCAAGTTTTCGCTCGTGCTGATCAGCACCTGGATCGCTGATGGGCACCACGGAAAAATTTCTCAACGCTGCCTCGCGCAACTGCGCGAACATCTGAAAAACCGTAAAGACCAACTCAACGTGCTTGTCCTGCACCACCCGCCGGTGCCTGTGAACAGCAAATGGCTGGATGAAATCGGGCTGCAGAACAAAACGGATTTTCTGCAGATTCTGGACAACCATCCCGCAGACCTGCTGGTGCTGTTCGGGCACGTGCACCAAAATGTCGACCAGCAGATCAACCAGCTTCGCTTCTTGTCGACTCCTTCCACCTGCCACCAGTTCAAGCCGAATACCCCGGTTCATCTCACCGACCCGCTCCCTCCCGCCTACCGCTTTGTTGAATTGAACACAAGAGGCCATATCGACACAAAAATCCATTACGTCCAGTGAATGTCCCCGGGACGCTCCAGGGTATGCCCAGGCAGGGTATTTATATTGCTTTCATCTATATAATTTAAATAAAAGATAGTTAGTATTTATGGAATAGAAAGGCCTGTTTGTTGGCTGTCTGGCCAGGTTCCTTTAGACTCGATGTTTGGTCAGGCGGACCCTGCCAGAGACCGAGGAACCGGAGAGGAGGAATGAAATGAATACAGGCCAGAACACAAACTATATCTCAGCTTCAACGCAGACCGGGATGGCATCCCTGGGAACCATCCTAGCGGTGACCGCTGCCATTCTGATCGGTACCCTGATCATCACAGCCGTCGGTTTTGCAGGACCCGAGGTTGTGCACAATGCTGCACATGACCTGCGCCACGGACTGGCCTTTCCCTGCCACTGACAAAACACGCCCATGAAGGCTTTCAATACAATCCTGTTGACAGCCTTGCTGGCAGGCGGGCTTGCCGGCCTGGTTCTTGGGGGTGTGCAGCAGATTACCGTGGTCCCCCTGATCCTCGAAGCCGAGACATACGAAACGGGAGGAGCCGAGGAGGAAGAGGCCGCCCCGGGCGATGAGGAGGAGGCGTGGGCTCCTGATGATGGAGTTGAACGAACGCTCTGGACGGTGCTGAACAGTATGCTGGTGGGGATCGGATTTGGCCTGCTCCTGACTGCATGTTATGCCTTGCGCGGGAAAATCACCTGGCAGGGCGGGATATTGTGGGGGCTCGCAGGCTTTGCGGTATTCAACCTGGCGCCTTCGCTTGGTCTTCCGCCGGAACTTCCGGGGGATGCCGCCGCAGGACTTGAACAGCGGCAGGTATGGTGGATTCTAACGGCTGCGGTGACGGCTGTCGGTCTTTGGATCATTGCCTTTCAGCCCAAACCCTACCTGAAGCTGTTCGGAGTCGCCCTGCTCGTGCTGCCTCACCTGTTCGGTGCACCCCATCCGGAAACGCACGGGGGACTTGCCCCCGATGAACTGAGAGATTCGTACATTGTTGCGACCTTGGTGACGAATGCGGTTTTCTGGATCCTGCTCGGTGTTTTTTGCGCGCTGTTCTACAGGCATTTTGGTGGTACAACCGAAGACCCCTCAGTAGCCTAGGCCTAAAAAAGGCCACCCCTGCAACGCACTGACTTTCTGCAACACGCGGGTCGCCCGCAGGAGCACCCTGTCAAGTTACATCCAAACCCAGGGCCAGGATTGTGAGACTCGATCCCGGGCAGATATAATTTTGTGCGACTAAAAACCAAAATTGGGAGATGATAATGCGTGCAGGCAGGAAAATCGCAATGGCACTGGTTCTGACGGGTCTACTATGCACCACCCAAAGCATCCATGCCGATGATCGCGGGAACTTCAGCATGATGATGGTCTGGGTGAACGACTACCAAACGCTTGAGCGCCCCGGACGTGCTGTCACTGTCGGCACTCTCGAGGGGATCATGACCATTCTTGAAAGCAGCAGTGGCCCCTTCGTGGCAGGTGAACACAGCGTGTCGAAGTGCCTGGTCTATGCGAAGAAATCAGAAGACAAGCACAGTCTTGAGGCACATTGCACGCAGACCGACTCCTCAAATGACAAATTCCACATGGGGGCAAGAAGGCACGAAGGCGACACTGAAACAGGGGGTGGCGGCACCGGTGTATGGAAGTTTCTGGGCGGAACTGGGAAGTATGCCGGAGTGTCCGGAACCTGTGAGTACAGCGTCGAATATCTGGCAGATAACTGGACGGTGAACACGGCCAGACATTGCCAGTGGCACAGGTAATAAGCAGGCATCACAGGGCCTGACAGAACCGACAGTCCGATTGCGGCTCAGAACGCGACCACCTTGTCCGGAACAAAATCCTGGTTCAGGGCGCTGGGGGCATAACCCCTAGGGTTGCAAACCACACGGGTCCCATCGACCGTATAATCAAAGGAATCATGGACATGCCCATGAACCCACAGGACGGCCCGGCGATCACCCATCAGGCTTTCCAGGTTGCTGGCAAAGGCAGGGGATAACAGGTCACCCACGTAGCGTCGGGAAATCGATCGCGATGATGGTGCGTGGTGAGTCACCACCACCGTTTTTCCACTGAAGGGCTGCGCCAGCATGGAGGTCAGCCAAGCCCGGCTGTCAGTGTGCAGCTGCAGGGCATCCCGGGGCGTAAAACCGCGGTCCTCATGCCCGATGACCACAAAGTCCGTCATATACTGTTGAGCCTCAAACATGGCTGGTACCCGTTTTTCCAGGCCCAGCAAGGCAAAGTCAGTCCACAGGGTGCTGCCCAGAAACCGTACCCCGTTGATAATCACCTGGTCATCGTTCAGGACATGCAGGTTTCGCTTAGCCCTTGCCTTCAGGTCATCGATCAAGTCCGTGTTGTTTCGATAGTACTCGTGATTGCCCGGCACGTAGATCACGGGTTGATCGGGAAACTGCTTTTGCGCCCAGTGCAAGCCTCCCAGCCCGACTCCAATATCACCCGCTAGCACCACGACATCCGCACCTGTTGTCGGCGGCTTGAAGTCTTCAAATTCAATGTGTAGGTCATTCAGAATGTGGACTTTCATAACAGGGCTGCTACAGACAAATTCAGACACATCACATTACTACATTATCGCATTCGGACCTGCATCTGTTTTGCAACTCGGTTAGGTGGCTGGCTGGGAATCGGGGAAGTCCCGGACATCTGCACTCATCCGGGAACCTTGGCGGGTACATGCCTGCTGAACCAGTATTAAGAAATAGATACTCTTTTCAGCCAGGTCGGCGAGCCATGAAACTGTAGTAGTTGCACGAGGCAAAGAAACGATGCTCCTCGATCGCCCTGTGCTGTGCCTTGATCCATCTGTCTATGTCCGCCTTTGGCACGAGACCGGACTCTGCCATCAAAGGAGCATAGGTGTCGGCCATGCTTCGAAAATAGCTCCCTTGCCCAATTTCTGACACCAGATCGGAGAGGATTTCGGTCAACTCGAAACCTGCAGTCGCAAGCAACTGGGACATGTGCCTCATGACCACGGGGTTGTTGAACACCGTCCGAGCCAGTGCCCAATCCACACATCGACCTACTTCAACATCATCAAACCCGTAGGTCAGCGATGCGTAGTCGCCATCAAATACCACCAGAGTGCCTCTGGGTTTCAGGACACGGTAGGCTTCTTTTAGAACCATTGCAGGATCCGTAACGTGGCTGATTACTGTGTGTGCGATCACGGCATCAAAGTGCCCGGATACGGACTGCAGTGCATGCGCATCTCCAACCTTGAACATCAGTCTGTTTTCAAGCTTCTCGTGTGCTGCGAACTGCTTGGCGACCTTAACCAAAGCCGGACTCTGATCTATGCCTGTAATATGGATTTGCTTGTCTGTCATGGAGGCAAGCAGCCGTGCAATTACACCGGTCCCAGACCCGATCTCAAGCACCTTGGCACTTTTGGATAAGCCAAGTTTGGATGCATAGTTCTCAAATAAGCAGGTAAACGCAGGCTCCTTGCCACGGCTCTCGAGTCGGTCGATCAAGCCGTTGATCGCACTGGGGTCAAGGTCATTGATAAACCGGTGCGGGTCGCGAACCTGTGGAATGTCATGGGAAGTCGGGTCTTGCCTGCGGGCAGTAGTATTGCAGGAATCCGAAGGAGGGTCGGCAGAAGTCGCCATGGGCTACTCCAGTATGAGCATGGCAAAAGTGTACCGTACGAAACTCGATTGAAAACAGAAATTTCCTGTAGGTACGGTTGAAGCTGGTGTCCGTTGGGGCGCAACCCAGTCCAGGCGCTGGCCCCGCTGTGCTCTGGATCGTCCTCTGCGTAGTAGCCGTCACGCTCATTGTAGCTCGGGCCCTGAGCCGGGGAGGCGCCGGGGGTACCCGTCCGCCGTCCCCGGACATCGCGTCCGCCGCCTCCACGGCTACCAGCGGATGCCCGCGCGCAGCATCACTCCATGCTCGACCGGTTCCCTTGCGCCGTTGTCGTTGACAGGCTCCCTCCGCGTCGCATCGAGCGTGGCCTCGAACCCGGGATCGCCCTGGATGACGGAGGTCAGCCGCCAGCCGATCCGGTAGTCGCGCCCCCCGGCGCCCGTGAGGCCGAAGCCGAGATTGGGCGTACCGGTGAAGCGGTCACCGAACAGCCCCTTGCCATAGCCGAGTTCACCCACCAGCCAGCTCTCGGGCTCGAACGTCCTGCCGCCCTGTGCCAGGCCCCGCGCGTCGCGTGCCGACCACAGCCGGTCCACGCCGTCACCCGGCACCCCGTATGTCGGCGCTAGGCTGAACGAGAGGCCCCGTCCCCGCTTGCCCGGGGCGAGGCGCACCGTACCCGACGCGCCCCACTCGCGGTACTTTGAGTCCTCGTGCGCGATGAGCGCCCGGACCTTCGCCTCCACGCTGAGCCCCGTGTCCGGATCGGTGTAGGACACCCGGCCGCCGAGCTCGACACCCGCACCGGTCTCAGCGTCCCCGCCGTCATGGCGGAGCCCAAGCTCCAGGCCCTGCGTCAGCGTGCCGTCGCCCATCTCGAACGCACGGCTGCCTTCGAGTGCAAGTCGCACCCGGCTCGCATCCGCCATGGTGTCGCCCTCGTTCGAGATGACCTCCGCCGTCGTCTCAACGTAAAACGCGTCCGCCGTCAGCGCAAAGTCGAAGCTGCCAGCCTCATCCGCCGTCAGCAACGCGCCCCTTCCGCCCAGGGCGGCGAGCCGCAACGAGAGGTCGGTGCGGGTGATCCGCTCCGGCTGGCCGGTCGCTTCGTTGGCCTTCTGCACGATGGTCATGTCGCCGGTGCCGTAGCCCGCCAGACCCCACACCGAAACTCGCTCGTTCACGCTCACCCGCGCATAGGGACTCACCGTGGTCATCGAGCTCTCGATTTTCCCTGAGTCCACGCCCGGATGAGCGAATGTGCCCTCTCCCTCGCTCACTGACACCGAGACGCCCGCCAGCAGCCGGTTCCATTCCGCGTCCGCGCCGAGGATGCCCGTGGCCATCTCGCCGTCAATGCGGCCGGTGCCGCTATTCGCCGGCGCCTCGCCGTCGAAGCCGCTCACCGTCACCAGGCCCCACGCGGCCAGGCCAGGCCCGCTGACGTCGTCCTCGCGGGCGAGATGGAACGCGCTCCCGAGCAGCAGCTCGCGGCCCGTCATCAGCCGCCTCGACGGGGCGCCCACGATCTGTGTGGTCGAGGTCAGGGTCCGGCCGAGGAACGCGTCGTCCCCCACCTCCGCAAGGTTCATGGTCTGGCCGGCCACCGTCACCTGCACGCCGGTGAGCGGACCCGATAGACGGTCGGAGACCGCCCCCGTCACATGGTCCGCCACCGTGCGCCCAAAGCGCGACAGCCACATCTTCTGCAGCGGGTCATCGTTCGAGATGGTGCCGGTCGCCACGAGATCTCCTTCGCGCGCGCCTTCCACGTTCGAGAGCGTCAGCGTGAAGGTCTCGTTGCCCTCGTCGAGGTCGTCGTCGAGGATCGGCACGCTCACCGTCTTCGAGGCCTCACCCGCAGCAAACGTCAGCGTGCCACTCGTCGACGTGTAGTCCTCGCCCGCCGTCGCCGTGCCTTCCGCCGTCGCGTAGTCCACCGTCACCCGGTGCTCGCTGCTCGTGAAGGCGCGGCTCAGGGAGACCTGGAACGAGATCGAGCCCGCGCTTTCGTTCGCCTGCGCGTCCGCCACCGAGATCTTGGGGCGCCCACCCGACCACAACCCACTCTGCTGGTTCACGTGGTCGTACCCGCCGTAAATGTTCGGCAGGCCCCTGCCCCGCGACGGATACGGCCCGCCGTCCGGCGGGGGCGGGCCGTGGGTCACCAGCCAGATTTCGATAAGGGGCGCGAAGTTGCCCTCGAGGTCCCGGATACAGGGCTCTCTGTTGCAGCCGGTCGAGTTGTACTCGAATTCCAAATCGTCGTCTTCATCCACCGCCGAGGGCAGGGTCACGACGACCGTCTTGCCGTCCACCTGGGCGCCGGTGGGGACCAACGTACCTTTGTTGCTGTTCGTAAAATAAACACGGAACCTGTTCGCCGCCGGCGCCGGATTCGGGTCCAGGCGTTTGTTGAAGGTTATCGTCAGCGTCGACCCCTTCACCGTCGCGGCAAGCGGCAATGGATTCGGGAGGTTCACCGAGCCCGGGAGGCCCGGCGGCGTTCCCGGCTCGCTGGGC
Source organism: Gammaproteobacteria bacterium (assembly GCA_022824965.1). Taxonomy (GTDB): domain Bacteria; phylum Pseudomonadota; class Gammaproteobacteria; order UBA4575; family UBA4575; genus WTFY01. Next base: position 564,483 of record JAJDYY010000008.1, read on the forward strand.
GGTTGCGGCGGGCTCCCCGTCTCGCTGGGCGGTTGCGGCGAATTCCCCGTCTCGCTGGGCCCGCCATCGCCCCCCCCCCCCGCAGGCTCCGAGGACCAGGATGGCGAGCGCACAGGGAGCCGCCCGCCATCCGCAGGCCGAACCGTTCGGTCAATAGATTCTCTAATGCGACAGCATGCTGACTCTCGATGTCTTGCATGGTTCTTATTCTCCTAGTAGATGATTTGCACACACAATACTGCATAAGCTGTCAAACGAAATCCATAGAAAACCGATTCAATAAGTGCGTCGGTTTTTTTATTGACAGAAGGTATAAACTAGAAACGGGCTTGATCTAGCTCATCAATTATTCCAGATATTGCAGCAAACCATAGGTCCCGCCATTCCTTGATAGCGATCGTGAAGAGGTGCGAGAGTAGGGCTAGTTCCAGCCGGACAGTGTTGTTGGACTTGCCGGCCTCCAAGCGTTGATCCCGGTATTTTGCAACAAGGTCCGGAGTGATCGCGGCCAAGCTGTAGGCTCCCATACTTTCCCTCAATGCCTTGGCCTTGTGCGCCTCGGCATAGGATGTCGTGGCACCCTTGGTGGATGAAACTTCACGCAAGTAGCGATCCAGCGCATGTCTGAGAAGGAGACGGTCCGAACTAGCCCTGTCGATGTACACGCCGCGCACCATCTCGTCCTCGGTACGACGAGCCCAGTCCTTGGCATCGCGCTTGGTACGAAAGATCTTGATCGTGGTCGGCTAGCCGCGCCTGCAGATCATTGCCTTCTAGGTGTTCGAGGGAGTCTTGGTGATCGTTGCCATAGGTCTATTCCGGACCGAATGACACAGGGATTAAAAACAAAATCTGTCTAGATTGTTTATATATATGGTGGCCAGGGGCGGAATCGAACCACCGACACGAGGATTTTCAGTCCACTGCTCTACCGACTGAGCTACCTGGCCAAGGACTGTAGGGCTTGTTTCAAGACTGTGATTTAAGGGCTTCCAATGGTAAGGAGATCCGCACAGCCTTCGACTTGCTGTCTGTTACTGACTGTCAGGCTCCACGAATTCCTTGGGTTTGGCCGAGCCTTCGCCAAAAAAGAATTTTTCCATTTCCTCTTCTAAGAATTTACGCGCCTTGGGATCAACAGGGGTCAATCTGTATTCATTCATCAGCATGGTTTGATGGCCCACCCACTGTTGCCACCCTTCCTTGGAGACATTGTCATATATTTTTTGTCCCAGTTCCCCCGGGTAAGGCATGTATTCGAGCCCTTCCGCTTCTTTATGAAGCTTTACACATTGGACCATGCGTGTCATGCCAGTTTCCTTTCATTCATCTCGTTACTTGTTGCAAGGCCTTGTTGACGGGGGCTGCTAGACCGATCTTTTCACCGGTGGCTTTATACCAAACCCCGGCATCATCTTCCATTACACCAATGGGGTTGTGGTCGACCTGCACCATCGTCGGGTACATGTGAAGCCGGAAATGCGAGAAGGTATGTGTAATTACAGGCAACGTCTCTGTCGCCAGGTTGTCGGTTTTGCATGTCTTGTCCAGCCACTTCTGTGCATCGGCTTCATCCTCGAATTCAGGGAAACTGTAAAGCCCACCCCAGATCCCGGTTGGAGGACGTTTTTCCAGCCACACGGCATCCTCCTTGTTCCTGACCAGCACGATGTGTACCTCCCGTTGCGGCAGATCACGGGATGGCCGAGGTGTCGGCAGTTCGTGTTGGCGGCTTTGTCCAAAGGCAAGACAGCTGTCGCGAACCGGGCACAGCAGACAGGCCGGTTGTGTACGGGTGCACAGTGTGGCACCGAGATCCATCATGACCTGGGTATAGTCTGCAAGACGATGCTGTGGCAGCAGTGACTCCGCATGCGCCCAGAGCTGCTTCTCCACCTTGGTCTCACCCGGCCACCCTTCCACTGCAAAATATCTTGCAAGCACACGTTTTACGTTCCCATCCAGTATGGCATGACGCTGGCCAAAGCCCAGTGCCAAGATCGCAGCCGCCGTGGAACGCCCCACGCCAGGCAGTGCCTTCATTGCCTCCATGTCTTCAGGGAACCTTCCTTGAAACTGTTGGCAAAGTTTTTGTGCGGTTTTGTGCATGTTGCGTGCACGCGCGTAGTACCCCAGACCCGTCCAGTAATGCAACACCTCATCGATCCCTGCCGCCGCCAGTTCTTGTACGTTTGGAAAGCGTTGTGTGAATCTTTCATAGTAGGGAATCACTGTATCCACACGCGTCTGCTGCAGCATGATTTCCGATACCCAGACTCGGTATGGATCGCGCCCGTGTTGCCAAGGCAAATTTTTGCGACCATGCTGATCAAACCAGGCGAGAACCCGGTCGCTGAAATCACCGCTCACGACTGCCTACCGAAGCTGCTTGAATGGGTTGTATCCTGCAAGGGCTCATGCCAGAAACCCTCTGGACCAATCTCACTGCCTGTCACGTTCCCACAGCCCGGATTTCCCGCCGGATTTCTTGACCAGCCCTATGGCCTGCATGGTCATACCGCGATCACTGGCCTTGCACATGTCGTAGATTGTCAGTAGCGCAATTTGCACCGCAGTGAGAGCTTCCATTTCCGCGCCTGTTTGACCAAGCGTTTCCACTGTGGCCTTGCAGTACACGGCCGGCGCAGTGTCCTCGACGACAAACTCGATTTGCACCGAGGTCAGCGGAATCAGGTGGCACAAAGGAACCAGGTCCGGGGTTTTTTTTGCACCGACTATCCCGGCAATCCGCGCAATACCCAACACATCACCCTTGGCATGGCTGCCACTTTGTATTTGCTGCAGCGTGTCTTGTCGCATACAGATCCGCCCATCGGCAACCGCAATGCGACGGGCTACAGGTTTTTCACCAATATTGACCATATGCGCCTCTCCGGCAGCGTTGAAATGTGTAAATTTATCCACGTCATCGACTCCATGCTGCCCAGACTGTAATGGTACTATTCTGTGCAGACCATTCTTTCATATTGTCGAACAAATACTGACATACAGCCAATGTCCGTCCATGTAAAGTATTTTGCCAGTCTGCGGGAAACGATTGGGCGGTCCAGCGATGAGATCTCGATCACCGGCCAGGCCACCGTAGAAGAGATCTGGCAACAGACGACGAGTGGCATGCAGCGCCCTGAACGGGTGCTGGTCGCCATCAACCAGGAATATGCGGACTTCACACAAGTGGTCCACGACGGTGACGAGGTAGCTTTCTTTCCTCCAGTCACGGGGGGATGACCTGCGCAGCACAGGCGTGTGCTTCAGGGACTTGCCGTATCGGCCGCTAGCGGATCAGAATGAACAGGCCCCGCCTCTCACGCTGAATATTCAGCAGCAGCGTTTTGGGGTTTTTCTTGATCGCGGCCTTCATGTCCGGAACTGTTTTTACCCGCTTTTTGTTCACGCTGATGATGATATCCCCTTTGCGGATCCCGGCAGCTGCCGCCCGGCCTCCCGCCTCGACCACCTGAATCCCTGCCGCAGTCCCACGTGAAGGGTCCTCCATGGCTTCACTCAGCTTCGCACCCGCCAGCTTGTCGCTTAATGATTTTCCACTAACGGTCTGTTTCAGGTGCTTGCCCACCGATGCAGTCAAGGAACGGGGCTTGCCGTCGCGCAATACCTCGATCTTGACCTGCGCACCAACACGCAGCATTCCAATTTCATTGCGTACTTGCGCAGAATTTTCAACCTCACGCCCGTTCACCGTGACTATGACATCCCCGACCCTTATGTCTGCTTTTTGTGCAGGAGACTTTGCCTCTACGCGCGCGACCACCACACCTTTTTTGTGGGCCACTCCAAACGCTTCAGCCAGTTCAGGAGTCAGGTCCTGCACCACAAACCCCAGCCGGCCACGCCGGACTTCGCCGTGTTCAATCAGCTGGGAAGTAATCTGCTTGGCCATATTGACAGGGATGGCAAAGCCGATCCCGATATTGCCTCCCGATCCGTAAATGGCGGTGTTGATCCCGATCAGTTCCCCACGCAAGTTAACCAGGGCTCCCCCTGAATTTCCGGGATTGATGGAGGCGTCTGTCTGGATGAAATCTTCATACGACTCTATGCCAAGCCCGCTGCGCCCAAGGGCACTGACAATTCCGGAAGTCACTGTCTGGCCCAAACCGAATGGATTGCCGATGGCCACCACGAAATCGCCCTGTCGCAGCTCGTCCGAGTCCCCCAGGGGGATTTCCGTCAAGTTGTCTGCCTCGACCTGAATCACGGCAATGTCTGCGCCCGGATCCTTGCCGATGACGGTGGCATCAAAGCGCTGGCCATTCTCCAGGGTGACCACGATATCCTCGGCTTTATCGATCACGTGCGAATTGGTCACGATATAGCCGTCATCAGCATCAAAGATAACGCCCGAGCCCAAGCCGGAAATCCGTCTCTCGCGCCGCTGCCTGGGCACGTCGAAAAACCTTCGAAAGAAGGGATCATCGAAGAAAGGATCGCGCACCACCACCTTGCCCGTCGTTGAAATATTGACCACCGCAGAAGTGGTCCTTTCCAGCATCGGTGCCAAAGTCGGCAGGGTTTGGCTGTCTGAACCGACAGCCAAGCCAGCAAATGCAACGACGCCCAACAGGACGGTCGCCGCAAACGTTCGAAACATTACTTTAAGCATAATTATTGAACCCGAATATCCCGGAAAGATGGCCGACCAAGATTATACGGGCAAACACGACTAAAAGTATTCACGCGGAGTGAATTTGAAGCGCCTTGCCATCTCCTGATAGAACTCCCGGTCCGCCTCATTGCTTGCCTCGGGTGTAACGATTTGCAATGTGACAATCTGATCCCCGGTGGGGGGCCCAGGCAAGCCACGGTTTTTCAAGCGTAACCGGTTGCCTGACTTCGAGCCGGTCGGTATGCGGGTCTGTACACGGCCGCCAAGCGTGGGAACCTGGACACTCGCACCCAACGCGGCCTCCCATGGACAAATTGGAAGATCCAGCAGGACATCTCGGCCATCCAGCCGATAAAGCCTGTGAGGGCGAACCACGACTTCAAAATAAAGATCGCCACGGTGACCCCCCTTGCGCCCTGCTGCGCCCTGACCGGCAAGCCGTATCCGTTTCCCTGAAGTCACCCCGGGTGGAATCTTGACTTCGAGGCTGCGCCCATTCTGCAGGCGGATATGCCTGTTCGTTCCGGAAAACGCCTCTTCCAGGGATATCTCCAGGCTCGAACGCTGGTCGACTCCTCGGGTCTTCTGCGATGCTTCATGCAGGAAGTCCTCACCGAACAGCGACTCAAAAAAATCGCTGAAACCGGAGGCTCCAACTCCTCCCTGTGAAAAAGTATGGTGTGAAAAACCCGGGCCTGTGAAGTGCGTATCCCGCCAGCCCGGCGGCGGCTGAAAATCCTGGCCTGCACGCCAGTTCGCACCCAACTGGTCATAGGCCTGTCGTTTTTTGGGGTCCCTCAGGACTTCATAGGCCTCGCCCACTTCCTTGAAGTTCTGTTCCGCATGAGGTTCCTTGCTGACATCCGGATGGTATTTTCGCGCAAGGCGGCGATAAGCGGCTTTGATTTCAGCCTCTTTTGCATCACGCTTGACACCCAGTACCTCATAGTAGTCTTTGTATTGCATACGCGCACCAAACTATGCGGCAAACCCTTGCAGAATGCCGCGGCTTGCCGCGGCATTCTGGTGGTGCCGGACACGCTGGACCGGAACCGGGTTTATCCCTGTACCGAGATCTTTTTCGGTAACGCTTTCTCCTTCTTCGGCACATGGAGCTTGAGCACCCCATGCTCCGTTCTGGCAGAAATATTGTCTGCGTCGGCGGTGTCAGGCAGGGTAAAGCGTCGGAAAAAACTTCCATAGGCCCGCTCTGTACGAGTATAGCCAAGATTCTCGTCCTGACTTTCTGTCCTGCGCTCACCTTTCACAGTCAACACGCCATCTTCAAGAGAAACTTCGATATCCTTCGGGTCCACACCGGGCACATCGGCACTGACCTCATAGGCATCTTCACCTTCCTTGATATCGATCGGCGGCACCCAGTCGGATGCAGTGTCTGTATATCCTGCTGTGTTGCCATGGAAAATGCGGTCCACTTCCCCCTGGAATTCGCGCAATGTTTCCCACGGATCACGGTATATCCTTCTTGCAAGCATCTTGCACCTCCTGAACAAATATTAAGTAGTAGATGCTTATAGAGATGTGGCCAGAAAAGACTTTTTCAAGGCCGGGAGGTTACTTTTACCCGCTATCCTGGACCCACTCGAATTGTCCTGCCTCGCGGTTCTTTTGCACGGACTGCGGAGTGAAAAGCTCGCCATTCATGGCCAGATACACACCATGAGGAAGGTGCTGGGCAGCAGCAATGGCATAGCCGATATTGAAGACGGCATCGGTGTTGCGAAACCGGGCCGGCTGCATGGCACCTGTCAGTACAATCGTTTTGTCGGGGACGTCCTGCAGGCAGCGTGCGGTATCCACCATGGTGTCCGTACCATGGGTAATCAGTATACGTGTACAGTCTTCGGCTTTGACGTGCTCAACGATCTGCTGCCGGTCTTCTGGACTGATCTCCAGGCTGTCCTTTTTCAGGATGGATTGCACCTCGAAGGGAAACCTGGCGCGGGCCTCCTTGAGGATGTCGTTCACCGCGGGATCCCCGATCTGGTATTCGCTCAGGGCATCAAAGTACACCTTGTCCAGCGTCCCCCCCGTACAGAAAATTTTTACCTGATGCCTTTTGGAGTGAGTCTCATTAGTCATTGGGTCTGTATTCTCACGGTTTATTCCACGTTCTGAACTTGTTCGCGCATCTGCTCTATCAACACCTTCAAATCGACCGCGGCCTGGGTGGTTTCCACATCGGCAGATTTCGCCGCCAGGGTGTTCGCTTCACGATGAAATTCTTGCATCAGGAAATCCAGTCGTCGGCCGGTAGCTTCCTGACATTCAAATATGGATGCCATCTCCTCCAGGTGACTGTCCAGGCGGTCCAACTCTTCCATGATATCCATTTTCTGCGCAAGGTAGACGAGTTCCTGCTCGAAACGCGCCTGATCCACACCCTCCAGCAACTCTTCGACACGTTGTTGCAGCTTTTCCCGAATTGAGGCCAATGCCTGAGGATGTCGGACCCGCACGTCCCGGACAATCGATTGGACCTCAGCACACTTGTCCTGCAGTATTTTTTCGATCCTTCGACCTTCAGTTGCACGCATGTCGACAAGCTGGCCAATGGCCTCCTCAAACAGGCTGAAACAGGCTGCGTGGAAACTTTCCTGATCATTCTCAACAGCCTGGATCATGCCGGGCCAGGCGAGGATGTCTGTCGCAGTCACTGGTGCAGAAGTGGGCAGTTTTTCATTCACGTTGCGAATTTGCTGCACCAGGCTATCCAGCAACGGCGTGTTCAATTCCAGTGCCGCGGTCTGCGATTCCGTCATTCTGTAGCGGAAAACACAATCAATTTTCCCGCGCCCAAGCCGGCCTTGAAGATGGTTACGCAATCGCGTTTCCAGTCTGCGAACCTCCTCCGGCAGGCGGAAATTAACGTCCAGGTAACGATGGTTGACCGAGCGCACTTCCCAGCACAGGTTTCCCTGCCGACATGTGTCCTCGACACGCGCAAATCCAGTCATACTGCAAAGCATGAGATGGTTCCTTTTCTAACAGTTCCGATAAAGCCTGCACCTTCGCAAGCAAACTTTTTCCGTATAATACGCCTCTTTGATCCTTCTCAGGTTGACTTATGAACCCAACAACCCGACCTAGCGGTCGCAGTCCCGGCCAACTACGTGAGATTCGGTTCACACGCAACTATACCCGACATGCCGAAGGCTCAGTTCTGGCAGAATTTGGAGACACCAAGGTGATTTGCACTGCCACGACCGCAGATCAGGTGCCGAAATTTCTCAAAGGCAAGTCTCAGGGCTGGATCACTGCCGAGTACGGCATGCTGCCACGCTCGACAAGCGAGCGCATGCCCCGCGAGGCAGCGCGAGGCAGGCAGGGAGGGCGCACCCTGGAAATCCAGCGCCTTATAGGCCGGTCCCTGCGTGCTGGCGTGGACCTGCAAGGGCTGGACGGCTATACCATCACGGTTGACTGTGACGTCATTCAGGCCGACGGGGGAACACGTACAGCTTCGGTCTCGGGCGGGTTTATCGCCCTGTATACGGCACTCATGCAACTGGCCGAGGCCGGCAAGATCCCAGCAAATCCCGTGCAACATTTCGTGGCAGCGGTATCGGTCGGGATTTGCGCTCACGTTCCGGTACTGGACCTCGATTATGCGGAAGACTGTACTGCACATACCGACATGAACATTGTCATGACTGATGCACAATCATTCATAGAAGTCCAGGGGACCGCGGAACAGCAGGCCTTTTCCCGTGAGGAATTGGCAGCACTGCTGGAGCTTGCCGACCAGGGCATCCAGAAGATTATTCGCTGCCAGAAAGACTGCCTGGGAATTTAAATGGCCCCAAAGATTGTTCTCGCCAGCAACAATGCCGCCAAGCTCAGGGAAATCCAGGCCGTGGTGGACGGGCAACGCTACCGGCTCATCGCGCAATCCGAACTGCAGATCGGGGAAGTCGCCGAAACCGGCACCACCTTTGTGGAAAATGCAATCATCAAGGCACGGCATGCGGCATTGCAATGCGGACTGGGCGCATTGGCGGATGACTCAGGCATCGAAGTTGATGCACTGCAAGGCGCTCCGGGCATCTACAGCGCGCGCTATGCAGGCGAGCATGCCAGTGATACAGCCAACAATGAAAAATTGCTTGCCGCGCTTCGGGGGGTACCCGACCACGAACGCACTGCGCGCTTCCAGTGCGTCATCGTGTACATGCGACATGCGCACGACCCCACGCCCATCCTTTGCCAGGGTACCTGGGAAGGCCGCATCCTGCACGAGACCACAGGCAACAATGGATTCGGGTACGATCCCTTGTTTTATGTCCCGACCCATGACTGCTCCTCTGCACAACTCGACCCTGCCGAGAAAAACCGCATCAGCCATCGGGCCCAGGCCCTGCAAAAACTGATGCTTAGACTGGGCTGAGGCAGCACAATACGCACCCCCGAATGCAGGCAACCGAAATACCACTGTCGCTTTACATCCACATCCCCTGGTGTATTAGAAAGTGCCCGTACTGTGACTTTAATTCACACCAGAAACGGTCTGCCCTGCCCGAGATCCGCTATGTCGATGCTCTGATTGCGGACCTGAAAAAACAGGCGGGCGCCGTGACTGGACGAAGCATCGACAGCGTTTATATAGGTGGGGGCACGCCCAGCCTGTTCTCTGCTCACAGCATCGAACGACTGCTGGATGCTGTCGCGCGAGAAACCGCACTTGCTCAAGATGCGGAAATTACAATCGAGGCCAACCCGGGCACCTTCGATCAGCAAAACTTTGCTGGATTTCGGAGCGCTGGAGTCAATCGAATCTCGATTGGTGTACAAAGCTTCGACGATGTCCTGTTGCGTGCACTTGGACGTATTCACGATGCCAGCACCGCAAAACAGGCTGTACTCGCAGCTAAGCAGGCACATTTTGAAAATATCAATATCGACGTGATGTACGCCTTGCCGGGACAGACTCTGAAGCAGGCCCGACAGGACATTGAACAGGCTATCACCCTGGCACCTTCCCATATTTCCTATTACCAGCTCACACTCGAACCACATACGCACTTTTACCGTCATCCCCCCACGCTACCGGGCGACGAGCTGGGCTGGGCAATCCAGCAGCAGGGGGCAGACCTGCTCACCCGGCACGGCTGGAAACAGTACGAGGTCTCTGCCTATGCAAAAGACCAATTCATATGTACCCACAACCTGAATTACTGGCAGTTTGGAGACTACCTCGGCATCGGGGCCGGGGCGCACCAGAAAATCAGCTTTGACACCAACAGCGTCTGGCGCAGCGAAAAGCCCAAAAATCCGCTGCAGTACATGGAACAGGTACTCAATGAACCTACCGCCGGACCCACGCACCACCCCCTGAGTCAAGACGAGTTGGTTTTCGAGTTTTTATTGAATGCCCTGCGCATGAAGGCAGGGTTCACCCGGCAACTGTTTGAGCGCAATACGGGCCTTTCCTTTACCTGGCTGGTAACGAAACTTCAGGCCCTGGTCCAAGAGGGGCTTGTGGTCCAGCTGGATGACGGTTTGCACTGTAGTGAAACCGGGTACCGGTACCTGGATGACCTCCTGATGCGCCTGCTTCCCGAAGTACCGGAAACACCCCCAAGCCCAGTGGCCTGAACCGAACGACTGCACAGGACCGCACCGGGTGTGTTCACAGCCCGCATCACACCAGGACCGGCCCGCCTGACAGCTTCATTGGAAAATTGCTTGAGGCCTGCTGATACCGGCCTCGAGTCGTCCCGGTGCGGGGGAGATTGCCCTAAATCTGGCGTTTTAGGCATAGAGTTATGCACAACTGAAATAAAATGCCGAACCAGGCGAGCTTTTACATGCTGGTGCCCGAGCCAAAACGGCAAGTACATAATATGTCATTTATAATCAACTAGTTAAGATATCGTACGTTATTTAAGCAGTCTAACAAATATGTCATATTTCTCGGGATTTGTAGCGATGTTTGAGAATTGTCCACAATCTTATCCACAAAATTTGTGGATTACGCCATAAACCTTCACATGGACAATCAGTTAAGTAAAAATGGTTAAAAATACTTTAAAGGAATCGGCTAACTTAACCTTTACGGGTCAAGTACTTGAGTTGATGGTTGGGGTTCAGTATGCTCCCTGCCACTTCGCAGGAGACGTCAAGATTATGAAAGCCAATATCCATCCCGATTATCAAGAAGTCGAGGTCATTTGCAGCTGTGGAAACCGCTTTACCACGCGTTCTACCTATGGAGCCGAGTCCCTGCATATCGACGTATGCTCACTATGCCACCCTTTCTTCACTGGCAAACAGAAGATCGTAGACACTGCCGGACAGGTGGACAAGTTCAGAAAACGCTACGGCGCAAAAAGCTGATCCACCGCATCCTGCCAGCATCCAGCAATTTTTGAGCACGTGTAGGCCTGCCCCATTGGCCCCGAAGAATCTGTGCAAGGCCGCCGCCAGTCACCAAGACCGCTGCCGTTTTCCTGCCGACCTGCCCATGATGCGCCAGGAAATAAGTTTACCTGGATGTTGTCAGGTCCTGATTGGTTGACGACCATTCCGGGAAAGCCCATGCTTCCAAGGATGAAATCTTTTGTCACGTGCTTGATCCTTTCAGCATGGCTACTCTTTCCAGGATGTGCCACCAACCCGGTCACGGGCAAACAGGATCTGGTGCTGATGACCGAAGATCAGGAGATCAGCTTGGGCCGACAGGCACACCAGGAAATGATGCGGCAATACCGCCCCTACAATGATCCTGAACTGCAAGACTATGTTGAAGAGATTGTTCGGGAACTCTCGCAACAAAGCCACCGCAAAGACCTGATATTTCATGTGACGGTTCTGGACAGCCCCCAGATCAACGCCTTCGCGTTGCCAGGAGGCTACATATACATTACACGCGGCATCATGGCCTACATGAATTCAGAAGCCGAGTTGGCGGGTGTGCTGGGCCATGAAATCGGCCACGTCACGGCACGACACGGAGTCCGCCAGCAAAGTGCCGGAACATTGACCGATTTACTGGGTACAGGCATCGAGGTCCTGACAGGAAGCCAAATCGCATCACAGGCTGCAGGGATCGGGAGTGTCGCCCTGATCCGTGGTTACGGGCGCAAACACGAACTGGAAGCGGACCGCCTGGGTGCCGAGTACCTGGCCCGTACCGGCTATGACCCCGAGGAGATGATCAGCGTTCTGGGCATCCTTAAATCCCAGGAAGAGTTTGAAAGGAACCTGGCTGAACAAGAAGGACGAGAACCCAACGTGTATCACGGTATCTTTGCAACCCACCCGGATAACGACTCGCGTCTTCACGAGGTGGTACAGGCAGCACACAAATACAAGTCACCAGTCGCACGCAAGGTCAATCGCGAGAAATTCCTGCGCCACATCGAGGGGCTTACAGTCGGTCCTGCTGAAAGCGACGGTATATTGCGAGGCAAAAAATTCTATCATGGCGACCTAGACCTCTTTATTGAGTTTCCCGAAGGCTGGAAAGTGGAAAACCTGCCCAGTCGCCTGGTGGCAAGTCCTGCAGACAGGGATCTGCAGCTGGTGATCACCGCAGAGGACCTGAACAGGTACCTGACTCCCAGAGAATTTTTAACCCGGAAAATCCGAGGGCGGCTCCACCAGGGTCAAGACATACAGACTGCTGATTTTACAGGATACACAGGGTATACCGCCCTGAACATCAAGGGTGTGTCCAGGCCGGGACGTGTTGCTGCGGTGATCCAGGATACACGCGTCTACACGATTATGGCCGTCAGCAAAGACCAGAGCGCCCTGGATCGCCATGACAGTGCAGTGCTCAACACGGTTCGAAGCATGCGAAACCTCAAGGGAGGTGAAAAAAAATTGGCCGAGTCCCAGCGCATCCGGCTGATTCGTGCAAAGCCAGGCGACACTTTCGCTTCCCTGGCAAAACAGTCGACTCTTCCAAATCATCCCGCAGAGCGCTTGCGTCTGATCAACGGCATGTATCCCGAGGGCGAACCCAAACCCGGCCAATGGATCAAAATTGTCCAGTGAACGTATCGTGCATGCCTCTTCCTGCTGACTTCCCCCGGTCTCACCCATGACATCCGACAAGGTCTACCTCATCGATTCCAGTATCTACGTGTTTCGCGCTTGGTTCACCGTCCCGGATCATATCGTGAACCCGGACAATGAGCCTGTAAACGCCGTGTATGGCTTCGTCGACTTCGTACACCAGTTTCTGAAACAAACCCAAGCGAAGTACATCGCCTTTGCCTTCGACGACAGCCTCAGCACCTCCTTTCGCAACCGGCTGTATCCTGAATACAAGGCCAACCGAGAACCTGCCCCCCAAGAGCTCAAACGGCAGTTTGGCTACTGTCGGGAACTTTTGCAGGCCTCCGGGTTGTTCGAGACTGCACAACCCCAGTATGAAGCGGATGACATCATAGGCACGCTGGCGAGACAAATGCGTGAGCGTGGGCATCCGATCACCATAGTGACCTCGGACAAGGATCTGGCTCAGCTTATTTTTGAAGACGATATTCTATGGAATTTTGCCAAGGGCCAGCGACACTCCATCCCCCAAATCAGAAAACAGTTTGGTGTCTATCCCAGCCAGATCGCCGACCAACTCGCCATCGCAGGTGACAAGACGGATAACATCGAGGGCGCGCCCGGCATTGGTATGGCTACTGCGGCCAAGCTGCTGAACCAGTTTCCAAGCCTCGAAGATTTGCTCGACAACTGTGCAAAAATCAGCTCGATGAACATTCGTGGAGCCAAGCGTATCCAGGGTTTGATCGAGAATCACCAAGAGCATCTGTTGCTGTATAAAAAGCTGACAACGATTTTTTGCGATATCGATTTCTCCGATGAGATCAGCCTGGAGAGGAAACCTCCTGACTTTCCCGCCCTTGAAATGCTGTTTGACAAATTCGGGTTCAGCAAATATCGACGTGAGCGATGGTTGAGTGTCCTTGGAGCCTGAAGCGGCAAGCTCATACATCGACCTGAAGTTGCTGGAAGCGCAACTGAGCCGGAAAATCGCGGGTCCCCTGCACATTGAAAAAATCTCCCCGGTTGCGGGCGGTGACATCAGTAAAGCCTTCAAGGTCCAGTGCAAGCTCAAACCCTTTTTCTTCAAGCTTCATCGTCAAAGCATGTATCCCATGCTGCAAAGCGAAGCACGAAATCTGGAGGCTCTGGCCAAGACGAAGACCTTGCGTATTCCGTTGCCTATAGCACATGGACTGATCGGCACCCACTGTTATCTGTTGCTGGAATTTCTGGACCTTCATCGATGTGGGCCCGGTGCGGCCTTGGGCAGTCAGCTAGCCCGCCTACACCAACATACGGAAAACTACTGTGGCTGGTTCGAGGACAACTGGATCGGCACGACTTCTCAGCCGAATACGAAGTGCACGGACTGGGTTTCATTCTGGCGCCATCGACGACTTGCACACCAGCTGAGTCTGGCGAAGGACAACGGTGCCCCGCACACATTGCTTGAACATGGTGAACACCTACTGTGTGACATGGACGGATTGTTTGCGAATTACTCACCTGAATCGAGCCTGCTGCATGGAGATCTTTGGTCGGGGAATTTTGCCTTCGATGCAAAGGCAAGGCCGGTAGTATATGACCCGGCTTGCTACTACGGAGATCGGGAAACCGATCTCGCCATGACTGAGTTATTTGGTGGTTTCAGTCAAGAATTTTACAGCGCCTACATGGAGGCGCTTCCGCTGGATGAGGGCTATCGGATACGCAAGGATTTCTACAATCTTTATCACGTCTTGAACCATTTCAATTTGTTTGGCGGCAGTTATGCCAGGCAGGCCGAGCAAACCTGTCTGAAGGTACTCAGCGAGCTCAGGTAGCCAGTCGTCAGAATATCCCGTTATTGTTTTGCACCCAGATGCAATGCGCGCTGGCGGACGGATTCCCGTTCTTCGGGTGACTTGGGTCTCTGGGTGCATTCTGGCCAACCCTGTATATGCCGGGAGATGATCTGCACCAGGGCTTGAATGTGTGAGTGTGTGTCATTCAGGGCTGGAATGTAGTTGAAAGACTTTCCTCCACTGCTCAGAAATATTTCATGATTCTGCATGTCGATTTCTTCCAGGGTCTCGATGCAGTCAGCTGAGAATCCGGGACAAAATACATCAACCGACTCGATCCCTTCTGAAGGCAGTTTTTTCAGGGTTTTGTCAGTGTAGGGCTGCAGCCATTCCGTCATGCCGAACCGCGATTGAAATGTAAGCATCCAGTCGCTGTTGCCCAAGTCCAACTGCTCTGCAATCAATCGTGCCGTTTGATGGCATTCACAGTGATAGGGGTCTCCCTGCAGGAGACTGCGCTTTGGCAGCCCGTGAAAGGAAAACAGCAACTTTTGGCTGCGCGGGTGATTCTCCCAGTGCGAACTGATCCGTTCTGCACAGGCGCGGATATATTCGGGTTCAGCGCCATAGCAGTTGATCATGCGCACTTCCGGAATCCACCTCAACCGCTCAAACTGTTTCGCCAGCTCGTCAAATGTAGAGGCTGCGGTACTGGCGGAATACTGTGGGTACATAGGAAACACCAGTATGCGACGCGCATTGTTCTCCTGCAGAACCTGCAAGGCAGATGCTATCGAAGGCTGCCCGTAACGCATGGCGAGGACCACCTTTACCCTGCCGGCACAGGACTCCTGCAAAGCCGCCTGCAATGCAGATTCTTGCTTCTTGCCGATGACCAAGAGCGGCGAGCCTTCTTCAGTCCAGATTTTGACATAGGACTCGACTTTTTTTCGTGGTCGCAACTGTAATATTGCTGTATGCAGTATCAACCACCACAGGATCCTGGGCATTTCAACCACCCTCGGGTCCCATAGAAATTCTGCAAGAAATTTCCTGATCGCGCGGATTGTCGGTGCGTCCGGCGTGCCTAGGTTGACTATCAGTACGCCGAGGCAGGTGTCGTCCCCGTGGACATAATCCTTTTTGCCTTTGTATTTCGACATCACTGTGAACTGCTTAACTTCACCTGCAATGAATCCCGGCCATACCACGGAGAAGAAAGTGGCTTGTCGACCTGGACAGCCGACATGATTTTAGCTCTTCCCAGGCTGCAGCCAATTATGCCAGCTTGTTGAAACGTTTATGCAAAGGGCTGGTGCGAGGGAAATGCGCCAATAAAAATTTCATCTGGTCAGCAAGTACACGATGTCCCTGCAGAAAAATGTACTCCGCATGGGTAGGAGTGAAGGGAATTGCAAGTAACTGCATGTTGGCCTGCTCGGGCGTTTGCCCGGCCTTGTGATTATTGCAGCGTTTGCAGGCCGTGACGACATTGTTCCAGTCATCGTAACCACCTTGGCTCAGGGGGCGCACATGATCTCTTGACAGGTCACGTCGAGTGAATTGCTGTCCACAGTACATGCACATGTTGGCATCTCGTTTGAATAGTGCACGATTGTTCAGGGGAGGGATGTAGCTGTCACGCAAGGAGCGGTTGCTGCCCTGCGTGGCGATGATGGAATGGACCTCGATTTGACTGCGAAGGCCACTGCGCGCATTGATACCACCTCGCACCACATACAGGCGTTCTCCACATGTATAGGCGACCTGCTCAATATGATACAGGCGTACTGCATCTTGATAATTCACCCATTCCATGGGCATGCCCGAGACATCCGTGCGCAGTATTTGTAGGTTGAAGTTGTTCACTGGTTTACAGCAGCCACTCTCAACGAGGCCAGAACCCACCTTGCCGCACTAGTAAAATTAGAGCATGTGAATACTACACTATTTCTACACCTGCCATGACCTCCCATCCTCCCGACAGACCGACAACGCCTGTACATGCATGTGCTATGAAAGGGATATCCCTCAATATTGATGTGGTTTATGCACATTTGGCGCTAAGCATGCCACGTTCGCTGAACGGATTGCTGGAATCTGAGTATCCCTGCAGATCATTGATTTTAAAGGGTTAATTTGATGATTTTCGAGAATTTCAATACCGCCAAGGCAGACAGGTGTGGCACGGATGCTCAATACAGCGTTTTATCCACAGCACGCCAAGTGAAACAGGGAAGCCTTGATTTGCGCTGGACGAGGCCCCAACAGTCGCTAAAGTGCCTTGGTAGACTATAGCTTCATCATGCCAACACCTCCTGTTTTAAAAATTGCACTGCCCGTGCCACTGTACCAGCACTTCGAGTACAGACCTCCTCAAGGTGTTGACTTCGACCGCATCCAGACGGGGGTACGTGTTCGTGTACCTTTCGGCCGGCGAATACTCACTGGCATCGTTGTGGAGAAGTGTCCCGGCTCTTCTCTTGCGCCTGACAAGCTCAAGACAGTTCTGGAAATTCTGGATACCAAGCCTGTATTTGATCCCGCGTTGAAAAAATTGCTGTTCTGGGTTGCACGGTATTACCAGCAGCCTCCGGGTGAAGTGCTCAATGCGGCCCTTCCCAAGGTATTGCGCAAACAGAGACAAATCAGCACTGACTCCAATGCCATCTACCGGGCCTGCACAAAAAATTCCGTCGAGCAACTGTTGCACAGGGCGCCGAGGCAACGCCAGGTATTCGAGCTGATCAGGGCCCACCCTGCAGGCCTCACCGCAGATGAAATTGCTGCAAAGATCAGTCACTGGCGCCCATTTGTCCGCACCTTGATTGCCAAAAATCTTGTCCAGAAAATCACGGACAGAGAAGTCTCGATCAAAGCCCCTCGTGCCGTTGCAGAATCCCTGACCCTCAATCAGGAACAACGTCATGCCTATGAGCAGATCCACCGAAAAATCGATCAATTCGGTGTCCACCTGCTGGCAGGCGTGACTGGCAGCGGCAAGACCGAGGTGTATCTCGCGCTGGCGCAGGATGTTATCGGGCGTGGCAAGCAGGTGCTTGTGCTTGTACCTGAGATCGGACTGACGCCACAGTTGGTACAGCGGATCGAAACCAGGCTGAATGTACCGGTCGCACTGATGCACTCTGACTTAAGTGCTGGCGAAGGAGCTCAGACGTGGCTGCAGGCCAGCACAGGCCAGGTGAGCATCGTGGTCGGTACCCGCTCGGCTATTTTCTTGCCTTTCCGGAATCTTGGCCTGATCGTCGTCGATGAGGAGCATGACCTGTCCTTCAAACAACAGGAAGGCATTCTATACAGCGCGCGTGATGTTGCAGTTTATCGGGCCAAACAGCTTTCCGTCCCCATCGTTCTAGGCAGTGCGACACCTTCTTTGGAAAGCCAGCACAATGTCCGTCTGGGTCATTATCAAAATGTCACTTTGAGCAAACGCGCAAAACTGGCCAAGATTCCCAAGGTGAAGCTGATCGACCTGCGTTCCAAGCAAGTCAAAGATGGCCTGTCGAGTGAACTGTTACAGGCCATAGAAGCCGAACTCAAGCAAAAACACCAAATCCTGCTCTTTTTGAACCGGCGCGGTTTCGCTCCTGTTCTGCTCTGCCATGACTGTGCCTGGACTGCCGAGTGTGTGCGCTGCGACTCACACATGGTTTTTTACAAGGATCAGGACATCGTCAAGTGTCATCACTGCCTGAAACAGGAAAAGGCACCAACCAGATGTCCACAATGCGGTTCTGAAAATCTGATGTTCTTGGGCGAGGGGACACAACGAATCGAAAACCGTCTCAAGAAAATTTTCCCCGACACTGCCATGATCCGCATCGACCGCGACAGCACACGCAAAAAACACACTCTGCAGGATAAGCTGGAAGAGGTTCGCCGGGGCAAGTATCAGATCATCATAGGCACACAGATGCTTGCCAAGGGACATGACTTTCCCAATGTAACTTTGGTAGGCATCCTGAATGTCGATCACGGATTATTAAGCAGCGACTTCCGCGCCTCAGAACGCTTGGCACAATTAATCGTACAGGTGTCAGGCAGGGCAGGACGCTCTGAAAGTAGAGGCAGGGTATTGCTGCAAACCCATCAGCCCGAGCATCCCTTGCTCAACCGCTTACTGATGCATGGCTATCAGGATTTTTCCAAAGAAGTCCTTTGGCAACGTGAACGCTGTGCGCTGCCGCCCTACTCCTTCATGTTGCTGGTGCGTGCCCGTGCCCATCAACAGAATTTGACCTATCAATTCTTGCGGGAAATCAAGTCTTTGATGCTGCCCTCAACTTCATCAGGTCTGAACCTGTTTGGGCCCATTCCTGCCAGCCTGGAACGCAAGGCCGGAATGTATCAGAGTCAGTTGGTGGTGATTGCAACGAGTAGAACGGCGATACAGGCGCAACTGCCCGATTGGGCCGCAATCATGCAACAGCATCCGCTTTCAAAACGTGTGCGCTGGAACATCGAGGTGGACCCACTGGAAACCGGCTGACCAACAACCTGTCCGACGACATGATTTCGTCGTGCTTCGACCTGAACCCGCATTCTCTTCGGCCCTGAAGCGACACCATTTGAAAGCCTGGTTTGATGTGCAGCCAGAGTCAAAAAATTGCCAAGCATCTACCCTGTCAAATTCACGTACAGGATAGTTGCATTTGGGTACAATGCAGCCTGCCCCACAGGATTATCCTTTCTTCATGCAAGCACAAATCTCGAAACTGCTAGCTGCCGCGGTATCCAGTCTACAAGACACGGGAGATCTGCCCGCAGACACGAATACTGAAGTTCAGGTTACCCGCAGCAAAGACAACACACATGGTGATTTTGCCTCCAATCTGGCACTTCAGTTATCCAAGGTTGCCAAGGTGCCGGCACGCACCCTGGCTGAAAAAATAGTAGAACATATCCCGCAGGACTCCAGTATCGCGAAAGTTGATATTGCAGGCCCCGGATTTATAAATTTTTATTTACGTACCGGCCATGAGGCAGAGACACTGCATCAAATCCTTCAGGGTAAGGAGCGCTTTGGCCACAGCAAAACACACACAGACAGGAAAATACTGATCGAGTTTGTCTCGGCCAACCCAACCGGACCTTTACATGTGGGCCATGGACGAGGCGCCGCTTACGGAGCGTCCATTGCCCACCTCCTTGAGGCAGCAGGCCACAAGGTGCAGCGCGAATACTACATAAATGATACCGGCCGCCAGATGGATATTCTGGCTGTTTCCGTATGGCTCAGGTACCTGGAACTTTGCGGACAGATCCTGCACTTTCCTGTCAATGCCTACCAAGGCGACTATATATGGGATATCGCGGCATCCGTGCACCGTGAGCATGATGATGATTTCCTTCATCCTGCAGAAGAGGTCTTGGACCTGCGGCCTGGCGGGCACCCCGATGAAGAAGCGGATGCAGAAAGACACATCGATGCAATCATCAGCAAGGCAAAAAAACTGCTTGCAGAAGATGGCTACAAGACATTGCTTGGCTATGCACTCGATACGCTGACACGTGATATCCGAAACGATCTGGAACAGTTCGCTGTCACTTTCGATCAGTGGTATTCAGAGCAGTCACTGGGTCAGGCAAGAATACAGGATGTCCTCAACACCTTGGCGGAGAACGGGCACACCTACCAAAAGGATGGCGCGCTGCTGTTCAGGAGTACGGCATTCGGTGACGAGAAAGACCGCGTGCTGATACGGAAAAACGGCAAGCCGACTTATTTTGCCTCCGACATTGCTTACCACCTGGACAAGTATGACCGCAACTTTGATCAGTTGATCAACATATGGGGTGCAGATCACCATGGTTATATGGCACGAATGCAGGCCGCTATGCAGGCACTCGGCAAGGATACCGGCCGTTTACAGATCCTGCTCGTACAGTTTGCCAATCTCTATAAGAATGGTGAAAGGCTTCCCATGTCCACGCGCTCCGGTGAATTTGTGACCTTGCGGCAATTGCGCAAGCAGATCGGCAAGGATGCCGCACGGTTTTTCTATGTAATGCGAAGATGTGAACAGCACCTAGAGTTTGACCTGGATCTTGCGACCTCGAAAACTCAGGATAATCCGGTCTATTACGTGCAGTATGCGCATGCCAGGATTTGCAGCATTTTGAAACAAAGCACATCCCCATTGCAGGATGAGGTCTTGGAAGATATCGATGACGGGCCACTGGTATCGATACAGGAGAAAACCCTGATAAAGCAACTGGCGCAATTCCCGGAAAGTGTACGGACGGCAGCAGACCAGTTGGCACCGCATATTATCGTTAATTATTTACGCGAGCTTGCAAGTTCCTTTCATCGTTTTTATAACGCACATCAGGTTCTTGTGCCTGAAACCGAAATGCGGAATGCACGTCTCAAGCTGATCCGGGCCACACAGATTGTGCTCTGCAATGGCCTGAAACTGCTTGATGTAAGTGCGCCTGAACAAATGTAGAGGTGATTGTGCCTGTTAGAAAGAAAAAAAGATCAACCCGATCATCAAACACCGTACCGGCCTGGGCCTGGCTGGCACTTGGTATCGTGACAGGTATCGGCATTGCCATGCTGATAGACATCGATGGCTGGTATGTGGACAAGTCCCAGACTCCGTCAGTTGCGCAAGAAGCGGGAAAAGCCGTTGAGCCGCCAATAAAACGGAGCTTTGACTTCTACACATTGCTGCCTGAATTGGAAATTGTAATTCCACAAGAAGAAACCGACATGCCCGACAAACAACCCGCCCAGCAAACCATGCCCCCGACACACAAGGGTGGTTATTTGTTGCAGGCAGGTTCATTCAAAAGCTTTGATGATGCCGACAGCCTGAAGGCGCGACTGGCTTTGCTGGGTATAGAAGCCAACGTTCAGTCTGTGGACGTAAACAATACCCAGTGGCATCGGGTTCGGGTCGGCCCCTCAAGCGACAGGCAGGCGCTGGAACAAATAAGAACGCGTCTGCATACCCATCAGATCGATACAATTTTGATGCAGGCAAAACAATAGACTGGCAAAGACTTGACCTATCGCTGCTTTTCCATGGAGTTGTACATCGCTTCTATGTCTTCTGCAAACAGCTCCATTAAAAGCTTTCTTCTGGTTTTAAGGGTTGGGGTAAGCAAGTTGTTCTCGGTGGTCCAAGGTTCCAGATAGATACTCACCCTGCGTACCTGGGCATATCCGGGAAATTCTTTCAAACAATCACCCAAACGCCGCAACACGTACTTGTGCACGGAAGCATCCTGTAGATTTTCCTGTAACGCGCTGTTCAGCTTCTTGGCTTCGGCAAGGGAATTCCATTCCTCTTCGTTCAGCACCAGCAATGCACACAGGAAAGGCTGTCCTTCGCCCAGTATCATGGCCTGGTCAAACAAGGGATCAGCACAAATCGCAGTTTCCATGTCCTGCGGGGACACTTTCTCGGCATTTGCCAAGACGATAATATCCTTGATCCTGCCCGTGATATACAGATAACCCTCATCTGTAATATGCACAATGTCGCCAGTGTGCAACCAGCCTTCGGTATCAATCATCTGCCGGGTTGCCAGCTGGTTGTCATAGTATCCAAGCATCACGCAGTCGCTCCGCGTGCATAGCTCACCTTCGGCCGTGAGTTTCACATCAATGCCAGGCAAGGCCTTGCCCACACTGAATGGGTCGTAGGCACCAGGCCGCCCTACACTGATCACCGGACTGCTTTCTGTCATCCCATAGCCTTGGTAAACCGGAATTCCGAAACTGACAAAAAACTTCGTGATTGTCTTGTCAAGTGCAGCGCCACCTACGATGGCATACCGCAGCCTACCACCGAGCCTCTGTTTGATCTTTGCAGCTACCAGGCGGTCCATCAATGGCCAAAAAAGCAGACTCCAGTGCCACCCCGACTTGCCTAGTCTGAACTGAAGGTATCGCCAGCCGATTTGCTGTGTCCACGCGAACATTTTTCTCCCCAGATAAGACATCTGTGCCACCTGGCTCAAAATCCTTGTAAAAATGATCTCGTAAATCCGTGGCACCGACACAAATACGGTTGGACGGACCTTCTGCAAGTCTTCCCCAAGCTGCGGTATCGATCGGGAAAAACACACTCTCGAGTTGGCCATCATGGGCATGAAACATCCTGCCGTACGTTCCATGGCATGCGATAACGGAAGAAAGGATAGGAATACGTCTTTTTCGAAAATGTCAGAACACTGCAGAGCAGCAAAGGCATTTGAAAGGATATTCCCGTGACTCAGCATCACTCCCTTGGGACGTCCCGTCGTACCGGATGTGTAGATAATCGTGGCGAGGTCACTGCTGTCCAGGGGCACGGGCTGATATTCGGCATTAATGTCTTGATCAATCCAGTCCCGTATATGCACCAAACAGGGTCCGTGATCAGATACGGTCGTAATCGGAGCAACGCTGATCACGCACTGCAATGCGTTGCGGATACTTTCAATTTGCGACAGTTGCCGCCACTGGCGCTGGTTTTGGACTAGCATCGCCTTGATGCCAGCATTTTGAACAATGTAGGCCACATTTTCTGCCCGGTCATTCGTGTACAGAGGCACTGTGACCAGGCCCAGACCGAGTGCAGCCACATCAAACATGATCCATTCCGGGCAATTGCGCAACATGATAGCTACACGATCACCCTTGACAACAGCTTTGCTTTGCAGCCCCACTTGTATCCTGGCTGCACACTGTGCCACTTGCTCCCAGGTCAGACTTTCCCAAGTATCATTCCCGTCATCAAAAAAACCATAGGCCTGAGTATTGGGAGAACGCATCACACGTTCATGGAACAAGCCTGGCAGGGTCTGTGCAGTTTCAGGAGTGATGTAGTCAGTGTCATTCATGGAAGCACTCCGGTGCCTGCTTGCATGGGGGAAGCGACGTTGTAATTACTTTTCCTTATGACAAACATCTTACACCTCATAAACCCTGTGTGCTGCAGTGTGCCGGCTTGATTTACCCCCCGTACCTCTTTATATATAGATCAAAAGGTATTTGCAGTTTTAGTATGCTAGACACATCATTTGAAGCCGCCGTACCCCTACAGGGTATTCCTGAAACAGCGGTTGTCCAGGCAAGCCTGCCGGTGTACTCGGCCGAGCAGAGAAAAGAAAAAATCGACCGCATCAAATTCCTGCTCAAGAAGGAAAACGCGGTCCTGATTGCACATTATTACACCCATGAAATCCTGCAAAAAATTGCAGAAGAGACGGGAGGCTACGTTTCTGACTCGTTGGAAATGGCACGATTCGGCAGCCGCCACGATGCCACCACATTAATCGTGGCAGGAGTCCGCTTCATGGGCGAGACTGCAAAGATACTCAATCCCGAGAAACGGGTTTTGATGCCCACCCTGCAGGCAACCTGTTCACTCGATCTTGGCTGCCCCGCCAAGGAATTCAGTGCTTTTTGCGACCTGCACCCGGACCACGAAGTCGTCGTGTACGCCAACACAAGTGCCGAGGTCAAGGCACGAGCAGACTGGGTCGTCACCTCCAGTATTGCACTCAAGGTTGTTTCACATCTCATGGATCAGGACAAAAAAATCCTCTGGGCACCGGATCGACATCTGGGCCGCTACATTGAAAAAGTTACGGGCGCTGACATGATTTCATGGCAAGGGGCCTGCATCGTGCACGAAGAGTTCAAGGCACGTGCTCTCGGGGACCTGATTGCAAAGCACCCGGATGCGGGTATTCTGGTGCATCCAGAGTCACCGGAAGCCGTCATTGAGGCAGCCGATGTTGTTGGTTCGACCACGGCCCTCATCCAGGCAGCCCAAGAGCTGCCTCACCAGTCATTCATCGTGGCCACAGACAATCGCATTTTTTACAAGATGAAGAAGGCTGCGCCTGACAAGATTTTTATCGAAGCCCCGACAGCAGGAGAAGGAGCCACCTGCAAAAGCTGTGCGCATTGTCCATGGATGGCCATGAACGGCCTGCATAATCTTGAGGCCGTGCTGGAGTCCGGCGAAAACGAGATTCACGTAGCAGAAGAAATACGCGAGAAAGCCTACCGCTCGACTCACCGGATGCTCGATTTTGTTGCCAATTGAAGCTCAGCTAAAACATCCGTCTGGATGAGCCCGGCGCACGGTCACGGCTTTTTGCTCCAAGCAGGACTTCCCACCTGACGGCGGTTGCCACTCCGAATGGTATCCACAGCCGTTCGGATCAGGATCGTTTGAGGTCTTGGGGCGGGAACTGAAGATAGTACCCATGCTCGTGCAGATCAGCCATCACCTGCTTGGCATCAGCCTGTGCCAGCACGCGATCTGGTGTCAGTTCAAATTCCAGTACAAAACTAGGCTTGCCGAAAAGAGTCAGAAGCCCGTCCGGTAGAAGATTGAAGTGGTCTTTCTCATCCAAATAAAGAAATGTCTCTTCTTTTTTCAAGCTTTTGTAAACATAGCACTTCATGATGAATGCCTGTGTTCATCCGAGGATGATGTCAGATAGCAGTTGGCCTGCAGCGCAGTCTCAAGCGTATCAAGTACCTGTTTGGCAAGCGGCTTCGGCACGTTCATTTCAGTAAGTCGTGAATGCCAGGTCTTGCGAATTTCAGCAGCATCGACGTGAACATAGGACAACACTTTTTCAGCGGTATCACCTTGCTGCGACTCTCCGATCTGATAACTTCCATCGGCATTCAGCTTGATGTTTACTGCAAGGGTGTCTCCAAACAAATTGTGCAGGTCTCCCAAGATTTCCTGGTATGCACCGACCAGAAATATGCCGATCAGGTAGTCCTGTCCCGGGACAAGTGCATGCAGGGACAGGTAAGACTGAATCGAATCTGCTTCGATGTAACGGTCAATCTGGCCATCCGAATCACAGGTAAGATCATGCAGTCGTACCTGCCGGGTTGGACTTTCATCCAACCGGTGCAATGGCAAGACCGGGAAGAGCTGGCTCAGGCCCCAGATATCTGGTGTTGACCGGAATAAGGAAAAGTTGCAGAAATACTTGTCAACCAGATTTGCCTCGAGATCATGCCTGCTGTTTGCATCGAGGCATTCTTTGTACTCAGACAGTTGCCGATAGGCTTCCTGTGTGATTTTCTCTGCGTAGGCCTTACAGCTTAATGAAAGGTTTCCTTGAGAAAAGGCCTGATCGACCTGTTTTGCAGCCCGTACCAGACTGGCGTAGGTATGCGCATGGTCGGTTTGACTTTCGGGCTTTTCGAAACCGGATCGAATACGTCGACACAAGTCAGCCAGCTCCTTGAGTTTTCCATCTTGGATTTCCGAGTCCTCGTCAAAAACAGAACATGCCTCAGTGATGTTCTCCCTCCAGTACTCAGCATCAATCATGTTAGTGACCAATACAGCGTGATGTGCGGTCATGGCACGCCCGCTTTCGGTAAAAATATCAGGTTCTGGCACCTTGTTTGCTAAGCATGCAGCGTGGACTGCATGCACGACGGCATCAGCGTATTCGTCCACGCTGTACTCCCTTGAAAAATACGAATTCGACTGGCTGCCCTCATAATCGACGGCCAGTCCGCCACCCACGTTTAACTGGCTAAGCTGTACCCCCAGTCTGCGGAGTTGCACGAAATAACTCATTCCTTCTTCCAGGCCTGCACGAATATGCCGCAGGGAAGGAATCTGAGATCCCATGTGAAAATGCAGCATGCGCATCCAGCCAAGTGCATTGTTTTTCTCTAGCTCTTCGAGCAACTGCATGACCTGGCCTGCAGTCAAACCAAACTTTGAGCGCTTCCCCCCCGTGTTTTGCCATTTTCCATCTGCGACGGCTGACAGGCGGATCCGTATCCCGAGAGCAGGCTGAACATTGACCTTCGCTGACAGTTTCAGCACATGCTGAAATTCACCTAGACTCTCCAGGACAATGATGACTTCGTGACCCAGCAGGCATCCGGTCAGTGCCAGTCGCATATAGGCTTCATCCTTATAACCATTACAGATAATTGTCTGCGTTTGTACGACCCCCAGACAGGCTATCAGCTCTGCCTTGCTACCCACTTCAAAAGCAACCGGGTGCTGATTTTGCCGGCTGAAATATTGAATGACGGATGCCTGTTGGTTTACCTTGATCGGGTAAGCGGCAATATAGTCGCCAGCATACTCACAGGAAGTCATGACTTTTTTGAATGCACAATACAGCCTGTCCAGCATGTGCTGCAGAATATGCGGGAATCGCAGCAGAACGGGAAATTCCATTCCCATTTGCTTGAGGTCTTTGCTCAGCGCATACAGGTCGAGTTCACGATCACCCGCTTTGGTGCTGACATGGCCCGCTTCATTGATGTCAAAAAATCCCATTGCCCAGTTGGGAACGCGGTAATGGACCCTGGCATCGGCAACGCTCCAATGTTTACGGATATTCACAGCAAAGACGCGTAATCTGTTTGTTTGCCAACTGAAGCCGTCCGTTTTACGGTACCTGAAACATTTGCTTCTTAATTTGCACACTCACATGCTGGACAAGAGGAAAAAATGGCTCACCGAAGCCTGCACAGAATGTGGTACGGCGCTCTCATTCGAGATTAAGGAGAAACTTCACCAAGAACAGACTCCTTTTCAGAAAATAGAGATCTATTCCACCAAAAGCTTCGGCATGCTGATGGTGATAGACGGATTTGTCATGCTAACGGAACGTGACAACTTTATATACCATGAAATGCTGACTCATCCGGCCTTGTTCTGTCATCCCGATCCAGTAAGCGTTGTCATTGCAGGAGGGGGAGACTGCGGCAGCCTGCGCGAAGTGGCAAAACATTCCTGCGTGCAGGATATTTTTCTGGTCGAAATTGACGAGCGGGTTACCCGGCTGTCGGAGGAGTATTTTCCTGTCCTGTGCGAGGCCAATGACGATCCCCGCATCGAGTTCATTTTCGAGGATGCGATCGAGTGGTTCCAAGCGAAGAAGTCCGGTTCGGTGGACATCATTATCGTGGACAGCACAGACCCTGTAGGCCCTGCAGAAGGCCTCTACTCTACAGCCTTTTACAAGGACTGTTTTCGAGCACTCAAGCCGACAGGCTTACTCGTTCAGCAAAGCGAATCTCCCATGGTCCATCTCGAGAGTATCATTCAGCCAATGCATGACTCGATGCAGGTTGCCGGATTCTCAAGTATTGACTTGATCTGTTTTCCCCAGCCCTGTTACCCGACGGGGTGGTGGAGTGCCACGCTGGCAAGTAAATCCAAGCAACTATCCTTTGCCCGCGAGAAATTTGCCAAGCAATTAGAGATTCAAACTCGGTACTACAACCACGCCGTGCACCTGGCCTGTTTTGCAACACCGCAATTCATGAGTAAGGAATAAAGGGCGCAAAAAAAAGCGCCCCCTAAGAGGGGGCGCTTTGACCTACAAGACTTTCCAGAGCCTATTCGATCACAAACTCCGGGTAGGCCTCCATGCCGCACTCGGAAATGTCGGCCCCCTGCATCTCTTCTTCTTCGCTGATGCGAAGCCCCATGACTGCCTTGATCACGCCCCAGATAATCAGGCTGGTCAGGAATACCCAAACAAATATTGTGGCTGCACCGAGCAACTGGCCGCTGAATGTCACGTCGGGATTGGTAAGCGGTACGACAAGCAACCCCCACAGTCCAACGGTCCCGTGAACGGAAATCGCACCTACCGGATCATCTATCCTGAGTTTATCCAGCAGCACAATAGACAGGACTACAAGAACCCCGCCAGCTGCACCAATCAGGGTTGCGATCAAGGCTGAAGGAGTAGAAGGTTCAGCCGTAATGGCCACCAGGCCAGCCAGTGCACCGTTCAGGGCCATGGTCAGGTCAGCCTTGCCAAACCAGAGGCGTGCAGTGACCAAAGCTGCCATCAGTCCGCCTGCAGCTGCGGTATTGGTGTTCAGGAACACCATGGCCACGGCATTGGCGCTGGCGGCATCTCCGAGCTTCAGCACAGAGCCGCCGTTGAAGCCGAACCATCCCATCCACAGGATGAATGTCCCCAGTGTGGCAAGCGGGAGATTGGCCCCGGGAATAGCGGCTATCTTTCCACCGGGCCCATACTTGCCTTGCCGTGCTCCGAGCAACATGACTCCAGCCAATGCAGCCGTTGCTCCAGCCATATGGACGATACCCGATCCTGCAAAGTCAGAGAATCCTGCATCCCCAAGGTTGAACCAACCAAACACATCTTTCCCGTTCCAGGTCCAACTGCCTTCCATTGGGTAGATAAGCCCTGTGAAGATCACTACAAACAGAAGAAATGACCACATTTTCATCCGCTCAGCGACGGCACCCGAAACGATCGACATGGATGTCGCAACAA
Source organism: Gammaproteobacteria bacterium (assembly GCA_022824965.1). GTDB lineage: Bacteria > Pseudomonadota > Gammaproteobacteria > UBA4575 > UBA4575 > WTFY01. The sequence goes on from JAJDYY010000008.1 coordinate 593,226, forward strand.
ACACGACCTGGAAAAAGAAGTCCGATGCATCCGAATACACAGAATCACCGTGGAAGCCGTTTTCAGCAGAGGCTGCCAAAACATCATCTACCAGGCTTTCGCCCCCTGCGATACCAGACAAAAACAGGGTGCCGTCATACATGATCATGTACCCGCAAAACATGTACATGATGCAGGCAATCGAATACAGGGCGACATTCTTGGTCAAGATCTCCGCTGTATTTTTGCTCCGTACAAGTCCCGATTCGAGCATGGAAAAGCCGGCAGCCATCCACATCACTAATGCGCCACACACCAAAAAGTAAAAGGTGTCAATCGCATATTGCAATTCAAAAATTTGATCAACCACAACTCCCTCCTAAGGAATGTATTTATCGTTACAGGGCATCCGGACCCGTCTCGCCCGTACGTATGCGCACGACTTGTTCAAGCGGAGTGACAAAAATCTTGCCATCACCGATTTTTCCTGTGCTCGCTGCTTTGCTGATTGCCTCGACCACCGAATCCAGCAAATTGCTGTCAACGGCGATCTCCAGCATCACCTTAGGCAAGAAATCAACAACGTACTCCGCGCCCCGGTATAACTCCGTGTGACCTTTTTGCCTGCCGAAGCCTTTGACCTCGACCACGGTGACACCCGTGACACCAATTTCCGACAAAGCTTCGCGTACATAATCAAGCTTAAAGGGCTTAACAATTGCGGTAACAAGCTTCATAGTGATTACTCCTGATTGTGCGTTGGTCTAAGAGATTCGAATTAAACTGGATGCACTGGCTGATACGTTATTGATCCGTTGCCACTGATCCCGCTACATAAGATCAAAGCTGTGATGAATACTGATGTAGGCTTCAGTTTCGTCATTATCATCCTCACCCTGCAGAATATCGGCATCCGTATGTACGACTGCGGCCGTCACCTCAAAACCTGAAACCTCAAGCGAATAACCGAATTCCAGGTAATTTCCCAGCGCTTCGTCTGCATCATCGGTAAAGTCTCCGTAAGTCAGGTACGCCCCTCCATAGCCCAGGGTCGCTGCAAAAAAGCCGTACTCGTCGCCTTTTTCAACCTCTTGACCACCTACGAGTTCTGTGAAGACCCCGTTGTACTCACCGTCTGTGTACTCCAGGTCCAGGGACAAATTGTCGCTGGCCCAGCCGGCATACAGGTTGACTTCGTTGTATTCGTCATCGAAGTCGTCGGAGTACTGGTAACTGGTAAATCCGGCACCCAGATACAGTCCGCTGGGCAGCTCCATGACATACCCCGTGTAGAAATCCTGCTCGATCCCTTCACCCACGTCCGCAATCCAGGTACCCAGATAAAATCCACCGGCTTCCAGATCGATACCCCCGTTTGCTACGCCGGAATCTTGAGGAATCCCCCGAAAAATATAATCGGACAGGATTCCAGCATTGCCTGACACACTCATCTCGGCGGACGCTGAAAACGGGATCACGGGACTGACCAGAACGGCCAGTAACACAACTTTGTAGATCGATTTGCTCATTGATTTTCTCCCCATATCTATGAATTCGTTCTAGGGATAAAGCACACACCGTGCCAACATTTTCTTGCCTTACAAAACAAGGGGTTGTGGAAGTCGCGTGGATGTTGGTGACATCCGGCGGGGGAAATAGCGCACCTCGCTGGACCCTGAGTGCACAGCATCAGTGCATTGGACTTTAAACTGGTATGATATTCTGCAGTGTTCGTACTTAGATATGAGAAAAGGAGTATTCAGCCATGAAACTCGGTTCCAGTATGTTGGATGAGTTGACTCGCAAAATTGACGAGGTGCTTCCCGATGACTTGAAAAAAGGCAGGGACAGGATTGAGAAAAATGTGCGGGCTGCCGCAGAAGGCGTGTTTCAGCGACTTGACCTTGTCACGCGCAAGGAATTCGATGCACAAAGCGAAATGCTGGCCCAAAGCCAACTGCGCGTCAAGGAGTTGGAGCAACGAGTACAGGAACTCGAAGGGAAAGCTACCAAGTGAACAATGGGTCAGGCAGGTGGAGACAGTTGCATCTCACCGGGCCTTCAGGGGTTCCGTTGGTCAAAAATGCGCCAACGGAACTGGATGACTACCTACTCAAGCAACTAACGTACTGAGTCCAGCATATAGTCCACGACTCTCCTGATTTCTTCATCAGTGAAATCAAGACGACCACCCTTGGGAGGCATGGTGCCCATGCCGTTGATGGCATTTGCATAGAGCTGTTCAACTCCTTTTGCCAAGCGTGGCTCCCAACCGGCCTTATCTCCCAGTTTCGGAGCATTCAAGACCCCGGAACCATGACACACGGCGCAGGCTTGGTAAATTTCCTCGGCTGATTTTTCCGCAGCGGCGGCAACCTGCACGGGTTCAATTTTCTCGGCGGCAGCAACCGCTTCGACCGTGACGGCCTCACCGGTCAGGTGCACATTGCCAACAGGCCTGATGCGGTCCTCGATATTCTCCTGAATCACCGTCTCATGGGAATAGTCCGCATCTGAAATAAGTACATTTGCCAGTGCCAGAATCCCAATTGTCGATCCTACCAGTACCCCAAATACGACTTTTAGTGTTTTTACGAACGTTTGGTCGGCCACATGAACTCCTATTTCAGTTGGTTCTGCTTAAATGCGCTGCGAATTATAGTGAATGATGGATGTGAAACCAAATACTCTTTATGGCCTATCTTGCTTGCCATACCTGCATCACCCAGTGTGGATAGGAACGGCTCAATCCAGCACGGCAGCCACAATCCGGGACTGCAGTTCATGCAGCCAAATCCGAGCTCACCAGGATTTTGTACAGTCCGCTATGACTGTGCCGACGGCATGGATTCAGGGGCATCCACATGCACCGTTACAATGTCCGTATCATGGTATTGCTGGTGGCGGACAGAGGAAGCCAGATGTCGCAGAAGTCGAAGTGAGACATCCCATTCGGTTGTCTCCGCATCTGTACGCTCACCGAGCAGGGCGATACGGTCCTGGAGGTTTTCTTCACCCGCCGCTGCCACAAATTCAAGCACGCCCTGACCACTCTCCTTGTGGGCCATCAGAAGCAAGCGGCGTTGCTGCTTTTCCGAACCTCGGTCCTCGCCATGTTGAAGGAGTGTCAGCAGGGTCTCTTCGGCTGCTCCGACAAGGCGGTTTGCCATTGCTGCATCCCAATGGCTGCGAGATGCAAATTCAGCGAGGAATGTTTTGATTTTCGGCAAAGCCGACAGGTCAAGCACCATTTCGATTCGGCTGCGGCGCGGCTCCGTCAACTCTACGAACAACGTCATCAGGATAGCGACCAGCCCTCCCGCAGTCATTCCGTTCTCCAAAAGCCCGCCGGCAAACTTCGAAGCATACTCGGGGAAAATCCATCCGTTCTGAAAGCCAACTCCGATCCAGAATGCAGCACCGGCAACCAGGCCCTTGCGATAATCAATTCCGTCCTGAACGGTGACCTTCATGCCAACGATGAACAGCATCGCCAGCAGCACACCGATATACGCAGCAGCCACAGGCCCGGGGATCGCCAAGATGACTGCCAGCGCTTTTGGTATGAACGCCAGCACAATAAAGACAAGCCCAAGTGCAATACCGACCCGGCGTGCGCCAACCCCGGTAAGCTCAGCTACCGCAACACTCGTTGAGTAGGTTGTATTGGGTACGGTTCCTGCAAGACCGGATAATAGATTGCCCACGCCGTCGGCGGCTACCGTACCCTGCACCGCACGGAAATCAGCGGCTCGGGGCCTGCGCCAAGACACCCGTTGAATGGCGATTGAATCCCCGATTGTTTCAATCGCACCTACCAAAGTAACAAACACAAATGCGGGAAGCAGCGTCCAAAAGACCGGCCCGAAACTTAGATCCAGACCTGGCCACTCACCAGCCGGGAAACCCACCCAGGCCGCAGCGGCGACACGCTCAGTGTCATAGAGACCATAAAACCCTGCAACCACCGAGCCGACTACTACCCCGATGACCGGTGCCCAAAGACGCAGTACCCCCGTCGCCTTGAGAGCGATAAAGACGATACAGAGCAAGGTCGCAAGCGCACTCACCGGTGCGGCCGAGACAGGCACCCCTTCCGGAACGTTCTTCAAAAAGCCAAAAATAATCGGCATTACCGTAACCGGTATCAACATGATGACTGTACCTGCTACTGTCGGGGTCAGGATCCTGCGAAACAAGGATAACCGCGCTGACAGTGCAAACTGAAAGAGAGATGAGACTACCACCAGTGTAGCCAGCATCGCTGGACCGCCCTCGGCAATTGCCGTGACGCAAATTGCAATGAAGGCACCGGAAGTGCCCATCGCCAATACATAGCCCGCTCCAACCCGGCCCACCCGTTTCGCTTGCAGCATTGTACTGATACCGCTGACTGCAACGGCGGCGAATACAGACCACGACAGAAAAGCCTCACTCCCGCCCGCAGCACGGACGATGATCGCCGGAGTCAGTACGATGCCAGAGATACAGAGGATCGCCAGCTGCAGACCCAGACCAAAAGCCAGGGCAGCCGGGGGATTTTCATCAGGCTGATAACGAACACTTGTGTTCTGGGAGAATGCGTCGGTGCTAATGATGCAACCTCATGTATTGTAGGAACCGCATTCCCATTGCAGACGACCGCTGATCCTTGCCACTGAATATGTAGGGACTCTTGCTAGTTTGCCGATCGGGATGAATTTGTTTCCTGCTGAACAAGGTGGTCCATGAGTTGCAGGAGCAGGTCATAGCTGCCGGCATCGCCGGCCGTGGACCGGTACTTACCGTTCACAATAACTGTAGGTACAGAGCTGGCCCCGGAGTCCCGTGCAAATTGCCGGGAATGCTGGATCTGTTCGGAAACACTGGACGATCTGTAAGCTTTTTCAAATGCGCCAGCGTCAATACCATGCTGGCCCAGAAAGCGTGAAATGGATTTCATGTCACGCAAACGCCGCCCCTGGACATGGATAGCTTCATAAAAAAGGGCATGTACCCTTTCTGCTTCTCCCATCTCCTGCAAGGCAAAATATGCACGGGCCTGTGGCACCCAGTTGCGATTCATGACTGCTGGCATCCGCACTAGCTTCACGTGGTCTGCTTTTCCCCGTTCCCATTCAGTCAGGTACTCCTCAAAGACGTAACAATGGGGGCAGCCATACCAGAACAACTCCAAAACTTCCACGTGACCGGCATCCACCTGCACTGACAAAGCAGGCGAAATCCTGTGGTAGTGATAGCCCTCATCAAACTCTTCTACAAACTCGTCCGCCCATGCTGTCGTGCAGACAGTGGCGATGGACACGATCAGCAGCCAAAAAATGGAAGTATGAGATGGGTTTGTATTTTTCATCAGGTGCACATCAAGTCAGCTAATTGCAAATCGCATATCCCTGCTGAGACTCTGCCTCACATCTATCAACGCATCGCAGCGACACCAGTCCTAATGCAGGCCTGCGATGTATTCAGAAACTGCATCTATTTCGACCTCGGTCATGTAGCCGACAATGCCTGGCATCGCATTCAAGTGATCCTCTGGATGGTACCTTGCACCACTTTGATATGCTCGCAGTTGCGCTGCGGTGTACTGTGCATGCTGACCCGCAAGACGTGGGAACTGTGCCGGCACATTGCCGTACCCGTTGGGGCCATGACAAGACATACAGGCAGGCACACCCGTCGCCGCGTTGCCACCACGATAAATTCTCTCTCCTATCTTGTACAATTTTTCGCCCTGATGTTCCTTGGCGGCATTGGCAGTCCCCGAATTCGCCACTTGGCTGGAAAAATAGGCAGCGATATCCTGTATGTCCCGTTCGGACAAGTTCTCCACCTGGAGATTCATCAAGGTATTCACGCGGATCTTGTCCTTAAACAAGTGCATTTGTCCGGCCAGATATTTTTCGCCCTGACCCGCAAGTTTAGGCCAAGCCGGATTGGTGCTGTTTCCATCAGACCCATGACATGCCGCACAGGCTGCCGCTTTCTGCTTTCCAGCATCCGGGTCACCCCCCGCGTTGACACCCGCGGTAAATATTAGGCAAAGCGCCAACATGCACAGTCTCTTCATACATCCGGTCCTGAATATAAAATCCTGCTGTATCGCACGGCAGTTAGAGGTCAAGGCCGTATGGAAATGGGCCGACCAAAGAAGCCGTTGTATATCATAAAAGCAGGCACAGTCGCAAAGTATCATCGACCCCGCATGGGGATACCTTGCCCCTGCAACCCAAAATCAAGAAGTGTAAGATGGGTACTCGAATCATTTTGCAAGCAGGGTTGAATCGCCAGCTAGACGCTCGAGGGTTCAGAAAGTACTCAAATACCACAGCACTGAGACAGTTTAGCTACCTAAAATCCGAGACTTGAAAACCATGCAGGACAACACCTGATTTCAAGAATACACACTCGCGTATGAGTCATGAGACAAGTTTTTGGCTGTGATTAGTACCACAACAACACCGGCTGAATGACGTAGGGACATGAGGTGGATGCGTAAATTCTGGCAACGGCTGCATCCTGGACACAGGTTTCAACGGGACTGTCAGTTCATGGTGGAAGGATGCCTGGATGATGTGCTGATATGCGCCAGCCAAAATCGGCAGGACATGCCGGACCACATCATTGTAAAACTCGATTACTTGTCCAGGGAAATCCTGAAAAAACACAAAATTCCGTACCCGGATGCTGAAAGGGCTAGCCTGGAAACATGGAGGGAGTTTCTTCTCAAGCTCGCAATGGCAGTGTGGGAACAGGATTTGAAAGGTGCCAGAAAGCTGTATGAGGGAAAGAACAGCTGAATCCTGTCTGCGGCTGTAGTTGCAGCCTTAAAGGAGAGGCTCCAGAAGATGGACTCTGCGAAACCCAAGGCGCCCGGTTGTGCAGGATGGTACCGCTTAGTCCCTGAATCGATTACGAGACCTATTGCCGAGACCTGGAATCACATCGTGACAGTGGTGAAATGAGCCTGCCCTTTCAACAAGTACGGTATTTGACAAGCGCCAGTAGCCTGCATGACTTCCCTGAGGATGCAGGTGCCGAAGTCGCCTTTTGCGGTCGCTCCAATGCCGGCAAGTCGAGTGCTATCAATACAATTTGCCAGCAGGGCAACCTGGCCCGCACGAGCAAGACTCCCGGACGCACACAGTTAATCAATTTTTTCAGATTGGACGGGGACACCCGACTGGTCGATCTGCCCGGGTATGGCTATGCAAAAGCGCCTGCACACGTACAGCGCCAGTGGCAAGGCCTGATGGAATCCTACCTGGTTCACCGCCATGCATTATGTGGCCTGATTTTACTAATGGATATCCGTCATCCATTGACCGAGATAGACTGGACCATGATTCGCTGGAGCCAGCATTACAAACTCGCTCTTCACATTCTGCTGACCAAGGCGGACAAAGTAGGCAGAAACTTGATGGCCAAATCGTTGACCCGGGTCACTTCGGAACTGGAACAGCATGGATTCCATGCAGGAACGCAGATATTTTCGGCTACAAAACGGATCGGTGTTGCCCAGGTGCAGGAAAAAATATCCGCATGGATCGGCCAGGCGTTGGTGCAACACGGACCGGGATGAAAAAGTGCCCCGGTCAAAGGAAAACCGGGGCGAATAGTGACTCGGTTGAAATCCAAGTCGAAAATGCCCGCTTTAGGGAGGGAAGCGGGTCGTGCTCGTAGCACTAGCACTACTGCTTAGAGGGCAAATAGCCCTGAAAGTTCACGACACGATATGGGTAGACACCTCAATTCTCCCTTGCCAAAAGCGGTATAAGCCGATTTTATCGGACCGTCTACTGCAGTCCCTGAGGCAGGTTGTGACACATAACTGACCGCATTGTCCGGTAACGCCTGCATGAGCGAGGTCCCCATCAGTCCCAGCCCCTTCATCAAAGCGAGCTCAGGAAGGCCAGCAGGGCGTCACGCTCGGCTCGGGTCATCTGGATAACTCGAAGCTTCGCAGCCCGCGCCTCGCCATCATGCCAGAGTATGGCTTCAAGAAGGTTTCGCGCACGACCATCATGCAAGAAGCTGGTATGACCGCTGACCGTTTCCGTGAGTCCGATTCCCCAAAGGGGTGGAGTGCGCCATTCCCGCCCAGTGGCCTGACCCTCGGGTCGATGATCCGCCAAGCCTTCGCCCATGTCGTGCAACAGCAGATCCGTGTAGGGCCAGATGAGCTGAAAGGACTGCTCCTCACCAATTGAGTCACGGCGGGTCACAAATTTTGGTACATGGCATGCAGCACACTGTGCCTCATAGAACAGACGCTTGCCCTTGAGCACCTGCGGGTCATCGACCTTGCGCCTTGCGGGGACAGCGAGATTCCGGGTATAGAAGACCAGCAGGTCGAACATCTCAGTCGCGGCCTCGGTACCGTCCTGGGCAGGAACATCCCCGTGCGGGCCTGCCACACAGTCCTTCTGGGCAGGGGTGCAGTCTCCATACGGGACTGGATAGAGGGGGGTAGAAATTCCGATGTCGGTCTGGAATGCGCTGGCCGCCTGCTGCACGAGGGTAGGTTGTCCAGCCTTCCAGCCGAATCGTCCCAGCATCACTTGATGATGTTCGTCGCTCCATACCTGCCTTGCCCGCCCTGAAATACCATCCCCGTCAAGGTCATCCGGATCGGCATGGCGCAAGATGTCCGCTTCTGGGATAGCCTCAAGCAGACCCATCCCGATCACCGGCGGGGCGATTCGGGGCGAGACCATCGCATCGGGATGCAAGGCACCGTACTGAAGATCTGTGATCTGGTATGTCGGAGCACGGAGATTGACGGTCTCCCCATCAGCAAGCTGCACGGGCAACTCCTGGTACTTGAGGGTGAGCTCTCCCTCGCTTCGTACACCCTGAACGGAGAAATTCTGCAACTGCTTTCCGTATGTGGGCTCAGGAATGCTGCTGATGCGGTTTTGCAAAAGCGCGGATTGCTGGGTTTCATTTTGTGGTGGAATCGACAATTTCAGAAGCATCATCTCGGCTTTTTCACTCTCGGCCGGAGGATGTCCGCGCCCATCCTTCAGATGACAACGCTGGCAGGAACGTGCATTAAAGACTGGACCCAAGCCATCCGAAGAAGTGGTCGAACTTGGGGATGACACCCAGATTTTCTTGAAAATTCCATTGCCTACCCGGAAATCGAGTTGGCGCCCAAAGGGCATATTGGCAGACGGATGCGAGAAGGCATCCCGATTCTGCATCTTGAAAACGGTGGCCGCACCGCCTGGCCGAAGCTCGTAGGCTTCTGCCCGGGAGAAATTTTCGGCAGGCTGTACGACAGCCAAGACCCGCTGACGCTCCGCATCCGGTGCTCCCGAAAGGGGTATGAGAGTTGTACATAGGAACAGAGCCACTAAAACTCGTGACTTGATAGGTTTTCGGAATACCACCAACAGCATGTGACTAGGTAAAGTTTCAAGTAATCTGGAGTTAACCATCAGGGCGCCGACGCATCTACGCTAAATTCCGGGCGTGAGTTCACAATTGCATTTTGACAATGAAATGGTTTACATATACAAACAGGAATGATAATAATACGCATTATTACTTAGGTGGTATAGTATAGTGACAAATTCGAAAATATTAAGGACGATCATTGTTCCAGTTGCTTTTTTGCTCACTTGGCACATGCCGGCACTGGCTCAAGAGACCATCGAAGAACGTCTGGCCAATATGGAGCGGCGTATCCAGCATTTGGAAGAGCGTGTTGCCGCTCAGGATAAAGTAATTATCGATAAGGACCGCCAGCTCGCAAAGCTGTCCGGACAAGAAGACAGGTGGTTCAACTCCGTTGAGGTTGGTGGTCTCATCGAAGTCGAGGCGGCCTATGCAGACCCGAGCGTGGGGGATGAGGAATCCGATGTCACCGTGGCAACGGTGGAACTGGGAGTTGCTGCACAGATTACCGATATGGTAGGTACCGAGGTCGTTCTTCTCCATGAGGAAGACGATACGGACTTAGAGGTCGATGTCGCCACGATCACGTTCGGGCCGGGCCCCTGGTCATTCACGGCCGGCCAATACTTTGTTCCGTTCGGAGTCTTTGAGAGCAACTTTATCTCCGACTCCATGACGCTTGAGCTTGGGGAAACGAGGGAATCTGCCTTGCAATTCGGCTTTGAGTCAGGCGGGCTTCACGGCGCACTGTATACCTTTAATGGTGACCTCGAAGCAGACGGTGATTCCGAGATTGACAGTATCGGTGTGACCGTAGGGTATTCAGCCGAGGGTGAAGGCACAGAATTTGGCCTGAACCTGTCGTATATCAGCGACATCGGAGATTCCGACAGCCTGCAAGACCTAATTCATGAAAATCTAGAAACGAATGGGTTGGACTATGACAGCCAAGTCGGTGGTTGGTCTGCAAGTGCCATGCTGCGCTTTGGCAACCTGTCATTTCTCACCGAGTACCTCGGTGCAACCGAAGACTTCGAAGTGGACGAGATGGCATTTGAAGGGGAAGGAGCCGAGCCGACCAGCTACATGGTTGAAGGCGCCATTGATTTCGAACTTGCAGACATGCCTGCAACATTTGCCGTGGGCTACCAGGAGACAGATGAAGCTGCTGCCCTTGAACTCCCTGAAGAACGCTTCCTGGTTGGCTTGTCCGTTGAAATGATGGACGGGGTTGCACTGGCCGTTGAAGGGGCATTCGACGAGGACTATGGCGATCCTGACACAAATGACTACTCTGGAGGTGATGCCGACATCGTCACGTTTCGGCTTGCAACCGAGTTCTAAACAACAGCGATCGAGAGGATAAAGTGATCATGAAATTAGTGACAATGAGGACAATTCTGACCTCAGCGTTGCTTGCGTTTTTGTCAGCACCGGTTTTTGCCGTGCCTCAGGCAAGTGATGTCGTCAAACACTATGCTGATCTGGCACATGCAGTGTACGAGGACTCGCTGGTTACTGCACGCAACCTGCAGAAAGCTGTCGATCAGTTGATAGCGGCCCCGACGGTAGCCAATCTCCGCCATGCCCGGGAGGCCTGGTTGGCCTCCCGGGTTCCCTACATGCAGAGCGAGGTCTACCGGTTTGGCAATGCGATTGTCGACGACTGGGAAGGCAAGGTGAATGCCTGGCCTCTCGATGAAGGCCTGATTGACTATGTCGCTGCGAGTTACGGTGCCGAGTCGGAAGATAATCCGGCCTACCGGGCGAATGTCATTGCAAGCCCAAGCTTCACTTATTCCGGGCAAACCATTGATGCATCGCACATCACCAAAGATTTGCTTGCCGGCACACTGCATGAACTCGGAGGCATCGAAGCAAATGTGGCAACCGGGTACCACGCCGTGGAATTTTTACTCTGGGGACAAGATCTGAACGGTGTCGGGCCGGGCAGCGGCAATCGTCCGGCGACTGACTTTGACCCGGACAACTGTTCCTGGGAAAACTGCGAACGACGGGCAGCTTACCTGAAATCAGCCACTGATCTTCTGGTCGACGACCTCGCATGGATGGTGGCTCAGTGGGCACCGGGCGGTGAGGCCCGAGAAGGACTGGTCCATGGCAGTGCCATAAGCGGCCTGTCCACGATTGTGACCGGTATGGGCAGTCTTTCTTATGGGGAACTGGCAGGCGAGCGGATGCAACTCGGGCTGCTGCTGCATGACCCCGAAGAGGAACAGGACTGCTTCAGTGACAACACACATCACTCCCACTACTACGATGCAAAGGGTATTCAGAACATCTATCTTGGCAAGTATCGTCGCATCGATGGCTCGATGATCGAGGGGCCAAGCCTCTCTGCCCTCGTTGCTGCAACATCACCCGAAGCCGACGAGAACTTGCGCAATCAACTGGATGCCACCATGTCCGCAATGGAACAGCTTGTCGATGCAGCAAAACGTGGGGAAGCCTACGACCAGATGATTGGAAGAGGGAATGGTTCAGGGAATGACAGAGTTCAGGCAGCCATCGACGCCCTGACCTCGCAAACCCGCGGGATCGAGCAGGCCGCGGCTGTGCTCCAGCTGGCTTCGATCAAGTTCGAGGGCTCTGACAGTCTGGATCATCCGGAAGCTGTTTTTGAGTAAATCGTCTATCCGGTAAAGCGGGTCAACTGCATCAATCAATTGGTTCTGCTGCCTTCGCAATTTGGCCTGCGATGCACAAGGTTGGCTGTAACCTGCTTTACGGCATCGATTTATTGTGTCAGGTATGGGTTGTGCAGCTGGAGGGGGCTATTGGCCGGTCCAGGTAGTCTCCCGCACACCTCCACCCGTGCGCTTTTTGTCTGGCAGGCTGTATTGTCAATGCGCCTCATCCCAGTTGTCGCCATACCCGGTATCCACAACAAGGGGTACGGAGAGTTCAACAGCTGAAGCCATTTTCTGCTGTATCGTCTCCCTGGCAATTTCCAGGTAATCCTTTTCGACCTCAAATACAAGTTCGTCATGGACCTGCATGATCATCCTGCACTCCGGATGATCCTGCTGTTGCCATGCATCGATTTGGATCATGGCATGCTTGATAATGTCAGCGGCCGTTCCCTGCATGGGTGCATTGATGGCGGTGCGCTCCGCATACTGGCGTAGTTTTACGTTTTTGTGGTTGATGTCGGGCAGGTACAGACGTCTCCCGAAAAGTGTTTCCACATAGCCCTGGGCGCGCGCCTGTTCACGTATTTCGCCCATGTATCTCTTTACCCCAGGGTAACGTTCAAAATACAGATTTACATACTGCTGGGCTTCGCCGCGGGGAATGCCGAGCTGTACTGCCAGACCAAACGCTGACATGCCGTAAATCAGGCCAAAGTTAATCGCCTTGGCGGCACGGCGCTGGTCCGCACTCACATCGTCGAGACCCGTTGCAAACACCTCTGCAGCAGTTGCACGGTGAATATCTTCACCCCTTGAAAAGGCATCGCACAGCCCTTCATCCTGAGACAGGTGCGCCATGATACGAAGTTCTATCTGCGAGTAGTCGGCAGCCAGAATGATGTGAGATTCCGGTGCAACGAAGGCCTGTCGGATACGTCTTCCCTCCTCGGTTCGTATCGGGATGTTCTGCAGGTTTGGATCAGAAGAAGACAGTCGGCCGGTTGCTGCAACGGCCTGATGATAGGATGTGTGTATACGCCCTGTTTCCGTGCTCACCAGTGCTGGGAGCTTATCCGTGTACGTCGATTTCAGCTTGCTATATGCACGATGCTCAAGTAACAGTTTGGGCAAAGGAAAGTCCCGGGCGAGTTCCTGCAGCACATCCTCCGCAGTGGAGGGTTGACCCGTGGGGGTCTTACGACGCACCGGCAACCCCTGCTTCTCAAACAAGACTTCCTGTATCTGCTTTGGAGAGCCCAGGTTGAATTCCTCTCCAGCGATCTCGAATGCCTGCTTTTCTATCTCATGAATTCTTTCATCAAGTCGCTCGCTCTGCTTCTTCAGCTGCCCGCTGTCGAGCAGCACGCCTTGTCGCTCCATGTCCGACAGCACTTTCAGCATGGGCAATTCAATATCCTGATAGAGCTCTCTTTGCCGGGAGCGCTGTTTTTGCTCCAGTTCAGCCCAGAATACCTCGTGCAGACGCAGCACCATGTCCGCACATTCCGCAGCATACTCCGTGACAGCCTCCAGGTCCGCCTGGTCGAATGCAATCCGTTTGGAGCCCTTGCCGACGATTTCTTGCAGGTCTACGGTCGTATGCCCGAGGTACTTGTTGCACAAGGCATCCAGATCGTGTCGACTGGCTACGGAATTGCATACGTAGGACTGCAACATGACGTCGTGCGCGATACCTTCCAGATGAATGCCATGGTTCAACAATACGCTGCGGTCATGCTTGAGATTGTGCCCTATGATTTTGGGTGAACTGGAATCAAAAACAGTCTTGAGTTTCTCCAAGGTGGTCTCGCAGCCCAGCTGCTCAGGGGCACCCGGATATACGTGTGTGAAAGGTATATAGGCTCCCTCACCCGGGCTGACAGCAACCGACAACCCCACAACATTGGCCTTCATGTAGTCTGCTGTACTTGTTTCTACATGCAAGGCCGCCAGATCCGCCTGCTGCAACCGCTGGAGCCAGCGATCAAGATCCCCATTGCTGAGTACCAGCTCGTAACTACGCTCAGCCGTGGTCACCTCAGCAGGTGGTATGCCCGTCACCTCTCCTTCCTGGACATCGAGGGAACGCAGCCAGCTCTTGAACTCAAGCTCGGTATACAAGCGCTGCAGCAGTTGTGTGTCCGGGGGCTGAATATGCAGATCTTCAACACCGATCGGCAAGTCCAGTGCGCAGCGTATCGATACAAGTTCATGCGAAAGAGGCAACTGCTCCAGGTGCGCACGCAGTTTTTCACCAATCTTTCCAGCTATGGTGTCTGCATGGGAGGTGATTTGCTCCAATGAGCCGAATTCATTCAGCCACTTCGCTGCTGTTTTTGGCCCGACACCCGGCACGCCTGGTACGTTGTCAGACTTGTCCCCGGTTAGCGCCAGGTAGTCGATGATCTGGTTCGGCGCAACCCCAAATTTCTTTTGTACACCCGCAGTATCGAGCTTGGCATTGGTCATGGTATTGACCAGGGTGATGCGGTCATTTACCAGCTGTGCCATATCCTTGTCACCGGTTGATATCAGCACCTCATGACCTTGATCCACGGCCCGAGAGGCCAATGTCCCGATCACATCGTCCGCTTCGACGTTAGGCTCCGAGATCAGCACAAGGCCCAATGCACGGATAACCGCATGCAGGGGTTCGATCTGTACGCGAAGCTCATCCGGCATGGGAGGGCGGTTAGCCTTGTAGTCACTGTACAGTTCGTGCCTGAAATTCTTTCCTTTGGCGTCAAACACCACTGCAATGTGACTGGGTTGTTCCTTGCTGAGCAGCTTCCGGATCATGTTGACGACACCATATATGGCGCCGGTGGGCTGTCCAGACGAAGCGGTGAGAGACTGCAGTTGCGGCACATGGAAGGCCCGGTACAAATAGGACGATCCGTCAACCAGAATCAGTGGGGATGCGTTTGTGGGTGACATGCCTTATTCGAAATCGGTAGTCAGTGGATGAAGTTCGACCGTCACGCTATGATGGCCCGTGTTTTCAGCGGGGGTTGCACAATCTATACCACAGCATACACTGATGCTTTCGCCCAAAGAGGTGGAAAACCGCGATCCCTTGTCTGCACACAGGGTATGCAAAGCACCTGACGTGAAGGGCTGTTGCCCATTCAAAACAACGACATAACCGGCTGCATCCACAATACATGTCCGTCTACACAAACATCAAGGCACACGAGCTTGAGGTTTTTCTTAAGAATTACTCTCTGGGTACGTTATTAAACCATGAAGGTATTAACGCAGGTATTGAAAACACGAATTATTTTGTTACCACTGAAAACGGCAAGTTTGTATTGACCATTTTTGAAGAAGTCGGTTTTGACACCTTGCCGTACTACTTAACCCTGATGGCGCATCTGTCTGACCATGGAATGCCGACAGCCCACCCGATTGCCGACTTGCACGGGGATTACGTACGTGTGCTGAAAGACAAGCCTGCTGCAATAGTAAGGCGCCTGGAAGGGCACAACGTACTCATTCCCACTGTAAGACACTGTGCGGCGGTCGGACATGCACTGGCGCAGATACATATACTGGGTGAATCATTCAGCGGAGAGCTGGACAACCCGCGCGGGATTGCGTGGGCCGTACAAACTGCAGATCGCCTGTTTCACAAGCTTTCATCTGATGATCAGCAATTGCTCGAACAGGAACTTCAACTGCGCAAGCAGCCTTTGAGCGCGAATCTCCCACAGGGAATCGTGCATGCCGATCTGTTCCGCGACAACGTGATGTTCAAGCGCTATGCACTCACCGGCATCATCGACTTCTATCTGTCGTGTAATGATTACCTGCTGTACGATCTTGCCATTACTGTGAATGACTGGTGCAGCGACGACGAGGGTAACCTGGATCTGCAATTGTATGCTGCACTGATCGAAGCCTACCAAATGGAACGTCCGTTTCATGAATGCGAGTTGGAAGCCTGGAGCAACATGCTACGTGCGGCTGCACTCAGGTTCTGGCTGTCACGACTGCGTGATCAGATGCACCCAAAAGACGGCGAAATCACACACATCAAGGATCCCGACGTCTATAAGAAGATCCTGCTTTCAAGAATCCAGCACACACCGGATCTCGGCCACTGAGCTGACTTCACTGACTTGGGAAAAGGCATGGAAAAGCTGTGTGGCCAGATCGACGCATTAAATGAACGCGTCGGGGCGTTCGCTGCCTGGCTCATACTGCTCATGGCAGGCATCACCTTTCTGGTAGCGATGCTGCGCTACGGCCTCAATTTCGGCAGCATCGCGTTGCAGGAATCGATCACCTACCTGCATGCGTTCGTATTCATGATTGCCGGTGCCTATACACTGAAGCACAACGAGCATGTACGCGTGGATATATTTTATCAGGGCATGTCCCCGCGAAAAAAAGCCTGGGTTGATTTTTTGGGCTGTGTGCTGCTGCTGTTGCCTTTTGCCAGCTTCATTGCATGGACCAGCTTTGATTATGTGATCAATTCCTGGAGATATCTTGAGAAGTCCCGTGAGGCAGGCGGCCTGCCACTCGTGTTTATTCTCAAGACCTTCATACCCGCCATGGCGATCCTTCTGTTCCTGCAGGCGATATCCATGGGTGGGCGTGCTTGGCTTGCCTTGCGCAAGTAGAAGCCCGATATGGAAATCGTTGCCTTTTTACTGTTTCTTGCCGTCATTCTGGTGCTGCTGCTCGGCTATCCGGTGGCCTTCACACTTGCGGGCGTGTCCCTTGCGTTTGCAGCAGCGGGCATCGCGGCGGGCGTATTCGAGCCTGCCCTGCTCCAGGCCTTTCCAAGCCGCCTGTTCGGAATCATGACAAACGAGACTCTTATCGCCGTACCTCTGTTTGTATTCATGGGTGTCATGCTGCAACGTTCCAACATTGCCGACACACTGCTAGACACCATGGGTGCCCTGTTTGGTTCGCTGCGTGGGGGGCTTGGAATCTCCGTCGTACTGGTGGGCATGCTGCTGGCAGCGAGCACCGGCATCGTCGGGGCCACCGTGGTGACCATGGGGCTGCTGTCCCTGCCCACCATGCTGAAAAGAGGCTATCACCCGGAAATATCAACCGGCATGATTTGTGCTTCAGGAACCCTCGGACAGATCATTCCCCCGTCAATTATCCTGGTGTTGCTCGGTGATGTCCTGTCCTCGGCATACCAGCAAGCACAACTCAGTCAAGGGAATTTCAAGCCGGACACTGTCTCTGTCGGCGATCTGTTCGTAGGCGCGATCATTCCGGGTCTGCTGCTGGTGGGTCTGTATCTGCTGTATCTGGTCACGGTGGCCTGGCTCAAGCCGCAAATGATGCCCGTCATCGAGCGCGAGTCGGCCATGAGCATCAGTGCCTGGGTCAAGCAGGTATTGCATGCACTGGTGCCTCCCATTGCACTGATCGTTGCCGTGCTGGGTTCGATCATCAAGGGCATAGCCACGCCCTCGGAGGCGGCCTCGGTGGGTGCAGTGGGTGCGCTCCTGCTGGCCCTCTTTTATCGGCGTCTTGACCTTGAATGCCTGCGGGATGTGATGAGAAGGTCGGTGCGGATCACCTGCATGGTGTTCATGATTTTTATCGGAGCTTCGATTTTCTCGCTGGTGTTCAGGGGGTATGGAGGGGACAGCGCGGTACACGACCTGTTGATGCAATTGCCGGGAGGGGCACTCTCCGCCATGCTGGTGGTAATGGTCCTGATGTTTCTGCTCGGCTTTATCCTGGACTTTATCGAGATCACGTTCGTGGTGGTACCCATCGTAGGGCCGGTGCTGTTGAGCCTGGGGATTGACCCCGTCTGGCTGGGGATCATGATCGCCATCAACCTGCAGACTTCTTTCCTGACCCCACCATTCGGATTTGCCCTGTTTTACCTGCGGGGCGTGGCGCCCGCAGAAATACGCACCAAGCAGATCTATCGCGGTGTGGCACCCTTCATTGCCATACAGGTTTTGACCTTGCTGCTGCTGGTGCAATTCCCGGCCCTGGCCACCTGGCTGCCGGACAAGATCTACTAAGCTTGCGACCGACCGTGTGATCGGGCTGTTGTTCGACCAGGATGCAGCTAGGCAGAGGTTTTTCCGGCAGGACTCAAATTCAGGAATGCGCGTTCGGATATGTCCAGCCAGGCACGCGACTTGGTCAGGAAGCCTCGATAGGAATCATAGATCTTTCTGGCCAGAGGGTCCGAGGACGCAAGCTCTTCGATAACCTCCTCGGAAAACTCGGCCAGCTTGTCCAGGACTTCTGTCGGCAAGGCTCTCAGCTCAACATTGTGCTCGCTCACGAGTGTCTCCAGGGCATCATTGTTGCGGGCGACATACTCGGCCAGCATATCCTGGTTTGCCACGCGACAGGCATTGACCACGATACCCTGCAAGTCTTCGGGCAATTCCTCGAAGGCTGCCTTGTTGATGAAGCACTCAAGGGCTGTACCGGGCTCATGCCAGCCCGGGTAATAATAATACCGGGCAATCTCGTGAAACCCGAAAGCCAGGTCGTTGTAGGGGCCCACCCATTCCGCAGCGTCAATGGCACCGGACTGCAATGAAGTGAAAAGCTCACCACCGGGAAGATTGACCGGGGTACCGCCTGCACGTTTCAACACCTCGCCCGCAAGGCCCGGAATACGCATTTTCAGCCCTTTTAAATCTTCCAGTGAATTCACTTCCTTGTTGAACCAGCCTGCCATCTGTACACCTGTGTTCCCTGACGCCGCCGGGACAAGACCGAACGTATCGTAGGCTTCCTGCCACAACTGCATGCCGCCCCCATGGTATAACCAGCTGTTCATCTCCATGGCGGTCATCCCGAAGGGAGTGGTAGAGAAAAACTGCAGCGCCGGATATTTACCTTTCCAGTAATAGGCCGAGCCGTGGCCCATCTGTGCAGAACCGTTGGCTACGGCATCAAAAATCTCAAAGGCCGGAACAAGCTCGCCTGCCCCGTACACCGTGACATGAATCCGCCCCCCCGTCATGACATTGATTTGTTCAGCCAGAAACTCGGCCCCGGTGCCCAGACCCGGAAAATACTTCGGCCAGGTGGTGACCATTTTCCAGTCCCAGGTCCGGTTATCAACGGACGATGAAACCTCCGACGTATTTTCGTCCTTGCAGGCCACCAGGCCTCCGGCAAGGGCTGTGCTCGCTCCTGCATAGCACAAAAATTTTCTTCTTTGCATGATCAACTCGGGAAGTGTTCTAGATTCAAGTATAAGCTACCGGCGGGCATACTTCTAAAGCCGATTCAGCAGCCGGTACCCCCGCCTGACCGGCACGTGGTGCTGAACCCGGGTGTATATCAGGCAAGCACGTCAAGGTTGGCATAAGACACGACGAGCCACTTGCTTCCTTTTTCCCCAAAGTTCACCTGCACCCGCGCACTGCTGCCGGCACCTTCACAGTCCAGCACGACTCCCTTGCCAAATTTGGCATGCATGACACTGCATCCGACCCGGATCCCCGTATCCCTTGCAAACATGCCTGCCTTTGCATTTGGGTGCACCGGTTTTGCGATCATGGCCCGGGGACGTATCTCGGTGATGCACTCGGCTGGAATTTCACTGATGAACCGCGAAGGCGAGTTGTAGTAGCTTTCAGACCCGTAGCGCCGTCTCGACTCGGCATAGGTCAGTACCAGTTGCTGGCGCGCACGGGTGATGCCCACGTAGCATAAACGACGCTCCTCCTCCAGCCGGCCCGGCTCATCCATCGACATTCCTGATGGGAAAAGTCCTTCTTCCAGACCAACAATAAATACCGAGGCAAACTCCAGGCCCTTGGCAGCATGCAGAGTCATCAGCTGCACGCAATCCTCCCATTGACCTCCCTGCCCCTCACCGGCCTCAAGCGCGGCATGGACGAGGAAGGCATCCACAGGCTGCATGCCTTCATACAGCTCATTCTCAAGATTAAAATCCCTCGCGGCCGTGACCAGTTCCTGCAGATTTTCAACCCGGGATTTCGCTTTCTCGCCAGCTTCCCGGCCATGGTAGGCCACCAGACCCGATGCCTGGATGATTTGATCCATCTGCTCGTCGAGCTCCAGACCCTGAATCCCTTCTCCCAGGACTTGCATGAACTCCAGGAAATTCTGCAGGGCATTGGCAGAGCGCGCTGCCAGCTGATCGGAACCGCAGATTTTTACAGCTGCATTCCAGAGTGTCACCTGGTGGTTGCGAGCATAGTCACGCAACTGTGACAGCGTGCGCTGACCAATTCCTCGCGGAGGTTTATTGACAATTCGTTCAAAAGAAGAATCATCCTCACGGTTTCGTGCCAACCGCAGGTAAGCCAGGGCATCCCTGATCTCTTCACGCTCGAAAAAGCGCAACCCTCCGTACACCCGGTAAGGGATACCTTGTGAAATAAAGACTTCCTCGAAAACCCGGGACTGCACATTGGAGCGGTACAGTATGGCAATCTCGTCTCGCCGGCCCATGCCGGACTCAACCCATTGCAGGACCCTGTCCGCAACAAAGCGCGCCTCATCCTGCTCGTTGAAGGCTGCGTACAGGTGAACAGGCTCACCCGCTGCACCGTCTGTCCAGAGTTTCTTCCCCATGCGCCCCGGGTTGTTATCGATCAACGAGTTGGCTACCGACAGGATCGTATTGGTAGAACGGTAGTTCTGTTCCAGCCTGAAAAGCTCTGTGTTCTTGTAATCGCGCATGAAGCTCTGGATATTTTCGACACGCGCACCCCGCCAGCCGTAAATGGATTGGTCATCATCACCTACGGCGAATACGGGATTGTCATCTCCAGCGAACATTTTGAGCCACTTGTACTGAATCGCATTCGTATCCTGAAACTCGTCGACCAGGATGTGGCGGAACTTTTCGCGGTAATGAGCGAGGATTTCATCTTTTTGCTGCAGCAACTCCAGGCTGCGCAACAGCAATTCTGCAAAATCCACCGAGGCCGTACGCTCACACTCCTGCTCGTAGGCAGTGTATATCCGTATCAACTGCCGTGCCGTTTGGTCCTCACGGTCGTGCAGGTCCGCGGCCCTCAGACCTTCCTCTTTCTGTCTGTTGATGTATCCGCGCATCTGTTTCGGAACCCATTTGGAGTCATCCAGACCCATATCCTGGATAATGCGTTTCACCAGACGCAGTTGATCCTCGCTGTCCAGAACCTGGAAGTTCTCCTTCAGACCCGCCTCCTGCCAGTGAGCACGCAACAGGCGATGTGAAATCCCATGGAAGGTCCCGATCCACAGACCACCCATCGCATGGTTCTGCAGATTTTCCACGCGTGCGCGCATCTCGGCCGCGGCCTTGTTCGTGAAAGTGACTGCGAGCATGCTGTAGGGGGAGACCGACTGCACTTCACACAGCCATGCAATCCGGTGCACCAGTACGCGCGTTTTCCCGCTGCCCGCGCCCGCAATGACCAGCACTGGCGTATTTCCTGCAGTTACCGCCTCCCGCTGCGCGCCATTCAAAGGATCAAGAATAGGAGTGACGTCCATCTGTATGGGGGTCTGCGGCTGGTCAACAGATGTCTAGAAATACCACAGGCCCGCAAGTGCACCCGCCAAGGCGAGAATCAGGATCGCGGCCATGGCCCGATTTGATTTCCTGACTTCCCTGCGCAGTGCCTTGAATTCCTGGTTCTGCTGCTCAAGCATGTCGTTGTTTTGCTCGAATTTCTTCATGCTTGTGTACACCAGGTCCGGAATTTCCGGCAGGCGTTCTGCCATTCGGGGAAGTTGCTTGCGCACGCCCAAAGCCAGAGCCCGCATGCCAACCTGCTCGCTCATCCAGCGCTCCATGAAAGGCTTTGCCGTATCCCAAAGGTTGAGGCTCGGATCCAGTTGACGGCTCAGGCCCTCGATGCTCAGCATGGTCTTTTCCAGCAACACCAGCTGGGGCTGCACCTTCATATTGAAGCGCCGCGTCGTCTGAAAGAGCCGCACGAGCAGATACCCGAACGAGATCTCGCTAAGCGGCCGCCTGAAAACAGGCTCGCAGACCGTGCGTATGGCAGCTTCGAATTCCTCTACCCGCACATCCGGTGGAACCCATCCTGATTCCAGATGCAATTCCGCCACCCTGCGGTAGTCACGATTGAAAAATGCCAGAAGATTTTCTGCCAGGTACCTTTTGTCAGACGTTGTCAGCGTGCCGATTACCCCGAAATCAACCCCGATGTACTTGGGATCTTCCGGGTTCTCGTAGGAAACGAAAATATTGCCCGGATGCATGTCGCCGTGAAAAAAATTGTGTTTGAACACCTGTGTGAAAAAGATGATGCAGCCCCGTTCCGACAGTTTCTTGAGATTGATTCCATGTCTTTCCAAGGCCGCCCGATCACTGACAGGAATACCGTGGATACGCTCGATCACCAGGACATTGCGCCGACAAAGGTCGAAGTAGACTTCGGGCACATACAAGTCCGGCGAGTTCTCGAAGTTTCTGCGCAGCTGGCTTGCATTTGCAGCCTCGCGCATGAGATCGAGTTCACCCAGGACAACCTGTTCAAACTCCTGCACGATTTCCCGAGGCTGCAACAGATGCGAATCTTTCCAGTACCGGTGCACGAGGGATGCCAGAACATGCAAAAGATCCAGGTCTTGTCGCACATCTTTTTCCACACCGGGGCGTAACACCTTGACCACCACATCCGTCCCTTCATGCAGCTTGGCTGCGTGCACCTGTGCGATCGAAGCGGATGCCATGGGCTCGATGCCGAACTCTGCAAAAGCTTCATTGACCGATTTCTGAAGGGCCTGCTCGATCAGCTTCTTGGCCTGTTCCCCCGGGAAGGGGGGCACCTGATCCTGCAACTTGGCAAGTTCATCGGCAATCTCTTCAGGAAACAGGTCGCGGCGTGTAGACAGTGTCTGTCCAAACTTTACAAAGATCGGACCCAGATCTTCCAGCACGTAGCGGATACGTACACCATGTGTAATGTCCACTTTTCGAAACCAGTGCCATGGCAACAGAAAAAGTAAAAATCGGATGGGTCGAAAATAGGGAATAGCAAACAGGACTTCTTCCAGGCCATGCCGTATTAATATGATATTGATACGGAAAAGCCGGATAAATAAACGGACGTAACGCATGATTATCGGCGATCTGTCTTGCCGAGCCGGTCGATACGGGCTTCAAGATGGCCGATGTCAGTTTCCAGACTGGTAGCATCCTTCAGGAAGCGGTCAATTTCCGCCCTTGCAGGCATGACTCGGGACTCTTCCTGCAGGTATTCGCTCACATCCAGGAGAAAGTTTTTGATCGAACGTCGCCTGTAGCTGTTTGCACGGCCCAGCCACACACCGAACTGATGCGCCAGCAAGTCCCCGACATAGGGGGCCACAATCTCTTCCCAGTCGATCTCCACAGCACGGAAGATCCTTCCCATCTGCCTCACGGCTTCCAAATCACCCTGTACATGTACAGAACCATTTTCCAGCAAGGGTTGGTATTGAGCGCCACAAGCGATGCTCAGCAAGGTCATGGCATCCGCATGGACTCTCGCAGTAATCTCGTAAGTATCGTGATCAGAATGCTCGGCGACCACAACACTTCCTTGTCCGGGAGTAACAAGGAATTCCTTGTTCAGGTCTGTCAGATAAAATGTAAGGTACTTGCCTTCAAGCGCTTGCAGTTGTCCTGCAACCTCGGGGTCGCGGTCAAAATGTCTCTTTAGGGAGTAGTTGATGAGCTTGGCCAGCATGTGCTTGTTTACGCAGAGAGCTTGTAGCCGCGGTGGATGCAAACGATTCCAAGGCTGACATCCAGAAAATCACACTGCTGAAAACCTGCTGACTCCATCATGGACTGCAGTGTTTCTGGATCAGGATGCTTACGTATTGACTCCGCCAGGTACCGGTAACTTGCTGCATCACTTGCAATGAGCTTACCCATCTTCGGCAAAAACTCGAAAGAGTATAAATCATAGGCCTTGCGCAGCCATTTGCGGGCTTTGGAAAATTCCAGCACGAGCAGCTGCCCACCCGGTTTCAGCACCCTGAATATTGCCTGCAGGGCCTGGTCCTTGTCCGTAAAGTTTCTCAAGCCGAAGGCGAGCACAACACGATCGAAATAGTTCTCCCGGAAAGGCAGCGTTTCAGCCATCGCCTGCACGTAATGCAGGTTTTTCAGCAAGCCCTTGTCCACAAGTTTCTCACGCCCGTGTTCCAGCATCGCAAGATTCATATCGCACAGTGTGATTTCACCCTGTTCGCTGAGTTTCGGTGCCAGCAATGCGGAGAGGTCCGCAGTGCCTGCCGCAAGGTCAAGTACCTTGAAACTGGGGCGAACATTTACAAGATATACCAGTTGATGCTTCCAGATCCGATGCAGGCCAAATGACATGGCATCGTTCATCACATCGTATTTACTGGCCACCGAGTCAAACACTGCGCTGACCTTTACTGTTTTTTCCTCAGGACTGACATCCTGATATCCAAAGTGAGTATTTTTATCTTGCATGCCAAGCGTACTGTGCTATGTAATGCCAACGACTACATTCATGCCAGGATTTTTGTGTTTGCGAGGGAAGCCGTGTGCCAAATCCTGGTGCAGGGCGGGTTTTATTCACTCAAACCTTTTCGTTGATAACCTGCCTCTTTCAAACGCTCCAGATAGGTCTGCCACTTTTGTTCCTGATGAATGCCAAGTTCATAAAGATATTCCCAG
This sequence comes from Gammaproteobacteria bacterium, assembly GCA_022824965.1. GTDB lineage: Bacteria > Pseudomonadota > Gammaproteobacteria > UBA4575 > UBA4575 > WTFY01. The sequence continues at coordinate 617,901 of JAJDYY010000008.1, forward strand.
GAAAAAATTCCTGTGTCGTGGTTATCGTCAAAGACCAGTTGAACGGCATAGTTGCCTACCTGCTCGATGGCATTAATGCCGACATCCTCCTTCCCGATCTGCAGCACACCTTGTCCGGGCCCATGACCAGCCACTTCAGCAGAAGGTGAGTGTACACGAAGGTACTCGCACGATAGCTCAAAACGTTTGCCATCATCAAACGCGATCTCCAGCATCCTCGACTTCTGATGCAGGTTAATTTCAGTGGGTGTCTTTTTTGTCAAGGTGTCTCGGCCTCTTTCACGTTATCGTTGTCATGCCCGGCACAGGCTACAGGATATAGCGGCTCAGGTCCTCATCCTTGACCAGTTCGCCAATGTTTTCATCCACATAAGCCTGATCGATAGTGATCGACGCACCACTTTCATCCGGTGCGGAAAACGAAATTTTCTCAAGCAAACGTTCCATCACAGTATGCAGTCTGCGTGCACCAATATTTTCGGTCGATTCATTCACGTCGTGCGCGATCTGGGCCACCTTGCGGATGCCATCCTCCGCAAAGTCCAGTTGCACACCTTCGGTAGCGAGCAACTCGGTATATTGCTCTGTAAGCGAAGCATCGGGCTCAGCCAATATGCGCACGAAGTCGTCGGCTGTCAGCGCCTTGAGTTCAACCCGAATTGGCAACCGGCCCTGTAGCTCAGGAATCAGGTCGGAAGGTTTGGACACATGGAACGCCCCGGAGGCAATAAACAAAATGTGGTCGGTCTTGACCATGCCATATTTGGTGGTAATGGTGCAGCCTTCCACCAACGGCAACAGATCACGCTGCACGCCCTCTCGCGAGACATCCGCACCACTGGTCTGGCCATGTTTCGTAACCTTGTCAATCTCATCCAGAAACACAATTCCGTTCTGCTCTACATTCTCGAGAGCCTTTGCCTTCAGTTCCTCTTCATTGATTAATTTTTGCGCCTCTTCATCCGTCACCACTTTCATGGCTTCTTCGATACGCATCTTGCGGGTTTTTTTCTTGTTGCTGCCCAGATTCTGGAACATGCCCTGCAACTGACTCGCCATTTCCTCCATGCCTGGCGGGGTCATGATTTCCACACCTACGGGTGCTACCGCTACATCAACATCAATTTCCGTATCGTCCAGATCACCCTCTCGCAATTTTTTCCTGAACTTTTGCCTGGTATCACTTGAAGGTCCCGGTGTGCCTTCCGTCTCGGAATCTGCCCTGGGCGGCAGCAACGCATCCAGGATCCGTTCCTCAGCTACTTCCTCGGCACGAAAGTTTACTTTTTCCATCTCCTGTTCGCGCATCATTTTGACCGAAGTGTCGACAAGCTCACGGACGATGGAATCGACTTCCTTGCCTACGTAGCCCACTTCGGTGAATTTGGTGGCTTCAACCTTGATAAAAGGTGCATTGGCCAGCCGTGCCAGACGCCGAGCGATTTCGGTTTTTCCCACACCGGTTGGTCCGATCATCAGTATGTTTTTCGGGGTGACCTCCACGCGCAGTGCTTCCGGTAACTGCTGACGGCGCCATCGGTTGCGCAATGCGATGGCCACTGCCCGTTTTGCCTCATCCTGCCCGACGATATGCTTGTCGAGTTCTTGAACGATTTCTCGCGGGGTCATGTTTGACATGAGTAGTCCGGTTTCCTGAACTCGGCGTGCAGAAAGCTACAGTTCTTCAACCGAGATACTTGTATTGGTGTAAATGCAAATGCCCGCAGCAATATTCAGTGCCTTGAGCACAATCTCCTTGGCACTCAGTCCGGTGTCATCCAGTAGGGCCCGGGCGGCGGCCTGCGCATACGGACCTCCGGAACCAATCGCGACCAGAGCGTCTTCCGGTTCGATGACATCGCCGTTGCCTGAAATAATCAGCGACGTGGATTGATCCGATACTGCGAGCAGGGCTTCGAGCCTGCGAAGCAGGCGGTCAGTACGCCAGTCCTTGGCAAGTTCCACGGCTGCACGGGTTAGCTGGCCATTGTGCTGTTCCAGCTTGGATTCGAAACGCTCGAACAGGGTAAACGCATCGGCGGTTCCTCCGGCAAAGCCCGCAATGACTTTGTCTTCATACAGCCTGCGGATCTTGCACGCATTGGACTTCATGACGGTGTTGCCCAGGGATACCTGGCCATCTCCTCCCAGCGCCACCTTGCCATTGCGTCTGACACTGAGAATCGTAGTACCTTCAAATTGTTGCATTCACGTAGCGCCTGTGTGACAGGTTCTTAGTTGCAGGATATCGAATGCAAGGAGCAATCCCGACACCTTGCCGAAGCCAGATTATCAAAAACCACAGGCAGATTATACCGGGCGAAAGGTGCGGATTATTTTTCGCCAGAAGCGGATCTTTTGCGGGATGGGTTTTTTCTGGCACGCGGATGCGTGCGGTCATAGACCTGTGCTAGGTGTTGAAAATCCAGGTGGGTGTAGATCTGTGTCGTACTGATGTCTGCATGCCCCAGCATTTCCTGCACGGCTCTCAAATCACCGCTGGATTCCAGCAAATGACTCGCAAACGAATGACGCAGCATGTGCGGATGCACATGCTTGTCCAAGCCATGTTTGCGAGCAAGGCGCGCCATGCGTAGCTGTACGGCACGTGCGGACAATCGCCGGCCGCGGTTGCTGATGAATACCGCATTCTCACCCTCGACGACCCAGGCCTTGCGCGCATCCAGCCACTTCCCAAGCGACTTTTTGGCCGCATGCCCCACCGGCAGGTAGCGTGGCTTGTTTCCTTTGCCCAGCACATGCACCTGGCCTTGAGGCAGGTCCAAGTCTTCGATATCCAGATTGACCAGTTCAACCAAGCGCAGTCCGGATGAGTACATCAGCTCCATCATCGCATGGTCACGCATTTCAAGCGGGCCGTGCGGGGCCTGTGCAAGCAGGCAGTTGATTTCATCCACGTCCAACAATTCGGGAAGCTTTTTCTTGGCACCCGGTGCACTCACATCAGTGACAGGATTGTTGCCTACCAGCCGTTCTCGCTGCAGGTAGCCGTAGAACCCTCTAAGAGCACTCAGGCTCCGCTGCAAACTGCGTGCGGAAATCCCCTGCCTTCGTCGCGACCCGGCAAAATCACGCACATGCAGCGCATCTGCCTGACAGCAGTTCTTCACCTTGTCCGACTCAACGAACTCCACGAATTGCAGGATGTCCCTGCGGTAGCTTTCCACGGTGGCAGGAGAATACCTGCGCTCATCACTCAGGTAGCGCAGATATCTGTGAACGAGATCACGGGTGTCTGGCAAGCCGCTCACTGTAGCCATTATCGTTGCCTGATTGCGCTCATGTAGCCTTACCGTACCACTTGACCTGAACAAAGGGAAACAAGGACTTTGCCCGAGATGAGGCCAAGGTTCAGGAGCAACTGACTGGCTGTACGCCACATTTTCCAGGGCTATTTCTGGCTTGACAGCATCTACACTCTAGAAACAGCATTTCGCGTGGCGTGTGTGCTCACAGCATCAGACTTCCTTCATAACTCAATGCTGCAGGACCGGTCATGAAAACAGGCTGATCCGGGCCGTCACACTCAATCAGCAAATGCCCTCCGGGCAGCTGGACGGACACTCTTGTATCGAGCAAATTCTGGGACTGGCCTACCGCCACGGCAGCACATGCGCCTGAGCCACAAGCACTGGTTTCTCCTGCATCCCGTTCAAAAACACGCAGGGCAATATTCTGGGAATCCAGAATCTGCATAAAGCCGACGTTGACTTTACGGGGAAACATCGGGTGGGATTCGATTTCGGGACCGAGTGTGCTTACGGGCGCATGCTCAACACTGTCTACCTGCATCACCGCATGCGGATTGCCCATTGAAACTGCACCGATTTCGACCTGTTGTTCGCCAACCTCAAGCGTGTAACTTGTACAGGCTCGTTCGGCGCCAAACGGGATCTTTTCGGGCTCAAACACGGGTGGGCCCATATCGACGGTCACGAGATCATCTTCACGAAGACTTATCCGGTATATGCCACTGACGGTTTTGATGCTGACTGTATTCTTGTGTACGAGATTGCTGTGCCTGAGAAATTTTCCGATACAGCGGGCTCCGTTCCCGCACTGTTCAACTTCCTCCCCATTGCGGTTGAAGACCTGATAATCAAAGTCGACTCCAGGCTGCGATGCAGGCCTCACGACAAGCACCTGGTCACAGCCTACACCCAACCTTCGATCGGCAATCCAGCACAACTGCTCGCGACTCAAACAGACATCCTGATTGATGGCATCGAAGACGACAAAGTCATTGCCCAATCCATGCATTTTTGCAAATTGTAGATGCATGCCTACCACTCCGTTCTTTATAGGGGCACACCCTGCAAGCCAAGATCTCGGGTCAAGAATATTCCCCGGCACGCCACCCGCGCAACTTCACGTGCACAACTGTACATCCGCAGCCTGTTCCAGCCACAGGCCTGTAAGCCGGACAAGATGTCCCTGGGCAGTTTATGTGCCCTGCAAACGACCGGAGACGAGCAGGTGCCGGTCACTGATCGGCTCCAGCTTCAGGCCCTGCAGGCCTGCCGTGTCCAGCTGGTCCTGCACTTCATCTGGCGTGAATGCGGCCAGTAACGAATTGTGGAAGTCGCGCCGCAGAATCTCGGGCTCACCCGCCGCATAACGGGAGACGAGATCTTCGGCCTGCCCCAGCGTCTGCGGCCTGTACAGGTCACAAATGAAGATGGCCGTGCCCGGGACTGCATATCTGCGGATCGTAGTCCACAGGCTTTGAGGGTCATGAAGGTGATGCAACAGACTGTTCGAGACAATGGCCTGATAGTTTTTCTGCGGAAGCTCGCAGTCCGGCAAGCATTGCAGGTGCAGCGAGATCTGGTGCTGCAGGCCAGCGTGCTCAATGCGTGTTCGTGCCTGCTCCAGCATGAAATGTGCACCATCCACGGCATCGATTCTGCAATCCGGGTAGAGGCGTGCAAACCGGATCGAGATGTCTGCCGGACCGCAACCCAAATCCAGCACCGCATGAGGCTTCTCGTGCTTCCCGAAAATGCGGCAAAAGTGTGCCACGATGGCACTGTGTGCATCCTCGAAATCTGCATGGGCATAGGCCTTGGCCTGTGCCGGATCATTCATCAGTTCAGGTTCGGGTAAACGCTCCATCAACTCGGAATCATCTCATCCGCAAACAATTGTTCAACACTTTCGCGCTTGCGTATCAGCCATGACTGGTCGCCATCGACCAGGATTTCAGCCGGGCGCATCCGGGAATTGTAGTTGCTTGCCATCACAAACCCGTAAGCGCCCGCATCGCGGATTGCAAGCAGACTGCCCTGTCGAATACACAATTTACGCTGGCTGGCGAACCAGTCCGAGCTTTCGCAAACGGGCCCGACCACATCATAGAGCGCCTCCTCTCCGGCTTCCTTGCAAACCGGGCTGATCTCATGCCAGGCCGAATACAAAGATGGACGCAGGAAATCATTCATGGCGGCGTCCACCAGCGCGAAACTTTTCTGCGTGGTGTGTTTCAGATACTCCACCCTGCACAGCAGCAGTCCCGCCCTGCCCACAATGGCACGGCCTGGTTCAATGACCAGCTCAAGCTGTCGGTCCTGCATGAAAGGGTGTAAAGCCTGTGCATACTCCTGTGGACTTGGCGCGGCATCTTCAGGCCCATACGGGATTCCCAGTCCGCCGCCCACATCCACATGCTGCAAACGGATGCCCTGCCCGTGGAGGCGATCCACCAGTTCGAAAATTTTCTCGAAACTGGCCTGAAAGGGAGCCAGGTCCAGCAATTGAGAACCGATATGACAGTCTATGCCCACAGCGTGCAGGTGGCTGCTTTGTGCAACCCTCTGGTAGAAATCCCAGGCCTGGTCAATCTCCACGCCGAACTTGTTGTCCTTGAGGCCCGTGGAGATATACGGGTGTGTACTGGGGTCGACATCGGGATTGACACGCAGAGAGACGCTGGCGGGGATGCCCATCTCCTTGGCGATGGACTCCAGGCGGTCAAGCTCATCGCCGGATTCAATATTGAAACAGTAGATCCCGGCAAGCAGGGCGCGGCGTATTTCATCAGCACGTTTGGCGACACCGGAAAAAACGACTTTTCCAGCATCTCCGCCTGCACGGATCACCCGCTCCAGCTCGCCTCCGGAGACCACATCAAATCCGGCACCAAGCTCTGCCAACAAACTCAGTATGGCCAGGTTGGAGTTTGCCTTGACCGCATAACAGATTCTCGTTGGCCAGTTCTGCAGGGCGTCAGCGAACGCCTGGTAGTTGCTTTGTATACAGGCCTTCGAGTAAATGTAGCAGGGTGTTCCATAAGCGTCCGCGAGTTTCGAACAGCTCACTTCCTCGGCATACAGCTGGTTGTCACGGTACGTGAATGGATTCATGAGACCGATGGGTTCACATGCCGCTTGAATTCAGTCGCTTGCACATGCTAGCTGGAGAATTGACCTTTGATCTTTTGTTTAGGAACATCCTCAGGCAGATAGAGATCACCGGTCTGACCGCAGCCCGCAAGGGCTACCAGAAAGGAGAACATCAAAATGAAGGCATATAATCTCGGCTGAAACACTGACGCACCCCTGTCCTTTTAACCAGACATCATTGTATAGACCATTCCACTGACAGGAAACTATCATTACCATGGCCCTGGCCACCATCTCGATCGACACCCAAGACCATCCGGAACATGCCGTGATCTGGCTGCATGGCCTTGGGGCAAGCGGGCATGATTTCGAGCCTATCGTCGAACAGCTAGAACTTCCTGCAAGCCTGCGTGTGCGTTTTGTCTTCCCGCATGCACCAACCCGTCCGATCACCCTGAATGACGGCATGCCCCTGAAGGCCTGGTACGATATCTACGGACTCGACATGAACAGTCCGCAGGATGAAAAAGGCCTGGAGCAGAGTGCAAGCGATGTTCGCGCCCTGATCGAGCAGCTCGTGCAATCCGGCATCGCTTCACAGCGCATTATTCTTGCAGGCTTTTCACAGGGAGGTGCACAATGCCTGTACACGGGACTGTCCTGCGACTACCGCCTGGCAGGTATCCTGGCGATATCGTGCTGGCTGCCACTTCACGAGAAATTTCCTGTCTATGCGCGCAGGGCGGACCGGTCGCTGCCCATCCTGCTGCTGCACGGCATGTATGATGTGACGATCCCCATCACCTCGGCTGAACTCAGCCGCGAAACCCTCGAGCAGCAGGGATTCACCGTCACCTGGCGGTCCTATCCGTGCGCGCACACGGTATCCCCGGAAGAAGTCAGGGACATTCGCACCTGGCTGCTGAAGTGCTGGCAGTAGCGTGCGCTGTCAGGAGCGCTTGAACTCCTTCAGACGCTGGTGTGCACGCTTGACCTGTGCGGCCACCTGTTTCGGTGAAGTACCGCCGTAGGTGTTTTTGGAATTCACGGAACCCTGCAGGGAGAGGATGTCGAATACATCTTTTTCAATTTGCGGGCTGAAGCTTTGCAGCTCCTGCACACTGAGCTCATCGAGTCGTTTGTGCTCGGCAAGCGCATACTTGACTGCCTGGCCGACGATTTCATGCGCCTCCCGGAACGGCACTCCCTTCTGTACCAGATAATCTGCGAGGTCAGTGGCCGTCGCGTGGCCCTGTTGTGCCGCCGCGAGCAACTGAGCCTGGTTGACCTGCAGATGCGGCAGCATGTCGGCGAAGGCGATGACACAGTCATTGACCGTGTCTATGGTATCGAACAGGGGTTCCTTGTCCTCCTGGTTGTCCTTGTTGTAGGCCAGTGGCTGACTCTTCATGAGCGTCAGCAGGGCAAAAAGATTGGCGTACACGCGGGCGCTCTTGCCGCGCACAAGTTCGGGAACATCAGGATTCTTTTTTTGCGGCATGATCGATGAGCCGGTACAAAACCGATCCGGCAACTCGACAAAATTGAATTGTGCCGAGGTCCACAACACCAGTTCTTCGGCAATGCGTGACAGGTGCATGAACAGTATGGCTGCAAAGGCGCAGAACTCGACGGCAAAATCGCGGTCACTGACTGCGTCCAGGCTGTTGTCGCAAGGCCGGGCAAACTGCAGCTGTTGGGATACAAATTCCTGGTCCAGGGGAAAACTGCTGCCGGCAAGCGCCGCAGCTCCCAGCGGCAACACGTTCACGCTTTCCCGGCACTGTGAAAGGCGCACCCGGTCACGATGAATCATTTCAAACCAGGCCAGCATGTGGTGCCCAAACGTGATGGCTTGTGCGACCTGCAAATGCGTGAAACCGGGCATGATGGTATCGACTTCACGCTCTGCCAGCGCGATCATGGCAAGCTGCAGTTTTTCCAGCTGAGGGTCGATTTCATCGATGGCGTCTCGCAGGTACATGCGAACGTCTGTCACGACCTGATCATTGCGCGAGCGCCCGGCATGCAAGCGCTTGCCCGCTTCACCTGTCAATTCGACCAGGCGCGACTCGATATTCATGTGCAGGTCTTCCAAGGCACGGTCCCATGGGAAGACACCGGATTCGATCTCGTCTGAAATCGTGTCCAGTGCCTGCAGCAGCTTGTCGCAGTCGCGCTCGTCCAGTACGCCTATGCGCGCGAGCATTCGGGCATGCGCACGGGAGGCCAGGAGGTCTTGCTTGTACAGTCGCTGGTCAAATCCTACGGACGCACTGAACTGTTCGACAAATTCATCTGTCGCTTCGCTGAATCGCCCGCCCCATGGCTTTGTGCTTTTGTCCTTCATCCCGCTGGTCCAAGTAATCAAACAGGGATTATCCCCCAAATCAGCCTAAGCTAAATGGCTTCTTGATGTAAAACAACCATTTTAGACGGCCGAAGAACTTTTTGCTTCCAAAGCGATAAAATATGCAGCACAGTACGCCAACCCCGATTGACTGAACGAAGCACACAAACAATATTTCGTGCATGTAAGAATCGCCACGCGCAGTAGTGCGCTTGCCCTGTGGCAGGCTGAAGAGGTGTCGCGTCTGCTGCGACAGGAGCATTCCGGGCTGTCTACGGAACTGGTCAAAATGACTACTACCGGAGACCGCCTGTTACAGAAGTCTTTAGCGACACAGGGCGGTAAAGGCCTGTTCATCAAGGAACTGGAAAACGGGCTGCTCGAAGGCCTGGCGGACATCGCCGTGCACTCCATGAAAGACGTGCCGGTCGAACTCCCACCAGAACTGCACCTGCCCGTCATACTCAAACGAGAGAACCCGTACGATGCGCTCGTGTCAAACCGGTATGCGAGCCTTGAGGCGTTGCCGGCAAATGCGGTCATCGGGACCGCGAGCCTGCGTCGCGCCTGCCAACTCAAGGCATCATTTCCGGGACTCAAGATCAAGCTTTTGCGCGGCAATGTCAGTACCCGGCTTGCCAGACTGGACGCGGGAGATTACGACGCCATCCTGCTGGCAGTCGCCGGGCTGAAACGTCTTGGCCTCGAGCAACGCGTTCGCACCTGTCTGACCGTGAAACAGATGATACCGGCCATCGGCCAAGGCGCGATCGGCATTGAATGCCGCAAAGACGACCCACAGATCGAGTCGCTGATCCGGCCACTCAACCACGAAGATACCCAAATTTGCATCTTGGCAGAGCGTGCCGTCAGCCAGGCCCTGCAAGGAGGATGTCAACTTCCGATAGCCGGGTTTGCCAAGCTGGATCACGAAAGACTCATCCTGTGCGCACTCGTAGGCGACCCAGAGGGCGGACAGCTTTGTCGCAGCGATCGTACCGGCCACAAAGAGGATCCTGTTTTGCTGGGCCAGCAGGTGGCCGCTGAGCTGCGTGCGCAGGGTGCCGACGAGATCCTGACAGGATTATCCTGATCCGGGTCTCGAGGTTGGTATACGCAAACCAGCGAAAGCAATGAGCATGACCGGTCGCGAACCTCTGGCAGACAAGACCGTTGTAGTCACCCGTCCCGTGGCCCAGGCCCAAAACCTGCTGTTATCCCTGAAAAAGTTCCCGGTCAAGATCGTGCATTTTCCCACGATTGACATCCGTTCGGTGGAAGACCCCAGTGTGGCAACCCGCCTGTTTCAGAACCTGGCAACGTACGACACTGTCATTTTCAACAGTGCAAATGCGGTGCATCATGCAATGCTGCTGATACAGAAACTGCAATTGACATTCAGCACACAGTGCATTGCAACGCTGGGACCGGCGACTCAGGCTGCCCTGAGTCAGTATGGCGTGCCGACAGACATCGTGCCCGAGACTGGATTCCGCAGTGAAGACCTGCTGGCCCTGGAAGAACTGCAAGGGCAATCCATACTGATTGTCCGGGGGGTCGGCGGGCGTGAGCACCTGGTGGCCGAACTGCGTTCTCGCGGCGCCCGGGTAGACATTGCCGAAGTTTACCGTCGAGTGCGTCCTGCGACACGCCCCGCCCTGAACCTTTGCACTTGCCCGGAAAAAGAATCAGCCATACTGATCTACAGTGTCGAGTCAGCCCGCAACCTGTGGGCCCTGTGTGCGCTCGACGAGCGAAGGTGGGTCACCAGGGTTGCGCTCATTGCCGGAAGCCGGCGTATTGGCGAAACCGCCACCGCCATCGGTTTCACGAAAAGCCCTATAATAGCCAATAATGCCAGCGATGCTGCCATGCTGGAGGCCCTGCAGACATGGGCCAGGGGATCCAGCTAAACATACAGCACGCCAAACGATGGACGTTCAACAACCAACCTCACCTTCCGAGTCGGGGCCAGGCGCCCCGGAAAAAACGAGCGGTCGAATTCTTCGCAGCGGACTCGTCCTTCCAGTCCTGACCGCAGTTTTGGTGCTCGCGGGTGGCGGCCTTGCATATTATGCATGGCTCGGACTCAATGAGCGCCTGATTCAAGCCACGTCTGAGCGCCAATCCCTGGCTGACGATATCGCCACCATTGATGAGAGCACGGAGTTTCTGGGTTTCAAAGAGGAACTGCAGCAACAGATCTTCGCACTTGAACAGCAGGTGACAGGGCTTTCCAGACAACTGAAAGAGCAGACGAACCAGCTGGAACATACTCGCAGCTTCGTGCAACAGTCCCTGGCCAGCATCAACCGGAGCCAACTGGAATGGGGGCTGAACGAAACCTTGTATATTTTGCAACTGGCAAGTCACCGCCTGCTTATAGAGCGTGACGTTTCGGGAACCATTGCCGCCCTGGATATTGCAAGCACTCGCCTGCATGAGCTCAATGACCCTCGCTTGCTCCCCATACGTGAATCCATCTCCAGACAGATTCAAAAACTGAAAACCGTTCCCGATCCAGACTGGGTGGGTATCAGTCTGCAACTCAACAACTTGCTGGGCAGGGTCCGCCAGGACAGCTTCGATGTCAGGCCAACACCAAACCTGCGATCTGAACCCCGTGAACCGGACCCCCAAGAAAGCCAGCCGAGACTGTGGCAAAAGCTTACTGGCCAGGTGAAGCACTTCATTGACGACTCGATCACTATCACCCGAAAGGCATCGCCATCCAGCCTGTCAGCCGAACATCGGGAGGGTACCCGGACCCACGAATTCCTCCAAGCCCGATTGCTCAGCGCCAAATATGCCTTGGCGAGCCGCAATAGCCAAGGCTACCATCATGAACTTGAATCCGCGCTGACATGGCTTGAAACCTCGGCGCCCCTGAACAACGCGAGTGAACTGGCCGACGAACTGAGGACCTTGAATTCCGTGAATCTCGAACCGGAACTTCCAGACATCAGTGAACCAAGCACCCTTCTGACGAATCTGCTGGAAAATTCAGAGAGTCGCTGAATGCTGCGCCCCTTGCTAGTTTTCATGGTCTTTCTGATTTTCTTTGCAGGCATCATCCTGTATGTCATGCAAGCCCCGGGGCTAGCAGTTTTCACCTTTGGTGATGTCATGATCGAGCTGCCACTAGTCCGGTTTGTAGTTGGGGCTTTCGTTGCAGTGATCGTACTGTATTTGGCCTTGCGTCTGCTTGGCCTTGTATTCAACGCACCTCTTCGGTTGCGGGCTGCCCGTACCAGACGCCGGCAGCGCAAAGCCGCCGAGGATACCAGCCAAGGGCTGGCCAAGTTTGCCTCAGGGGACTGGCGGCAGGCGGAGAAGCTGCTGATACGGGGAGTTGATGAATCTCGCAGCGCGCACATCAACTACATCTGGGCAGCACGTGCTGCACAGCGGAGCGGGAACCATGAAATGCGTGACCAGTATCTGGAGCAGGCAGAAAAATCCATGCCGGAAAAGCAGGCCATACTTGACATTCTTCGCGCAGAATTCCTCTTGCAACAGGACCTGCCTGAACAGGCTCTGGCCTGCATTGAGCCGTACAGCGGGAAGATTGCCAACAACTCTAAAATCGCCGGCATGTTTGCCAGTGCCTATCAACAACTGCAAGACTGGCAACAACTCGCAGGCATTATCCCCGAGCTGGAAAAGAACCACGGCATTCGCCCCGAGACGCTTGAGAAAATACGGAAAACCGCGGCGTGTGGACTACTGGATGCGTCCAGGCATGGCGAAACTGCCGAAGATATTGAACATCTAGGCAAACGTTTCAGGAGTACGATCACAGCTGATGACACACTTGCGGTGGCCTACGTCGAAGCACTGCGGGTGCAGGGCAGGCACCAGGCAGCCGCAGCCTTGGTAACGGACGTGTTGGACAGTCGCTGGTGTCCAGAATTGGTCCGGCAATTCGGTTTGCTGGAACATGCTGATGCCGCATCCGCACTGCAACAGGCTGAGCAGTGGATTGCCCAGCACGATCACGATGCCGGCTTATACCTGACGCTGGGTCGCCTGTGTAAACGAGCCGAGCTTTGGGACAAGGCAAAGAACTACCTCGAATCCAGCTTGGACTCGGAACCCCTGGCCGAGACTTGCACCGAACTTGCGGCCTTGCACGAGCGTCTCAATGAGTCTGAGACTGCATATCACTACACGAAAAAAGGGCTGGGTCTAGCCGCCCGGACCACATGAGGAAGGCCTCTTGCTTGAACCCCGTCTTTGTCGCAAGTATTCTGCGACATGAACAGTCCGACGTACGGCAATAAGCCATGCTGATTCGTACATTGATAGCGGCATCCCTGCTACTCCTCTTGTGGATATTGTTGTCTGGACATCTGGGCATCCTGTTGCTGTCTTTGGGTATTGCCAGCGGCTTGCTGGTCGCTTGGCTCATCCACAGGCTTGCGCTTCAAAACCCTGACTTCAGTACCCTGTATTTCAGCCTTAACTTGCCCAGATTTTTGCCCTGGTTTTTTCTGGAAGTGGTCCGTTCCAATCTGGATGTCAGCTGGAGAATATTGCATCCAAAACTGCCGATTTCCCCGAACACAAGTACCGTGTCCACATCAAAGCTCAACAATGTAGCCACGACCGCCTATGCAAACTGCATCACCCTGACCCCCGGTACATATACACTGAATGTCGACGATCAAACCATCGAAGTGCACTCACTGACTCAAGAGACCGCCGAGAAACTGCAGCAGGGAAAAATGAAGGAACGGATTTCTGTCCTGCAAGGGCGTCTCAACACTTCCTGAAGCCGTACAGGGTCTTATGTTTACTACTGCATTCATTGCTATCCTGGTCGTCATGTTTGTCCTGCTGCTGCGTGTGGCTCTCGGACCCACAATTTTTGACCGCATCCTGGCCATCAATACGTTTGGCACCGCAATCGTCCTGTTGATCGCATTATTCGGATTTTTGACCGCACGGCCGGACTTTCTGGACATTGCGCTGCTTTATGCGCTGATCAATTTCATATCGACGATTGCAGTACTGAAATTGTTCCGCAACGACTCGCTGGGCAAACCCATCGATGAGTGAGGTCTGGACATGTTCGTAGTCAGCTGGATACTGCTTGTGCTGGGCAGTGTGTTCTGCTTGATCGGCACCCTGGGGCTCATGCGCCTGCCGGATTTTTATTCCAGGGTGCATGCAGCCAGTATCATTGACAGCCTGGGGGCCATACTGATTTTGCTGGGTCTGATCACACAATCGCAGGACCCGCTGGTAATCATCAAACTGATCCTGATTCTGCTGTTCATGATGCTCACCGGTCCGACCGCAGTACATGCCCTGGCGCACACCGCAGTGCTCAGAGAAAAAAACCGGGCTTCGGATCAAGATCCCGAACAGCCCCACGAGCCCTGAAAACCTGTGGATATAGAAACCATCGTCAATATTTCGCTTCTGACCATGCTGGCACTTACGGTGGTCGTGCTGATACGCATGAAAAGTCTGCTGGCCATCGCACTATCCAGCGGTGTCTATAGTTTCTTGTCGGCAGGCCTGTTCGTGGCAATGGATGCGGTGGATGTTGCATTCACCGAAGCTGCCGTGGGTGCCGGAATCACAACCATACTGCTTCTGGTAACCATCGCCATCACAGGACGGGAACAGACCGTCAGCAAGCACAAAAGGTTTCTGCCCATTGCTGTAATCACGATCACGGGGGCAGCCCTGATCTACGGAACACTGGACATGCCCCCTTATGGAGATGCAAAAGCCCCGATTCACACCCATGTCGCACCTCATTACCTGACACAAAGCAGCGAGGAGATTGGCATACCCAATGTCGTGACTTCCGTGCTGGCAAGTTATCGAGGCTACGACACACTGGGTGAGGTCGTAGTGATTTTCACAGCGGCTGTGGGCGTACTGCTTTTGCTTGGAAATGCAGCAAAGCGAAGCGGGCGCAAACAATGAATCCCCGTTCCAGCTTGATATTGCGCGAAGTCTGCAGGCTGGTGATCCCTGCTGTCATGCTGTTTGCCCTGTACGTGCAGTTTCATGGAGAGTATGGGCCCGGTGGCGGCTTTCAGGCAGGCGTGATATTTGCTGCTGCAGTCATCCTGTATGCGCTGGTATATGGCCGGCAGAAGGCCCAGCGCATTCTGCCCACCGAGACCGTCCGTTATTTCATTGCGGCAGGCGTACTGCTGTATGCAGGAGTTGGTGTGGCAACCATGCTGCTGGGTGGAAATTTCCTTGACTACAATGTGTTGCTGCAGGGTCATCAGCAAGCCCAGCATCTGGGCATTTTTCTTATTGAACTTGGAGTGGGTGTCACGGTGGGTGCTGTCATGATTGCGATTTTTTACACGCTGGACGAATTCTGCGAATAGGCAATGATCACAGGCTATTTCAATTACTGGGTCGTGATCATTTTGATGATGATGGGTTTTTATATCGTCATCTCGGACTCCAACCTGATCAAGAAAATTATCGGGCTGAATATTTTTCAAACCTCGGTATTCATACTGTTTATCTCCATGAGCAAGGTGAAAGGAGGGACTGCACCGATACTGATTGCTGGGGCCGACGTATATTCGAATCCACTACCACATGTCCTGATCCTGACAGCAATCGTGGTGGGGGTGTCAACCTCTGCGCTGGGGCTTGCGATCATTGCCAAAATCCACCGGGCGTACGGCACCGTCGACGAGACCATCATTCACGAACAGGATGATCTTCAGGACGAAAACTAGTGCTGGCTCATTTACCTGCATTACAAGTGGTGATCCCCCTGATCAGCGCACCCGCCTGTGTACTGGTCACGCGGGCCAACTGGGCCTGGCTGCTGGCCACTGCGGTGAGCATCATTTCTTTTGTCATCGCCTTGCTGCTGGTGCACGAAGTGTCCGAGCATGGCGTGCTGTCCTACCACCTGGGCGGCTGGAGACCGCCGCTGGGAATCGAATACCGCATTGACCATCTAAGCGCCTACTTGCTGACCATCGTGGCTGCTACGGCCAGCATCACCATGATTGCGGCACGAGAAAGCATAAAGCAGGAAATCCCGCCCGAGAAGGCCAGCCTGTTTTTTTCCGCGTACCTGCTGTGCCTGACCGGCCTGCTCGGCATCATTGCTTCTGGAGATGCCTTCAATATTTTCGTCTTCCTTGAAATCAGCTCACTGTCCTCCTACGTGCTGATTGCAATGGGCCGTGACCGACGCGCCCTGACTGCGGCTTACCAGTACTTGATCATGGGGACCATCGGCGCCACCTTCATACTGATTGGTGTCGGCCTGCTGTACATGCTGACCGGCACCCTCAACATCCAGGATTTACAGCAGAGGATCCCGGCAATCGTTGACTCCAGAACATTGCACGCGGCCTTTGCCTTCCTGACCGCAGGAATCTCACTGAAAATTGCCCTGTTTCCGCTGCATCTTTGGCTGCCCAATGCCTACGCACATGCTCCATCGATGATCACGGTGTTCCTGTCGGCAACCGCAACCAAGGTTTCTGTATACGTACTGCTGCGATTTTTTTTCGACCTGTTTCCGCAGGAAATTTCTTTACAACAATTTCACCTGGGCAAGATCCTGCTGCCCCTGTCCATCATTGCCATCCTGACAGCGTCCTTTGTTGCCATCTTCCAGGAGAACATCAAACGCATGCTCGCCTATTCCAGCGTTGCCCAGATCGGTTACATGACGCTGGCAATCGGGCTGGGTTCGGCGGACGGCACGATCGCCGGAATGGTGTACCTGTTCAATCATGCGATCATCAAAGGCGGACTGTTCCTGGCCATGGCCTGCGTATTGCTGAGAATCGGCTCGGTGCAACTGGAAGATTTTGCGGGGCTGGGCAGGCGCATGCCCTGGACCATGGCGGCCGTGGTTCTGCTGGGCCTGGGGCTGATCGGGATCCCATTTACGGCAGGTTTTGTCAGCAAATGGTATGTGCTGTCAGCCGCGATTGAACAGGGGCACTGGCTGGCAGCAATTGTGGTCGTGGGAGGATCACTGCTGACCGTCCTTTACATCTGGAAAATCATTGAACATGCCTACTTCAAGACCCCTGTAAGCGCCACGCGCCAGAGCCAGGTAATCCTTGAAGCGCCCCGGCAGATGCTGCTCCCCCTGTGGTTGCTGGTGGCAGGCAGCTTCTATTTTGGCCTGGATACCTCCTTTAGCCTTGGGTTTGCAAGCACCGCCGTCCAGGCGTTGTTTCACTGAGCTATGAACCTGCTGCTGCAACACCTCGAGCTCGCACTCTTGATCCCCCTGCTGGGCGGGGCCTTGGTTCTCCTGTTCCGCAACCGGCCAAGGCTGCGCGAGGCGAGTTCGCTGTTCGCTGGAATCCTCCTGTTCTTGTACGTCACCCAGTTGCTGGGGCTATACCACGAGCCCAGCCCGGTGCATACCCTGCTGAATATCTCTGCCAGTCTTTCGATCGCTTTCCACCTGGAACCACTCGGGCTTGTTTTTGCCTTGCTGGCGTCTGGACTCTGGGTCTTCACAACGATGTATTCCATCGGTTACATGTCCGGCAATTCAGAAAAGAATCTCACGCGGTTTTACCTGTTCTTTTCCGTATCGATCGCAGCGACCATGGGCATTGCCTTTGCGGCAAACCTGTTCACGCTATTCATATTTTATGAGGCATTGACGTTATCCACCTACCCCCTGGTGACACATAAACAGACCTCGGAGGCACGAAGTGGAGGGCGCGTCTATCTGGGACTTTTGCTTGGCACCTCGATCATGTTTTTTCTGACCGCCCTGGTCATCACCTGGATTCGGGCCGGTACGCTGGATTTTATGCCGGAGGGTGTACTTGAAGGGAATACCCAGGGATTGGCCGCCGTGCTGCTGTTTACGCTGTTCATGCTCGGCATCGGAAAAGCGGCTCTGTTGCCATTTTACCGCTGGCTGCCTGCCGCCATGATTGCACCTACGCCCGTGAGCGCCCTGCTGCATGCCGTTGCCGTGGTCAAGGCCGGGGTATTTTCCGTGCTCAAGATATCCGTGTACACATTCGGAATCGACTACCTGGCAACCCAGGAGGCCTCAGGCTGGATCCTGTGGCTGGCAGTGGCCACCATGGTGGTCGCTTCGATCATTGCGCTCAGCAAGGACAACCTGAAAGCACGGCTGGCCTATTCGACGATCAGTCAGCTTTCATACATTGTCATCGGCGCAGCCCTGGCCTGGCCTGCGGCTGCCCTGGGAGGCGCCCTGCACATCGTCACGCACGCTTTCGGGAAAATTACCCTGTTTTTTTGTGCCGGTGCAATTTACACCGTGACAAAATACACGCGTGTCAGCCAACTCAACGGCCTCGGCCACAAGATGCCATTCACTTTTGCAGCCTTCCTGCTCGCCGCATTCAGTGTGATCGGCCTGCCGCCGTTCATAGGCAGCTGGAGCAAATGGCTGCTGATTGAAGGCAGCGTGGACACGCAGCACTATGTCGTGCTGTTCGCCTTTGCGCTGAGCACCTTGCTCAACTGTGCCTACCTGCTGCCGATCGGCCTGCGTGCTTTTTTCAAACCGCCGGATCCTGCCCAGGCTGTCACGAGTCCCGGGATCCAAGAGGCGCCGCTTGCGTGTCTGATCCCCTTGTGTGCTACGGCTGCGGCCACATTACTGCTGTTTTTCTATATTCAGCCCCTTTATGATTTTCTGTACCCCGTTTTCAATTCATGAACCGCAAGAAACATCGCTACTGGCTGGACAGCCCCGCTAACGTTCGCAAGCTTGTGTACGGCCTGTACAGCTTGTGTGCAGCATTGATGCTGCTCGACTTCTTTTATCACAAGCATGCCAACTTCCCTTTTGAAAACTGGTTCGGCTTTTTCGCCTGGTTCGGTTTCATTGCGTGCGTGGCCCTGGTCCTGCTCGCCAAACAAATGCGCAAGCTTGTGAAGCGCGACGAGGACTACTACGGTGATGTTTAGCCTGAACCCGGCACTCATCCTGATACTGGGCGCGCTGCCGGCTCTGCTACTGAAAGGCCCTCTGCGTGCTGTTTATATACTGCTGTTGCCGGTGCTTTCCTTTTTGCAGCTGTACACTTTGCCCGCAGGCTCACGTGCAGAGTTCGAGATTCTTGGCATGCTCCTGACGACCCTGCACCTCGACAAGCTCAGCTTCGTATTTGCCGTGATCTTCCACATTGCGGCTTTCCTGTTGATCCTGTACTCATTGCATACCCGCGACCGCCTGCAGCAGATGGTCACCCTGATCTATGCTGGCTGTGCGATCGGAGCGGTGCTGGCCGGGGATCTGATTACACTGTTTATCTACTTTGAGGCGGCTGCGCTTTCCTCTGTGTTTCTGATCTGGTCACGGCGTACCCCGGCATCCTATGCGGCTGGCATGCGTTACCTGATCGTACAGGTCATCTCCGGACTCCTGCTGTTGACCGGCATCATCCTGCATGCCCGCAGCAGCGGGTCCATTGAATTTACCCAGATGGACCCCGGAACACCCGGAGGCGCGCTGATTTTTCTTGCCTTTGGGATCAAGTGTGCATTCCCCTTGCTGCATAACTGGCTGGTGGATGCCTACCCGCAAGCTACCGTGACCGGAACTGTGGTGCTCTCTGCCTTCACGACCAAGATGGCGGTATATGCGCTCGCAACTGCTTTTGCGGGAACCGAAATCCTGATCTGGATCGGATTGATGATGACCGCCTTTCCGATTTTCTACGCGGTCATCGAAAATGATCTTCGCCGGGTGCTGACCTACAGCATGATCAACCAGTTGGGATTCATGGTGGTCGGGGTCGGGATCGGCACGGAACTGGCACTCAATGGCACCGCGGCCCATGCCTTTGCGCATATCCTGTACAAGGCACTGCTGTTCATGAGCATGGGTGCCGTGCTGCTGCGCACCGGTCGCATCAACGGCTCGGACCTGGGCGGACTGTACAAATCGATGCCGTATACCGCGGGTTTTTGCATAATTGGCGCCGCATCGATTTCTGCCTTCCCCCTGTTCAGTGGCTTTGTCACGAAATCGATGATCATGGAGGCAGTTGCCCTCGAAGGCTACACCCTGGCATGGCTGGTGTTACTGTTCGCATCGGCCGGCGTGTTTCACCATTCAGGCATCAAGATCCCCTACTTTGCTTTTTTCGCCCACGACAGCGGCATACGCTGCAAGGAGGCACCCGCGAGCATGCTGTGCGCCATGGCCCTTGCCGCAGTGCTTTGCATATACATCGGGGTCTTCCCGCAAACCCTGTACGCGCTGCTGCCCCATGAGATCGGCTACCAGCCCTACACGATGACACACGTAACCACCCAGCTTCAGTTGCTGTTCTTCTCGGCGCTCGCCTTTACCTGGCTCGTGCGACAGGGCCTCTACCCTCCCGAATTGCGTTCAGTGAACCTGGATGCAGACTGGTTTTACCGCAAACCGGGACGCTGGCTTGTAGAGCATGCGATGCGGTCCATTGTGACCGGTGAGCAAAGGATGGGGGTCTGGATCAAGAGGCTTTCATTCAGTGCAGGCACACGCCTGCATCGTCACCACGGACCTCAGGGGCTGCTTGCCAAAACCTGGCCCACCGGCAGCATGGTGCTATGGGTTGCCTTCCTGCTTGGTGTCTACCTGATCTTTTATTATGTCTACTGAGGACCCGGAATTGCAGGCTCAGTGGATGGTCTGAGCCTCTTCTGCATCGCCGTCCATCAGATCCAGTACCGGGTGCAGCTCAGCGGAAGCATGGTGTAAAACCATGTGCCAGTTGCCGTTCGTCTTCCTGTAGATGTTGGTGGCAAAGATCTCCGACTGCAGTTCACCATCGACGTAGATGTCTTCCACTACATGGTGCACCGCCACATCCTCCTCCAGAATCATGCCCGTCCTGTTGACCCTTAACTCGATGCCCTGCTCGTAGGAAAATATCTGTTCCCAGCTCTTGCGGATACTGGACACGCCCTGAAGGCGAGGACCTCCAGGGTGTATACAGACGATGTTCTTACCCCGACCCCATATGGACATCATCAATTCGATATCCCCTTCCTGGAATGATCGGTAAAATGCCTGCTCGGCCTGTTCGGAGGTCTGGAAACAATTCGGATTCTGCATGGGTGTCCAGTCAAGTTTTAAATGTTCATTGACCCGGGTAGTATTTCAGGTGCCATGAGTTTGATAGAAACACAATTATGTCACTACGATGATATACCGGACCCAGGCAGCAAAGGCCTGGTTGTTGAAGCTCACGATACGCTGACCCGAGTATTTGTCGTCAAGAAAGACAAACAGGTTTATGCCTATCAAAATTCATGCCCGCATACACAAGGGCCTTTGGACTGGGCGCCTGACCGTTTTCTCGACGAGGGCGCGGATTATATCATGTGCGCCAACCATGGCGCCCTCTTTCAGATACAGGATGGCCTGTGCGTCTACGGCCCCTGTAAAAACGAGCGCCTGCGTGCGCTGCCCTGCACAGTCCGAAACCAGGTAATCCACGCGCAGCTTTAAGAGCCTGCAATATGGCATAATCTCCTGACAGCGCCCGCCTTGCACAGGCCCAGGGCGGAAACCGGGAAGATTTCGGCGACAGAGATGGCAGAAAATTCGTGGATATCCTTTTTCAGCGCAGTCACAAGCTGGCTGCTGGCTGTTTTTCTGGTGGTGCAGTTACTGTCCGGCCCCTTTGATGGACGTACCTGTCAAACCGCCTGCGTGAATACGGTCTTCTGGGTATCCTTTGCCATCGCAGGTCTCGGCCTGATTTTCAGTGCCGGTGCCCTGTTCTCAGGCAAAACCGGCTGGCTGCAGAGCTTGTCCTTTCTTGCCTTGCTGGGCCTGGTCGGCATTTACCTCACCACGATCCTGATCGGTACCTTCGGGATTTAGGCCGTACACGCGCTGCTTGCGTCACACCTGGCCGAACTCAATCGATTTCCCAAGCCACCGGTGAATCAGGGCATCCACCGTGCGGGGATGTTCGGCAAACAGCCATTTTGCACTTTCGTGCACTTGCGGAATCAGATCCTGATCACGCAGGATATCCGCGATCCGTAATTGCAGCATGCCCGTCTGGCGAGTGCCCAAGACCTCCCCGGGACCCCGAATCTCAAGATCGACCTGGGCAATCTCGAAGCCGTTGCCGGTGGCGCGCATGGTGTCAATTCGCAGTTTGGCATTTTCGGTCAGCGGGGCACTGTAAAGCAGCACACAACTGCTTTCCTGGACACCCCGCCCCACCCGGCCGCGCAATTGATGCAGCTGGGCGAGTCCCAGGCGCTCGGCATTTTCGATGATCATCAGACTGGCATTTGCAACATCGACCCCGACTTCGATGACCGTGGTCGCCACCAGCAGGTCAACCCTGCCGCGTGCAAAATCCCTCATCACCGCATTTTTCTCCTGGCTCTTCATGCGTCCATGCACCAGCCCGACACGGACCCCGTCCAGCAGGGCACTCAGCTCCTGAAACACGTTCTCTGCCGCCTGACACTGCATGGCTTCGGACTCCTCCACCAGCGTGCATACCCAGTAGGCCTGCTGGCCACGCCGACAGGCGCTGGCGACACGTTCAACCACTTCATGGCGCCTCTCGTGCGGAACGGCGATGGTGCTGACCGGCATGCGCCCCGGCGGCAACTCGTCAATGACGGAGTAATCGAGATCCGCGTAGGCGGTCATGGCGAGCGTTCTGGGAATCGGCGTCGCAGTCATGATCAGCTGGTGCGGGCTGCCAACACCCTGTACCCCTTTTTCACGTAAAGCCAGGCGCTGGTGCACGCCAAAACGGTGCTGTTCGTCCACCACCACCAGAGCCAGATTGTGAAAGGTAACGCCTTGCTGAAACAGTGCGTGGGTACCCACGATCGCCTGCGCACTGCCGCTTGAGATCCGCGCCTTCATTTCACTGCTCTGGCTGGCGGTCATGCGACCCGACAGCCAGGCCAGCTCCACGCCCAGGGGGGACAGCCAGCTCGCGAAGTTCTGCAGGTGCTGCTCGGCCAGGATCTCAGTAGGTGCCATCACGACGGCCTGATAACCGGCCTCGATCGCCTGCAGGCAGGCTGCAATGGCCACGAGCGTTTTGCCGCTTCCTACATCGCCTTGCACCAGGCGCAGCATTGGGTAGTTTTTTTTCAGGTCGGAAAATACCGTGCCGATCACACGCTCCTGTGCAGAGGTGAGGGCAAACTCCAGCGATTCAATCAGTTGTGCATACAGGCGACCCGGCGGTGCGATGGACACGGCAGGTTGCTTTTGCATCTGCAGTCGCAGTTTGAACAGGCTCAACCGCTGAGCAAGCAACTCCTCGAAAGCCAGGCGGCGCTGCATCACGTGGGTGCCGGCCGCCAATGCCTGCGTGTCGGCCTCGGGTGGAGGGCGGTGGACAAACTTCAGTGCCTCGATCACGGAAGGCTGGCAGCCATCGATTTCAGGGATTTCAGGCAGCAGGTCCAGATCCGGGACTTCATCCTCTTCAACCCAGCGTAGCGCCTTCGAGGTCACGCTGCGTAAGGTGAGTTGGTGCAGACCTTCGGTAGTCGGGTAAATCGGGGTCAGGTGATCTTCAACCTTGGCCGTATCTCCCGTGCGCTGGATTTCATATTCAGGATGCACCATTTCCAGGCTGGAGACACCCCGCCTGACCTCACCGAAACAGCGGATGCTGACGCCCGGCGCCAGGTTTTCTTGCTGCTTCTTGTTGAAATAAAAAAACCGCAACAGGATCCGGCCCGTCCCATCGCTGACACTGACCAGCAGCATCCGCCGTTTCCTGTAAACCATCTCGCTGTGATCCACCGTTCCCAACAGCACACACTCGTCCCCCGCCTGCAGGGTCCCGATCTGGCGGACGTGAGTGCGGTCCTGGTAACGGATTGGCAAATGAAAAAGCAGATCCTGCACCGTGTGGATATGCAAGCGCTGCAGATGCCCCATGATTTTCGGGCCGATGCCCCTGAGGACGGTAACCGGAGGGAAGGTGTCCCGGTCCGTGGAACCCGAATCCCGGTTCATCTGGTAATGGGCCTGTACAAGCAGCGGTTACGAAAACCGTGTCTCAGTCAAGTTGCATCACGGCATCCATTTCCACACCCGCGTCCTTGGGCAGGGCAGCCACACCGATCGCCGCGCGTGCCGGGTAAGGCTCCGAAAAGTATTCGGACATGATTTCATTGACCAAGGGGAAATGGGCAAGATCCGTGAGAAAAATATTCAGTTTGACCACATCACCCAGCGTTCCCCCCGCTGCCTCTGCTACCGCCTGAAGATTGTCAAAGACCCGGGAAATCTGCGCCCTCATGTCTGGGCCTACCAACTGCATGGAAGCCGGATCAAGAGGAATCTGGCCTGACATGTATACCGTGCTGCCCACCTTGACAGCCTGTGAATAGGTTCCTATCGCTTGTGGCGCACGTGCGGTGTTGATGATCTCGCGTTCCATTTTGAAATCTCCTTAATCAAATGCGTTTTACCTTGTAGACCTTCGGGGTTTTTCGCACGGCCCGGATGAGGTTCGCCAGGTGATCACGGTCCTTGACCGTGAGCAAAATCGTAATGGTGGTCGTGGTGCCGAACTTTTCATCCAGAATGATATTTTCTATGTTCGAGCTTTCCTCGGATATTTTTGCTGCGACCACGGCCAGCACACCCCGTTCATTGGCTGTTTTGATACTGATTTCCGCAGTGAATTCACTACCCGGGTTGCTGTCCCAATACACGTGAATCCACTTGTCGCGGCTTTTTTTCCGATGCCTCACGATGTTGCGGCACTTGACATGGTGCACCACCAGGCCCTTGCCGGCATTCATCACGCCAACCACGGAATCCCCGGGGATGGGGTGACAGCATTTTCCGTAACTCACCACCATGCCTTCCGTGCCACGGATTGCCAGGGGATTCTTCCTTTCGCTTCGGGACCGCAACTTCATCCACAATCCCCGCAGTGACACCAAGTGCTTGACGACAAAAGGCGCCATCCGGTCACCCAGTCCCACTTCCACGAACAACTGCTGCTCGGATTCCAGCTGCAGCTCCTTGAGCAACCGGGCCAAATCACGCTTGCTCACGTCCTCCCAGGTCTTTTCATAGGCAATCAAGGCCTGATCCAAAAGCCGCCTGCCCAGTTGACCGGCTTCTTCGGTCTGCAGGTTCTTCAGATAGCTCCGAATATTGGAACGTGCTTTGGCGGTGACGATGAAGTTCAGCCAGTCCGGACTCGGATGGCCTTCAGGGGCTGTGATGATGTCGATGGTCTGCCCGTTTTCGAGAATCGTGCTGAGCGGCTCCAGCCGGCGGTTAATCCGGGCCCCGACACAATGATTGCCAATGTCCGAATGCACCGCGTAGGCAAAATCTACAGCCGTCGCATTGACCGGCAGCTCCAGGATATCGCCCCTCGGGGTAAATACATAAATCTCGTCATAAAAAAGATCGATTTTTACGCTTTCCAGAAATTCGAGGGAACTGCCTGAACTGTGCTGTATTTCTGAAACCGTCTTGAGCCATTCCTTTGTCCGCGTGTGGGGTCCTGCATGATCGCCCTTACCCCCCTTGTACATCCAGTGGGCAGCGATGCCGGACTGTGCGACCTGGTCCATTTCTTCAGAGCGGATCTGGACCTCCACCGGTATGCCCTTGGGCCCGAACAAAACGGTGTGCAGTGACTGGTAGGCATTTTTTTTGGGGATGGCAATGTAATCCTTGAACTTGCCCGGCACCGGTTTGTACAGGTTGTGGATGACACCGAGTACCCGGTAACAAGTATCGACATCGGCTACGACGATGCGGAAACCGAAAACATCAAACACCTCGGAGAACTGGAGGTGCTTTTCCTTCATCTTTCTGTAGATGCTGTAAATATTCTTCTCGCGACCATGGATGCGGCTGACAATACCGGCATCATCCAGCCTTTCGCAGAGATTCTTCTCTGCCTCCTGCAGGAGCCTTTTGCGATTGACGTTGGTACGCTTTACGGAGTCCTGCAGCACTTCATATCTCCGCGGCCACAAAGTCTTGAACGAGAGCTCTTCGAGTTCCATGCACAACTCGTGCATTCCCAGTCGCAGTGCTATGGGTGCATAGATGTCCAGCGTTTCGCGTGCCACCCGTTTACGTTTTTCCAGCGCCACGCCACTCAGGGTTCGCATGTTGTGCAAGCGATCGGCCAGCTTGATGATGATCACGCGCACATCCTTTGCAAAAGCGAGCATCATCTTCCGGAAGTTCTCCGCTTGCGCCTCCTGCTTGGATCCGAATTCCAGGTGGGTGAGCTTGCTGACCCCATCGACCAGTTCAGCCACGTCCTTGCCGAACTCCTGGGTAATCTGCCCCTTGGCCGTTTCCGTATCTTCGATCACATCATGCAAAACGGCTGCGACAATCGTCTGCGCATCCATGTGCATGCCCGCCAGTACGCGGGCTACGGCAAGCGGGTGGTAAATATAGGGTTCGCCGGTGAGGCGGGTCTGGCCTTCGTGTGCGGTCGCACTGAACAGGTAGGCGTGGTACACGCTCTTGACATGCTGTGCATCCAGGTACGTTTCCAGCAACGCGCAAAGGTCGCTGATCAGAAAGCGTGAAGGGTGGTGTGCAGCTAGATGTTTGCTAGCGGGTTCTACAACACTAGCCATTGCCGCAGAATAAGCGGGTCAGGAAACCGCCTATGCCTCCTGTTCTCCTTCGGCGGATGCATCCGTCGATGGGGTGGGAGTCGCGTCATCCTGAGCCGATTCTTGCGCCTCAGCGCCAGAGCTTGCCTCGTCCTCTTCAATCAGGCGTTGCAGGCGTTCGCTCAGCAACCGGTCCTCCGACTCCTCTGTCGAGTACAGGGCGTCCGGCTTGTCCAGAGAATCGCCATCGGGGCGGGTCTGGTTGAGTTCGCGGCTGATCTCCGTGTACAGCGCCGCCAGTTCGTCTTCGCCAAATTCAGTACCCTCGCCCTCTGCGGGAACTGCAAGCGCGGCTTCCATCTTCTCCTCGTTGATCAGATTTTCTGCTATCTCGCGCAATGCCACTACGGTCGGCTTGTCGTTTTCCCACTCGACAAGCGCCTCAGCGCCCTGCACGAGCTGTCGCGTGCGCTTGCTGGCCAGCAGCACCAGCTCAAAGCGGTTCTCCACGTGTTCCAGACAATCCTCAACGGTCACCCGGGCCATACCATACTCCTACAAAAACATATCGGGGAACGTGTCATTCTAGCGAATTCACCCTGCAGCTACCAGCACTACCCCAGCAACTCCCGGGTCAGCAACTGCAGCGCCTTAGTATCGAGTGGCTGAAAACGTTCCGGATTGATAAAAAGACAGGTCAGCGCCTCCAGTGCATGATCAAAGTCATCATTCAGCACGATGTGATCAAACTCTGCATAGTGACTGATTTCACTTTCAGCCTTGCGCATTCTCCCGGAGATCGTTTCATCGCTGTCCTGCCCCCGGTTGCGAAGGCGATGCTCCAGGGCCGACTTGGAGGGCGGCAATATGAAGATCGATGTTGTACTGTCCATCCGCTGGCGGGTCAGCCGTGCACCCTGCCAGTCAATTTCTAGAATCACCCTGAACCCGTCATCAAGCTGGCTTTGCACGGACGCTTGTGAAGTCCCGTAACAATTGCCAAAGACCTCGGCATGCTCCAGGAATTCACCCCGCTCGATCATGGTGGAGAAATCTGCGACGTTCGTGAAGAAATAGTCCCTGCCATCAACCTCGCCGGGTCGCATGGGCCGGGTGGTGTGCGACACCGATACCACCACATCCGGAATTTTCTCAACGATGGCCTTGACCAAACTTGACTTTCCAGACCCCGAAGGGCCGGAAACAACAAAAAGTCTGCTTGAACTCATCGCCTGCAGGATCCACACACAGGCTCTGCAAAGTAAGCTGCAGTCAAGCTGGACTGTACGTACAAGACACACCCAGCCAGACACTGAGCCCTGGAAAGAGCCAGCCGGAGAATACCCCTGTACTCAGGATCCTGCCGGGCCAGCTCGCTGACTTGATATGAGGGTTTGCCTGACCTAGGACCCTCCTTCCTCGTGACCTGCTTCAGCAGGTGCGTCCGTCTCTGCATGCCCGCCATCGCTGGCATGATCCTCTGCCATGGGCGCTTCTGCGGCAGCTTCATCGGCCGTGTTTGCAGAATTTTCGGCTTCCTCACTGCTGCATGCAGCCAGAAGTGCAGATATAAACAAAACCAGAATCAATTTACGCATCTCTACCTCTCTCTCGTGTATAAAAGGTTGTTCCTGAGTCGACAGCACAACTGCGCTTTCACAGGATTCAATCCTGAATGCAACGGGCCATGGCAACAGCATTTCATTGCCAGTGACAGGGTCGTGTCCTCAGGATGTGCCCGCAGGTTATCAATAAGACCGTATCCCAAGCAAGAACAAAGAAAGTAAAAGCCTTGTCACCCGGTATCGAGGAAATTTCAGGCCAAGGACAACTATTTGTCGTTTGAGTCGCTGAGTTCTGCCTTGACCTGGTCAAAGCTGGTGTGGCGGATGTCTTGACCGGCTACGGTGTATATCACGTACTCACAAATATTTTTTGCATGATCCCCGATCCGCTCCAGCGAGCGTGCGCACCACATCACCCGAAGAGAGCGTTTGATGCTACGAGGGTCTTCCATCATGTAAGTGATTAACTGGCGGGTGAGTGCATCATATTCATCATTGATGGCCCGATCACCTTGCGCAATCACAAATGCACTATCAATATCCATGCGGGCCAGAGCGTCCAGGCATTCATGCAGCATCTTGCAAACCTGTTCCCCAAGGTGCTTGATTTCTGAAAAGTAGGTCGGGGTGCGCTCGATGGCTGCAAGCTTCACGGCATGGCGCCCGATTTTTTCCGCTTCGTCACCGATTCTTTCCAGGTCGGTGATGGTCTTGTAGATTGTGACTAAAAGGCGAAGATCGCTGGCTGCAGGCTGGCGCCTGGCAATCACTTGTGTGCACTCTTCGTCAATCGCAATTTCCATTGAATTGATTCGGTAGTCGCTGGTAGCCACATCCTCCGCCAGACTGCTGTCTGCACGTGTCAAGGCAAGTAATGCGTTCTGGACCTGCTTTTCAACCAATCCGCCCATATTCAGCACTTTGCTGCGCAGGGATTCCAGGTCCTCATCGTACTGATGAGAGATATGTTGGCCGATGTCCTGATATACCATGAGCTACCTCGAATGATGTTGCCAGAGCATTAACCGTAACGACCTGTGATGTAGTCTTCCGTCTGCTTCTGGGCAGGATTGGTGAACAGCTGGTCGGTTGCACCGAACTCGATCAATTCCCCCAGATACAAAAAGGCCGTGTAGTCCGAAACTCGAGCAGCCTGCTGCATGTTGTGGGTGACGATGACCACGGTATAGTCTTGCTTCAACTGAATTATCAGCTCTTCAATCTTCAGCGTCGAGATGGGATCCAGTGCAGATGCCGGCTCATCCAGTAAAATCACCTGAGGTTCGATCGCAATGGCACGTGCAATCACCAGCCGCTGCTGCTGTCCTCCCGACAAGCCCAGAGCGTTGTCCTGCAGTCGATCCTTGACTTCATCCCACAGTGCCGCACCTTTCAGAGCCCACTCGACATGCTCGTCCAAAACCCGTTTCTTGTTCACACCCTGCAACCTTAGCCCGTAAGCCACGTTTTCGTACACCGTCTTGGGGAACGGGTTGGGTTTTTGAAACACCATACCCACCTGTCGACGAAGTTCTGTCACATTGATCGATTTGCTGTTGATATCCTTCCCGTGCAGCAGCATCTCGCCTTCCAGACGGACTGTGTCGATCAGGTCGTTCATCCGGTTCATGCAACGCAGCAGGGTGGACTTGCCACAGCCGCTCGGGCCGATAAATGCAGTCACCCGTCTCTCGGGAATGACCATATCAATCCCGCGCAAGGCCTGGTTGTTCCCGTAGTACAGACCGAAATCCCTGCACTCAAAGCAGGTCTGCTCCTTTTCCAGCTCCAGACTTGCCCGATTAAGTAGCACATCTTGTGATATTTGTGGCGCTGCCATTGTCATATTCCCTGAACTCCTAAAAGCGTTACATATTTACTGATGTGCTGCAATCAAACGAGAGTCTAGTGCTGCTCCAGGCTTCTGTATTTCTCACGCAAGTGGTTGCGGATGTAGATTGCTGAAAGGTTCAAGACAACGATCACCACGACCAGGATCAGTGCGGTCGCGTAGACGAGTGGACGTGCTGCCTCGACATTGGGGCTTTGAAACCCCACGTCATAAATATGAAACCCGAGATGCATGAATTTGCGCTCCAGATGCACAAAGGGCGCGTTCATGTCCACGGGCAGGGAAGGTGCCAGCTTCACTGCACCCACCAGCATCAGTGGCGCCACTTCACCGGCTGCGCGAGCCACCGCCAGGATCAGCCCCGTCATCATCGCGGGACTTGCCATGGGAAGCACCGTGCGCCACAGGGTCTCTGCCTTGGTCGCGCCCAGGGCCAGCGAACCTTCGCGTACCGACCGTGGTATGCGGGCCAGCCCCTCTTCTGTAGCCACAATCACAACCGGCACCGTCAGCAAAGCCAACGTCAGTGACGCCCAGAGCACACCGCCGGACCCGAACGTCGGGGATGGCAAGGCTTCCTGATAAAATAGCTGATCGATGGTGCCGCCCACGACATAGACGAAAAAGCCGAGTCCGAACACTCCGTACACAATGGAGGGCACGCCCGCCAGATTGTTCACGGAAATCCTGACCAGTCGCGTGATCAGTCCCTGATGGGCATATTCGCGCAGATAAATGGCCGCAACCACACCAAACGGGGTCACGATGATCGACATCAGAAGCACCATGATCACAGTGCCAAAAATGGCCGGGAAAATGCCGCCCTCCGTATTGGCTTCGCGCGGATCATCCGATATGAAACCCCAGAAGGTCTTGATGTAGAAAACGACCTTCGCGACCAGACTCATGGCGTTGGGCTGGTAGGCCTTGACCACATTGGCCAGCTTGATTTCGACCTCATCCCCGGTCATGACACGTGCCGTGATGCTGTCCCTTGCAATGTCCCGATAAAGCGCATCGAGTTCCGCTTTCAGCACTTCATAGTCACGCGTGTACTCATCCTGTCTGGCGCTGATCAGATCATAAGATCTTTGCTCAGTGACACCCCTCAGCTCCAGTCCCCGCCGTTTGAGGCGCAGTTTTTCCAGCTGGAAGTTGATCGAACCAATCTTGTTTTTCTCAATGTCCTCGATCTGCTCGCGCAATTCCGTAACCCGGTGCAGTCGACGTTCAAGCTCGTCCCACAGTTTCGCATCTCCAACATCTGCGGTTTCCCCGTCCTCTTTCACATCCGTCAGGTAGCCGTAGAAGTTCCCCCATTGTGTACGCTCCAGCACGACCACATCCTCGGGGGTCCGGACACTTCTTTCATTGGGTGCCACGGTGAGCATGAAGTCCACGCCGAGCACCTCGCGGATGCCGACCTTGATGAGGCTGCGTTCAATCAGGTCCTTGTCGCTGTCGACCCGGATGCCGGATTCCACGATGCGCTTCCTGGGAACTTCCTCGGTTTCCACCCGTTCTCCAACAATTTGTACGATGTTGGTGCCGTTGTCGTATTCGATCTCGTACACGGTCTTGGGCCAGAAATGGCCCAGACCCCGGATGGCAATCAGAAAGAGCAGGCCCGCCACCATGATCATGCTGACGGCCACAGCCCCGGCATTCATCCACACCCAAGGCTGCCCGGATGACATGAATGACTTGAAAGAGCTCCTGTTCGCTTGATCAGACATGAGGTGCGTACATCAGGTGCTGGTTTAAAGGGTGCTGTATTTTTCCCGCAGCCGCTGCCGAACGATTTCTGCGATCGTGTTGAAGAAGAAGGTGAAGACAAATAACACCAGCGCGGCCAGGAACAGAATTCTGAAATGCGTACTGTTTACCTCGGACTCCGGCAACTCCACCGCAACATTTGCAGAGAGTGTCCGCATCCCTTCAAAGATACTGAAGTCCATCACCGGGGTATTGCCGGTCGCCATCAAGACAATCATGGTTTCCCCGACTGCACGTCCAAGTCCGATCATGGTTGCGGAAAAGATACCGGGGCTGGCGGAAGGCAGCACGACGTGTACCAGCGACTGCCAGGGTGTTGCCCCCAGTGCCAAGGAGCCCGAAGTCAGATGCTTGGGTACACTGAACACGGCATCTTCAGCAATGGAAAAAATTGTTGGGATGACCGCAAATCCCATAGCGATGCCAATAATGATCGAGTTCCTCTGGTCATAACCGATACCCAGGGTGTCCGTAATCCAGATCCGCATATTGCCGCCAAAAAACACGTTCTCCATCCAGGGGCTGAAGGCAAGGGCCATCCAGGTACACAGTATGACGACCGGAATCAGCAAAGCTGCCTGCCAACCCTCCGGGACCAGCAGCTTGATACGATCCGGAAGGATCCACCAGGCCAGGCTGGCCACAAACATCCCGGCCGGGATCACCAGCAGACAGACAAATATCCCCGGCAGGTGTGATTCAACAAAAGGCGCCAGCCAGAGACCTGCCAGAAATCCCAGGATCACGGTAGGCAGCGCCTCCATGATCTCGATAGTGGGTTTGACGATGCCCCGCATTTTCGGCGCCATGAAATATGCCGTGAAGATGGCGCCAAAAATTGCCAGTGGCATGGCCAGTAACATCGCGTAAAACGCCGCCTTGAATGTTCCAAAGGTCAGTGGCGTAAGGCTGAATTTTGGTTCGAAATCACTGGATGCTGAGGAGGATTGCCACACGTAGTCCGGTTCCGGGTAGCTCTCATACCAGACCTTGCCCCAGATCGAACTGAACGAGGCCTCCGGGTGCTCGTTATCAAGTTTCCACACGTGCAACTGACCGGTGCTGTCCTCGGCAACGATCTTGTCGCTTCTTGGAGCGATACTCAGGTGCAAAAGCGCATGGTCCGCAATTTTTTCGGTAAGCAGGTGGCGGCTGGCCGTAGTGTGAAAAACCGAAACCTGGCCGGCGTCATCGGTGACCAGAAACCCTTTGCGCAACTGCTCGGCAACGAGACCCGAGATTTTCGCTGTTGCACCGCTGAACCTCCGGATCTCGGTCAGATGCTGATTGCCATCCTCGTCACGAACCAGAAACAGTTGATGGACATCTCCCTGATCATCTGCAAGCAATACCGAGATGCCGCCTATCAGGAATTCAAACGCAGTGGGCCGGCTTCCCGCATCCAGGGGCTGGACATCCTCGATATGCACGGGTGTTTCCGCTGAGCGGATGTCATATAAAGAAATCACGCCTTCGTCGTTGAGCAGGTACAACCACTGTCTCTCAGGAGACAGCAGGGCGTTCATGGGTCTGTCGACATACGGCAAGCTCACCTGGCTGGCCAGCTCCAAGACAATCTCGTCTTCATCCAGGAATGAAAACACCTTTGCATAGTCCACGAGTCTCGGACCCTCTCGGGTATAGGCAAAAATGGTCAACCCGTCCTCATTGTCCCCGATGGCAAAGTGGTCCACGGCCTGGCGACCTATGCCAAGGTCAATGGGTTCTTCCCCGTACGGATAACTGATCCGGGGAATGATGGTCCTGCGATCATCGGCATATCTCAGGGTGTAGCTGTGGCGGAAAATGAGTATCTGTCCGGTGTCAAGGCCCAGCGCAAGAATGTTCCTCTCGGTATCCACATGCTTCCAGCTGCTTATCTTGGCGTTGAGGCCAGCCAGAAGATCAAACTTTTGGACAAGGGTACCGGTGTCCGTATAGAAGAAGTGCACAACGCCGCTTGAGTCAAGGCGCATGGATACCTCTGCCTGCTCTTCTGTCGAATACAGCAAGGAGTCGCCGACAGCAGCATCCGGCAGGGAATAGCTGGAAACCGGGTAAAGTGCTGCACCCTTGAACAGGGGAAACACCACGGCGAACAAAAACACGAAGATCAGGATGATCGACCCGATCACGGCAATACCGCCCGCACCCACAAAATTACGGGCAAGAAAATCCCGTATCGAACGCCGCTTCCATAACTGCGTGTTGAATTCGAGCGGCTCGGGAATCAGCGACTTTGTAGAACCTGTTTCCTGTGACATGTAACTGGATCTTCTTCTCTTGCTACGGGTACCGATCCGCAAAAATTAAAAAAGGCCCTGCTTTCACAGGGCCTTCGCAAACGTTCGCAGTCCTGTAGTCACAGTCCTGCACCTCGAGGTCACTCCAAGCTTATTATTGTTATCCGAACGCAAGGTCAAGGTTTAGAGCCCGAGAGCGACCAGTGCCTTGCTTGCGACCTTGGATGGCAGCGGGATATACCCGTCCTTGACAACCACTTTCTGGCCCTGCGTTGCCAGCACCATCTTGATGAATTCGCCTTCAAGGGGTGACAAAGGTTTTCCGGGCGCCTTGTTGACGTACACGTAGAGGAATCTCGCCAGCGGGTACTTTCCGGAAATCGCATTGTCAGGCGTGGCCTCGATCTTATCCGGCTCAGCAGTCTTGGAAAGCGGTACGGCACGAACCCCGGAGGTCTTGTATCCAATGCCGGAATAGCCGATACCATTCAGTGATGATGACACGGACTGCACTACAGAAGCAGAACCCGGCTGCTCGTTGACCGTGGATTTGAAGTCACCTTTGCAAAGGGCTTTCTTTTTGAAGTAGCCGTAGGTGCCTGAAACGGAATTTCGGCCAAACAGCTGAATGTCCCGCTTGGTCCAGTCACCCTGTAGGCCGAGTTCACCCCAGGCAGACAGGTCAGCACTGCCGCCACACTTGCGAGTGCTGGAAAAAATTGCATCTACATCGGCAATGGACATGCCCTTGATCGGATTGTCCTTGTGAACGTAGACCGCCAGGGCATCGATGGCAACCGGCACCGGGGTCGGCTTGTAGCCAAATTTCTTCTCGAATGCCGCGATCTCCTTGTGCTTCATCTTGCGACTCATCGGGCCAAGGCTCGACGTTCCCTCAGTCAGGGCTGGCGGAGCAGTCGAGGAACCCGCGGCCTGGATCTGGATGTTCACGTTCGGATAAAACCGCTTGTACTCTTCGGCCCAGAGGGTCATCAGATTTGCCAGGGTATCCGATCCAACGCTCGACAGATTTCCAGATACACCGCTAGTGGCTGCATACTCACCAAGCTTGGGATCAACCTTGACTTCTGCGGATACAGACATGGTCAGCAAAAGCAAAAAGGCGATCAGCAGTGCATTACACTTACCAATGAATGTGTACATTTATAACTCCTTCGGTTATGGAATCGTGATGGTTATACCTGCACAATGTTGGGATGCCTGTGTTACAAGCATATGGGCGAATTATTACAGTTTTGTGAACCCTGCCGGGTCCTTGCCAAGTACTTGGTTTTATTGATCTTCCAGAAACAGGCGGTGCGCGGGAAAACGGCACGTGAAGCACGAACCCTGGCCCAGTTCGCTGCGGATCATCAGGCGTCCTTCATGCCGCTCAACCACATGCTTGACAATCGACAGGCCGAGGCCCGTCCCGCCTTTCTCGCGTGAGCGACCGGCATCCACCCTGTAGAACCTTTCTGTCAAACGCTCAATGTGTTCCGGTGCAATTCCTTGTCCCGTATCGGCCACAGTCAACTCGGCCGAGTCCTGATCCGCCACTTTCCAGTGGACCTGCACGGATGTGCCTGACTCGGTATGCTTGACGGCATTGTTGACCAGGTTGGAGATAACACTGTGAATTTCCTGCAGGTCACCCTTCAGGCTCGCGTCCGTCTCAATTCGTGTCCGGATGTCGTGCCGATGGGTGCTCGTAGACAGTTCCATCTCCTTGACCACCTCCATGATGATGGAGCCCACCGGTATGATCTCGGATTCCTTGGCCACCAAGGCGGTGGACTCGATGCGCGACAGCGTCAACAGATCCTCCACCAGCTGCTTCATGCGCTGGGCCTGAAGCTCCGCAGAATAAGTTGCGGCCTTGCATTCCTCGGGAAGCTTTGGGTGCCCCGACAACGTTTCCAGGTAACCCAGTATGACGGTCAAGGGAGTACGCAATTCATGTGATGCATTGGAGATAAAGCTGCGCCGCATTTCATGAATCCGTGCAGTTTGTGACATGTCCTGTGCAATCAGCACCAGCCTGTCTTCACTGAACGGAATGATGCGAATGCTTAATTCCTTGTCACCGATGGTCGCTGCCTGTACCTCCAGCGGTTCATCAAACTTGCCGGCAACGAAGTATTCGGTAAACGAGGGATCACGAAATAGCTGTGTGATCCTTGAGTGAGTATCGCTGTCTGGATTGATACGCAAAAGCCTGTCGGCTGCCTGGTTGGAGGACTGGATTTCACCGGAGGGCTTTAGCACGATCACGGCATCCGGAAGGGCCGCAGTCAACTCATTGAACTGACTGACCAGCTTTTCCAGTGAACTTTGACGGGCGCTATTTTGCCTTTGCAGGTCTGCTACTCCGGACACCAGCTGGTCGACGATGCCCGTGAATTCCGGTGCATTGCCGACAGGGGCACCGCTATCAAACC
Source organism: Gammaproteobacteria bacterium (assembly GCA_022824965.1). Classification (GTDB taxonomy): domain Bacteria; phylum Pseudomonadota; class Gammaproteobacteria; order UBA4575; family UBA4575; genus WTFY01. The sequence continues at coordinate 654,052 of JAJDYY010000008.1, forward strand.
ATTTTTTCAGAGTGATCATCTGGCCTGCTGTCCACAGGCCGTATGCGATTAGGCCAATGATGAAGAACATCACTGTGTAGCCACTGGCCAGGCCCGCGATCGTGCAGGGTACAAATACAATCAGAACGCGGTTAAGTTCTGACAGCCATGCACCAAAGGACATTATTTATTGGCTGAAAGCCGGTATCCGTAGCCGCGCACGGTCTGGATCATGTGGGCACAATCCAAAGGCTTAAGCAGTTTTCTCAAGCGCACAATATGCACATCCACGGTTCGCTCCTCCACATACATGTTGCGGCCCCATACGTAGTCCAGCAACTGGGCACGGGAATAGACTCGATCAGGATGGGTCATGAAAAACTCTAGCAAACGAAATTCTGTCGGACCCAGGTTGATCGACTCCTCCCGCACATAGACCCGGTGGGCTTTCGAATCCATCTTGATGGGACCGATGCTAATCTGGTCCTCGACGGCACCCGAACTCCTGCGCAATACGGCTCGGATACGGGCGGACAATTCCTTCACCGAAAACGGCTTGAGAATGTAGTCATCTGCTCCTGAGTCCAGACCATCCACACGGTCCCGTTCCTCCACCTTTGCCGTTAGCATGATCACTGGGATTTCCTGTGTAGGCTCATCGCGTTTCCAGCGGCGCAGCAACTCCAGTCCGCTGACGTTGGGCAGCATCCAGTCAAGCAGGATCAGGTCAGGCAAGTGCTCGGCCATCTTGGCCTCGGCGGAACGGCTGTCCTCGGCCTCATCAACCACATAGCCGCCCTGACTCAGGGCAAAGGTAACCATCTCGCGAATGGCAGGCTCATCTTCCACCAGCAGGATCCGCTTGCCGTTCATTGGCTGGCTCTCGATCCGGTAGTTGGGCGAGGCTTCGAGCGTACTTTGGTTTTGCATAAAAATCGACCTGATTTTAAAAATAACGTCTCATTATTTTTAAATTTTGTTACACGGCTATTACACCGACTCTAGAAATTAGCCCGATTTGCAAAATACGGCCAAGCCAGGCAAGCGTCCCCAGGCACGACATCAATGTAATAAAACTATAACAATTTATTCACATTCATTTCATACCAAATACCTACGATCACCAGACTCTCAAATTCTAAACAGACCAATTGGCATCACTCATGAAAAATAGGGAGGCTATATCGTGAGACACACACTACGTTTTCTTGGCTTGGTGAGCCTGGCAGCCGTATTCTGTTGGAGTACCACAGCATTCGCAGGCGCCGTCACATCCAAGGAAGAAATCAAGATCAGTACCACGGGCGGGGGCATCAAGATCAAGTCAAACAATGGCAACAGCTTCGCCATCGGCGGGCGCATCATGTACGACTATGACAGTTATGATGGCCTGTGGAATTATGGCAATGACGGCGACTCGGCATCGGAGTCCGAGTTCCGTCGCACACGTGTCACCCTGAAAGGCACCTCCGGCAAGAGCTGGGCCTACAAGATGACGGTTGACATCGAAGGAAATGATGACGGTGGAGCTGAAATTGACACGGCATACCTTGCCTACAAAGGGTTAGGGCTTGGCAAAGTCATGATCGGTCGGTTCAAGGCACCTTTTGGGCTGGAAGAACTGACCAGTTCCAAGTGGATCAGCACTATCGAGCGCTCGTCGGCACCAGGTTTCCTAGCCGGGAAACCACCCTTCCAATTGGCACTCCATGGACATGGCGGACCTCTGTTCTATCAATTGGCAATAATTGATGATGATGATGAGGATGATGACGGCAGCGATGCCTACAGTCTAGCAACTCGAATCGGTGCGCATATGCCCATTGGTGAGGGCAGCTTCATGCATCTTGCTGGGTCATTTGCCTCCCGTGATTTTGGCGATGACGCTGAGAAAAGGTTCCGAACACGACTAGGTGTGCACACCGTGGGTAGGCCGATTCAATCTGATCATTACTCCGTCGATGACGCTGACCAGTTGGGATTGGAAGGAGCTGTCGTGATGGGACCACTCTCACTGCAAGGTGAATACCGTCAGGCCGATTTTGATGCAGGGGATGGAAGCAATCCATCTGATGTGGATGTTGAAAGCTCATATATTCAAGCCAGTTATATCCTTACCGGTGAGTCTCGTGGCTACAAGGGCAAGTCCGGAAAGTTCGACAAGGTCAAGCCCAAGGGTCCGATGGGCGCCTGGGAGCTCGTGGCCAAGTACGAAGATGGCGAACTTGATATCGATGCTGAAGCTGACGAAATTGAGTACGAGTTGCTGACGCTCGGCGTCAACTGGTACGCCTCCAAAAACGTCAAGCTCATGCTGAACTATCTGGATGCCGATACGGATAATGTGGCGAGGGTCGGTGACGAAGAAGACGGAGATGCCGTATCCTTCCGCGCCCAGTACGTGTTCTGAACGATACTTGGCACTGTTTTGATGTTTGAAAAAGGCCGTCTACAGGAGACGGCCTTTTCTTTTTCTAGGAGAAGCTTATGAGGTTTCAACGGCTGATTTGCACAATCGTCGCACCCTTCTTGCTTCATCCCTTACCTAGCCTGGCCGGACAAAGTGCCAGTCTTGAGACCGTTGGCATCTACAACGTCCAGGATTTGAGCAAGAAAACGGAAATTATCAGCATCCAGAAATCCACCCGGCGTATGGCATTGTCCTGCAGCTCGAAAGGTATCGTCGATATCCTCTCCATTGCCACGCCTGCAAAACCCCGTCTGCTGCATCGACTCAAAGTCACCGATGGCAGTGAAATCAGTTCAGTCGCCTTTCACCCGACAGAAAATCTTTTTGCCGTGGCTGTCATTCACCCGGACCCGTTTACCGCAGGGTCGATCCAGTTTCATGATGCGGATAGCGGGGAACTTCTGACAGCCTTGGCAGCCGGCGTGCATCCGGACAGCCTGGCATTCAGTCCAAACGGCAGGTACCTGGTGGCGGCTAACGAAGGTGAAGCCTACCGTTATGCGGGCAGGCATTACGAATCGCCCGAGGGCAGTGTAACCCACGTCGCCTTCGGGGACGGTCTGCAGGACCCGGCCGTTACCCAAATTTCACTTGGGGACTACAGCGATGTCGAGGGAATGCTGCACCGATCGCATGGCCGCGCGTTTCCTAGAAACGTGATCGGCGGAAACAGCGATGAGGAAACCGAAGTGCCAATCAAGGACAACACCCCGGCCAACACGGAACCGGAGTACGTGGCCTTCTCCCCGGACAGCAGCAAGGCCTATGTCTCCTTGCAGGAGAACAACGGCATCTTGGTAATTGATGTGGCCACCGCGAGCATCGAGAAAGTGTTCGGTCTTGGAATGACGGAACACCCGGCTGACATCCGGGACGATGGCCGGGTGAAATTCAGCAAGAAACTGCGGGCACTGCGGGAGCCGGACGGGATTGCGGTCAGTCCTGACGGCAGATTCGTGCTGACGGCAGACGAAGGGGATACGGATCCCAAGGCTTCCAAGGTGCTCGGTAACAAACCTGCGGGCGGGGGGCGCACACTCAGTGTATTTGATGCGGTTACCGGCGCACTGATCGCAGACACCGGCAGTCAACTGGACCAGATGGCCCATGCGGCAGGGCTCTATCCGGACGGGCGCAGCGACAACAAGGGCTCCGAGCCGGAAAGTGTGGTCGGTTTCGAGATCGCAGGCGTGCTGCATGCCGCCGTGGCCCTGGAACGGGCGAATGCCATCGCCCTGGTTTCCCTTGTCGAGCCCGAGCACCCCAGAGCAATCGACGTGGAGCCGGTCGGGCCGGAAGCTGGCTCAGGAACCCAGTACGCGCCGGAAGGACTGGCCCATTATGAGCACGATGGTCAACATTTTGTCTACAGTGCCAATGAGAAGAGCGGCACCCTGACCGTGATGCAAGTCAAAAATTCAAACCCGTAAGCCGGGGCTTACCGCAATACCACCTGAAATACCTGCTCCAGGAGTTTCTGGTTCTCGAAGAATATATAAAACCGGTACTCGCCCGGGACCAGTTCGTACTGCTCGGCAAACTCAAAGGCCATGGTATGGGTGTAATCCAGCGTGGATTCCTCTTGCAGAATTTCGATCTTGTCGATGTATTCTCCGGTGTTGGGATTGACCATGGTTGGCACGTGGTAGACCAGGTGCAGCGTGGGCTTGCCGGCAAACCCTCCTCGGGACAGCCAGTAACGGACCCCGAACTTGGTTCCCAGCCGGGCTGTGATCACGGTCGCGGGTTCCAGCGGGCCTTCGCTCGTCACCGCGCGATCGCCCTCCTTGAACTCCTCCATGCCGCGCGAGAATATTCCGTATTCGAAATCGTAGATGGTGCGTTGTTCGTTCGCCAAGGCCAAACTTGCAACCAGGCACATCAGGAAAAAGACCGCTTTTATTTTTGTCACACGGGTACTCATAGCATCTGAGAAGTGGGTATCAATTTTACCATAGGGCATGTATGTTGATGCACATATAATCAGACCCTCACCCGTTTCACCAGCATGGCAGGCTCACCCCACACAGGACTCAGGCGTCTTCTCGGAGCACTTTCCAACAGTGCAGCTGGTCTTCATGCCGCATGGAAAAACGAAGAGGCCTTCAGGCAGGAATTGCTTCTTGCCATCGTACTGTTCCCCACCGCCTTCTGGCTTGGTGAAAACAGTGTACAGATCGCCCTCCTGCTGCTATCCGTGTTGATCGTTTTGATTGTTGAACTTCTCAATACCTGTGTGGAGGCGACCATCGACCGCATTGGTCACGAGTATCATGAGCTTTCGAAAAGGGCCAAGGATATCGGCTCCGCGGCAGTCGGGGTCAGTCTTGCCACCTTGCTGGTGGTATGGGGTTTGGTTGCCTATGCAAGGTTCTTCGAGTAGGACAACTCATGGCCTGTGCGCGAGGGCGATCCGCAGGCCCGCCGTTGCGATCAGCGTGCCAATGAGTTCACCTGCTACCGTGTCAGGCTGCACCTGAAAAGAGGCTTCGAGTATACTTTACGGTAACGCATGGCACTGTGGTAGCAAGACGTGGACGAGCAGAATTTCGGACTTGCAGAAAATTACATCAACCGTGAACTCAGCCTGCTGAAGTTCAATACTCGCGTATTGCAGCAGGCACGGGACCCATCCACGCCGCTGCTTGAACGGCTCAAGTTCCTGTGTATCTCCTGCAGCAATCTGGACGAGTTTTTTGAAATCCGAGTCGGGGGAGTCAAGCAGCATATTGAGTTGGATATCGCGCATATCACAGCAGACGGTATCGCACCCCGGGATTTGCTCAAGCGTATTCACACCGAAGCTTCGGAACTCGTGGCCGAGCAATATCGCGTCTTCAACGAAGAACTGCAGCCCGAGCTGGATGCGCAGAACATCCGGTTTATTGCCCGTGAACAGTGGACACCTGCGCAAAGCCTGTGGTTACGCCAGTACTTCCTGGACGAAGTCGAACCGGTGCTCAGTCCACTCGGCCTTGACCCGGCCCATCCTTTTCCCCGCATCATCAACAAGGCGCTCAATTTTATCGTACAGCTTGAAGGCCTAGATGCTTTTGGGCGGGAAGGGGAGCATGCCGTGGTGCAGGCGCCCCGGTCCCTGCCGCGACTGATTCGCTTGCCCGATGAAATCAACGAGCAGGAAGGTGAAAACTATGTCTTTCTATCCTCGGTCATGCACGCCTTCATGAATGAGTTGTTCGAGGGCCTGACGGTCAAGGGTAGTTACCAGTTTCGGCTGACGCGCAACAGCGACCTGTTTCTGGATGACGAGGAAATCGATGATCTCATGCGAGCCCTCGAAGGCGAACTTGCCTCACGCAAGTACGGGGATGCCGTGCGCCTTGAGGTAGCCGACAATTGCCCGGAAGAGCTCGTCACCTACCTTCTGCAACAATTTTCACTGTCAGCAGTTGACCTGTACCGTGTGAACGGGCCGGTCAACCTGAACCGGCTCAGTCAGGCGTACGATCTGGTTGAACGTTCGGACCTGAAGTACCCGCCGTTTACCGCGGGACTTCCCCAATCATTCAGCCACAACGTCAATCTGTTTACCCAGATCAAACAGGCAGACATCCTGCTGCACCACCCGTACCAGTCGTTCGCCCCGGTGATTGATTTTGTGCGCCAGGCAGCGGAGGACCCCAAGGTGCTGGCGATCAAGCAGACGCTGTACCGGACCGGACCGGATTCGCCCATCGTCGACAACCTGGTAAAGGCCGCTCGTACCGGCAAGGAAGTCACCGTCGTCATCGAACTCATGGCACGGTTCGATGAGGCCGCCAACATCTCCCTTGCAAACCGTTTGCAAAAAGCTGGCGCCCACGTCGTGTACGGAATCGTGGGCAAGAAAACCCATGGTAAGATGATCCTGATTGTCCGTCGTGAGGGAAATGGCCTGCAGCGTTATGCCCATTTTGGTACAGGCAACTACCACGAGAAGACCACGCGTTTGTATACAGACTACGGGATGTTCACCTGTGATACGCAACTGACTGCCGATGCCCATGAGATTTTTCTCGAGCTCACCAGTTTCACCAAGGTTCCCAGCCTGAAAACTGTCCTGCAGGCTCCGTTTACCTTGTACAACACGCTGGTCGAACTGATCGACAACGAAATCGAACATGCCAAACAGGGCCGGCCGGCGCGGATCATCGCCAAGTTCAATTCTCTGGTTGAACCGCAAGTCATCCAGGCGCTGTATCGGGCCTCAAGTGCCGGGGTGAAGATACAACTGATCGTACGGGGCACCTGCTGTTTGCGACCGGGCTTGCCAGGCATATCCGAGAATATCGAGGTGCGCTCCATTGTCGGGCGCTTTCTGGAGCATACACGTGCCTGCTATTTCCTGAACGATGGTGATCCCAAGGTGTTTTGTTCAAGTGCCGACTGGATGGATCGAAACTTTTTCCGACGCGTGGAAGTGTGCTGGCCGATACGTGATCCGGTCTTGCGGGACCGTATTGCCGAGGAACTCAAGGTCTACCTGAAAGATGGCCAGCAAGCATGGATCCTGCAATCAGACGGCAGCTACACACCGCTCCAGGATCGCGACCCAGGCACCTACAGCGCCCAACAGACGCTGCTCAACCAGCTGGCGCGAGCCAGCTACTAGTGGTCGACTCCACCAATTCTCATATTGACGCCCAGCACTTCCAGGAAGCTCTCTTCCAGCTTGAGCTCTGCAACCGTCAAGGGATGCTTCTGCAGCCACTTTTGGGCGAGCACGATTTCCGCACAGCCGGCGTTCTTGCGCACTTTCACGGGCGGTATTTTCTTCGGCACCCGGTCGCGGTTGATCAGCACAGCGAGTCGCAGGATGACAATCATGTACATCGCCTGGACTTGCCAGCGGGCCGGCAACTGGTCGACCAGTTCGGTGCTGATCTTGCGGCGGTGATTGCCTACCAGACAGGCAAGCAGGCGCTGTTCGTTCCATGAGAACCCGGGCAGGTCTCCATTATTGAGTATGTACGCGCCATGCCGGTGGTAACGTGAGTGGGAGATGTCCAGGCCGATCTCGTGCAAATCCGCTGCCCATATCAAGAACGGGTAAGCCAGATCCTTGTCGATCTTGAGGACATTGGATACTTTTTCCAGCAGTCGCAGTGCCGTGGTTTTGATCCTTGCGGAATGCTCGGAGTCCACATGGTAGCGACGCATCAGGGAAAGCACGGTTCTGTCCCGTGTGTCATGGTGATGGATGCGGCCCTCCAGGTCATATAGCAGGCCTTCACGAAGACCGCCTTCCGAAGCTGTCATTTCTTCTATTTCCAGTTCGGAAAAGATGGCCTTCAGCACCACCAGTCCGCCAGCAAATACCGGTTTGCGTTCCTTGGCCAGCGAATCGAACTGGACATGCTCCATGCTCTTCGCTTCTTGCAACTCGCCAATCAGTCCTCCGATGCCCCGGTAGGTGATGCCGCGATCACTCAATTCACGCTCGCGCATCAGCTGGTCAATTGTCCGGATCGTACCCGCCGTACCCACCACATAGTCCCAGCCAAGGTTTTTCACGGAAGCGATAATCGGCCGCAGCTGCAACTTGGCCTCGACCAGCGCCTTCTTGAATCTCTTCTTCTCCAGGCTGCCCTGCTCGAAAAACTTCAGGCTCATGCCGACACAGCCCATCTGAACGCTTTCCATCAGGATCGGTCGGCTTTTCTCCCCAATGATGATTTCGGTACTGCCTCCACCGATGTCGATGACCAGCCACTTCCCCGGTGGCCCAGTGACGGAATGAATCGTACCGTGGTAAATCAGACGTGCCTCTTCGACACCCGAGATGACCTGGATCGGGTGACCGAGGGCGTCTTCAGCGCGCTGTATGAATTCACGGCTGTTCTTGGCCCGGCGAAAGGTGTTGGTCCCCACGACCCGCACTGAATCGGCGTGCATCTCCTGCATCCTCTGGCCAAACCGTTGCAGGCATTCGATGGCCCGGACCTGCGCATCCTCGGAAATCTTGCCCGAGGCATCGAGGCCGGCACCGAGCCGCACCATCTCCCGGATCCGGTCGATAACCTTCAACTGGCCGTGCTGGTCGCGTGCGACCACCATGTGGAAACTGTTTGAACCCAAGTCCACCGCAGCGATGACAGAAGAAACTTCTAGCGGTGGGTCGTCGGGATGCCGGACCGGAGAAAGAGCTTCCATAGACGCTGACTAGCGTATCAAATGAGCCAAGCAGACCCAACAAGTTTTTGATCAAGCCCGGCACTGGCAAACAACCCGGGCAGGCAGGCCCGCAGTAGCCAGGTCGTCATTTCGAACTCCCTGAAAAACCGGCTCCGGGATGACTCAACCTGCCTGTCGAGGACCGGCGTGGCCCGCCTCGATCAGCCATTCCAGCCCAGCGCCGGTGACTTGCCGGACCAAGGGTCGATCGCGGAGCCATGAATGCAGGCTTGGCCGCTCGGGAAAGGCTGGGGGATGACGTGGTTTCATACAGAGCCCGTGCTCGCTGGTAACAGCTTTTATCAAGCAAGGCCTATGGTCGTCACCGCCATAATTATATATGATAGCCGCCCTCGCATTAGAACCGATGGAAATACGATAACAGCCCCAGCCTGCTTTTCCCCTGTAACCCTGTGAGCAAAGAGCCGCTTGCTGTGCGTGCAAGCCGTCAAATGCCTAGCCCTGGTGTGGGGTTGAAAGCGAAACCTGATTCAAGTCACTCAAGGAAATTCTCAAGATGAAGATTGGTGTCCCAAATGAAATACACAAAGACGAGCATCGTGTAGCAATGACGCCGGATACGGCCGAGCGCCTGCAAAAGCTCGGCTATGAATGTGCCATCGAAGCCGGTGCAGGTGCACGCGCAAAATTCACCGATGACATGTATCAGGAATCCGGGGTCGCCGTGGTCTCGGATACCCGGCAACTGTGGGCTGAGTCCGATATCGTCCTCAAGGTGCGTGCCCCGGAACAGCATACAGGCCTTGGCATTCACGAGACTGAACTACTGCGTGAGGGTGGAACGCTGATCAGCTTTATCTGGCCGGCACAGAATGAAGCCCTGATGGAACATCTGAAGACCCGCAAGGGGACCGTCCTCGCCATGGACTCCGTGCCCAGAATCTCCAGGGCCCAGAAACTCGATGCCCTGTCTTCCATGGCCAATATCGCAGGCTACCGTGCGGTCATAGAGGCATCGAATCATTTCGGCCGATTTTTTACCGGCCAGATCACTGCGGCGGGCAAGGTGCCACCTGCCAAAGTCATGGTCATTGGTGCGGGCGTTGCTGGGCTTGCCGCCGTCGGCACCGCCAACGGACTTGGTGCAATCGTACGGGCATTCGATACACGCCCGGAGGTCAAGCAGCAGGTTGAAAGCATGGGTGCACAGTTTCTCGAGCTTGACTTCGAAGAGGAGGAAAGCGGGGGTACGGCAGGCGGCTATGCCAAAGTCATGAGCAAGGAGTTCATAGAGGCCGAGATGGCCCTGTTCAGGGAGCAGGCAAAAGAAGTCGACATTATCATCACGACCGCATTGATCCCGGGCAAACCGGCGCCAAAACTGATCCTCGAAGACATGGTTGTGATGATGAAGGAAGGCAGCGTCGTGGTCGATCTCGCGGCCGAGCAGGGTGGCAACTGTGAGCTGACCAGCCCGGGTGAGGTTGTGGTCAAGCACGGAGTCACGCTGATCGGCTACATGGATTTGCCAAGCCGGCTGCCAACCCAGTCCAGCCAACTGTACGGCTCCAATCTGTGCCATCTGCTCAGCGACATGACGCCTGAAAAAGACGGCAACCTGGTCGTGGACATGGAAGATGATGTCATTCGCGGGACCACGGTGATCCACCAGGGAGAGATCACCTGGCCGCCACCTCCCATCTCGGTTTCCGCAGCTCCGGCAATGGCAGCAGCAGCGGCACCGGCCCCTGTTGCTGAAGAGCCGGTCAGGAAAAAGAGCGGGATGAAGTTCGCCATTACCCTGGCGGTAGCGGCACTTGCGCTGTGGGGGCTGGGCAATTATGCCCCCGGGGAATTCATGCAACACTTCACCGTGTTCGTGCTGTCCTGCTTTATTGGATACTGGGTGGTCTGGAACGTCACCCCTGCGCTGCACACGCCATTGATGAGTGTAACGAACGCAATCAGCAGCGTGATCATCATCGGTGCACTGCTGCAGATCGGAAGCAGCAGTGGTCTGATCGTGGTCCTGGCGACGATTTCCGTGCTGATTGCCTCGATCAATATTGGCGGGGGCTTTTTCGTCACGCAGCGCATGCTGCAGATGTTCCGTAAAGAAGAGTAAGGGAGAGCAATTTCATGAATCCACAACTTTTAACTGCCTCGTATCTTGCAGCAGGCGCTCTCTTTATTCTGAGTCTGAACGGCTTGAGTCACCAGGAATCCGCGCGGCGCGGCAATCTCTGCGGCATGCTCGGCATGGCCATCGCGGTGGTGGCAACGATATTGAGCGGGCAGGTCGGCGGCTTCGAGAAACTGCTTCCCGCCATGATCATCGGCGGGCTGATCGGCGCATTCATCGCCTCACGCGTGGAGATGACGCAAATGCCGGAACTGGTCGCCATCTTGCACAGCTTCGTGGGACTGGCTGCCGTGCTGGTCGGCGTTTCCAGCTACCTGGACCCCAACGCGCACTTCGTGGGCGCCGAGAAAGTCATACATGAAGTGGAGGTCTTTGTGGGCGTCTTCATTGGCGCCATCACCTTCACGGGATCGGTGATCGCCTTCGGGAAACTCAAAGGGTCGATCAGCGGAAAACCCCTGATGCTGCCGGGACGGCACTGGATGAACCTGGTGGCCTTGCTGGCCTGTTTCTACTTCGGCTATGTATTCCTGGGATCAGACTCCCATGCGGCAGGCCTTGTCCCGCTGCTGATCATGACGTTCATCGCGTTCGCCATTGGCGTTCACCTGATCATGGCCATTGGTGGTGCAGACATGCCGGTGGTCGTCTCGATGCTGAACAGCTACTCGGGATGGGCAGCAGCCGCTACCGGCTTCATGCTGGGCAATACCGCCCTGATTATCGTGGGATCCCTGGTCGGCTCCAGCGGCGCGATCCTGAGCTACATCATGTGTCGTGCAATGAACCGGAAATTCCTGAGCGTAATCCTTGGAGGCTTTGGAACCGCTTCGGGAACCGCCGTTGATACTGAACAGGGCGAGGTCACCTCGACCAGTGCAGAGGAAGTCGCGTCCATGCTGAAAGATGCCAGTGAAGTGATCTTTGTTCCGGGGTATGGAATGGCCGTTGCGCAGGCCCAGTCTACGGTCAGCGAGATCACCAAAAAGCTGCGTGCCAAGGGCGTGAATGTACGTTTTGGTATACACCCGGTTGCAGGACGCCTGCCCGGCCACATGAACGTACTGCTTGCAGAAGCCAAGGTCCCGTACGACATCGTACTGGAGATGGATGAACTCAACGAAGACTTCCCGGAAACCGATGTATCCCTGGTGATCGGGGCGAACGACATCGTCAACCCCAGCGCACAGACGGACCCGAACAGTCCGATTGCAGGCATGCCGGTGCTGGAGGTGTGGAAGGCAAAAACCTGTGTGGTTCTCAAGCGCAGCATGGCTTCCGGATACGCCGGGGTTGATAACCCGCTGTTCTTCCATGACAACACCGAGATGCTGTTCGGGGATGCCAAGGAAAGCATGGATGCCGTCCTTCAGCACCTAGACTAGCCTCTACTGTCCACCATATCCGGTGCCCTTGGCAAGACAGGGGTAAACCAACCTGGGCTCCCGGGACCGAGTGGTCTCACCACCGGTCCTGTACTTCTCTTTTGCAGGCGAGAGAGGCACGAACGGTGCATGCTCTAAAATCAGGCTTGGCCCGGGACGGATTTCTCACCAAACCTTAGCCAAGGCTTAACATAAGTTTCATGTTTCTCTTCTACCCTGTTTCTCGAATTCACAAATATTCGAGTAGCGATGGCAATTACCTACAAACTGGAAGATCAGCGCGTGACCTTCCACTGGGACAAACAGACCAACCTGTGGACCGTCAAGAGTGAAGACATCGAAGACCTGAACCTTGAAGCAAAAAGCTTCAATTCAATTTTGAAAATGCTGAAGAACAAGCATCCGGAATTCAGCACTTCCATACGCGTCTTTTTCCCGGACTCGGTCAAGGCGTAACGTACTCCAACAGCGATCAAGTAAGGTGAAAACCTCCCTTACCTGATCAGAAATCCCGCAACGCTTGGCCACTATGGCCACGTCACGTCCACTCGCTGACCAACCGTTGCCGCCGGTTGATCACCGATGAGAATAATAACTTCTGCCAATCCTGACTTTGAATCGTAGTCGATAACTTTCACTTTTCCAGAATGGGCCTTGCCTGCAATGCTGACGTGCAGGTCACTGCCAATATCCAGCCCCGCGATCTTTTCTGGGTTCAGCGACATGACAGCCACCAGTCTCCCGCCCGCCACGGTAACCAAGGGGGTGGCCTGTAACCGGTTGATGACCGTTTGTCCCACCACCACATGGCTTTTCAGAACGATGAGATCAAAGGGCGCTTTCAAATCAGCGTACTCGAGATCCAGTTCTGCCTGGTCGATGTCGGCCCCGGCTTCCCGATAACGCGCATCTTTTTCGGCAAAATCGATTTTTGCCTGATCCAGCTCAACTTGGGACAGGACCGTTCGATCATATAACTCCTCAGCGCGTTGCAATTCATTCCGGGCTTCACCGCGACCGGGAGCAAACTGCGCCTTGCGCGATTTTGCGGATTGCAGCCGATACTGAAATGGCCGCTTGTCCAGAGAAAGCAGGACGTCGCCTTTTGCGACTCGTTGCCCGGGAACGACGTATATTGCTTCAATGACCCCGGAAACCGGTACGGATAATGCGGCTTTTTGTTCCCACTGCAATACGCCGTCCGCCTCACCTGCCGCATGCGCCATTGGCGCCAGGGTTGTCAAAACCAGCAGCAGGACACGTGCAATCATTTCAGTACTCACTTTCTCTCATTTACCGGCCTGTCTGTGGATGGCCCTCTGTCTTTTCAGTGACCGCAGCCCAGTTCATTGAATGTTCTTCACCAACCAGATGACTTAACTGTGCCAATAATAAAGCCATCTGAAAGGTTTGTCTGGCATCGCGCAATTGGGACTCAGATATCTGGATCTGCGCATCTCCAAGGTCTGTCTTCACTTCCAGTTCGTACAGTGCCCTGGAACGATCCATGTACAGTTCGCGATAGTCGGAAAACACGTCGCTTGCCTGGCGCTGGGCTTCAAGCACGGCAAACTCTTCTATCATGCCCCAGATTCTCTGGCGTATCTCCAGTTCAAGCTGCCGGCGCTGGTAAAGAATCTGATTCACCTTGAGTTGGGCTTTTTTGATGGCTGCATCACTCTGGCCACCGCTAAAAAGTGGCCAGGTCATTTGCAGTCCTGCCCGCCATTTGTCATGGCTGCCCAGTTCCCTTGAATATTCACTGCGCTCAATCACGGCAGAAACGTCCGGGCGATAGGGAGCGTGCGCAGCTTCTACTTCTGCTCTTGCAGACTGCAACTCCGAATCAAGCGCAGCCAGCAGACGATTATTTTTCAGGGCTTTTTCTATCAATATGTTGAAACCCAGCAGCGCACGATTATCCACATCAAGTTCGGGCACAGATAACACGGAAGGCTGCTGCCCGGGCCGGTTCAGCGCCAGGGCCAGGGCCTGGCGTGTGCGACTCGCCTGTCCTTTGCTTTCAGCCGCCAAAAGACGAGCTTGCTGATAGGCGTTCTCCAATTCCTGCAAATCCACGTCGGACAGCTTGCCAAGCTCGTGGCTGTCCTGCCCTTCGTCAAACCTGACAAACCTGACCGCCATGTTTTCATTGTCGCGGGAGGCTTTCAGGTCGGCAAGTATGATGTCAAAAAACTTCTGCATCACTGTGATGGTGTATAGGCTGCGGTTGTCAGCTATCCTCAGCCTGGCTGCTTTTCGATCCTGCTCGGCTGACTCGGCCAGTGAACTGCTGTAGCCGCCATCATAGAGTGGCTTGCTCAAGACCAGCCGCAGGCCGTGATCATCATGGTCGCCGGTATCAAACCTAGAGCTTCCCGCCTCATACCAGTGCAGCCTGCCGACCAGATCGACGTTCAGGCTGTTGTGCGCCCGGGCTTCATCTGCAGTATTTTTTGCCCGCTCCAGCAATAGCTTGTCCTGCAAGAGCACAGGATGCTGTTCGTCAATCAGCGCTATGGCCTGTTGCAGGGTCAGGGGGTCCGGAAGAGGCCGCAAGTCAGCGGCATGCAAAAGACCGGCAGACAGCACTGCGGATGTCAGCAGCATAGACCATACACAGCTTCTGCATAGATACATGCACCATCCTCCAGTGAATGCGTACCAAGGCCGGTGGGAGTCTGTCAGCTTTTTTGCAGCTCCTCTTTCCTCTCCCGTTTATACCGGGTGAAGCTGGTATTTTTATAGTGGCCATCCGCAACATAGTCGGCCAGCCACTTGAACTCGTTCGCACTTTTCGTTGCACCGATATAACGCGCTATCCGATTTCCGCTCAGATCAAAAAAGGCAATCACTGGCGTGGCTCGAACGCGATGTACTTTTTCCGCGTACTCTTTCTGCGTCGTATCGTTGCCCTCAAAATCGACGATCTCGATGTCACCCTCAATATCGTGAGTGAGCAGTATGAATCTTTCGCGATAGTATTCCTGAATCTCGGGCCGATTCATGATCGTGTCTTTCATTCGAATGCAAAATGGACATTCGTCCATTTCAAAAAAAATCATTATTCCTTTCTTTCCCTGTTCCCGGGCATTTTCCAACTCTTCCGAATAGTCACCAAAAGACTGATGAAAAAAGTACTGGTATGGATCACGAGGAGTTTCTGCATGCACGGCAGACAGCAATGTCCATAGCAGGATGCCTGTGATGCAAGATATGAATTTTTTATGGTTCATGCTCGCTCCATTTCTCCGCTAAATGCCGGTTACTGAGCTGTATACCAGGAAACAAGTCCTCTTCGAATTTGAATCCTGTTGTCACCTGGCTTATGTCCTGATAAAGCGCGTATCAGAAGAAACCTCAAAGGTTGCAGTCAATCCCTACAGGACCAACGCCTCAGGCATGTCCGGGCCTTCTCACTATATGATACCCCATGATTGATCTTATATTCTCACAACAAAATAATTGTTCTGGAGCCGAACAGAGTCGAGACTGTGGAGTTCTTCAGTTTCATTTTGAATTTATGTTGGATAGCAAGTTGGTAATTGATCCATCAAGGCCGTTCTCCAGCAAAAGCACCCAGAAAGTTCACGGTATCGAACACCCCTCCGATGACACCGCTCGGGTAGAACAATACTCTTGCTGTAGTAGTGCAGCCTGGACCGGGGGCACACTCCCTCGCAATTGCATAAGGAAGGGACCCATCCTGAAAAACTGTTTGGATCCCTTCAGGTATCGGAACGCTCTCAAACTCCCAATCAATAAAACTATAACGAGTCGAGCCGCTGCCCCTACAGCAACCAAACACAGCTGAAAATGTGCCGGAATAGCGGCCGTAGGTAGACTTTTTGTGCCCGGCAATTACACCCCCATACGTGGCCCCTGCCAATTGTGCATGAGAAGAGCGATCAAGAATGCTCGTGGCGCCGCGAGTATGTACAAGCTGGATTCCAACGTCGTCCCCGACTTCTGAATGGCTGTAGACCTGCACTTCCAGTCCATACGGCGCTATGATGCTTTCTAGCCACGTACCATAAGCATTGATGTCGACTCTTTGCCTAGTAATTTGAATTGCTGGCGGATCATCCAGCGTATCAAGAGGCATCTCGGTTTGAGGCATCTCGGTTTGGGGTACGGAGTGATTTACTGCTTCAGGTGGATGAAATCCCATCCCTGTGCCACCCCCAGCTCCGCAGGCAGAAATCAAAAACAGCAAGGCCAACCAGCCTAATATCGAATAAAACATGGCTCAGAGTGTAAGCACCTACATGAGATACTTACCCACACTGCTCAAAGCCGAGCGACTTTAGTTTGCCTTCCGTATAGCTGTCTTTGTGGGTGCAGTACTCCTCCGCATGAGATAACGGACCAGACCCGATACGAGCAGATCACCCCGTAAGTGCTAGATAAACCTCCCAAGTACAGTGTCAACAGTTACCACTAGCATTATAAAACTGAATTTTACTAAAATTAATATATTTTATAACACGGGATTTTGATATGATTGAATCTTTGGCAAAGCGAACAATAGGCGAGTATCACTAAAGTCTCCTGCAGCAGATTCCCGCACGATCTAGATAGGATGAAAGATAGAGAAACCTTGGTGCAATACCGAGGCTAATCGAAACTGAGGAGTACCCTGGTTTCGATAGAATTCACGAGTCTCGGAAACTCGAAAAGTAACTGGATTTTAATGGTCGGAGTGAGAGGATTTGAACCTCCGACCCCTGCCTCCCGAAGACAGTGCTCTACCAAGCTGAGCTACACTCCGCAATCGTTCTACAAACAGCATCCAGTGCCTAAAAATAACAGGTTTTACTTTCCATGTACCCCCAAGATTCCCGACTCCTTGTAAAAGCATGGTCGTGGATTGACCCTCCCTAGGATGTCCGTGAAATTGCAAACCGGGTCAAATCCGTCAGTGCCTGCCTGTACTCGTTGTCTGGCAGCTTTTCAATATGTTGCTGGGCAAGCTGGGCTTGTTGCTGGGCTGCTTTCAAGGTGTGCTCGATTGCACCGGTCTCCTCGATTGCAGTCATGACTTCCTGCAGGTGTTTCCTGCCACCCTCAATGATGGCTTCGCGGATCAGTTCCGCGGTACCCCTGTCGCTGTTTTTAAGTGCATGGATCAGAGGCAGCGTGGGTTTACCCTCGGTCAGATCATCACCCAGATTCTTTCCCATTTCCTCCGGCGAGGACTGATAATCGAGGACATCGTCCTTGAGCTGGAAGGCTGTGCCGAGATGTACCCCGTAATTTGCACAGGCCGCTTCAACCTCTTGCGGTTGTCCCGCCAACACGGCCCCAAGCTGGCATGCAGCTTCAAATAATTTTGCCGTTTTGGACTGTATCACAACCATGTAGTGTTCTTCCGAAGAGTCCGGGTCATTGGAGTTCAGAAGCTGCATGACTTCACCTTCCGCAATGGTGTTGGAGGCCCGCGCAAGAATTTCCATGACGCGCATCTCACCCACCTCCACCATCATTTCAAAGGAACGTGAAAACAGGAAATCCCCTGCCAGTATGCTGGCTTCATTACCCCAGATCAGATTGGCAGTTTCGTGGCCACGTCTCATGCTTGAGCTGTCTACAACGTCATCGTGCAGCAGGGTTGCCGTATGTATGAATTCAATGATGGCGGCAACGTGCAGATGCTTTTCACCCGTGTAGCTGCACGCCCTGGCACTTAACAGGGCGAGCAGCGGGCGAATCCGCTTGCCGCCGCTATCCAGGATGTAGTTGATGATCTGACAGATCAGGGTGATATCGGAATGCAGGTGTCGACGAATCACGTCGTTCACGCCTTCCATGTCGTCAGCCATCAGGGCCTGTACCTGCTTGAAGTCCATAGCCGGGCATTTTACCCTGATCTCGTGTACCCCGGTGTGGATTTTGGGGCGCCCCGGCTGCAGAACGGTTTTGTTTGACCCTTGCCAGACCTCCCGCTAGAATTGCGCCTCTTTTTAACCCATTCCCGGAGTACTTCAGGTGTATGCCGTGATTGCCACAGGTGGCAAACAGTACCTTGTCCACAAAGGAGACCAGATCAGGATCGAAACGCTGGATCTGGACCCGGGCAAGAAAGTCGAGTTTGATCAGGTGCTGTTGCTGGCCGATGGCGACGACGTATCCATTGGCACACCGTATATCGAAGGTGGTAAAGTCACTGCCGAGGTTCAGCATAATGCCAGGGCCAAGAAGATTGATATCATCAAGTTCAAACGCAGAAAGCACCACATGAGGCGAATGGGCCACAGGCAGCACTACACGCAGGTCAAAATTACAGACATTTCAAAGTAGAGGTCGGTTATGGCACACAAGAAAGCTGGAGGCAGCACCCGCAACGGACGTGACTCGAAGTCCAAGCGTCTCGGTGTGAAATGTTTCGGGGGCCAGCAGGTCAATGCGGGAAGCATCATCGTGCGACAGCGGGGCACCCGCTTTCATGCCGGTGAAAATGTCGGCCGGGGAAAAGATGACACCTTGTTCGCAAAAGAGAACGGGCAGGTGGTATTTGAGACCAAAGGGCCCAGGAACAAGAAGTTCGTGCGTGTCGATGCCGTGCACTGACCCGTCCCGCCAGCCGATTTGACGTGAAGCCCCGCATGACGGGGCTTTTTTGACTCCGGGCACAAATTATCATGAAGTTTGTTGACGAAACGACGATCCATGTACAGGCCGGCCATGGAGGAAACGGTTGTCTCAGTTTCCGGCGCGAACGCTCGATACCGTTAGGTGGGCCGGACGGCGGTGATGGTGGTGACGGTGGCAGTGTCTACCTGGTCGCAGAGGAGAGCTTGAACACGCTGGCCGATTTTCGGCATGTGCGCTCTTTCAAGGCCGAACGTGGACAGGATGGCATGGGCAAGAACCGCACCGGCAGGTCGGGCAATGACAAGCTCATCCGGGTGCCTGCCGGCACTCTGGTGAAAGATGCCCAGACCCACGAGATCATCGGCGACCTGACGAGGCATGGCGAACGCCTGCTGGTGGCCTGCGGGGGGGCGCACGGACTGGGGAATACACGCTTCAAAAGCTCAACCCGGCGTGCACCTCGCGAAACAACCCCTGGCAAGCCGGGTGAGGAACGTGACCTGTACCTGGAACTCAAGCTGCTGGCCGATGTGGGCCTGCTGGGACTTCCCAATGCGGGCAAGTCCTCCCTGCTTCGTGCCCTGTCTTCCGCGACCCCGAAGATTGCGGACTATCCGTTCACAACGCTTTATCCCAACCTGGGGGTGGTGTATGTCGCACCGCAGCAAAGTTTCGTGGTTGCGGACATCCCCGGGCTGATCGAGGGAGCTGCCGACGGAGTCGGGCTGGGCGCCCAGTTCCTGCGACATCTTTCGCGGACCGGCTTGCTGTTGCACATGCTTGAACTGTACCCGGATCAGGCGCAAGGCGATCCCTGCCAGGATTATCTTTCCGTAGCCAATGAATTGAAACGGCATGATGCGGAACTTGCAACCAAGGACCGATGGCTGGTATTCAACAAGACCGACCTGTTCGATGCTGACCACTGCGAACAGCTGATCCAGGACTGCGTGTCGAAACTGCAGTGGCAGGGTCCCGTGTTTGCCATATCCGCACTCAGCAAGGCAGGTACCCGGGAATTGAGCAAAAGCATTTATACTTATCTACATGAACAGCAAGCGTAACCAGGCCATTTCCGGGAAACGCTGGGTGGTCAAGGTCGGGAGTTCCCTGGTCACCGAGGACGGCCATGGCCTGAACATGGAGGCCATCACCGGGCTGGCTTCGCAAATCGCCTCCCTGGTGAATGCGGGCAAGGAAGTGATCCTGACCTCATCCGGGGCGATCGCAGAGGGCATGAACCGGCTGTCCTGGCAAAAACGGCCGCGGGCCATCTACGAGTTGCAGGCGGCGGCTGCAGTCGGCCAGATGGGGCTGATCCAGGCATACGAATCCTGCTTGCAGCAACACAACCTGCACAGCGCGCAGGTACTGCTCACGCATGCCGACCTGCAGGACCGCAAGCGCTACCTGAATGCGCGCACCACGCTGCGCAAGTTGCTGGAGATGAAAACCGTTCCGGTGGTCAATGAAAATGACACTGTAGCCACCGATGAAATCAAGTTCGGAGACAACGATACGCTGGCAGCCCTCGTCAGCAACCTGGTCGAGGCCAGTCTCCTGATTATCCTGACTGACCAGGAAGGCATCTATGAAGCACCTCCGGGCGATCAGGCCAGCGCCCCCCTGATTGACGAGATTTCTGCCAACGACGCGCTGCTGGACCGTGCCGCGGGTCCCAGTGCCAGACAGACCGGTCGAGGCGGCATGCTTACCAAGGTTTCTGCGGCGCGGATTGCCGCGCGTTCCGGGGCTGCGACCATCGTTGCCTCGGGAAAAACTCCGGACATCCTGGACAAAATCTCAAAAGACGCAGCGTGCGGTTCACTGCTCTTGCCGGACGCGGAACCCCTCGTCGCTCGCAAACAGTGGATCGCAAATCAACTGTACACCCGTGGAGAGCTGTTTCTGGATGACGGTGCCAGCGCCGTCATCTGCAAGTCGGGAAAAAGCCTGCTCGCGATCGGGGTTGAAGACGTCAAGGGAGACTTCGAACGTGGAGAGGTGGTCAGCTGCCTCAATCGCAGCGGACAGGAGATTGCACGCGGTCTTGCGAACTACTCATCCGAGGAGGCACGCAAACTCCAAGGAAGACTCAGTACAGAGATCGAAGCCGTGCTGGGCTATGTGGATGCGCCGGAGCTGATTCACCGGGACAACCTGGTGATTCTTTAATGGATCAGATGATGCAGCGCCGAGCGCCGCCGGGCTACATGGCCTTGATACGTGCGTTCAGACGGCTCTTGTGACGGGCGGCCTTGTTGGCATGGATCAGTTTTTTGCCGACGGCCGAATCAATGCTGGGCTGGGCCAGCTTGAATGCATCTGCTGCAGCCTCCTTGTCTCCCGAATGAATCGACTTGACCACCGCCTTGATTCGCGTACGCAGTTTTGTGCGTTGACTCACATTGTGCTGGCGGTGCCTGACCGCCTGGCGCGCACGCTTTCTTGCTGAGGGGGAGTTGGCCAATGTCTAATCGCTTTTCTGTTTGGATTGTGCGTTCGGGCTGCGAACTATGGTAGTAAGATAAATAAATGTCAACCCCTGCTCCCTAGGCCCGCACTCCAGGTACACAATGGCTGAACATCGAGCCCTGTTCAAATCCACCGCCGTCACAGGCGGAATCACGGCTGTCTCGAGAGTATTCGGATATCTCAGGGATGCCGTGATATTTATCTTCCTGGGCGCCACCGGCGGCACCGATGCCTTTTTCGTGGCCTTCCGTATCCCGAATTTCCTGCGGCGCCTTTTTGCAGAAGGGGCTTTCTCACAGGCCTTCGTGCCGGTCCTGTCCGAATACAAGGAACAGCGCTCGCGAGCGGAACTGCAGGCACTCATCAATCATGTGACCGGGACCCTCAGCATCATTCTTTTCCTGGTCAGCGTCCTGGGGGTTTTGCTCGCACCTGCCCTGATATACATCTTCGCCCCGGGCTTCATCAGCGACAGCACACGGTTTGATCTTGCCACACAGATGCTGCGCATTACCTTCCCGTACATACTGTTCATCTCGCTGACTGCCTTGTCGGCGAGCATCCTGAACACCTTCAACCGTTTTGCAGTACCGGCGTTCACGCCGGTACTCCTGAACCTGTCACTGATCGCCGCAACCCTGTGGCTGGCCCCGGAAATGGAACAACCCGTGGTCGCACTGGCATGGGGGGTGTTTGTTGCCGGCATAGTCCAGCTGGCTTTCCAGCTTCCCTTCTTGTCGGCACTGGGTGTGCTGCCGAAGGTTTCACTGCATGGCGCCAAAGACGGCGTGCAAAAAATCATGCGGCTGATGCTGCCGGCCATTTTCGGCTCGTCCGTCGTGCAGATCAACCTGCTGATCAACACGCTGATCGCTTCGTTCCTGGCCGTTGGCAGCATCAGCTGGCTGTATATCTCGGACCGCTTCGTGGAACTCCCACTGGCCATTTTTGGCGTGGCCATGGCGACCATCATCCTGCCCCGGCTGTCCCGCCAGTACGTCAACCACTCCACCGACGAGTTCAACAGGACGCTCGACTGGGCACTGCGGCTTTCCATATTCATCTCGATTCCCGCGACCGTCGGCCTGATCCTGCTGGCCAGCCCGATTCTGACATCGCTGATCCAGTACCGGGAATTTACTGCCACGGACACGTTGATGGCATCCGCCAGCCTGAAGGCCTATGCGCTGGGATTGCCGGCATTCATCCTGATCAAGGTGCTGGCACCGGGGTTCTATTCACGCCAGGATACCAAGACCCCTGTAAAGATCGGGGTGATTGCCATGGCCTGCAATATCATCCTGAACCTCGCATTCGTCTGGATCTGGCTGCAGTGGGATCTTGCCGCTCCGCATGCCGCCCTGGCCCTGGCCACCTCGCTGGCCGCCTACCTGAATGCTGCACTGCTGTTCTCCAGGCTGAAAGGCTCTGCAGCCCTGGTTTTGCCGCCAGGCTGGATGAGGTACCTGACCCAGGTGCTGACGGCCACAGTTGTGATGGGTATTGCGCTGATGTGGATCTTGCCCGAGGCCCATCAGTGGCTGAACTGGGATGTGGCCGAGCGCATCATGGCCTTGCTGGGCTTTATGCTGTCAGGGCTTGTGCTGTATATTGGCGCGTTGGCCTTGCTGGGGGTACGCAGGAATTTGTTTGTGCTGCAACCGTAAGCGCCGACACGGTTTCATGAACGGGTCTTTGATTTTATGCAGCTAACGAGATACCTCGGTACCGGAACAGGGCATCCCGTGGCATCCGTGGCCACCATCGGCAACTTTGACGGTGTGCACCGGGGCCACCAGACCGTTTTGAAAAAATTGCAGTCGAGAAGCCAGGCACTGGGACTGCCTTCCATGGTGATCGCCTTTGAGCCCTCGGCCAAGGAGTTTTTCCTGGGCAGCCAGGCGCCGGCGAGACTGACCAACTTCAGAGAAAAATTTGGTCTGCTGCGGGATCTCGGGATCGACCGTTTCGTATGCCTTTCATTCAACCGGATGCTGGCCAACATGCCTCCCGAAACCTTCATCAGGGATATCCTGATCTCCGGCCTGAACATCAGGCACCTGACGGTCGGCGACGACTTCCGTTTCGGGAAAGACCGCAAGGGGGATTATCCCTTGCTGGTGCGCATTGGGGACGAGCTGGGCTTCAGCGTCGAGAACACCGAAGGCTTCTTCGTCAATGAAGAACGTGTCAGCAGCTCCCTGATCCGAGACCACCTTGCCAACGGCAGGCTGGATCTTGCACAACAGCTGCTTGGACGCATGTACAGCATGTCCGGGCGCGTGATACACGGCGACCACCGGGGACAAGACCTCGGTTTCCCGACAGCGAATATCCCGGTCAAGCGCAGGTTTTCCCCGATCAGTGGCGTATTCGCAACCAAGGTGAAGATCGAGAATGACACCGAGGTTCTGGGGGTGACCAACGTAGGGTACCGGCCCACGGTCGCCGGTACGCGCACCCTGATCGAAGTCCACCTGTTCAACTTCTCGCAAATGCTCTACGGGAAACACCTCACCGTGTTTTTCAGCAAGAAAATTCGCGAGGAACAAAAATTCAATTCACTTGAAGAATTGAAAAACCAGATACGCGTTGATGCCGAAATGGCAAAAGAACATTTCAAGATCGCCGCCTGAAACCTGGATATGAGCGACTACAAAGACACCCTGAACCTGCCCAAAACTTCTTTTCCCATGAAGGGCAACCTTGCACAACGGGAACCCAGGATATTAAAGGAGTGGGAAGACCGGGACGTGTACCGGCAAATCCGAAAGGCGCGAAGCGGTGCACGGACTTTTGTTCTGCACGACGGCCCTCCCTATGCGAACGGCGATATCCACATCGGACATGCGGTCAACAAGATCCTGAAAGACATCATTGTAAAAAGCAAAACACTGGCGGGGTACGATGCACCGTACATCCCGGGCTGGGACTGTCACGGCTTGCCCATCGAACACCAGGTGCAGAAAAAAATTGGCAAGGCGGGGGCCCGGAAGAGCCATAGCGAGTTCCGTGCAGCCTGCCGCGAATTTGCCAGCAAGCAGATTGCCAAGCAACGCGAGGATTTCAAACGGCTGGGTATTTTTGGCGACTGGGACGAACCCTACCTCACCATGGATTTCGGGGTCGAGGCAGACATCGTGCGCTCGCTTGGCAAACTGTTTGCGGAAGGCCACATTGTCCGCGGCTTCAAGCCGGTCTACTGGAACGTGGTGGATGCCTCGGCACTGGCAGAAACCGAGGTGGAATACCACGAGAAAACCTCGCCCGCCATCGACGTGCGTTTCAGCATCGCAGACGAGAGTGCACTGGCGGAAAGGCTCGACTCACTCACCGGCCGGGGACCGTTGTCCGTCGCCATCTGGACGACGACGCCATGGACCCTGCCCGCCAACCAGGCCGTGTGCGTCAATCCCGAACTGGATTACGTCGTGGCGGAGTTTGAGGGCAACTGCGGCCTGGAACGCGTGTTGCTGGCAGAGGCGCTCCTGGAGACCTGCATGCAGCGCTATGGCGTCGAGGAACATGCCGTGGCAGGTCGCATCAAGGGGCAGCAACTTGAGCACCTGCAGCTGCAGCACCCGTTCTACGACAAGACCGTGCCCGTCATCCTGGGAGACCACGTCACGGTCGAGGCAGGAACAGGCGCGGTGCATACCGCTCCCGATCACGGTGTCGACGATTTTGAAGTCGGCAAGACCTATGCCATGGGGACCCTGAACCTGGTGGATGACCACGGGATATTCAAGGAACCTACCGGCCTGTTTGCAGGAGACCACGTCTTCAAGGTGGACCCGAAAATCATCGACACCTTGACCGACAAGGGAAAACTGCTGCACCACACCGACCTGCACCACAGCCTGCCGCATTGCTGGCGCACGAAAGTGCCGCTCATCTACCGCGCAACGCCACAATGGTTCATCAGCATGCATGCCAAGGATTTGCTGAAAACCGCCCGTGAACAGATCGAGCAGGTGCGCTGGGTCCCTGAATGGGGCAAGGCACGCATCACCGCCATGCTGGCCAGCAGTCCGGACTGGTGCATCTCAAGGCAGCGCACCTGGGGGGTGCCGATCACCTTTTTCATACACAAGACCACGGAAGAACCCCATCCCGACACGGTACGACTCGTCGAAAAGGTGGCCCAGAGGATTGAACAGCAGGGCATGGATGCCTGGTATGGACTGGATGCAAAAGAGCTGCTGGGGGAGGACAGCGAATCCTACAGGAAGGTCACCGACACCCTGGATGTCTGGTTCGACTCGGGAGTCACCCACTATGCCGTGGCCCGGAAAAGACTGGGGATTGACCTCGAAAACCGAAAACGCGCCAGTCTGTACCTCGAAGGTTCCGACCAGCACCGCGGCTGGTTCCAGTCTTCCCTGAAGACCTCGGTGGCCATGTACGGAATCGCGCCCTATGAACAGGTGCTCACCCACGGGTTTACCGTGGATGCCGATGGCAAGAAAATGTCGAAGTCCCTCGGCAATGTGGTCACCCCCCAGAAGATATGCAACGTGCTGGGTGCCGACGTACTGCGTCTTTGGGTGGCCGCCACCGACTACGGCGCAGAACTCAACGTGTCCGACGAAATTCTGAGCCGCACCTCGGATGCCTACCGGCGAATCCGCAATACGGCCCGTTACCTGTTATCGAACCTGAGTGGCTTCGACCCGGCGAACGACCGTGTAGCCGCGCGGGATATGGTGGCCCTGGACTACTGGATCGTGTACAAGACCCGGCAACTCCAGCATCAGATCATCGATTACTACGAACGCTACCAGTTTCACCGAATCTACACCCTGGTTCACAACTTTTGCGTGCTGGAACTCGGCAGCGACTACCTTGATATCGTCAAGGACCGGCAATATACGATGCAGACTGACAGCCGGGCGCGCAGGTCGGCACAGACCGCCATGTTTCACATTGCCGAGGCGTTGGTTCGCTGGGTTGCGCCGATTCTGAGCTTCACGGCGGAGGAAGCCTGGCAGCATCTGCCCGGTCCCCGCGAGGATCCGGTGTTCGTACAGACCTGGTACGACCTGGATGATTTCGCCACCCCGGGCGAGGTGACCGACGCGGACTGGGAGATCATACTTGAAGTTCGAAAGCACATTGGCAAACAGCTGGAGGCACTGCGCAATGAAAAAGTCATCGGCTCGTCGCTGGATGCAGAGGTGGAGATCTGGGGGACTCCCGATTGCCTTTCCAGGATCGCAAACGATGAACTTCGCTTCGTCTTCATTACATCCGGCGCCCGGCTCGCCCGCAATGAAGAAGCACCGAAGACGGCCACCCGGGTAGCGGATACCCACGGCAACGAGTATTTCATCCAGTTGCGAAAGTCACCTCACCCGAAATGCATCCGCTGCTGGCATTACCGTGAGGACGTGGGAAAGGATGCGCAACATCCGCAAATCTGCATGCGTTGCGTAAGCAACCTGCCCGGCGGTTCGGGCGAGTCACGTTTCTATGCTTAAGTGGCTCTGGCTGAGCCTGCTGGTGATCCTTGCCGACCAGCTCGGCAAGCAGGCCGCCTTGCAGTCCCTGGTGCAGTACGAGCCCGTGGCCCTGTTACCCTATTTCAACCTTTCACTGACCTTCAACGAGGGGGCTGCATTCAGTTTTCTCAGCCAGGCCGGAGGCTGGCAGCGCTGGTTCCTGTCGCTGCTCGCCATCGCAATCAGTGTTTTCATCCTGGTCTGGCTCAAAACCCTGGATGCCGGGGAGAAACTCCTGGCCTGCGGCCTGGCGCTGGTGCTGGGAGGTGCGATCGGCAACGTCATCGACCGCATCCTGTTCGGGAAGGTCACGGACTTCATCGACTGGTACTACCACTCCAGCGATTCCTGCCTGCCATTCTTCTATCGCCTGAATGAGGCGAGCTGTCACTGGCCGACATTCAATCTAGCCGACTCGGCAATTTTCCTGGGAGTCGTGCTGGTGCTGCTGCAGACCCTGTTTCAAAAGCCCCCGGCATAGCCGGGTCCTGTCAGCTGCGAAGCAAAGCGGATTCCACCTCATCGCGTTTGTCGGCACCGGCCAGGCAGGCGATGATTTCCAGGGCAAAGTCCATTGCAGTCCCCGGGCCGCGAGAGGTCAGGATGTTGCCGTCCTGCTGGACGGCGGCATCCGTGATCTGGGTGGTGCCCAGGGATTGCGGGTCCAGCACCCCGGGATAGGCGGTAGCCTTTTTGTGGTCCAGCAGGCCGCCGCTGGCCAGCACCTTGGGTGCGGCGCAGATCGCACCAATGGGACGGTCGTTCTCGGCCGCACGCTGCAAGATCCTGTGGATACGATCATCGGCATCCAGGTGGTCGGCTCCCGGCAGTCCACCGGGCAAGACCACCATGTCGAAATCCTGCTCCAGGACCTTGTCCACCGAGGTGTCGGCAATCACCCGGGTGCCACGCGATGCGGTGACGGTTTGCCCGTTCAGGCTGGCCGTGATCACTTCAATATCTGCACGGCGCAGCAAATCGATGATGGTCACTGCTTCCAGTTCTTCGAACCCTTCTGCAAGTGGAATCAGTACGGTTGCCATAGGTTTACCCTCTAAACTGGTCTTGACGGAATTTTATTGTATCTCCGGTTCGTCGATTTTTGAAAGCTGATCACCCGGAGTCAGGCTGGCGGCCTGACCCGACGCTGGCGGTTGAGCCATGGCCTTCAGTTGCTTGAGCGCCTCATCCAGTTCATAGTCGGTAGTGTCGTCTTCACCACGCTCGGGGAGGATCACGACCGAGGCGGGGTCGTCGGACGCCACCGCATCCCCACCCGGATCATCCTGCAAGAGCTCCTCGGCTGTCCCGCTCATCCCGGGCGTATCGGCTTCCTTGTCTTCCGGGTCCTCGGCGGGCTTGAGCAGAACATCCGGTATGATGCCCGCATCCTGGATCGAGCGACCGGATGGCGTGTAGTAGCGTGCCGTGGTCAGTTTCAGTGCGGTGTTGTCCTTGAGCGGCAGGATGGTTTGCACGGAACCCTTGCCGAAGGAAGTGACCCCCAGGACCGTGCCTCGATCGTGGTCCTGCATGGCGCCTGCAACGATTTCCGAAGCGGAGGCCGATCCCTGGTTGATCAGCACCACCAACGGGGCACCGTCGAGCAAATCGTCGGTGCTTGCGGAGTATTTCAGTTCCGAATCACCCGCCCGTCCCTTGATATAAACGATCAGGGCATTATCCTGCAAAAAGACATCCGAGACTCCAACCGCACCGGTCAGCAGGCCGCCGGGGTTGTTTCGCAAGTCCAGCACCAGGCCCTGCAGCTCACCGTCGTTCTCCGCTTCCAGGTTCTCGATCGCTTCATGCAGTGCGCTCGTGGTCTTCGATTGAAAATTCGAAATGCGCACATACCCGAAACCCGGCTCCAGCATGCGGCTGCGTACGCTGTGTACGCGAATCATGGCGCGCGTGATGGACACTTGCACAGGCCCGTCTTCCCCGTCCCGCACGATGGTCAGTTCGATCGTCGAGCCGATCTTGCCGCGCATGCGCCTGACGGCCTCTTCCAGGTCCACACCTTTCACCGATTCGCCATCGAGCTTGATGATCAGGTCACCGGCCTGCACTCCGGCCCGTTGTGCAGGGGTATCATCGATTGGCGCGATCACCTTGATGAAACCGTTCTCCATCCCGACCTCGATGCCCAGTCCGCCAAACTCACCCGTGGTGCCAATCTGGAGTTCGCGAAACTGCTCTGCATCGAGAAAGGAAGAATGTGAATCAAGACCGGACAACATGCCGCGAATCGCGTTCTTCAACAGCTCACTGTCATCGACCTCGGTCACGTACTCCTTTTTGATCCTGGCATAGACATCCGTGAAGGTGCGCAGCTCATCGAGCGGCAGCGAGGCCGTATTTTCCTTGTCGGCCCACACGCTGTGCATCAGGCTGACAGGCAGGCTCAGGGCGATGCCCAGCACAAGTCCGAGGCCCAAGGAGGGTCTGAATTTCATTGCCGATCTCCGGGGTTTGATCCAGCAGTCCAATCATACCCCGATTTATGCGGTGAAAAAGCCCGTTTGCCAACGCGCGGGGGCATGCACGGTGTACTCATTTGCAGTGCAGCCTCAGCCGGTGCGCCCTGACGGGGCCGGTTTTTTACACCAGAGCTGGGGGTTTACAGGCTTGCCGTGCCGGCGGATTTCGAAATACAGGCCGGTCCGGCTTTGCCCGCCGCTGTTGCCCACAGAGGCAATGCGCTCGCCGGCCTTGACCCATTCGCCCGGGCGCTTGTACAGGCTTTGACTGTGCCCGTACAGACTCATGTATCCATTGCCGTGGTCAATGATCATCAACAGCCCGAGCCCGCGCATCCATTCCGCAAACACCACCCGCCCATGAAAGATGTTGTACACGTCATTGCCGGCCCGTCCCGGGATAAACACGCCCTGCCAGTACAACGCACGGCGTGAAAAATTGCGTCGCTGGCCAAAGCGGTTGCTGGGTTTGCCGGCCACCGGCCAGAACAGCTTGCCCTTTTCCTTGCGAAAATCCTGGCCCTGGTCGATGTGGGGAATATTGATCAGGGTAGCCAGCAGTTCGTCCAGAAGTTCCTGGAGTTGCTGCCGGTCGGTCTCCAGGCGAGCAAGCCGCGCCTGTTCACCGGATACACGTGCCTGCATGCGCTCGAGCACCCGCTTTCGCTTGGCCTGCTCCTGTGCGATTTCCTGTTTGCGCGAAGACAAAACGGACTGGGTCCGGGCGAGCGACTTTTCCCGGGCCTCGATTTCCTCCCGCACCTGGCCGAGCTCCTGTAGAAGGTTGCCCACAACCTCCATCTCGTTCATGCGGGCACGATGCAGGTAATCGTAGTACACCAGGGTGCGGCCCAGGGTTGCAGGCTCCTGCTGGTTGAGCAGCAACTTCAGTTTTTCCTGGCCCGCATACAGGTACTCGGATCTCATCTGCGCATGCAGGATATTGCGGTGGCGGGACAACTGCTTTTGCAGACCCTGTTTCCTGGACTCCAGGGAACGGATCCGGTTCCGGTGATCTTTCAGCGTGTCTTTGGTATCACCGAGTTGAAGGTTGAGCTGGCCGATGCGGCGTTCAAATTCACGCAGTTCGGCCTCCAGCGCGCCGGCCTCACCGCGGTGTTTCTCCAGCCTGAGCTGGCTGGCTTGAATCTGGCCATGGACCCGGTCCAGTTTTTGCTCCACCTCCTGTTGCGAGGGGGCACTGGACAGCGACGTGGCGAATACCGCCATGCAGACCAGCGATGCAGCCAACAAGCCGGGCCGATTCATGACATTTCTCCGTGGCCTGTGCGGTTGCGGTACAGGGGTTTCATTAATGTATTAGACATTTATAATATTAGCTTATACTATATGTCCATAAGGAAATTTGGAAGCAGCATCCTGCTGAACCCGCACTGTGAGCATCAGCGCCGAAGAACTCGTCCATCGCGAAAAAGACATCGAGCAGGCCTCCAGGTCGCTCAAGGCCATGTCGCATCCATTGCGACTGAAAATCCTTTGTGTCCTTGGCAAACGAGAGATCAGCGTACAGGAAATCGTCAGCAGTGTAGGCACGTCCCAGAGTAACATATCGCAGCATTTGGCCATCTTGCGGGATAAAGGTATATTGGCAACCCGGAAAGACGCCAACCGGGTCTACTACCGGGTGGAGGATGAGCGTACGCTGAAGTTGATTGAAATGATGCAGCAGGTATTTTGCTCGGTCCATCGCCCCTGAGCATCGCGTCCGAAGGTGCCTCGTTCACTTGGACGGGCATCCCAAGCAACGGCCATCGAATACGGTTGCAGTCACCATAAAACACCGCAATGGAAGAATTTACAGATTTTGCAATCAGGAATTACCACCTGTTCATCGCGCTCGCGGTCGTGCTGGGTATGATCCTCTGGACCGAGGTCAGGCGCGCAACCAAGGGATACAAGGAAATTACCCCCGCGGAAGCGGTCGCCCTGATCAATCGGGAAGATGCGATTGTGGTGGACGTGCGCGAGGCCAACGAGTTGGGCCAGGGAAGCATCATCAACGCCAAGCACGTCGCCCTCAGCGCACTCAAGCAAAAAGCGGATGACCTTGCCAAAAACAAGGATCAGCCTGTACTGGTCTTTTGCAAAACGGGACTGCGTTCATCGCAGGCCTGCAAGGTCCTGACAGGGCACAGCTATACCCAGGTGTTCGGCTTGAAGGGCGGCATCACCGCCTGGGTGAACGATCAACTTCCGGTCGTCAAGAAATGAGTTCCGGCAAGGTTGTCATCTATTCCGGCAACCGCTGCGCATACTGCAATGCGGCAAAGCGTTTGCTCGACAGCAAGAAGGTCGACTATACGGAAATCAACGTGGACGAGGACCCGGCCCGTCGCGAGGAGATGATGCAGCGTACCCAACGCCAGACGGTGCCGCAGATCTTTATCAACGAGCAACATGTGGGGGGCTTTGATGACCTCTCCGAACTCAACCAGGCAGGCAGGCTGGATGAGTTGCTGGCTTCATGAAGACTTGCGCTGACACCACCGGATGATGCGAAACCCTGCTTGATCTCATGGCCGCGGAAACGGATCAAAAATTCGAGATTCAAAAAATTTACCTCAAAGACGTCTCCTTTGAGAACCCTGTTTCTCCCAAGATCTTCACCGAAAAATGGAACCCCCAGACCGACGTCCATATCCAGTCGGAAACTGCCAAGCTGGGCGAGCACATTTTTGAGGTTTGTATCACCGTCGAGGTCACCGCGACCCAGGAAGAGAGCACGGCGTTCCTGGTCGAGGTCAAGCAGGCAGGAATCTTCCTGATCAAGAATTTCAAAAAGGACCAGCACAACCAGCTGCTTGGCAGTCATTGTCCCAATGTGCTGTTTCCTTTTGCCCGCGAAACCGTCGCTGAACTGGTCTCCAAGGGCGGCTTTCCCCAGCTGCTGCTGAACCCGGTAAATTTTGAAGCCCTGTACCAGCAGCACCTGAAGGCCCTGAAAGAACAGAAGGCCAGCCCCGATCAAACTACCCACTGAAAAATCCATGACTATTGCTGCAGTATTGGGTGCGGGTTCCTGGGGCACTGCACTCGCCCTTCAGCTGTCCAGAAATCATCACAGTGTGCAGCTGTGGGACTGCGATACCGACCTGATGGACACCCTGCAGAACCGCCGTTGCAATCTGCGTTACCTGCCGGATCATCCACTGCCGGATTCTCTCGCGACGCACCATGATCTGGGCGATGCCCTCGAGCCTGCGGATTTTGTCCTCGCGGCGGTGCCGAGTTATGCCATGCGCGACGTTTGCGAACAGCTCGCACCGTTGCGTTTCCCGGAAAAACTGGTCTGGGCCACGAAGGGATTCGAGAAAACCACGGGCTTGATGATGCACGAGGTCGTCACCCAGGTGCTGGGAGACAATGTCCGCAAAGCGGTCTTGTCCGGTCCATCCTTCGCTGCCGAAGTTGCCGGCCAGCTGCCGGCTGCGGTGACGCTCGCATCCGATGAACCGGTCTTTGCCCAGGAACTGGCCGGTTACTTTCACAGCAGCAGTTTTCGTGTCTACACCAGCGGCGACATTATCGGCGTCGAATTGGGTGGTACAATCAAGAACGTGCTGGCCATTGCCGCCGGCATTGCAGACGGGCTTGGTTTTGGTGCCAATGCACGTGCCGCACTGGTCACCCGCGGCCTTGCGGAAATGATGCGCCTTGGCCAAAGCCTTGGAGCTGAACGGACCACGCTGATGGGGCTCGCAGGTGTCGGTGACCTGGTGCTCACCTGCACCGATGATCAGTCCCGCAACCGCCGCCTCGGGCTGGCGCTCGCCAACGGCAAGACTGCACAGCAGTACATGGAGGAACTGGGACAGGCGGTTGAGGGGTTTCATGCGGCCCAGGTCGTACACCAGGTCGCGCAGGATCGCCAGGTGGACATGCCGATCTGTACACAGGTGTGGCGCGTACTGAACGGGGATGCAGCGCTGGAATCCGCCATATCCGAATTGCTGAGCCGAGACATGAAAGTCGAGCTTGCATGAACCTGGCAGCAGTGCAGGCATGCGGGATGCAGGTGCGACCCAAACGATGTAACCCTGGACTTCGGGCATGAGCGACGATCACAGATTCAAAGTGGAATTTTGCGGCCTGCAATTGTCCTCCCCCCTGGTGCTGCTGTCGGGCTGTGTCGGTTTCGGCGAGGAGTACACCCGCATCCAGGGGTTCTCCAACCGTGACGTAGGTGCCATCTGCCTGAAAGGCACGACCCTTGAGCCGCGTCTTGGCAATGCCCCGCACCGCCTGGCCGAAACCACCGACGGCATGCTGAATGCCATCGGCCTGCAAAACCCGGGAGTGGAGGCCGTCGTGCAGGAGATCCTGCCGAGCCTCGATTTCTCACAAACCCGTTTCATCGCGAACGTGTCCGGCTCCACGGTGGAGGAATACCGGGAGGTCACGCGCAGGTTTGACGACTCCCCGATTGATGCGATTGAAATCAACATTTCGTGCCCGAATGTAAAGGAAGGCGGGGTGGCCTTCGGCAATGATCCGGAGATGTCGGCACGCGTGGTGGAAGCCTGCCGCGCGGTCACCCAAAAACCGCTTATCACCAAGCTCTCACCCAACCAGACCGACATCCGTCACAATGCAAAACGCTGTATCGAGGCGGGCAGCGATGCCTTTGCCGTGATCAATACCGTCATGGGCATGGCCATCGATGTCGAAACCCGCCAGCCCGTACTGCACAACAACCAGGGAGGATTGTCAGGACCGGCGATCAAGCCGATCGCCTTGCTCAAGGTGCACGAGGTGTACCAGGTCTGCAAGCCTCACAAGATTCCCATCATCGGACAGGGTGGCATCGTCCATACCAACGATGCCATCGAGTTCCTGATTGCAGGTGCCACCGCAGTAGGGATCGGCACGGGCTTGTTTTACGATCCCCTGTGTTGCCAGAAAATCACTCGCGGCATGGCCGAGTACCTCGATAATACCGGTCTGTCGCACGTCAATGCGGTGACCGGAAGCCTGGAGATGCACACGGATGCGACGGAATACACCTGAGGCGTCTTGACCCGGCAGGCGCCCAAGCCTGGCGCTCCTGAAATTGGGCCTGAAGGCTCCGCCACCCCCCCGAATGTTCCGGCAAGCAAGCGCATGGACTGTGAAAGGAGGCAGTGCTGGTTTACAGTGGTCATCGCTGTTAAGTTATATTATATCTATTAGAGAATTTGACGATGCCCATGAACCTGCCCCCAGCAAGCGACTCCAGATTCAGAAACACCCGGGCTGGTACCGGAAAACAT
The DNA here is from genome assembly GCA_022824965.1 of Gammaproteobacteria bacterium. GTDB lineage: Bacteria > Pseudomonadota > Gammaproteobacteria > UBA4575 > UBA4575 > WTFY01. The sequence goes on from JAJDYY010000008.1 coordinate 688,487, forward strand.
GAACTTGCGGCCCGCGGTTGCTTACCCCGTGCATTGACGCGTCTGCGTCGAATGCTTGTCACAGCCGCAATATTGGGCTGCCTGGTTCCCTTTCCAGTGGCAGCCGAGGGCATGGACAGGATCATCACCTCGATCAAACCGGTGCATTCCCTGGTAAGTGCTGTCATGGCCGGAGTGGGCGAGCCCTATCTGATGATTCAGGGGGCGGCATCGCCCCACACTTTCAGCCTGCGCCCTTCGGATGTGATGAAGATCAAGAACGCTCATATCATTTTTCTGGTGGACAGTTCCTTGGAGGTCCCTCTGGTCAAGCCTGTCCACACACTCCCAGAAGACGCCCGCGTCATCATGCTGTCTGAAGCAAAGGGACTGGTGCTCAAAAAATTTCGCGTGGGCGGAACCTTTGAGGCACATGTCCATGAAACCGACCATGCTCATGACCACCATGAAGAAGGCGCACACGCTGACGAGTCCGACGATGCACACCATGAAAATGAGGAGCATCACGCCGATCATGAAGCCAGACCCGAAATGGATCACCGCGCCACGGAAAGTTCTTACGACATGCACATCTGGCTTGACCCGGAAAATGCCGGCGCGATGGCACGCAAAATTGCGGCGGTCCTGTCCGAGACAGACCCTGACAATGCTGCGATTTACGCGGCCAACACCCGCTCATTCCTACAACGACTTGACGAACTGACTGCAAGGATCACAGCAGACCTGGCATCCGTGCATGACAAACCGTTTATCGTACTGCACGATGCCTACCACTATTTCGAAGCTCGCTTTGGCCTGAGCGCAGCGGGCTCAATCACCGTCGGCGGCGAACATGCGACAAGTGCCCAGCGCGTGAAGAAACTCCGCAACAGAGTGCAGGAACTGGATGCGGTCTGTGTGTTTTCCGAGCCCCAGTTCGACAACCGCATCGTAGAGGTCATCACGGAAAATACACCCGCCCGTATCGGTGTGCTCGATCCTCTGGGGGCCACGGTTGAGGCTGGGCCCGAAGCCTACTTCATGCTTTTGCAAGACCTCGCAGCATCGTTCAAGGTTTGCCTGGCTTCTGTAGATCACTGAGCCTTTTCAAACAGGCCGAGTTCCTGAATTTTTCGGGTCAGTGTATTTCGCCCCCAGCCCAGAAGCTTGGCAGCTTTCTGGCGCCGACCCCCGGTTTTTTTCATGGCCGCCTGAATCATGATCGATTCGAATTCCGGCAGGGCCTGATTCCAGATCGAACTGCTGCCCTTGGAAAATTCCCTGTCGGCCCACTCACGCAGCAGGCTTTGCCAGCTCAGCGCGTCCGTGATTTCGTCCTTGAGCATGTCTAGGGGCAGGTCCTGCATGTGAATCTCATTGCCCGCCGCCATCACGGTCAGCCATCGGCACACGTTCTCCAGTTGCCTAACATTGCCCGGCCATTGCAAGGTGCACAGGTGCTCCACAACATCCTCCGCCAGCAGTTTCGCCTCGGTGCCCAGTTCCCTTGCAGAGCTTTGCATGAAATGCTTCAACAGGACCGGGATGTCCTCGCTGCGCTCGTGCAGGGAAGGAATACTGATTCGAATCACATTGAGACGATGGAACAGGTCTTCACGAAACTCGCCCTTGCGCACCCGTGCCTGCAAATCCTGGTGGGTCGCGGCGATGATCCGCACATCGGCTTGGATCGGGTCATGGCCGCCGATCCGGTAAAAATGTCCATCCGAGAGGATTCGTAGCAGCCGGGTCTGCAGATCGGCTGGCATGTCCCCGATCTCATCCAGAAACAGGGTCCCCTTGTGGGCCTGCTCGAAGCGCCCCTTGCGCATGGCGAGTGCGCCCGTGAACACACCCTTTTCATGGCCAAACAGTTCAGCCTCGAGCAGGTCGCGCGGGATCGCAGCCATGTTCAGGGCGATGAACGGTCCAATCGCCCGCGGGCTGTGTTCATGCAACTCCTGGGCAACCAGCTCTTTTCCCGTGCCGGAAGCCCCATTGATCAGCACCGTCATGCTGGAGTTTGACAGCCGGCCGATGGCGCGAAACACCTCCTGCATGGCGGGGGATTTGCCGATGATCCTGTCCGGCGGCTCCGCCGCTGCGCTTTGCACCGCCGACTGCCCGCTGCCGGCTGCGAGGCACGCACGGCGGGCCAGCTCGATGGCCTCGTCCACATCAAAGGGCTTGGGCAGATAATCGAAGGCCCCCTTTTCGTAGGCACCCACCGCGCTTTGCAAGTCCGAGTGGGCCGTCATGATGATGATCGGCAGCATCGGATGCTCCGCCTTGATCCGTTGCAGAAATTCAAAACCGTCCATCCCGGGCATGCGCACATCGGTAAGAATCGCGGTGGGCACGTGATGTTCCAGCGTGCGCAGCGCTGTCGTTGCGGACTCGAATGCCGTCACAGGTATGCCGGCTTTTTCGAATGCGCGCTCGAGCACCCAGCGCATGGCTTGATCATCATCCACAATCCAGACATTGGCATCATTCATGGCATCTCTTCCCAATAGGTTGGCATTTAGTATCCGGTACCGTTCAGCGGCAGTAACACCCGAAACTCCGTCAGGCCGGGATCGGAATCGAACTCGATCAGGCCCCCATGCAAATGCACCAGGCTTTGTGCAAGCGGCAGACCGAGACCGGTCCCCTCGGCGCTGCCCGAGACCATGGGGAAAAAAATCTGCGGCTTGAGCTCTTCCGGGATGCCGCAACCGTTATCCGTCACGCTGATCAGGACTACCAGGCGATGGCAGGTTTCACCGATTGTGATTCGCCGCAACACCCGGGTCCTGAGGTTGACCTCGCCCTGCGTCTCCACGGCACGCACAGCATTTCCCACGATGTTCAGTATCGCCTGCACGAGCAGATCGTAGTCCGCGTACAGCGGCGGGATGCTGGGGTCGTAATCCGTCTTGATGACAATGTCGTCGGAGAGCTCTGCCACTGCAAGACGCCGGACATGCTCCAGCACATTGTGGACATTCAGTTCCTGTTTCTCGGGCGTGACCTTGGGCTCGAACATGCTGTCGACCAGTTTGCGCAAGCGGTCGGCCTCGCCGATGATCACGTCCGTATACATCTGCAGTCGCTCATCGCCCAGCTCTTTGGCAAGCAGCTGCGCTGCACCGCGCAACCCGCCCAGCGGATTTTTGATTTCGTGGGCCAGACCGCGCAGCATGTTCCGGGTCGCCAAATTCTCGGACAGCAGGTGTTCTTCCCTGGAGATCCGGATCAGATGATCGATACAGGTGATCTCGAGCAGGCATTCCGTGGTGTCGTCTGCGGCCAGCGGCGTGATGACGCAATTGATGGTGATCTCGTCCGCACCCGGGCGGCGCACGCTGACTTCATGCTCGGTGACCGGATTACCGGTCGCGATGGAGCGCCGGATGTGCGCGATAAAGTCGCCGCCGGCATCCTGGATGAAACCGGTCAGCGGCCGGCCGAGCGCATGGCGGACCCCGGTACCCAGACACTCCTCTCCCGCGGGATTGAGGTAGCGGATGCGCAGGTCCTGATCGACCAGAACGATTGCCAGCGTCAGATTTTCAATGATTCCCCGTATATCCATGGCATGTACATGACCTGATGTTCAGCGCCGGTCCGATGCATTCGCAAAAGGGTGGACTGGCCTTCTATTCCCGTGCAATTTTCAGTCCAACCCCGCAGACTGCGGATTTCACGCATATGGACGGCCTGTCCTGGATAAAATTGCACCAAATAAGTGCAATCAAGTCTGGATCATACGCTACTGTGAGTCAGAGAGCATCCCGAAACCGGGAACGGCTCAAGGGGTGGCGCAGCATAACGAGTCCATCTCCGGCTGCACCAACAAAAACGCCCCATAAAGGGGCGTTTTCAGAGAGGTCCAGGTCCTGTACCGCTAGCAGCTGTAGTACATGTCGAACTCGATCGGATGGGTGGACATGCGAAGGGCCGTCACCTCTTCCATCTTCAGCTCGACGTAACCGTCGATCAGGTCGTCGGAGAACACCCCACCCGCCTTGAGGAATTCCCGGTCGCCGTCCAGGGCCTCGAGGGCCTGGTCCAGGGAGGCACACACCGTCGGGATGTTGGCTTCCTCTTCGGGAGGCAGGTCATACAGGTCCTTGTCGATCGGAGCACCCGGATCGATCTGGTTCTGGATGCCGTCAATCCCGGCCAGCAGCATCGCAGCATACGTCAGGTACGGATTGCCTGCTGAATCCGGGAAGCGCACCTCGATGCGTCTCGCCTTGGCATTGGCTTCATGGGGAATCCGGATCGACGCCGAACGGTTGCGGGCCGAGTAGGCCAACATCACCGGGGCCTCGAAGCCCGGCACCAGGCGCTTGTAGCTGTTCGTGGTGGCATTTGAAAATGCATTGATTGCCCGCGCATGCTTGATGATGCCGCCGATGTAGTAAAACGCCGTTTGCGACATGCCGCCATACATGTCACCCGTGAACAGGTTGTCTCCATCCTTGAACAGGGACTGGTGCACGTGCATGCCGCTGCCGTTGTCACCGACCAGCGGCTTGGGCATGAAGGTTGCGGTTTTACCGTAATTATGGGCAACGTTCATCACCACGTATTTCAGGATCTGGTTCCAGTCCGCACGTACGGTGAGGGTATTGAACCGCGTGCCGATTTCGCATTGACCGGCAGTGCCGACCTCGTGGTGGTGGACTTCGACCATCACCCCCATCTGTGTGAGCACCTGGCACATGGCTGAGCGCACATCCTGCAGCGAGTCCACGGGCGGCACGGGAAAATAACCGCCTTTCACACCCGGGCGATGACCGATGTTGCCCTCTTCATATCCCTTGTTCGAGTTCCATGCCGACTCTTCGGAATCGACGGAATACGAAGCTCCCGACATTTCGTTGGCCCATTTCACGTCATCAAAGACGAAAAACTCGGGCTCGGGCCCGAAGTAGGCGGTATCGGCAATGCCCGTGGAGCGCAGATAGGCCTCGGCGCGCTTGGCGGCCGATCGCGGATCGCGGATGTACCCTTCCATCGTGGATGGCTCAAGGACATCACAGCGCAGGCTCAGGGTCGTGTCATTGTAAAACGGGTCGATCACCTCGGTGCCCACGTCCGGCATCAGCACCATGTCCGACTCATTAATGCCTTTCCATCCTGAGATGGACGAGCCATCGAACATCTTGCCGTTCTCAAAAAAATCTTCATCCACCACGGACGCCGGGATGGAGACATGCTGTTCCTTTCCCCGGGTATCGGTGAAACGTAAATCAACGAACTGGACATCGTTGTCCTTCATCATTTTGATAACATCGCTTGCGGACATGAGTTCCTCCTTAGCTTACGAACTCGAAATGTTGTTTTTCTGATCGCGATTGGCGGCTACTGTCGGCTACACACGATCTAGGTCATGCGTAGGTTGAAGCACGATGTGTGCCAACGCACCGGATCTGCACTCCAACGAAGCCAGTGCGCCATTATACGCAGGTTTTCGGCAATGGGCAGTGCAAGGTGAGCCCAGATTTGCACCATTTCGATGCAATTACTCACCAAAAAGGTGCAAATTACGACCGGCGACCGGTTCCCGGTTTCCGGACTCTGAGTCCCCCCGGCCTCATCCCGTGACCCGGTCTGAAAAGCATTACGCGAGGACATGCTGCGGTCTGGGCTCGACGCCTTCCGATGCGCCGCACAGGAGTTCGCAGGCAGAAGAAACCCTGGCCCGGGCCGGGTACTGTGCTGCCGTGACATGCGGCTCGGAATTGCCGGGTGCAGCAAGTATACTCATCCTGCACTTCACCTGTTCGAGACCATGCCGCCACCCAACACCACATCGCTGCAGGACCTGATTGCTGATCTGGAACGGTTCTGGAGTACCCAGGGCTGTGTACTCGAGCAACCCTATGACATGGAAATGGGGGCAGGCTCCTTTCATCCCGGCACGTTCCTGCGGGCGATCGGCCCCGAACCCTGGCGCGCGGCCTATGTCCAGCCCTGCCGACGACCGACCGACGGGCGCTACGGAGACAACCCGAATCGGCTGCAGCGTTACTTCCAGTTCCAGGTGGTGCTGAAACCGGCGCCGGACAATATCCAGGACCTGTACCTGCAATCGCTGAGTGCACTCGGCATTGACCCGCTGGTCCATGACATCCGCTTTGTGGAAGACGACTGGGAATCTCCCACCCTCGGTGCCTGGGGGCTGGGCTGGGAAGTCTGGCTGGATGGCATGGAGGTTTCCCAGTTCACCTACTTCCAGCAGGTCGGAGGACTCGATTGCCGGCCCGTCACCGGGGAAATCACCTACGGGGTCGAACGCATCGCCATGTACCTGCAAAACGTGAGCAGCGTATACGATCTGGTTTGGACCCGAAGCAAGGAGCGCACCATCCGCTACGGGGACATCTACCACCAGAACGAGGCCGAACAGTCCGCTTTCAATTTCGAACATGCCGATACCCGTCTGCTGTTCAAGGCGTTTGAATCCGGCGAGCAGGAGTGCCACAAGCTGATCGGGCTGGAGCTGCCCCTGGCCGCCTACGACCAGGTCCTGAAATGCTCACATACCTTCAATCTTCTGGACGCCCGCCAGGTCATCTCCGCGACGGAACGCCAGCAGTACATTCTGCGCATACGCAAACTGGCACAGGCGGTGGCTTCGGCTCATCTTGCGCGGCGTGAAAAAATGGGCTTCCCGCTGCTGGAACCTTCCGCATCATGACCGCCAAGAAGGACCTGCTGGTCGAGCTTGGTACGGAAGACCTGCCCGCGCGGCTCGTGCTGGAACAAGCGACCGAACTCGGTGAAGTTCTCTGCGAACAGCTTGCCGTGGCGGAACTGGGCTGTGGCGAACACCGGGTTTTCTGCACCCCGCGGCGCCTGGCCGTGGTCGTGGAGCAACTGGATACCCGATCGCCGAACCGGACCGTCGAACGCTGGGGGCCGGCGAAAGCCATCGCCTTCAACGAGGCAGGCAACCCGACGGCGGCGGCCACCGGTTTCGCGCGCTCCTGTAACGTCGATGTGGACCAGCTACAGATCGAATCAAGCGCCGGTGAGCCCAAACTCGTATTTCGCGAGCAACAGGCAGGCCTTGAGACCCGGGCACTGTTGCCCGGGTTACTGGAGGCCGTATTCGCCAAGCTGACGGTACGCAAGCGCATGCGCTGGAATGCGGGTGAAGACGAGTTCATTCGCCCGGTGCGCTGGCTGACGGTTCTGTATGGCAGCGAGACGATACCGGCCCAGGCTTTTGGCCTGGCCAGTGGAAGCATCACCTACGGCCACCGGTTTCACAGCCCGAAGGCGATCGAGATCCCGCAACCCTCGCACTACTGCCGGCTGCTGGAAACCGAAGGGCACGTGCTTGCCGATTTTGCAGCACGCCAGGAGAACATTCTCAAGCAGGTTGATGCAGTTGCAGCCCGCACCAAGGCGAAACCGGTCTACACGCAGACCCTGCTGGATGAGATCACCGGACTGGTGGAGTGGCCACAGGCCCTGCTCGGTGAGTTCGACCCGCGTTTTCTCGAGGTGCCCCGGGAAGTGCTGGTCATTACCATGCAAGACAAACAGAAGTACATTCCCCTGGTCGATCAGGCGGGAACGTTGCTGGCGAAATTCATCATGTTCAGCAATATCGACAGCGCGGCCCCGGAACAGGTCCGTCGCGGAAATGAGAAGGTGATCGTGCCGCGCTTTGAAGATGCCAGCTTTTTCTGGCAGCGTGATCTCACACGATCGCTGGAATCGCGGCTGGAAGCCCTGAAAAGCGTTGTCTTCGAAAAAGAGCTCGGCAGCCTGCATGACAAGACCCTGCGCATCCACAAGCTGGCCGATATGATCGGCGAAGCGCTGGGTGCAGATTTGGAGACATGCCGGCGCAGCGCCCAACTCAGCAAATGCGATTTGCTGACCGAGATCGTGATCGAGCTTCCCGAATTGCAGGGCACTGCCGGGCGCTACCTCGCATTGCACGACGGAGAAGAATCTGCGGTTGCCCTGGCGATCGAGGAGCAGTATCTACCACGCCAGTCGGGCGGGGAGCTAGCGGAAAGTGTACCCGGCCAGGTACTTGCCATGGCCGACAAGCTGGACACCCTGGTGGGCATCTTTGCAATCGGCAAAAAACCAACCGGCCTGAAAGACCCGTATGGCTTGCGGCGTGCAGCACTTGGTGTATTGCGAATCCTGGTTGAAGCAGGACTCGACATCGATCTGCCTTCGACCCTGAAACAGGCCGCCGGTCTGTTTGCGAAAAAACTGGACGCCGATGCCGTTGCCGGTGAAGTACACGAATACATGATCAAGCGCCTGTATGCGTACTTCTCTGCCAGAGACGTGGCACACGATGTCATCGACGCCGTGCTCGCGAACCGCCCGGTCAGCCCCTTCGACATCGCGATGCGCATCGAGGCCGTGTCCCGCTTTCGAACACTGGAGGATGCCGGGCGCCTGGCTGCGGCAAACAAGCGCATCCGCAACATCCTGAAAAAATCAGGGAGCGCCGGACCGAAGGGTGTGCAAGAAGAGTTGCTCAGGGAGGATGCAGAGACCGCCCTGCACGCCGCCATCGAAGCACTGGCCGGTGACGTCGAGGCACTTTTCCGCCAGCGTCATTACGAGCAGGCCCTGCGCAGGCTGGCCGGGTTGCGCCAGCCGATCGATTCCTTTTTCGATCACGTGATGGTGATGGACGAGGATGAAAAGCTCAAAACCAACCGTATTGCGCTGCTTGCAAGTATCGATACCCTGTTCATGCACGTTGCCGATTTCTCACGGCTGCAATCCTGAGGCCCGCAGCGATGGGTACACTGAAAGTCGTTGTGCTGGATCGTGACGGGGTCATCAACGAAGACTCGGACGAATTCATCAAGTCTCCCGAGGAGTGGGTCGCGATCGAGGGCAGCCTGGAAGCCATCACCCGACTGAACCACGCCAAGGTCAAGGTGTTCATCGCCTCCAACCAGTCAGGTATCGCCCGCAAGCTGCTGGATTACGAGATCCTGAACCAGATTCACGGGAAAATGCTATCGGAGCTTGCCCGCTACGGCGGTCATTTCGACGGGATTTTCATCTGCCCGCACCTGAAGGGGGAATGCCGCAAGCCCAACCCGGGGATGCTGGCCGAGATCGAGCAGCGTTCCGGGCTGTCGCTGAGGCAAGCGCCGCTGATCGGCGATTCACTGCGTGACATTCAGGCGGCCCTGGCCTTTGGACTGGAGCCCATTTTGGTACGCACCGGCAACGGCTCGGTGACATCACGCAACAAGCAACTGCCCCGCAATCTGCTGGTTTTCGAGGATCTTGCGGAAGCGGCGAACCACCTGCTCGCCCGGGACGCCGACTGAACCGCGGGCTGTCATGACAGGCCGGGGTGCACCCCGAGCGGGGCATGCAGGCCTCACGGGCAGGGGTTGGACTGGCGGCTGTGAAGCCGCTCGATTTCCTCCACCACTTCATCGGAAAGGGTCAGGTCAATGCTGGCGATGTCCTCTTCGAGTTGCTGCAGGCTGGTGGCGCCGATGATGTTGGATGCCACGAACGGTTGCGAATTGACGAAGGCCAGGGCCATCTGGGCCGGCGAATAGCCGTTCTTGCGGGCCAGTTCCACGTAGGCCCGTGTGGCCTGCACGGCCACCTCGCTGGTGTAGCGGTCGAAGTAGGTATAGCGGGTCAGTCGCGCATCGGCAGGCGCCTTGCCCTCCAGGTATTTGCCGGTAAGCACACCGAATCCCAAGGGGGAGTAGGCAAGCAGTCCGATGTTTTCGCGATGGGAGACTTCAGCCAGACCGATCTCGTAAGTGCGGTTCAGCAGGCTGTAGGGATTCTGCACACTGACCACGCCGGGCCAGCCATGGATGCGGGCCTGGGACTGGTACTGCATGACGCCCCACGGGGTCTCATTGCTGATCCCGATATACCGGATCTTGCCCTGCTCCACCGCCTTGGCGAGGCAGGCATAGGTTTCCTCGATCGGCGTCGAAGACTCCGCAGGGTCTGACTCATAGCCGAGCTTGCCGAAGAAATTGGTGTTTCTTGCCGGCCAGTGCACCTGGTACAGGTCGATACAGTCGGTCTGCAAACGCTCGAGGCTGGCCTCAAGTGCCGTCTCGATATGGTCCGCGGTCAACTGCGGTCCATCGCGCAGATACGGCATCATGCCCGGACCGGCCACCTTGGAAGCCAGGATGACATCGCCGCGCCTGCCGCTTTTCTTGATCCACGTACCGATGTACTGCTCGGTGCGGCCCTGTGTTTCCTCGCGGCACGGCACCGGGTACATCTCCGCAGCATCGATGAAGTTGACACCGTGGGACAATGCACAGTCGAGCTGGTCGTGGGCTTCCGCCTCGGTGTTCTGCTCACCGAAGGTCATGGTCCCCAGGCAGATCCTGCTGACGTTCAGTTCTGAATGGCCCAGGGGTGCGTACTGCATGTGCGATTCAGGTGAAGAGTGTCAAAACGCCCGTATAGCCGTACAGGCGATTGTGAAAAATCTCGCCGTTGGCAAAAAACCCGACCAGCGGAAAATCGCCCAGGGTATCCTGAATCATCTTGAGCTCTTCGGAATTTTCGCCAAACTGGTACCGGCCCCTGCCCAGGCAGGTGTAGTACACCCCACCTCGCGGGCGGTCCTGCATTCGCGACTTCATGGTGCCCAGCATGCGCAGCATGTCCTCGCGCGCACTGTTTCCGTCGCGCCGGCATACCATGAACTTGCTGCCTTCATAGAGATAGTCTCCCACCGCGATGATCTTCTCCTGCTCATCAATGCCGATGATGTTGCGCACCAGGTAGTCGCCCGTATCCGAATACTCGATGGGCAGGCCGGCAAAAATATAGCCCGAGATTTTGTGCAGGTCCTTGGCGAGCACCTCGCCGATGTCCTCGCGAAACACATCCAGGGCGGGCCGGTGGTCCAGTTCGATCAGCAGGTTGCGGTCGGCCTTTGTAATCACATGCTGTTTGTCCAGTGGCGTGCATCCCTGCGTGTGGCCGACGACCGTATTGACCTGCGGTGAGAAAAAGATACCGGATACGCTTCCGTTGACCACGTCCCTGGCAATCTGGTGGTTCTGGAAATTCGAGGAAGTCAGGCCGCCTACCAGGTAGGCCGTGGGTACGGCCTCGGAAATTTTCTCAATCAGGCCGGGGGTGGCCGGATTACTGGGGTCGCCATGAATGATCCCGACATGCGGCAATTCTTCCTTGCAGTAGCTGGTGACCTGCTCAAGCAGCTGTTCCTCATTCAGGTCGCCTGCGCCGATGATCGAAAACTCCTGATCCTCGAAATCTGCCAGCATGATCACCAGGGCCGCCTGGTCATAGTATTCGCAGCCGGTGCTGCAAAGCCCGACACCCACGGTACCGATCCAGTCCTGAATTCCGGTTTCCTGCTTCAGCCGGCCTACGACATTCTCCAGGTCGTTGCACAGGTTGTCACTGGCGTACAGGAATCCCAGACGGTACTTGCCGCGTACGTCGCCAAGCTGGCGCAGGCAGTCAGTGACCAGTTCGCGCGAGGAAAGGCCCGATGCGGTCGCGAAATGAAAGGGCTCAGCCATGGAACAGACACACGGGATGCAAACGCGGACAAGCCGACCCGAAAGCATCGGATCGCGCTCTTCGGATAGTTGTCGATGGACTCATCAGGCAGGCAGGTATAAGCACTCTATGGAATGTCCTCCATCACAGGGTTTCAAGCCAGAAGTTGTCGTTAGAGAGTATCACGAAATGTACGATGCTGCGGGCACCCGCCGTGTCACTCCTTTGCATCAAACCGGTTCTATTGATCGCTTAACTTTCACGCCTATATTTTCGTATAATTCAGAATGCTGATTTCCAGATGCAAGACGAAATCCACGACCTGCCGTAGCGAGGGGAATCCTGACTGCTCCATGGATTGCCGATAAGCACATCAATGCCTGAGTCCACCATGTTCAGGGAGACGAACGACTGCATGCAACATGTGGAGCAAGCTCGTGTCCAAGACGCGGTTTCAAGGCAGAGCACCCACAGGCACGGCAAGCAGGGCGCCGAAGGATAGACCGGATTGACCCGGAGGACCCGTTGATCACAGCACAGCAATACACGCACGAATTCATCAGCCGGTTTGTCCCCTACCTGAACTGGATCCAGGAACTCAAGGACCCGGCGGTCGTCTGGAAAGACTGTGTGGCCGGACTTACGGTGGCACTGGTTCTGATCCCGCAGTCCATGGCCTATGCGCAGCTTGCCGGACTGCCGCCCTACTACGGCCTGTACGCCTCCTTCCTGCCGGTGATCGTGGCATCGACCTTTGGTTCCTCGCGGCAGTTGCAGACCGGACCGGTGGCCGTTGTCTCGCTGATGACCGCGGCCGCCCTGGAGCCCCTGGCTGCGGCCAACCCCGAGGGATTTGTGGTGTATGCGGCCATCCTGGCCATCCTGGTCGGGGTGTTCCAGATGTCACTCGGGCTGTTGCGCCTCGGGGTGCTGGTGGATTTCCTGTCCCACCCGGTGGTCGTGGGCTTCACCAATGCCGCGGCCATCATCATTGCCACCTCCCAGCTGTCCAAACTCTTTGGAGTGACCGCGGAAACCAGTGATCATTTCTTCATCACGATCTGGAATGTGCTGGTCGAGGCCGCCCAGCACACCCACTTCCCGACGCTCGCCATGGGCATCCTGGCGCTGGTCATCATTTTCGGGCTCAGGCACTACGCCCCGAAAATACCCAGCGTGCTGATCGCCGTAATCGTGACCAGCGTCATTTCCCTGCTGGTCGGCTACGAGAATCTCGGCGGAAAAATCGTGGGGCACGTGCCGGCCGGCCTGCCGGTGCTCTCCATCCCGAACGTGGACCTGGCCACCGCTGCCAGCCTGATAGGCAAGGCCATCGTCATCGCCGTGGTCGGGTACATGGAGGCCATCTCCATCGCCAAGGCCATCGCCGTGCAGACCCGCCAGCGCATCGATGCCAACCAGGGCCTGGTGGGACAGGGCCTGGGGAACATCATCTCGGGCCTGTCGGGCGCCTACCCGGTGGCCGGCTCCTTTTCACGCTCGGCCGTCAACATGTCCGCAGGTGCCAAGACCGGGTTTGCCGCCATCGTCACCGGAGTCATCGTTGCCCTCTCGCTGATCCTTTTGCATTTCGCCCAGTACCTGTACTACCTGCCCCAGGCCACCCTGGCGGCCGTGATCATCTCGGCCGTGATCAACCTGATCCGCATCAAGCAGATCAAGTACGCACTGCGCGTGCATACCCACGACGGCGTCATCGCGATCCTGACGTTCGTGCTGACCCTGGCGCTGGCCCCGCATCTTGAGCAAAGCATCTTCATCGGCGTGGTGCTGTCGCTCGGCCTTTTCATGTACCGCACCATGCATCCGCATATCTCGGTGCTGTCGCGCCATTCCGACGGCACCCTGCGCGATGCACAGGCCAACATTCTCAAAACCTGTCCCAAGATCTCCGTGCTGCGCTTCGAGGGGCCGCTGTTCTTTGCCAGTGCGATGTACTTCGAGGCCAAGATCCTGGAGCGCGTGGCATCCAAACCGGAACTGAAGTTCATCATCATCGACGCCGAGGCCATCACGGACATTGATGCTACCGGGGAAGACATGCTGCACCAGCTGTCGCTGCGCCTGGTGGCCCTGGACGTGCGCCTGGTGTTCGCGCGCACCAAGCGGCAGGTCATGGACGTATTCGTGCGCACCGGTTTTGCCGGGCCCGAATGGCTGGATCACTTCTACCGCTCGGACGAGCGCGCCATCGAATTCGCCTGGGAGAACATCGAGCACTGTGAAAGGGAAACCTGTCCGCTGGCCCAGGGACATGAGTGCCCGGCCCGGCGCATGCATGCGAGCAAGCCCTTGAGGGAAGCCTAGCGGGTCTTGCGGTAGACCTGGGCAAACACCTTGTGGCCCAGGCGCAGCCCGCGGCGTTCGAACTTCGTGCTCGGGCGCTCGCCGACCAGCGCAGAAGTCCCCGCTTTTTCAAACCTGTCGCAGGAATTCAGTACGGCCTCGATGTGCTGCGCATACGAGGGCCAGTCCGTCGCCAGGCTCAACTCACCCCCTGCTTCGAGCCCTTCAGCCACCTGCCAGATGAATCCGGTCTGCACCAGCCGCCGCTTGTGGTGGCGGCGCTTGGGCCAGGGGTCCGGAAACCAGATGAGCACCGCGGCCAGGCTGGAGGGTGCAATGTGTTCCTCCAGCACCGCCACGGCATCCTTGCGCAGCACGCGAACGTTCTCCAGGCGGGCGGCCACGATCTTTTGCAGCAAGGCGCCGACACCGGGCCGGTACACCTCGACCCCCAGGAAGTTCAGGTGCGGGCAGGCCGAGGCCAAAGCTACCAGTTCCTCGCCGTCGCCGAATCCGATGTCCAGCACGACCGGCTGCGGCCTGGTGAAAAGGGTCTGTACATCCAGAACCCCGCATCTCGTGTCGATGCCGTATGCCGGCCAGAGTTTCTGGAGTGCTGCTCGCTGGCTTTTGGTAAAACGTCCTTCGCGAAGGACGTAGCTGCGAATGGCGGGCGGGGTCTGCAACGAGGCCGCCCTGACTACGCGATGAGGTCCTCCGCGGGGGAGGAGGCGGAGGCATGACGGCGCCGGGTCATGCGCCCGGCAAGAAAGGCCTGTCGTCCGGCCACCACGGCATGGCGCATGGCCCTGGCCATCAGCACAGGCTTTTTGGCCATGGCAATGGCGGTGTTCATGAGCACCCCGTCACAACCGAGTTCCATGGCCACCGAGGCATCGGAGGCGGTACCGACCCCGGCATCCACCAGGATGGGCACGCGGGCGTTCTCGACGATATCCAAAATGTTTCCCGGGTTGCGGATACCCAGTCCCGAGCCGATCGGGGCGGCCAGCGGCATCACGGCCACGCAACCCATGGCCTCGAGCTGGCGGGCGATGACCGGATCGTCATTGGTGTACACCATGACCTGGAAGTCTTCCTGGATCAGGACCTCGGCGGCCTTCAGGGTGTCGACTACGTTCGGGTACAGGGTTTTCTCATCGCCCAGCACCTCCAGCTTGACCAGCGCATGCCCGTCCAGCAGCTCGCGCGCTAGCCGGCAGGTGCGTATCGCATCCTCGGCACTGTAGCACCCGGCCGTGTTGGGCAGCAGCGTGAACTCTTCCGGGGAGATGACATCCAGCAGGCTGGGCGCATTCTTGTCTTGTCCGATATTGGTTCTTCGTATCGCAACCGTCACGATCTGAGCACCGCTGGCAACGATCGCCTCCCGGGTTTCCTGCAGATCCTTGTACTTCCCGGTGCCGACCAGAAGACGGGAGTGGTAGGGTTGGCCTGCGACCACGAGCGCATCGGCGTTCTCGAAGGCAAGCTCGTCAGCAGTCGGGTTCGCAATCATGGGCCGTGTGTGCTCTATCGGGGCAATTGGTTGAACGCCATCCGCCTATCATAGCACTGCACGCACAGGCACTGGCGGGCGCCTGCGGGGCTCGATCAGCCGCCGCCGATGGCGTGGATGATTTCCACACGATCGCCGGGATGCAGCACGTGGCTGGCCAGGGCGCTGCGCACCACGATTTCACTGTTGACCTCAACGGCGATGCGCCGGCCCCCGAGGTCCAGGGCATCGATCAGCCCGGAGGCCGTGAGTCCCTCGGTGATGCTTTTCTTGCGGCCGTTCAGAATGATTTGCATGCGGTTTGCCCTCGGACAGGCGGTCTTTACAGCCGTTATAATCTGCAAACTTTTCGAAGAGTTCAATAGCGGACATGACCTACGATGCGGCAGTCATTGGCGGCGGCCTGATTGGCATGACCACCGCCCGCAGCCTGCGCCTTGCGGGGCTGAAGGTGGCCCTGCTCGAGAAAAACCGGCTCGCGGGGGAATCGAGCTGGGCGGCCGGCGGCATCCTGGCCCGGTTTTATCCCTGGCGCCAGAGCGAAGGTGCACGCGCGCTGGTCGAGGCGAGCCAGGCGGACTTCCCGGGATTCGTGGCGCAACTGCAGGAAGAAACCGGGGTCGACCCCGAGTTGCTGCACTGCGGCATCCTCGTCGCCGATACAAAAGAGCAGGAACAGGCGCTGGCCTGGGCCCGGACCTGCAACACACGGATTGAGCCCCTCGACAAGGACCGACTGCAGGCACTGGAGCCGAACCTCGCGGAGCACCTGAAGGCGGCCCTGCACATCCCGTCGGCCATGCAGGTGCGCCCGCGCCTGCTCGCAAAGGCCCTGCGAAAGTCCCTGGTCCTGCACGGCGTGGAGATCTTCGAGAACACCGAAGTCACCGGCCTGCAGACCCAGGATCATGTGATCACCGGGGTCAAAAGCCATCAGCGCACCTTCGATGCGAACCAGGTGGTGGTCTGCAACGGGGCCTGGGTCCAGCAACTACTGAAGACACTCAGCGATGTCTGCACGGACATCGTACCGGTGCGCGGGCAGATCCTGCTGTTGAAGACGCGACAACGGTTGCTGTCCAACATCCTTGTGCAGAACGAGCAGTACATGATCCCCCGAAAAGCGCCGTATGTCCTGTGCGGCAGCACACTGGAGTACGTTGGATTCGACCGCACCGTGACCGAAGAGGCCAAAGAAGCCCTCCATGCCTGGGCCTGCCGACTTTGTCCACAACTGCAGGATGCGGAACTAGCAGACCACTGGAGCGGGCTTCGACCCGGCACGTTGCGCGAAGCTCCCTACATCTGTGTGCATCCCGAATATGAAAACCTGTACCTGAATGCCGGACACTTCCGGTGGGGAATCGCGATGAGCCTCGCATCTGCCGATCTTGCCTGTAAACTAATGACGAAACCGTCCGAGGCCCAGCCCGTAGCTCAATACGGGTGGGACTGATACAAAAGAACCAGTCTTGAGTCGGGTGATCGACTTTGCCCAGACACTGCCGCTTGTACCCATCATTTCAGTGTGGCCTGACTCACTGCACCTGTACAAACCCTATCCTGACAAGTTATAAACCGGACTGTGCCGGGGTAGCTCAGTCGGTAGAGCAACTGATTCGTAATCAGTAGGTCGGGTGTTCGAATCACCTCTCCGGCACCATCTACAAGATGCCTACATCAATGTGCCTACTGAGCCAGGTATGGTATGGATGCAGGCACTAAAATCCGAGCTAAGTTTTTGGGCAGCATCCCTCCCAAAATTACCGGTCACTTCGTCCGCCGACTCGTGCCCAGCAGATCAGTGATAAAATCGCCACTCCGGTACTACAGATAGGGCGGTTGACCCCGTGCTGGAGGGAGCAATATGTTTGGTAACGGTTTGAGTCTCCGCAAGCTGCCCACCGCACACGATGTGATGGAATGCGTTTCACTTGACTCGGTTTACTACTGACTGTGGGCTCATTTCCTGAGTACAGATGAAATACATGAGTATCAAGCCCGAGCATCCCCTTGATACTGGGTGGCGCCGGATACACAGGCGAGTTGGAACATGGTAGACCCTACACCTGCCCTCGACCTTGTCACTCGCGATCCGGTCTGCGGGATGACCGTCAGCCCGGGAAGCGATACGCCCTGTTTTGAGCATGACGGGCAGATGTTTCATTTTTGCCATGAAGGCTGCCGGGACAAGTTCTCGACGACACCCGATCTCTACATCGAGGCAATAGACCCGGTCTGCGAAATGAAAGTCCGCCGGGCCACGGCACAATTCATCACAAGGCATGCGGGACAGGGTCACTATTTCTGTTCCAGCCACTGCCAGGACAAGTTCGAGGCCGATCCCGACGCCTACCTGGAAGGCCGCCCGACAGCACAGCCCGCACCGGATGGTGCACTCTACACCTGCCCGATGGACCCCGAAATCGTGCAAGAGGAACCGGGTGACTGTCCGATCTGCGGCATGGCACTGGAGCCGATGATGCCCACGATGGATTCCGGCCCGAATCCCGAACTCGTCGATTTCCGGCACAGGCTCCTGATCGGCACTCCGCTGGCCCTGGCGGTCCTGCTGCTCGAAATGGGAGGAATGCTGGGGATCCCATGGGACGACTGGTTCGGATCAACAACGGTTCGCTGGCTCCAGTTTGCATTCGCCACACCGGTCGTGGCCTGGGTCGGTCTGCCTTTTTTCAAACGCGGCTGGTCCTCCATTGTCACCGGCAATCTCAACATGTGGACGCTGATCGCAATCGGAACCGGTGCAGCCTACGCATTC
Source organism: Gammaproteobacteria bacterium (assembly GCA_022824965.1). Lineage (GTDB taxonomy): Bacteria > Pseudomonadota > Gammaproteobacteria > UBA4575 > UBA4575 > WTFY01. The sequence goes on from JAJDYY010000008.1 coordinate 706,591, forward strand.
AGCGTCGTTTCACTGCTTGCGCCCTGGGTTTTTCCCGCCGAGCTGGGGGGCGGTCATCCTCCCCCGCTTTATTTCGAGGCCAGCGCGGTCATCCTCATCCTGGTGCTCGTCGGACAGGTGCTGGAGCTGACGGCGCGTGACCGAACGGGGGATGCAATCCGGGCACTGATGGACCTCTCGCCGAAAACCGTCCGGCGGATCACGGCTTCGGGGGAGGCCGACGTGCCGCTTGATGCCGTCAAGGCCGGAGACCGGCTTCGCGTGCGTCCCGGGGAAGCGGTGCCAGTGGATGGCACCGTCATCGAGGGGTACTCATCGGTGGATGAAAGCATGCTCACGGGCGAACCCGTGCCCGTTGAAAAAACCGGGGGCGATGCGGTCACCGGCGGCACCCTGAACAAGACGGGATCCTTCGTGATGCAGGCCAAGGCCGTGGGCAGCGATACGGTCCTGTCGCAGATCATTGCCATGGTGGTGCAGGCGCAACGGTCGCGGGCACCGATCCAGGCGCTGGCGGACCGGGTTGCCTCGTATTTTGTTCCCGTCGTCATTGCCGTTGCGGTACTTGCCTTCGTGGTGTGGATGGCCTGGGGCCCGACCCCGGCACTTGGCTATGCCATCGTCTCCTCCGTCAGCGTCCTCATCATTGCCTGTCCCTGTGCACTCGGTCTTGCCACACCGATGTCCATCATGGTGGCGACAGGACGCGGTGCCCAGGCGGGGGTGCTGATCCGGGACGCCGAAGCGCTGGAACGGTTCGCCAGCGTCGACGCACTGATCATCGACAAGACGGGCACGCTCACGGAAGGCCGTCCCAGCCTGACGGATGTGGTGGCATTCGGTGAACTGAACGAGGATCGGGTGCTTGCCCTGGCCGCTGCCCTTGAGCGCGGATCGGAGCATCCGATGGCTGAGGCCATCCTCAGGGCTGCACAGGAGAGAAATATCGAATCCCTCGCAGCGACGCGTTTCGAAGCGGTGACCGGCATGGGGGTCAAGGGCGAGGTCAGTGAGGCATCGGCGGCATTCGGCAACGTGAAGCTGATGGGGGAACTCGGCATCGATGTTGCTGCGGCCGGCGCGCAACTGGCCCGGTTTCAGGATGACGGCAAGACGGTCATGCTGCTGGCAGTGGACGGTGTGCTTTGCGGGCTCGTCTGCGTGGCCGATCGCATCAAGGAGACCACCGCCGGCGCCCTGCGGGCTTTGCACAGGGCTGGCCTCAAGATCATCATGGCGACTGGGGACAGCCGGCGCACGGCCGAGGTGGTCGCTCACCAGCTCGGCATCGACGAGGTGCGTGCCGAAATTTCTCCTGAGGACAAGGCATCGCTCGTAGCCGAAGTCCGCTCCCGGGGGCTTTCGGTGGCGATGGCGGGCGACGGGGTCAACGATGCACCGGCCCTGGCTGCAGCGGATGTGGGAATCGCCATGGGAAGTGGTTCCGACGTGGCTGTGGAAAGTGCCAGCATGACACTGGTGAAAGGAGACCTGCGCGGCATCGTCCGGGCGCGGAGCCTTGCGCGCGGCACGACCCGCAACATTCGCCAGAATCTTTTTTTCGCCTTCGTCTACAACAGCATCGGTGTACCCGTAGCCGCAGGCGCGCTCTTCCCCGTGTTCGGCATCCTGCTGTCCCCGATGATTGCCGCAGCAGCCATGAGCCTTTCTTCGGTCTCGGTGATCGGCAATGCATTGAGGCTGCGCCGGGTACACTTGTATACTGGCGATTAAAACATACGCTCACCGGACAAGATTCAGGATCGGGCGAACATCCCTGGTTTCATCATCTGGTTCAAGACCCAAGGGGGAGTTATGAAAACCAAACCACGTCTTCTTACAGTACTGCTGGCCCTTGTCGTATCCGCTTCGGTGTCCCAGTGGGCAATTGCCGCGGAGCAGGCACACGCCCAGATCATGAATGCAAGCGGCCAACAGGTGGGCAAGGTGATGCTGTACAGGACCGGGCATGGCACGTTGCTCCATGCCAAGCTGCACGACATGCCCGAGGGCGCCCATGCATTTCATGTACATTCGATCGGAAAGTGCGAGGCACCCTTCAAGTCCGCTGGAGGTCATTACAACCCGCACGGCCACAAGCATGGCATCCACAGTGCAGACGGGATGCACGCGGGCGATATGCCGAACATCCACGTGCCAACCACCGGGAGCCTTGAAATCGAGATTCTCAATACGAACCTCGTGCTGGACACGTCATTGTTCGATGAAGACGGCGCAGCCATCGTCATCCATGCAGGACCCGACGACTACCAGTCTGACCCGGCAGGTGCTGCGGGACCACGCATTGCATGCGGGGTCATCCACAAGTAACGCGGAATTTCAACGGGGCCTGCAGGCCTCGTCACCCCGCAGGCTTTCTGAACGGCTGCAGCAACAGGTGATCCAGCCACAGGTCGCGCGGGGTCCGGAAGTGCTCGATGCCAACCTTCATACCGATATGCCCGGCCTGGGGTGAGGCGCGGTAGGATTTAAACAGGTAGTCCCACCACGGAACGTTGAAGCCGAAATTGCTGTCGGTTTCCCGGCGCACCACCGAGTGATGCACCCGGTGCATATCCGGCGTCACGATAAAATACCGCAGGACCCGGTCCACCTTGTCCGGGATGCGAATGTTCGCATGGTTGAACAGCGAGCTTGCATTCAGCAGCACTTCAAAAGCAATCACGGCCACGACCGGAGCACCCAGCACCAGCACTGCAGCCATCTTGATCGCCATGGACAGCACGATCTCGATGGGATGAAACCGCAAGCCGGTCGTCACATCCACGTCCAGGTCCGCATGGTGCATGCGGTGCAGCCTCCACAGGAAATCCACGTGGTGAAACAGCAGGTGCTGAAGGTACAGGATCAGGTCCAGCGCCACGATCGCCACGATCATGGCCATCCCTGCAGGCAGGGCCACCTGGTTCAGCAAGCCCAGGTTCTGGTCCTGTGCGGCGATCGCCGTACCCACTGCGGCCAGCGGTATCCCGAGCCGCACGATCAGCCCGTTCAGCACGGTGAGTGCCAGGTTGTTGAGCCAGCGGACACCTCGCGAATGGTGCCGGGTGCGACGCGGAGCCAGGAGCTCCCACACCGCGAACACCGCGAACAGGCCGGCAAAGCTCGACAGGCGAACCAGCACCTCGGCATTCATGGAAAGTTCGGACAGCATACGACCTTTCTAGGCGCGACGCAGGGGGTTGTCAATCTTTTTCCATGCTGCCCTATGGGCCCTATAAGGGATTGTAATCGATAGATTTTTCACTCCAGGCGAGTACGGTATCCGCAGACGGCACCGGCTGGCCCGGACAATCCCAATTCAAGTATAGTGAGGCGAAAGATTCCATCCGGGTCCAGAAGAACTTGCGGGGCAGTAAAACAATGACGGGATACGACCTCCGGTGGTTGATGATCTTGATGCTGGGCGCATGGCTGGGGGCATGCACCACTCCCTCTTCGCAATCCCCGGCCAGCCTTCCGACGCCCGAGACCAGCACTTCCGAGGACGCCCGGCAGGAAGATTCCGACCGGCCCCCGGATGAACAGGCCGGACAGCCTCCCCAGGACCCCTCTGGCCCGGCGCAAAACCCCGGCGATCCCGAGGCAGGCACGCCCGAACCGCATGCCCCTGCGCGCACCAGCGATGAGGAAGTTGCCGTTCTCGACCAGCAGCTTGAGGACGCATTGGGGCACTACGATGAACAGATCCACAGGGAGTTCGAAAAGGCGCAGGCCGAAAGACACACCCACGGGCAGGCTTCTGCAGGTGACGAACAAGAAGCTGAGTCCGAGCGGGATCCCGCCAGCACCATGGACCCCGTGACACCTGCAGAAGAGTCGTACGAGGCCAGGGCCGAGACCCGTACTCGTTCACCCTCGGCTGAGAGCGGCGAGTCGGACATCGAATCGGAGCAAAGAGCAGGAGGCAGTAGAGACAGGGGTACCCACAGCGCACCGCCACCGGCTGACATCCCCAGTGGAGACGATGATGACGTCGTTGCCCGGCAGCTTCGAGAAGCGGCACAAAAGGAACGTGATCCCGAGTTGCGCGACAAGCTGTGGGACGAGTACCGCAAGTACAAGAAACAGCAGGCCAGCCTGGATCCCTCGCCTGCCGAACAAGGTGAATGACCATGGGCAGACCTCTTGCGGCTTCTCTGTGGCTGGCCCTCCTTATTCTGACCAGCGGCTGTGCGCTGAACACGGTCCGGGTATCGGGCGGGGAAGAAATCGAATCCGAGACTGTGCAGCTGCAGGAAAGCCGGCTGCTCGATGTCGGCGTGCTGTTGTTCGAGAAAGGTGAGATCACCGAGAAGCAGGCCGAGGAAAGCATCCACGAGGACATCCGGGCGGCCGAAGCACGCTACATGGCCTATCACCTGAAAGAGACGCTGCAGCGCGCCAACGGCTGGGGCGCCATCCGGGTGCTGCCTGCCGCCTCGCATATCGCGGACGTGGTGGTGCGCGGCACGATCATCGCATCCGACGGCGAAAGCCTGATGCTGCAGGCCCAGGTCTCGGACAGCACCGGCCACCTGTGGTTTGAAAAAAAATACACGGCCGAGCTGAGCGAACCCGACTACTTCGAAATCGACCCGGGGGATGACGTCTATCAGCACGTCTACAACCGAGTCGCCAACGATCTCTACCGCCATCGAAAGAAATTGAGCGACCGGCAGCTGGTCCGCATCCGCAACACCTCCGAACTGCGCTACGCCGCCAGCATCTCGCCGGACCCGTTCTCCGCTTACCTCGTCTGGGAGCCGGATGGCCAGGTCCGGGTGGCACGCCTGCCGGCCAAAGAGGATCCCATGCTGCACCGCGTTCGCAAGATCCGTGAGCGCGAGTTTTTGTTCGTCGATACGATCAACGAGTACTATGCGAATTTCCACGGCGCGATGTACCGGCCCTACACGAACTGGCGCAGGTACTACCTGATGGAAGTCCGGCAAAAACGTGCCATTGAACGCCGCGCCGGGCGCACCAAGCTCGCGGCAGCGGTCATCACGCTGGTGGGCCTGTTGCGGGACTACCCGGGCCTCGTCACCACGGGAGCCATCCTGTACAAGGATGGCATCGACATCGGCAGGGAAGCCCAGATCCACGACGACGCCATCCGTGAGCTGGGAGATTCCCTCAAGGCGGAAGTGCGCCCGATGGTACTGGATATTGAGGGCCGCACGGTGGAGATCACCGGCACCATAGAAGAGCAGTACCGCAAATGGCGCGCGTTGCTGCACAAGATCTATCTGAACGAGACGGGGCTGGCGCAGGAAAAATCCGGCCCGGACAGCATTTAGTACGGCCATGGACAAAGACGATTCCACACCGGTTGAGCCGATCGATCCGGCATCGCTGCAATCCCCTGCCACGGATTCCGGGGACCGGCTCACCCCGGGACAGCGCAACTCCCTGCTTGTCCTGGTGTTCGTCGGGCTGATGTCGGTCGCGGTGCTCGTATTCTGGATACTGCCCGGGGTAGTGGATCAACAACGCGCCTCCGGCCCGCCGGACCAGGAACCCTCCGTGCCCCTGCACGAGCCTCCCGAGAGCTTCACCGAGCCGAGCGGTGTACCCGAAGCCCTGACTGAGACCCCCGCAGCACCCACCGAACCCGAGCGCGCAGCCCTGAGGCTGCATGCGGAAAGCCTGCTGCTAGGCATCATCGAAAAGCAGGACACCCTGCAGCGACAGGGGGTCGAGCAATGGGCAGACCAGGAGTATGCCAAGGCGATCGCCCGCGGGCAGGCCGGGGATGCGCATTTTCGCAGGCACGAGTATGCCGAGGCGATCCGCCTCTACGATCAGTCGGCGAACGCCCTGCAGGTCCTGCAAGGCCGGGTCGATGCAGTGCTGGACGAGGCCCTCGCACAGGGGGACCGGGCCCTTGCGCAAAATCAGGGCGAGGTGGCAAAACGCCAGTTCGATCTAGCCCGCGCCATCGATGCGGACAACCCCCGGGCCCTCGATGGCCTGAGACGGGCAGAGACCCTCGACGAGCTGTTTGCATTGCTCAAGACGGGCGGTCAGTTCGAGGCGGCCGGCCGTTTGCAGGCCGCTGAACAGGCCTATCGCCAAGCCGTCGACCTGGATCCGCTGTCTGGCGAGGCCGCCCAGGCCCTGCAGCGGATCACGGACCGCCTGACCGAGGCCGAGTTCTCCCGGCAGATGAGCCAAGCGTATGCCCTGCTGCAATCGCGCCAGTTCAAAGATGCGCGGGCAGCGTTTCGCAAGGCCCAGGAACTGGTCCCTGGCTCCCAGCGCCCGGCCCAGGGATTGCGCCGGGTCGACGAGGTCGTGCGCGAGGAAAAAATTGCTGCACTGGAAGTCGAGGCCGCCCACTTTGAAAAACAGGAAGACTGGTCCCTGGCGGCACAGAGCTGGCAGCAGCTGCTGGCCCTGGCACCGCATGCCCCTCATGCCAGGGAGGGGGTGGCCCGAACGCAGCACCGTGCAGCCCTGCTTTCGAAGCTGGATCACTATTTGCAGCATCCCGAGCGCCTGTACTCGGCGGATGTATCGGCCGAGGCGCAGGCGCAGCTGGACGAGCTCACCGCCCTGGACCACAGCCCGGGCGCTCGCATCCTGCAAAAGGCAGAAGCCCTGCAAGCCGCGCTGGTACAGGCCCGCCAGCCCGTCATGGTGGCCCTGTACTCCGACAACCAGACGGAGGTGACCATCTTCCGGGTCGGCAAGCTGGGGCGCTTCGAGCACCAGGACATTCGGCTCAAGCCGGGCCAGTACACGATCATCGGTTCACGGCCCGGCTACCGGGACGTTCGAAAAACCCTCTACGTGACCCCGGACATGAAAACCGAGCGCCTGAGTATTCTATGTGAAGAGACGATCTGACCCTGCAGTCCCGCACGGCGAGGTGATCCGCCCGGTGGCGCTGCCCGGGAGGTCCGCCCGAAGATCGAAGCACCCGGGCCGGCGCCTCCTGAGCCTGACCGGGGCACTCGTCTTCCTGTCCCTGGTGCTGATTCTCGTTCACGTATTCACGTCCAAGAGCCTGCTGATCGAAATCGACCCGCCGACGGACTCGCTCAGTCTGCGGGGCATGCCCTGGCCGGTCCAGGTGCGCGGACGTTACCTGGTGCGCCCCGGCCACTACCGGCTGCAGGCCGAGCGGGCGGGCTACCACCCCCTGGACCGGGAGATCCAGGTCGGCACACAGGCCTCCCAGCGCCTTGCGTTCTCCCTGCAAAAGCTGCCTGGCTACCTGAACATCACCAGCGCCCCCGAACACGGGGTCCGTATCCAGATTGACGATACATCCTTCGGCACTGCCCCGCTCAGGCAGCTTGAGCTCGCAGCCGGAACCTACGTCCTGCAGGCCTTCGCGGACCGTTACCTGCCCTACACCACGCAACTGGTCATCGAGGGCGAGCACAAGCCACAGGACCTTGAAATCCAGCTGCAGCCCGGATGGGCACAGGTGTCCATCGACTCCCAGCCTCCCCGGGCGGAGGTCTGGCTGGACGGGACCCGCCGGGGACACACGCCTTTGAGGCTGGAACTGATGGCCGGGGAATACCGGCTTGACCTGCACCATCCCGACTACCTGCCCTACACCGTGGATTTCCTGGTGGTCGCAGGCCAGGCACTGGCACTGCCCCGGGCCCGCTTGCAGGCCGGCACCGCTCACGTGAGGATCACCAGCGTACCTTCGGGCGCTCGCATCCTTATCGCAGACCGTGACCAGGGACAGACCCCGCTGAACCTGGCGCTGGCCCCGAATGCCGAGCATCGCATCACCCTGACCAAACCCGGCTACCGCCCCAGCCACCAGGCCATCACCGTCGAGCCCGGACAGCAACAGGCCTTCAACGTGCACCTCGAAGCCCTGTTGGGCACCGTGGTCGTGCAGGCCACTCCCGAAGATGCCGAGGTCCTCATCCAGGGCCGGGTCGCAGGGCAGGGCAGGCTTCGCCTTGAGCTGCCGAGCGCACCCCAGCAACTCGAGGTGCGAAAGCCCGGGTATCTCAGCCATACGCAAACCATCACGCCCATCGTGGACACCCCGCAGGTCATTGCCGTTCGCCTGCAACCGGCGGCAGACCCCGCCAGACGCGACCGGCCCGCACGCATCCTCACCCACCAGGGCGAGGTCCTCATCCGCCTCGACGGCGGCACGTTTTCCATGGGAGCCCCGAGGCGTGAACAGGGGCGGCGCACCAACGAAACCCGGCACAGCGTCGCACTGCAACGCCCGTTCTACCTGGCCATCCACGAGGTCACCAATGCCCGCTTCAATGCCTTCATGCCCTCGCATCACTCCGGCAGCTACCGCGGCCATGACCTGTCCGCCCCCGGGCTGCCGGCCGTCAACCTCACCTGGGAGGATGCGGTTCGCTACTGCAACTGGCTGAGCGAACGGGAAGGCCTGGAAACCGTGTACGAGGAAAAAGACGGAACCTGGGTGGCCAAGACCCCCCTTCCCGCCGGCTACCGCCTGCCCACGGAAAGCGAATGGGAATGGGCGGCCCGCTGGCGCCCCGACGGGACACTGGCGAAGTATGCCTGGGGTCCTGAGTACCCGCCCGTGAAGGTGACCGGTAATTACGCGGACCGGGCGGCAAGCGGCCTGCTCGAGGACACCATCGACGGCTATCACGACGGCTTTGCAGCGGCCGCGCCGGTGGGCAGCTTCGAGCCCAATGCGCTGGGCCTGTTCGACCTGGACGGCAACGTGGCCGAATGGAGCCATGACTACCACAGCATCTACCCGGCCCTGAGCGAGAAACCCTACGTGGACCCGTCGGGCCCGGCAACCGGCAGCAAGCATGTGATCCGCGGCGCCTCCTGGATGCGCAGCACCCTTAGCAGCACTCGACTCAGCTACCGGGATCAGGATAATAAACGGCATGTGGATGTTGGTTTTCGCATTGCCCGGTACCTGGATTAACGGGACATGAGACTTTGCGCAGTTGTGGTGCTGAGCCTGCTGGCTGCAGGACTGGCCGGTGCATCCGAGCCCACCGAAGAGGCACAGGAGAAGACCGCTGCATCTGCGGCTCATCAGGAAGAAGGCGCTGGATCAGGCACCACCGTGGATAGAAGTGCGAGGCGCCCCCCGCCCCTGGAGGAATTTGTGCCGAGCGAAGAAGTCTCCGCCGACCGGCCCGTGAGTTTTCCGACGGACATCTGAGCATGATGAAAAAACCGTTTTCCACCGAACTCACCTACCAGCTTTTCAGCCTGCTGGTGATCACGATCGTCGTGCATGCGATCTACGTGACCGTCGTTCGGCCGAACGCCGAAGCCGAACTCGAGCAGCAGGCAGTGCAGATCAATCTCGACAGGGACTACGTGCCGAAGCGCTCGGTGTACGTGCTGGTGCGCGACTACGAACAGGAGACCTGTTTCATCCTGATGCTGTGGGCCCTGGTGATCATGAGTTACAAGGCCAGCCACCTGTTGCGCGAGCGCGGCATGCTCGACATGGACCTGCTGCACGCCAAGGAAGGGATCCGGTTCCTGCCCCAGGACATGCAGAATCTCGCCCGCCAGATCCAGTCCCTGCCCGAAGAACAGCAGGACTGCCTGCTGCCGCGCGCCCTGCAGGTCGCCATGCATCGCTTCAACTCCACCCGCAACATCCAGGACGTCTCCTCGGCCACCCGCGGCGTATGTGAATCCGAATCCGAGCGCCTCGACTCCGAACTGTCCATCATCCGCTACATCACCTGGGCGATTCCCTCGATCGGGTTCCTGGGAACGGTGCGCGGCATCGGAGATGCGCTCGGCCAGGCGCACAAGGCCGTGGAGGGCAACATCGCCGGGGTCACGGAGAGCCTGGGAGTGGCCTTCAACTCCACCCTGATCGCCCTGTGCATCAGTATCGTGCTGATGTTCATCGTGTACCAGCTGCAGCTTCTGCAGGAGCGCCTGATCCTGGACACCGAGAACTACTGCAACCGCAACCTGATCCGCCACCTGCAGGCCGAGTAAAGGAGAACCGCCCACGTGGCCACGGTAGTCATCGACTTATACGACAGCGGCATCCTGATCAGCGACGGAAAACGCATCCTCGCCAACTGCCCGTCCTGTGCCCTGGTGGAAACCGAGACCTCCATCCTGGCCGGCAAGCAGGCCGAGCAGCAGATGCACCTGCGACCGCGGGAAATCAGCACGGGGTTCTGGGCGGACCTGGCGGGACAAAGCACGACCAAGCATGCCGTCAGCCATGCCGAGATCGCACTCAGGCACATGCAGTTCGCCTGGAGCCTGCTGGACCGCCAGGACCACGACGCCGTGCTCGCAGTCTCCGGCGCACTGCGCAAACAGGAGCTCGGGCTGGTGCTTGGCATCTGTGAAAAACTCGCTATCCCGGTACTCGGCATCGTCAACAAGGCGGTGCTCGCGGTCCCCGGCCCGGTCCCGAACACCCGGCTGGTATGGCTGGCCGTACTGCAGCAGTGCACCATCCTGACCCTGGTATCGCAGGACCGCAAACAGGTGTCTGCCAGCCGTCCGGCCAAGGTCATCGCACACGGCCTGCAGTCCCTCATCCAGGCACAGGCCAAGTGGATCGCTGCAGCCTTTGTCCGGGAAACGCGCTTCGATCCCCTGCAAAAGGGCGAAGACGAACAGCGGCTGTATGAAAAACTCCCGCACTGGCTGGCGACCCTGCAGTCCATCGAATCCGTTGGCTGCGAGCTGTACTCGGATGGGCAGGGCCACCGCATACAGTTGCACCGCAAGGACGTCCTCGAGATCAACCGGGCGGTCTTTGAGGAGCTTGCGATCTCTCTGAGCGAGTTGCTCCCCGACCACAAGGCCACCCTGGTGTGCTCCCCGACCTGCAACCAGGTGTTCGGCCTGAACGAATTCCTGAAGGACCTGCCGGGATGTGCCATGCTGGGCACGGACCCGACCCGCATCGCCCGCCAGGCCCTGGGTTATCGCGACCAGATCAGCAGTGCCGATGCAACCGTGCATTACACGACCACGCTGGCCTGGGACAAGTCCACCCGCCCCCTGTTGCTGGACCCCAATCCCGGCTTGCTGGCGAGCCTGCGCAACTGCCCCACCCACCTGCTGATCGGCAACCGCGCCTGGCCGCTGGGCCCGAAACAGGAGCTGCGCCTGACCAAGGACCGCCACGAGATTCACCTGGCCCTCGATCCGGTCTGCAACGACCGCGGCATTTGCCGGATCCAGAAAAAAGGCATGCGCATCGAGCTGCGCCACCTGCAGGATTACAAGGTCCGTCTCAATGACCGGCTCGTGAGCGAGCCCCAGCCAATCCAGTCCGGAGACCGCCTGCGCATGGACGGCTACCGCGGTACCGTTCACTTCATCCAGGTCCAGGAGCATGAAGCGTCGCACGATTAATGTGTTCAGCCTATCCTTCCTGGACGTGATGTTCTGCGGCTTCGGAGCGGTCATCCTGTTTTTCATGATCATCAATGCCGATTCGCAGGCGCGTCGCAACACGGCCAGCGCCAGCACGCAGGAAGAAGTGCAGGACCTGCAGGCACAGGTTGTCGAGGCGGAGCAGTCGCTGGCACAACTGCAAAACCACCTGCAGGGGTTGCAGGTGCGACAACGCCAGGCCCAGGCGCGTGCGGCAGGTATCCTGCAGGACATCACCCTGCACAGCGTGCAGCTTTCCGAACAGCAACAGGAGACACGTGCCCGGCTGCAAGCCGTCGATGCGCTCAAGGCTGAACTGAAGTCCCTGGAGAAGGCATACCGGCAGCTTGAGGCAGGCGCCTTGCAGGACGAAGCTCCGGGAAGGCACTTGCGCGCGTTCGACGGTCACGGCCAGCGCCAGTACCTGACCGGCCTGAAGATGGACGGTGAGCGCATCCTGATCCTGGTGGACAACTCGGCCAGCATGCTGGCCGATCGGATCATCAATGTGCTGCGCTTTCGAAACCTGGCCGCGGATGAACGTGTGCGTGCTGCCAAGTGGCAGCAGGTGCTGCACACGGTCGACTGGATCAGCACACGCCTGCCGCCTGCCAGCCAGTTCCAGATCCATGCCTTCAATGAAACCAGCGAGCCACTCTTCCGGACACCGGGCACGGTTTGGCTGGATGCAGGCAACCCGTCGCACCTGGACCGTGCGGTGGCGGGTCTTTACGGGCAGGCACCGGGCGGGGGCACCAACCTGTACCGCGCCTTCCAGGGGGCTGCACAGATGGACCCGCCCCCGGACACCATTTACCTGCTGACGGACGGCCTGCCCACACAGGGTCGCACGAAACCCTGGCGCTCCAAGGTATCCGCGCAGGCGCGCAAGAAGCTGTTCGATGCTGCCCTGGAGGTCCTGCCAGACGGAATTCCCGTCAACACCATCCTGTTTCACATGGAAGGCGACCCGCAGGCATCCAGCGAATACTGGAAGCTCGCGAGCTACACCCGGGGCGCTTTTTTCAGCCCCTCACGAGACTGGCCCTGAAGCATGAAACCACGCCGCGGTATCGAGATTTTCAGCCTGTCCTTCCTGGACTGCGTATGCTGCGGTTTTGGTGCGCTGATCCTGCTGCTGGTGCTTTCGAAAACGGCCGAGCCGGTGATCTTCGAGCAAGACCGCGAAGATCTCGACCGACAGGCCGCAGACCTGCAGATGCAGCTGTCCGAACTGCACGGACAAAACCACGCGCAAAACCGCGAACTGGTCAGACAAAAGCACCTGGCGGCCCGCGAGATCGAGAACATTGCGCGACTGCAGGCTGAACTGTCGCGCGTGCAAGGCCGCTATTCGACCGCGCGCGAAGAGGCGGTGGTACAGAACACGATCGAGGGACAGCTGGCCCGTGCCCGCCAGACGCTCAGTGAAGAGATGCGCCGCCTGCAGGCCCGCGAACCCCTGGCACGGCCTCTGCAGGAGTCGACAATTGCCGGCATCCCGGTGGACAGCGAGTACATCATTTTCATCATCGACACCTCGGGCAGCATGCTCACCTACGGCTGGGAACTGGCTGAACAAAAGCTTACCGAGGTACTGGATGCCTACCCGACGGTCAAGGGCCTGCAGGTCATGAACGACATGGGCGAATACATGTTCCGCCAGTACTCAGGTCGCTGGATCCCGGACACCCCGGCTAGGCGCAGGGCGGTACTGGAGCGCCTGCGCACCTGGCAGCCGTTCAGCAACAGCAGCCCGGTCGAGGGCATCACGGAAGCCATCCGCACGTTTCATGCAAGCGACAAGAAAATCAGCCTGTACGTGTTCGGCGACGAGTTCACCGGTCCCTCCATCCAGTCCGTGCTTCGCGAGGTGGATGCGATCAACCGCAAGGACCTGCAGGGCCGGCGCCGCGTGCGCATTCATGCCGTCGGCTTTCCGATCCAGTTCGCCCGGCTCGAGGACGAGCAGGTGACCGGTGTGCGCTTCGCCACCCTGATGCGCGCCCTGTGCGAGCAAAACGAGGGCACCTTCATCGGACTGGCCAACTTTGCTCCCTAGTGGCGGGCGCTGCTGCAGCTGCAGTCCCGTCCTTAGAAAAAATCAATCGTTGCGACCTAAATAATCAATTTCACTTGCAGGGAGTTCTGTTTCATCATGGCATCAAGAACGGAACTCTGTACTGTCACCCAGGGAGAGGGAACGGCAGCCGACCCGCATGATTGCGGGGGGACTGCGCCCGCACACCCCCCACGCAGGCCAGTCCCGCAGGCCGCCGGTGCCTGACAAAGGCCGGCGCCGACGATGGAAGGCGGGCGCGCGATCCAATCGCCGCTTTGCAAGGAACGCACGAGGCGGCCAAAGGCCGAAGCAGACGAAGCGCCAGGATCCCCGCTTGGCGCTTTGCCGCCATCCAGCATACCATCACATCACATCACACCTCACCTGCCTCCCTTCAACGCGTGCAGGCTTGTGGTCTCAGGCCCTAGTGCTTCACGCTCTCCAGGATGACGTCGGCCAGCATGCCGAATTCCTGCTTGCGGACACTGGATTTTCTCCAGGCCAGGCCAATTTCACGATACGAATGATCCTTCAGGTCCTGCGTGACCACCTGAGTGTTTTCCAGCAGGCCCCCGTCGATCGCCATTTGCGGGATGAAGGTCACGCCCAGGTCGCTGTTCACCATCTGCACCAGGCTGTACAGGCCGCTGGCCGAGAACTTGTTGGTTTCCTCCAGCCGGCTCAGGTTGCAGGCGCTCAGCGCGTGCTCGCGCAGGCAGTGCCCGTCCTCCAGCAGCAGGATCGCGCCCTGGTTCAGCTTGTTGGGCGTGAAGTCCTGGGGATCAATCAGTCGCGTACCCTGCTTGTACGCCAGCTTGAACGCATCCGTAAACAGGGATACCGTGTCCGTGTTCGTAAGCTCGACCGGCAGGGCCAGCAAGAGGATATCGAGTTCCCCTTCCAGCAGCAGGGCATGGATCTTCTTGGTCTGTTCCTCCTTGAGGTACAGCTCCAGTTTCGGGAAGCGTTCGCGGATCGCAGGCAGGATCTTCGGCAGCAGGAACGGGGCGATGGTCGGGATCACTCCCATTTTCAGGGGTCCGGTCAGGGGTTGCTGCACGGACTTGGCGATATCGACGATACCCTCGAGGTCGAACAGCGCATGGCGGGCCTGCTCGGCGACCAGTTTTCCCACCGAGGTGAAGGTCACGCTGCGACTGGTACGGTCCACCAGGGAAACGTTCAGCTGCCCTTCAAGCTCCTTGATGGCCACGCTGAAGGCGGACTGGGTGACAAAGCAGGCCTCGGCGGCCTTGCCGAAATGCAGGTATTTTTCCAGGGTCACCAGGTAGCGCAGCTGCTTGACGGTGGGCAACTTGATCATTTGTAAAATCAATCATTGATCGAAAAACAATCAGATTTATATCAGGATCCGGAGCCAATCTCCAGCCCTGTGCCGTGCAGGCCGCGCACGGATGTGCCGCAAGCCGGAACGAGGCGCTATTCCACGGTTACCGACTTGGCCAGATTGCGTGGCTGGTCGACGTCCGTGCCCTTCAGGACCGCCACGTGGTAGGCGAGAAGCTGCAGGGGAATGGTAAAAATGATGGGGGCCACCGCGTTGTCCGGGGCATCCACTTCGATGCCGATCGTCTCGGCCCCGGATTCGAGCCCTGAATTGACATCGGCAAACACGTGCAGCACGCCGCCACGTGCGCGTACCTCTTCCAGGTTGGACTTCAGCTTCTCCAGCAGAACATCGTTCGGTGCCACGGCGATGACCGGAACCTTGTCGTCCACCAGAGCGATGGGGCCATGCTTGAGTTCGCCGGCAGGATACGCCTCGGCATGGATATAGGAAACTTCCTTGAGCTTCAACGCCCCTTCCTTGGCAATGGGGTAATGGATGCCGCGGCCCAGGAACAGGGCATGCTGCTTGTCCCCGTACTGGCGCGAGAGTGCCTCGATCTCGCCGTCCATCTCCAGCACCCGGTTGATCCGTGCCGGCAGGTTGGCCAGCTGCTCAACGAGAAGCTTGCCTGTCTCGTCCTGCATGCCGTGGTGTCGACCGACGCTGATCACCAGCATCAGCAAGGCGACCAGCTGGGTCGTGAAGGCCTTGGTGGAGGCCACACCGACTTCCGGCCCGGCATGCGTCATCAGCACCAGGTCCGACTCGCGCACCAGGGAACTTTCCGGAACATTGCAGATGGTCAGTGAACCGGCATAGGCCTCCTGGCGGGCCTGGCGCTGTGCGGCCAGGGTGTCGGCGGTCTCGCCGGACTGGGAAATCGTCACGAACAGGGTGCCGGACATGACCACGTGCTTGCGGTAGCGAAACTCGCTGGCAACGTCGACGAAGCAGGGAATCCCCGCCAGCTCCTCGAACCAGAATTTCGCGATCATCCCGGCATGGTAGCTGCTGCCGCAGGCGATGATCTGAACGGCTCGGGTGCGCTTGAGGATCTGCTCGGCTCGCCCTCCCAGGATCTGTTCGGCCACCCGCCCGTTGATCAGCCGCCCCTCCAGCGTATCGGCAATGGCCTGCGGCTGTTCATAGATTTCCTTGAGCATGTAGTGCGGATAACCGTCCTTCTCGATGCCCTCCGCGGTCAGGGAACTCCGCTTGGGCTTGCGCGCCACCGCAGCACCATCTTCGTCGAACACCCGGATTTCTGCACGCGTGATGTCCACGATGTCGCCATCCTCCAGGAAGACGAACTTCTGCGTTTCTTTGAGCAGGGCATGCACGTCCGAGGCAATGAAATTCTCCTGCTCGCCGATGCCCACCACCAGTGGACTGCCGTTACGGGCGGCGATCAGGCGCTCCGGATCGGTGTTGTCGATCACCCCCAGCGCGTAGGCCCCTTTCAGGTCCTTCACGGTGGCTCCCACTGCAGCCAGCAGATCCAGACCGCGTTCCAGGTGCAGCACGATCTGGTGGGCAATGACCTCGGTATCGGTGTCCGAGGCAAAGCTGAAGCCCTGGTCGATTTGCTGCATCTTGAGCTGCTCGAAATTCTCGATGATGCCGTTGTGCACGATGGCAATGCGGCCATTGCTGATATGCGGATGCGCATTGTATTCGGCGGGCATGCCGTGGGTGGCCCAGCGGGTGTGAGCGATTCCGAGCTGCCCCTCGAGGGCGGACTCATCCAGGGCCTTGCCCAGTTCGCTGACCTTGCCCTGCCTTCGTACCCGCTCGATCGTGCCGTTGGTCAGCACGGCCATGCCGGCCGAGTCGTATCCCCGGTATTCCAGGCGGCGCAGGCCTTCAAGCAGGACCGCGGAGATGTCCCTGTTCGCAATTCCGCCGACGATTCCGCACATGATCTATTTCTTGTCCTTCTCGGGACGCTTCCAGTGCTGCACCGTCACCTGCTTGCTGCGGGCCACCGCGAGGACGTCGGCAGGCACATCCTTGGTAATGGTCGAGCCGGCTGCGATGGTCGCCCCCTCGCCGACGACCACCGGAGCGACGAGCTGGGTGTCGGAGCCGACGAACACGCGGTCACTGATGACCGTGCGGTGTTTGCGGGCCCCGTCATAGTTGCAGGTGATGGTACCTGCCCCGACATTGACGCCGGCCCCGAGCTCGGCATCGCCGAGGTAGCTGAGATGGTTGACCTTGCTGTTTGCACCAATGCCGGATTTCTTGATCTCGACGAAGTTGCCCACCTTCACGTGATCACCAAGGTGGGTCTGTGGGCGAATCCGGGCGAAGGGGCCGATGCTGCACTCGCTGCCGATTTCGGCTTCCTCAATATGGCTGCTGGCATGGATCCGGGTTCCGGCACCGACGGTGGTGTTGATCAGCACGCTGTGGGCCCCGACCCGCACGCCGTCACCGAGGCGGTTGCAGCCTTCGAACACGGCATTGACGTCGATCTCGACATCCCTTCCGACCTGCAGCTCGCCCCGGACGTCGATCCTTGCGGGATCCATGAGCGTGACACCCTGATCCATCAATCGCCGCGCCGCCCTGCGCTGGCAGGCGCGCTCGACCTGGGCCAGCTGGGCCTTGTCATTGACGCCGAGCGTGGTCTCTGCGTCCTCGCAGAGCAGGGCCTCGACGGGGTGCCCGCCTTCGACGGCAAGCCCGATGCAGTCGGTCAGGTAGAATTCCTTTTGGGTATTGTCGTTGCCGACCTGTCCCAGCCACTGCTTCAGCCGTGCGGCACGTGCGGCCAGCACGCCGGTATTCATCTCGCGAATGGCCAGGGTGTCCGGGTCTGCCTCGCACTGCTCGACGATGCGCAGCACCCGGCCTTCGGCATCGCGCACGATCCGTCCCAGGCCCTCCACGCCCTCGAATTCCGCCGTCAGCAATACCAGTTCGCAACGGGACAGCCCCTGCAGCAGCCGCTGCAGGGTGGCAGGTTCCAGCAGGGGAACATCGCCATACAGGACCAGGACCACGTGTTCATCGGCAATCCCGGGCAAGGCCTGCTGCACCGCATGCCCGGTGCCTCGCTGGTGCTCCTGCAAATGCCAGCAGATGCTCTCATCACCAACCGCAGCACGGACCTGTTCCGTGCCATAGCCGGTGACGACATGGATATTGTGCGGCGACAGGGCATGAGCACACCCGATCACATGCCCCAGCAAAGGCTTGCCTGCGAGCGGGTGCAAAACCTTGGGCAAATCGCTGTGCATGCGCGTGCCTTGTCCGGCCGCAAGGATGACGATTTCCAGTTTCATGAATGCTTCTTGACCGAGAATACCTGTCCAACCCGGTACAGGGCGGTATTTTACCCCGCACCATTGCAAACCCGCAGCAATTAATCAAATGCCGGGAAAGGCCGGGCGGGGCGTGTATTGGCGGTCGGACTGGCCTTACGGCGAATTCTATTTGCGCATCTTGCGCATGCGCTCGATCATGCGCAACTGCTCGGCGGCACGTGCCAGTTCCGCCTGTGCCTTGGCGGCATCCAGGTCGCCTTTTTGATCGCGCAGCGCATCTTCGGCCCGCTGCTTGGCCTCCATGGCCTGGGCTTCATCCAGGTCCTCCGCGCGGATGGCGGTATCGGAGAGCACGGTGACCACGTGCGGCTGAACCTCGAGGATGCCTCCGGATACGTACAGGTACTGGTCTTCCTTGCCCTCCATCTCGATCTTCAGCTCCCCGGGCCGCAGGCTGGTCACCAGGGGCGTGTGACGCGGGTAGATGCCGACGTCACCCATCCGGGCCGGGGCGAACACCGCCGACACGGTGCCGGAAAAGAGCTCCTTTTCAGCACTCACCACGTCCAGGTGCAGCGTCATCGCCATGCCGGTCTACAGCTCCTCGGCCTTCTGGATGACATCCTCGATGCCGCCCTGCATGTAGAACGCCTGCTCCGGCAGGTGATCATACTCGCCTTCGACGATCGCCTTGAAGCCTGCAATCGTATCCGGCAGGGAAACGATCTTGCCGGGCGAGCCGGTGAACACCTCGGCCACCGAGAACGGCTGTGACAGGAAGCGCTGAACCTTGCGCGCCCGGGACACCACCAGCTTGTCCTCCTCGGAGAGCTCGTCCATACCCAGGATGGCAATGATGTCCTTGAGTTCCTTGTAGCGCTGCAGGGTGTTTTGCACCGCACGCGCCGTATCGTAGTGCTCCTGTCCGATGACCAGCGGGTCCAGCTGGCGGCTGGTGGAGTCCAGCGGATCCACCGCCGGGTAAATGCCCAGCTCGGCCACCTGGCGCGACAGCACCACCGTGGCGTCGAGGTGCGCGAACGTGGTCGCGGGCGACGGGTCGGTCAGGTCGTCCGCCGGCACGTAGACCGCCTGGATCGAGGTGATGGAGCCGCTGCTGGTCGAGGTGATGCGCTCCTGCAGGGCGCCCATTTCCTCGGCCAGGGTGGGCTGGTAGCCGACCGCAGACGGCATGCGTCCCAGCAGGGCGGAAACCTCGGTGCCCGCCAGGGTGTATCGATAGATGTTGTCGATGAACATCAGCACGTCGCGGCCCTCGTCGCGGAAATACTCCGCCATCGTCAGGCCCGTAAGGCCGACCCGCAGGCGGTTGCCCGGCGGCTCGTTCATCTGCCCGTAGACCATGGCCACCTTGTCCAGCACCCCCGCTTCCTTCATCTCGTAGTAGAAGTCGTTGCCTTCGCGGGTGCGCTCGCCGACCCCGGCGAACACCGAAAGCCCCGAGTGTTTTTTCGCGATGTTGTTGATCAGCTCCATCATGGCGACGGTCTTGCCGCAGCCGGCACCGCCGAACAGTCCGATCTTGCCACCCTTGGCAAACGGGCACAGCAGGTCGATGACCTTGATGCCGGTCTCCAGCAGTTCGTTGCCGCCGGCCTGCTCCTCGAACTTGGGCGGTGCACGGTGAATCGGCATCGTGGAATCGGCACCGATCTCCCCGGCATTGTCCACCGGGTCGCCGAGCACGTTCATGACCCGACCGAGCGTCTTGGGCCCGACCGGCACGGAAATCGGGGCCCGGGTGTTGGTAACGCCGAGACCGCGCCGCAGCCCGTCCGAGGCCCCCATGGCAATCGTGCGGGCGATGCCGCCACCGAGTTGCTGCTGGACCTCCAGGGTGAGGTTCTGGTCGTCGACCACCAGGGCATCGTATACGTTCGGCACTTCCTCGCGCGCAAACTCCACGTCCACCACGGCGCCGATGATTTCAACAATTTGACCCGTACTCATGGTATTTCCTCTTTCGCTTGTAGTTGGTGGTTCGCTGCAATCAAACGGCCGCAGCGCCGCCAACGATCTCCGATATTTCCTGGGTAATGGCCGCCTGGCGCGCCTTGTTGTACGCCAGCTGCAGCTCGCCGATCAGCTCGCCGGCATTGTCCGATGCACTTTTCATGGCGATCATGCGCGCCGCCATCTCGCAGGCGACATTCTCGACCACGCTCTGGTAGACGATCGACTCGATGTACCTGCGCAGCAACTCATCCAGCACCACCTTGGCATCCGGCTCGTAGATGTAGTCCCAGTGGTGCTTGAGGTCCTCGTTGTCCTCCGCCACCAGGGGCAGCAGCGTGCTGACCTTCGGACGCTGCGTCATGGTGTTGACGAATTCGTTCTCGACCAGGAACAGGCGGTCGATCGAGCCTTCGGTATAGGCATCCAGCATGGTCTTGATCGTGCCGATCAGCTCGTCGATGTGCACCGTATCGCCGAGATGGCTGACCTGGGAGATGATGTTGCCCGAAAAACGCTTGAAAAAAGCCGTGCCCTTGGCGCCGATCAGGCAGAGGTCGATGTCCACGCCCTTCTGCTGCCAGTCCTGCATGGCCTTCAGGGCCGCCTTGAAGGCATTGATGTTGAGCCCGCCGCACAGGCCGCGGTCGGTCGAGACGATGATGAAGCCGACGCGCCTGATCTCCTCGTGCTCAATCAGGAACGGGTGGTGGTATTCCGCGTGGGCGTTGGCCAGGTGCCCGATCACGTTCAGCATCTTCTGCGAGTAGGGGCGGGTGGCACTCATGCGGTCCTGGGCCTTGCGCATCTTGCTGGCCGCGACCATCTCCATGGCCTTGGTGATCTTTTGCGTGTTCTTGATACTCGCAATCTGCGTGCGTATTTCTTTCTCACCCGCCATGGCCGTGACGTCCTACCAGCTGCCCCTGGCCTTGAAATCCTCGACCGCCCGCGCCAGCCCCGCCTCGATCTCATCGTCAAAGGCGCCGCTGCTGTTGATCTGTTCGAGCAGCTCCGCGTGCTGCGAGCGCATGAAGTCGTGCATGGCCTTCTCGAAGGACACCACCTTGCCCACCTCGACATCATCGACATAGCCGCGGTCCACCGCGAACAGCGAGACCGCCATGTCCGCCACCGTCAGGGGCGTGTACTGGGGCTGCTTCATCAGCTCCATGACCCGCTCCCCGCGCTCAAGCTGCTTGCGGGTCTGTTCATCGAGGTCGGAGGCGAACTGTGAGAATGCGGCCAGCTCGCGGTACTGGGCGAGCGCCAGGCGCACGCCGCCGCCGAGTTTCTTGATCACCGGGGTCTGGGCCGCGCCGCCGACCCGCGAAACCGACAGGCCCGCGTTGATGGCAGGGCGAAATCCCGAGTTGAACAGGTCGGACTCCAGAAAGATCTGGCCATCGGTGATCGAGATGACGTTGGTGGGCACGAAGGCCGACACGTCCCCGGCCTGCGTCTCGATGATCGGCAATGCGGTCAGCGAGCCGGTGCGCCCGTTCACTTCACCGCCGGTGAACTCTTCAACGTAGGCGGCATTCACCCGCGATGCGCGCTCGAGCAAGCGCGAGTGCAGGTAAAACACGTCGCCCGGATAGGCTTCGCGGCCCGGCGGGCGGCGCAGCAGCAGCGACACCTGGCGGTAGGCCCAGGCCTGCTTGGTCAGGTCATCGTAAATGATCAGGGCATCCTCGCCCCGGTCACGGAAGTACTCGCCCATGGCGCAGCCCGAGTAGGGCGCAATGTACTGCATGGCCGCCGAGTCCGAGGCGCTGGCCGCGACAACGACGGTATGCTCCATCGCGCCGTGCTCCTCGAGCTTGCGCACCACGTTGGCGATTGAGGAGTTCTTCTGCCCGATCGCCACGTAGATGCATTTGATGCCGGTGCCCTTCTGGTTGATGATGGTGTCGATGGCCAGGGCCGTCTTGCCGGTCTGGCGGTCACCGATGATCAGCTCCCGCTGGCCTCGCCCGATCGGCACCATGGAGTCGATGGACTTCAGTCCCGTCTGCACGGGCTCGCTCACCGACTGGCGCTCGATCACGCCGGGGGCGATCTTCTCGATCGGCGAGGACTGTGCACACTCTGCCGGTCCCTTGCCGTCGATGCCGTTGCCGAGCGAATCCACCACCCGGCCCAGCAGTTCGGGACCGACCGGCACTTCCAGGATTCTTCCCGTGCAGGAGACCTTGTCGCCCTCGGTAATATGCTTGTACTCGCCGAGGACCACCGCACCGACCGAGTCGCGCTCCAGGTTCAGGGCCATGCCGAAGGTGTTCTGTGGGAACTCCAGCATCTCGCCGGCCATGACATCGGCCAGCCCGTGGATGCGCACGATCCCGTCGGTGACGCCCACCACGGTGCCTTCCGTGCGTGCCTGTGCGACCGCCTCGAAATTCTCGATGCGTTTTTGGATCAGTTCACTGATTTCGGTTGGGTTCAGTTGCATGTTCGAATCCTCTTGTTGCCCGGGTCTGCGCTCAGTGCGCCAGGGCCGTTGAAAGCTTGTCGAGGCGTCCGCGAACGGATCCGTCGATCACCAGGTCGCCTGCCCGGATGACAGCACCGCCAATCAGCGCCGGGTCGGTGCGCGAGACCAGCTGCACCTCTTTGCCGAGGCGTTGCTTCAGTGCCTGGGTAATATGTGCCAGTTGCGCCTCATCGACCTCGTTCGCCGAGATCACCTCGGCATTGACCGTGCCTTCGGCCTCGGCCCGGTAACGCCCGAACAGGATCTCGATATCCGGCAGCAGGCGGATGCGGTCATTCTCGGCCAGCAAGCGAATGAAGTTGCAGGCGCGCTCGTTGAGCTGCTCCTCGCATACCGAGATCAGCAGCTCGGCGGCCTGCTGTCTGGACAGCGCCGGGCTGTCGAGCACCGCGCGCATGGTCGGGTCGCAGGCGACCGCCACCATGAAGGCCAGCATCCCGGTCCAGGATTCCTGTTCCTGATGGGCGCAGGCCGCATCGAAGGCGGCGCGTGCATAGGGTCTGGCGGCAGTGGTGAGATCTGACATGTCTTGGAAATGAATTTCGCGGGCCTAGATCTGGGTCGCCAGCTCCTCCAGCATGTCCCGGTGGGCGCCGGCATCGATTTCTTTTTTCAGGATGCGCTCGGCCCCGGCGACCGCGATGACCGAAACCCGGGTCCTGAGTTCCTCGGTGGCCCGGTGAACTTCCTTTTCAACCTCGGCGTGGGCGGCTTCCTTGATGCGGTTGCCTTCTTCGGTGGCATCGGACTTGGCGTTCTCGACGATTTCGTTGGCGCGCTTTTGCGCCTGGTTCAGGATGTCGGCCGCCTGTTGCTTGGCTTCGGAGATCTTGTGCTCGGCATCACGCTCGGCCAGCTCCTGCTGCTTGAATCCGCGCTCCGCCTCGGCCAGGCCGTCGGCGATTTTCTTTTTCCGCTCGTCAAGCGCGGTCATGATCGGCGGCCACACGTACTTCATGCAGAACGCGACAAAGATGATGAATGCGATGGTTTGACCAAATAATGTTAGACCGATGTTCATGTCTGGACTCTACTGGTTGGTGGACAGGAAAATGCTGCCTGCGGGCCTAGACCGCGAACAGCACGTACAGCCCGATGGCGATGGCGATGACCGGCAGCGCATCCACCAGGCCCATGACGATGAAGAACTGCGTTCTCAGCATGGGGATCAGCTCGGGCTGTCGTGCGGCGCCCTCGAGGAAACGCCCGCCCAGCACCCCGATGCCCACGGCGGCGCCGGCGGCACCGATGCCCAGCATGAGTGCGCCCGCAATGTACAGTACGGCTTGTGATAGTTCCATCGTAATTCTCCTGTTACCAGTTTCGTGAAATGAGGTTGCAAAATATGTCGCTAGTGGTGCTGATGGGCCATGTCGAGGTAGACGATCGTCAGCACCATGAAAATAAAGGCCTGCAGCAGGATGATCAGGATGTGGAAGATCGCCCAGCCCAGTTGCAGGAACCCGCCCAGGGTGCCCCACAGGATCCCGCCGCTGTAGAGCAGCGCGATCAGGATGAAGATCATTTCTCCCGCGTACAGGTTGCCGAACAGGCGCAGGGCGAGCGATACCGGTTTCGATATCAGCGAGATGCCTTCCAGCAGGAGGTTCGCAGGCAGCCCCCACTTGCCGAACGGCTGGAATGAAAGCTCGCCGAGAAAGCCGCCGAGGCCCTTGATCTTGACGCTGTAATAAATCATCAGCACGAACACGGCCACGGCCAGGCCGGCCGTGATATTCAGGTCCGTGGTCGGCACGATCTTGAAGTACACGTGGTGCGGATCCATGCCCAGGGCGAAATGACCGAACTGTCCGGCCAGCCAGGGAATCCAGTCCACCGGCACCAGGTCCATCAGGTTCATCAGCAGCACCCACACGAAGACCGTCAGGGCCAGCGGGGCGATCAGGTCATTTTTCGCGCTGAACGAGCCGCGCACGTTGTCGTTGATGAAATCCACCACCCACTCGACAAAGTTCTGCATCCCGCCGGGCGTCTCGGCCGTCATGGAACGCGCCGCCCGGTGAAATACGAAAAGGAACAGCGCACCGAGCGAGAACGACCACAGCAGGCTGTCCACGTGGATCGACCAGAAGCCCATCTCGGCCACCTCCTCGGCACTGTGCGCAAAGCCCCAGTGGCCGTCCGGATGACGCCCGTAGGTCCAGTTCGTCAGGTGATGCTGGATGTACTGCGACGATGTGATGGTGCTTGCCATGCGTCAGGGGGTGGGCCGGGGCGCCGCTTCCGGTTTCAGCAGCGGTACCGCCCAGTTGCAGGAATGCGCCACGAAGTAGGTGACCAGCAGGACCAGGGGGTGCACGCCCTCATAGTGGATGAAGACGACCGCAAACAGCAGGATGGCGAGCATCATCTTGACGAATTCCGCGCCGAAGGCGGACCAGACCAGCCCTCGGATCTGCAGGCTGCGTTCTTGTAAAAACAGCTGGCGGGCAAAGTACAGGTTGGGCAGCACACAGATCAGGCCCCCCAGGAAGGCAGACAGGGCCAGCTCGCGCTGCAGCACGAACAGGAATGCGGACACGCCAAGAGTGACCGTCCACTGCGCGATGAGTATGCGGTTCACCTGCAAGGGTACGTTCAGTTTTCGAGCCAATGTTTCACTAGGGTCCGGGGCCGGTCTGCAGCTGCGTTCGCGCTGCCCTGTGCGACAGCCCCAACGCTCGCCTGGGATGGGTCTGCGGCATGTTTTTCAAGAGGCGCGAAGTATACGGTTAGAACAGTAAAATCTCAACCGCGTGCAGGGCGCTGTGCGGGCGTGAACCGGGGGGGTTTGCAGGCGGGGTTCGGGGGCGGATTTTTGCACACCGGCACACCCCGAAGGGGGAGGTGCGCTTGCCTTAAAAACTGTAGCGCATCGACAGGACGGCCTTGTTGTCGCGGGCCCGGACAATGCTCGTACCCTCGCGGCTTGCGGTCCCGTCCGTATGGTTGAGGCCCAGGTTGGCGGAAAGTCCGCGGGCCAGATCATACTGGATGCCAAACGCTGCCGAGACCTCGTCCTCACCCTCGATCTGTCCGTAGTGGCCCTCCAGCGAGATCGACAGCACGCCCGCCTTGAGCCGCCCGCCCGCAGAGGTGTACCAGCGCTCGAGTTTCAGTCCCTCGCCCGAAAGGTGTTCGTAGCCTGCGCCGATGTCCCAGCGCGAGCTGCCGAAGATCACTTCTGCCACGCCACTGAATGCGGTGGAGTCGAAGGTGCGCGAGCCGTCCTCGGCCGTGTACGTGCTGTCGGTGTAGCGTGCGGCCAGCCGGTAGTCGCGCGTGCCCGTGGGTCGCTGGTAGGTCACGCCCAGGTCGAAGCTGTCATCGTCGTCGATCAGGCTGCTGAACAGCCAGGGACCAAAACGTACGAGGTAGCCACCGCCATCGTCGCCGAGCCGGCCCAGGGTGTCGTCAAAGGCCAGTGAGGCATTGCCTGCCCCGCGCAGGCGCCGGGTCTGTTCGCGAACGATGCCGGACACGTTGCCAAGCAGCACCGTGCCCCAGTAACTGCCCACGGACAACGCGAGATTGTCCGTGTAATCCTCTTCGGAAGCGGTCTCCGCGGCCGAGTCCGAGACATACTGGCCGAAATACGTCAGCGCGGCCAGCCAGCGGTTGGACAACTGCGTGCTCGCTTCGAACTGGAAGTTGGTGATGCTCTCGATGCGGTCTGCATCGCCATCCAGGTCCAGGAACAGGGGAAGGTCGGCGAGCCCGTTCAGCACGTAGGTAACGTCACCGAGTTCGGCGGCCAGCGGGTCTTCAAGCGAGGAGAGCCGTTCGTAGTTGAGGGAGACCACCTGGGCCTGCAGCGGGGCCGCTGCAACCCATAACAGCACGCAACCCAGAAGCGGCATGGTCTTGCGCACGGTCATGTGGTCAGGCTTTTTTCGGCAGTGTGGATTCGAATGCATGGCGGGCCAGCGCGCGGCCGGCCCTCAGGCCTTGCGTGTTATCGATGGACCAGTGGACACCGCCGTAGATCCGGCTGATGCCGTTTTCCTCGGCCACCTGGGTCAGGCTGGTCCAGTGCCGGGTAACTCCCCTCAGCTGGGGCCAGAGCACCTCGTCGGGGGAGCGCCCGGAAAAGGCGATGTCATCACGGCCGTAAATCAGCGCAATCATCTCGGCGGCCGCGGCACCGAAGGTGGAATGCCCGGAGGTGTAGGCGGGAAACTCGGGGGTGGGGATGTAGCTCAGCCAGCCGGGCTCGAGCGCGACCCGCGGGTCCGGGTTGCGAAATGCCGGGGCGCGCACGCGTATGGCGCTTTCCGGTCGCACGATGTCGTAGTGGAACTTGTTGTCCCAGGCGTTGATGGATGCATCGCACTGCGTCATGCCGATCAGGGCAAAGGCGTGGGCGAGTTCCATGAAACTGAGTCCGCGGTCCTGGAGCAGTTGCATGGCGATGTAGAGGAAATGTCCGGGCGGGGTAATCCCCCAGGGGCCGTCTTCCCAGAAAATCGCGATTTCGGACTCGTCGGTCGTGCGCGTGGAGCTGTTGGCACTGCCCAGGCGGCGGATGGTGTCAAATTCCTCGGCAAACTCGGGGCTCGCGGGATCGTAAAAGCCTTCGACCCGGAACTGCGAGCCGCTCGTCATGGTCCAGGGCTTGATGCGGCCGTGCCCCGGGTACAGGCAGCGGTCGAACGATGCGAAAGCCGGACCCGGCTTGGCCCCGTAAAACGGGCCGGTCGGGCGCCACCGCAGCGAGTCTTCCCGTCTTTCGTAGCGGCCGAGATAGTAGTTCACTTCACTGGGCTCGGAGCCGTCGTTGGTGCGCATCTTCAGCACCTGGCGTCCTACCTGCCGGCCCCACTCGACGCCCAGCGTCTTGGCCTCGCTCGCCGGGAAACGCTTCAGGAAGGCCGCACGGTCAAACAAGAACGGTTGCTGGAAGGCTTCTTCGGCAGCCACCGAAAAGGCCACTCCGTAGCCACCTCGGCATTGGCTCCTCGCGGCCCCTGGCCGATTCCGAAGGGCTGGTCGTAGACCTGCTCGATGCCGTTGGCGGCCAGGAATCCTGCGGCCAGCGTCAGGCCATAGCAATAGGCGGCGCGGGGTGTGAGGATTCGCTGGTTGCGCACCGACTGCAGGGCCACGTCGGTCCAGTGGAAGACGGTGTTCTGGTACTGGGGTTCGAGGATCTGGGTGGTGTAGGAGGCCTTGTTCCCGTAGGGACTCACGCAGCCTGCGACGGGAATGACGCTGGCCGCAGCCGTGGCGGCCAGAAACTTCCGCCTAGAATGATTCATGCTTCCCATACCCAAGACCTAGTGAGAAACGAAGACGCGAATGATATAGATTCTACTTATACCATCAAGTCAGTAAATTCTATCTGGCTATAGTCCTGCATTATCGAGATCGGAACTTTTGCCCCGGACCGGGGCAAGGACGGACTCCCTGCGTCGATGCGAATCTGCGGGTCAGCATTGCCGGCAGCAGATCTGCCCCGGATGCCTCATTCCGGGGCGCAGCCCCGTGCTCTACAGATAAGGATTCAGTCGCGCGGTGCAACCAGCCGTTCGACCAGTCCGCCGAACTCGTCCAGGTTGGCATAGGAGATCGACACCTGCCCGCTGCCGTTTTGACGGTGGCGGATTTTCACGCGGGCCTGCAGTTGCCCGGACAGCTTTTCTTCCATGCGCAGGATATCGGGGTCTGTGCGAGTCTTGCGGCCAGAGGGCCGCACCGTGCCCTGGCCCATCCGCTTGACCAGTCTCTCGGTGGCCCGCACGGACAGGTTCTGGCGGACCACGGCCTGGGCGGCCTCGAGCTGTCCGGCCTCATCCAGGGCCAGCAGGGCGCGTGCATGGCCCATCTCGATGCGGCCCTGGCCCAGCAGGTCCTTCACCGTGACCGGCAGGGTCAGCAGGCGCAGGCTGTTGCTGACGGCCGTGCGTGAGCGCCCCGTGGCCTCTCCCACCTGCTGGTGGGTCAGGCCGAAATGCTCGACCAGGGCGGAAAACGCCTGTGCTTCCTCCAGCGCGTTCAGGTCCTCGCGCTGCAGGTTCTCGACCAGGGCCAAGGCGGCCGCTTCCGGGTCGCTCGCCTCGCGAACGATTGCCGGAATCTCCTGCAGGCCGGCGATTTGGGCCGCCCGCCAGCGGCGTTCCCCGGCAATCAGCTGGTAGTCCTCGGCGACCCGGCGCACCACGACGGGCTGCACCATCCCCTGTTGGCGAATCGATTCCGCCAGCGCTTCCAGCGCTTCGGGCTGCATGGACTGTCGCGGCTGGTACGGGCTGCGGTGGACTCGCTCGATGGGCACCTGCTGCAGGGCCGCACCGCGACCGCCCTCTTTGGTCTCCGGGCCCGGGGTGCTCAGCAATACGTCGACCCCCAGTGCGCCCAGCCCTCGTTTTTTCTTCGTCATGATCCTGGTGTGTTACTGCGCTTGCTGCGAGCGGGACGCCACGGCTTCGGGCCCCTCCGTTCGGGCCAGCATTTCGTTGGCCAGATTCAGATAGGCCTGCGCACCGCGCGAGTATGCATCATACAGCAACACCGGCAGGCCGTGGCTGGGCGCTTCGGCCAGCGTCACGTTGCGGGGAATGATGGTGCGGTAGACGTCTTCACCGAAATGCGAGGCCAGCTGGCTGGAGACATCCTGGGCCAGATTGTTGCGCGAGTCGTACATGGTGCGCAGCAGGCCCTCGATCTCGAGACCGGGGTTGGCGGTGCGGCGCACCCGCTCGATGGTTTGCATCAGGGCCGACAGTCCCTCAAGCGCATAGTACTCGCACTGTGTCGGGATGATGACGCTGTCCGCTGCCACCAGTCCGTTGAGCGTGAGCATGTTGAGTGACGGCGGGCAGTCGAGGAAGACATAGTCATAGCGCTCGTGCAGCGGCTGCAAGGCCTCGCGCAGCCGGAACTCGCGGCCCTGGAGTTCCAGCAGGCGCACTTCGGCCGTGGTCAGCTGCTCGTTGCCGGGCATCAGGTCATAGCCCCCCTTGCAGCCGGCAACGACGCACTCGCCGGCCAGCGCATCCTTCATCAGGGCCTGGGCCGTGGTGTTCTCCACCACCCGCTTGTCCACTCCGGAGCCCGTGGTGGCATTGCCCTGCGGGTCCAGGTCGATGAGCAGCACCCGGCGGGGAATGTTCGCCATGGCGGCCGCCAGGTTGACCGAGGTGGTGGTCTTGCCCACTCCGCCTTTCTGGTTGGTAATGGAGACGGTTCTCATGGGCCCTTCTCGAGCACGGCGATTTGCCGGCCGGGCCCTGCGCCCGGAACGCCTGCCGGATACACTCCCTGCAGGCGATAGCCGCGCGGCAACTCGGGCAGGTCACTGGCCGGTCCGAGCATGAGCAGCACCCGGCCGCGAACCAGCAGGGGGTCCACCCAGGCGAGCAGCGTTTGCGCAGGTGCCAGCGCCCGGCTCACCACCGTGTCAAAGCCCTGGGCCGCCGTGTACTCCTGCACCCTTTGCTGGTGCGCCCGGGCATTTTGCAGGCCGATCTCGATGATGCACTGCTGGATGAACCGGGTCTTTTTGGCATTGGCGTCAAGCAGCAGGAATTCCCGGTCCCGGCTGGCGATCGCCAGGGGGATGCCCGGCAGCCCGCCGCCGCTGCCGACGTCAATCACGCGGTGCCCGGCGAGGTGCGGCAACAGGCTCAGGCTGTCCAGCACATGACGGTGGAGCAGCGTGTCGGGGTCCGTCGCGCCCGTGAGGTTGTACGCCCGGTTCCATTTTTGCAGCAACTGCATGAACTGCTGCAGCGCCTGCAGGCAGGCGGGGTCTGCCGGGATCTGCATCTGCGCCAGCCCGGCCTCAAGCTGTATCCCGTCCTGCGGGGTCGAGAGGGAAATCGAGAGGGCCTCCAAAGGACTCACGCGCTCCGCTTCAGCTGCTCGCGCGTTCTCAGGTGCACCAGCAAGAGCGACAGTGCCGAGGAGGTGATCCCGGGGATTCTCGCGGCCTGCCCCAGGGTGCGCGGGCGAATCTCGGCCAGTTTCTGACGGGCCTCGTTGGACAGCCCGGCGATGGCCTCGTATTCCAGGCCCTCCGGCAAGCGCACATGCTCCTGTTCCAGGAGATGGCGGGCCTGTGCATTCTGGCGATCGATGTAGCCGGCGTAGCGGGCCTGGATCTCGATCTGCTCGGCGACCTCCGGGGCGAGGTCCGCGCCTGCACCCGGCACCAGCCGGAGCAGCTGCTCGAGGTTCGTCTGCGGCCTTCGCAACAGGTCATACAGGCAGTATTCGTGCCTGAGCTCTCCGCCCAGCACGGCCCGGGCCTGCTCTGCCGGCACATCTTGGGGACGTAAATGAATGGATTGCAGACGCCGGGTTTCGCGCTCGATGGCTTCGCGCTTTCGCGCAAACGCCTGCCAGCGCGCCCCGGGCAGGCAGCCAAGCCGGTGGGCGGTCTCGCTGAGCCGCAGGTCGGCGTTGTCCTGGCGCAGGATCAGGCGGAATTCCGCGCGGCTGGTGAACATGCGGTACGGTTCCAGGGTGCCGCGCGTGACCAGGTCATCCACCATGACCCCGAGGTAGGCCTCGTCACGGCGCACGACCCAGGCGCCCTTGTGCTGTACCCGGCGCGCGGCATTGATGCCCGCCAGCAGCCCCTGGGCGGCGGCTTCCTCGTAGCCCGTGGTGCCGTTGATCTGGCCGGCAAAATACAGCCCCTGTACGGCGCGGGTCTCCAGGCTGGGCCGCAGGTCGCGCGGGTCGAAAAAGTCGTACTCGATGGCATAGCCGGGGCGCGTGATGTGCGCGTTCTCGAAGCCCCGGATCGAATGCACGAAGTCGCACTGGGTCTCGTAGGGAAGGCTGGTGGACAAGCCGTTCGGATACACCTCGTGGGTCTGCAGGCCCTCCGGCTCGACGAATACCTGGTGTTGCGTGCGCTCGGCAAAGCGGGTGACCTTGTCCTCGATGGACGGGCAGTAGCGCGGCCCGACGCTCTCGATGCTGCCGTTGTACATGGGGGAGCGGTGCAGGTCCTTGCGGATGAGGGCGTGCGTGGTCTGGTTGGTGTAGGTGATGTGGCAGCTGACCTGCTCGGGATGCATCTCGCGGCTGCCCGCGAACGAGAACACCGGGGTGGGCTCATCGCCGGGCTGGCGTTCCATGACGCTGAAATCGATCGTGCGCCCGTCAAGGCGCGGCGGGGTGCCGGTTTTCAGGCGACCGACACGAAACGGCAGCTCGCGCAGGCGCTGCGCCAGGGCCAGGGCCGGCGGGTCGCCGGCGCGCCCGGCGCCGTACTGGATGTCACCCACATGGATCTTGCCGCCCAGGAACGTGCCGGTGGTGAGCACCACGGCGCGGGCCTCGAACTGCAGGCCGGACTGGGTACGCACCCCGCGAACGACATCCTGCTCCACCACCAGGTCATCGACGGAGGCCTGGAAGAGATGCAGGCCTTCCTGGTTCTCCAGCATCTGGCGGATGGCCGCCTTGTACAGCGCCCGGTCCGCCTGCGCGCGGGTGGCGCGAACCGCCGGGCCCTTGCGCGAGTTCAGGATGCGAAACTGGATTCCGGCGCGGTCGGCCGCCAGGGCCATGGCCCCGCCCATGGCATCGATTTCCCGGACCAGGTGGCTTTTGCCGATTCCGCCGATGGCCGGGTTGCAGCTCATCTGCCCGAGGGTCTCCAGGTTGTGACTCACCAGCAGCGTGCGACAACCCATGCGCGCAGCCGCGAGCGCCGCCTCGGTGCCGGCATGTCCGCCGCCGATGACGATGACCTCGTAGCGCTGTGCGGATGTGTTCATGTTCGAAAGTCCCTGCACGTGCGGTCGGCCCGGACCGGGTCTACACTCATGCCTCGTTTGCAAATCCTGCCTATTGTACTGAACCCGGTGTACGGACTCGACTACTTTCCGATACAGAACTCGCTGAAGATGCGGCCCAGCAGATCATCGGAACTGAACTCCCCGGTGATCTCGCCCAGCGCCTGCTGGGCCAGGCGCAGGTCCTCGCCGGCGAGCTCCAGTCCGCGGCCCTCGCGCAACCCCTGAGCGGCGGCCCGGATATGCTCGCGGGTGCGCTGCAGGGCGAGCCGGTGGCGCCGGCGGGCCAGAAACGGCGTACTCGCCTGCTCGTCCCCCTGCAGCCGGGCACGGATCAGATCGATCAGCGCTTGCAGGCCCGAGGCGGTCTTGACGGACAGGTAGACTTCATCCTCGAGGGCCTCGGGTGCGCGCCCGGTCAGGTCGATCTTGTTGTGCGCCCGGATCCTGCGGGCCGCATCGACTTCCTCGGGGGGCGCCTGCGCCCCGGGGGGTTGCGTGACATCGTCCATCCACACCACCAGGTCAGCCTGTGCCAGCGTGCGGCGGGTGCGTGCAATGCCCTCGCGCTCGATGGCATCCTCGGTGTTGCGCACGCCGGCGGTGTCCACCACGTGGACGGGCATGCCCGCGATTTCAATGTCCGCGGCCACGGGATCGCGGGTGGTCCCGGGCGTGTCGGTGACAATGGCGAGGTCGCTCTGGGCCAGGGCATTGATCAGGCTGGACTTGCCGACATTGGGTGCGCCGGCGATGGCGAGTGTGGCCCCGGTGTTCATTCGCTCTCCCGCCTGTGCCTGCTCAAGCAGTTCCGTGATCTCCGCCCCGAGCGCATCCAGCTGTTCGCAAAAGTGCTCGGCATGCTGCACGTCGAGATCCTCGTCGGGAAAGTCCAGGTACGCCTCGATCCCGGCACGCACCGCCACCAGCCGCTCCAGGGTTTCCTGTACGCGGGCGGAGAAAAGCCCCTGCAGGGAGCGGTTGGCCAGGCGCGCGCATTGCTCGGTGGAACTTGCGATCAAATCGGCGATGGCTTCGGCCTGGGCCAGATCGATCTTGTGGTTCAGAAAGGCCCGCAGGCTGAATTCGCCGGGCTCTGCCAGGCGCGCACCGTGCGCGCACAGCGTGTCCAGCAATAGGTCGCAAACCACCGGGCTGCCGTGGCTGTGGAATTCAACCAGGTCCTCGCCGGAAAAGGAGGCCGGCGCCTTGAAATAGAGCGCGATGCCCTGGTCGATGCGCTCGCCGCCTGCATCGTAAAAGCCGGTCAGAACGGCCTCGCGCACGGCCAGCTTGCGATGCGTCACCTGCGCGGCGATGGCATGTGCATCCGGGCCGGACAGCCGGATCACGGCCAGGGCGGCTCGCCCGGGTGCGGTGGCCACGGCACAGATGGAGTCGGTGGAGGAGGGCATGACGTTGGGCAAGGCCGGCGCCCTATGGTGTGGCGTGCGCGCCTAGTACTCCGCCTTTTCAATACGCCGGGTAATCACGTATTGCTGGGCAATGGACAGGAGGTTGTTGACAAACCAGTACAGCACGAGGCCGGCCGGGAAAAAGGCCATGAAGGCCGTCATCATGATCGGCATCATGGCAAAGATTTTGGCCTGCATGGGATCCGGGGGCGCCGGGTTGAGCTTGAACTGGATGTACATGGTGATGCCCATCAACAGCGGCAGCACGAAGATCGGATCGCGCAGCGACAGATCGTGGATCCACAGCATGAACGGTGCCTGGCGCAACTCGACGCTCTCGACCAGCACCCAGTACAGGGCCAGGAACACGGGGATCTGCACCAGGATCGGCAGGCAGCCGCCGAGCGGGTTGATCTTTTCCTTCTTGTACATCTCCATCAGGGCCTGGTTCAGTTTCTGCTTGTCATCCGCATAGCGCTCACGCAACGCCTGGAAGCGGGGCTGGATCTTGCGCATGCGGGCCATGGACTTGTAGCTGGCTTCGGACAGCTTGAAGAACACCAGCTTGACCACGATCGTCACCAGGATGATGGCCACGCCCCAGTTGCCGACCAGCTTGTGAAACCATTCCAGCAGCCAGAAAAGCGGCTTGGATAGAATGTAGAACATGCCGTAGTCCACGCTCAAATCGAGCCCCGGCGCGATCTCCTCCATGCTGCGCTGCAGCTTCGGCCCGGCATACAGGCGCCGCTGGAACTCGCCCTGCCCTCCGGGTGCGACGGTCTGCGATGCCGACAGCATGCCGATCAGGTATTGCGGCTCGTCCTCGCCCTGCACGCGCTTGCTGTAAAACCGGTTCGTCTGCCCGGGTTCCGCAATCCAGGCGGAAACGAAATAGTGCTGCAGCATCGCTGTCCAGCCGCCGGACACCTGCATGTTGAAGGGCTCGTCTTCGATATCGCCAAAGGAGTGCTTGTGGTAGGTCCCGTCGTAGTAGGCGGCCCCGGTATAGGTCGGCAGGCGCAGCCAGCTGCGATCCTCGGGAATGGGGCTGTGGCGCAACTGCTGGTACTGGCGGCCGGTCCAGGGTGATGCGCTGCGGTTGAGCACGCGGTGGCTGACGTCAATCACGAAGGCGCCGCGGTAAAAGGTGAAGATCTTCTCCACCACGAGGCCCGCATCGCCGTGCCAGGTGAGCTTGACCTGCAGGCGGTCCTGGCCGTCCGCCAGCTCGTAGCGGGACCGCTCGGCTGCGTAGGTCTCGTGATGGCTCGGGGCCAGTGAGGCCGGCGCAGGCCGGCTCTGGATGTTGTCGTGGCGCAGCCCGGACTGGGCAACATGGGTTCGCTCGTCGCGGTGCAGCAGGCGAAAGCCGACATCCTTTTTCTGCAAAGACACCGGGTAGGTCAGCGTGTCCAGCTGGCGGATATCCCCGCCGCGGGTATCAATGACGACATCCAGCACATCGGTTCGTACCTGCACTTGCGGTGCCTGCGTGTCGGTCCGGGGGGCTGCTGGTGGCGGGGCCACTTCGGGTGCCGATGGCTCGGGCGTATCCGGGGCCAGCAGCTCCGGGAGGTCTTCGGCCTCGGCCAGGCCCCGCGCATCGCCCTGGGTCGCCGACGGGACCGCGGGCGGCGAAGCCGGGGGCAACGGTGCGTGTTCTTGCTGCCAGGTCAGCCAGATCAGGTATAGGATGAGGGCCAGGGCCAGGTACAGGAAAAATCGCTGGTTAGCCATGCTTGCGCTCCGGCACGGGGTCGACGCCCCCTTCATGCCAGGGATGGCACCGGCCCAGACGTTTGGCCGCAAGCCAGGCCCCGCGCACCGCGCCGTAGCGCTGGATGGCTTCGATGGCGTAGGCCGAGCAGGTGGGATGGAAGCGGCACTGCTGCCCGATCCACGGGCTGAAGAAAAGCCGGTAGGCGCGGATCAGCAGGATCATCGCCTTGCCCAGCAGGCCCTCTATTTTTCTGTACATTCTTTCCAAAGCCCGGTTAACTGCTGTCGCAGACTGTCCCTCGGCACGGTCCCGATCGGGCGCTTCAGAATCACCACGTAGTCGCAGACCTCAAGCCCGGCCTTGCAGGCGCGAAAGCTTTCCCGGATCATCCGCTTGACTGTGTTCCTGTCCACGGCGCGCCTTGCATTGCGCTTGGCGACCACCATGCCCAGGCGCGGGTACCCCATGCTGTTTTCCCGCCTCAGCAGCGTGAACATCGTGCTGCTCGATCGGCGTGCCCGGTCAAAGACCCGCTTGAACTGGCGTGCCTGATGCAGCCTTTCACGGTAGGTAAACGAGAAGTTGCCTACGGACAAAAAACTACGGAGCCAAGCGCGTGCGTCCCTTGGCCCGCCGGGCGTTGATGACGGCACGACCACTCTTGGTCCTCATTCGGGACCTGAATCCGTGGGTGCGGGCACGTTTCAGGTTACTGGGTTGGTATGTTCTTTTCACAGCTTGTTTCTATTTTTCAATTCCTTGGATCGGGAACCCTCCAAGAAGCGCAAAAATAATCCCGCAACTTGCGTTTGTCAACGCTTATTATCGGGCATGAAACTGTGGATTACTGCCCGATTCCTCGCTAGACTGGTGACCCGAATTCCACCGAATAATAAAGAAAAAAAACACCCTGGAGTTTTACACATGACGAGTGCTCTCTGGAATTCATGTGTACATCAGCTCGAGTCCGAGCTCAGCGAACAGCAACTGAACACCTGGATCCGCCCCCTGCATGCCATCGAGCAGGACGGCGAACTGATCCTGCTCGCGCCCAACCGCTTCGTGCGTGACTCGGTGCAGAGTCAATTCCTGGAACGCATCGACGAGCTGGTGCAGACGAACAGCCGCTCGCAGGCCAGCCGCGTGAGCCTTGAAATCGGCAGCCATGAGCCCGCAGCCGCGGCACCGTCCTCGACACCGAGTCCTGGCCAGGACACCAAGCCGTTCCACCACAACCTCAACCCCTACTTCACCTTCGAGACCTTCGTGGAAGGCAAATCGAACCAGCTGCCCCGGGCAGCCGCCCTGCAGGTCGCCAACAATCCCGGCCGCACGTACAACCCGCTGCTGATCTACGGCGGCGTCGGACTCGGCAAGACGCACCTGCTGCATGCCATCGGCAACCAGATCCTCGAGGACAACCCTTCGGCCAAGGTCACCTACCTGCACTCCGAGCGGTTCGTCGCGGACATGATCAAGGCCTTGCAGCACAACACCATCAGCGAATTCAAGCGGCACTACCGCTCGATCGAGACCCTGTTGATCGACGACATCCAGTTTTTCGCCCGCAAGGAGCGCTCCCAGGAAGAATTCTTTCATACCTTCAACTCCCTGCTGGAAGGGCAGCGGCAGGTGATCCTGACCTGCGACCGGTACCCGAAGGATGTTGAAGGCCTGGAGGAGCGGCTGCGTTCGCGCTTCAGCTGGGGCCTGACCCAGGCGATCGAGCCGCCGGAACTCGAGACCCGGGTGGCGATCGTGCAGAACAAGGCGGAGCTGCTGCACGTCAAGCTGCCGAGCGATGTGGCCTTTTTCATCGGACGGCGCATCCGCTCCAACATCCGCGAACTTGAGGGCGCCCTGCGCCGGGTCGTGGCCAATGCCCAGTTCACCGGCTCGGCCATTACCCTGGAGTTCGCCAAGGACGCCCTGCAGGACCTGCTGGTCTCGCAGGACAAGATGGTTA
Source organism: Gammaproteobacteria bacterium (assembly GCA_022824965.1). Lineage (GTDB taxonomy): Bacteria > Pseudomonadota > Gammaproteobacteria > UBA4575 > UBA4575 > WTFY01. The sequence continues at coordinate 743,967 of JAJDYY010000008.1, forward strand.
CCCTGGACAACATCCAGAAAACCGTAGCGGAGTACTGCCGAATCCGGGTTTCCGACCTGCATTCCCCGCGCCGCACGCGTTCCGTGACCCGGCCCCGCCAGATCGCCATGGCCCTGTCCAAGGAGCTGACCAACCACAGCCTGCCCGAGATCGGCAGTGCCTTCGGCGGGCGTGATCACACCACCGTGTTACACGCCTGCAGGCGTATCTCGGAACTGCGGGAGTCGGATGCGCAGATCAACAACGACTACATCAACCTGCTGCGCAACCTGAGCAGTTGATAGCCTGTGGATAGACGGTGTTACAATCGGTACAACTTTTGCCGTGCTCACCTGTATACTGAACATACCCTGAAGCCTTCAGGCAACACACGCACAATCCCCGAGAAGATTAACTACAATAAGTTGATTTAAAATGACTTTATAAACTTATTCACAGAAATAAACCGACCCTATTACAGCTATTATTCTTTTATATTATGCAATTATCTATTACCCGCGAAGATCTGCTCACACCCCTGCGTCAAGTGATCGGCGCCGTGGAACGCCAGCAAACCATCCCCGCACTGGGTCACCTGCTGCTGGTCGCCGAGGACGGGGAGCTGTCTTTTACCGCCACGGATCTTGAGATCGAGCTGGTCGCCAAGATCAAGACCCCGTTCGAACAGGAAGGCAGCACGACCGCCCCCGCGCGGAAACTCCTGGACATCTGCTTAGCCCTGCCAAGCGAATCCAAGGTGGAAATCAGCGCTGCGGACGGCAAGGTCAAGGTGCACTCCGGGCGCAGCCGCTTCACGCTGGCCAGTGTGCCCGCGGAGGATTTTCCCCGGATTCACGAAGTGGAACTCGACGAGCGGGTCACCCTGACCCAGGGGGAGCTTCGCGGTCTGATCGACCGGGCCTCCTTTGCCATGGCCCAGCAGGACGTGCGCTACTACCTGAACGGGCTGCTGCTTGAAATCGACCCGGAGCAGACCCGCACGGTCGCCACTGACGGCCATCGCCTGGCCCTGTCGCAGATCGCGCACAGCTCCGAAGTCGAGGCGGACCGGCGCATCATCATGCCACGCAAGGGAGTGCAGGAACTGCAGCGCCTGCTGGACGACGACGAGGCGCAGATTACCGTGTCACTCGGCAAAAACCACGTTCAGGTCAATATTGACGGGGTACAGATGACCTCCAAGCTGATCGAGGGACGGTTCCCCGAATACCAGCGCGTGCTGCCGGAGCAGGAGGGAGACCTGGCGCGGATGGACAAGGCCACGCTCAAGCAGGCACTGGGCCGGGTGGCGATCCTGTGCAATGAAAAATACAAGGGCGTGCGCCTGATCCTGGACAGCGACAGCCTGGTCATCCAGGCTCACAACCCGGAGCACGAGCAGGCCGAGGACGAGATTGAAATACAGTACAGCGGCGAAAAGCACGAGGTCGGGTTCAACGTGCAGTACCTGCTGGACGTGCTCAACGTGATGGAAACCGAAGCGGTGGACTTCTACATCCGGGACGGCAACAGCAGCGTGCTGATCCTGCCCGCGGGCAATGAAGACAGCCGTTACGTCGTCATGCCGATGCGGCTGTAGCCGCGCGCCGGTTCCTGCCGTTGCAGCTGTGTAGCCTGTCCGCGCGCAACTTCAGGCTGATCGAGCAGCTGGAGATCGAGCCTGACCCGCAGGTGACCCTGTTCTGGGGCCAAAACGGTGCCGGCAAGACCAGCATTCTGGAGACCGTGGACTTCCTGAGCCGCGGGCGCAGCTTTCGAAGCCGCCGCCTCGATGCCCTGCTGCGAAAGGGTGCCCGCACGCTGACCGTGAGCGGGACCGTGCACGAAGCGGGGGTCCCGACCCACCTGGGAATCGAGAAAAGTGCACGCGGGCGCAACCTGCGCTGCAACCACCGCAAGGCCGAAACCCTGTCCGCACACGCTGCGCGGCTGCCGGTGGTGGCCCTGCATCCGGACAGCCACCGTCTGGTCCAGGGAGGCGCCCGGTACCGCAGGAATTACCTGGACTGGTCCGCGTTTCACGTGAAACCCGATTTTCTGCCCGCCTGGCGTGAATACAGCCGCTGCCTGCGCCAGCGCAACCAGGCCCTGCGCCAGCGGGGCAGCGCCCGGGAAATCCAGGCATGGACGCAAAAGACTGCGGTTGCAGGCGAACGTGTGAGCCTTGCAAGATCGAGCGTGATCGAGGAGATAAAGCCTATTTTTTCGACATTTAGCTGCAAGTTATTGCCGGAGGCCGAGTCTGGCCTGCGCTACTACCGGGGCTGGCCGGCCGAATCACGGAGTCTCGAGGCCGCCTTGGCCGGGGCCCGCAGCCGCGAGCAGCGCACCCTGGCCACCCACTGGGGCCCGCACCGTGCGGAGCTGGCCCTTTCGCTGAATCGCCAGCCCGCGGCGCAGGTGGCCTCCAGGGGACAGCAGAAACTGCTGGCCATGAGCCTGCTGCTCGCACAGGTCGCCCACCTGCAGGCGCACTCGCGGCGAAACTGCGCGGTGCTGCTGGATGACATCGGTGCGGAACTCGACCGCGACCATGCCCAGGCACTGGTCCGGGAGTTGGCCGCGCTGGGCTGCCAGGCCTTCATGACGGCGCTGGTCCCGGAAGACGTGGACCTGCAGGCCTGGTCGCAGGCGCGCATGTTTCACGTGAAACAGGGAACATGCGAGCCCTCGGGCTGAAGCACTGCTATAATTGGGAATCACTCACTACGGGCCCCTTTCCATGGCATACGACTCCACCAACATCAAGGTTCTCAAGGGCCTCGAGGCCGTTCGCAAGCGCCCGGGCATGTACATCGGCGACACAGACGATGGCACGGGGCTGCACCACATGGTGTTCGAGGTGGTGGACAACTCCATCGACGAGGCCCTGGCCGGGTATTGCACCGAAATCCAGGTCAGCATCCACTCCGACGGCTCGGTCACGGTGTCGGATAACGGCCGCGGCATCCCGGTGGACGTGCACGAGGAGGAGAACCGCTCCGCGGCGGAAGTGATCATGACCGTGCTGCATGCCGGCGGGAAATTCGACGACAACTCCTACAAGGTGTCCGGCGGATTGCACGGCGTCGGGGTCTCCGTGGTCAACGCCCTGTCCTCGCAGCTGGTGCTGCGGATCAACCGGGGCGGATTCGGGTACCAGCAGGAATATGCCTGCGGCGAGCCCCGCCACCCGCTGCAAAAACTCGCCAAGACCGGCAAGACCGGCACCATCCTGCGGTTCACGCCCAACCCGGAGATCTTCAGCGACACCCAGTTTCACTACGACGTGCTCGCCAAGCGGCTGCGCGAGCTGTCCTTTCTCAATTCCGGCGTGCGCATCATGCTCAAGGATGAGTGCTCCGGAAAAAGCGATACCTTTCAGTATGATGGCGGTATCCGGGCGTTTGTGCAGCACCTCAATGCGAAGAAAAACCCGCTGCACGAGGCGGTTATCTACATCGACACCCGCCAGGGCGAGACTGCGGTGGAGGCCGCCCTGCAGTGGAATGACTCCTACCAGGAGAACATCTTCTGCTTCACGAACAACATCCCGCAGCGCGACGGAGGCACGCACCTGGCCGGCCTGCGCAGCGCCCTGACGCGCACCCTGAACCAGTTTATCGAGGAACAGGGCCTTGCCAAGAAATACAAGATCACCACTACCGGGGACGATGTGCGCGAGGGCCTGACTGCCGTGCTTTCGGTCAAGCTCCCCGACCCCAAGTTTTCCTCCCAGACCAAGGACAAGCTGGTCTCCTCCGAGGTCCAGGGCGCGGTACTGTCGGCCCTGAGCGAGCATCTGCGGGACTTCCTGATGGAAAACCCGGTCGAGGCCAAGGCCATCGTGGGCAAGATCGTGGAGGCCGTGCGGGCGCGCGAGGCGGCCCGCAAGGCCCGTGAAATGACCCGGCGCAAGAGCGCGCTGGAGGTGGCTGGCCTGCCGGGCAAGCTGGCCGACTGCCAGGAAAAGGACCCGGCGCTGTGCGAGCTGTTCCTGGTCGAGGGGGATTCCGCCGGCGGTTCGGCCAAGCAGGGGCGCGACCGCCACATCCAGGCGGTACTGCCGCTGAAGGGCAAGATCCTGAACGTGGAGCGGGCCCGTTTCGACAAGATGCTGTCTTCTGCGGAAGTGGGCACGCTGATCACGGCCCTGGGGTGCGGTATCGGACCCGAGGAATTCGATGCGGACAAGCTGCGCTATCACCGCGTCATCATCATGACGGACGCCGATGTGGACGGCTCACACATCCGCACGCTGCTGCTGACCTTCTTTTACCGCAAGATGACGACGCTGATCGAGCGCGGCCACATCTACATTGGCCAGCCGCCGCTGTACAAGGTCAAGAAGGGCAAGCAGGAGCAGTACATCAAGGACGACGCCGAACTCAATGCCCACCTGCTGCAACTGGCCCTGGACGGGGCCGCCCTGCACGTGAGTGCCACGGCCCCCGCCATCTCCAGTGCGGCGCTGGAGGCCCTGAGCAAGGACTATTTCGTGGCCATGTCCACGGTGCAGCGCCTGCAGCGCACCCATGAACAGGAAGTGCTGATGCAAATGCTGCGCACCCCTGCCGCGCAAATCGAGTTCGACGGCAACGAGGCTGTTCCGTCGGGCCTTTCGGAATGGTTTGAGGCGCTTGCCGAACAGCTCAACCGGCGCCAGAACGCAGGCACCCAGTTTGAGGCCCGGGCGGATTCGCAGCAGGGCTGGCCCCTGACGATGGTCAAGTGGGTGCACGGGCAGGCCTGGGACGATGCCTTCGGGGAGGATTTTTTCCAGTCCGCAGATTTCCGCCTCATCGCCCGGTTCGCAGGACAGCTGGAAGGGCTGCTGGAGCAGGGTGCGTTCGTGCAGCGTGGAGAACGCACGCACAGAAGCCAGGACTTCGTCGAAATCATGGACTGGCTGATCGCCCAGGCTCAGCGCGGCCTGACCATCCAGCGCTACAAGGGCCTGGGGGAGATGAATCCCGAGCAGCTGTGGGAGACGACCATGGACCCGGATTCGCGGCGCCTGACCCAGGTCAACATCGAAGACGCCATCGCCGCCGACGAAGTGTTCACGACCCTGATGGGCGACGAGGTCGGGCCCCGGCGCGAATTCATCGAACAGAACGCCCTGACGGCCGCCAACCTCGACGTGTGAGGGTCCGGACCCGGGAATGGGGCCGGCGTGTTCAGTAAAACTCGTTATAAATCAAAAGCCTATGGATATAAAGCCAGGGATGCACGGGGACATTGAGACATGAGGATTGCCTCCTGGAACGTCAATTCACTGCGGGTGCGCCTGGCGCAGGTGCTGGACTGGCTGCAGGACAACCCGGTCGATGTGCTGGCCCTGCAGGAGACCAAGCTGGTGGACGAGGAATTTCCGGTACAGGAAATCCGCGAGGCCGGCTACCACGCACAGTATTCCGGCCAGAAAACCTACAACGGGGTGGCGATCCTGAGCCGCGAGCCCGCCGCCGAGGTCCAGGCCGGGGTCGATGGACTGGAGGACCCCCAGCGCCGGATCCTGGCCGCTACGGTCGGGGACGTGCGGGTCCTGAACCTGTACGTGGTCAACGGCTCGGAGGTGGGTTCCGAGAAATACGCCTACAAGCTGGACTGGCTCGAGAAGGTGACCGCCTTCCTGCGCACCGACCTGCAGCACCACCCCCGCTACGTGGTGCTCGGCGATTTCAACATTGCCCCGGAAGACCAGGATGTACATGACCCGAAAGCCTGGGAGGGCTCCATCCTGTGCAGTGACCGGGAGCGCGAGGCCCTGCAGGCGATACTCGGACTTGGCTTTGCCGACACCTTTCGCCTGTTCGAGCAAGAGCAGGACAGTTTCAGCTGGTGGGACTACCGTGCGGCGGGCTTTCGCCGCAATCTCGGCCTGCGCATCGACCTGATCCTGGCCAGTGCCGAGCTGGAAGCCGTGTGCAGTTTCAGCACCATCGACAAGGAGCCGCGCAGTAACGAGCGCCCGTCCGACCATGCTCCGGTGATTGCTGAGTTCGACCTCTAAAAGAGTCTAATTTGCGGCCATAATTCGCTAAAATACTTAAAATTACTCCATCTTGTAATTTACGCGATCTCGCCCAAGAGCCGGATCCAGGCAGAGACATGCCGGCTGGCCCCCCGCGTTTGCTAATCCGGGCCTGTTTTGCTAAAAGTCTGCTGACAGGGGACCTTGCCCGGGGGTGCCCAGACCTAGGCTCTAAGAACAATGACAGGACCCCTGCGGGGAGGGAGCGGCCGATGCGCAATATCATGGTGATCAATTCCAAGGGGGGCTCTGGGAAATCCACCATTGCGACCAATTTGGCGGCCTACTTCGCCCTTCAGAACCAGTCCGTCGTGCTCATGGACCACGACCCCCAGGGCTCCAGCACGCAGTGGCTCAGGGCCCGCCCGCCCGGGCGTCCACCGATCCGCGGCATCGCCACCTATGAAAAGGCAGCCCGGCGGGCCGGGCGCAATACGGATTACGTGATCATGGACGTTCCTGCTGGCCTGCACGGCAGCGCCCTGAGCAAAATGGTGGGCCGGGCGCAAACCATTCTGATCCCGGTGCTGCCCTCTCCGATCGATATGCGCGCGGCGACCGATTTCATTGCCGAGATCCGCAACTGTGCCCCGGTAGCGCGAAAGCGTGCCAAGCTGGCCCTGCTCGCCAACCGTTCGCGCGACTACACCAACATCTACTGGGAACTGGACGACTTCCTGAGCCGCCAACGCATCCCGTTCCTGACCATGCTGCGCGACAGCCAGCACTATATCCGGGCAGCCGAACGCGGACTGGGAATCTTCGAGATGGCGCCTGCCGCCACCGCGCTCGACCGTGAACAGTGGCAGCCCATCATCAAATGGGTGAAGAGCAAGCGCAGCCGGCCATAGCCGCTTTCCACCCGCAGCCAGGCCCGGGCACGCACGACAGCCCGCAGGCCCGAGAGTTCAGGGCCGACCGTGTGGTGGTCGAAAAGGCGAAACGCACGCTGTGCCTGTACCGCGGGCAAGAGGTTGTGAAGCGCTACCCGGTGGCCCTCGGCCAGCAGCCCCTGGGACCCAAGCGTTGCGCCGGTGATCAGCGCACCCCGGAAGGCCGCTACACGCTGGACTGGCGCAATGCCGACAGCAAGTACTTCCGTTCCATGCACATCTCCTATCCGGACCGCCGCGACCGCCGGCATGCGCACAGCCACGGCCTGGACCCGGGCGGCGAAATCATGATCCACGGCGCCCCCGGGGACCCGGGCGAGAGCGCGCGCCTGCTCGGCAAGGGCGCCGACTGGACGGCGGGCTGTATCGCGGTACGGGATGAGCACATGCAAGAGATCTGGGATGCGGTGGAGGACGGAACCCCGATCGAGATCCTGCCCTGACCGGGCAGGCCGGGGCGTGCAACCGGCCTAGGCCTGTACGCGCACCGAGGCCGGGGTGCCCAGCGGGCGGTCCCTGCGACTCAGCAGGTAGATGGCGAGCAGTACGGCCGGGATGCCCAGCCCGCCGGCATACAGGAAGAAATGGATGTAGCCGAAATCGTCCACGACCTTTCCGGAGAAGCCGCCGATGAATTTTGCCGGCAGCAGCATCAGGGAACTGAACAGCGCATACTGGGTGGCCGTGTAGGCACGGTTGGTGAGGCTGGACAGGTAGGCGATAAAGGTGGAGCCCGCAATGCCGCCACTCAGGTTGTCCGCGGTGATGACCATTGCCAGCAGCACAATTTCGGGCCCCTGGGTGGCCAGCCAGGCAAACACCAGGTTGGTGACCACGACCAGCACCGCAGCGACGATCAGCATGCGGAAAATGCCATAGCGCATCACCAGCACCCCGCCCAGCAGCGCGCCCACGATGGTGACAATGACCCCGAAGGTCTTCGATACCCAGCCGATCTGCTCATCCGAGAAGCCCATGTCGACATACAGCGGGCCCGTCATGACCCCCATGGTGATGTCGCTGATGCGAAACAGCCCGATGAACAGCAAGATGACCAGCGCCATGAGCCCGTTGCGGCGGAAGAATTCCACGAAGGGCTGGACCACGGCCTCGACGAACCAGCAGCCGAGGCGAAGCAGGGCGCCCGCCTGCGTATCCTGGACCACGGGTCGTGGCGGGTGCTCGGGTTCTGCGACGATGAGCGTGGTGGCCATGCCCACCAGCATGCAGCAGCCCATGACGAAATAGGCGGTGTTCCAGGAATAGTTTCCCGCGATGATCAAGGCGCCGCCCCCGGCCAGGATCATTCCCAGCCGATAGCCCATCTGGTAGGTCGCCGCCATGGCCCCCTGCAGGTCATCGGCCACCGCCTCGATACGCCAGGCATCGATACTGATGTCCTGGGTCGCCGACGAGAAGGCGACCAGCAGCGCGGCCAGCACCAGTGCGGTCAACTGTGCGCCCGGGTGATTGCCGGCCATCAGCCACAGTCCGACCAGGACACCGATCTGGGCGAGCAGCATCCAGCTGCGGCGCTGTCCCAGCCAACCGGTCAGCAGCGGCAGGCGCAGGCGATCGACCAGGGGCGCCCAGGCGAACTTGAATCCATACAGGATCGCCACCCAGGAGACGTAGCCGATGGTGGTACGATCAATCCCTTCCCGGCGCAGCCACACGGACAGGGTGCCAAACACGAGCAACAGGGGCAGCCCTGCGGAGAATCCCAGAAACAGCATGGCCAGCACCCGTGGCCGGGTATAGACGGCGAAGGCCTGGCGCCACTGCCGGGCATTTTCGTGTGCTGAACTCAAATCGATAGGTCGTACTCTATGGTGAGCGGGGCATGATCGGAGAATCTTTCCCGGGTGTAGATTTCCGCCTGCCGGATCTTGCCTTTCAGCTCGGGGCTTGCCACATGGTAATCGATGCGCCAACCGACATTCTTGGCCCAGGCCTGACCGCGGTTCGACCACCAGGTGTACTGGTCTTCCAGCTGGTTGACCTCGCGAAACGCGTCCAGGTACCCGACATCATAGAACAGCGTATCCAGCCATGCACGCTCTTCCGGCAGGAAGCCGGAGTTTTTCTGGTTGCCGCGCCAGTTTTTCAGATCGATCTTCTTGTGGGCGATGTTCCAGTCGCCACAGATGATGTAGGCGCGGCGCCGGCGCTTCAGTTTTTTCAGGTGTCGCATGAAGCTGTCCATGAAACGGAACTTGGCCTGCTGGCGCTCGTCACTGGAAGACCCGGACGGTGCGTACAGGGACACGACCGAGAGGGCATCGAACTGGTATTCCAGGTAACGGCCCTCCTCGTCGAATTCACGGTCACCGTAACTTCGAATGACCCGTTGCGGCGCCTGTCGGCTGTAGAGGGCCACGCCGCTGTAGCCCTTTTTCAGCGCATCCACATACGCGCAGTGGTAGCCGTCCGGGAAAAACGCGGCATCGTGTTCGAGCTGATGGACCTGGGCCTTGGTTTCCTGCACGCAGACCAGGTCGGCCTGCTGGGCCGCAAGCCAGTCAAAGAATCCTTTGCGGGCGGCGGCCCGGATACCGTTGGCATTGAGGGTGATGATGCGCATGGTGTGCAAGAATAATCGCTGCGATGGTGGAATGCACGGACTCATCCGGTGTCGGTGGGCGGTTGGGCTGGCGATAAAACCGCACCGAGCGAGAGCCCGAGATCAGGTAGGAAAATCGAAATACGTGTCGGGCCAGGGCTCGTCCTTGAGGGTAAAGTGCCACCACTCCTGGGCGTAGGGAGCGAACCCGTGGGCGCGCATCAGCTTGTGCAAGAGCATGCGGTTGGCGCGCTGCTGGGCATTGACCTGCGGGCTGTGCGGCGAGGAGATCGGCCCGAAAAAATCAAACGGTGAGCCCATGTCGAGTTCGTGAACCTGCCCGTTATCATCTCGCGAGACCAGAGTGAGGTCGATGGTGCTTCCGCGCGAATGGCTGGAGCGTGCGGCGATGTAGCCCTCCTTGAACAGGTTTTGCTTGTCGACATCGGGATAGTAGTTGGCCTTGGTCTGCTGCTCACCGAGATTCTTGCCCCAGCGAACAAAATGGTCGACTGCGCGTTGCGGCCGGTAGGCATCGAAGACCTTGAGACCCAGCCCGAAGGGACGCAGGGATCTCTGGACCTTGGCCAGCGCGTCGGCGGCCGGAGCGGACAACACCGCATGCCCATACCGGTACCCGTCAATGGGCTCGCCGACAAAATTGTGTTCCGTGAAGTAGCGGAGGTCCATGACCAGGTCCGGGATGACCTGGTCCAGATAGACGAAACCCTCCGCCAGCACAGGGCGCTCACTGGCGAGCGCAGCGGGGGCAACCAGGAAGGCCACGAGCTGGATCATGGCAAGGAGAGTGCTTCGCATGTGTTAATTTTCGCAACTGCACCTGCATCAAAGCAAGGATTCCGCGGTGACCAATGAAAAAGGCATTGCTCCCAGGCCCCGGACTCCGACATCCGCTCCGGGACCACAAAGCTTCTTACGATCTGGTGGGCCGACAGGTACAATCTACGCATCCAATCTCGGGAGTGGAGTATTGATCGCATGGAAGAAGACCGATGACCCGAACGGACATCAACAACAGCCAGGCATTCATCCAGTTTGCGGTTGAGAAAGACGTCATCCAGTTTGGCGAGTTCACGCTCAAGTCCAAACGGGTGGCGCCCTATTTCTTCAACACCAGCCTGTTCCATGACGGCCGGTCGCTGGAGCGGCTCAGCCGCTTTTATGCCGAAGCCATCGTGCAGGCCAGGCTTGGTGCCGACATGCTGTTCGGGCCTGCCTACAAGGGCATCCCCCTGGTGGCGGCGGTCGCCATGACCCTGGCCCGGGAACACGGCATCAACCTGCCCTATGCCTTCAACCGCAAGGAAGCCAAGCTGCATGGCGACCAGGGCAGCGTCGTCGGTGCGCCCCTGCAGGGGCAGGTGCTGATCGTCGATGACGTGCTCACGGCCGGGACCGCGGTGGATGAGGCGGTATCGATCATCCGGGCTTGCGGGGCGAAGCCGAAGGGCGTGGTGATCGCGTTTGATCGCAGGGAATGGGGTGCCACCCAGGGTCAACTGGCCACCGAGGAGATCGGGCAGCGACACGGCATCGAAGTTGTCTCGGTGGCGAGCATCGAGGATCTCATCAAGCATGCGGGCACCGGGGCCTGCGACCCGGAGCAGGTGAGACGTATCCGATCGTACCTGCAAACGTTCGGCAAGCCCCTGGCCTGAGGCGCGCGCCAACGCCTCGGGGAATCAGCTGTACAGTAGGGTGCCGATGCCTTCGCTCGTGAACAGTTCCAGCAGCACGGCATGCTGGATGCGCCCGTCGATGATATGCACGGTTTTCACGCCCGAGGCCAGCGCATCCCAGGCACACATCGTTTTCGGCCGCATGCCGTCGCGGATTACGCCGTCTTTGATCAGTGACTCGATTTCGCGGGAAGCCAGCCGGGTCACCAGCTGACCGTCCTTTTGCACGCCCGTCGTGTTGGTGAGCAGGATCAGTTTCTCCGCATGCAGGGCCGAGGCCACCTTGCCGGCCACGGAATCGGCATTGATATTCAGGGCGACGCCTTGCGAGTCACTGGCCGTCGGTGCGATCACCGGGATGAAGTCATCGCCCTTGAGATGGTTCAGCAGGGTGGGGTCGATGCTCACCACCTCGCCCGTATGACCGAGGTCAATCACCTCGTCGGCTTTGCGCTTGAGGGTCAGTTTCCTGGCCCGGATCAGGCGACCGTCCTTGCCCGTGATTCCCGTGGCCCGCCCGCCATGCTGGTTGATCAGTTCCACGATCTCCTTGTTGACCAGTCCGCCGAGCACCATTTCGACGATGTCCATGGTCTCGCTGTCGGTGACACGCTGACCTTCCACGAATTTGCTCGCCTTGCCGGTTTTCTCCAGCAGCTGCGAGATCTGGGGGCCGCCGCCGTGCACGATGACCGGATTGATGCCGACGTGCTTGAGCAGCACGACGTCGCGCGCAAAGCTGCTTTTCAGCTCCTCGTCAACCATCGCGTTGCCGCCGTACTTGATGACCACGGTCTGGCCGGCGAACTTCTGGATGTAGGGCAGTGCCTCGATCAGCACCTTGGCCGTGGTGGTGGCGTCTTCAGGTTTCATAAACGGATACGGGTATCGTTCAAAAGGGGGCTATTCTATCCGGGATCGCGCCGCCTAAAAAGGCAATTCTAGCCCGGAATCCACGTTCAGCAACTGGGCGCGAAAAGCCGCCTGGATATCCCGCAGTGCTGCCGCGTCCCGGGCTTCGAAGCGGATCACCAGGGCCGGTGTCGTATTCGAGGCACGCACCAGGCCCCAGCCTGCGGCGAACTCGGCACGCACCCCGTCGATGGTCAGGATCTGCGCCCCGGGCAGGTGAACCGCCTGGGCGAACGCTTCCATGAAGGTATGCTGGGTGCCGTCTTTGTCCAGGCGAACGACGATTTCCGGGGTGCAGACATCATCGGGCAGGGCATCAAACAGCTGGCTCGCGGGGAGGGATTGCCGGGACAGGATTTCCAGCAACCTTGCCGCACTGTACAGGGCATCGTCAAAGCCGTACCAGCGGTCCTTGAAAAAGACGTGTCCGCTCATTTCGCCGCCGAGCGCAGCCCCGGTCTCGGCCATCTTGTCCTTGATCAACGAGTGCCCGGTTTTCCACATGACGGCCTCGCCGCCGGCCTGCTCGATGACCGTGCGCAGGTTTTTCGAACACTTCACGTCGAACACGACCCGCGCTCCCGGTCGCTGCGACAGCACGTCCCGGGAATAGAGCATCATCTGGCGATCCGGCCACAGCACGCGGCCACGCTCATCGACCACTCCCAGGCGGTCGCCGTCGCCATCGAACGCGAGTCCCAGATCCAGTTGTTCCTGCGAGACGCAGTCGATCAGGTCGCGCAGGTTCTCCGGCACGCTGGGATCGGGATGGTGGTTGGGAAACGTGCCATCGACCTCGCAATACAGGCCCGTGACCTCGCAGCCCAGCCGGGAAAAGAGGGCCATGGCGGCAGGCCCGGCCACTCCGTTGCCGCAGTCGATCGCGATGCGAAGCGGGCGTGCCAGGCGAATGTCCGCGCATACCTCGTCAAGATAGCGCTCCAGGACGGCGTCCTGGCGCCGCTGTCCCCGGGGTGCGGGTGGTGCGCTTTCTAGGATCTGCCGGTGGATGGCCTGCAGGGCCTCGCCGAACAGGGTCTTGCCGTCCATCAGGATCTTGAGGCCGTTGTACTCGGGCGGGTTGTGGCTGCCGGTCACCATCACGCCGGCTCCGGTCCCAAGCAGATGCGTGGCGTAGTAGAGCAGCGGGGTCGGCACCTCGCCGATGTCGATGACGGAACGCCCGCCGTCCTGCAGGCCGACGCCCAGGGCATGGGCCAGCCCCCGGCCGGACTGCCGCCCGTCCCGTGCGATCACCACGGGACGCTCGTTTGGATACAGGGTGCCCAGCGCCTGTCCGATCTGCTGCACGCAGTCCGGCGTCAGGTCCGTGTCCACCACGCCACGGATGTCGTAGGCCCGGAAGATGAGCGGGTTGACGTGCATGGCACGTGCCACGGGGCGGCTCAGGCGATCCCGGAATGGCCGAAACCGCCGGTGCCCCGGTCCGTGGCACCGAATTGCTCCACGATCTCGAACTCGGTCTGCACCACCGGCACGATGACCAGTTGTGCGATGCGGTCACCGACGTTGACCTCGAACGGGCGGGTGCCGCGGTTCCACAGCGACACCATCAGGGGGCCCTGGTAGTCGGAATCGATCAGGCCGACGAGGTTGCCCAGCACGATGCCGTGCTTGTGGCCCAGGCCGGAGCGCGGCAGGATGGTGGCGGCGAGCCCCGGGTCGCGGATGTAGATGGAGATTCCGGTCGGGATCAGCACCGACTCCCCGGGTGCGATGCACAGGGTTTCCTGCATGCAGGCCCGCAGGTCCATGCCCGCAGAGCCGGGCGTGGCATAGCTCGGCAGGGGAATCTCCCGGCCGATGCGCTCATCAAGAATTCTGATTTCGGTCTTTGACTTTTTTGAGGACTGTGACATTGCCCGGCTTGTGTGTGCTGGCATAACGTTCTGCAATCAGGCGGATCAGCCCTCGCGCGATCTTGGGCTTGCGGTCCTGTTCGAGCGAATGATGCCCGCCCGGCCAGTACACCTCAAGTGCATTCTCCTCGCTGTCAAACCCGCACTGCGGGTCGGCCACGTTGTTGCAGGCGATCATGTCCAGCTGTTTGCGCTCGAGTTTTTGCAGCGCATACTTCTCGGGTTCGCGGGTTTCCGCAGCAAAACCGACCACGAAGGGGCGTCGTGGCTGGCGGGCCACCTCCGCCACGATGTCCGGGTTGCGTGTCAGCTCAAGGGACAGGTCGGCATGCAGCTTCTTGATCTTGTCCGGCTGTCTGGCCACGGGCCGGTAATCGGCCACCGCCGCACAGCTGATGAAGATCTGCTGATGGTCCACATGCCGGCGCACGGCCTGCAGCATTTCCTCGGCCGTGTTCACCGGCACACAGTGGATGCCCTCGCCTGCGCGCAGGTCCACCGGACCGGACACCAGCTCGACGCTGGCCCCGGCGTCGCGCGCGGCCTCGGCCAGCGCGTAGCCCATGCGACCGGAACTGCGGTTGCTGATGTAGCGCACCGGGTCGATCGGCTCTCGCGTGGGACCGGCCGTGATCAGTACATTGAGCCCGTCGAGTTCGCCGGTGTGGAACAGGTGGTCGAGCGACAGCAGCAGCTGGTGGGCCTCGAACATGCGTCCTTCGCCGACGTCCCCGCAGGCCTGCTTGCCCGAGGCCGGGCCGAACAGCAGGATGCCGCGTTTTTTCAGGGTCTCGCAGTTGCGGCGGGTGGCCGGGTGGGACCACATGGCCTGGTTCATGGCAGGGGCCAGGGCAATCGGTGCGCGGGTGACCAGGCACAGCGTGCTCAGCAGGTCGTCGGCCCCGCCGTGGGTGAGCTTGGCGATGGTGTTGGCGCTGGTCGGGGCTATCAGGACCGCGTCGGCCCAGCGGGCCAGGGTGATGTGGTCCATGCCGTGCTCGGCCTGCGGCGCATCGAACTCGTCGCTCGCCACCGGGGCGCCCGACAGGGCCTGGAAGGTGAGCGGGGTGACGAAGGCCTTGGCCTTTTCGGTCATGACGACCCGCACCTGTGCGCCCGCCTGCACCAGTTCACGCACCAGCTCGGCGCTTTTGTAGGCCGCGATCCCCCCGGTCACGCCCAGCAGTATGTTCTTGTTGGCTAGCGACATGGCCCGAGTCTACCAGATCAGGCCCGGGAGTGGATGACAGGTCCCGGCGTGTAATCCCCGGAACTCACGCCGCGAACGGCTTTCGCAGTCACACCAGGGGTGCCCGCTCGCCCAGCAGCCAGCGCAGGAGGTCCACGTAGTCGAAACCCAGCGAGACCACGATGGTCGCCATCAGGGCCGCCACCGTCCAGCGTACCGGCCAGGGAGCCGCGAAGTGCTTGCGCCGCCGGTAGAGATAAATGGCAAGCGGGGTCCAGACCACGATGTGCGGCAGGGCGACCAGTCGAACATAGCCCACCTGAGCATGCCAGAGCGGCATCAGCACGATCACGGCCACGCAGGCCGCAGCCACCACGATGCGGTCACGCCACTCGCCTGGAAACAGGAGCAGCACGACCGGGGCGATCACGGACAGGCCGAACATCCACCCGGACCAGACAACAATCACGGGGGACAGCATCAGCACATCACGTATCATATCCATGCGGTACTCCCGGCACCTGTTGCTCGCCGTGGTATTTTGGGCGGGTTCGATAGTATCATTCAAGGGGTTCCGAGGGCCCGCGAACCACCTTGCCGGTCGGGGCCCGGGAATATTCGGCGCAGACTTGGGCGGGGTTGCCCGCAGGTCGCAGTCCTGGCGCCTGTACCGGGGATGAAGAATAGAATGAATGAAATCACCGTTCCGCGCGCGTACATCGAGGGCTACCAGGAGGCCCGCGAACACGACGCGGTCACCGCCGACAACTACCTGCGCCACACCATGGTCGGCGACCCCCTGCTGGATCCCGTGATGGCCGAGCTCGCCGACCTGGCGCCTGCGGAACTGCACCGCTGGGTGGGCGCAGGCATCGAAAACGACGAGGAAGAAATGCGCAAGGCGCCCCAGGCGCTGCGCGAGTTTTTCGACCAGGTCAACACCCCGCCATCCTGGTGTGACTTCAAGGACTTTGAGCCGGCTGCGCGGATCTTCTACACGGAAGTGAACAACATGCTGGTGGCCTTCGTCTGCGGGACGCTGATCGAGGGCTTCACCACGCTGATCGCCAAGTCCTTCAACATCACCGGGCGGGTGACGCGGGGCCCCGGTGACCGGCGCCTGCGCCAGAACAACCGCCACCTGATGGAAATCTTTTTTCCCGGCGGGCTGGAGCGTGACGGTGAAGGCTGGAAAACCACCATGCGCGTGCGCTTTGTCCATACCCAGGTGAGACGGCTGATGGCGCGCTGCGACGACTGGCACGAGGAGTCCTGGGGGGTGCCGGTGAGTGCCGCCCACCTGGGGCTGGCGAGCGTCGTGTTCTCGTTGCGCCTGCTGGAGCACTCCTCCCTGATCGGTGCCCAGTACACCAGCGAACAGGAAGAGAGCGTGATGCGCCTGTGGCGCTACACGGGCTACCTCATGGGGGTGCCGGAATCGATCCTCTTCACCGATCGGGAGGAGGCAGCGACCCTGCTGGCCGCCGGCCTGAAGTGCGAGCCCCCGCCGGGGCTGGACTCCGTGATCATGGCGAACTCGCTGATCAATGCCATCCCGGTGGTGGCGAACATTGAATCCCCGCGGGAGGTCAGGGCCGTCAAGAGCCTGGCCTACGGGATCTCCCGCTCCCTGCTCGGCCACGAGATGGCCGACTTGCTGCGTTTTCCGAAAAGGGGAAAGGTGACCTCGCTGTACAAGTGGAGGTTTCTGCAGGCCATCGACCGCATGCGCAGGGACAAGAAAGCGATCAAGGCAGAAAACTTTGCCCAGGTCCTCGATGTTTCACAATACGATGACATCGGCATCAGCTACAAGCTGCCGGACCACGTCTACTCCTCCCAATCCGATGACTGGTAGCCCCCGTGGGCAGGCTTGACCGGTACACGTCCGCCCTGCTGCGCCATCGCTGGTGGGTGGTGGGCCTGGCTACCCTGGCCATGCTGGCCATGTCAGCCGGCGCGCCCCGCCTCACGGTCTCCAACGATTACCGCATCCTGTTCAGCGAAGACAATCCGCAGCTCATGGCCTTCGATGCACTGGAGGCCACCTACACGGAGTCCTACAACCTGCTGATTGCCGTGGCCGTACAGGAGGGTTCGGTGTTTACGCAAGCGACCCTGGATGCGGTCGAGACCCTGACCGAGGCGGTCTGGCAACTGCCGTACTCGAGCCGGGTCACGTCCTTGACCAACTACAGCCACAGTGAGGCGCACGGCGACGACCTGGTCGTCGCCCCGCTCGTGGAGGATGCGCTGTCCATGGAAGCCGCGGCCCTGGAGCGCGTCGAGGCCATTGCACTCGGTGATGCCGATATTGCCGGGCGCCTGGTGTCCCGGGACGGGAGGGTGGCCGCGGTGGTAGTCGATTTTGTGCTGGCGGAAAACCCGGACCAGCAGGTCATCGAAATCACCGACGCCTTGCAGGAGACCCTCGGGCACGCGCGCGCAAGCCACCCCGGTCTCGGCTATTACACCACCGGTTTCGTGGTGCAGAACCGGGCGTTTTCCCAGGCCACCCAGGACGATCTCGAGACCCTGCTGCCGATCGTGTTCGTGGTCATTGTGGGCTTTGCAGTGCTCCTGCTGCGCTCGGTGGCGGGCACGGTGGCGATCGTCGCGATCGTCATGTTCGCCGTCAACAGCACCATGGGTACGGCCGGCTGGAGCGGGGTGCTGATCAGCCCGACCAGCTCGGGCATCCCGGTGATCGTGATGGTGATCGCGATCGCGGACTCGATCCACATCATCTCCAACGTGCTGCAGGGCCTGCAGCGCGGCCTGGACAAGCAGGCGGCCATCCTCGAGTCGATGCGCATCAATGCCTACCCGGTGTTCCTGACCTCGCTGACCACGGCCATCGGCTTTCTGACCCTGAACACTTCCGATTCACCCCCCTTCCACGTGCTTGGCAACTGGGTGGCCTTTGGCGTACTGTGCGCTTTTGTCTACTCCATGACGTTCCTGCCGGCGCTGCTGTCCGTGCTGCCGTTGCGCGGTGCGCGCACACAGGCACGAGGCGGTGTACTCCTCGAGGGCTTCGCCGACTTCGTGATCACGCGCTACAAGGCGTTGTTCTGGGGCGTGGCGCTGGTGGCGGCGATCCTGATCACGGGCGTGCCGCGGATCGAGCTCGGCGACAACCTGACGGAGTTTTTCGACCAGCGCTACGAGTTCCGCCGCGATGCCGATTTCATCACCGCGAACCTGACCGGGCTGGACAAGCTGGAGTACTCGCTGCAATCGGGGCGCGATGGCGGCATCACCGACCCGGCCTACCTGCGCAAGGTCGAAGCCTTTGCCGAGTGGTACCGGACACAGCCCGGGGTCACCCACGTGCAGGCTTTCTCGGACATCATGAAGCGCCTCAACAAGAACATGCATGGCGATGACCCGGGCTTTGCCCGCCTGCCCGAGGATGCGGAACTGGCGGCCCAGTACCTGTTGCTGTACGAGCTCTCGATCCCGTTCGGCAGCGACCTCAACGACCGCATCGATGTCGCCAAGTCCGCGACCCGCATGTCCGTGACCATCGAGAACGCATCCTCCCGGGACCTGCGTGAAATGGATGCGCGGGCCCAGGTCTGGCTGCAGGCGGAATCGCCGGGACTGGCCGGCGAGGCTTCGGGCATCAGCATGATGTTCGCCCACATGTCGGACCGCAATGTCAGCAGCATGATGGTCGGCATCATCGGCGCCATGGCCCTGATCTCCTTGCTGCTCATCGTCGTGTTCCGCAGTGTCCGCATCGGCCTGATCAGCCTGTTGCCGAATTTTATCCCGGCACTGATGAGCTTCGGCCTGTGGGGCCACCTGGTGGGGCAGATCGGGCTGGTCTCCTCGGTCGTCATCGCCATCTCCTTCGGCATCGTGGTTGACGACACCATCCATTTCCTCAGCAAGTACCTGAAGGCCCGGCGCGAGGGCGAGGCGGCCCCCGAGTCGATCCGCTACGCCTTTCGCACCACCGGCCAGGCGCTGTGGGTGACCACCGTGGTACTGGCGGCAGGCTTCCTGGTGTTCACGGCCTCGGGATTCCAGCTCAGCTGGGTGCTCGGCCTGATGGTCGCCATCACGGTCGGTTTCGCGCTGGCCGCAGATTTCCTGCTGCTGCCGGCCCTGCTGATGCTTGCCGACCGCAAGACCTCCTGACGCCGCATCCCATCCATCCGATCCCGGCACCGGACCGGCAAATCCGTGCTGCGGAGGGCTCCCATACGGGAACCTGCAAGGAGACACCCTGGTTTGAAACAAACATATATATAATAAATATATATTTATGTTAAACTCAGCGCATCTGCCCACGGATCCACCGGTTGGAGCCCATGAAACAGGATACGGCGAAAGTCTTCATGTCCGGCCCCTCGCAGGCGGTGCGCCTGCCGAAAAAATACCGCTTTTCCGAGAACTGCGGCGAGGTGTCCGTGCGCCGGCTGGGAGGCCACCTGATCCTGAGTCCGCGCTTTGGTGACTGGGAAGCCTACTGGGCCGGCTCCACCCGCCCCTACGGGAGTCTCGGCCCGGACGTGCTGGAATTCCATGCCCGGGATGGAGCGATGGAGCCCCCGGAGGAGACTGGCTGATGCCCTGCATGCTGGATGTCACGCACTGCGTGCACCTGCTGGTGCGCTCACCGCAGGTGATCCCGCGCGCACCGATCCAGGAGTGCCGTATTTCGAGCGTCGTGGCGGGTGAACTGTATGTCGGCGTACAGCACTCGATGGAGTCCAGGCGTGAGCGAAACCATGCGGCCGTGCAGGATTTCCTGGGCGCCGTTTCGGTGCTGGCACTCGATGAGCAGGTCGCAAAAACCTATGCGGACCTTTGCGCCGGCCCGCAAGCGCCGGTCCGCGCAATCGGGGCCAATGAGCGGTGGGTGCTTGCCCATGCCCTGGCGCTGGGCCTGCCCTTGATCACCTGCACCCCGGATCGTTTTGCCGGCATCCCGGGACTGGCCACGGATAACTGGATACAGGCGCAGGCGAGCGGCTGAACGCCGCCTACACCCCGGGCCGGATTTTCAGGAGCTGTCTTCGCCTGTGCGGGTACAGTTCCTGGCTAAAGATTCGATGAGCCGGTCGATGTGTTCGCGGGTATGCGTGGCACAAAGCGTCACGCGAAGGCGCGCCTGGTGCTTAGGCACGGTAGGCTCGCGGATGGCCTGTACCAGGATGCCGTCCTCAAGCAGCCCCTGGCTGGCTTCCAGGGCCGTCTTGGATGCACCCAGGATCACGGGCTGGATGGGGGTCTTGGAGGACGTGACCGGCAGGCCGGCCTCGCGTGCACACTGGCGGAAATAGGCCACCTGTTCCAGCAGCTGTGCCCTTCGTCCGGGCTCTTCGCGGATCAGTGCCAGGGCGGTGCGCGCCGCTTCGGCCACCGAGGGCGGCAGTGCGGTGGTGTAGATATAGCTTCGGGCCCGCTGTACGCACCACTCGATGATATCGCCAGGTCCGGCGACGAACGCACCGAATACGCCGAAGGCCTTGCCGAGGGTGCCGACCAGGATGGTATCGTCGCGACGACAGCTTTCCGTGCAGCCCTTTCCTTCCTCGCCCAGTACGCCGATGCCGTGCGCATCATCCACGATCAGCGGCACATTGAAGCTGTCGGACAGTTTTTGCAGCGCCTCGATGGGCGCGACGGTGCCGTCCATGCTGAATACCCCGTCGGTGGCGATCAGCCCGTCCTTTCCGACGCTCGCGCGCAGCTGTCGATGCAGCGCATCGACGGCCAGGTGGTCATAGCGCTTCAGTTGCGCGCGTGCGAGCAACGCGGCATCGATCAGCGAGGCGTGGTTGAGCCGGTCCTCAAAGACCGTGGTGGTGCGCCCGGCCAGTGCACCGACCAGGCCGAGGTTGGCCATGTAGCCGGTCGAGAACAGCAGGGTCCGCTCGCAGCCCAGGAATTCCGCCAGTTCCTCTTCCAGGGCGTGATGGCAGGCATGGTGCCCGGTGATGAGGTGCGAGGCGCCGCTGCCGACGCCGAAGGTCTTGGCGGCCTCGACATAACGTTCGACGATGCGGGGCTCGCAGGCCAGCCCCAGGTAATCGTTGCTGCAAAACGAAAGCACCTTGTGGCCGTTGATCACCGGCTCGATCTGCTGGGCAGAACTCAGCAGGTTGCGGCTGCGCCACTGGTGGTCTTCCTGCAGTTCCTCGAGTGCCGCAGCCAGGTTCTTCATGCCCGGGCGCAGCTCAGACCGGCTCGCCCGCTTGCGGGACGGGCAGGCGGTCCGCCTCGATGCCGAGGCGGGCAAACAGCACCTGGTCCTTGTGCGGGGCGGGATTCTTGGCCGTCAGCAGGGTGTCGCCGTAGAAGACCGAGTTGGCCCCGGCAAAAAAGCAAAGCGCCTGGGTCTGCTCGTTCATGGCCTCGCGCCCGGCGGACAGCCGCACGTAGGCGCGCGGCATCAGGATGCGCGCCACGGCAATGGTGCGCACGAACTCGAAGGGATCGAGCGCATCGATACCGTACAGGGGGGTGCCCTTGATCTGCACCAGCATGTTGATGGGCACGGACTCCGGGTGCTCGGGCATGCAGGCCAGCTGCAGTAGCAGGCCGGTGCGGTCCTCGCGGGATTCGCCCATGCCGATGATGCCGCCGCAACAGACGTGGATGCCGGCCTCGCGCACATGCTCCAGGGTATCGAGTCGGTCCTGGTAGGTGCGGGTCGAGATGATGTGGCCGTAGAACTCGGGCGAGGTATCGAGGTTGTGGTTGTAGTAGTCCAGCCCGGCCGTTTTCAGGCGCTGCGCCTGGCTGCGGGTGAGCATGCCCAGCGTCATGCAGGTCTCAAGCCCCGTCTTGCGCACCGCATCGATCATCCCGATCACCTGGTCGAGGTGCTTGTCGGTGGGATTGCGCCACGCGGCCCCCATGCAAAAGCGCGAGGCGCCGCTCGCCTTGGCGGCGGCGGCGGTCTGTTCGACCTCCTCCAGGGACAACAGGCGTTCGGGCTCGATATCGGTGTCGTAATGACCGCTTTGCGGGCAGTAGGCGCAGTCCTCGGAACAGGCGCCGGTCTTGATCGACAGCAGGGTGCTGACCTGGACCTTGTTGGGGTCGTGCCAGGCCCGGTAGGTGCCATGGGCACGGTACAGCAGGTCATTGAACGGCAGGGCATACAGGGACAGCACTTCATCACGCTGCCAGTCATGCCGGATATCGGAAAGCTGTGCCTGCGGTTCGGGCATCAGTCAGGGTCTCTCTGCAAACAGGGTCGCATCATGTGGGCGGTGTCTGGGCCGGTGGCCCGTGCGGTTTCGCGCGGACTCACCGGATTATAGCGAACCCCCGCACCTTTGCCCGCTTTTTTCAATGCCCGCTCAGCCCAGCGACAACCCGTAGTGCGATGCGATCCCGAGGAACACCACCAGGCCGAAATACTGGTTGTTCAAAAAGGCCCGCAGGCAACGCCCGGGGTCTCGCCCGCGGATGAGCACCTGCTGGTAGACGAACAGGACCGCCCCGATCCCGAGCGCGACATAATAGCCGGGTCCGAGCCCGCCGAGCAGGCCGACGCCGGTCAGCATCACGATGACCAGTCCCTGCAACAGGCCGACCGCCAGGCGATCCGCGGAGGCGAACAGGATGGCCGTGGACTTGACCCCGAGCTTGAGATCATCTTCGCGATCGACCATCGCATACAGGGTGTCGTAGGCCACGGTCCAGACGACCACGGCGGCAAACAAAAGCCAGGCGAGTGGCGGCGGCCAGGTGTCGGTGATCGCAGTGAACGCCATCGGCACGGACCAGGCAAACGCCACCCCCAGGTGTGCCTGCGGCCAGGAATGCAGCCGTTTCATGAACGGGTAGGTGGCTGCCAGCAGCCCGGCGCCCAGCGCCAGGGCGATCGTCAGGGGATTCAGGGCCAGCACGGTGAGCCCGAGCGCCAGTGCCGCCAGTACAGCGGTCACGGCGAGGGCCTCGCGTGGATGCAGGGCGCCGCTTGCCAGCGGCCGGTCGCGGGTGCGTGCTACGTGCGGGTCGATCTCGCGGTCGGCATAGTCATTGATGGCGCAGCCGGCCGAGCGCATCAGCACGACACCGGCCACAAAGACTGACAGGATGGCCAGGTCGGGCATGCCCCTCGCGGCCAGCACCAGCGCCCACATGGCCGGCCAGAGCAGCAGGTAGATGCCGATCGGCTTGTCCAGGCGGATGAGCCGGGCGTACAGGACCAGGCGGTGGGGCGTCGTGGAGGCGGCGGTGCCCATCAGTACGGCGGTTGCGGGCGCAGGTAGTTGCCGGCCATGGCGGTGTCCGGGCGCTTGCCGCGCCACAGGTAGAACGACTCGGCGGCCTGCTCAAGCAGCATGCCGAAGCCGTCGGCGACCTTCGCCGCCTGCTGCGACTTCGCCCAGCGCAAGAACGCGGTCGGGGATTCGCTGTAGATGAGGTCGTAGCAGCAGGTCTGCGGGCCGACCAGGTCTGCAGGCAGCTCGAGTTCCTGGTGCTGCAGGCTGGCCGAGGTGGCATGCACGATCAGGTCAAAGGGTTCGGACGGGATCGCATCCAGCGCACAGCCCTGGACCGGGCCGAGAGCTTGAAAGTGTCCGGCCACGGCTTCGGCGCGCGCCGGGGTGCGGTTGGCCACCAGCACGATGGCGGGGTGCTCCTGCAGCAGCGGCCCGAGGATGCCGCGGGTGGCCCCGCCGGCCCCGAGGATCAGGATGCGCGTGTCCTGGATGGACAGGCGCAGGGATTTCTTCAGGTCGCGCAACAGCCCGATGCCGTCGGTGTTCGCACCCAGGCAGGTGCCGTCGTCCTGTGCGATAAGCGTGTTGACGGCGCCGGCACGCTCGGCCAGGTCGGAGCGCTGGCCGGCCCATTCAAAGGCATCGCCCTTGAACGGAAGGGTCACGTTCAGGCCGCGACCGCCGGCTTCGAAAAACCGGCTCACGGCGTCTTCGAAGCCACCGCGTTCTGCAAGGATCCTCTCGTAGCGGATGCTCTCCCCGGTCTGGTCTGCGAACAGCCGGTGGATCTCGGGCGAGCGGCTGTGGGCAATCGGGTTGCCGATGACGGCATAGCGGTCGGGTTCTGAGATCACTCGGCTTGACACCATGGGCGCGTTTTGAGGTTCTGCCTGTATAGCAGGAAATACACGCGCGGCACAATGGTTGGGCAGGGCCGGCACGCACCGGGTGCTATGGATACCTCGATACCAAAGGCTTACAATGGAAAGCGCGGGCCTGCACGGGCAGTGACCGTCATGAGAATTCACGAATTGGTGAGTGTACGGCTATGGCTAAAATGATTCATTCGATGATCCGTGTCCTGGATGTGGAGCGCTCCAAGGCCTTTTATGAAAAGGCGTTCAACATCAAGGAAAAACGCTATCTGGATTTTGACGACTTCGCCCTGGTGTACTTGGGCAACGATGAAAACGACTTTGAGATCGAGCTGACCCTAAACAAGGGACAAACGGAACCCTATTCCCATGGCAACGGCTACGGGCACATCGCGCTGTGCGTGGATGACCTCGATGCCGAGCATGAACGCATCAAGGCACTGGGCTACGAGCCCCAGGATATCGTCTCCTTCGCCCCAGGCGGGGAAGTGGTCGCCAAGTTCTTCTTCATGAAGGATCCGGATGGCTACGAGATCGAGGTGTTGCAAAGAGCCGGGTCCTACCAGTAGGTCCCGCGCGGGTTCGGCGCCCAAAAGTCCCGCATCGTTGATGTATTTCAGGCCCGGCGCCCGACAGCGAGCGAACCGGCGCAAACGGTCGTGGTGTCAGCGCCTTGCGGCGCATACCGTCACGCGGTCCATGCGTGTATCGGCTCTCCTGCCCGGTACTGCCTGCTTTAAAATACTGCTCTAAACGCCCCTTGGTGCCTGGGCTGAGTTCAGGCTCCACAGAATCCCATGAAAGGGCGGTTCTCTTACTCGCCCAGAACGCAAACCAGTCAGCCGATCCGCATATAAGCTTGTGTAATCACTTGCATAAAATTTCGCTATTTGGTTATAGTTGCCTGCGTAGCACTAGCTATTGCGAACATCGATCGTAGACCCAAAGGCTGGGAGGTCTGCCCAGCCCGACACTCACAAATATTTGGTTCTCGAATTATTCGAGGAAGCAGTCATGATGAAGCCTGCGCCTGTCTTTTTGGTTTCGGTATTCCTGCTGATGGCCTGCGGCGGGGGCGGTGGAGGTGCCCTGAATACCCCGACGAATCCCGGCATGCCAGGTGAAACGGTCCAGCCTCCCAGTGTCCAGCCCCCCAGTGTCCAGCCTCCGAATCAGGAAGGGACAGCCCCGGTCAGCCCTGGGGGTAGGGGGTCAACTCCGACAAGCCCGACAAGCCCGCCCGGGCTCTCGGCCAAGGGGGTAACGGTCACCGTAGCCCACAATGGCAACGTTCCTACATTTGCGGTCAACAAGAACGGCACCGCCTGGACACGTGACGGGTTAAGAAGTTTACCGGCGGGCGGTGATAACGGTAACTGGACAGATGCGACGACAAAACTGAACGCCGACGCAACCCAGCGATTTCTCGTGATCACGGACATCGCCGCGTCAAGCGATGCGGACTACATGGCCTTCGGGTACTGGAGCAGGCACCCTTCCGCTTCCCTGGATCTGGACAATGGCTTCGAGCCGTTCTACTACGGGAGCATGCCTTATGCCGGCGATGTCAGGAATCTGAGTGGGCAGGCGACCTACACCTACTATGGCAATGCTACAGGCGCATACAGCATTCTGGATACATCAAACCGTGGGTATTTCACAGCGCGGGTTAGCTTGACGGCGAGTTTCGGATCCGGTGGGCAGGTCGAAGGACGTATGGCCAAAATAGCCGACATCGAGAAGCTTTGGGAGGAGGGCCGCGACCCATTATCCGGCTTTGGTGACCTGCCGCTGAGCTCTGCCGGCTACGACAGTTCGGGTCGCAGCTTTACCAGCACGAGTTGCAGCACCGCAGGCTGCGCTGGGGAGGGTATTTCCTTGGGCCGTCCGACAGCGGGCAGGTTCCGACCGGTGCCGCGGGCTGGTTCAGGAAGCTGACTATCCAAAAGACCAGCGACAGTGGCGATCGTCGTACAGCGAGACTGGACGGATCCTTCGGTGTACAGCGGCGGTAGCGACGACTGCTAATTCTTACAAACCATTTGAGGAAGTAATCATGATGAAAGCTGCATTTATCTTTTTGGTTTCGGTATTCCTGCTGATGGCCTGCGGCGGGGGTGGTGGTGGAGGTGCCCTGAATACCCCGACGGACCCCGGCATGCCAGGTGAAACGGTCCAGCCCCCCAGTGTCCAGCCTCCGAGTCAGGAAGGGACAGCCTCGGGTGCGTCCGGGAGATCGATTTCAACTTCGGCGAGCCCGGCAAAACAGCCGGGTCTCTCGGCCAAGGGGGCCACGGTCACCATAGGTCACAGTGGCGACCTTCCGACATTTGCGGTCAACAAGAACGGCACTGCCTGGACACGCGACGGGTTCGCGTATTTTCCGGGTGGGGGTGATAACGGTGACTGGACGAGCACGGCAACGAAACTGAACGCCGCCGAAACCGAGCGCTTTCGCGTGGTCACGGACATCGCCGGGCCAGCCGATGCGGACTACCTCGCCTACGGGTACTGGAGCAGGCATCCAGCCAGTTCCCTGTATCACAACGACTTCGAGCCGTTCTACTACGGGAGCATGCCCTATGCCGGCGATGTCAGGAATCTGAGCGGGCAGGCGACCTACAGGGGCAACGCGATCGGCGCGTACAAGATCGCACACAAGCCCGTACATTCACCGGGGTCCGTTTTCACGTATGGGTATTTCGAAGCGCGGGTCCGCCTGACAGCGAGTTTTGGGCCCAGTGGGCAGGTCGAAGGGCGCATGACCAACATACAAGACCTTGAGGAGAGCTACCCTGACGGGACCGATCCATTATCCGGCTTTGGTGACCCATCCCCATTCTTCGCCGATTACGACAGTTCGGGCAGCAGCTTCGCCAACAAGGGCTGCGGCACCTCCGGCTGCGACTGGGGAGGGTATTTCCTTGGGCCGTCCGACAGCGGGCAGGTTCCGACTGGCGCCGCGGGCTGGTTCGAGGAGTTGGGCATCACGGAACCTTGTACGCCTTTCGTATGCCGTACAGTGAAACTGGACGGATCCTTCGGCGCGCAGCTGCAGCCATAGCGGCGAACACGGTCCGGGCGGGCCAAATGCCGCTTTCCTCGATTTGCAAATCGTTCATGATCAAGTGCTAAAATCAGTGCTCTGAAAGCGCGCCGCTTGGTCTGGCTTGCCGGTGGGCGTCATACAACAATCAAAATACATCGACGCTGAAGCGAGGAGGCGTGAATGGATAACGAATATTACTCCCAGGAAAACCACGGCCCGTACTCCATGTACGAGCTCGGCGATTTCGAACTGGAATGCGGCAAGACGCTGCCCAACTGCCAGCTGGCCTATGCGAGCTTCGGCGAACTGAACGAGGACAAGACCAATGCGGTCGTCTTCACGGTCATGTTTTCCGGCACCAACAAGGCCATGGAGTCGTACATCGGCAAGGGTCTGGCGCTGGACCCGGAAAAATACTTCATCATCGTGCCCAATCAGCTCGGCAGCGGCCTGTCGACCTCGCCGCACAACGCCCCGGTGCCGGACAACGGTGCGGACTTCCCGGACATCTCCATTGGCGATGACGTGCGCGCCCAGCATAAGCTGCTGACCGAGGAATTCGGCGTGCAAAGCATCGAGCTGGTGACCGGCTGGTCCATGGGCGCCCAGCAGACCTACGAGTGGTGCGTACGCTATCCGGACCTGGTCAAGCGCGCCGCCCCGATCGGCGGCACGGCCAAGACCACCCCGCACGATTCCCTGTACGTGGACGTGTTCAGCAATGCCCTGAAGTCGGACCCTGCGTGGGAAGGCGGGCGCTACACGGACGCGCACGGCGTGGAACTGGGCCTTAAGCGCATGGCCCACGTGTTCGCCCTGATGGGCAACTGCACGGAGTTCTACCGCCAGCAAAAATGGGAGGCGCTCGGCATCGACTCGCTGGACAACTACCTGACCGGTTTCTGGGAAGCCTGGTTCAAGCCCATGGACCCCAACAACCTGCTGTGCATGGCCTCGAAGTGGAAACGCGGCGATGTCGGAGCGTATTCCGGGAAGAGCCTGGAAGACACCCTGGGCGCCATCCAGGCCAAGGTGTTCGTCATTGCCTTCACCCATGACATGTTCATACCGCTGGGCGACTGCCAGGCCGAACAGCAGATGATCCCGAACAGCGAGCTCAAGGAAGTCCCCACCCTGGCCGGGCATTTCGGCATGCTGGGCCTGCTCGACGGGGATTTCGACCAGATCAACGGCTACCTGGACGAGTTGCTGCAAACGGCACACTGAGCCTGCCGGCTCGGTTGAAGCTCCGGCCCCGGCAAGAAGTGCCGGGGCGTGTATCACTGGAGAAGGGCGGTTGGCAATATCGGCTGGATGTCCCTCGGGCATGGCGGTGCATGGATAAGGCGCACCGGCAGAGCGTCACTTCTGTGCCAGCACCTGCGCCGTACTGTCGTAGCCGGCCTCCTTGAGAATCCTGAGCGCATGAGCCCTGCGGGTCTCGTCGCGGTCCACGAGGTACGGGGTATTTCGGAAGGACGCGATCACCGTTGCGGGAAGCTCGTGCTCCATGGCGCCGGCAACCATCAGGGCAAGGTACCAGTCAAACGGCACGAGGCCAGGGAATATGTATGTATCGAGTGCGAAGTAGGTCTTTACGCTCAGGCGGTCTTTCGTGTCCGCAGTGGTTACCTGGAAGTGGTCCTCCCGGCGGTAGTCGGATTCCGCGCGGTTCAGGTTCTCAAGTTCGCCGGTTGTGATGGTGAACACCACGCCGTACTGGCGCCGTCCACGAGAGGGGACCAGGGTGGCTTTGCCGGAATCGTCCGACTTGCCTTTTTTCGAGAACTCAAGTGTGAAGTGATCGGCGTACGCGTTTGCGTGATACTGCGCGGAGGGACACCGGTCGGGTTCGGTGAGCCTGCCGGTTAACAGGTTGGAGCCGTACGCGAAGTAGTAAAACCGGCTCAGGACTCGGCCAGCCAGCGGGCCACCTCCTTGGCAAAGTACGTCAGGATGGCGTCCGCGCCTGCGCGCTTGATGGCAAGCAGCGATTCCATCACGCAGCTTCGCTCCTCGAGCCAGCCGCTTTGTGCGGCGGCCTTCAGCATGCTGTATTCACCGCTGACCTGGTAGACGAAGGTCGGCATGCCGAATTGCTGCTTGGCGCGCCGCACGATATCCAGGTACGGCAGGCCCGGCTTGATCATGACGATGTCCGCACCCTCCTCGATATCGAGCGCCACCTCGCGAAGCGCCTCGTCGGCATTGGCCGGGTCCATCTGGTAGGAATACTTGTCTCCACCTGCGAGGTTCGCCGCAGAACCCACGGCATCGCGAAACGGCCCGTAAAAGGCCGAGGCGTACTTGGCGGAATAGGCCAGGATTTTCGTGTTGTGAAAGCCGTTGACTTCCAGGCTGTGGCGGATGCTGCCGATGCGCCCGTCCATCATGTCCGAGGGCGCGACGATATCGGCCCCTGCCCGGGCATGCGACAGGGCCTGCTCGACCAGCACCTCGACCGTCGCATCGTTGAGTACGTAGCCCTTGTCGTCGATCAGTCCGTCCTGGCCGTGGGAGGTGAACGGGTCCAGGGCGACGTCGCTGATCACGCCGAGTTCGGGAATGGCCTGCTTGAGCGCGGCGATGGCACGCTGGGCAATGCCGTCCGGATTGCAGGCCTCCTCGGCCCGTTCGGATTTCTGGTCGGCCCCGACCACGGGAAAAACGGCCACTGCGGGGATTCCCAAGGCATGCGCCTGTGTGGCCTCCTCGATCAAAGCGTCGATGCCGAGGCGCTCGACGCCTGGCATGGAGGGTATGGGCTCGCGCCCTTCGCCTTCCTGCACGAATACCGGCCAGACCAGGTCCGTGGCCTGCACGCGGTGTTCGCGCATCAGGTCACGCGAGAACGCATCGGCACGCATTCTGCGCATGCGGGTGCTGGGATAGCGGGGGCTCATGGAACGTTTCGGGGCTCCTGCATGTGGGCGTTTGCCGATAGTAGCAAAGCCGGGGTGTGCTGTCTTGACGGCCCCGCAGGACCCGCCTCGCGCCCGGTCTCAGGCGATGTGCACGCTCAGGTGGACTTGCGAACTGAGCGAGTTGGTGACCAGGCAGACTTGCTCGGCTTTTTCCAGCAGCCTGGTGGCTTTCTCTGGGCTCTCGTCAGGTCCGATCTTGAGCGTGGCGGTGAGGTGCAGGTCGGTAAACCGGGTTACGCGCTCGACAGAATCGAGCGTGCCCTTCGCATCGCAGGTCAGGCTCACCCATTCCAGTTTCGAGGCCGTGGCGATGGCCCGGAAGGTCAGAATCAGGCAGTCGGCGGCACAGGCCACCAGCATGTCCTCGGGCGACCACTTGTCCCCCGGCCCGTCGAACTGTTTGGGGGCGGCGACTTCAAGCGTCTCCAGGCCGTCGACCCGGGTGGTGATGGTGCCGGTGGGCTGGCCTTCGGCGCTTGCTAGGTAATGATGGGGCAGTTGTTGCATCGCGGGTGTCCTCTGTTGTTCGGGTTCGCGGTCTCGGTGTTCGGCGGGAAGCTATGATAGTATCTGGCGCAGGAAAAATGAATCATGAACCGGCATCGATCCCGGGCCGCAAGCTGCAACTTCGCTCCCTTTCCCCATGACTGAACGGTCTGTCTCCGATCGCCTGATCGTCGCCCTGGATTTCGACACTGCCGGGGAGGCCGACACCCTGGTGGAGGGACTCGGTGAGACGGTGGGGTTTTACAAGGTCGGCTGGCAGCTGTTCATGGGTGCCGGATGGAGTTATGTCGAGCGCCTGCTGGGCCAGGGCAAGAAGGTGTTTCTCGATCTGAAGATCGGCGACATCGACAACACGGTGCGCGCGGCACTGCGCAACATGCCGGATGAATTTGCCGGCGCACTGGAACTGCTGACCCTGCAGGGCAACGAGGCCACCGTGTGCGCGGCCAAGGCCGGCCGGCGCGGGGAAAAGCCCGCCCTGCTCATGGTCACCCTGCTCTCAAGCATGGACGGTAGCGATCTCGCCGCACCGGGCGAGGGTCCTGCACTGGATGTATCGGCGGTGGTACGCCAGCGCGCGAAACGTGCACTGGAGGCCGGCTGCGAAGGGCTGATTGCCTCCGGACAGTCGGTGCGCGAACTGCGCGAGGCCTTCCCGGACCGGACCTTCCTGATCGTCACCCCCGGGATCCGTCCTGCGGGCGAATCTCTGGATGAGCACAAGCGCTCACTTACACCTCATCAGGCCATCCTGGACGGCTCGGATCATCTGGTGGTGGGGCGCCCGATCGCACAGGCCGAGCACCCGCAGGCAGCCGCAGCCGCGATCCTGTCCGAGATCGAGCGGGCCGTGCACGAGCGCGCTTGCGGTGCCTGAATTTCCTCTCGTGTGATCCGAAGGCCGCGGGCGGACCCGAAGGTCCAACCCGAGGCTAGTGCGTGGTTTGAGGCTCGTGGCCTCGAAACTCCAAACGACTACCAGTACACGGCGCTTTGCAGCATCAGCGCATTCTCCGAGCGGTCGCTGTTATCGGGGTCCTGGCGGTGAAGGCCTTCAAGACTCAATTCAAGTGATCTGCCCACGTTGAGACGCGTGCCGACACGGAATGGATTGCTGTCCGAGAATTCAACGGCGGCATACGAGGTGAGCAGGCCCATCCCGCCCAGGGCTCCCATGCCATAAGCCACCTCGGCATCCAGGCGTCCCCTGGGGTCTGCCTCGTAACTGGAAGCCGCAGAGATCGCATCCGCGCGCGACCACAGGCCCTGGACCCCGCTGGAGGCCACGCCCCATGACGGCGCCAGCGTCAGCGACAGGCCGCGCTGGGAGGCTCCGGGTCGCAACTGGATCGAGCCGCTGACACCCCATTCGTCGTAACCGCTTTGTTCGTGGGCCAGCAGGCCCCTGGCATTGGCTTCCATGATCAGGCCCTTCTCGGGACAGGTGTAGCGCAGGCCACCGCCAAGCTCCACCCCTGCACCGGTATCGGCATCGCCCTCGTCATAGCGTACCCCGACTTCCAAAGACGAGCGCAGCAGGCTGCCCCGCGCAAGCGCCATCTCGCGCGATCCCTCAACGCCCAGTCGCAGTCGCCTGGTATCCGTATCGATTGAGCTCAGGTTTTCATGGTCGTCCGATTCCACGCGGACAATGAACACATCCGATTTCACCGCCAGGCCAAAGCCACCGGATTCGGAGGCCGTCATCAGATCGCCACGGAATCCCAGCGCCCCCATATTCATCTCCAGGTCGGTCTTGGTGGACCGGTCAATGGCGTTCTCATCGAGCCACATGCTGCCCTCGCCATAGCCCAGCATGCCCCATACGGACATTCGCTCGCCCAGGGCATAGCGCAGATAGGGAAACACGCTCGTCAGCGCAGTCTCGATGTCATTCTCCTCGGTCGCATCCACCTCGAAGTCACCATCGCCCCAGGTGCGGGAGACCGCGAGACCCGAGATCATATTGCCGATTTCGTAATCCACGCCGAGCATGCCGGTCTTGACCTGACCCTCCTGGGACAGTCCGCTGCCGCCGTCGAACTCGGTCCAGGCCGCCTGTCCCCACAGGGCCCAGCGACCGTGACCTGAGCCGCCAGCACTGCCATCGGCCGCCACCGGCAGGTAGAACGAGCTTCTGAACAGCAGGTCATTAATGGAAGGTGTGAAGGATGCGGCGCTCACAGGCCTTGGGTCTGCGAACGAGGAACCGCCGATAGCCGCTGCATCATCCAGCGACTCTTCGGCGAGAGCCAGGTTGCCCGAGGCCTGCCAGGTTCGCAATGTATCCGCATTCAAGGTACGCCCGGCGACCTGGGCATGGGCCTTCCCGGAGGCGGGCGTTGACAGGCGATCACCGATCATGTCCACGGCCTGGCTTGCGACCGTGCGTCCGAAGCGGGCCAGCCAGTCCTTGGCGGCGGATTGGCTCTGCCCGGAGGCGGGATCGCCGTAGATGCCGGCCCCGAAGATGAGCGGAACGGCAAACGTGCTGCCATCGGGGCGCCGGGCCGAGAAGTCGTGCTGGCGCGCGTAGGTCACCTTGGGGATCGTGGCGCTGTCGGTGTCATCATCGGGATTGTCGAAAAAATAGCGCACGTAGCCGCCGTCTGGACTGCTGCTCGCGGCCTGGATGATCTGCGGCAGGATCAGTAGATCGGTGACCTCGTCTCTCAGGGTATCCGTGGGAGTGCGGAATTCAAACTTGTCCGGGAAGGCACCGTGAAAGAGCGTGTAGCCGGTCGGCTCCATGATGAAGAGATAGATCGGCCCGTGCCGCCAGGGTCCGTTCGGGTCGCGAAAGACGCTCTTGACCTTCGTGAAGGCAGCCCGGCCATCGGTGCGGTAGAGATCGATGAGATGCTCGGTCGCCCCGTCGACAAAGGCCTTGAGTGTGGCGCGATCCACTACCTGGTCCGCCCGCACTGCGGGTTGTCCGGGATCGACGGTTTCCATCGCGAGGTGGGCTTCGCCGATATCGAGACCGGCGAGGAGAATGAGCGGGTTACCCCCGGCACGCTTGAAGCCGATGGCGTAGCCTCCGCCGATCTGTGCCGGCAGGACCCCGCCATCCGGGTTTCCGAAATTCTGTGTCGTACGCAAGGCTGCGGCCCCGGTCGCATTAGCGATGGCTGCCCAGACAGCTTGTCTGAGCGGCCTGCCGCCCAATGCGGCCCTGTCCGAGTGAAAGAACACCCTGCCATCGGTCGACACGGTGATGAGGTGGTCGAGTCGGACTTCCAGGGCCCGCCATCCTCGCGGATGACGCATGCGTTGTGCGCTAGTTCCGCCCCGGTCACGCTTTCCATGTAATCGCGGGCCGCCAGTGCGAAATCGCGCAGGTCGGCGCTGCCGTCGTCCACTTGGGCGGCCGTCACGCTGGGCGTGGCGAGCGGGTTCTCAGTGACCCCGGCCGGCAGTGGGCAGGCGCCCTGTGCGAAGGCCGTGGTTGCACCCGTGAACATGAGCACAAGGGCTCCTAAAAATATTCGCCTCAGGTATTCCATCCCTACTCCCCCTTGATGTAAGTGCCTCTCATGCCATCGGTGCTTCTCCCCTATACACGGGATGGGTCGCGAATGTCTACTCGCCCAGACCGGCAAGAACAGCTCGATTGCTTGTTCTTATCAAGCCAGATTATACCTGTAAGCCTACGACCGGCAACTTGGGGAGTCGTTCGCGCACCGCCATCGCTGCAGAGCACCGGGCTCCTAAGAAAAATCTGATGCAAGGAAGCAGGAATTGTTGATGGGAATGGAATACGATAGACAGTCTTGCAAGAGATACAAAAAGCCAGGCAACGGCATGGATCAAGACAGCAACGAGACGGACACGCGGGGAGCTTCGCAAGTCAGCGCCGAATCATGCAGTGATCTCCAGATGACGCCCGAGCAGATGCTCGATCTCGCCCACCGGGCAATCGAGCTGGTCATCGAGCGAATCGAGAAATTACCGCAGGAAGGTGCCTGGGATGGCGAGTTCAAGCAGGAACTCGAGGATCAGCTGATGGGGCTCCCGCCTGAACTCGGACGACCGGCCGAGGAGGTCCTGGAGCAGGCGGCGCGCAAGATTCTTCCAATGGCTTCACGCCACGACCACCCGCGTTCCTTCGCGTTTATCCCCACTTCGCCCACTTGGCCCGGAGTGTTGGCAGAATTCATGACGGCAGCCTATGCCGTCAACACGGCCACCTGGCTGACGGCGAGCGGGCCGAGTCAGGTGGAGTTGGCAGTCATCGACTGGTTCAGGCGCTGGGTGGGGTATCCGGATGGCGCGGGCGGGCTTCTTACCAGCGGC
This sequence comes from Gammaproteobacteria bacterium, assembly GCA_022824965.1. Lineage (GTDB taxonomy): Bacteria > Pseudomonadota > Gammaproteobacteria > UBA4575 > UBA4575 > WTFY01. The sequence goes on from JAJDYY010000008.1 coordinate 778,969, forward strand.
GGCTCGTCGGCCAGCGTCAATGCACTGGTCGCTGCGCGAGAAAATGCCGACAACCCGCAGCGAGCGGCCGTGTACATGAGCGACCAGAGCCATAGTGCACACATTCGTGCCGCCCGAATTATTGGAATCCGGCCGGAGGGGATCCGCATGATTGCAAGCGATGAGCACTATCGCCTGGATATGGAGGCGCTGGTGCGTGCCGTGATGCAGGATCGAGAACAGGGGCTCAGTCCGATCGCCATATGTGCCAATGCCGGAACCTCCAGCACCGGCGCCATTGATCCGCTGGAGGCGATGGCCGAGTTCTGCGAGCAGGAAGGCATCTGGCTGCATGTCGATGCCGCGTATGGGGGGTTTGCCGTCGTCACCGATGTCGGCAAGCAGCGCTTGCGCGGCATGGAGCGCGCCGATTCTGTGGGAATGGATGCACACAAGTGGTTCTTCCAGCCCTACGAGGTCGGCAGCTTGCTGGTCAAGGATGTGACCACCCTGGAGAAGGCATTCGCAGTACGACACGACGTCCTGCAGGATACGATCTGGGGTGCGAACCATCCCAACTTTTCTGACCGCGGTCTGCAGTTGAGCCGTTCATTTCGGGCCTTGAAAGTCTGGATGTCCGTGCAGACCTTCGGAATGGCCGCGTTTCGCCGGGCCGTCTCCAAGGGCCTTGAGCTCGCGGAGCGCGCCGAGGAGTTTGTGCGTGAGAGCCCGGACCTTGAGCTGATGAATCCCGTGTCCCTGTCGATCGTGTGCTTTAGAATCAATCCTGCGGGTGCCGGGCTGGACGAGGACGCCCTGGAAAAAGTCAACCGCGCCGTGCTCGCCCACATGTTCTGGGACAGTCCGGCCCTGATCTCCTCAACGACACTCAGTGGCAAATTCTCATTGAGGCTGTGCATCCTCAACTACACGACCCGCTGGAAGGACGTGAAGGAAACCCTGGAGGCGATCGTCCGGTTCGGCAGGGAAGCCCAGAGCTAATAAATTGCAGGGTCTCGAAAGCCGGGCTACGAGGCCAGCCAGTCTCTCACCGGCAAATACTCTAGGTACAACGCTTCTTCGGCACTGCCCGGTTCCGGGCGCCAGTCGTAGTCGAAGCGCACCTTCGGGGGCAGGGACATGAGGATGGATTCCGTGCGCCCGCCGGACTGCAGTCCGAACAGGGTGCCGCGGTCGTACACCAGGTTGAACTCGACGTAGCGCCCGCGCCGGTACTGCTGGAAGTGTCGCTCGCGCTCACCGAACGCATGGTCCTTGCGGTGCTCGACGATCGGCAGGTAGGCCTTGAGGAAATGCTCGCCTACGCTTTGCAGCAGGCGGAAATCCTGTTCGAAATCACCGGTGTTGTAATCATCAAAGAACAGTCCGCCGATGCCGCGCGCCTCGTTGCGGTGGCGGATAAAGAAGTACTCATCGCAGTTTTTCTTGAACACCGGATAGAGGCCGGTGTCGATCGCATCGCAGGCCTGTCGGGCCGTGCGGTGCCAGGCCACGGCATCTTCGTGAAAGCCGTAGTACGGGGTCAGGTCAAAGCCCCCACCGAACCACCACAGCACTTCCTGGCCGCGTTTCGCCTGGAAGAACCGCACGTTGCAGTGCGTGGTCGGCACGTAAGGGTTGTGCGGGTGGATGACGATCGACAGCCCGGTTGCCTGGAAGCTGGCACCGGCCAGCTCGGGGCGCTCACGGCTGGCCGAAGGCGGCAGCTCTTGGCCGAACACGTGCGAGAAGCCGACCCCGGCCTGCTCAAAGACCTGCCCACCCCTTAACATACAGGTGGTGCCGCCCCCGCCTTCCACCCGCTGCCAGGCATCCTCGATGAAGCGTCCCTGTCCATCGGTTTCCTCCAGGGCCTGGCAGGTGCGCGCCTGCAGCGCCTGCAGGTGGCGGATGACGGCATTCAGGTTGGGCTGGCTCGAGATCTCAGCGTCCATGACGGTACACTTTAGCACCCATGAGCTCGCGCACCTCGCTCGGCACGCCGGTGCCCTCGGGTCCCGAAAGTATGTAATCCAGGTGCGGGCCGAACCAGTCGCGAAGCTCTTGGGCCGAGGTCGCCACCGGATAGGAGGTAAGGTTGGCACTGGTGGAGACGATCGCGCCCGCCGCCTGGCAGAGCGCACTCGCGGTGGCATGGTGCGGGATGCGAAGGGCGACGCTGTCATGGCGCCCGGTGATCCAGGCCGGCACAGAATCGTCCGCCGGCACCACCCAGGTGGTCGGCGACTTCTTTTCTGCACCGCGCACCTCAAGGCGTTGCCTGGCATTCAGCGGCCCTGCGATCAGCTCCAGGGCCTCGAGGTTCTCGACCAGCAGGATGAGGCCTTCATCGGCGCTTCGCTGTTTCAGCCACAGGACTTTCTCGACGGCCGCCTGGTTTCGCGGATCACAACCGAGTCCCAGTACGGTGTCGGTGGCATAAGCGATGACCCCGCCAAGCCCGAGGATGCGCGCGGCCTGTTCGATGGCAGGGTTCGGTGCCACGGTGGTGACTCGTTGGGAACTCAGCTGGCCTTGGCCCGCTTGGCACCCGTCTTGCGCCGTGTGCCCTTGGCCGCCTTGCGCCTTCGGGCTTTCTTGGCCGGTGCGGCGGCGATCAGGGCTTCGCACTCGTCGACGGTCAGCTCGGCAGGTTCGCGGCCCTTCGGAATCTTGACGTTCTTGGTGCCGTCGGTGATGTACGGCCCGTAACGCCCGTTCAGCACCTGGATGCCCTGGGGCTCGAACTCCTGGATGACCCTGTTGGCGTCGCGCTGGCGCTGTTCGGCGATCACCTCGAGCGCCCGCTCAAGGGTGATGGTATGCGGGTCGTCCTGCGGATCGCCTGGCGGCAGGGAGACGTACTTCTTGGCGCACTTGATGTACGGCCCGTAACGCCCGATACCGGCCGAGATATCCTCGCCCGCTTCGGTCTTTCCCAGATCGCGCGGCAGCTTGAACAGCTGCAGGGCCTCATCGAGGCTGACCTCGCCCATTTTCTGTCCGGGCAGCAGTCCTGCAAAGCGGGGCTTTTCCTCGTCTTCGCGGGTGCCGATCTGCACGTACGGGCCATAGCGCCCCATGCGCACGCTGACCGGCTTGCCGGAGTCCGGGTCGGTGCCGAGCTCACGCGCCTGCACCGCCTCTTCGCGGCTCACGCTCTTTTCCTTGTCGTGGATCAGGGTGCTGAAGGGGTCCCAGAATTCATGCAGTACGGGCACCCAGTCCTTCTCGCCCCTCGAGATCTCGTCGAGGTCGTTTTCCAGGTTCGCGGTGAAGTCGTAGTCGACGTACTGCGAGAAGTGCTTGGTCAAAAAGGCGTTCACCAGCCGGCCCATGTCGGTGGGCATGAAGCGGCGTTTTTCAAGCTCGGCATACTCGCGGCTTTGCAGGGTCGAGATAATGCTCGCGTAGGTGGACGGGCGGCCAATGCCGAATTCCTCCAGCGTCTTGACCAGGCTCGCCTCGGTGAAGCGCGGCGGCGGTTCGGTGAAATGCTGTTCGGCGCGGATTTTTTCCAGAGCGATGTCCTCGCCCTCCTTGAGCGGCGGCAGCCGGCGCTCGTCCGTCTCGGTCTTGCGGTCGTCCAGGCCTTCCTGGTAGACCTGGATGAAGCCCGGGTTCTTGATCGAGGAGCCGGTGGCGCGAAAGCGGTTGCCGGTCCCGCATTCGAGGTCCGCGGAGACCAGGTCCAGCGTGGCGTGCATCATCTGGCAGGCCACGGCCCGCTTCCAGATCAGGCCGTAGAGCTTGTACTGGTCGGCATTCAGGAACTTGCGGATGCCCTCGGGTGTGCGCATGCAAGACGTCGGGCGGATCGCCTCGTGGGCTTCCTGGGCATTCTTGGAGCGGGTCTTGTAGACCCGCGGCTTTCCCGGCAGGTCGTCCGGGCCGTACTGTCCGGAGATGTACTGGCGCAGCTCGGCAATGGCTTCCCCGGCGAGCGCCAGCGAGTCGGTTCGCATGTAGGTGATCAGGCCGACCGGGCCGTCGCCAAGGTTGATGCCCTCGTAGAGCTGCTGGGCCGTGCGCATGGTTTTGGAAGCCGAGAAACGCAGCTTGCGCACCGCTTCCTGCTGCAGGGTGGAGGTGGTGAAAGGCGGCGACGGGTAGCGGTTGCGGGCCTTTTTCTCGACCTTGGCGACCACCAGTCGGCCTGCGGCCAGGCGTTCGAGTTCCTCGCGGGCTTCAACCGCCTTGGCCTCGCTGTCGATGTCGAACTGCTTGAGCTTGTGATCCCCCAGGACCTGCAGGCGGGCGATGAAGGCCTGGCCGTCCTTGGTGCAGTCGGCTTCCAGGGTCCAGTACTCGCGGGCCTTGAATTTCTCGATCTCGTCCTCGCGCTCGCAGATCAGGCGAAGCGCAGGACTCTGTACGCGCCCGGCCGACAGGCCGCGCTTGATTTTCTTCCACAGCAGCGGCGACAGGTTGAAGCCGACCAGGTAGTCCATGGCGCGCCTGGCCTGCTGGGCGTTGACGAGCGAATCGGAGAGGTTCCTCGGATTCTCGATCGCCTCGTTGACCGCCTGGCGGGTAATCTCGTAGAACACCACCCGGTACACCGGCTTGGCGTTCAGTACCCCGCGCTCCTTGAGCAGTTCGTACAGGTGCCAGGAGATGGCTTCGCCTTCACGGTCCGGGTCCGTCGCCAGGTACAGGGCGTCCGACTTCTTCAGCGCGCGGGTGATGGCGGTGACGTGCTTCTCGTTCTTGCCGATGACCGCGTACTTCATCTCGAAGCCGTGCTCGGGGTCGACCGCGCCGTCTTTCGGAATCAGGTCGCGCACGTGGCCGTAGGAGGCGAGCACGCCGAAATCCTTGCCCAGGTACTTCTCGATGGTGCGCGCCTTGGCCGGGGATTCGACAATGACCAGGTTCTTGCTCATCTGGGCAGGGGGCTCGTGTTCGGGGTCGGGAGGTTCATCGGTGTGTGCAACTCCTCAAACGGTCTCGGCGGCAAACTAATACGCTGTTCTGGTTCGTTTGTAAATATGTTTGGGAATTTTTCTCCCCCAAGACCGCCTGTCAGGCGCGTGCGGAATGCGTGCAGGACGCGACCTGTCCGGGAGTTGTATTTGCCTGTATCAGATTTGGTGATAGGCTTATGCTTGGTATCAATACCTTCAGACAGGCGCGGTGCGCTGGCTGACGTTTTGGCAAAAATCATGGGAGCACAATCATGAACCAATCTTTCCCCCTGACGGCGGTGCAGGCTATCTTGGTCGCACTGTGCCTGGCAATACCGGCCCAGGCAGGCCTGTACATCAGCGGCGACTTCGGCATGAATTTTGGCTCTTCGATGACACTCGACGGCCACGACAACGACCGTGCCAGCATCTGTGATGAATACATCAACCCGGCCTATGCCTCGGTCACGGATGACGGCTCCGGCAACAACTGTACGAGCCCGCAAGGGCGCGGTGACGGCTGGAACAGCCGCCACTCTTCCGATGAAGGGCCCCTGTTCGCGCTGGCGCTGGGCTTCGACATGCCGGATTCGATGATCCGCACCGAGCTTGAGTACTTCCACCGCGACACCGGCTATGACGACACCTCTGACGTGGCCGGGGCCACCGGCAACCTGTTTGCCAAGATCGACGGGGAAATCCTGACCGCAACACAAACCGTTGACAGCGTGACCTCGCACAACCTGTTCGCCAACCTGTACCTGGACTTTGACAATGCCGGTCGCCTCACCCCGTACATCGGCATTGGCATCGGCCTGGGCTTCACGGAGATGGGCTACGGCGCGGTCTTCCAGCGCAACATTGATCCGGCGGCCATCGATACGGGAGGCGGGCAGCCGAATGCCGCCGAGATCAAGGCGAACCTGGCCGGCACGACCACGGTCGAGCACGAGGAGCTCGACGACACGCTGTTCGGCTACCAGATGATGGCAGGCCTCGATTACCAGCTTACGGATCACCTGGTGCTTGGCGTCAAGGGCCGCTGGGTGGAGTACGATTCGTTCAAGGACGGGGATGAGTGGGATGCGCTGCGCAGCCACCCCTCCAATTTGCGCAAAGATGGCAGCGAGCCGGTCGCGTACGACATCAAGGTCAGCGACATGGAGATGTTCGCACTCAGCATGATCCTGAAATACACGTTCTGACAAGGAGGAAACTGTGCAATACCCAACGATGACGGCAGCCGGGCTGGTTGTCTTGCTGGCCCTGCCGGGCCAGATACTGGCGGGCGGTCAAGGCCTGTACCTGAGCGGTGATTTCGGCATCAATTTCGGTGCCTCGCTCGATTCCCACGGGGTGAGCAACGACCGTGCCAGCATCTGTGATGAATACATCAACCCGCAGTATGCCAGTGTCACCGACGACGGGCAGGGCAAGAGCTGCACGGCGCCAGGGCGCGGTCTCGGCGATGGCTGGACAAACGGTTTCTCCTCCGATGAAGGGCCGCTGTTCGCGCTGGCGCTGGGCTACCGGCTGCAGGATTCGGCACTGCGTACCGAGATCGAGTATTCGTACCGGGATACCGGCTACGATGAGACCGCCCCGATCCCCTCGGCCGTGGGGGTCAACCAGGACAAGATCGCCCAGGAGATCGTCACCGCAACCGACGGCATCGGCAGCTTTGTCTCGCACAACCTGTTCGCCAATCTCTACTACGACTTTGCCGGGACCGGCGCGCTGACCCCGTATGTCGGGGCGGGCGTGGGGCTGGGTTTTGCCGAGGTGGACTACGCCAGCGTGTGGGCGCGCAACCCGGACGCTGGCGCGATTTCCACCGGCGCCGGGCTGCCCAACGCCGATGAAATCCGCCAGAACCTCGCGGGCACGGCCAGCGTCACCGACGAGGAACTGACCGATACCCTGTTCGGCTACCAGCTGATGGCGGGCGTTGACTACCGGCTCACCGATCACCTGACGGCCGGACTGAAGGCGCGCTGGGCGCGGTTCGAGGACTTCAGGGACAGCGGCATCGTGTGGGATCCGCTTCGAGGCCACCCGCCCTATATCCGAAAAAGCGGTACGGACCGCGAGAAGGTGGAGGGCGTCTTCAAGCTCCGCGACGTGGAACTGTTCGGCATCAGCCTGACGCTCAAGTACCTGTTCTAGCCCGACCGTACGGCGCCTGTTTAAAGACCGGCTTGGCAGCGAGCCAATGGCTCTATATAATGAAGATTATATAGAATAGCAAACATTCCATGCTTACCTTCAAAGTGACCACGGTAGGGGCCTCCTCCGGCATCATTCTTACCAAGGAGGCCATGGCCCGTCTGCGGGTCAAGAAAGGAGATACCCTCTACCTGACGGAGACACCCGACGGGGGCTATCGGCTGACCCCCTATTCCCCGGAATTCGCCCGGCAGATGGCACTCGCCGAGGAGATCATGCACGAGGACCGCGAGGTGCTGAGAGCGCTGGCTAAATGACGGCTGAACCTTCGGGTTCATGGCGCTGGGTATCGTTGCCCATTGTTCTGGCTGTTCATGAGCGCCAGATCACCGAGCATGGTGGCATCGACGGCATCCGTGACCAGGGAGCGATCGAATCCGCCCTGGCACGACCTGTACACCGTGCAAGCTACGGCGATCCGGATGCGACTGAGCTGGCCGCGAGCTGCCTCTTTGGCCTTGCCCGTAACCACGGGTTCGCAGATGGCAACAAGCGCACCGCCTGGGTCGTCTCACGCCTGTTCCTTGCTGATCACGGGTACCGTCTTGAATTTGGCCCCGTGGAGGCTGTCCGTCAGGTGGAAAGTGTGGCCAGCGGTCAGGTGAGCGAATCCGAGCTTGCCGTCTGGTTCAGGGAGCGATCGAAGGAGTGATTGCGGGATGTCGTCGAACCGTCCCCGGCACTAGCAGCCCCACACTTCCCGTTTCAGTCCGACAATTTCCCGATGATCTCGTTTAGATTTTCCACCGGATAAAATCGCAAGGCCTTGCTTTTTCCGCTCCCCCTGAACAGAAGTTCATGTGTTTCTAGCGCGAGCAAGTCTGCACGCGCAGTGGCATACGCGATGCCATGGCTTCTCTGGTGCGACCCGATCGTGTAACCGTCGCGGTGGCCTCGAAGCGCATGGCTCAGCAAGGCCAGCTGTCGATGATTGAAGCTGCCGATCTTCCTCAGCTTGCCTTCCAGCGAGGCGGCCTGCTGGATTTTTTTGTGCAGGTGCTTTTCCAGGCCTGCAATCGAAGAAAGGATGACTCGCAGTTGCTGGATGATGAAGTAGGTCAGATCGTTTTCATCGGTCTCGGAGTACATGTAGGCATACCCATACTTGGCAGGGGCCTTCCTGATATTCCCCGAGATAGACAAGAATTCAAACAGCCAGTACTTTTGCTTGAGCATGGACCAGTAGAACAATGCCCGCGCCAGCCTGCCGTTGCCATCCTCAAACGGATGGTCGAAGCCGATCCAGAAATGCAGGATGATCGCCTTGATGATGGGGTGTATGAAGTTTGAGCCGGTATGTTCTTCGTTTGCGAAAGTACACAACGCCTCCAGTCGGTCGGGAAGTTGATCCACAGGAGGCGGGGTATGCAGCACCTGCCCGCTCCTGTTATCAAAGACACGCACCCTCTCGGCTTCATCGGTTTGCAGTCTTCCGGCAGCCTCGGTATTTTCCAGTGTCTGATCAGTCACCAACTTGTGCAGGCCCAGAACCCGTTCGGTGGTGAGGTTTTCATCCTTGAGATCGCGGATATGTTGCATCGCAAGGTAGTTGTTGAGAATCATGCGCTCATCCTGACCCTTGGGCCTGCGACCGGACCGCAGCATGTTGGATGCAACCTTTCTCGAAGTGGACGCACCCTCCAGCTGACTTGAGCGGATGGCCTCCTCGATCAGTGAACTCACGATATACCGGTTTCTTGTGTCCGGGTTGGTGACCTGACCCGAGATGGCTACCTGGCCTGTGGCTTTACCGTCAATTTTGTACAGCATCTCCAGGACGATATCAGGCATACCGAAACTGAAGTCTGTCCCGCCGGCATCCTGCAGGGGGACCACCTTTCGCGGCTGCGAACGAGCCAGCTTGAGCGTGGCCCACCAAAGTCTGTGGTCGAGGCCTTCGGGCGGGTCTCGATGTCTTAGCTCAGACCAGTGCAGGTATTTCCCGTGGACGGTAGGGAGGGCCTGGGCATGGGGGGGTGAAAACAGTTTGCCCAGAGCTTCGCGGCTGATCGTGGCCATGATCTCTTTCAGAGTGGGTGCGTTTTCAGGTCTTTTCATAATGCCTAAACTATCAATTTACATATTATTGATAGTGCACTGTATCATAATCTATCAATTATTGAAATATTGATAGGTATTGATACGTATCTATCAGTTTCTATCAGAATATAGCCTGTTGATAGGTATTGATACGTATCTATCAATTCCCGAAAGGTCGTGCTTAAGACAAAATTCTTGTGCCGTGCCTTTTTGGCCACTGCAGGCGGTACGCGCTGATCGCTGGCATCTCCGTCACCTGCCCTATATCTCCGTTCTCGGGTTGTTATAGGGTGCCTAACGATGGCGAAGCGGTCTACGGGCAAATGGATGCCAGTTACTATACCCGCGATCGCTACACCTGCGACGATGACTGCCTGTACATTAATTTCTCGCGGATGTTCAAGGTATTGCCGGACGGCTCAATCATCGGTGTGCGGTGGATGTCATTCGATGGCGATGTCGGCACGGACAAGTATGCCGATGGTTACGATCCCGCCCTCGATGTTGCGACGTTCAGCCTGGCGGTGCAACAGTACGAGACTACCTTCGGGACAGAACAGGGCGAGGCGGTGGGCCGCTTCTATGGCTCCAATGGCGAAGCGCTGGCAGGCACGTTCTGGTATCGGCGCGGCGGCAACCGCATCGAGGGCACGTTCGGAGGCAAGCGCTAAACCCGGTTCCGGGCTTCGACAGGATCGCCTGTCGCTGCATGTTGCCCGGGAATAATTTTGCTAGACTGCGTGGGCATGGAGGCCCGCCCCGGACGAGGGTTCGGAACGGGCGAAGAGCCTGCCGAAACATCGGCATAACCCCGGGTAGCGTACCATGGCCTTACTGGAGATCCTGCACTTTCCCGACCCGAGACTGAGCCGCAAGGCCCGTCCAGTGGAGGTCGTGGACGATGCCGTTCGAAAGACGGCAGAGGACATGCTCGAGACCATGTATGACGCCCCGGGCATCGGACTGGCCGCGACCCAGGTCAACATCCTGCAGCAAATCGCCGTCATCGACGTCTCCGAAGACAAGAACGAGCCGCGCTGTCTGATCAATCCGAAGATCATCGGGCGCGACGGCGAGGAGGAGATGCGCGAGGGCTGCCTGTCGGTACCCGAGGTGTTCGCCCACATCAAGCGTGCAGAACGGGTTACGGTTGAGTTTCTGGATCTCGAAGGCCAGCCCGGCACCCTGGAGGCGGGCGGGCTGCTCGCGGTATGCATCCAGCACGAGATCGATCACCTGCAGGGACGCCTGTTCATTGACTACCTGTCACCACTGAAGCGCGAGCGCCTGAAAAAGAAAGTGCTCAAGGCGCAAAAGGCCGGACAGGCTACGGCGTCTTCGGATCAATCCATTCCCCTGTAATCGCGGTACATCTTCGTACCCTGTGAGCCCGCATCCCCGTGTCGAGCGCCCTTAACATCGTCTTTGCGGGGACCCCGGCATTTGCGGCGTCGATCCTGCAAACCCTGCTGGAGGACGAACACCGCATCCTCTGCATCTACACCCAGCCCGACCGCCCGGCCGGGCGCGGCCGCAAGGTGTGCCCCGGCCCGGTCAAGGCGCTGGCCACCGAGGCGGGCCTTGTCGTTCGCCAGCCCGAGCATTTCGATGAAACAGAGTGTGCGCATCTGGCGGGTCTTCGTGCCGATGTGATGCTGGTCTTTGCCTACGGGCTGCTGCTGCCCGTACAGGCGCTCGACTTGCCGAGGCTCGGCTGCATCAACATTCATACCTCGCTGTTGCCGCGCTGGCGCGGCGCTGCCCCGGTCCAGCATGCCCTGCTGGCCGGGGACCAGGAGACCGGAATCAGTTTCATGCGTATGGTCGAGGCCCTCGATGCCGGGCCAGTCCTGCATCAAAAACGCTGCAAGATTCGCACGAAGGAGACGGCGGCAAGCTTGCGCGAGCGCCTGGTGCAACTGGCCGGTGCCGAGCTTGCAAGTGTGCTGGATGGACTGGCCAGCGCCAAGCTGAGCGCTGAGCCCCAGGACTCAGTGGACGTCAGCTTCGCTCCGAAAATCCACAAGAACGAGGCGCGGATCGACTGGCAGGAAAGTGCGGTCCGGATCGAACGCAAGGTCCGGGCCTTCAATGACTGGCCGGTGGCTTATTCCTACCTTGAAGAGCAAAGGGTGCGTATCTGGGAGGCTCATCCCCAGGCACAGAAAGCAGATGGGCTGCCGGGCACGGTACTTGAGGCACGAAACGGGATTGAGGTGGCCACCGGTGAGGGGGTACTGGGCATCGATCGTTTACAGATGCCTGGGGGCAGGCCCTTGTCCGCACAGGACTTCATCAACGCCCACGACCTCCAGGGGCAATGCTTCAGTTGCAAGGGGCCGGTGTAATGGGTAAGACCCTGCTGTTTATTGGCTACAGGCATGTAAGGTCTGATATTTACTTGAGCGGAACATTCTCGGCATCCTCATCTTCCTGCACAAACAAAATAGGCTTGCAGCGCAGTTTTCTGCCCGGATCACTGCATAGTTTCTGTTGTCAGCTGTCTTCGAACAGGTTCATGTAGCCCTGATACCAGAATCTTCGATTACGTGCCTGACCTGTATATTCCTTCAGGACACTGCATTCGACCATCTTCTTGACCAGGTTGTTGGCAGCTGTATAGCTTGTCCCGGTCAATTTCTGAATGTCATCTACAGATACGAATGGACGCTCATATAGATGCTCCAGTATACGGTGGCCGTTCCCTGCAGCGCGGCCCAAGCGATTCGTGATGACGGTCCGATGTTCTTCACGCAAAATCAGAATCTGCCTTGCCGTATCGGCGGCCTGTCGGCTGACCTCCTCGACCCCGCGCAGAAAAAACATGAGCCACTTCTCCCATGTTCCCCGGTCACGCACAGATTGCAGTTCCTCGTAATATTGCTGCCGGTGTTGCTTGAAAAACCAGGACAGGTAAAGGACAGGCTTAAGCAAGACCTTTTGTTCACAGAGCAGAAAGGTAATGAGCAGTCGCCCGATCCTGCCGTTGCCATCCAGGAAAGGGTGAATGGTTTCAAACTGCGCATGAGCTAACCCTGCTTTGACAAGCAAAGGCAGGTTCGTATCGGTATGAATAAAACGTTCCAGGTCAGACATGCATTCTCCCACCGAATCCGGCGGTGGCGGGACGAAGGCAGCTTCTGCAGGTGTGCATCCTGCCGGCCCGATCCAGTTTTGACTGGTTCGAACCTGTCCGGGGGTGAGGCGAGACCCCCGGGAGTTCTTCAGAAGCTTGGCATGAATCTCGCGGATGAGTCGAGTTGAAACCGGCAGGTCCGACAGCCGACCCAGGCCATGGTTCATGGCATTCACATAGTTGATCACTGCATTCACATCACTTGCCTTATCCGGCTTGAGTACTTTCGCCTCGCTCGCCAACAGGTCCTGCAGGGAGCTCTGTGTTCCCTCGATCTGGCTGGACAGCACGGCCTCTTTGCGGACATACATGAATACGAACGGGTCTGGATTGGGCAGCGTCTGTATAGACCCGTCCAGACGTCCTAGGGCTGCATCGGCCCGGGAGAGCTGGTTCTGTAAATGCCCGGTGATGTCAACGGGTGGATTCGGCGGTAACGGGGCAGGATAGAAGGCCCGGTGGCCGCCCGATTGTCGCCTGTAGGTTCCGGCACGTGCTGAAGGGCCGCGGGTAGCCATGACCATGTCGTCTTTCCCTGGGATTATGGATGCTATAGATGTCTATATTATTGGCAGGGTGCAATATAGACAGCTTTCTCTCCTTATGCAAGGCTGTCTTTAATATAGATGCTTTTTGAGCCTGTATTAAAGCCTGCATTCAGTATACTGCTTGGACATCACCGGATCGGTCCCGATCCAGTTTCACTCAAGCCGAGCCCACCAGGATGGATGTCTAGGCTTGGCCAGACAGATGCCAGCCAGCCTGACGTACATATCTTCAGTTTCGGACAGTCACCAGTCGTAACGAGCGCGGGCATAGTAGAACCCGCCCGCAAACCCCATCGGTGAGGACTCGGGATACTTTGAGCCGAGCTCGGAGGCGAACTCGTTTCGGTCAGGGAAATTGTCGGTGAGGTTCTCCGCCCCGATGCTGAGCGCCATGCCATCGGACGGGTGGTAGCTCATCTCGAGGTCCAGCGTGTATTCCTCGTCCGGTTCGATGAACAGGCTTGCGGAGTCTGCATGGAACTCCTCGTAGGCGCCGAAGTAGTTGAGCCGCACGAAACTGCTCCAGTGCGCCCGGTCGTGGCTCAGGGTGATGTTGAACCGCAGGTGCGGCAGGGCATCCTCAAGCTGCGTGATGCGCTGCTCGCCGATGAAATCCGGATTGTGGCTGGTGACCTCGGTTTCGTTGTAGTTGGCGACCAGCAGCAGCCCGGTCTGCCCGCCCGCCAGCAGGGGCAGCTTGCCGGTCACATCGAAGGAGGCAATCAGGTCAATCCCCCGGGTGCGTGTGTCGAAGCCGTTGCCGAAGAAGCGAAAAGTGGTCACGTCGGCGGCTGCAAAACAGCCGCCGGAGCCGATGGCGGTCTTCTGTGCTGCGGACAGCGTCTTGTCCCGCGACAGGCCGAGTCGGTCATCCACTTCGATCTGGTAGGCATCCACCGTGAACGATACCCCATCCGCCTCGATGCCGAAACCCGCCGTGTAGGTCAGCGATTCCTCGGCATCCAGTCGCTGCGCCCCGACAGCCGCGGCCTCCGGGCATTTAGAGGGGATGGTGCCGCGCTGGGTCAGTTCACGCCTGCCGGTGGTTTCATTCTCGAGAAAGGAGGTTGAAACGTTGGCGACATTTTCCTGGCCTACGCTCGGCACCCGGAACCCGGTGCTCACGGAGCCGCGCAGGCTGACCGCCTTGCTGGCCCGGAACAGTGCACCCAGCTTGAAGTCCTCGGTCGCATCGTAGCCTTCATGGTCCTCGATGCGTCCCATCAAGGCCAGGGTCAGGCGGCGGGTCATGTCGGCCTCGAACTCCACATAGGCGGCGGTGCTGGAACGGCCCCATTCGCCGGAGACCGATTCCGAGAAGCCGGAAAAGCCGTTGGCGCCCACCCCGGCACCCCGCGCCCCCAGGCCGCCGTCGCGCCAGGAATCCGGCTCGCCTGCGGACACCTCGAACTCCTCCTCACGCCACTCCACACCAAAGGCGGCATGTAGCGGCCAGGCCATCTCGATGACCCGTGTCATGTCCAGGTTGAGGGTCTGCTCGGTCTGCGTGTACCGGCCCGGTTCGAACGCGGTGGGCGTCGCCAGCCCGAGGCTCGCATTGACAGTGTTGCGGATGGTGAAGTCGGCCTCGCTTTCACCCCGGCTGTAGCTTGCATCCCAGCCCAGCCCCGAGGCCAGATCGCCGCGCAAGCCCACCGACCCGGAGGCGTCGCTGATTTTTGCCCCGAACCTGGGTGTGAAGCCGCCAGGGAAACGCTCGTTGAAAAAGCAGCCCGGGTACGGTGCCCAGTCAAACCACTCATCCTCGGAGGAGACGGCGAGGTCGTCCGGACAGGTGGCGGCCAGGGGCAGTCGAATCCCGTCGTTTGCGAACACCCCCGAGCGCGTGTTCGGGTTGCGGAAGAAAAAACCGCCCTCGGTTTCGCGCTCCGAGACATTGCCGAAGGCATACAGTTCGGTCTGCGCGGCCAGTTTCACCCCGGAGTTCAGGAACACCGTGTAGTCATCGTCAACGTCCGGCTGTCCCCAGACCTGGGCATGCGGGGTGCGCACGGCGTCGTTGCCGTTGTCGATCAGGGCCTGGGCATCGGCGCGCTGCACGCTGCGCACCGTGGTCCGCATCTCGTGCCACTGGGCACTGAGGTTGGCAAAGCCGTCGCTCCCCAGCGGAATGCCGAGGTTGCCGGCAAGGCGGTACTCATCCCCGTCCCCCGTGTAGGTCTGGCCCCACTGGGCCTCGACGGTGCCGCCTTGCGGGCGGTCTTTCAGAACGAAGTTCATCACGCCGGCAATGGCGTCGGAACCGTACTGGACCGAGGCGGTGTCGCGCAGAATCTCGATGCGCTTGAGCCCGATGGCCGGAATGATGCTGATATCGGGGCCGTGTGCGCCCTCGGAAACCCCGTTGCCCGCCCACGTGATGACAGCCGCACGGTGGCGCCGCTTGCCGTTGACCAGTACCAGGGTCTGGTCAGCCGCCAGGCCCCGCAGGTTGGCCGGGCGGATGAATGTGGCGGCATCGCTGATCGCCTGGGTGGAGACGTTGTAGGAGGGCACGAGCTTGCGCAGCATCTCGGGCACCTGCATCGATGCCTGGCGGCTGAAATCCTCGGCATCGATGATGTCGACGGCAGACGGTGCATCGGCGGCCGTGCGCACCGGGCGTCGTGAACCGACGACGTGAATCCTGTTCAGGTCGACGGCCTGCGCGCCGTGCTCATCGGCATGCACGGCTTTGGGTGTTACAAGCTGGAGTGCAAGCAAAACGCCCGGGATGGCCGGCAACAGGATTGCGAAAATACGGTGTTTACCCATGGGAGCACCCCCTGGTCCGGGTCGCATGGATTCTGAGAAGCCCGGGATCCGGGCCAAGC
This sequence comes from Gammaproteobacteria bacterium, assembly GCA_022824965.1. Lineage (GTDB taxonomy): Bacteria > Pseudomonadota > Gammaproteobacteria > UBA4575 > UBA4575 > WTFY01. Next base: position 794,639 of record JAJDYY010000008.1, read on the forward strand.
CGTGCCGGTGCCCGGAGGATTCCGGGATGCGCTGCTCGGATGGACTCTAGCGGCAAATCAGGCACTAGGTTTGAAACTTCCGTCGATTCTATCGAATGTTGCGCGCTTTTCCCATGCGGTCATCTCATGATGAACCGGTGGACCTGCACGGGGGGTGCAGGGCTCGCGGGTGCGAAGCTTGCCTTCGCTGCCCTCCCGGGCGTGCCTCAGTTGGAAACCGGGTCCCTGTCTGCGCCATACGCCCCGACCAGCCCTTCGGGATGGTCGAACACGCCACCCGCTTCCTCGTGGCCGGGACCGAAAAAGGCCCCCGACAGGCGGTTGTCGTCGGCGTGGTAGCGGCTGAACTGCCCGCGCACCACGGGCATGCCCTCGAAGACCATGTCGGTATACGCCTGTCCGGTCGTGGTGTTGGCCAGTCCCGTCAGGCGCACGTCCGCCAGCACCTGCGCGTCGATGCGCACGGATATACTGGCATCACCGACCACCACGGATTCCATGTCCGTGGCGATATTGTGGTCTCTTGCCACCGCGAAGCCGGTCCAGGTCGCTTCGTTGACGGGATTCGCCGGGCTGATGCTCCCGGCGATGGTGCCGTACGCCGAGACTACGCCCTGGTCGGGATCGATGTCGCTTTTGAACAGCACGGTCGTGGCTGCGAAGAAGCTGTGCTCCATCCAGCCCCCATAGCTGTGCAGGTCGTTGAACGGGGTGACGAGATACTCGATTCCCGTATCGACCCCGTTGGTGTCCGCAAGGAGCGTCAACGTTTCCGGCGGCAGCCTGAAAACCTTGTTCGCGCGCAGGAACGCCGAGTAGCCCACCGAGCAGTACAGCCCCCTGCATTCCACGGAAACCCGTTCCGGTGCGTCGCGACCCGGCACCCAGTTGATCCGGTCCGTGGAGAGCAGGAGGCTGGCGTTTTCGGCAATCCGCTCGTAATCCTGCAGCGCATGGTATTCCGGGGTGTCGGGCGGCTTTTCCCGGGGGCTGCCGCCACAGGCGCCCAGCAGCATGCAGACCAGGAGCGCGGTGAAACAAGGGGTTCGGTACATGACCTTATTCTTTGCTGGTTATTCGTACAGCGGGCACGATACAGAGGATGATTCCGGCTGTCTACAGGATATTTATTCCTCGTATGCTCAAGGAGTTGCAAATTTCCGCAGGCGTCGGTGGATTCGCTTTTGCAGGGAAATTCCCCGGTAAAGCCCTTGCCCGCCTGCATGACTTGCCCTATGCTGCCCGCCTGCATACCAGCTGTCCCAAGTTCCGGATGGACGAGGCACTGTCATGAAAATAATCATACTGGGAGCCGGCCAGGTCGGCTCCTCGCTGGCCATCAGCCTGGCGAACGAAGCCCACGACGTTACCCTGGTGGATGCGGACCCCGTCATCCTCCAGGACATCCAGGGGCGGGCCGATTTGCGCACGGTGGTCGGCAAGGCCTCGCACCCGACCCTGCTCGAGCAGGCCGGCGCGCGCGATGCCGACATGATCATCGCCCTGACGCAGAGCGACGAGACCAACATGGTGGCCTGCCAGGTCGCCTACACGCTGTTTCACACCCCCACCAAGATCGCGCGCATCCGCGCCCTCGAGTACTTCGCCCATGAAAACCTGTTCGTGCAGGAGGCGTTGCCGGTGGATGTGCTGATCAGCCCGGAATACCTGATCTCGCTGTACATCCAGCGCCTGATCGAACACCCCGACTCCCTGCAGGTGCTGGATTTTGCGAACGGGCGCATCAAGCTGCTCGGACTGCGTGCCAGCAAGCGCATGATCGGGCGAAGGCTCGGCAACATCTGGGAGCTGATGCCGGAAACCGAGGCCAAGGTGGTGGCCCTGTACCGCAACAACCGCTCCATCCCCATCAACGACCTGACCATCATCATGGAGAACGACGAGGTGTTCTTCCTGGCCTCCTCGGACAATGCCATGGCCATGACCGGGCAGTGGCGCGGCGACGATCTTCCCTACAAGCGCATCCTGCTGGCCGGCGGCGGCAACATCGGCTACCACCTCGCGAAGTCCCTGGAGGACGACTACCAGATCAAGATCATCGACCGCAACACCGAGCGCACCCGCTTCCTGTCCGAGTCGCTGAACAAGACCATCGTCTTGCAGGGCGATGCCGCCGACCAGGACATCCTCATCGAGGAGAACATCGAGGACACCGACGTCTTCTGTGCGCTGACCAACGACGACGAGGCCAACATCCTGTCCTCCATGCTGGCCAAGCGCCTGGGGGCGAACAAGGTCATGTCGCTGATCAATCGCCCGAGCTACGTGGAGCTGGTGGAAAGCGGCATCGTCGACATCGCGATCTCGCCGCGCCAGGTCACGCTCGGCACGCTGCTCGCCCACGTCCGGAAAGGCGACGTGGTGGCCGTGCACTCGCTGCGGCGAGGTGCGGCCGAAGCCATGGAAGCGGTGGCCCACGGGGACCGCAAGACCTCGAAAGTGGTCGGGCGCAGCATCGGCGAGATCAAGCTGCCCAAGGGCGCGACCATCGGGGCCATAGCCCGCGGGGACCTGGTGATCATGGCCGAACCCGACATGCTCATCGAGCCCGAGGATCACGTTATCCTGTTCCTGGCCGACAAGGGCGGGGTGCGCGACATCGAACGCCTGTTCCAGGTCAGTGCCACGTTCATCTAGTGTCGTGTCCCGGAAATAAGTTTGCTGAGGCGTTCGACTTTTTCGAGGATGGAATCGGCGGTAGCGGTCCAGACGAACGGCCGGGTGTTGGCATTGTACTGGTTGACGAAGCGCTCGATCTTTGCAGTGAGTTGCTTGACCGAGGAGAATGTGCCGCGTCGGATGGCCTGCTGGGTGATGAGGCCGAACCAGCGTTCCACCTGGTTGAGCCACGAGGCATAGGTGGGCGTGTAATGCACATGGTAGCGGGGCCGCTTTGCCAGCCAGGCTTTGACCTTGGCATGCTTGTGGGTGGCGTAGTTGTCGATGACGAGATGGATGTCCATCTCCCGGGGGACGTTGCGGTCGATGTGGCGCAGGAAGGCCAGGAACTCCTGGTGGCGGTGGCGGCGCCTGCACTGGGTGAGGACGGCTCCGGTGGCGACATCCAGGGCGGCGAACAGGGTGGTGGTGCCATGGCGGATATAGTCGTGGGTGACCCCCTCGACATAGCCGAGTCCCATGGGCAGCATGGGCTGGGTGCGCTGCAGGGCCTGGATCTGGCTCTTCTCGTCGACGCACAGCACCACGGCATGATCGGGCGGGTTCAGGTACAGGCCGACGATGTCGCGGACCTTCTCGATGAAGAAGGGGTCGGTGGAGAGCTTGAAGTGGCGCTGGCGGTGGGGCTGGATGCCGAACAGGCTGAACCATCGCGCCACGGTGGACTTGGAGATGCCGGTGTGCGCGGCCATGGCGCGTATGCTCCAGTGCGTGGCGTGGGCAGGCTGGGACTGAAGGGCAGTGCGAATGACCTCGGCAACGCGCGCGTCTTCATGGCACCTCGGACGTCCCGGGCGCAGTTCGTCATGCAGACCCTGCAGACCCTGTTGCAGGTAGCGCTTGCGCCACTTGCCGACGGTCATCTGGCTGAGCTTCAGGCGCCGGGCAATGGAGGCGTTGGACTCGCCTTCGGCGCAGGCCAGCACGATCTGCGCCCGGCGCACCAGGCCGTGGGGCAATGAACGGGAGTGGGCGAGGGTCTGCAGCTGTGCCTGGTCGCCTTCTGCAAGCACCAGCGGGGCAAGGGATGGGCCACGGGACATGGGGATTCTCCTGTCTATGGAAAGATCCCTCAATAATACATGTTACTTATGGGACAGTATACTAG
>JAJDYY010000006.1 GCA_022824965.1 Gammaproteobacteria bacterium
CCACGAGGGCTGGAGCGTGCGGCATTTTTACACCTGGTACCGGCGCGACGGCGGCACCCGCAGCTACCACTGGGTGCGCAAGCATCTGCAGGCCTCGGGCAGCGTGCCCCGCAGTCAGGGCCGCGGCCGGCACCGCAAGCGCCGGGCCCGGGCGCCGGGACCGGGCATGATGCTGCACCAGGACGCCAGCACGCATGCCTGGGTGCCCGATCAGGGATGGGACCTGGTGGTGACCATGGACGATGCCACGGGGGAACACTACTCGATGTTCTTCTGCGAGGAGGAAGGCACCCACAGCAGTTTTCGGGGGGTGCGCGAGGTGATCGAGGCCCGGGGCCTGTTCTGCTCGCTGTATACCGACCGGGCGCACCATTACTGGCATACGCCCAAGGCCGGGGGCAAGGTGGACAAGGGCACCCCGACGCAGTTCGCCCGCGCCATGGGCCAGCTGGGCATCGAGATGATCCCGGCCTGTTCACCGCAGGCCAGGGGCCGCTCCGAGCGGGTCTTCCGGACCTGCCCCAGGACCGCCTGGTGAAGGAGCTGGCCTGTGCCGGCATCACCGACATGGAAGCGGCCAATGCGTATCTGCGGGATCAGTACCTGCCGGCGTTCAACGCCGAGTTCATGAAGCCGGCGCGCGAGGCCGGCTCGGCCTTCGTCGCCTGCCAGGATACGGGAGTGCTGGAGGACATCCTGTGCGAGCACCATGTGCGGGTGGTGGGTCTGGACAACTGCGTGCGCTTTGAGCGGTGCATCCTGCAGATCCCGGCAGACCGGCACCGCTGCCACTGCATGAAGGTCAAGGTCAAGGTATTGCGCTATGCCAGTGGTGAGCTGGCGATCTGCCATGGGCCGCGGGAACTGGCCCGCTACGATGCGACCGGCCAGTTGTTGCACACGAACATGAAGGCTGCTGCGTAGTGTCCGCCGCAGTGGTCAGTCCCTGCAAGGCCCCTCCGGGCTACGCCCTCCAGGGCCTTGCAGGGAACAGGAAAAAAGCGGACAGTCCATGTGCTGTAAAACCGGACAAGTCTATTTGCTCTTAACACATATGTATGTACCTAGATCAGCACATGAATCTGTAATACAAAAGTATCTTGGCTAGTCTACTAGTTAGTTCTTCTCCTTGTTCATGAGTATTGACATAGCTCTAGTCAGCTCTGCTTCATCTTTTTTGGCTAAATCTGCTGCTCGCGAGCAACTAGTCAGTCATAAGTTGATTCAGATATATCCTTAGGAATCATATACCAAGACCCTTTTTTGCGAGGAATGCTGCGCTTAATACTCATTGCCACTGGTTCGCTAGTAGCCTCATGAAAGTGCGGATCCGACACCGTTTTGCCCTCTATGTAGCCTTTGAGCCTTTTAAGCAATTCTTGTGATTTCTCTGGGTCCATCTCATTAGCGTGGTTGCGTTAGTGTAGTCGTTAGGAACCCACCCCCCACTGGTGGATGTTTAGATATATGTAAAACACCTTGGTCCCTTTCTTCACTTGGCAGAGCCGAATAATGTATGTTTAGTCGCTTCAAATCATCTTTTAGATCTGGACCCCATACAAACTCTTGATCTGATCTCAAAAACAGACTGGCAGTTCTCTGATGAAGCTTGTCGTTAGAAATAAACATCATACAAAACGGCAGATAGAACAGGTATGCAATATCCGTACGGTTCGAGGGTCGCTTGGGTGATATCAACTTGGCAGCTATTGAGAAATGAAAAAATAACTCAACCATGAGCACATGTACTGCATAGGGTGCAAACACAGAAAGAGCTGGTTGCCCTAAATTCTTCCATCTTCCTATTAACGCCGAATGGTATTGTCGAGGCACATTGAAGAACCGAACTGCCATTCCAAGCCGTTCATAGGGATTGCTGGACCCATCCACAACTGCCTGCGCCAACTCCTTGGCTTGACGGAGAGAACCACAGCTTTTCCCATCCACTCCAAGTCTAGCGAGACCCTCAGCTATTTCAGTCAAATCCATGTCTTTCAAAGCACTGCGCCAACCAGCAGCAAAATGTCGCTCTACCTCAAAGAACTGTTCATTTTGCCAGCGACCATATGCTTTCATTTCCGGACTTTCGCTGTAATTGATACTTATCTCACCACCACTCATAACGTATCGGCCTCCTGGTCTAGGAATACGGACACCCATAGGCACCTCATCGCCAAGCAAGTTATTCGTGGCCAACTGTTGGTGAGATATACAGGGACTACCAGATAACTCAGGAGTCTTTTCGGCAATTATTCGCACCTCAGCTTCTGCTGTGCGCCTGATTGGTGCTTTTGCAAGGTTTGCTAATGTCTCTACGTAGAGAATCGGACATATCACTGGTATAAAAAATGCATCAAACCAGACTGACTCATCTAGACTAAGCGATTGCAAAAACGATTTGTCGAAGAGAGATACTGGGCCCATCTACTGGTAATCCATCCAACATGTTTCAAAGTCGTTGATCAGCGGGTGAGAGACATGATCACACTAGAATTCTTTATTTTGAAAATATTTGTTGCAAATAAATCTTCAGCCATATCTACATTCAAATCAAAAGTGCTTGCAAAATATTTATTTCAATACCTCAGGAGTTTCAAATGGAGATCAAAGATATCTTGTGTTGGATTCTCATATTTGAACTCAAGATCTAGAGTTGAAAGTTTTCAGTTTTTGTACTCATTCATCTCAAGCTTTTCAAGCAAGGCAAAAACTTCAGCAGTACTTTATAGAAAAACGATATAAGGTGCTGCCAGTAAAATCGATCAGCTTGATTTTCTTTTAAGAAGATCAAGTTCATAACACTCGATGCATCTGTTTTCATGAGAGTAATATGCCTGATGAAATCTAAAGTCGTCTCTATTTGACTGAGCACATTTCTCATTAACAATTTTCAGTATTCTTAACTTATCCTCCTCCTTGGTTCTGATGCCAAATATAATTCCATCTAGTGAAGAAAAATTATAATTTTGTGTCCTGCTTTCAGGATCAGATAAATCTGAAATCATACTTGAAAGAATTAGTCTATATTCATTTTCAAACTTCCAATCGTCAGACTTCTTGGTTATGTCCCTATAGAAATCATCCCAATATTCTTCCCGCCATTTATCTTCTGACTTGTACAAATCCTTTGAACATATACTGGTTTTACCAAGTTCGTTGCAATACCACATGCTATTGATTGTTGGCATTGGCAGTCTTCCTAGGGAGCGGAAGAAGTCTATTTCACCAGCACCATCGACATAATTGATCTCATAAAATTTATGCTTTAGAGCTCCGTATGTTGCCTTTGAGCCCTCCCTTGAGCCCTGCCATTCATTGATACCAGTGAGTGTAATAAATTTGTCGTCGGTAGAACTCTCTGCCCTGAATACCAAGCAAACCCCTGCGTGGTTATCACCATAGTGCCCCCAAACCGATGAATTATTACATTCCGATAGAAAACATGCGGTGTACCACTCTGGATATACTAACGCCTCAAGACGCTCGATATACACGTGAGGGAAGTTCATAAAAAGCATATCTTTGTTTGGTGTAGGTGCATTGCTGTCACTGTCGTACTTAGCAAGAAGGCGAACTTGATCTCCGATATGGGAGTGACTATCAAGCAGCTTTGATATCTTTTCCCCCTTTCTACTTGCCCCAGTGAACGCTTTTTCCATACGCTCAAAAAAATTGTTCTTTACGACTCGATCCCGCAATGTTGATAAGTCATAGTCAATTCTGTTGCTCTCTGGAGAAAGGCCTTTATCAATATAGTGATCGAAGACAACCTTTAGCGCTGTTGGATGTATAGCTTTAAGATAAAACTTCAGTTCATCCCTTCTAATCGGAGTAGTTCTTCCTACAATGCCTTTTATGAAATACTCTATCGAATCCAGCCTGAAGAAAGCATTTTTTATATCACCGAACAATTGGGCATATTCCATGGTTGGAAAGTCTTTCTCGCTACCAAACACCGGCACATCGAGTGGTGACAGATTGTGTTCTTCACCCTCAATCAGATAAAGAGCCACGGGTTTGTTCAGACAAAGCAAGTAATGCTTGAATAGATTTCTCCAGACTATTTCATCACCGGACCAGAATACATCCCGGTAGCCTTCCATGGGGTCATTTAGCTGGCTGTGGTCTGCAAAGTAGATAGACTGGTTTTCCAACTCCTTGAATTCTCCAAGAAGCTTCTCAATCGACCTAAGTCTGTAAAACAGCTCGGGCATTATGTTTTTCCTTGAAAAGGTGGCTGCTACGTTAAGTATTTAGATCAAACTAAACTGGGGAGCCATCTCTAGCTGAATGTGATATCAGTAGCGGAAAATTAGTGGAGTAAATGTTTAATTTCCAATTACTCTCCAACATCTTTTCGAGGTGATTTTGTAACTAGATACTGTAAAGACATTTTACTCAAGGAGCCTACTCATCTTACTTACTTAATATCCAGCACAAACAGCTGAGAAATGAGATAACTTTAAGACTGTTCTGTTCAGTGCCATAATTAACCACCTCGCCATGCAGCACTTGGTGTCGATTGAGTTCGTCGAATGATGAACTCCTTTCAGACTCCGATTTCCACAACGGTTTAGGTGTCAGAAATAAGCTGTATATGGATCTAAAAAGACCATGTTTAACCTGCAAGATATCGTCATTAACAGCTTTCTCCCTACCTTTGTGTGAGAAGAGATTTGTTGAGAATTTTTCTTCCCATATACCATCGGCTTGGGTAAGGAACACTGGAACTGAAAGATTGTACTTTCCCTCTCGATGCGCATTGAATGCATCGTGTAGCACTTGTCTCCGGTGCGGATAAGATGTAGCGAGTTTTTTTTCAATGGTATCTAACTGCTCCTGGAAATACTCTCTGATAGCTTCTATTCCTTCTCTTGTATCCCCTTTGTCTATAGCGCGAGCACATTGCGATAGCGCGGTCCAAGGCATATCTGGATCACAATACCAGCCGAGTTCTGCCCACTTTTGCAAAGCCTCTCGATCTTCCCGATCCCTTTTTGGCTGGGCCTGTATCCATTGCTGACCGCACCGCTGAAGTTCCTCTGCGATTCTTCTATGCTTTTGCTCAAGTAACTTAGCCTGCTCTCGAAGTGCATTCTGTACTTGATCAGCCTGCTCTCGAAGTGCATTCTGAATTTGACTAGTGACCTGGGCTCGCTTTTGAAGTGATTTGACAACCTTTTCTACACTCAAGGCCAGCTGCCTATATGGTTGAAAAATCTCCTTTTGTGCTAGATGCAACTCCTGAAATGCCTTAAGAACTGCAGGAGTCAAAGGATTGTATAAATCAGCCATGCTTACCCTGTCTTCTTTGAAGAATTCTGAGTAATTATTAAAAGAACTGCCGCAATCCGTCTCACAGTGTCAGTAAAGTACTGAATTTCTGCTGGCAGGAGTGCACGACCAAGAATGTCTTTTTCGCGGTAGGAAAGCCATTTCTTGAGAACTTGATAACCGCCCAATTGATAGGTCCAAACAGTAGCAGGGACGTTGGACCAGAAGGCATGATTGTTCAGGTATATGTCGAAGGTGGTCCTGCCAAAGATGGGCAGTGCATCTCCTAAGGCAGCACACTCATCAGCTGTATAGGCACGTTCAATTATTCGGCCCTTTCCAGGCGTTACAGCGTTACCATTGCCATAACGACCCCATCCGGCAATAAGTGCAAAATCTTCGCCTGTCATGTTGCGATCATCTATGGTGGCTGGAATAGCAATAGCAGCAATTTCCTTACGCAACGCACCTTCCGTAACACCTGGAACAGGAGTATCTGGATCAAGCAGTTTTTCCAATTCTTGACCCCGTGCCTTAGATCGGTCTATTGACTCTGCTGCACCCTCAGCATTGCCGTCTGGCCAACCCGGTAATGGGATGCGTGGCCAGCCCATCCCGAGTGCCTCGGCATTGGTCTCAAGGTAAGCGGGATCGTGGAGTACAGCGAGTACATAGTGGAACAAGTCCTCTACGGTGGCATCAAGATTGTCAAGGTATCGACGTGCAGAATCGGAAAGATTTGGCAAGATTGATTCCTCTATTCCGCTCTCAAGACTGAAGTCACGGAGTTGGGTTGGAAACATGAGTGCAGTCCGTTCTATCAAGTGGAGTGAGCTCAAGTGTTTCGTAGAACATGTTTGTGGCTCTCCGGCACCCTTTCGCAAGGACTGTGCCGAAGACAACCAGCGGTTTCCCTCGAACACGTGAGGCCTATAATCAGCGCGTTTCTCATCAAGTAACTTTGTGTCTGCCTCCCAATAGAGCCATCGGTTGTCGAAGGGCCGATAGGCGAAGCGGATGAAACCGTCTTCATCAGGTCTACCGCGTGCAAGCAGAGCATCCCGTATCGCCCGAGCGTCAAACCGTGCTGTTGACTTCATGACAGCCGGATAACGTCTTGTAATTTCCTCATGGCTTAGGTTCGCATTGAAGTAATCAGCAACACGCTCTTTAAGACGACTGAGATCAACATCGATGAGGAACTCGTCTCGGCTGGTTTTGACGCCAGGAAATGAGATTGGAAACAGATCGGGTAGTGCAGGCCAATCGAACCAATCCTCACTTACTACAGTCGGCATGAAGGGAAGCCCAAGTGGCAAAACTGGCTTGAATTCTTCGTAGAGTGCGACCGGAGCATCCTCTGCAGTTGCCAAAAGTGTGGCTCGTTTTTCCTGTCCCCAGAGATGCCGAAAGTGCACTGTATCAGTAGGGGCATGGTCGGCTTTGCGCACCAGCGTCGCAATCGCTGTACCTACTTGTATGCCAGTTGTATTGTCTGTCGTGAAAACGCTGGAATCAGGCCTTCCATCTGGCGTTTTTCCGCCCTTGCGAACATCGCCATTTAGGCAATCGATTCGAACTTCATCGAACACCTCAAGATAACGTTCCCTCATTCCTGGGAATGACAACCCATCGAGCCAGGAATAATTGGAGATGAAGCAAACGACACCCTGCCCTGTCTTCTCAGCGATTCGCCTTTCTGCCATGCGGAAAAAGCGGACATAGAGCTCGTTCAATCCCTGACCTTCAGGTCTGCGGACTTGTTTTGTCGTACGGTATGCCTCTGACAATTCCCGTTCCTCACCCACTGCCATGCCCGCAAAACCGTCGTAGGGCGGATTGCCAAGAACTACGAGGATAGGCCGATCCCGCTTGACTTGATTAGCCCGATCGCGTTCTTCTGCCATTTCAGGAAAGGCAATCAGTTGTTTTTCCCTTTCCGTCGGCTCCCAGCCGGTTAGTGCATTGGTGAGGAAGATACCAGCGCGTTCGGTCCCATCACTTGCAAGCGGTGCATCGAGATTTTGCATAGTCAGTCCAACCTGCAGGTGAGCAACGACAAAAGGTGCGGGCATGATTTCAAAACCAAATACCCGATCTTTAGCAGCTTGCTTTATGTGTGTTCCGATCAGTGCACCGAGTCCTTGTTCCTTAAGATTATTTGCGATCCTACACAATACCTCTGCCAGGTAAGCACCAGTACCACAGCATGGATCAAGCACATAAACGTTTTCTGCTGCCAGCCCCTCCGCAATACCGAGATCATCCTTGAGTGCTAGATCCACACGGGCAACCATATATCTAACCACTTCCTTTGGCGTGTACCAGACTCCCATTTGCTTGCGTAGTTTGGGATCAAATGCCTGTAGGAATGGCTCGTAAAAGTACGACACGGCATCGCCTTCATCAAATTTGCTGAAGAAAGTAGTGCGGTCCACACGATCTAGTGCGGCTGCTGTCCAGTCCAACACCTCAACAAGACCAAGTGATTGCAGACGGCCAGGGTCGGACAGTTGCTGGAATAATGCCCGTAATGCTGGCACGCGCAGATGCCAAACCGCTTCGCGCCAATTAAACCGCACGGCGTCGTAGTTGCCTTCAAACAAGGGGCCGTCATCAGATTTTAGGCTGCGCGACCACAGTACCCATGCAGAGAAAATCCCATAGAATAAAGTCTGCACCAAGGTTGAATGGAAAAAGTGCGTGCCCTTGTCGCCCTTGAAGCGTACTCCAAGCGCTTCTTCAAGTGCGCCGCGTAATGTTTTAAGTGCTGAGGCATCTTCAGCAGCCTCGACACGTGCAAGCCCGTCACGCGCATAGGATGCTAGGAGCCAAGCCAGGTCTTTTGGTTCAGCGAGCACCGCACGGTGGGAAAGCACTCGACTCAGATATTCCCCAAGTCCTGCACCAACTTCGCGCGCAAAAGCGCGTGGCCTCTCTAGCTTATTGTGAAAGTCCTCAACGTTCCCCACCAGCCGGAATGTTTCAAGTTTTACCGGGCGACCCGACTCATCTTCACCTACTAGAACGAAGTCCCGTGTGTTCGTTACCAGCACCAGTCGATAACGATTCCAATAGCGGCTTACCTGATCACTTTTCACAGTAATCCAAGTGTCATCATCCACAGCCTTCATCTCGATCACACCACGTTCCGGCATTTGTCCCTTCCGTGGTTTACCTCTCTGCACCTGTTGTGCTGTATAAAGGCCAAAGTCCGGATGTCCAGCGCCTTGATTGGCTAACTGGCTAATGCAGAATACCTTTGGATCAAGTGTTGTACCGATAATATTTAGCAGGTTTGTAAGTGGCACGTAGTAGGACAGCTCTCCAGTGGCCCCGCCCGAAGCGCGCACCTGTCCAATATGGACAAAGTACGCTTCGACTGCTGCGGTCAGTTTTTTGTTAATTTTAGCTATCATCCTTGTTGGTTCGTGCTTGGAGAGATCAGATTTCTGTCATCACAGACCATGGCATTGTACATGTCATGGCTACGAGGCCGATAACTCCGTAATTCAATTTCGGGGCTTCCATCGCAAAGCGATACACTGGAAATGATAGTTTATGAATGCCTAATGGTGTTCAGTCTATTACGATGCTATGACACTACCTTCCAAGATAGACATTATGTGCAGCTCCACATAACGCTTATGTTGGTTGGCAGGGTTGATTTTGTCGCTGATCGCCCAATATCACAGATGGAGCATCGAGATGCCATGCCGATCTGCTATCTGAAACCTAGGGCAATGCGGATGCCGTGAATGCAGCCTTCGCTGCACTGCTGGATAGCATACGGAGCGGAACTTCACATCAAAGGTTTGTCAGCACCCATACGCTGAACCGAGCACGACGATTAAGGTGCGCAGAGATTCCCATGCAATGGTGCGCACTCTTTCCTTTTTCCGGCGCTTTTCATATACCTTATGACTAACCCAGAGAGCCACTCCGGCTGCAGATATTACGCTTAAAATGGATAAATATTTTTTATTCATGCTGTCCAGCATACTTTGAAGCAGACGGCCTTACAATCTACAAAAACAGGTGAGAGAAAGAAAGTATTATCCAGTTTGCACTTTAGTGGATGCCAACGTGTCACTCCTGCGTTTCACTTTGTTCACCAAGGAGTGACTCGGCTGGGTGCCGAGTTGGAGTACACGGAGAGCAGTCGAAGGGTGCTTGTTGTTGCGGTGAATTTGATCGCGCTGCATTCGGTGTGGGGGTCCTCCCGGAACCAACCGAGGCCTGTACAGTGATCCAGCGGATCGGGCCCGCAGCAGGAAGAATGTCTGTCAGGGGGCTTTGTCGCCTAACCGTTTGCCACCTTGGAGAAGATCGGGATCACCTTGCCTGAGACCCGCATCTCGTCGAGGTAATCGGCCCACCACTGCATCATGGTCCTGCGCTCGTCCAGATAGCGGGCGTGGTAGGTGTAGGCGGCCCGTACACTGTTTCGCTCCTTGTGGGCGAGCTGGCGCTCGATGGCGTCTGGATTGAAGCCGGACTCGTTTAGAATTGAGGAGGCCGTGGCCCGGAAGCCATGCGGCACCGCTTTGCTCTTGCCTTCATGATTTCCGTCATAGCCCAGCTTGAAGATGGCCCGACGCATGGTGTTGTCCGACATCTCTCGGGAGCGGTCGCGCTCGGAGGGAAACACCAGATCGTATTTGCCGGTCATGCCATGCAACAACTCAATGAGCTCCAGGGCCTGTCGGGACAACGGCACCAGGTGTTCATTTCGCATCTTCATGCGGCCTGCAGGTACACGCCATACCTTGTCATCCAAATCAAACTCCTCCCATTTAGCCCCACGCAACTCGCCGGACCGCACAAATGTCAGCAACAACAGCTTGATGGAACGCTGGGTCAGCAACCGACCACGGTCGCTGTAGGTCTCCAGCGCCCTCAGAAACTCCGGCAGTTCCTCTCTTGGAAGGGAGGCCCAGTGCCGGACCTTGCGCGGCCTGACAATGCCATCCAGGTCCCCAGCAGGATTGCTGGTAGCGATGCCCCGCTGAACCGCATAGCGACACACAGCACTGATTGTCTGCTTCACCCGGTTGGCCATGTCCAAAGCGCCACGAGCCTCGATCTTTCGAACCGTAGCTATGACTCGCTTGGGAGTGATCTCATCAATGTATAGATTACCCAAGCCCCGGAAAACATTGTTTTCCAGCCACCTGAGTACCCGAACAGCATGCTTGGGCGTCCATGTATCCTTGCTGTGCTCCCACCATTGACGCGCGACAGCCTCAAAGTCGTCCACCTGCATGGCCTGCTTCTCTTCCTTGCGGACCTCGCTAGGGTTGCGATCATTCTCAAGATGAATCCTGGCTTGCCTGCGTTTTTCCCTAGCATCCTTGAGGCTTACCCTGGGATAAACCCCCAATGCCAGGGTGTTGCGCTTGCCGCGAAAGCGATAATCCAAGCGCCAATATTTGCTGCCATTTACCTTAACGAGCAGATACATGCCGCCACCGTCCGTCATTTTGAAGTCACGAGAACGAGGCTTTGCGGCCTTAATTTGCATGTTTGTCAGTGCCATTTGACGGTACATTTCTATAATTGAACCATAGATACCGTCAAAAATACCGTCATTATCTCTGGCTGTCAATAACTCCTATCGGACGTCATAAAACAACATGTATCACTTAAGGTATTATTTATAGAGGGCTTTATAGACATCACAGGACACTCTCGGTCTTTACCGGATAGTTGAAATGGTGCGCCTGGCAGGACTCGAACCTGCAACCCTCGGCTTAGAAGGCCGATGCTCTATCCGGTTGAGCTACAGGCGCACGGCACAAGGCGCCACTAGTGTAGCACCTCGGTCTGCCCGGGGTTCATGCCCGAACCGGGACACCGGCAGGTCGCTGCAGGAACAGGTAGATCGCCGCAGAAGTCCCGGAGGAACCCAACAGGACGCTCATGATGACGATCTGGTCTTGACGGCAATCAGGGGCGAGACCCCGGACAGGATCTGCCCGGTCATCATTCCCGGAAAAGCGACCAGGCCGACGGCAAAAAACGTGTTGATCGAAGGAATAAGTGCTGCCGTGAAAGCGCTGTTGCGAGCGCGGACATAGTCCGGTGCTGCAGCCATGTCGGACTCGAAACGTTCTGCTGCGAGGCTCACCGTGTTCATGGCATTGGAGAAGATCATGCCCGCCAGCGGGATGACATACTGCGGCTGATACCAGTAGTCGATCTGGAGCACGGCAAAGGTGGTCAGCGCCAGCGTCGATACCCCGCCTACAGAAATTCCGAACAGCGCCTTTGCAAACTGGTCTGCGCTCTTCTGTCTGAGCGGGCGCAATGCGATCCAGCTCGCCGCCAGCAGCATCAAGGCCAGTACGATAACCACGATGCCGGCGTGATCCAGTGCAAAAATCGAGGTCAGCACATAGCCGATCGCGGTCAGTTGGACCAGCATCCTGGCCGTTGCATACAGGACCGTCCTGCTCTTCAACGACCACATAACGAGTATTGCAATCACCACCAAGATCGGGATCAGCGCGATTGCCAGATTCACCACTCCAATTTCATATATGGTAAGTTTCATAGCCTAATCCACCCTGAATAACATTGGATCCGTTCACATCACTGGGATTTGTCCGCTTCACGGACACAGGTATGCCCACCCGCCAGACTGACAGAACACTTGTTTAAATTCCTGCTCAAAGCCCTCGCCCACCTGCCCCTGCCCGTATTGTATGGGCTGTCGGGGCCGCTATATCTGTTGGTATTCTATATTTTGCGCTTCAGGAGAAAAGTCGCCGAAGACAATATCCGCAACTCGTTCCCGGAACTTGGCGCGGCCGAGCAAGCGGCGCTGCTGAAGGACCATTACCGGATGCTTTGCGATGTCGCGCTTGAGATCACGCGAAGCCTGGCCATGGCACCCGCCACGCTGGAGCGCCACGTGAGCTTCACCAACCTAGAGGTCGTTCAGCGGGAGCTGCAGCAGAACCAGACCGTGCTGCTGGCGATGGCCCACCATTGCAACCCGGTGTGGGCGATACTGGCCTCGGGCCAGCAACTCGGAATTGCGGTGGATGGTATCTACAAGCCACCGCACGTGGCCTGGCTGGACGAACTGACCTTGGAATCCCTGTCCCGTTTCAAGCTCACCCCGGTTCCCGCAAAAACCTGCATCGCCACGCTGCTTCGACGCTCATCCAGCACGCGTGCGGTGGCCATCGTGGCAGACCAGGCCCCAAGGCGCAGCGACAAGGCCTACTGGACCCAGTTCATGCGCCAGGATACGCCCTTTTACCTGGGCCTTGAAAAAATTGCCCAGCTGTTCAAGTACCCGGTATTTTTCATGGACCTCAAGCGCACCGGACGCGGCTACTACGAGGCCAGCTTCAAACCGCTCGCCGCACCACCCTACGACAAGCATTCGCACGCCATCTCAGAAAGCTTTGCCAGGGCTGTTGAGGAGCAGATCCAGCACTCCCCGCAGGACTGGCTGTGGACCCACCGCAGGTGGAAGCGGGAAAAACCGCTATACGACTGAATCTCGGCCCTGCAGAAACTTCGCCAGGTCGGCAATGCTGGGATGCTCGACCAGGTCCGTGATCGCCAGCACACCCGGATACAGGTCATCCAGACCTGAGTGAATCTCGACCAGTGCCAGCGAGTCCGCCCCGATCTCAAGCAGATTGTCATGGATTGCAAACTGCCTGTCCGGCAGGGCATCCCGGCAGATAGCAAGAATGGCATTCACGGTCTCCCCTTGAGGGTCCTGTGCATCGCCCGGGTCAGCCTGCTCAAGTTCTGCAGCCAGCCGGTCCAGGATATCGTCATAGGCGCCGGCCAGGTATTCATCGGCCAATGCAGAACGCTGGATCTTGCCACTTGTGGTTTTCGGAATCCGGCTGACCGGGATAACATGGCGCACCTCGATGGCCAGACTTTCGCTGACAGTCGCGATCACTTGCGAACGAATTGCCAGAAAATTCTGCAGGTCGCCCTTGTGCAGGACGAAGACCAGCACTTCCTCCATTTCATCCTGCCGGGATGACACCCCTGCCACCACCACCTTACCCAGTTCCACCTCCCCGGCTTCACACAACACCTCCTCGAGGTCATGGGGATAGTAGTTCTGGCCGTGCACGAACAGCACTTCCTTGTACCGCCCCGTGACATACAGCACCTTGTTCTGCACGAACCCCAGATCCCCGGTATCCAGCCAGTCGCCATCAAAGAGGCTGCCATCGTCCCCCAGAACCTGCTCGGTGACATTTTTCCCACAAATGTGGATGTGCCCGATGCGCCCCTCGGGCTGGGCACGGGCCTCAGAGTCGCTGATGCGCACGCTGCAGTGGGTAATGGGTTCACCGACACCGACCAGAGCCACCGTGTCCGGCCCCCGTTGCGGACTCAGGACCGCGTCCGCACCGACGGAAAGTGAATTTCGGTGCACATGTACGACGTTCAGCTCGGCGCCAACTTCCGGAAAGCTGACAGCCAGGCTGGCCTCGGCCAGGCCATAGACCGGAAACATGCTCCTTGCGGACAGGCCAAAACGGGCCATGGCCTCGGTAAACTGCCTGCAAAGGCCGACCGAGATCGGTTCTGCCCCGTTAAAGATCAGACGCACCTGCGACAGGTCGACCCCTTCCAGTCCCCTGCGATTGTAGGCCTTCAGGAAGTGCTTGAACCCGAAGTTGGGAGACCCCAGCATGCTGGCCTTTTTCCTGCTGGCCGCCGTGATCCAGTACAGCGGCCTGCGAACGAACAGGTCCGTGCGCATGATGCAGTGACTGTAATTGTTGACCACCGGACTCAGATGGAAACCAATCAGCCCCATGTCATGGGTGAGCGGCATCCAGCAAAGACTGATGTCTTCCGGCGACATGGCCGCACACTTGCGTATGCCTTCGATATTGGCCACCAGGTTGCGGTGTTTGAGGACGATCCCTTTGGGGCTTCCCGTGGAGCCGGATGAGAACTGGATGAAGGCCACGTCCTCGGGTCCGACCCTGGCCATTTCTCCGGGCGTTGAGATGTCTGCAATGTCATCGCTCAAGAGCACCTGGCTTGGCTGCGGCCAGCGGCCGTTTGCGGATGTGCTCGATCGCAGGCGCGACAGGTTCTTTCGGTCCGTGTACAAAAATGCGGCATTGCCCAGCTGGGCGGCAACGTTGAGAACCTTCTGCCGGTGCTGGTCACTGATACCGACGGCAAGGGGAACCGGAATGATGCCTCCGAACTGGCAGGCCCAGAACACGTCGACAAACTGCCGGTTGTCATTCAGAAAGAGGATCAGGTGATCGCCCTTGCCGATGCCTTGCTGCTGCAATACATGCAGCAATCCCAGCGCGCGCTGGAACAGGGCCTCGAAACTGATGCACTTCTCGTCTTCCTGTCCGTCGATGAAACTGACGAAACGTACTTCACTGCGATTGCATGACAGTGCTTCAGTGAGTGTATGGAATTGCATAAGCCGTGCTCTGTGGGGAATGAAAGAACTGCAAATTGGCTGATAAGTCCCTGGCCAAGGTATTGTCTGCTCCGTGCCTGGAGACCGGCGAACAGCGGGTCGCAGGTCTGTCACTGTGACCGTACGGCCCTGTGTTCGTAACCTGCGATTATGAAGGATTATCGAACGTTTGGGAAAACCCGGGCCGACGGCGGTCGACAGAAATTACATTGAGAAAAGATCGGGTTCTCTTTTTTCTCTGGTCAGCCTGAGCTGGCTGTCAGGCAGCGCACGCATCATGGGTTCCAGCACGTTGCGGTCCTTCGATTCAAGCCAGTCCACATAGCAATCCTGGTCGAGTATGACGGGCATGCGATGATGTATCCTGGAAAGCATCGGGCTGGGCGCAGTGGTCAGAATACTCATGAACATCTCGCCCTTTGTGCTGATTTCATACAGACCTGCAAAAGCAAAGCCATCCCCGTCCGCGGGTTCTATCCTGTACTTGTCGCGCCTGCCCTGCGGCTGGTTTTCATCCCATTCGAAAAACCCGCTTGCCGGAATGATGCACCGGCGCTCGCGCAATGCCTGAGCCCAGGTCTTTTTCTCCCAGGCACCGGCACTGCGGGCATTGATCAGGGGCTTGCTGGAAAAAGACCGCTTCCAGCCCCATTGCATGGAAGCGATTTCATTGCTCGTGTCCCCCCGGAACACGACATCCACCCGGTCCGCCGGACAAACCTCCGTACGCGGGGAAAATTCGATCTCGGCATCAATCAGGGCCGCAACGACCGACTCGGGAAAGCGGTCCAGCGAAAAGCGCCCACACATGCTCCGGCTCCCTTCGACGGCAGTTGCAGAGAGTTCAGGCTGCCTTGGAGTCCGTGCAGTTGATGATCACTTCCTTGCTGACGTCGACACTTCGAACCAGCATGTCCAGCACCGGGCACTGCGCATCAACGGCAGCAGCCAGCTGCTGCAGCTGCTCCTGGGATGCCGAACTCTCGATTGTGGTCTTGTAATGGACCTTGCTGAATCCAGGAGGCACGTTCTCCTCCTTGCCCATCCCCAGCAGGCCGCGAACATCCAGGTCTCCTTCAAGACTCACCTGGCACTTCTGCAGCGGGATCCCCATTGCGGAGGCCAGGGCTACATACATGATCTCCTGGCAGGTGCCCAAAGCGGCAAGCACCAGTTCAACCGGACTCGGGCCCAGGTCGCTTCCTCCGAATGCCGGTGGCTCATCGATCACCATGGCTGGAAATTTCCTGACGTTGGCTGAACAACGAACGTCGTCTTCCCATGCGGTGTCCACGCGGTATTTAAACTGTCCGCTTGCAGGGGATTCCGACACGCTTTCCACAATCTTTTCCACTGCTGCTTTGATATCTGCCTGACTCATTTCTACCTACTCCTGTTCTGATGGGTGCAGCTGCGCTGCATGGTTGTTCTTCGATCCCCGCAGGCGCGGATCTTTTTTGTTCATCCACTATAAGACAATCTGCCGCATCTCTTCCACAGGGATGTGTAAAAGGATTATGTGGGTAAAAATCGTTGATTTTATGAAATCCACATCATAATTCCCCTTATCAACACGCACTCTTAACACGTGAATCTCTATCGTTATGGCATCAAGCCATACACGAAGGGAGATACCAATGAGACTGAAGAATACAGGAGCGGGCAGGTATGCCTGCCATGTGGGAGTGCAGTGCATACGCAAGAAGAACCAAGCCACCCCCCCCCCCCACTGGCGGTGGCGGTACCACTGGCCCTGCTCATGCGCGGTGTGTTAAGTAGCGCAGGATGGGCAGGTGAGACGAATGCCGAAGAAGTTTCCTACACCTATGTCAGCCTGGAATACGAGTATTCAAACGTGCATGACGGCTCGGATGGACTGACCTACGGCTTCAGCTTCGAAGTCGCCGACCCGATTCACATCTTCGGGGGCTGGCAGGAAAGCGACCTGGACGTCGATGAGGAAGCTGGCATCAAGGCGGACCGCGAGGGTTACCTGATCGGTGCAGGTATCAAGCAGGACATTGCCGGGGGAATGACCATGCAGTACCGGGCAGGCTATCTCAGTTCGAAAACAACGGTCAAGATTCCAGCCCATGTCGCCCAGTTGGTAGGCAGCCCCACCAGGGTGACCGAGGACGACAGCGGCCATTATCTTGAGGTGGGAATACGGACCCTGCCCCGGCCCAAGTGGGAACTCGACGGTTTCGTTGCCGTCTTTGAAGTCGGTGATTACGACAACTCCATGGTGTTCGTCACACTGGAGCGCCGGGTGACTGAGAACCTCGGGATCAACCTCAGTTTCAAGAATACGGAAGGAGACAACGCCTCGGAAAGCTGGATCCTTGCCATGCGCTATCACCTGTAGGGTACCTGGAGTGCTGGAATACACGGGGTCCACTACCACGGGCACCCCGTGTTCCTGCCGGACCCTTCACTTTCGGAATCAAGCCAGTCCCCTTGCTGAGGGTCCGGGGCCGATTCGCCCGGCCAGGAGGTAGCGGTAGAGCTTGAGTGCAAGCTGCGCTTGTTTCTCTTCCAGGCGTTCGAGCGCGGCCGGCGTCAGTACCATCGTGGTGCAGTCATCGTCTGCTGTTACATACGCCGTGTCCACTGATTGCGCCGAGCCCGGACCGATCGCATCGCCTGGACCGCACTGGTAAAGGCGCGTGCCTGCAGCATCGTAGGCGGAAGCCCTCCCGGCAAGCAGCAGTTGCAGGTCTCCGCCCGACGACTCCGCGCCGACGATGGTATCCCCTGTGGCATGCTGGCGGTGATCCAGCCAGGGCTGGAGTTCTGAAGTCAGCGCCTCGAAACGGGCCTGCCAGTCCAATTGGTGCTCGAGCTCATCGGCGGCACTCTCCAGCAGAGTGGAGCGCTTGGCATCGGATGTATCTGCCTCCTGTTTCCAGGCTGCAATGACCAGATCTTCACAGCGCTCCAGTGCCTGGTCCGCATCCGGTTTAAGCTGCAAGGCGGAGTGCACTGAGGGTGGCAGGGTGCGTATAAGCCCAGCACGCAGCGATTCCGGCAATCCGCACAGCACGACGGGCACTGTAACTGCATGCACATTCTGCAAAAACCGGCTCAGCACATGCAGTGCCGAGGCATCAAATCCGGTCACCCCGGCGAAGTCGAGCAACAGGCAGGCCGGACGCTCCGTGTGGTCCAGTGACTGCTGCAGCTTCTCGGTCAAGGGGCAGATGCTGCCGAAGAAAAGATAGCCGCGCAAACGGTAGGCGCGCACCCGCTCGCCCACATCCCGCAGGATGGCATGCTCGGGAACCGAGCGAGCCTTGCGACTTCTACGTTCACGCGCACTGTAGCTGGACTCGACCGGGTCGACCCGGCTGAAGTGCACAGCAAAAAATGCCAGCGTAGCCGCCATGCCGATGCCCACGCCTTCGAGTAGCCCGAACACGATTACCGTAAAAACGATGAGCACGAGGATCAGATATTCAGACCATGGGAGTTGCCGGCGGCTTCGAAAAAGTCCTTCATCCAGCATGCCGATGCCAGCAAAAATCAGTATGCCGCCGAGCAGGGACACGGGAATCAATTCCAGAACCCCGTCCCCTGCAAGCAGGGCTAGCCCGATGACTCCAGCTGCTACGATGCCCGTCAGCCGGGTATCGGCGCCAAACAATTTACTCCTCAGGGAGGCGGGCACGATCATGTTCGCGGTGGTACCGCCCCCGAACCCGGCGACGATGCTTGCAAGCCCCGTAGCCCGGAACTCCCGGTCCCAGTCCAGGTCCTGATTAGCTACCAGCTCCAGTCCGGCAATACTCATGATCACGCAGATGAATGCGACCAGCACCAGGGTCAGGATATTCGGGATCTGGTGCGACAGCGCAGCCCAGTCCACGTAGCCCAGATCGGCAACTCCCAACGGCGGCCACAGCCCTCCCTCGGCCGTGCTTGAAAACAGCAGGCCCGCCGCCCTCGCCTCTTCCGCCGACAGGCCGAGCGCCATCAGGGCCATGTGATAGGCCGCGGCGGCAAGCACGATGCTTGCCGGCAGGATAATCACGTGTCCCCACCGCTTGATGGCCCAGTACAGACCGATCCCGTACGCAACCCCCGGCGCCCATCTCCACCAGATATCAGGCTCGAACAGCAAAGCGGGCCGCTGCCAGTGCAGATCGGCTCCCATCTGGGAGAACGCCGCAAGACACACAGCCCCGCCAATACCTGCGACAAACCCACCGGCCACCGGATACGGAATAAAGCGCACCAGGTTGGCAGACCGGAAATGACCGAGCAAGAAGCAGGCTGTGCCTGTGATCACCGCGCTCAGCACGAGTGCGGCCACGACCGTGACAAATCCGGTTTCGCCACCCGCACCTACCGCCGATGCAATCAGGGCCATCACGACGACAATTGCCGGAGATAGCCCAGAGATCGCGCCCCGGAAGCCTCCGAGCAATGCTATGACCAGGCAGGCCGCAAAATTTCCAAACAGCACGAGGCCCACGCCCTGGGACACGAAGGGCGCTAAGGTCCCCGAAAAGATAAAGGCCGCGAAGGCAATCTCTGCAACCAGCAGATTCAGACCCGAAGTGATTCCGGCGGATATTGCCGGGAATGCTTTCGGACCCCGCAAATCCAAGCGCAACTCGGCCCCGAGTCCCTGAAACCCGGAACTCACGAGAACGTACCTTTTACTTTAAACAGGCCACAGCGACCCGACAGGAATAGAGGCGGCCCGTGCTTTCGGGAACCCCGACAAAAATCTGCATGGACGGTCGCAGGGCTTGCGATCGGGAATTTCCAGCGAGCAGTCATCAGTCTGGACCTAGAGAAACCGTCGACACGGAAACAGCGTACCATGTCTCCGCAGCGACCGCTTACTCATGTGACCCGAGAGTATCCTGGATGATGGTCGGGGCAGAGGGATTTGAACCCCCGACCCTCTGCTCCCAAAGCAGATGCGCTACCAGACTGCGCTATGCCCCGGTACCGGGTGTGCATCCTATACACAGGTGACTTCTGACCGAGCACGGATCATACGTCTCTGTTGCAACACGGGTCAATGGCTGCGGGCGTGTACTCAGTGCACAACCGTGGCTTCACGGCGGGTCAGCTGCAGAATCAGCCGGTCGGACAAACCGTCAAAGCTGCCGTTGCTCAGGATCAGGATGTTATCACCCTCCTTGAGATCGCCCAGCAACAAGGTAATGATTGCATCCGTCGTCGCACAGACATGTGCAGGAGGATTCAGCTGGTCGGCCACCTCCTGAACGGACCACTGAAGCTCGTCAGGCGCATAGATGACCACGATATCTGCCTCATTGAATGCTTGCGCGAGCTGGTCCGTATGCACGCCCATGCGCATGGTGTTGGAACGAGGCTCGAACACCGTCACGATCCGACCCTGTGGCTGCTGCTCCCGAAATGCTGAAATGGTCGCCGTGATCGCAGTCGGATGATGCGCAAAGTCATCGTACACGCGCACCCCGTTAAACGTCCCTTTGTGCTCCAGGCGGCGTTTGACACCGGAAAAGGAAGCCAGGGCCCGCAGGGCCTCTCCCGGAGGCACCCCGACATGCTGTGCTCCGGCCACCGCGGCCAGTGCATTCGCAATATTGTGTCGACCGTACAGATCAAGCGCGCCCGCCCCGCAGGGCTTGCCCTGTCTTTGCAAGGAAAACCCGGAAGTACGTATGTCGATCTCGTCCGCAAACCAGGTGGCCGAAGGATCCTTTACCGAAAAGGATTCGCGGGCAGTCCAGCAGCCCATTTCCATGACGTCCCGTATATTCGGATCGTCGTGGTTGAATATCATGCGGCCCTCGCTTGGCATGATGCGCAGCAGGTGGTGAAACTGCCGCTGGACGTCCCGGATTCCGTCAAAGATATCCGCGTGGTCGAACTCCAGGTTGTTCAAAACCAGGGTATGCGGGCTGTAATGCAGGAATTTAGAGCGCTTATCAAAAAATGCAGTGTCGTACTCATCGGCCTCGATCACGAAATACTTCGATTCCCCCAGCCTTGAGGAGTACTCGAAATTCTCCGGCACCCCGCCAATCAGAAATCCCGGCTCGTGCCCGCAACACTCCAGTATCCAGGCCAGCATGCTGGACACGGTGGTTTTGCCGTGTGTTCCGGCTATCGCGAGCACCCAGCGATCTTGCAGGACGTGATCGTGCAGCCAGGCCGGACCGGAAGTGAAGGCCAGGCGGTTGTTGAGCAAGTATTCCACCACCTCGTTGCCGCGCGTCATGACATTGCCGACTATGATCTGGTCCGGCAGGGGATAGAGATGATCGACGGAATAACCTTCCATGATCTCGATACCGGCCATTTCAAGCTGCGTGCTCATCGGCGGATAGGCATTGGTATCCGAACCGGAAACCTCATGTCCCAGCTGGCGGGCAATAATGGCCAGACTGCCCATGAACGTGCCTCCAATGCCAAGGATATGGATACGCATCAGGCCGGTACACTCCCTGATATGAACAATTCCAGCAGCATGACCTGCAGCAGGGCATAGCCCACACTGATGGCAATGCCGTAGCTCATCGCACACGACAGGGCCCTGCTGAATATATATCCGTACACGATGACGACCCACACGAAAAGCGCGAAGGCCGTCAGGGCAAAAAACAGCTCGGCGGTATGTCCGAGTTTCAGGTACCTCAGTGAGTAGCTGCCGGGAAGCGAGACAATGTTGATCAGGGTCACGGTCCCAAGCATGGCATTAAAGGTTTGCAGGAAGCGTTCCGGTTTATTGACCAGCAGGATCCTGGCAAACACGAAGGAAAGGAATAATCCCGCGATACTTGCCAGCAGGGCAGCTGCCACGTCGTAGGCCATCGATCCGACCGTCACGGAAACAACGAGACTGACGGCCGTCACAACGCCCAGGAATGCCCAGGAATACGGCAATACCTCGGGCCCTTCCCGCAGCAGGCATATGTTCAGATAGGTCTTGAGCACATCGGCCATGTCAGGATAAACCCACGCGCATCCGGATCAATCCTGTGGTTGCAAAAACCCGTAGATGCCGCGCTTGGAGGGTGCCAGCATCCAGTCACGCAACTGTTCGATCTCGGGCGTGCCACGCAGGTGTTCCGCCGGCTCTCCCTGTCGCAGACGCCGGTAGGCCTGCTCCAGTTCGCTGTAGCGCTTGCCCTTGATTCCGGCACGGCGCAACCCGATGGCATTCAGCCGGTAGTGGCGCACAGGATCGCCACCCAGCAGGCAATACGGCATCACATCCTTGCGCACCGGGGTGTAGCCGGCCACCATCGACAACATCCCGATCCGGATGTGCTGATGTGTGCCAACATGCCCCCCCAGGTTGGCCTTGTCCCCGATTTCGATATGCCCGCTCAGTCCCACATAGGCTGTCAGCACGACCTCATCCCCCAGCTGACAATCGTGTGCAACGTGTGAGTAGCCCATCAGGTAGCATCGATTGCCAATCCGGGTCGGCACATCAGCACGGGTGGCACGGTGTACCGTACAGTTTTCACGAAAGACGTTGGCGTCTCCAATCTCCAGCCAGCTTTCCCCGCCGGCAAACGAAAGGTCCTGGGGCAACCCGCCCAGCACCACCTGGGCATGCAGTTGGTTATCCGCTCCCAGCCGCACATACCGGTGAATCACGCAGTGCGGACCGATCTCGGTACCGGAATGTATTACCACATCCTCTTCCACCACGCTGTAGGGCCCCACGGTCACATGGGTGTCGAGTTCCGCCCTGGGAGAGACGACTGCGGTGGGGTGTATGTTTGGCAAGCCTGGCTACCGAATCAAGTTGCTGG
Source organism: Gammaproteobacteria bacterium (assembly GCA_022824965.1). Classification (GTDB taxonomy): domain Bacteria; phylum Pseudomonadota; class Gammaproteobacteria; order UBA4575; family UBA4575; genus WTFY01. The sequence goes on from JAJDYY010000006.1 coordinate 22,486, forward strand.
AAAAGGCAGGTTTACGGAAGTTCATGCAACGGTGTGCGGGCAAAGCAATTGCGTGCGCTAATCCGGTCCCATTCTAGCAGAATCCGCTTGCAGTCAGGATTCCGGACCCTGCGAATCCTGCAACAACGCCAGCAGGTCTTCCTCGGCAAGAACATCCACCCCCAGCGACTGAGCCTTGTCCACTTTTGAGCCCGGGTTTTCCCCGGCGACCACGGCCGTGGTTTTCCGGGATACGCTGCCGGTGACTTTTGCACCCAGCGACTTCAATTGCAGCGCAGCCTCGCTTCGACTGAACTTTTCCAGCCTGCCGGTAAGCACGAAAGTCTTGCCGGCAAGCGGTTGCTCCTGCTCATCGGGCCTGGGTATGACCTGCCAGCCAATCCCTGCACGGATCAGATCCGAAAGGACTTCACGGTTATGCGGCTGCCTGAAGAAGGCCGTGATATTTTCTGCAATGACCGGTCCCACATCGGGTACTTCCTGCAGCGCTTCACAGTCCGCCTGCTGCAGGGGCTCCAGGTCTCGGAACTGGTCGGCAAGCGAAGCCGCCGTGGCTTCTCCGACCTCACGGATGCCAAGCGCATAGATGAACCTGGCCAGCGTAGTGTCTCTGCTCTTCTCGATCGCCTTCAGCAGATTGGTGGCAGACAGCTCGCCCATGAACTCCAGTTCGACAAGGTCATCCTTGGCGAGATGAAACAGGTCCTTGACGCTGCTGACCAGGCCCTTGTCCACCAACTGGTCCACCAGCTTGGTTCCCAGGCCTTCGATGTCCATTGCCTTTCTTGATGCAAAATGCCGGATCACGCCCTTGCGCTGTGCAGGACAGTACAGACCGCCACTGCACCGGATCATGGCCTCGCCCTCAACCTGCACCACCTCCGAGCCACATTCCGGGCAGTTCCCTGGTGCCTGGACAGGATCGCTGCGCTGCGCCCCGGGCTCCAGGATCGTCTTCACGACCTCCGGTATCACATCCCCGGCCCTTCGGATGATCACCTGGTCACCGATGCGTACGTCCTTGCGGTTGACCTCATCCATGTTGTGCAATGTGGCGTTGCTGACGGTCGCCCCTCCAACAAACACGGGCTCAAGTTTTGCAACCGGAGTCAGTGCGCCCGTGCGACCGACCTGGAAACGGATATCTGCCACCCGGGTCGCCGCTTCCTGGGCAGGAAACTTGTGGGCCACCGCCCAGCGGGGTGCGCGCGAAACCATGCCTAGGACTTCCTGCGAAACCAAATCGTTGACCTTGTAGACCACCCCGTCCAGCTCGTAGTCCAGGACGGCCCTCTTTTCGAGAATCGCTGCATGATAGTCCAGACATCCCTGACGACCGGACACCTGCTGGGCTTCGGCACAGGTTTTCAATCCCATCTTTTTCAGATACAGCAAGACACCGAACTGCGTGCGAACCGAAGTCTGCTTTGCAACGCCCGTGGCATTATAGAAAAAGGCATCGAGCGGATATCCGGCCGTCTCCCGGGGGTCAAGGCGACGCAGGGCACCCGCGGCTGCGTTTCTGGGATTCACAAAGGGTTTCTTGCCTTCCTCCCGGGCCTGCGCATTGATTTCCTCAAACCCCTTTTTCGGCATGAATACCTCGCCTCGTACTTCCAGCCTGCCTGGCAGGTCCTGGTGTTTTTGCAGGCGCAACGGCACCGAACGTATCGTGCGTATGTTTTCGGTAATGTCCTCTCCGGTAAACCCGTCTCCGCGTGTCGCGCCACGCACCAGCACACCCTTTTCATATACCAGGCTCACGGCCAGGCCGTCGATCTTCGGCTCGGCGGTGTACTCGATCTCCGTGTCCTCTCCAAGCCGGTCCCGGATGCGGGTCTCGAAGGCTTCCAGCTCCTCCGCGTCAAAGACGTTGCCCAAGGACAACATCGGTTCTGCATGCTCTGCAGGCGGGAATGCATCCGAGGGCTTGGCTCCGATGCGTTGCGTAGGGGATGCAGCGGTAACCAGGTGCGGGTGATCGGACTCCAGCTGTTGGAGAGCCCGGAAAAGGGCATCGTACTCGATATCCGGAATCAGCGGATCATCCAGTACATGGTATGCGTAGCTGTGCTGCTCCAGGGCCTCGCGCAACTGTTCAATTTTCTGCTCGATTGCGCGGGTCGTCACCTAGCCTTGCCCCTGTGAACGATATGCAGAAGTACGAACGGCGGCTGTCGCAGCAGGTCGGGTTCAAGGCAGCAATCCCGCAACGCTTTCTGCGAGACCATGATCCCTATGTTTCTTGATCCTGACCTGGATGCTTCAGACTGAAGAGCTGCACTTCTTCTTGCAGGTGGGCCACGGTTTGCTGGTTCAGGCGGTTGCGTGATTCATCGAATACCTCCCCTTGCAGGTATTCGGAAGCCCTTTTCGCTGCCTCGTGCATGATGTTGAATGCCTTCAGGCCATTCTCGGGGCCAGGCAAACTCATCACGAAACTGATTCCCGGGGTTTCGAACTGGTCCATATTGTCCAGATCGAACGTGCCGGGATTGACTGCATTCAGGATACTGTACATGGCTTTCCTGCCACTGAGCCGCTTGACCTTCTTATGGAAGATACGCATGTCGTCATACTCCAGGTCAAGCTCCCGGACGAGGTCCATAATGCCGGTGCCCCTGAATGCCTGGGGGCGTCTTGCCATGACATGCAGCACCACCAGCTTTTTCTCCGAGGCCGAATCTTCCTCCTCGCCCTGCTGATCCTGGCTGCCAGCGGGCTCCTCGCTGCCTGGCCCTTCGGTCCTGTCACCGGGATAGTCTGGATTTTGCTGTATCACCTTGACCGGACCCACGGACTCGATTTCGGAATCCAGATCGGCATCGGCATCCAGCGGGTTCAGCAAACCTTCCTTGTCGAAATCGAATTCCTCGAATTCCTTTCTGCGGGTTTTGCGTTTTTTGGCGCGAGTGAAGAAATACAGCATGGCCAGAACGGCCAGTCCTGCCACCAGCAGTCCGATACGCAGCTCAATCACCATGGGCGATGCACCGTGAGGTTGGTTGATCGTGTATCCACGGATTCTTCACGAAACTGCCTGCATCTCGACGGCCTCGTCGATATCGACTGAAACCATCCTCGAAACGCCGGGCTCACTCATTGTGATGCCCAGCAACTGGTTTGCATACTCCATGGTATTTTTGTTGTGGGTGATTGAAATAAACTGGACCCGTTCACTCATCTCCTTCAGTAATTCGCAGTAGCGCGTGACATTGGCATCGTCCAGGGGCGCGTCCACCTCATCCAGCAGGCAGAACGGGGCCGGGTTCAGTTCAAACAGGGAAAATACCAGAGCCACCGCTGTCAAGGCTTTTTCACCTCCGGACATCAGGTGGATGGAGGACAGTCGCTTGCCCGGCAAGCGTGCCATGATGGAAATCCCGGTGGTGAGCAGGTCGTCGCCCGTCATCACCAGGAACGCCTTGCCACCACCAAACAGGCGCGGAAACATTTCCTGCAGGCGCTGATTGACGCGATCAAAGATGTTCTTGAAACGGTCCTTGGTTTCCTTGTCTATTTTGCGAATCGCCTGTTCCAGCATCTCCAGCGCCTTGCTGAGATCCTCATGCTGGCGATCCAGATATTCCTTGCGCTCCCGGTGTTCTTCGAAATCACTGATCGCCGCGAGATTGATCGGACCCAGGCGCGTGATCTTGCGCCCGAGCGCCTCAACCTGCTCCTCCCACTCCTGCAGTTGCGCACCTTCTGGCAGCTGGCCAATCAAGGATTCCAGGGGTATTCCGTACTCTACCAGTTGCTCTTCCAGAGCCTTGCTGCGGACATTGGCTTCCTGCCATGCAAGCTGAGCATCATTTAGACCATTCTGTGAAGACTCCTTCTTGCCATGCAGGGTAACGACACGTTCCCGTTCACCATGCATCTGCTCTTCGGTACCCTGCATGATGCTGCGTGCCTCAGCCTGACGGTGCTCGATGCCGACGCGCTGCTCCAGCAGCTCTTTCAGCTGGACATCCAGTCCTTCCAGGGGAGCGTCACTCTCATCCACGGAGGCCTGCAGCGCCTCATTGCGCTTTTGCAGTTGCACGGCCTGTTCCTGCGTTCTCTCCAGTACGGCCTGAGTCGCCTGCAGCGAACTCCGGCACGACTCCAGGTCCAGGCTGAGTTCATGGACCAAGTCACGACTGTCCGTGTCTTTGCTGCGCACACCTTCCATAGCGGAAGCAAGATTTTCACGCCGTTGCAGCAGGGCACTCTTCTCACCACTGAATTCTTCCAATACGGCTGCGGCGGACTGCCTCGAAACACTTGACTGGTCCAGTTCCCCGAGCGCTTGTGCGAGCTCGCCCTCCAGCTCCTTTGAATACCCCCGGAACTGTTCTTCCTGCTGCCTTAAATGCTCCTGTTCCTGCTCCCAGGCACCCAGTTCCGATTGCGCCTGATGGTGATGCTCCTGTGCCCCGGCAAGCTGCGCCTGGACATCATCCCTTTCCTGCTCGCGCGCATTCAGTTCGCCCTGACAAGTCTCGAGATCAGACTCCAGGGTTTCGATCGTCAGCTGCTGCGAGGCAAGCTTCTTCTCCAGCTTGCGAATCTCCTTCTTGCGTTGCAGCACGCTGCTTTGTTCCGCAGTGCTCCTTGCCAGCCGCATCCAGTTCCTGCCCATCCAGATACCCTCTTTCGTAATCACGGACTGGCCCGGAGACAAATTCTTGCGCTGCTTGAGCGCCGCCTGGATATCGCTTGCGACCAGTATGGCATCCAGAATTCCGCTGAGATTCACAGGGGCCTGCACCTTAGCGGCCAGTGTTTCAGAGGTCCGGTCGGTTTGCGGTACTGGAGTCTGGTCCAGCAGGATCAGACGGCCGTTGCTGATCCGGTCGCACGCGGCGGCCACCTTTTCAATATCCTCGATGCAGACCGATTCCAGACATTCGCCCAGCACGGTTTCCACCGCACCCTCCCAGCCTGCCTCGGCCTTGATCGTGTCGATCAGACGGGGGGCCTGACTGAGCCCCTGTTCCTCAAGCCAGTGGCCTACAGCCTGACTCTCCTCGCCCAGCACCACGTTCTGCATGGCTTGCAGCGAGGCAAGCCGGATCTGTGTTTCCTGCAACTCTTCGCGTGCCTGCTGCACCTCGGCATGCAGGCGCTGGCTGGCGTCGCGGCCCTGGCCGATTTGTTCCGTCAGTCCGTCCAGGCTGTCCGAGACGGTCTTCAGGCGACGCGCCGTCTGGCTGAGACGTGATTTCAGTTCTTTCGCCTCCCCGCGCTCCCGGCGCCGAGTGCATTGGCCAAGACTGTCTTCCAGACGGTCTTTGCGGTCTCGGAGTTGCTCGAGGTGGGATTCGAGATACTCGATGCGAGAAGTCTCGATCTCCACAGTCTGCGCCGGCCCTGCCATCCTTGCCTGCAGCGCCTCCCACGCTTCCTGCCAGGCGGCCATTTGTGCCTCGGCTTCGTCCAGATCGCCCTGATTCGAACCCAGCTGCTCCCGGGCGGACGCCAGCTGCGGCTCGATTTCGCGGATCCTGGTTTCCAGACCCTGTGCCTTGGTGCGCTCGTTCTGCAAATCCTGTTCCGCCTGGCGCCATGCGTCCTGCACCTGTTCAAGTTCCTCACCGAAACGACCGCTCATTTCCTTGGCATGTCGAATGGATTGCTCTACCCGTGAGATCTCCGCATCCAGGCTGTACTGTTTGCCCTGAATTACACTGAAACTTTTCGTTTCATCGGCATGGCGCAGCCGCAACTCCTCTACCGAGGCCTCGGCGGCACGAATGTCGGCAACGATCATCTCGATTTCGGTCTGCTTGCGCTCAACGGACTGTTTCAGCGTCTTTGCTTCCTCCTGCTTTGCCTGCCAGCGCAAGGCCAGCAACTCTGCCTTGGTCTGGCGTTCTTTTCCCTTCAGCACCTTGTAGTGTTCGGCGGCGCGCGCCTGGCGCTGCAGTTGCCCGATCCGTTTGGTGATCTCGTCAATCACGTCATTGAGACGCTCGAGGTTCTCACAGGTATGGCGAATCCGGTTCTCGGTTTCCCGACGCCTTTCCTTGTACTTGGATATCCCGGCAGCTTCCTCGAGGTACACACGCAATTCATCCGGTTTCGTGTCGATCAGTCTCGATATCATGCCCTGCTCAATGATTGCATAGCTGTTGGGACCGAGACCGGTGCCCAGAAATACGGACACGATGTCCTTGCGCCGGCACTGCACCCCGTTCAGAAAATACTTGGACTGGCCGTCCCGCACGACCTGCCTGCGCACTGATATCTCCGTGTACGCGGCATATTCTCCGCCCAGCCTGCCCTGGCTGTTGTCAAAGACCAGCTCGACCGATGCTTGTCCCGCAGGGCTGCGGGTTGAGGAGCCGTTGAAGATCACGTCTTCCATCGTATTGCCGCGCAGGTGCCGGCTGCTTTCACCCATCACCCAGCGGACCGCATCAATGATGTTGGATTTGCCGCAGCCGTTGGGTCCTACAACTCCCACCATGGAAGACGGGAAGGAAAACGTGGTCGGGTCCACGAAAGACTTGAACCCGGAAAGTTTTACACAATTAAGCCGCATCTATGCCAGTTCGCCTATAATAGGCAGCCTGATTGCATCAGACCGTACAGCCATGCCTGACGATCACACCCATCACCTGGAAACCTTCGAAAACCCGCAGCCGGATGCCGACTATACGATCCGCATGCATATTCCGGAGTTCACCTGTCTATGCCCACTGACCGGCCAGCCCGACTTCGCCGAGTTTCTAATCGAATATGTCCCAGACAAACTATGCGTAGAACTGAAGGCTCTCAAATTGTATATGAGCTCATTTAGAAGCAAAGGCCTATTCCACGAAGCAATAACAAATCGAATTCTAATCGATATTGCAGCTTTGCTAAAGCCTCGATTTATGCGTATCACTGCAGACTTCAACGTGCGGGGGGGCATTTACACGCAGGTGATTGCCGAGCACCGCCAAGATGGATGGCAAGCCGAGACCCCGGTGATTCTTCCCAGTCAGACATAACTATCCTGTACAAGCTCTGGATTTAAAAGGACCTGCAGGTATAAACCTGGGCTTGGTGGGCCTGTTGCTGGACTCCGTCGATTGCCAGATATTGCTGTGCACTGGGCCCGGGCAGTAGCCTGCTCCATGCATGGCGCGGCCTATTTTTTTCTTTGCCGGCGTCTTCGGGTTCGCTGCTGCCTCGGGGTGAGCGGGTTGCGCCGGCCTGCATACGGGTTGTCAGGCTGCCTGAACAGCAGATGAACCGGCGTTCCGGTCAGTTGCAGTGCCTTGCGGTAGTAATTCTCCAGATAGCGCTTGTAGGAGCCCGGAATCCTCGCGATCTGGTTACCGTAGATCACAAGCGTGGGAGGACAGGTGGAGATCTGGGTGGCGTATTTGAGCCGGATCCGTTGCCGGCGAACCAGCGGAGGCTGATAGCTTTCCAGGGCATCCTCGAGCAGGCGCGTCAGGGTCGAGGTGTTGACCTGGGTATTTGCTGCGGCATGCGCCTGTGAGATCGCCCGGATCAGCTTTGCGATCCCTTCCTTTCTTCGCGCGGAAATGAACAGCCGCTCTGCAAAATCCAGAAATCTCAGCTTGAGGTCCAGGCCTTTTTGTATTTTCTGATAATCCTCATTCGAGCAGGCGTCCGTCTTATTGATAGCGAGGACCAGGGCGCGCCCGCTGTCCAGCATCGTGCGCGCCAGGCGCGCATCCTGATCGGCAAAGTCCTGTGTACCATCGAGCACCAGGACTGCTACGTGAGCCGCATCGATGGCCTGCAGCGTTTTCACGACGCTGAATTTTTCAATCATGTCGTGAACGCGGCTTCGCCGCCGAACCCCTGCAGTATCTATCAGTTCAAATACAGTGCCCGATTTTTCCACTTGCACCGGAATGCTGTCCCGGGTCGTACCAGGGATGTCCGAGGTGATGAAACGCTCTTCGCCGAGCAGTGCATTGACCAGGGTTGACTTCCCCACATTGGGCCGCCCGGCAATGGCCACCCGGATTACTGCCTGATCGCCGGTCACGGGGGAACGGGGCTGAGCAGGATAATCGGGTTCCAGCACGGAAAATACTTCCTCGACACCTTTGCCGGTTTTGGCCGAGACCTCAAAGACCTCCCTGGCTCCCAACTGGAAAAAATCACCGGCCAGCAGGTGTGCAGGCTCCAGGTCTGCCTTGTTGACCAGTACGCAAACCTTTTGGCCCAATTGCCTCAACTCCGTGAACACCTGCTCATCCTGTGGGACGAGTCCCTGTGGACCGTCCACCATGAAGAACACGATGTCTGCCTCTTCCACGGCTTGCCAGGCTTGGGAAGCGATCTGGTGAGTAAGCCCGGTCTCGTGATCGGGATGTTGCAGCATCTCGATGCCTCCCGTATCGATGACGATATAGCGATCATCAAAGCGGCGCGTCACCCCATAGATCCGGTCACGGGTCAGCCCTGGACGGTCAGCAACCAGCGCGTCCTTGGTCCGAGTCAAAAAATTGAACAATGTTGACTTGCCGACGTTGGAGCGCCCGACAAGGGCAATTACAGGCTTCACTGGAGGTTACCGTGGTCCGGTTGCGAACGATAGGAGGCTATTTGTAAGGAAAGCAGTCCTAGATTATTTCCATTTTATTTTTCAACCACATATAAAGGATCAAATTTTTTATTTCATCATTTGTTACCACATTGGGTTTCACTCAATTGATGGGTTTCTTAGGTCATTGATGAGGCTGCAATGTTGAAAATTGTAGTAGCATGATCACAGCAGAAAGGAGTCAAACAATGAAGAAAAAAATGATTGCAGCAATCATGTTGCTGCTGCTAATTATGCCCATGCTTCATGCACATGGCGTGGATGAGCACCAGGCAGCAGCCAATAGGATATATTCAAATCGCATTCTTTTGATGATGCATCACACGCATGGAAACCATGATCAATATTGCATAACACAAAACGCTTTTACTGATGTGATTGCATCACTGCGTGCAGACTATAAATTTTTTGGTTTAGACGAAAATGATATTAAACGTATGACCAAATTTTACAGAGATGTTACTGAAATTTGCCCAGACTAAATCAATGCAAAAAGTGAGTACTCACTCAGGGTGAGTTTGATGTAAATGTTTGCAATAGCTCACTCAGATATGATCTCGCAAATTTTGTTGTTTATACCCAAATAATCATCAATGAATTTATCAGTGTATATGCCGACTTGCTGCAAAATGTATCCTGCATCACTTCCGTGAGTACCAACTCCACCATGACTCCATCCGGTAGCGAATCCGCTAATGTCAGAAGGCTTCCCATCTTCTCTCCTAGGCATAAAATATATTTTATTGAGCTTAACAGTAAGTCCGTATGCAGGTCCTGATGCAGTCACATTTACATAAAAAAAGGGCCTGCACTTTCATCATAGATTCGTGCTCCACGCAAACGGCTTCGTACTGTCGCTGTAATGGCATCTTCAGTCAGTCCGATTGACTTTGCATCTTTATTCAACCCTTCAACTATCAAACTTATTTTTGCATTACAGGGTTTATCATGAGCAAGCTGAAACACGGCCATACTGTTTGACATTCCTTGCACTATGCCAGCCACTACAGGCGTAGACAGAAATGCCAGAAATAAAATTACGTGCTTAATGATTTGAATTAACTGCCGCCTTGAATGCACTGAACCCGCCCGAACTCATACAACGCTTATCTGGTTTCAAAATTTTGCCCTCTTATCGAAAGCACCATCAGCAAGAGGTCAACATATTCTTTATCATTCACACCATATGGTATCTGGTAGTTTAATTTGTCCCTTTTGATTAATTCCATATAGCATGGGCGGAATTCATACCGCATGATTTCCTCTTTGTAATCTACTGAATGTGCTAATGCAAACAATTCTGCCAGCCCCTGTGGCGGGCGCCTGGAGTCAGGGCTGCTGCAGCACGGTAAACGAGCCGTTGTCCGCCAGCACGAAGATACGCTGACCGATAGCAACCGGCACGCTGTCAATCGCGTCGCGGGCCACCCGGTGTCTTCCCGCCAGGCTCCCGTCTTTCTTGGACAGCCAGTGAAGATACCCTTCGGTGTCGCCCACTACGATGTAATCCCCGGCCGACACCGGCACCGTCAGCAGGCGGTACAGCAGCTTGTCCTGCCGCCACAGGGTGGCTCCGGTCATACGATCCAGTGCCCAAACGCTGTCGTTGGTGCCGATCACATAGACGCGGGACTCATCTGCAACCAGACCGGTGTGCGAAGGCAGGTCACGAGCCCATTTCACCCTGCCGGTAAGCATGTCTACAGCCACAGTGCGACCGTTGAAGTTGGCGGCATAAACCACGTCGTCCTGATAGGCGATATCCCCATCGATGTCGGCGATACGCTCCAGTTCCGAACGACCGCTCGGGAAGGATACAGTGGCCCTCCAGCGCTCTTCTCCATCAAGCAGGCTGAATGCTACCAGTTTGCCATCGTCAAACCCGACCAGCACGGCACTGCCGACTACCTTGGGCTGGCTTGCACCCAGCAAGGTCAAGGGTGGAGAGCTTCGGCTTGCACGCCAGGCAATACTGCCATCGCCAATGTCGAGAGCATGTATGGTGCTGTCACTGGTGCGCGCGACAATGACGCCATGCCTGACTTTCGATAATGCCAGTACCTCGCTGCTGAGCTGAGTGCGCCACCTTTCCTTGCCATCTGAACTGTCCAGCGCAATCACCAGGCCATTCTCGGTGCCTACGGCCAGTATCTGCTCGCCCCCGTTGACCCCGCCCGAGATCACCTCCTGCAATTTCACCGACCAGACACGTTTTCCGTCGATCAGTTGCCAGGCTTCCACACGATTGTCTGCCCCTGCAAGATACACCAGGCCATCCGCGATATAAGGCTGTATCTTGGAGTAGACGATTTCCGTAGCGCCGATCGAATCGCTCCACAATTTCTTCGGACGCAGGCTTTCCGAACCCAGGTCAGTCAGTTTTGTAGGTGCCTGGAGGTCTTCTTCGATACCGATCCATCGCTTGGGGGCACTCAGCAGATCACCGCCGCTGCAACCGGAAAGCAGCAGGAAGCAGGTGAATACTGCCAAGACCAATATTTTTGCAGGGTAGTTGTACAGCATGCCAGACAGCCAGAAGCCCTAACTTCCCAGGTCGTCCCGTTTCATCTGCAGGAATTCCACACCACTTGCGCGGGCAGACTCCAACGCCAGATCATAGGCCTGTTTTGCTTGCTCGGGTTCGCCCCGGGCAATCAGGATATCACCCTGGATTTCGTGCACCAGCGAGCGGTACCCCTCGGAAAATTCCTGATCGATTACGGCTTGTGCCGCATCCAGTTTGTGGTCTGCCACCAGTACGCGTGCCAGCCGGATACGGGCAACATCACGTATGGACGGCTGGGCGCTATGCTTGATGGCCCAGCGCAGACTCTCAGCGGCTGCTTTCAACTCCCCTTGTTCGGCTTGCGCCTTGGCTTCATGCAGCGTTGCCAGCACCGCATAGGGTGTGGACGCGTAGTCTGTGCGAAGCGTCTCGGCCTGCTCCTGAAAGGAAGCCCTGTCCCCCGTGATCATGGATTCCTGTACGGATGAGAAGATATCGGAGGCATTCACGGCCTGTTTTTCCTGGTACCAGCCCCAGCCACGCCAACCTCCCAGTGCACCAATCCCCAGCAATGCCCCGATGATCACGGCCGTGCCATTCTCTTTCCACCAGCTTTTCAGCGCCTCGACTTGCTGTTCTTCAGTTTCGTATTGAGCCATGTCTACACGTGCCGCTAGGCCCCAAGGTATTTATCCAGGTTCGATACCAGGTTGTCTCGCGGAATCGTTTCCTGTTCGCGCCTTTCCCGCAAAAACTTGATCCCTACCGTGTTATCCCTGAGTTCATCCTCGGCCAAAATGATTGCAAGTTTAGCATTGGATTTGTCAGCGCGTTTCATTTGTGTCTTGATGCTGCCTCCACCGCAGTTGACGACCACGGATAGCGAGGGGAAATGATCGCGAAGCTGGCTTGCAAGCTGCATCCCCGCAAGTACCGCCTGATCACCGACCAGCACGAGGTAGGCATCGATCTCCGTGTCCGAATTCCAGGTTTCCTCCAGCAGGGCCATGATCCTTTCCAGACCCACAGCGAATCCTGCCGCAGGATACGGTTTTCCGCCGAGTTGCTCAACCAGGCCGTCATATCGCCCCCCTGCGCAAATGGTGGCCTGTGACCCCTGCTCCGGGACGATCCACTCAAACACCGTTTTACTGTAGTAGTCCAGCCCCCGAACCAGGTGCGGGTTGATGTCATAGTCGATTCCCGCGGCATCAAGCAGGCTTTGCAAGCCCTCGAAATGCTCTGCCGACTCCGGATCCAGGTACTCCGTCAGGCCCGGAGCATCACCAATGATTTCAGCCAGCTCCGGATTCTTGCTGTCCAGGATCCGCATGGGATTGGCCTCCAGACGCTGTTTTTCCAGGTCATCAAGCCGGCGTTCATGCTGGCGAAAGTATTCGACCAGTGCAGCCCGGTACCGCTGTCGCGCCTGGAGTGTGCCGAGACTGTTAATCTGCAGCGATGCCCTCGGCAGGATGGCCAGTCTCTGCCACATGTGCCGACACATGATGATCAGTTCCGCATCCACATCCGGCCCGGCCAGTCCAAACGTTTCTGCCCCAAGCTGGTGGAACTGTCGATAACGCCCTTTTTGCGGGCGCTCGTGACGGAAAAAGGGGCCCCCGTACCAGAGCCGCACGGGTTGCCTGAATAAAATGCCCTGCTGCAATGCAGCCCTCACACAGCTTGCAGTACCTTCCGGTCGCAACGTGAGACTGTCCCCGTTACGGTCCTCAAAGGTGTACATTTCCTTCTCCACGATGTCCGTGACCGTACCCAGCGACCTGCGAAACAACTCGGTGTGTTCAAGAATGGGCAGACGGATTTCCTGGTATCCATACTGCTGCAGCACGGCCTGCATCGTCTGCTCAACATAGCGTAACGCACCACTGGCTGGAGGCAGCACGTCGTGCATTCCACGAATTGATTGAATCCGCATGGACATTTTTTCTTCCCGTTCTCTAAATAAAAGCGAGGACTCAGTTCAGCATGCTGCCTGACACCTTGAACCGGGACGTACGGTCACTCTGATGATATCTGGAATGATCAAAGCGTTTCCCGTCAATGTGGATGACCACGTCAGGGGAGTTGCCGAGCAACACCTCGAACGGCGTCTTGCCTTTGATTTCCAGGGCCGCTCCCGACCTCATCAGATCCCACATGATCAGCTGCATATCAGCATCCCGAACTTCAATCCAGCTGTCATCCATAAAGGTCATCGTCAAAACTTCCAGACCCTCACCAGATGCAGGCTGGCCATCAGTTACCGGACGTTGTTCCCTCGCTTGCACACCTGCTTCAACAGGCGGTCTGGCCGGCTCGTTATCGTCGATTCTGGCAGTCGGCCTCTCCTGGCTTTGCAATTCCCCGGACAGTATGGGCGCGCTGATATCTGGATCGACGGGTGCATCCACATCCTTCTGGCCCGACGCCGGATCCTCAGGTGGGTCGGATGCTTCTTCCGGGGTTGCTACAGGCGTCTCCGGTGCCCCCGCCAGATCAGGAACCTGCACGGATGATTGCGGGTCGGGGGCCTGCAAGAGCACGTAGACACCTGCAAGCACAACCAGCGCGGCTGCGGCCAGCAAGACGACAGGCCCGCGTCTTTTGTTCGTATGTACGGGGGGTTGATGTTCGGGTTCTGCAGGGTATTGCTCGTTGTAAATTCGAATCAGCTGTCCGGCATCCTGGCCGACAAGCTTGGAGTACGTCTGCAGGTAACCACGCACATACGTAGGTCCCGGCAGGCGATCGAAGTCGTCTTCCTCCAGCGCCTGGATCGTGCGAATGGTCAAATTCATCTGCCTGGCGATCTCCGCCTGGCTGAGGCCCGCCTGGCTGCGTGCATCTACCAGCACCGAGCCAATGGTCTCCTTGCGCTTTTGGGAATCCTCTTGCATTACAACGTGTTCATTACCCTCCTGCACCCTTATGGCACACTAATGAACGGCCTGAAATCAGCGTCGCGAAAAAATTTCATGTTCTGCAAAGAAAAATTTTATTTCTCGTTTGGCATTTTTCTTACAGTCCGAACCATGTACCGCGTTCAACTTGGTCGAGGTTGCATATTTTGAACGTATCGTTCCCGGTAAGGCGTTCCCAAACGTGGTTGCTCCCATCACGTCACGGTAACGGGTAATCGCATCCTCACCCTCCAGTACCTGCACCACTACGGGGCCGGAGGTCATGAACTTCACCAGATCCTCGTAAAACGACTTGTCCTGATGGATCTCATAAAAATCACGTGCCTGCACACGACTCATTCTCAACATTTTTGCAGCAACAATCAATAAACCCGCTTTTTCTATGCAGGCATCGATTTCTCCAATCAAGTTTTTCCGTACGGCATCCGGTTTTATGATGGATAAAGTGCGTTCCTTTGCCATAAGAGACATTCCTGAATCTAATTAAAATTGAACAAAGCGGTTTTCTTTGGTGTCCGGCAGACTTTAAAACGGTGGGGAGTTACTGGAGGTCAGTCACGTTCATCAAGCCATGCCATCTGGATAGCTTCAAGAATGCGTTCATTTGATGTCTCTGGATCATCGTCAAAATCTTCCAGCGCACAGATCCATTCATGCAGGTCAGTAAACCGGATGTACTGGGGATCCACATCGGGATGAGCTTCATCCAGCGCAATCGCAATTTCCAGGGAATCGATCCATTTGAGGCTCATGACGGCTTATCCGGACATCGACGGATCGTCAGCAACACGGTACGCGTGGTTCATTTTCCGAAAGGCCTGCACTGCACAACATCAAAGGAGGGAATGTACATGGTATTCCGCGGTCATTCAAAGAATTTTTGCCACATTTTCTCAGTGACTTTCCGAGACCATGTTGATGGTGTATTTCGGAATCTCGATCACCAGGTCTTCCTCCCCGATGATCGCCTGGCAACTCAGGCGCGAGTCCGGCTCCAGGCCCCAGGCCTTGTCCAGATAATCCTCTTCATTTTCTTCGGCTTCATTCAGGGAATCCATGCCCTCACGTACATACACGTGGCAGGTCGTGCAGGCACAGGATTTCTCGCAGGCATGCTCGATTCCGATACCATTGGCGAGCGCGGCATTGCAGATGCTGGTACCTGCCTCGGCCTCGATGGTACTGCCCCCAGGGCAGATTTCCTCATGAGGTAAAAACTTGATCTTCGGCATGTTCTTCAGTCCTGTTCAAATTCTTCGAGGTGATGACCGCGCATGACCTTTTGTACACTTCGGTTCATGCGGCGCTGCACAAATGTTTCGCTTGCATGCTCAAGGTCCGTAATGGCCTGCTTGATCTGTTCGCTGTCCCCTCCTTCACAGGCGTCTTCGAGTTTGGTCCTGGCCTGATCGATGGCTTCCTGTTCCCCGGAGGTCAATAGCTCATCCGCGTCTTTCTCGAGCGCAGAACGTAACGCTTCCAGGACCCGCTTCGCATTGACCTGCTGTTCCGCCAGCTGTTTCGCGTGCATGTCGTCTTCGGCATGTTCAAATGAGTCCCTCAGCATTTTCTCCACTTCCGTTTCCATCAGCCCGTAGGAGGGCTTCACTTCCACGCTTGCAGACACGCCACTGGTCTTCTCCTGGGCACTCACACTCAACAATCCATCGGCATCCACCTGAAAGGTCACCCGTATGTGCGCAGCACCGGCAACCATGGGCGGGATCCCCGTCAGGTCAAAGGTTGCCAGGGACCGGCAATCCCCGACTTTCTCCCGCTCACCCTGCACGACGTGGATACGCATGGCGGTCTGCCCATCCTTGAACGTTGTAAACTCCTGCGCACGGACAACCGGAATCACCGTATTTCTCTCGACGATCCTGGACACCAGGTTGCCCATGGTCTCCACACCCAGAGACAGCGGCAAGACGTCCAGTAAAAGCATGTCGGAATCGAGGCTGTTTCCAGCCAGGATATCGGCCTGCTGAGCGGCCCCCGTAGCCACCACCTTGTCCGGATCGATATCGGTCAGCGGGGGCTGGCCAAAAAGTTCCTCTACCTGCCTGCGCACGCACGGTATCCGTGTAGACCCGCCCACCATGATGACGTGCTGGACTTGCGAGGGCTCTACACCTGCCTCCCGCAGCGTCTTGCGGCACCAGGCAATCGTCTTTTTGACATAGGGCGTGATCAGCCGTTCGAAATGCTCGACCTTGAGTCTGAGCTCTATCCGGGTGCCTTCTCCGTGTTCCAGGCGGATCACGGTTTCGTTTGCATCCGTCAATGATTCCTTGGCGTTTCTGGCCGCCTCCAGCACTTTGCGCATGAACTGGTGATCCGGGCTCGTGTCCAGGTCGGCCTGTTCCAGGATCCAGGTCGCAATTTCCCGGTCGAAATCATCCCCTCCAAGTGCTGTATCCCCCCCTGTCGACAGCACCTCAAACACGCCTTTGGTGAGTCGGAGGATGGAGATATCGAAGGTACCTCCGCCGAGATCGTATATGGCGGTTACTCCTTCAGCCTGTCGATCCAGTCCGTATGCAACCGCAGCCGCAGTCGGTTCATTCAATAACCGAAAGACGTTCAGACCGGCCAGTTTGGCAGCATCCTTGGTGGCCTGGCGCTGCGCATCGTCAAAATACGCAGGGACGGTAATCACGACACCTGCCAGCTCTCCTCCCAACGAAAGCTCGGCGCGCGTACGAAGTACTTTCAGGATTTCCGAGGAAACCTCGATGGCTGTGACCGGTCCTGCCACCGTCTGAATCTGCGGCACACCGCCTTCTTGATCGACAAACTGGTAAGGGAGGTAACCCTGCAGTGTCGCGAGGTCCCCCACCGAGCGGCCCATGATGCGCTTCACAGAAGCGAGCGTATTCAGTGGATCGCTGGTTGCGTGCTCCAGTGCGCGTGCACCGACCACGACACCGTCTTGCAGGGTGTAACGTACGACCGAAGGAAGGATGTCTGCACCTTCGGCATCGTGCAGGGTCCCGACAGCACCGCTTCGGACACTTGCTACCAGCGAGTTGGTTGTCCCCAGGTCAATCCCCGCGGCAAGGCGATGCTCGTGAGGGGCAGTTGACTGACCCGGCTCTGAAATCTGCAGAAGTGCCATGTGGATCTATAAAAGCTGCTCTTCTAGCTTTTCCTGCTTTTCCCTGAGTTGATTGGTCAGTCGATCATAGAACTGCAGCTTCAATGCCGAATCTTTTGCAGCGACCAGGTCACCTTTCGCATACTCGACCGAGAACCGGGATATCAGCTGCATTTGCTGTTGCCTGAACTCGTGGGCCAATTCCTCCAGGGCTGCAGCGGGGTCTGAGGCCTGATCCAGTTCCGCGACGCGCTCATGCAACTCCATCTGCTGCATCAAAAACTCCTCATCCCTCGAGGTTTCCCTGTCCGCATCGAATTCTGCATCCTGCAGCCTCAGGAGATAGTGGGCGCGCTTCAGGTCATTTTTCAGAACGCTGTACGCCTCGTTCACAAACGCCGTATGCTGGACGGAAATACGCTGCTCCTGATCACTCTTCCCGGTAAAGCGATCCGGGTGCAGGGCACTCTGGAAGGCCCTGTACTTCGAGGCCAGCGCTTCCAGGTCCACATCAAAGCTTTCGGCAAGGCCGAACAACTCGAAATAGTTTCGAGTGAGATCTATATTCATGCTAACCGGGTGAGTGGAAGAAAAAGATCGCTGAAATGGTCAAGGCCGGGGGGTGGTCAGACGCTGAAACTCTCCCCGCAACCACAACGGTCTTTTTCGTTCGGATTCCTGAATTGAAAGCCTTCCGACAATCCTTCGCGTGTGAAATCCAGTTCGGTGCCATTCAGATACACCATGCTTTTGGGATTGATCACTACCTTGACACCCTTGTCTTCGAAAATGTGGTCCTCTTTTTCAACCTGATCCGCAAATTCGATCGTGTAGGCCATCCCCGAACAGCCTGTCGTTTTTACGCCCAGGCGCACGCCAATCCCCTTGCCACGCCTTTCAAGGTAGCTTTTTACGTGCTCGGCAGCACTGTTCGTCAAGGAGATGGACACGTTTTTTCCCGCTTATGCGATTTTCTTGTGTTCAGCCGCACTCACATCCTTGGACTTGAGATCCTTGATCGCCGCCTGGATTGCATCTTCTGCCAGTACTGAACAGTGAATTTTCACGGGGGGCAAGGCAAGTTCTTCCGCGATATCCGTATTCTTGATTTCAGAAGCCTCATCCAGGGTTTTGCCTTTCACCCATTCTGTCAGCAGGCTGGAGGAAGCAATCGCTGAGCCACAACCATAGGTCTTGAACTTGGCATCCTCAATCACGCCGTCATCACCGACCTTGATCTGCAGTTTCATCACATCACCGCATGCCGGTGCGCCAACCATGCCCGTGCCCACACTGCTGTCATTTTTATCAAACGACCCGACGTTACGCGGGTTCTCGTAATGGTCCAACACTTTGTCACTGTATGCCATGATTCACGTCTCCTGATTTCCTATACCAGTATGCATTAAAAATTAAACTCTCAAAAACCAACAGCAGCCTCAATGGGCTGCCCATTCGACGGTCTTAAGGTCAATGCCCTCCTTGTGCATTTCCCACAAGGGAGAAAGGTCTCGCAACTTGACCACGGCACTCCTGATCAGCTGAGTCGCATAGTCGACCTCTTCTACCGTCGTAAACCGTCCGATTGTAAAGCGTATGGAGCTGTGCGCAAGCTCGTCATCACGGCCCAGCGCCCGCAGTACGTAACTGGGTTCAAGGGATGCACTTGTACACGCCGAACCTGATGACACCGCAATGTCCTTGAGGGCCATGATCAGGCTTTCACCCTCAATAAAATTGAAACTGACGTTCAGGTTGCCGGGGATGCGTTGCTCCAGGTCCCCGTTGATATAGATTTCATCAATGTCCTTCAGGCCGTTCAACAGTCGGTTCCTCAACATGAGAATGCGCTCGTTGTCAGAAGCCATTTCTTCTTTTGCGATACGAAACGCCTCGCCCATGCCCACGATCTGATGCGTGGCCAGCGTGCCTGAGCGCATGCCACGTTCATGTCCGCCGCCATGCATCTGCGCCTCAATGCGAACACGGGGCTTTCTGCGCACGTACAAGGCACCGATACCCTTGGGGCCGTACACTTTGTGCGCCGACAGGCTCATCAGGTCGATGTTCATTTCCTGCACGTCAATACCCGCCTTGCCCGGGCTCTGGGCGGCATCCACGTGAAGAATGATCTTTTGCTTGCGGGTAATTTCACCAATGGCCCGGATGTCCTGGATGACGCCGATCTCGTTGTTGACGTGCATGATCGAAACCAGAATCGTATCGTCCCGGATTGCTGCCTGAAGATCATCGAGATCAATCAACCCGGAGCTTCGAGGCTCCAGGTAGGTCACCTCAAATCCTTCCCTTTCCAGCTGACGGCAGGTATCCAGTACGGCCTTGTGTTCCGTCTTGCAGGTAATGATATGTTTGCCGTTCTTCTGGTAAAAATGTGCCGCGCCCTTGATGGCCAGGTTGTCCGACTCGGTCGCCCCGCTGGTCCAGATAATTTCTTTCGGGTCTGCCTGGATCAATGCCGCAACGTGTTCCCTTGCCTCTTCCACGGCCTTTTCCGCACTCCAGCCGAAGCTGTGGCTGCGGGATGCCGGGTTTCCATAGTTTCCATCCAGCGTCAAGCACTTCATCATGGCCTCGGCCACGCGCTCATCGACGGGCGTGGTAGAGCTGTAATCCAGGTATATGGGTAGTTTCATGTCGGTCACTGTTCGGTTCCTGCCAATGTCACATCATGTTTCGTTCAACTCGTCCCTCAGACAACTTCCATCCGGCTCATCCGGTGTTCCTGTCGGCTGGAGACTTCCAGCACATGCGCATTGCTGACGGCCTGTGCAAGACTGATGCTTGAGAGATGACTGCGAATCTGGTCGCTCAGGCTTTCCCACAAATCGTGTGTCAGGCAACGATGGTGATTCTGGCAATCCGCACTGCCCCCGCAACGGGTGGCATCGAGACTTTCGTCGACTGCATCAATCACATCGGCAATGGCGATCTCTTCCGAGCCCACGGCCAGCGAATATCCGCCGCCCGGGCCACGGGTGCTTTTCACCAGTCCCCGGCCACGCAGTAACGAGAACAGCTGTTCCAGGTAAGCCAGGGAAATTCCTTGCCTTTCCGAGATGTCGGCCAGCGATACCGGGCCTTCGTCATGGTGCAGGGCAATATCGAACATGGCCGTCACCGCATATCGCCCCCGTGTGCTGAGTTTCATGACCCAATGTCCTCTGTCATCCAATCCAACCGTGTTCTTTGCATGCCAGTATACCAAATAACCAAGTAAACAAGTCAGGTATAAGAAGGAATAGATTTCTCCTGCCCGCACTATCCCGTTGGGAAGGGAAACGCATGGGCCCGCCCAAAAATCCTGGATCTTCGAAAAATCACCGCGAGGAAGGATTCTGGGTCGCGCTCAAAATCCCGCGCAGGATGTTGACTTCCACCTGGGTCAGGCGCGCCCGTTGGTAAACATGCCTGAGGCGTCGCATGAGCAGCTTGGGTTGCTTGGGATCCAGGAACCCGATCTCCAGCAGCACGGTTTGCAGGTGCTCGAACAGGTGCTCGAGTTCCATCGACGTGGCCAGGGCATCCTCGCTGTCCTCGGCGGGCGCTCGTCCGGCCGCCATGAAAATTTCATAGCAGATGACCTGCACGGCGGCTGCAAGATTCAATGAATTGATCGAGGGTATGGCAGTCACGAACTGGCACAGGTCCAGTTCGTCATTTGACAGACCACTGCTCTCACGACCAAAGACAATCGCCACAGGCCCCCGTTGCAACTCATGCCATACTCTGGGACCCAGTTGCCGGGGGGGAATCTGTGCACAGGACAGGCCGCGCTTGCGCACACTGGTGCCGACGACGAAGGTACAGCTGCGAACGGCTTCCTTCAGTGAGGTACAGACGACGGCACGCTCTAGCACGTCCGCTGCATCCACGGCACGTACCGTGGCTTCCGGGTCCGGAAACCGTTTCGGATTGACCAGAACAAGACTTTCGATGCCCATGGTCTTTGCGGCCCGCGCGACCGCTCCGATGTTACCCGGATGCGAAGGCTCTACGAGTACGATGCTGGTGGAATGGGACGAATTCATGACGGCCGCCGCATCCCGGCCTTGAACTTGTCACACCAACTTATATGCTTTTTGGTATGCTGTCCCGGCCCTGCGACTGCCCGATCCATCCCCATGCAAGCTGCACTACACATTGCAATCACAGCCGCGCGCGAGGCGGGCAAAACCATCACACGCAACCTGGGGCGCGTGGATTCCCTTTCCATACACGCAAAAAAGAAAAATGACTTTGTCAGCGAAATCGACCATCAGGCAGAACGCGAAATCATCAGTATAATCCGCCGCGCATATCCGGACCACAGCATCCTCGCCGAAGAAAGCGGCTGCAGCTCCAGCAAGGGAGACACGGACGAGTACCAGTGGATCATCGATCCACTTGACGGAACCACCAATTACTTGCACGGCTTCCCGCATCATGCCGTTTCGATTGCACTGCGGCACCGCAAGCGCCTGGAGGCCGGTGTGATTTATGATCCACTCAGGGGCGAACTGTTTTGTGCCAGCCGGGGAAACGGCGCTACCCTGAATGACAGGAAAATCCGTGTGGCGGGCCTGAGTGGCCTGGAGCATGCACTGCTTGGCACCGGCCTTCCATTTCGCGAGGGCCAGGACGTCGATGCCTACCTGGCGACGTTGCGTGCCCTGATTCTGCACACCTCGGGGATTCGCCGTGCAGGATCGGCTGCCCTGGACCTGGCTTATGTTGCCGCAGGACGTCTGGACGGATTCTGGGAATTTGGCCTGAACCCCTGGGACATCGCGGCCGGCTGCCTGATCATCCAGGAGGCCGGCGGGCTAGTCGGTGATCCTGAAGGTGGGCACACGCATCTTGAGACTGGCAATATCGTCGCAGCCAACCCGAAAGTGTTCCGGGCAATGCTGGACAGTATCCACAGGGCCCTGAAAGGTGGCAATCAAACCTGACTGCCGTCGTCGCTCCTGTTCGCACTTTCCACCGGCATCAGATCCTCCTTGCTGACGTTCAGTGCCAGCAGGGAAGTGCTTGCCACGTAGATCGATGAGTAGGTGCCCACGAGTACGCCGACAATCAATGCGATCGAAAAGGCATGAATCACCTCACCGCCAAACAGGAACAGGGCAATCAGTACCAGCAAGGTGGTGATCGAGGTCATGAGGGTGCGTGAAAACGTCTGGTTGATGGAGGTGTTGATGACTTTTTCCGAGGTGCTCTTGCGGATGCACCTGAAATTTTCACGGATCCGGTCGAACACCACGATGGTGTCATTGAGCGAGTAACCGATCACCGCCAGCAGCGCCGCCAGCACCGTCAGGTCAAATTCCGTCTGGGTAAGCGCGAAAAAGCCTACCACCAGCACCACGTCATGCACTAGGGCCGCTACAGAGCCTAGGGAGAAGCGCCACTCGAAACGCAGAGCAACGTACACCAGGATACCGATCAGGGCATACAGCATGGCCAGCCCCCCCTTGTCCCTCAATTCGCCGCCTACCTGGGGGCCGACGAACTCCACGCGTCGCACCTCAAGCGAACCCGTGGGTTCCAGTGCACGTATCACCCTGTTGCTGAGAGAGGCCTTGTCCCGGTCCGATTCTGCCACGGGCAGCCGGATCAGGACGTCCCGGCTGGTACCGAAGTGCTGGACGATAGCATCATCCAGCCCGCTGGCCAGCAACGCCTCGCGCACGGGTTCAAGTTGCACCGAGTCCGAGTAGCCTACTTCAACCAGCGTGCCCCCGGTAAAGTCAATGCCCAGATTCAGGCCGCGGGCAGCCATTGCCACGATCGAGATCACGATCAGGACACCCGATGCCGTCAAGGCAAGCTTGCGCTTGCCCATGAAGTCGATGTTCAGCTTGTCCTTCAGCAACTGCATGTCTATACCGCAAGCCTGGGTGATTTTTGGCTACCGTAATAGAGGTTGACCAGGGCGCGCGTTCCCATGATGGCGGTGAACATGGAGCACACGATACCGATGGACAGCGTGACCGCAAATCCCTTGATCGGTCCGGTGCCGAACACGAACAGCACGATCGCGGCAATCAGTGTGGTGACGTTGGCATCCGCAATGGTGGAAAGTGCCTTGCTGTAGCCGGCATGGATACTGGCCTGGGGTGAGTTTCCGTTTCGCAACTCCTCGCGGATGCGCTCGAAGATCAGGACGTTCGCATCGACGGCCATGCCCACGGTCAGTACGATCCCGGCGATGCCCGGCAAGGTCAGCGTGGCCCCGGGGATCAGCGACATGATGCCGATGATCAAGACCAGATTGACCGCCAGCGCAAGATCCGCCGCAATGCCAAACAGACGGTAATACAGGGCCATGAAGATCATCACCAGAATAAATCCGATGATGATCGATTTCTTGCCCAAATCAATATTCTGCTGCCCGAGGCTTGGGCCCACGGTGCGCTCCTCGACAATCTCGACGGGGGCTGCGAGTGCACCCGCACGCAGCAGCAGGGCAAGCTTGAGCGCCTCGTGCGTGGAATCCAGGCCTTCGATCTGAAAGCGTTTGCCCAGCTGTTCCTGGATACGGGCCACACTGACGACTTCCTCGCTCTTTACGGTTCTTCTCCTTTGCTCGCCATCCTGGTTGAAAATCACCGTCTTGTTGTCGATGAACACCACGGCCATCAGCTTCTTGATGTTTTCAGCCGTGACCTTGCTGAATCGGGCGGCACCCTTGCCGTCCAGGGTGATGATCACCGCCGGCAGTCCGTTTTCATCAAAGCCCGAGTTCGCATTGATGATCGAGTCTCCGGTCAACATGACATCGCGTTTCAGCAAAATCGGACTTTTGCTGTCGCGTTCGTAATAGAGGATCGAGCCGGTCGGGATACGCCCGGTCTCGGCCGCCTCGAACGGGTCCGCCTGCTCGTTCACCATCCTGAATTCCACCGTCGCCGTGGCTCCCAGGATTTCCTTGGCCTGGGCCGTGTCCTGTACGCCCGGAAGCTGCACCACGATCCGCTCGGCGCCCTGCTGCTGTATAACCGGCTCGGCGACTCCCAGCTCATTCACCCGGTTACGCAGGGTCTGTATGTTTTGCTGTATGGCGAGACTCTGGGTCTCACGCATGGTTTCCTCATTAATGGTGGCCACCAGCAAGAACCCTTCATTTCCGTCCACCTCGGCGAAGTCCAGCTCAGTCCCGTATTCCTTGTTGAGCACTTCGTGCCCCGCGTCCCTGCTGGCCGCATCCCGGAACCTGATTTTCACCTCATCGCCTGTCTGGGTGACGGAAAACCGGCGCAGCTTGGCTTCACGCAGCTCGACCCGAACCGCTGCGGCATAATTGTTGATAGCCTTGGCACTCGCCGCCTTCATGTCCACCTGCAGCAGGAAGTGCACGCCGCCTCGCAGGTCCAGGCCAAGGTTCATGGGCGAAGCGCCGATCGAGCGTAACCACCCGGGCATCGAATTCGCAAGGTTCAGTGCCACGACATGGCGTCCGTCCAGGGCCTGCTTGCCGGCCTCGAACGCCTGCAATTGCTGCTCCGTATCTGTAAATCGCAACAACAGCCGATTATCCCCGTGGTCCTCGCTCTGCGCCTGGATGCCCTTCTCCTGCAGGGCGCGCCTGAGTACCGGAGGGGTGGCAGCATCCAGCACCCCGGAATCGTGCGAGACCTGGATGGCCGGCATGCTCGGGTACAGATTCGGCAGGCTGTACAGGCCGATGATCACGATCACGGCCAGAATGAACAAGTGTTTCCACAAGGGATACTGATTCAGAGGAGCTGCCGCCATGCGCTTAGCCTGTCAAGAATATGATTGCAGGGAGATGAAAAACGCCTAAAAGCCTGCGTCAATCATGTTTCAGTGAACCCTTGGGCAGCACGGAGGAAACCGAGGTTTTCTGCAGCTTGACGGCCACCCCGTCAGAAATTTCCAGCGTGATCGAGTTTTCCCCCACCTTGAGGATTTTGCCCAGCATGCCGCCCGAGGTCATCACCTCGTCTCCCTTGGACAGCGAACCGATCAGTTTCTGGTGGTCCTTGTTGCGTTTTTGCTGGGGCCGGATGATCATGAAATACATGATCGCGAAGAAAATCGCAATCATGATAAAGATTTCATACCCGCCGCCCATGGACCCGGCGGTGTTTTGGGCCATTGCATCAGAAATCAGTAACATAATACCCTTGCTGTGGTCTGGAACCCGGCCGTATCGAAGTGCCGGGACCTCCTTGGAATTTGCAGCGCCGTATTATGCCACAGTCTCCGCATCAAGGGACTGCATGCGATATATCTCCTCGGAAAATTCTGCAAAATTTCCGGCCCGGATCGCCTGGCGTATTCCCCGCATCAGGTCCTGGAAGTAATGCAGGTTGTGGATGGTATTGAGACGTGCGCCCAGAATTTCTCCACACTTGTCCAGGTGCCTGAGATACGCACGTGAATAGTGCCTGCAGGTGTAGCAACTGCAGTCCTCGTCCACCGGGCGCGTATCCTGACGGTAGCGACTGTTGCGGATACGCAACAGTCCCTTTCGGGTATAAAGAAAACCTGTGCGGGCATTGCGTGTGGGAAGTACACAGTCGAACATGTCAATGCCACGCCGTACAGCCTCAAGGATGTCTTGCGGTCTGCCGGCGCCCATCATGTAGCGGGGCTTGGCTTCGGGCAGTATCTCCGTCATGGAATCCAGCAGGACGAGGCGCTCATCCGGCGCCTCGCCCACGCACAATCCCCCAAGCGCATAGCCACTGAAATCCATATCCACCAGTTCAGTGGCACACTGTTTTCGCAATTCCGTATAGCGCCCGCCCTGCACGATGGCAAACAGGGTGCTGTCGTGCCTCCCGTGTGCTGTCCGGCAGCGCTCGGCCCAGCGCAAAGACAGTTGCATCGAGTCGAGGGCCTGGCTTCGGCTGGCCGTATGCGGCGTACAGTCATCCAGCACCATGACGACATCGGCGCCCAGCTGTTGCTGGATCTCGACTGCAAGCTCTGGACTGAGAAAGACCTCTGCACCATCCACAGGGGATTTGAACATGACCCCCTGCTCTGTCATTTTCCTCATGGATGCCAGGCTGTAGGTCTGGAATCCTCCGGAATCCGTCAGGATGGGGCCTTGCCAGTGCATGAAGTCATGCAGTCCCTGATACTGTCGGATGATATCGATGCCCGGGCGCAGCATCAGATGAAAGGTGTTGCTGAGGATCATTTGTGTCCCCGAGGCAAGCAGCTCTTCCGGAGTCATGGCCTTGACCGTGCCATGAGTACCTACCGGCATGAAGGCAGGCGTATCCACCTGGCCACGTGCGAACATCAAGCAACCGCTGCGGGCAGCGCCATCCCTTGCGTGGATCGTAAACTCCATAACGGTCGCCTGTAGTGCTTCTTATTTTTCGGGTTCGATAAACATGGCATCACCGTAGCTGTAAAAGCGGTAGCGTTGTGCCACGGCATGCCGGTAAGCGGCCATCGTGGTCTCGTGCCCGGCAAAGGCGCATACCAGCATGAGCAATGTCGATTTTGGCAAATGAAAGTTGGTCACCAGGCCATCGACTACTTTAAATTGAAAGCCCGGGAAAATGAACAGGCGGGTATCTCCCGAATACGGATGGAGACCACCTTCCTGTGCCGCAGACTCCAGTGCACGGACTACCGTGGTGCCTACCGCGATGACACGCCCGCCCCGTTGTTTGCATGCCAGCACCTGTTGGCACACCTGCCCTGTGACCTGCACCTGCTCGGCATGAAGCCTGTGTGCCTTGATGTCTTGTGTGCGCACCGGCCGGAACGTACCGGCACCCACGTGCAGGGTAATGAAGGCATGCTCGACTCCCTGGCGCTGTAACTGCTCAAGCAAGGTACGGTCGAAATGCAGTCCTGCGGTCGGTGCGGCAACCGCACCTGGATTGCGTGCATACACCGTCTGATACCGTTTGCTGTCCTCCGCGCCTGCTTCCCTGCTGATGTAGGGGGGCAGCGGAGTCTTGCCGGACTCATGCAGCAGCTTCTCGATTTCTTCCCGGTCTTCGAACTGCAACACAAAAAAATCATCCTCACGGCCCTGGACTTTCGCGACCACACCATTGGCAAATACCAACTGGCTCCCAGGCACCGGGGACTTGCTGGCCTTGAGCTGCACGAGCACCTTACCGGCATCGAGAATGCGCTCGACCAACAGCTCGACCCTGCCGCCGGATGTCTTTTTGCAAAACAGCCGCGCGGGAATGACACGGGTGTCGTTCAGGACCAGCAGATCACCCTCGCGACACAGGTGTTTCAGGTCCAAGAATCTCAAATCCCGGTATTCACTGCCCTGGCGCACAAAGTGCAGCAGTCTGCCCGAGGTTCGCTCAGGCAGCGGAGACTGGGCGATGAGTGCTTGCGGAAGCCTGTAGTCAAACTGAACTAGATTCAAAACGTATGGTATATTTCAGGAGGTCACGGTCTGAGTAGTGCTGGCCTGCCAATTTACCCTAAACTTCTCAAGAATGCGCCGGGATGGCGGAACCGGTAGACGCGCCGGATTCAAAATCCGGTTCTGGAAACAGAGTGAGAGTTCGAGTCTCTCTCCCGGCACCAGACATACCAGCATAAATGAGGAAACTCTGCGGCAACACTTTGACAAGACCCTTGCCCGAGAAAGACTTCCATGCACTGCCCCGTTAGCTCAGCTGGATAGAGCGTCCCCCTCCTAAGGGGAAGGTCGCAGGTTCGAATCCTGCTCGGGGCGCCATGGGATAAAGTTAATGCCAGAAATCCCTGCATCAGGGGTCCGGGCAGTCGGGTTGTGATCTACCTTGCCGGTACATTCGCCGTGTCCCGGAATGATTCCAGGCCCGGCTCAATCCCATCTTCTGCAAAATTTGCACCCCAGCAGGTCGGTGGGTGTTCAGGGTAGACCAAAAGGGCGTTGAGCATCATAGCTGTCTCGCGGTGCGTTACCCCAAAAAAGCAAACATCGTGTTCGCGATTACAGCACAGGTCCAGATCCACATACGCACATATTGTATTTTACACGGTGGGATTCAGATCGGATACAATTGAAACCTAGCAATTTCAGGTTCACGGCCCGCTGGATGGCAAGGAGTTCATAGCAATGACCCGGCGCACAAGCACGGCAGTACAGATTGGTGATGTTACGGTAGGGGGCAAAGCCCCGGTGGTCGTTCAGTCCATGACCAACACCCATACTGCTGACATTGACAAAACGGTAAACCAGGTGGCCGCCCTGGCCGAGGTCGGATCGGAAATCGTACGTATCACGGTCAACGACAAGGAAGCGGCCCGTGCCGTACCGGACATACGGGAGCGGCTGCTGGCCAAGGGAATCAATGTGCCACTGGTAGGCGACTTTCATTTCAACGGCAATCGCCTGCTGAAAAAGCATGTTGCATGCGCGCAGGCGCTCGACAAGTACCGAATCAACCCCGGCAACGTGGGACGGGGCAACCTGCACGACAAGCAGTTCGGTGAAATCGTGGAGATCGCGTGCCAGTATGACAAGCCCGTTCGCATCGGGGTCAACTGGGGCAGCCTTGACCAGGATCTGCTGGCCAGAAAACTGGATGAAAACTCCAAATTGCCCAAGCCCAGGTCCCTTCCCGAAGTGATGCATGAATCCCTGATTGCATCGGCCCTGGAAAGCGCTGCGCTGGCCGAGCAGATCGGCCTAGCCCACAACAAGATCATCCTGTCCTGCAAGTTGAGTGAGGTTCCGGCACTGGTCAGCGTGTACCGCGACCTCGCCTCACGCTGTGATTATGCGCTGCACCTGGGCTTGACCGAAGCCGGGATGGGCACCAAGGGGGTAGTCGCCTCTACCGCTGCCCTGTCTGTTTTGTTGCAGGAAGGCATCGGGGATACCATCCGAATATCCCTGACTCCGGAACCGGGCGGGGACCGCACCCAGGAAGTGCGTGTCGCCCAGCAGATTCTCCAGACCCTGGACCTTCGCTCATTCATGCCCTCGGTTACCGCCTGCCCGGGCTGTGGCCGAACAACCAGCGAGTACTTCCAGCATCTGGCCGCCGGCATCCAGAGTTATCTGCAGGAAAACATGCCGGTCTGGAAGCTGCAGTACCCAGGCGTGGAGGCCATGAAGGTTGCGGTCATGGGGTGTGTGGTCAACGGGCCCGGCGAAAGCAAGCATGCGGACATTGGCATCAGTCTGCCCGGCACGGGAGAAGCGCCCGTGGCCATCGTGCACGTGGATGGAAGCAAGTTCACCACGCTTCGGGGAAACAACATTGCGGAAGAGTTCCAGAGTATCGTGCAGGAATACGTGGCCAACCACTACCATCCCGTGAAGCACACCGTGCAATCACTGAACTGAACGTATCACCCGGTCTTTGCCGGGGGCGTGCACCTTACCCGGACGGATTCTTGTCGCGCAGGGCGCGCCGCAGGATCTTGCCCACATTGGTCTTAGGCAGCTCGGTATAAAACTCAATGTGTTTGGGCCACTTGTAGCGGGTCAGGCGGACTTTGCAGAACTCCAGCACATCCTCCGCGGTCAGCGCGGGATCTTTTTTGACGACACAGAGTTTTACGACCTCACCCGAGGACGGATCCTCGACGCCGATGGCCGCTACCTCCAGTACACCCTCATGAGCGGCCACGACCTGCTCGACTTCGTTGGGATAGACGTTGAACCCTGAAACCAGAATCATGTCTTTCTTGCGATCGACAATGCTTACGAATCCGGCCTCGTCCACCATGGCAACATCGCCGGTGCGCAGCCAGCCATCCTCGTCCAACGCAGCCCGGGTTTCCTCCAGGTTGTTCAGGTAGCCCTGCATCACCTGGGGTCCGCGCACGCAAAGCTCACCCACCTCCCCCACACCGAGATCCCTGCCGTCGTCATCGCGTATGGCAATTTCCGTGTTCGGGACAGGCAACCCGATCTTGCCGTTGAATTTCTCCAGGTCCAGCGGGTTCACCGTCACGGCCGGAGAGGTCTCTGTCAGGCCGTATGCCTCTGCAAGCACACAGCCCGTGACCTGTTGCCACCTTTCAGCGACGGCTTCCTGGACGGCCATGCCGCCTCCCAGGGAGATCTTGAGGTGCGAGAAATCCAGCACCGAAAACCCCTCCGTATTCAGCAGACCGTTATACAGGGTGTTGACCCCGGTAATCACCGAAAAATTCACCTTTGAAAGCTCCCCGACAAAGCCCTCCATGTCGCGGGGATTCGTAATCAGATAGCACAGGCCACCGAGATGGACAAACAGGAAGCAGTTCGCCATCAGGGAGAATATGTGATACAGCGGCAATGCCGTAATCACGATTTCCTTGCCTTCTTCCAGAACCTGCTTGAACCATGCATCCACCTGCGCAATATTCGAAAGCAGGTTGCCGTGCGTAAGAATTGCCAGTTTTGCCGAGCCGGTCGTGCCACCCGTCAGCTGCAGGAAAGCGACGTCATCCCGGGAGAGCTGCGGCCGGATGTATTTTCTGTCACGGCCGGTGGCGAGGACCTCTTTGAAAAAAACCGTGTTTTCCAACTCGTAATCGGGAATTTTATGCTGCACGTGTTTCAGCGCAAAATTCACGACGAAGGATTCGGGAAAACTGAGCAGGTCTCCTGCCCTCGCGATAATCACATGATCGATGGCGCTGCCCTCAACCACCTCGGCAAGCACGCTCGCAAAATTTTCCAGAATGACAATGGCCTTCGCTTCTGACTTTTCCAGCGCTTCCCCAAGTTCCCTTGAGGTATACAGGGGATTGATATTGACGGCAGCCAGTCCGGCACGAAGGATACCGAACATCGTGACCGGGAACTGCAGCAGATTGGGGAGCATGATCGCCACGCAATCTCCCGCCTGCAGATCCATCTCGGTCTGCAGATAGGCGGCAAAGTTGCGGCTCTCGGCATCCAGTGCCGAGAAACTCATCCGAACACCCCGGTTCTCGAACGCCGGCAGGTCCCCGTAGCGTTCAGCGGCCTCCTCCAGCAACTGGGCCAGTGAACCGTACTGGTCCAGTTCAACAAATTCTGGAATGCCTTTCGGGTAACTTTTTAGCCAGATTTTTTCCATCTGACAGGCTAAGGAAAGTGGTCGCCGGTCTGGATCTCGGGGATGTAGTTTTCAAAACGCGTGTACTGGCCCAAAAAGGTGAGCCGGGTCTTGAATATGGGTCCGTTGCGCTGCTTGCCGACGATGATCTCGGCAGTCCCCTGGTCCGGGGAATCTTCACGATACACCTCGTCGCGGTAGATGAATACAATCAGGTCTGCATCCTGTTCAATCGCTCCCGATTCACGCAGATCGGACATCACCGGGCGCTTGTCCGAACGCTGCTCCAGGCTGCGGTTCAGCTGGGACAATACGACTACCGGCACATTCAGTTCCTTGGCAAGGGCTTTCAATGACCGACAGATCTCGGAAATTTCAGTCGCTCTGTTTTCGGAGGTTCCCCCGATCGTCATGAGCTGCAGGTAATCCACAACGATCAGCGACAGGCCATGCTCGCGCTTCAGCCGGCGGGCACGAGCCCGAAGCTCAGTAGGTGACAGTACCGCAGAATCATCAATGAACAGGTTGGCTTCAGACAACACCGATACCGCACTGGTGAGGCGAGGCCAGTCCTCGTCTTTCAGCTTGCCGGTGCGCACTCGTTGCTGGTCGATCCTGCCCATGGAGGAAAGCATGCGCATCGTCAGGGAGCGACCGGGCATTTCCATGCTGAAAATGGCCACGTTGATTTTCATCTGCAGTGCCGCATACTCAACGACGTTCATGGCAAAACTGGTCTTGCCCATGGAAGGCCGTCCCGCAACGATGATCAGGTCCCCGTCCTGCAGGCCTGCCGTTTTTTCATCGAACTCGTCAAAGCCGCTGGGAATGCCGGTGATGTGGTCTGCCCGCTCGTACAACTCGTCGATCTGCTCGACCGTTGTCTTGAGCAAGGACTTGATGTTGACGAAACCTTGCCCCGACTGTGCACTGCGGTCGGTAATTTCAAAGATTTTCCTTTCTGCCTCATCCAGCAGATCCTTGATGCCCTTGCCATCCGGCGAAAGGCCACTTGCAGCAATCTCATTGCCTACCTGAACCAGCTGCCTGAAGACAGATTTTTCCCGCACGATATCCGCGTAGGCCCGGATATTCGAGGCACTTGGAATGTCGTTGGCCAGGGTGCCGAGGTAAGCCAGGATGTTGGTGTTCTCGATGTCACTCCTCTGGCGAAGCAGGTCGGACAGGGTCAGGACGTCGAACACCTGGCGCTTGTCGACCAGTTCCCCGATGGCACGAAAAATCAGGCGATGATTGAAGAGATGAAAATCATCCTCGTTGATCTTGTCGGCAACCTGGTCCCAGGCCGAGTTATCCAGAATCAGCCCGCCAAGAACAGCCTGTTCGGCTTCCAGTGAATACGGGGGCGTGCGCAGGTTCTCTGCAAAAGTCACGCCGTAATCGGGTCCTGGTTTCGTTACTTCGGCCACGCCATTTCCCGGGGTACGTGCAGTCGACCGATCATTCTTCGGGGATGATCTTCAGATTGATCGTGGCGATGACATCGGTATGGAGGCGAATATCCACCAGGTACTCGCCGGCCTGCTTGAACACGCCGTCCGGCAGGCGTATTTCCTTTTTTTCCACCGGTTTTCCTGCATCACCCAAGGCCTCGGCGATATCCACAGTGCCCACGGACCCGAACAGCTTGCCCTCCTCGCCGGCAGATTTCGCCGTGATCTCGAGCAAAAACCCGTCCAGTTCGGCCTTTCGCGCCTCGGCTGCGGCCAGCGAGTCTGCTGCAACCTTTTCCAGCTCGGCACGCCGAGCTTCGAACTCGGCCAGGTTTTCCGCAGTCGCGACCTTGGCCTTGCCGCTCGGCACGAGGTAGTTGCGTGCATATCCCGGTCTCACCCGCACTTTTTCACCGAGGTCCCCGAGGTTGTCTACTTTCTCCAGCAAAATTACTTCCATCTTGTATCTCTCTTTCTCAGCAAATATCCATTATAAACAGTTGTACCTGCCCGTTTACATTTCTGATTTTAAAAATCGCTTCCGGAAATCCAATAACCCATCCAGCACTCCTGCTGAGGCAAGTAGCAGCATCATTTGCGGGGTTACGATAAAAAGCAGGCCGTAGACAGTGATGAAACCCAGTGCCGGCTTGGAGATTGCGCCAATCAATGCATGCGCAAGCCCCAGGCCCTGCAGGAAGAACATGCTGAGACAGACGATCGTCAACTGCCAGAAAATTGCAGCCTTGGATGCCCAGGCCACCACGGCGAACAAGGCAACCGAGATGGCAAGCGTTCGTCCTAGGTTGAAACGCACAAACTCCTTGTGAAAGGCTTGCGCATCGTCCAGCAAATCATGCCACCAGCCTCCAAAGGACAGCGTGACGCTGATAGTCAGCAGGTATACCGCGATCACCATGCCGGTCATCAGGGAGGCAATCCCGGGCAGGTACTGCTCGGCCCGCTCAAGACTGAGACCCGTATTCTGCATCATGATCTGAAATGATGGACCCTGTTCAATCGCCTGCAGAAGGTTCTTCAGGTAGAGCAGCCAGCTCGCCTGCAGGTCCGGGAACAGGGCCGTAAGCAGCACGGTAAGGACTATCCCAAAGACCGTCAGGGCCTGCAAAGCCAGACCCAGGGACTGGAAGCGCAAGTACGCATAGGTAACAGCGACAATCGAGGCCCAGATGATCAAGGGGCCTGCCGTGAGGTTGCCAAGCAGCAACAAGGTGCTGACTGCAACCAGTGCCACACTGATGAGCAGGACGCTGATCGCCTGCCTGACTCCCACCTTAAGCGTGATCAGTGCCAGTGCACCTCCACTGAATACAATCAGGAAGGGAAAAGGAAAGGACAGCAATGCAAATACGAATACGACCGTAACCGCCTGGAACGGCCCGGAAAGGATATAGCGCGCCAGTGAACGCATGGCCGACTACAAATCAGTCCAGGTCCGGCTTATCGGGAGCACTTAATGCTGATCGCTGTACGGCAGCAGGGCAATATAGCGAGCCCGCTTGATCGCCTTGGACAGCTGGCGCTGGTACCTGGCTTTGGTGCCTGTGACCCGGCTTGGAACGATCTTACCCGCTTCGCTGACAAAATCCTTCAGCAGCTTAACGTCCTTGTAGTCGATTTCTTCGGTGCCTTCCTCAGTGAAACGGCAATACCTTCTTTTTCTGTAATAATTCGCCATGTCAGCGTCCTCCCGCCAGGCTGAACACCCACTTCTGCAGCATTCGGTTCAATGGGCAATCAGGCCTGTTCATCTGTACTCTCCGGTTTGGACTCCGATTCGGATTCCTGTTTGTCCTCCGGCTTGTCCTCCGGCTTGTCTTCCGGTTTGGGCTCCGATTCGGACTCCGGTTTGGCTTCCGGTTTAGCCTCTGCCTCAGCGCTCTCATCCGGACGGCTGCCGGACTCCTTTTCCTTGGTGGGCTGCGGCTTTTCCTCAGTATCCTGATTTTCAGACTCGGCCCGCTCATTTTCAATCATTTTCATCATCGGCGAGGATTCGGTAACCGCTTTTTTCCTGGAAATGATCATGTTGCGTACCACGGCATCGTTGAAGCGGAACGCAGTGTTCATTTCACTCAGGACTTCCTGCCCACACTCGATGTTCATCAGCACATAGTGGGCCTTGTGGACTTTCTGGATGGGATAGGCGAGTTGCAGGCGGCCCCAGTCTTCCAGCCTGTGAACCTTGCCGCCGCCTTCTTTTTCAATAATGGTACGGTAGCGCTCGATCATGGCGGGCACCTGGCCGCTCTGGTCAGGGTGTACCAGGAACACGATTTCGTAATGACGCATTCGTTTCTCCTTATGGGTTCATATCTCCCGGCAATTCTTGTTGTATGCCCAGTGAGACAAGGAATCGTTGATGCATTTGGAAACCGCGGAGTCTACGGGAAGAACCTGCACTGGGCAAGTCTGCAAAAGGATCCGCGTGAACGGCCCCAGGACTCCGTTTAGGAAACAGGATCGCCGTTCTAGCGGCGTTTTTTGCGCTTTCCGGAACTGCGCCTAGCCCCCGGGTGCGGGTCTGCCAGTACGAAGTCGATCTTCCTTTCATCCAGCCCCACCCGTGAAACGATCACGTTCACCGCATCCCCAAGCCGGTAGTGCTTCTTGCTGCGTTCACCGAACAGGCAGCGCGACGCCTCATCATAATAATAGTAATCACTGCTCAACGAGGTCACGTGCACCAGTCCCTCAACGAATATGCCGTCCAGTGTCACGAAAAAACCAAATGCGGTCACGGAACTGATCACGCCCGAAAACTGCTTGCCAAGCTTGTCCAGCATGAACTCGCATTTGAGCCAGGCATCCACGTCTCGCGTGGCATCGTTGGCCCTGCGCTCATACATGGAACACTCCTCTCCCAGCAACAGAAGGTCGTTCTCGGAAAACGGAAATGGATCCTTCTTGCTGGCGGTCAGCAGATGCCGGATAGTCCGATGCACAATCAGATCGGGGTAGCGCCGGATCGGTGAAGTGAAGTGTACGTACAGGGGCAGCGCCAGCCCGAAATGGCCAATGTTTTCCGGGCTGTAGACGGCCTGAGCCATGGAGCGCAGCAGCATCATTTCGATGATGTGCCTGTCCTTTCGATGTGAAATCTTCTTGAGTGTAGCCAGGAAGTCCTTGGTTTTGGGCTTGTCGGACCGTGTGAAGGGCACACCGAGGGACTGCAGGAATTCCCTCAGCTCTTTCGTTTTTTCACCGGTCGGGCAATCGTGGACTCGGTACAGCGTCGGCAGTTTTCGCTTGCTGATGAACCGGGCCGCGGCAATGTTCGCACTGATCATGCACTCTTCGATGATCATATGAGCCTGGACGCGCTGACGGGGAATGATGGCCTTGATCTTCTGGTGTTCGTCAAATTCAAAATAACTTTCCTGGGTGTCGAAATCGACCGTGCCTCTTTTCTTGCGCTGCTTTTTCAGGGCACGGTATGCATCCTGCAGGTGTTCCAGGTCCGCTCGGACATGGCTGTGGCGCTTGCGCGCTTTTTTGTCGCCATCGTACAGAATCTTCTGTACTTCATCGTAGGTCAGGCGCGCAGCAGACCGCATGACCGCGTCATAAAAGCTGTAACGCTTCAATACGCCATCTTTGGAGATGAACATCTCGCACACCATGCAAAGCCGGTCGACATCGGGCTTGAGCGAGCAAAGCCCATTGGAAAGCCGTTCGGGGAGCATGGGGACCACGCGTTCCGGAAAGTACACCGACGTCCCCCGCTTGCGGGCTTCAAGATCCAGCGCGGAGTCCACCTGTACGTAATGCGAGACATCGGCAATCGCCACCCACAGGCGCCACCCGTTTTCACGCGGTTCGCAGTAAACCGCATCGTCAAAGTCCTTGGCGTCACGGCCATCGATGGTGACAAAATTCAGTGCGCGCAGGTCCCGGCGGCGCCCAAGCTGGCGCTTGACCGCACTCTCATGAAACTGTTCGGCTTCCTGCAAGGCCTCTTCCGTCCATTGATACGGTATGTCGTAGGAACGGATGGCGACATCGATCTCCATGCCTGGCGCCAGATGGTCTCCCAGCACTTCGACGACCTTGCCAATGGCCTGTCGCGAGCGATTCGGGTGCTCCAGGATCGCGACCACCACGAATTGGCCGTTCACAGCATCCGCGGAGGCCCCCGCAGGAATCATGACATCCTGGCCCAGGCGCTTGTCATCAGGCACGACAAAACCGATACCGGACTCCTCGTAGTACCTGCCGACAACCTGCTTGTTGTGACGCCGGATGATCTCGACCAATTTCCCCTGTGGCTTGTTGTCCTTGGTTTTTCCGGCAGGTCGAACGACTGCACGGTCTCCATGCATCAGGGCGCGCATTTCGTAGGGAGACAAAAACAGGTCCGGGCCACCCTCGTCCGGAATCAGGAAACCGAATCCGCTGCGGTGGCCCATCACCCGGCCGCGCACCAGATTGACCTTGGCAACCGGCAAGTAGTGGTTTTGGCGATTGCGTATGATCTGGCCATCGCGTTCCATCGCTACCAGGCGCCGCTTCAACGCACTTTCTGCCCGGTCTGTGCGGATATCCAGTGCCTGGTGCAGGGTCGTTGCGGACAGGGGGCCTTCGCTGCCTTCCAGAACGTCCAGAATGAACTCCCGGCTGGCAATCGGGTGCTTGTATTTTGCAGCCTCGCGCCGGCTGTAGGGATCCTTGGGTTTGTTTTTCTTCCGTGTCATGTGAGATTCACTCTACCTTTTCAAATGGAGAACCGGAAACACCCTGATTCCGTGCAGCCAACCGGTGTCCGTTCCTGCTGCGTTGACAAGTTTCCGGGCGCTTCGTAAAGTGCCCACCTTCCCGCCGGGCGTATTCAGCTCAATCGGGACCATGCCGAGGTGGCGAAATTGGTAGACGCGCTAGCTTCAGGTGCTAGTGGGAGCAATCCCATGGAGGTTCGAGTCCTCTCCTCGGCACCAGATTACCGTACACACGACCGCAACGGCCTGCTGCGGGAAGTCGATTCCGTGCAGCAGGAAATGCCGGTTCAACGATATTGCTCCTGCGCCCTTCTGACTTCCGCGAAGACCTCGGTACTGCCGTCTGCCTTGAGAAAAAAAATCTGGTAAGGAGAAAACCGGTTTCCTGATTCCATGCCGGGACTTCCCACCGGCATTCCGGGAACGGTAATGCCCATCGCATCCTTCGGCGGGTTTTTGAGAAACTCGCGGATAAACTTGGCCGGTATGTGTCCCTCGAACACGTAGCCTTCCTTGGAGATGGCAGTGTGGCAGGACCGGTACGGGCGGGCGATGCCCATGCTGGCCTTGAGTTGATCCAGATTCGACGAATGATGGACCTCCGTTTCGAAGCCCTCGTCCTCTGCATGATCGACCCACTTCGCACAGCAGCCGCATTTCGGATCCTTGTACACCTCGAGGTGAACCGTATCCTGCGCCTGCTCGGCCTGGCAGGAGGGTGCGCCAAGCCCCAGTGCCAGCACGAACACGAACAGATATCGCAAATTACTCATTGAACGCTCCTTAAAAATCCAAACCTTTCAGCACAGTACGTCCCGGGCATCAATACACAGTATTGCAGGTGATGCAGTGGCTACGCTCCGGACCCGTCGAGACAAGGTCTATGGGTACGTCGGTCAGGTCCTGAATCCTGTCCAGGTACACCCGGGCCTCGCGAGGCAACTGGTCCAGCTGGATCACCCCGGAGGTGGGTTGCTGCCAGCCTTCCAACTCCTCATAGACCGGCTCACAGTTTGCAAACGCGCGCCCATCCATGATCAACGGGTCGTAGGGCTGACCCTTGCAGGTGTACCCCGTGCAGACCTTGATCACCTCAAGCCCGTCCAGGACATCGAGCTTAGTCACGCACAGGCCGCCGACTCCGTTGATGCGCACGGCGCGGCGCAACGCCACGGCATCCAGCCAGCCGCACCGCCGTGCCCGGCCGGTGGTGGCACCAAACTCGTTGCCGCGCGAGGCAAGATGTTCGCCGACTTCATCGGAAAGCTCCGTCGGAAATGGTCCGCCGCCTACACGCGTGGTGTAGGCCTTCACCACTCCCAGCACATGATCCAGGTCCCGAGGACCGGTGCCGCTGCCCGTGCACGCCCCGCCCGCCGTCGTATTCGAGGACGTCACAAAGGGGTACGTGCCGTGATCAATGTCGAGCAGCGTGCCCTGTGCGCCTTCAAAGAGAATATTCCGTCCAGCTGCGCGCAATGCCCCAATTCTGGCCGAGACATCCGCCACCAGGGGTTCCAGGCGCGCTGCGTGGAAACGGCAGAACTCCTGCATTTGCCCAAGGTCGATCGCTTCAGACTTGAAATACTCCCTGAGCACGAAGTTGTGGTAATCGACGATCTGCTCCAGGCGCTGGTCGCAGTACGCCGCATCGAACAAATCGGCTACCCGCAGACCGCGCCTTGAGGCCTTGTCCTCGTAGGCAGGACCGATGCCGCGTCCGGTCGTACCGATCGCTGCCTTGCCCCGCTTTTTTTCCCGGGCGTGGTCCAGCAGGATGTGATACGGCATGATCAGCGGGCAGGCCGGCGAGATCCACAGCCGCCCGGTCACCTGCACGCCCTTTTGATCCAGCATGGCAAGTTCTTCCTGCAAGGCATCGGGAGCCAGTACAACGCCGTTCCCGATCAGGCACTCGACTCCTTCATGCAGGATGCCGGAAGGGACTAGGTGCAAAATGGTCTTGCTGTCTTCCACCACGATCGTGTGGCCTGCATTGTGACCCCCCTGGAACCGTACTACCGCATTGGCATGCTCGGTGAGCATGTCCACAATTTTCCCTTTTCCCTCATCACCCCACTGGATGCCGAGGATTGCCACACTTCTGCTCATATCTGACTCAGTCTATCCCCTTGACACACCACTGGTGGTCTTTTTTTTCCAATACACGGTTGCATCGCATTGCCTGCGCACCGCCCTGCTGCCCCTGCAAAGCGCAGATGACACGTTCACCCTTTCTTCTTAGCTGGTCAATGGCCGCATGCAGTTCCGGGTCCTCATCACAGGGAGCGAAGATCCCGTGCCGGGAGGGTTGTGCAAGCGGGGAGATCTTGGCAAGTGCTTTCAGGTCCAGGCTGAAGCCGGTAGCCGGCCTGGAGTGCCCGAACACCTGCCCGATCATGTCATACCTGCCCCCGCGGGCGATCTGTTCACCCTGTCCGGAAATATAGGCCGCGAACACCGCACCGTTTTCGTAGTGATAGCCGCTTAGGGCGGCAAAATCGAAATGCAGCCGGATTCCGGCAATACGTTGTTTGATCCGCTCGGACAGCGCCTCGACATAGTCGATATGCTCTAACGCCCTGCCGCCGGTTCCTTCAAGCATCTGCCTTGCCTGCCCGATGACACTTTCATCCCCGCTGAGATCGGAAAGGGCCATTAGGGTTTCTCTCTGGGCTTCGGCCAGGGAACACTCGGACAACAGCTGCCCGTACTCCGGCAGCGCTCTTTGCTGCAAGAGCGCCTGCAGCGCCCTGCGCTGCTCATCGCCCAGCCCGGCCTGCTCCACCATGTCTTCGAACACGCCCACGTGACCCAGGTCCAGACAAATGTCCTCGATCCCTACCTGTCGCAGTGCCTCGAGCATCAGGCATATCACCTCGACGTCACTGTCCGCACCGGCATGGCCGTACAACTCGGCCCCTAGTTGCAGGGGGCTGCGTGTCATGTCGCGCCCGCCGGGGCGGGTGTGCAGGACCGTTCCCAGGTAGCAAAAGCGTGCCGGCGCATCCTGTCGCAGCCTGTGTGCATCAATGCGTGCCACCTGCGGGGTCATGTCGGCCCGTATCCCCATCATGCGCCCGGTAAGCTGGTCCGTGACCTTGAACGTCTGCAGGTCCAGATCGTCGCTCGGACCCACCAGCAGGGATTCCAGGTACTCAATGAGGGGCGGTATCACGAGCTCATAACCCCACGAGGAAAACATATCGAGCAGCGTGCGCCGGTGATGCTCAAGCCAGGCAGCCTCATCCGGCAGGGACTCCTCGATGCCTTCCGGCAACAGCCAGCGGTTACGGTCATTCATAGCGTCTCACCCACCCGGCCTGAGAATATACAGGAGTAGGACCCCGGCCGTGATGCTGACCAGTCCCGCGATCCGCAAGGCCTGCCCGGACAGCTGGTCCAGCTGGGACAGCGCCTGCTTGAATTTCTCCGGTGCCAGAAAAGGAAAAATACCTTCGAGCACAAGCACCAGTGCAACTGCGACCAGTAATTCATTCCACATGGAAACAGGTAAGCCGGAAAAACAGCTAGTTTTGTTCGGACTTCTTGAAGTAACGGAAAAATTCAGAATCCGGCTGCATGATCAGGAAGTCATTACTGCCACTGAACGTATTGATGTACGCCTTCAGGCTTCGCGTAAACCGGTAAAACTCCTCGTTACGCTGATACGCATCGGCATAGATCTTTGCAGACTGTGCATCGCCATCCCCGCGAATTTGCTCGGCTTCGTTGTAGGCATTTGCAAGAATGATGGTCCGCTGCTTGTCTGCTGTCGCCTGTATGACCTCGGCCTGCTCCTTTCCGCGGGCGCGAAAATCCTTGGCCACTCGGTCCCGCTCGGCACGCATGCGGTTGAACACTGACTCACTTACATCGTCCGGCAGGTCAATTTTGCTGACGCGCACATCCACTACCTTGATTCCGAAATTCTTAGCGTCCTGATTGGACTGCACCTGGATCACGTCCATGATTTCACTGCGCTCGCCGGAAACCACCTCCTGGATCGTGCGCTTGCCGAATTCATTCTTGAGGCCATCGACCAGGATCAGTTCGAGGCGCTGGTTCGCACGCAGTTCCTGACCACCGGTGGCAATGAAGTATTTCTCCACGTCCTCGATGCGCCACTTGGCGTAGAAGTCGACCTTGACGTATTTTTTCTCACTCGTCGGAAACTCGGTGGGCGGCACGTCCAGCGTGAGGATACGCCCATCGTTGAATCTGATCTTGTGCACGATGGGAATTTTGAAGTGCAGGCCGGGCTTGAGTGTCGCATCCTTGATCTCGCCAAATTGCACCTTGATGGCTTTCTGGCGCTGGTCAACCTGAAAGGTGAATGCCCAGATCGCGACTATGGTCGCGATCACGATTCCCAGGAGTACCTTGCCGTTCATGTCAGCGGGTTCCCCGTCCGCGCCCGGACCGGTTCAGGCCACTTTGCGAGTTGTTCATGCCGACCTCCGGGGACAGCCGGTCCTGTACGATCGACGGATCACCCATCATGGAGCGCTGCCTGACGAGCTGGTCCAGCGGCAGGTAAATCAGGTTGTTACCGCCTTCTACATCCATTAGCAGCTTGTTGCTGTTGGCATACACCGACTCGACCGCCTCAAGATACAGCCGCTCACGCGTAACCTCCGGTGCTTTTTCGTACTCGCCCAGCAATTTCAGAAAGCGCTTGGCTTCCCCTTCAGAGTTTGCGATAACGCGGTCGCGGTAGGCATCGGCCTCCTGCAGCAGTCTGGCGGCCTCACCCCGAGCCTGGGGAAGAATGCTGTTCGCATACGCTTCGGCTTCCTTGATGTAGCGGTCATAGTCCTCCCGGGATTTGATCGCATCTGAAAAAGCTGCCTTGACCGGATCCGGCGGCAGGGACTTCTCCAGGTTCACTTTCTGGATGTAGATGCCTGACCCGTACTCATCCATGATGCCTTGCAGAAGTTCGCGTGTGACACTCGATATCTGCCCTCGTCCCTCGAACAGGACAAAATCGATGGTGCTCTTGCCCACGATTTCACGCACTGCACTTTCCATGGCATCTTTGACCGTCATGTCG
The DNA here is from genome assembly GCA_022824965.1 of Gammaproteobacteria bacterium. GTDB lineage: Bacteria > Pseudomonadota > Gammaproteobacteria > UBA4575 > UBA4575 > WTFY01. The sequence goes on from JAJDYY010000006.1 coordinate 64,804, forward strand.
GGATCGCGCAAATTGAACAGGTAGTCCTCTGCGTTCTTGATCTTGTACTGCGCTTCCAGGGCTACCTCGACGATGTTCTCGTCCTGCGTCAGCATCGAGGTCTTGTTGGTGACTTCGCGCACCTCGTCGATGTTGACGATTTCGACCCGCTCGATTGGAAACGGCAGATGCCAGTTGAGGCCTGCAGTCGTGGTTTGACTGTACTTGCCAAAGCGCAGTTCAACGCCTCTTTCGGCCTGCTGCACGGTGTAGAACCCGAACCGGTCGTACACACCCCAGATCGCAATGACCGCGATCAGCGCAAGCCACAGGTAAGGCTTTTTTGGCCCTTCCGAGCCACGCGACCCGCCGGAACCAAAAATCCCGCCAAATTTCTTGCCCAGTTTGCGAAAGACCTCATCCAGGTCAGGCGGTCCCTGATTGCTGGACTTCTGACCCCAGGGGTCGTCGTCTTTGCTGCCTTGCGGGCTGTTCCAGGGCATAAGTTTTCTCCAAAAAAGACTGCCGAACGGACCTAAAAAACGTTGGATGCAGTCAGGTATTGTATCAGGCTACCGGCAAAAAACCGCTTCAGCCTGCAAGCTGCTCGGACTGCACCGCAATCTGATATTCCGCAAAATGCTTGACTCTATGCGCAGGCACCTCGGCTTCGATCTGCCAATGCCCTTCATCATCGACAAATTCCTGCACGACATGATCTTTGGCATACAACTCGCTGCGTAAGTTCCCTGCAGAAGAGGGTGGCAGGCGCAGCCAGATATACTCACACTGAATGTCAAAATGCTGCCGCAACGCCCGTTCCAGCAAATCCAGGCCCTGTCCCTGCAACGCAGATACCCACACCTGCTGAATGCGGCCCTGTGAATCCAGTTGTATGTTGGGCAGCATGTTGATCAGATCAATCTTATTGTAAACCATAATCTGGGGTATATCCAAAGCATCGATTTGCCGGAGCACGGATTCAACCTCCAGGATATTGTGCGTGCGGTTGTCATCGCCGGCATCCACAATATGCAACAACAGGTCGGCTTCCCCGGTCTCCTGAAGAGTGGCATGAAAAGCTTCAATCAGGTCATGCGGCAGGTCCTGAATAAAGCCGACCGTGTCCGCAAGCACGACATGGCGGCTTTTCGAAAGTTGCATGCGTCGCAGGGTGGGATCGAGGGTCGCAAACAGCTTGTCTGCGGAATACACGTCGGCATTGGTGAGCTGGTTGAACAGTGTGGATTTACCCGCATTGGTATAGCCGACCAGGGCCACGGTTGGGGTCGTGGTCTTGCGTCGTGCGGCCCGTCCCTGGTTGCGCTGGATGCGTATTTTTTCCAAGCGTTTGGAAATCTGCTTGATGCGCAGCCTCAGCAGGCGTCGGTCGGATTCCAGCTGCTTCTCCCCCGGGCCCCGCAGGCCGATGCCGCCTTTCTGGCGCTCCAGGTGGCTCCACCCCCGGACCAGCCGGGTGGAAAGATATCTCAGTTGAGCAAGCTCAACCTGCAACTTGCCCTCATAGGAACGTGCACGCTGGGCAAAGATGTCCAGGATCAGTCCGGTTCTGTCCAGTACCCGCCGTTTGCAGATTTTTTCAAGGTTGCGTTCCTGGCTTGCGGACAGCGCATAGTTGAAGATGATGATATCCGCACTCAGCAGGCTGGCCAACTGGGCCAGCTCGGCGGCCTTGCCGCTGCCGATTAGCAGCTTCGCATCCGGCTTGTCGCGCTGCACCGTGATAACGGTGGCAATCTCCGCGCTGACCGAACGGGCGAGCTCCTCGAATTCACTCAGGTCCTGATTGTTGGTTACGCTTCGAAACCTCGTGTGCACGAGGATGACGCGCTCGCCTGTATCAGGGCGCTCAAACAAACAATTGCTCCAATCGGATGAGATGCACCAGGTGTCGCCTACTCCCGGCGCTCGTCGTTGTAGGGAACCTTCACCATGCGCGATGGAACGATCGTCGATATGGCATGCTTATAGACCATCTGGTTTACACTGTTTTTCAACAACACCACAAATTGATCGAAAGAGTCAACCTGGCCCTGTAGCTTAATTCCATTTACGAGATAGACTGAAACGGGAACTTTTTCTTTGCGCAGCGCGTTCAGAAAAGGCTCCTGCAGGGTTTGGCCTTTTGACATCACTGTAGTACCTCTAGTTTATTATCTATTGTTATTACTACCCACCAGCAGGTTGTACCTCACCCGCTGGGTGTACCTGTAGTGTAACAGGTCGATGTTCCCATATGGGAGTGAATTGCGTGATAGATATTCCCAATATCAGGCTGCTCGGCATGCACCCGGAGCAGGTCCGTTTCGCCCCGTAACCAGGTCAGCTGCCTTTTCGCCAGCTGGCGCGTCGCCGCCACCGCTTTCTCACACATCGTCTCGTAACCGTATTCACCGGCCAGGTGATTCCAGGCCTGCCGGTAGCCTACCGAGCGGATTGACGGCAAGCCGCAGTGCAACTCCTTCCTGCGTCGCAAGGCTTCCACCTCGCCCAGGAATCCGCGGGCCAGCATGGCATCGAAGCGGCCCTGGATGCGTTGATGCAAGCGGCTGCGATCCTGCGGGATCAGCGCAATATTCAGGGCCTGGAACACCGGCTTGCACGTTTTGGATTTCGCATGCCATGCACTCATCGGCAGACCACTGGACTCATAGACCTCCAGGGCTCGCTGGATTCGTTGCGGGTCGTTCGGGTGAATCTGGGCACCCGCCTTCGGATCGACCCGGGCAAGCCGCGCATGCAGGGCTTCCCAGCCCAGCGCCTGGGCCTCGCGGTTGATCTTTTCCCGAATCCGGACATTGGCGCCGGGCATCTTGGACAAGCCGCGCGAGAGGGAGCGGAAATAAAGCATGGTACCGCCCACCAGCAAGGGGATGTGCCTGCGGGCATGGACCGCGCGGACCTGCTGCAGGGCGTCCGCTCTGAAGTTTGCCGCCGAATAGGTTTCGAGCGGGTCCAGAATGTCGATCAGGTGATGGGGTACGGTCTGCAGGACAGTCTTGTCCGGTTTGGCAGAGCCGATGTCCATGCCCCGGTAGATCATGACCGAGTCCACGCTGATGATCTCACACGGGAACTCCGCGGCAATGCTCAGGGCGAGCTCGGTCTTGCCGCTGGCGGTCGGGCCCATCAGGCAAACTGCAGGGATCGCATCCAACGGTCTTGACTTCAGGCCTGTGGAATCCGCGCAGGGCCGGTCATGTCAGCGGCCACGCTTGAACAGCTTGTCCAGCTGGTCCACGCTCAGCTGCACCCAGGTGGGACGCCCGTGGTTGCATTGTGCACTTCGTTCCGTGGCTTCCATGTCGCGCAACAGGGCGTTCATTTCGGTGATCGTCAGCTGGCGGTTGGCGCGCACGGAACCGTGGCACGCCATGGTCGAGAGAATCTCGTTGCCGGCCTGCTCCAGCCTTCCCGAGGAATCGTATTCGCTCAGGTCCGACAACACGTCCCGGACCAGACTGCCGGCGTCGGTCTCGCCCTGTCGCAGCAATGCCGGAATTTCCCGAACGATCACGCTGTCATCGCCAAACCGTTCAACCCCGAACCCAAATTTCGAAAACAGGTCGGCCTGCTGCTCGGCCAGCGCCGCTTCCTGCGGGCTGAGTGAAAGGGTCAGGGGCACCAGCAGGGCCTGCACGGGGATGCCCTGCTGCTGATACGCGGCCTTCAGCTTCTCGTACACGATGCGCTCATGAGCCGCGTGCATGTCGACGATGATCAGGCCCATGTCATTTTGTGCAAGGATGTAAATCCCCTGTAACTGGGCCAGGGCATATCCCAGCGGCGGCATCGCCTGCGCGTGATCCCCGGGGCTTGCTTCGTACACCTCTTCTGTGACCGAAACCCCGTACAGACCGGCTGCAGCCTGCACCTGGGAGACCATGTCAGGTCTGCCGGTCAGCCCGTCCTGCTGGGCCATGCCGGAGAACATGCCGGATGGGAGGGCACGCACGGCGTCATCCACGACTTCACGGTATTTGTCGGCATCCTGCTGCGTGGACTCGGGCATGGTTTCAGCGATGGCCTTGCCCACGGTGTGGCGGACAAAATCATGCACGTACCGGGCCTGGCGGAAACGCACTTCGTGCTTCATGGGATGGGCGTTGACATCCACCTGGGCGGGGTCCATTTCCAGGAACAGGACAAAGGCGGGAAACCGCCCGTGATACAGCACGTCCTGGTAAGCCTGCTTGATGGCGTGTGCAACCACCTTGTCGCGTATGGCACGGCCGTTCACGTAAAAGTACTGCAGGTCCGCCTGGCTGCGTGAGAAAGTGGGCAGGCTGATCCAGCCATGCATGGACAGATCCTGTGCAGAATTTTCCAGACCGATGCTCTGTTGCGCAAATTTCTGCCCGCAGGCCTGCTGCAGGCGCCGGACCCGACTGGAGACATCGTCTGCGGCATCGAGTCGCAGGCAGTCCCGGCCATTGTGACGAACCGACACCGCAACATCGAAACGGCTCAAGGCAATCCTCAGCAACATGGATTGACAGTGCTGCCATTCGGTCCTCTCGGTACGCAGGAATTTCTTGCGGGCAGGCACATTGAAGAACAGGTTGCGGACCTCTACCGTCGAACCCCTGGCCTGGCGCACCGGCACCGCGCCTTGCGGAAATTCACCGCCCTCCGTCGAGATCACCCAGCCTTCATTCGTGGTGTCCTCGGGATTGGAGGCAAGACTGAACCTGGACACGGAGGCGATGCTGGGCAGGGCTTCACCACGAAACCCCAGCGTGGTGATACGCTCAAGATCCTCCAGGCTCGAAATCTTGCTGGTCGCATGGCGCTGCAGGGCCAGCGGAATTTCTTCCCCGGGGATGCCCTTGCCGTTGTCACGTACCCGCACACAGTCCATTCCGCCGCGCTCAAGTTCCACCGAAATTTCCGTAGCCCCTGCATCCAGGGCATTTTCGAGAAGCTCCTTCAGGACCGAGGCGGGACGTTCGATCACCTCGCCTGCCGCGATCTGGTTCACCAGCTGTGCGGGCAATGGCTGAATTGAAGCGGTGGACAGGCTGCTCATGTGATGGGAACAGGGTTTTCATCCTGCAACTGCAGCATCTGCTGAAACCCCGTCATGGCATAGGAGACAAAGGCATCCTGGTTTGCCCACCACCCGGAGCGGTCAACGATCTGCCCGGAAGCCTGATCGCCCAGGCGATCGGCATATACCCGGACCGCATGGCTGTCCGTGGCGGTAGCCGAACGCGACTTTTCACAGGTGATGTATACCTCGGGCTCGGGACGCCCGTCCCGGATGGCGGCTAGCAGGTACTCGTACTCGATGTCGTCCTCGCTTTCGATATCTTCGAGCACGACGATGGTGTAATCACCAAGCTTGTAGCGCTGCTTGGGAATGGCTCTGCAAATATTCGGTTTTCGCATGGGTCCTGAAGGTTGACATGCTAGGATAATATAGCATCCGGGACATACCTATATCATGTAGCAATGAATACCAAACAGCTGTTGCGGCTTTTCCCCCAGCCCTCGACAGCCTGCACCCTGAAGAACGTCTACCTCGACCCGTTCGGCTGGCGGCAACCCGGCCGCACAAGGCCGGTCGTGGCGGCCAACTTCGTGACCAGCCTGGACGGGCGCATTGCTGCCACCACCCAGGCCAACCCGGAACTTCACCTGCCCAAATCCCTCACCAGCGGGGAGGACTTCCGCCTGTTTCTGGAACTTCATGCGCAAGCGGACTGTCTGATCACGCACGGCAGGTACCTGAGGAGCCTTGAGGCATCCGTACTCGGAAATATCCTGCAGCTGCCGAACACCCCCGAGTATGAGGACCTGCATGCCTGGCGCCGCCAGCAGGGACTGCGCGAACATCCGGATGTCGTGATTGCAAGCTCGAGCCTCGAGTTTCCATTGCACCCTTCATTGAAGGAAAGCGGGCAAAAGGTCTATCTCGCAGCCGGGCAGGACACGGACCCTGCCCGCCGGCAGGACTGGCAGGCTCAGGGGCTGGAAGTACTCATGGCCGGGAAATCCGGTTCGGTGCAGGGCAAGCCCCTGGTCGATGCACTCGCCCGGCTCGGGTACCGGAACATCTACCTGATTGCGGGTCCCAGGATGCTGCATACCATGCTCGAGGACCGGCAACTGGACCGGTTGTACGTCAGCATCTCGCATCAGGTCCTGGGCGGGCAGACATACAGGACCCTGCTGGAAGGGGAAACGCTGACACACTGCAGGCTTCGGCTGAACTCGCTGCTCCTGGACGAGGCTTCCGATAATGGCTGCGGACAGTTTTTTGCCAGCTACGAATGCATTTACGACAGTTAATCGATGAGAGGCCTCCGACATGCTTGAGTTCATTTCAGAGTACGGATTGTTTTTAACCAAGGTGCTGACCATCCTGGTCTTCGTATGGATCGTCATCAGCCTGCTGTCTTCCCTGTCGAGGAAGTCACGTGCGGTGGACCACCTGGAAATCACGCACCTGAACAAGAAATACGAATCCATGACGGACACCCTGCTGCACTCCCTGCTGCCCAAAAAAGAGTTCAGGAAAATGCGAAAACAGGGCAAAAAGGAAGCGCGCCAGGAAAAAAAGAAGATGTCTTCCGAAGCCCGCAAACGCATCTTCGTGCTGAACTTTCTGGGCAATATCAAGGCCACGGCGGTGCGCCATTTGCGCAAGGAAGTCACCGCAATCCTGTCCGTGGCAACCAGCCGGGATGAGGTGCTGGTCTGTCTGGAGAACACCGGCGGCCTGGTGCATGAACACGGATTTGCCGCATCCCAGTTGCTGCGCATCAAGCAGAAGGAGATTCCCCTCACCGTGTCCATCGACAAGGTGGCTGCAAGCGGGGGCTACATGATGGCCTGTGTTGCCGACAAGATCATCGCGGCCCCGTTTGCCGTGGTCGGTTCAATCGGCGTACTGGCACAAATACCGAACTTCAACCGCATGCTCGACAAGCACGGTGTCGATTTCGAACTCATGAAGGCCGGCGAACTGAAGCGTACCCTGACCATGTTCGGCAAAAATACCCAGGAGGACCGCGAACATTTCAATCGACAGCTCGAGGACACGCACGCCCTGTTCAAGGAGTTTGTCAAGGACCAGCGCCCCGGGCTTGAGATCGACAAGGTGTCCACCGGAGAGCACTGGCTTGCGAGCCGAGCCCTTGATCTCAATCTGGTGGATACCTTGATTACCAGCGATGACTACCTGCTGCAGGCCAGCCGCGAAGCGGATATTTTCGAGGTTACCTACCAGATGCCCAAGACGCTCAGCGAGCGGATCGCGGCGACAGTCCACGCCAGCACCGAGAAGATATTTTTTTCCTGGTGGCAAAAAGCACAGGATTCGAGGTTCATGGCCTGACCGCGGGGGCTTCTCCGCAGAACCTGATGCAGATCAGGTTCCGGTGGATGCCGGTATTTTCAGCACCTGCCCGACACGGATCTTGTCCGACTTGAGGGCATTGGCCCTGCGCAGTTCGCCGACGCCGACCTGGTAGTAATTGGCGATCGCAGACAGGGTCTCCCCTCTTCGGATCACATGTCTGCCGGCACTGCCCGATGAAGCCAGCAGCATGTCACTTTGGGCGTGGTCCTTCAGGTACCTCCGGATCCCTTTCAGAATCGCCACCGCAAGCTTTTGCTGGTGGGCGTGTGTCCTCAGACGCTGCTCTTCCTGGGGGTTGGAAATGAAGGCGGTTTCCACCAGCACGGACGGGATGTCGGGCGATTTCAACACGGCGAATCCGGCCTGTTCCACGCGCTTGTGCAACAGATTGCCGATCGCCCCCAGTTCGTAGAGTATATCCTCGGCCAGATCAATGCTGGCATCAATGGTGGCCGTCTGGGACAAATCGACCAGCACCGACTTGAGCACCTTGTCCTTGTCGTCCAGACTGACCCCGCCGATCTTGTCCACCGCATTTTCACGTTGCGCCAGAATACGGGCCGCCTCGCTGGTAGCACCGCGCTGGGACAGCACGTACACGGATGAACCCTTTGCACTGCGGTTCACCGAGGCATCCGCGTGGATGGAAATGAACAGGTCGGCGTTGAGCCGGCTTGCCTTGCTGATCCGGGTCCGCAAGGGTACGTAGGTGTCACGGTTGCGGATCATCACGGCGCGCATGCCCCGTTCCTTGTCAATCAGTTTCTTGAGCCGTTTCGCAATGGACAGCACGATGGCCTTCTCGTGTGTACCACGACGCCCGACCGCCCCGGGGTCCTTGCCGCCGTGCCCGGCATCGATGGCGATGATGGCATCGCGCTTCCCGCGCGAAGTAGCCGGCATGGCGAGTACGGGCTTGGCACTCGGTTGTTTGACTTTCGAGGACAGGTCAAGCACCAGGCGGTGTCCTTTCCCGTTGGCAGGGGCGAGCAGCCAGCTTTTCGGTGCCACCGCGGCATGCAGGTCCAGCACCACGCGCAGTTGTTGCGGTGACTTTTGCGCATAGCGCAGGCTTTTCAGCAGGGTGCTTTTGGCCTTGATGGAACTGAGCTTGCCATTCGCGCTGCACCGGTCGATGTCCAGGACCACCCGGTGCGGGTTCGACAGGACAAAGACTTTGTGTTTGGCAGGAGACGTCAGGTCAAACACGATGCGCGTGCTGTCACCGCGATCCGCAATTCGGACATCCTTGATTTTGGAGACCCCGGCTGTCGAAAGAGCCGGGAACAGGAACAGCAGCAGCAGGGCACAGATCCCGGAGCGGCGCACACCTGCACCGGACCCGACCGAGCACAAAACCCTTCCTGTCTGACGTCGCACTGAGAAATACAACCCTGGTTATAAAACCATGGGGAAAGTTTGGCAAAGATTTGGCGTGACTACAAGTGATTTTTATAATGGAATTATTGGCATAGCTTCCTAAGTTAGAGTCTTGTCTTATAACAGCCGGGTAACTGAGCGACCCTTCTCCGACCTGCCGTGCAGGTCAACCTGGCGCCCTTCCCCGGCATGCCGGAAGGCCAGCTCGATGTCGGCCTTCGGAATCGCGCCTTCGCCGCGCTCCGGCCACTCGATCAGGCAGATGGAATCGGCCTCTCCCGATGCATCCCGAATGCCGATGAATTCGAGTTCGCCGGGATCTCGTATCCGGTACAGGTCAAAATGAAAAAGCATCATATTTTCAATGATATAGCTTTCCTGAAGGGAAAACGTCGGGCTTTTTACCCGGCCTGAATGCCCCAGGGCGCGAATAAAGCCTCGTGCGAAGGTGGTCTTGCCTGCACCGAGATCGCCTCGCAGGTACAAGACCAGCGGCGCCTGGCACAGGCGAGCCACGCTGGCACCCAGCTCAAGCGTTGATGTGTCATCTTCGAGGTACATCTCGATCAGTCACGGTCCGCATTGACCAGCGAGCGCAGCGGCGAAAACAAATCGCTGGCCAGCAGGCCGCGCTGACCGTCAAGTGCAGCCATGTCCGCACTTCGTGCATGCAACTGCACGCCATAGCGTGCGGCATCGTACAGCTCCAGCCCCTGTGCGAGAAGTCCGGCAATAATGCCTGTCAGCACGTCCCCCATGCCGCCCGAAGCCATGCCGGGGTTCCCTGCCGAACACACGGACACCTGCTCCTGTGCGGCCACCAGCGTACCGCAGCCCTTCAGGACGCACACCCCCCCATACTGTTCCTGCAACGCCCGTGCCCGTTCCAATCGATGCTGCTGGATTTCCCGGGTGGTCGTCTTCAGCAGCCGGGCCGCCTCCCCCGGGTGCGGTGTCAGTACCCAGGATTCCTTTTGTACCGGGTCAAGGGCAAGCAAATTCAGTGCATCGGCATCGACGACGGTCGGAAGATCCAGTTCCAGGACCTTCGAGAGCAAATCCCTGGCCCATGGGTCCTGTCCAAGCCCGGGTCCGATGGCCAAGACCGTGGCACGGCGTATCAACGGTTCCAGTTCTTTGCTGTTGCGCACGCCGTGCGCCATCACCTCGGGGCAGGCAGCGCTGATCTGGCCTGCGTGTTGGGGCACCGTGGCTACCGATACCAGCCCGCTGCCGGCCCGTGCGGCGGCCTGGGCCGCCAGTGTCACCGATCCTGCCATGCCCGCATTGCCCCCGACCAGGAGCACGTGGCCGAAATCGCCCTTGTGGGCGTCCGGGGCCCGCATGCCGAGCAGTGAATGCAGACCGTCCAGGCTCACTCGATGGCAGCAAGCCGAAATGGCGCGGGACACCTCATCCGGGATCTGCAGGCCGTCGAAATACAGGCTGCCGGCATGACGGCATCCGGCCCCGGTCATCAGGCCCAGCTTCATGCCCACGAAGGTCATGGTGGCCCTTGCTGACACGGTTTCTCCAAGGGCCACGCCCCGGTCAGCATCGAGCCCCGAGGGAACATCCACACTCAGGATCGGTGCAGGGTGTGCGTTCATGGCCTGGATCAGAACGGCAAACTCCCCTTCAACGGCCCGGGTCAGCCCAGAACCCAGCAAGGCATCAATAATGAGATCGCATTCCGGCAGTCCCTGCTGTGCGTCAAAGGCAATGCACTGACCCCCGTGTTCCAGGTATTCGTCGCGGGCACGAGCCGCATCGCCCGAGAGCCGGGAGTGATCTCCGGACTGCAGGACATGGACCTGCATCCCGGCCGAGCGGGCCAGGCGGGCAATGACATAGCCGTCTCCGCCATTGTTCCCGGGCCCGGCCACTACCACAACCTCCCTGGCGTTGGGCCAGGTGGTCCGGAACAGTTCAAAGGCGGCCTTTCCCGCCCGCTGCATCAGCGTATAGCCGGGGATATCGCATTTCCCGATAGCCATCCGGTCCATTTCACGAACCTGCTCGACCAGAAAAATATGTTCAGGGATGGAAGACATCGGTAAATTATACGTAATTCACGATGTCCACGATCATGGCAGATGAAGTTGAGTCCTGCATGAGCACCCCCTTTTCTGACTTCACCGGTCTGGCGGAAGATATACGGGCATGGGCCCGGGACCTTGGATTCGATGGCGTCGGAATCACCGATACCCAGCTCGATGAGCATGAAGCCCACCTCATCAACTGGCTGGATGCCGGATTCCACGGCGAGATGCATTTCATGAGCCGCCACGGGCGCAAGCGTTCCCGGCCGGAACGACTGATCCCCGGCACCATTCGCATTATCTCCGTGCGCATGAACTACCAGCCTCCGGATGCCCGCGACGAGGAGGAAGTCCTGAGCGAGCGCAACCTCGCCTACATCTCCCGCTATGCCCTGGGCCGTGACTATCACCGCCTGATCCGCAAACGGCTGCAGCAGCTCGCAGAACGAATCACTGCAAAAGCGGGTCCGTTCGGGTATCGCGCGTTTACCGACAGCGCACCCGTACTCGAAAGGGCGCTTGCAGAAAAGGCGGGGTTGGGCTGGATCGGCAAGCATACCAACCTGATCAACCGGACCTCCGGCTCCTGGTTTTTCCTGGGGGAGCTGTACACGGACCTGCCGTTGCCGCCGGACGGGCCTGCCGAAAACCATTGCGGCACCTGCAGTACCTGCATGGAGGTTTGTCCGACCCAGGCGATCATCGCTCCCTACCGGCTGGATGCGAGGCGCTGCATTTCCTATCACACGATCGAGTTGAAGGGCACCATCCCGGTCGAGTTCCGCCAATCCATCGGCAACCGTATTTTCGGATGCGATGACTGTCAGCTATTTTGCCCGTGGAACCGGTTCGGGAAGAAGGCCACACTGGCGGAGTTCGCAGTACGCCATCGGCTGGATGCCCCGGACCTCGTCGGGCTGTTTTCATGGAGCGAAGAGGACTTCCTGGGCAAGATGCAAGGCTCGGCGATCCGGAGAATCGGTTATGAGGGCTGGCTCAGGAACATCGCCGTGGCTCTGGGCAATGCCGAATCCACGGCCGAGGTCATCCAGGCTCTGAAAGCGAGGCAGCATCATCCGAACGAGATGGTGCGCGAGCATGTCACCTGGGCCTTGCGCCAGCATGCCGCCCTGTGAGGCCGGGCACACCGGTCTCGAAACAGGATTCAGGACACCGTTTACAGTAATTCAGGCATGTCGCCTGTAGAACTCCAGCAGCGCGCCCGTTGCGGCGTCGAGGTCCTGTACCGAACCCTGGGCCCGCAGGTTCTCGAGCAGGTTTGCGGCGAGGTGTTTCCCCAGCTCGACACCAGGTTGGTCAAATGAATTGATGTCCAGGACGATCCCCTCGACGAACACCCTGTGTTCATACAGCGCGAGCAACTGCCCCAGGCTGTGCGGGGTAAGCTCCTTGATCAAAATCGTGTGGCTGGTGCGATTTCCGGGAAATACCCGGTGCTCGGCATGTGGGCTCCGGTCCCGGGCCTGTACCTCTTCCAGGGTCTGACCACACATCAGCGCCCGGGCCTGGGCGAGCATGTTGGAGAGCAGCAGCTCATGCTGTTCGCGGTGGCTGTGCCCGGCTCGCACAACGCCGATGAATTCGCAGTGCAGCGCAGGGCTTCCCTGATGCAGATACTGGAAAAACCCGTGCTGGGCGTTCGTGCCCACCTCCCCGAAAATGATCGCCGAACCCGGCACATCGAGCGCACCTCCTGCCCGGTCCACGCATTTGCCGTTGCTTTCCATTCCCAGTTGCTGCAAATACCCCGGCAGGTAGCGCAAGCGCGTATCGTACGGCAGGATCACCTTCGCGACTGTGCTCATGAAATGCCGGCTCCACAGATCCAGCAGGGCAAGCAGCAGCGGCACATTCTGCTTGGCAGGTGCCGTCCTGAAGTGGTGATCCATCTCTTCGGCGCCCCGCAGAAGTTCGCGGAATGCGGGCATGCCGAGGTAGAGCACGATGCAAAGCCCTGCGGCCGACCAGACGGAAAAACGCCCTCCCACCGAATCCCATACGGGGAGAACCTGGGACTCGGGAACCCCCCATGCGGTTGCCCGTTCGGGCCTGGAGGTCACGGCAACAAAATGCCGTGCGATGCTTTTCTCTGCCCGGTCACCCTGCAGAATCCAGTTTTTCGCGACCTGCGCATTGGCCAGGGTTTCCGGTGTCGCAAAGCCTTTCGATGCGATGATGAAGAGCGTACGGTTCGCATCCAGCCCCCTCAGTACCCGGTCGATTTCAGTGGCGTCCGCATTGGCTACGAAATGCATGTCCAGGCCGAACCGCGCCTCGTCGCTGAATGCATCGCATACCAGCCTGGGACCCAGCTGGGAGCCTCCCGTGCCCAGATGGACCACATCCGAGAAGCCCTGCTCGCGGATCTTCCCGGCAAGTGCCTCCATGCGTCCCAATATCTGGTTTTGTGACATTCCCGGCTCCGTCGAGGCGGAACCTGCAGCGCGCAGGGCGGTGTGCTGTACGGCGCGGTCCTCCGTCAGGTTGATGCGCTCGCCGGCAAACATCTTGTCCCGCCAGGACTCGACTTCGCATTCCGAGGCAAGGGCGAGCAACTGGTCCACGGTCCTTTCGCAGATACGGTTTCTGGAAAAATCAAACAGGAAATGCCCGAGTTCGCGTGAAAACGTCTCAAAGCGCTTTGGGTCCCGGGCAAACCATTCACGCAGGGTGCGTTTTTCGATTTCCTGCGCATGGCTGCGAAGAGCCTGGTAGGCGGCCAGTTCTGCAAGCGGTCTACGCATGACCTTCGCTGCAACGCGCCCGGTGCATCATGCCCTGGAGCACGGAGTCCCACCGTACAGGGCAGCCTGCAAACAGGAAGGGATGCGGCTCATTCAACCCGTTTGCAGGAGCATGTTGTCGATCAGGCGCGCCTTGCCAAGCCAGGCGGCCGCCAGAATGGCCATGTGGCTGGCTTCGTACGCGGCGCTTTCGAGTGTCTCGGCATCCCGGATGGCCACGTAATCCGGGCGGAAACCTGCCCGTTGCAATCGCTCAGCGGCCTGGGATTCCATCAGTGAAAATGTGCGCTGACCGCCTTTGATCCGATCACCCACACGGACCAGCTCGGCATGCAGTTGCGGGGCGATCGCACGCTCTTGTGGATTCAGGTAGGCATTGCGCGAACTGAATGCCAGACCGTCAGATTCGCGCTGGGTCGCCACCGGCTCAATCCGTATCGCCAGCCCCAGGTCCTTGACCAGCTGCTTGATGATGACCAGTTGCTGATAGTCCTTCTCGCCGAATACCGCCACATCGGGGTCTGTCATGTGAAACAGCCGGCTCACCACCTCGGCTACCCCTTCGAAAAATCCCGGTCGAAACTCCCCGCACAGCTGCTGGTACAGCGGGCCCGCAGGCAGGCTTTCTTGAACACGGTGTCGCTCGGCATAGACCTCGTCGTGCTCCGGCATGAACACCAGGTCGGTATTCTCACGTTGCAGGGCCTCCAGGTCTTCATGGGGAGTTCTTGGGTAGGCGGCCAGGTCCTCGGGGCGGTCAAACTGCAGGCGGTTGACAAAAATGCTGCATACGATCTTGCTGCCGCAGCGGGCAGCATGCCGGACCAGCGCGAGGTGCCCGTCGTGCAGGTTTCCCATGGTGGGAACCAGCACAATGCGCTCACCCCGCGTCTTCCACGAAGAGATTTGCTGGCGCAAATCAGCTACTGTCGCAACGGTTCGCATGGGCCGGTTGGGTACAGTCAGGATGTCGGCGGAAAACCGGAGCTTTTCACTGCATCCACGTAGGCACGGATCGCGGACGGAATATCCTCTGCATCGGCAAGAAAATCTTTTGCGAATTTCGGCGTGACCCCCTGGGTGACGCCCAGCACGTCGTGGAGCACCAGGATCTGCCCGTCGCAAGCCTGTCCGGCGCCGATGCCGATGACGGGGATCGAGCTCTGGCTCGTGATCCGCCGGGCCAGGGTGTCGGGAATGCATTCAAGCAACAACATGTCTGCGCCGGCGGCCTGCAGGCTTTCTGCACTTCTCAGCAGATCCTCAGAACTCTTTTCATCGTTACCCTGCAGGGAATACCCGCCAAGCTTGTGGATATACTGGGGACGCAACCCCAGGTGTGCACACACGGGGATTCCGCATTCGCTCATCTCCTGCACGATGCTCGCCTGGCGGACCGAGGCTTCCAGTTTGACCATCTGCACGCCGCCTAGCTGGATCAGGTCTGTCGCATTGTCCAGAGCCTGTTCCACGCTGGTGTAGGTCATGAAAGGCATATCGGCGATCACGAAGGCGTGCCGGACTGTCGAAGTGACGCACTGGCTGTGGTAGATCATGTCGTCCATGGTCACGGATACGGTACTCTCGCGGCCCTGTATGACCATGCCCAGGGAATCGCCTACCAGGATCACATCGACTCCCGCCGCATCCAGCAGGGCAGCGAAACTTGCGTCATAGGCGGTCAGGCAGGCGATCTTTTCCGCTTGCGACTTCATTGCCTGCAAGTGCTTCAGGGTGATGCATTTCGCGTGATGATGAACGCTCATAGGGGGTGTCGGATAGTCTTGCAATCAGCTGGCGAACGGCAGCGGGTTGAAATAACGCTTCCCCGCGGTAGGTGCCGTGATCTGCTGCAGCAACTGCTCATAGTCCTTTTCGCTGTTGATAAAATCGATTTCACTCGCGTTCACGATCAGACAGGGGGCGTCCGTATAGTTGTAGAAGAATTTTGCATAGGCTGCATTCAACTGCTCCAGGTAGGCGGCTCCGATCAGACGCTCATAGCCCCGCTTGCGTTTCCTGATCCGTTGCAGCAGGACTTCCACCGGTGCCTGGAGGTACACCACCAGGTCCGGCTTGGGGGCATCGATTGTCAGATAGGAGTAGACCTGCTGGTACAGCTCATATTCGCTGGCATTGAGAGTGATCTGCGCAAACAGCTGGTCCTTTTCGATCAGGAAATCGGATACCCGGACCGGTGAGAAGATATCGGCCTGCCTGAATTCCTGCAACTGCTTGGTTCGTCGCAACAGGAAAAACAGTTGCGTTGACAGGGCCGCTTCCCTGGGATTCTGGTAGAACTGTTCGAGAAAGGGATTCTCATCCGCCTGCTCCAGCAGCAGGTATGAGCCGAACTCGTCGCCGAGGCGCTGTGCCAGGCTGGTCTTGCCGACACCGATGGACCCTTCGATGACGATGTACTTAAGGTCGTGCTCCGACATCCGGGGTCGCTATCCTGGTTAACTGGTACTCGGGCAGCCGGTCGATCAATTCACGCAAGCTGCCCTTGCCGGGAATCATGAGGTCCTCCCCCATCTCCTGTAAAGGAATCAATACAAATTCCCGCTCGCTTATGCCGGGATGCGGTATCTGAAGTTCTTTCGTGTGCATCTGCAGGTCCCCGTAAAGCAGGATGTCGAGATCAAGCGTTCTCGGACCCCAGCGTTGTGCCGTACGCACACGCCGATGCTGCTGCTCAATTTCCTGCAGAGTAGCCAATAACTCCATAGGGTAGAGGTCCGTGGAAATCTTGGCAACCGCATTGACAAAATCGGGTTGCCCGGTCATCCCCATGGGCCGGCTCCGGTACAGGGCCGAACAGGCCAGCAACTCGATATCAGGCAATTGGCGCAGGGTCTGCACGGCGCGCAGCACCTGGTTTTCAGGATCCCCCAGATTACTGCCTAGACCAATGTATGCCAGCATGGTGTCAACCTCCTGGCCGGTGTTTCAAACCGCGTATGCCTAATGGTAGGTCTTGGACGAAGGCCGGTACAGAGTCTTGCCCACCTTGCCACCCGAGGCACGCACCATCTTTTTCTGCTTGGCCTCATCCGCTGCCTGAAACAGGGTCCACCATTCACACAGCTTGTCCACCGGCTCGCCCGCACCGGCACGCAGGCACAGGAAGTCATAGGCCGCACGGAAACGGGGATGGCGGTACAGGCGCAGTACCTGCTTGCCGCGCTTGCGGTAAAACCGGTACTGCAGCTCCCAGACATCGCGGACAGGAAATCCGAGTCTTTTCGGGATCGCGGTGTAGCGCGACTGTGAAAGGATGGTGTCTTTCATGGCGGCTTCTCGCGCAACCCGGGGAGACAGGCCTTCCAGCTCCAGTTGCCGGGACAGCATCTGCATCGGGCCCCACAGGAAGACTGCGTACAAAAACGAGGGGGTCACCGGCTTGCCTGCGCGGATTCGCTCATCCGTGTTCTGCAAGGCACCGTAGACCAGGTCACAGAACTTCTTCTGCGACGGGGCCTTCAGCGCCTTCTCGGTCAGCGGCAACAGGTGCTTGAACAAGCCCTGGTCGCGCAACGCCCTGAACGTCTGCACCGCATGACCCCCATGAAACAGCTTGAGCATTTCATCAAACAGCCTTGCAGGCGGCACTTCAGAGAGCAGATAGCCCAGACGGCCCATGGTGGCCTGCGCCTGCTTCTCGATCCTGAACCCCAGTTTGGTGGCCAGGCGCACGGCCCGCAGCATGCGCACCGGGTCTTCACGAAACCGCAATTCCGGGTCACCGATGACCCGCAACAGCCTGGCATCGAGGTCCTGCCGGCCCTGTACCAGGTCGAGCAACTGTCCCGCCTCGGGGTCGTAGTACAGGCCATTGACCGTGAAATCCCTGCGAAACGCATCCTCCTCGATGGTTCCGTAGGTATTGTCGGCAAGGATACGGCCCTGCTTGTTGACATGCGCGCGCCCGGCGGCACGAAAGGTCGCGACCTCCACGTACCCGTGGGAGAAGTACACGTGCACGATTCGAAAACGCCGGCCGATCACGCGGCTGTTCTCAAACTGCCTGCGCACGTCTTCGGGATGCGCATCGGTTGCGATGTCGAAGTCCTTGGGTGAAAACCCCAGCAGCAGGTCACGGACACCGCCACCGACCAGGTACGCCTGGAATCCCGCCGCGTGCAGCCCGGAAATCACATGCAGCGCATCCCGGTTGATGTGGGACGTGTCAATATCGACCAGAGTGCCGGGGTTCGGATTCACCCGGCGCCGGTCAGTGGCGGAAGGTTTCATGAAGTAAAATGATCTTCGAGAACGGGTGCATTGTACAATATTTCACCGAATCCGGTCCCCGGTACAGGTAAAACGGGTTCAGCTGCCCCCAGCAGCGTGCAGCCGGGGGCGTGAATGCGTCATCTTGAAAGTATCATCCATTAGCAAAATCGATTAATACATTCGGGAAAATGAATTAGAAAACTTCATGCTAGTACAATATAAATGCAATACGAATTAGCAATAATAAAGATCTGATCAAAACAAGGAGATAATTTCATGACCGAAGTGAGTAAGTGCCCTGTCAAGCTCGTACTGGAGAACAACGCGGCTGAGGGCGGCACCACGAATAGAGATTGGTGGCCAAGCCAATTGAATATCAACCTCTTGCACCAACATTCTCCCCTGTCGAATCCGACCGACAAAGATTTCAACTATGCAGAGGCTTTCAAGAGTCTGGACTACTCCGCACTGAAAAACGACCTCAATGAACTGATGACCACATCCCAGGACTGGTGGCCGGCAGACTATGGCCACTACGGGCCTCTTTTCATCCGCATGGCGTGGCACGGTGCCGGCACCTACCGCATTGGCGATGGCCGCGGCGGCGCGGGAACCGGCAACCAGCGTTTTGCGCCCGTCAACAGCTGGCCCGACAACGGAAATCTCGACAAGGCCCGCAGACTGCTCTGGCCGGTCAAGCAGAAATACGGAAACAGTATTTCCTGGGCCGATCTCATGATCCTGGCCGGCAACGTTGCGCTGGAGTCCATGGGATTCAAGACCTTCGGTTTTGGCGGCGGGCGAGAAGATGTATGGCAATCCGAAGACGACATCTACTGGGGTACCGAGGACGAGTGGCTGGGCGACAAGCGCTATTCCGGTGAGCGCGATCTCGAAAATCCGCTCGCAGCGGTACAGATGGGATTGATCTACGTGAATCCGGAAGGCCCCAATGGCAATCCCGACCCGGTCGCCTCCGGCGTCGATGTGCGCGAGACCTTTGCACGCATGGCGATGAATGATGAAGAGACCGTTGCACTCACGGCAGGCGGACACACCTTCGGCAAGTGCCACGGCGCAGGCGATGCGTCACAGGTGGGCCCGGAGCCGGAAGGTGCCGGCATCGAGGAGCAAGGCTTCGGCTGGACCAGCAGCCACGCATCCGGCAAGGCGGGCGATGCCATCACCAGCGGCCTGGAAGGTGCATGGACGGCCAACCCGATTCAGTGGGACATGGGCTATTTCGACAACCTGTTCGGCTACGACTGGGAAGTGACCAAGAGCCCCGCCGATGCCTATCAGTGGGTGCCCAAGGATGGTGCAGGTTCAGACACGGTGCCGGATGCACATGATTCTGCAAAGCGCCACGCCCCGATCATGACCACGGCGGACATGGCCATGAGGATGGACCCCATCTACGAACCCATTGCACGGCGCTTTCACAAAAACCCCGAGGAATTTGCAGACGCCTTTGCACGCGCCTGGTTCAAGCTGACCCACCGCGACATGGGCCCCCGTGCCCGCTATCTTGGCCCGGAGGTTCCGGAAGAGGAACTCATCTGGCAAGATCCCACTCCCGCGGTCACCCATGAACTGATCGATGGACAGGACATGGACGCGCTCAAGGCCAAGATCCTGGCCTCGGGCCTGTCCGTTTCCCAGCTGGTATCCACGGCCTGGGCCTCTGCATCGACCTTCCGCGGCTCTGACATGCGTGGTGGTGCGAACGGTGCACGTGTCCGGCTTGCACCCCAGAAAGACTGGGAAGTGAACCAGCCGGATCAGCTTGCAAGCGTATTGCAGACCCTGGAAGGCATCCAGCAGGAGTTCAACGATGCCGCAGCCAATGGCAAAGCGGTCTCACTGGCCGACGTGATCGTCCTGGCAGGATGTGCAGGCATTGAACAGGCTGCGAAGAACGCCGGGCATGCCGTGGAGGTTCCGTTCACCCCGGGGCGTGCGGACGCATCCCAGGAGCAAACCGACGTGGAGTCGTTTGCGGTTCTCGAGCCCACTGCTGACGGGTTTCGCAACTACCTCAAGGCGAAGCACACGGTCACGGCCGAGCAGTTGCTGGTGGACCAGGCACAATTGCTGACCCTCACGGCGCCCGAGATGACGGCCCTCGTGGGCGGCATGCGCGTCCTGAATACCAATGTCGGTCAGACCCCGAATGGAGTGTTCACCGATCAGCCAGAGACGCTTTCCAATGATTTCTTCGTTAACCTGCTTGACATGGGCACGAGCTGGACACCGACCACGGAAGAGTGTGACGTGTTCGAAGGCCGTGATCGTGCAACGGGTGAGTTGAAATGGACTGGCACGCGTGTCGACCTGATCTTCGGTTCGAACTCGCAGCTTCGTGCCCTTGCAGAATTCTATGCCTGCGAGGATTCCAAGCAGCAATTCGTGCAAGACTTTGTCGAGGCATGGGTCAAGGTCATGAATCTTGACCGTTTCGACCTGTCCTGACTCAGAGACCAGGGAGGCACGTCCTATCGGACTGCCTCCCTCCCCTCCCGGTCTTTTCCCGTCTGTATTGAAAAGACACCGGGCCATGGACAGCCTGCTGTAATACATATGCGGGCCGGGCTCGCATATTTCCATTTGATCCACAGTCCGTATAATGGCCCACTTTCCAAACTTCATGCCAGGAAATGGTGAATCTAGAGCTTGTCAGTTTTAATGTGTGCCCGTTCGTGCAGCGCAGCGTGATCACGCTGAATCACAAGGGCTGCGGGTACAAGGTCACCTTCATCGACCTGAGCAATCCGCCAGACTGGTTTTTGCAGATTTCGCCACTGGGCAAGGTACCGGTCCTCAAAGTGAATGACACCGAGGTGCTGTTCGAGTCTGCAGTGATCAATGAATTTGTTGACGACGTAACTCCCGGCACACTCAAGCCTTCGGACCCGCTGACCCTGGCAAAAAACCGCGCATGGATCGAATTCGGAGGCACCTGCCTGGCAGACCTCTACATGATGGCCGATGCCAAGACGGAAAACGAGATGCAGCAGCGAACGGATGTGTGCAGAGACCGGCTGCAGCATGTGGAGAATATCCTGACACACACGGCTTTTTTCAATGGCGGTGACTTTGCCCTGGTCGATGCGGCCTATGCGCCGCTGCTGATACGCCTGGACTTCCTGTGCAGGAAGATCGACTTCCTGGACTGGAACGGCTACACGAAGCTGGACCGGTGGAAAGAAAACCTGCTTGGCCTGGAGTCTGTGCAGGATTCAATCATCGAAGATTTTGAATTGCACTACGCCAATAAGATCAGGGCACAGAACGGATATCTGGGAAGCCTTCTGTAAAAGGCCGAACAGGGCCGGGTTACCCCCTTCATGCGCCGCGCCTTCGAGCCCCGGCGCAATTACCACAAGATGCTCGCCTAATCCCCGGCTCCGCCGGTGATATCACTGATCATCCGGTTCAGCCGGTTCACAAAACATGCCGGGTCTTCGAGTTGTCCGCCCTCTGCAAGAATCGCCTGGTCGAACAGTATCCTGGCCCAGTCTGCAAACCGGTCCTCGGCCGTCTCCTCTTCCATGCGCCTGACCAGGGTGTGATCGGGGTTGATTTCCAGCACGGGCTTGCTCGTCGGCAGCTCATGACCTGCCTGTTTCATCAAATGCTGCATGTAGAGTGCCATCTCATGCTCACTCAGGACGATGCATGCCGGTGAAGCCGTCAAACGATGGGAGACGCGCACCGATTCCACCTTGTCTTCCAGAACGTTGCCGATGCGCTCTACCAGCTTCTCGGCGTCCTTTTCCTTCTTCTTTTGCGCTTTCTTGTCTTCCTCGCCACTGATCTCGCCCAGGTCCAGCTCGCCCTTGGCAATGGATGCAAAGGATTTATCCTGGTACTCGGTCAGATGGCTCATCAGCCATTCATCCACCCGATCGGCCAGCAACAGCACCTCGATGCCTTTATCACGGAAGATCTCCAGATGAGGGCTGCTCTTGGCCGCTGCATGACTGTCTGCGGTGATGTAGTAGATCTTGTCCTGTTCCGGCTTCATACGGGCTACATATTCATCCAGCGAGACACTCTGGTGGTCACTGTCCTGGTGTGTGGAGGCAAACCTCAGCAGCCCGGCAATCTTTTCCCGATTGGCAAAATCTTCTCCGGGACCCTCTTTCAGGACCTTGCCGAACACCGACCAGAATTCCTGGTATTTTTCCGGTTCGCTGGCAGCCATCTTCTCCAGCAGGCCCAGGACTTTCTTGACCGAACCCGAACGGATGTTGTCGATGATCTTGTTGCTCTGCAGGATCTCGCGGGAAATGTTGAGCGGCAGGTCATTGGAGTCGATCACTCCGCGGATGAACCGCAGGTACCGGGGCAGCAGTTTCTCGGCATCGTCCATGATGAATACCCTTTGCACATAGAGTTTCACCCCGTGCGCGGGATTGGGCTCGAACAGGTCGAAGGGGGCCTGTTTCGGGATGTACAGCAGCGAGATGTATTCCGTCTTGCCTTCGACACGATTGTGTGTCCAGACCAGGGGCTCTGCAAAGTCATGGCTTACATGCTTGTAAAACTCGGAATATTCCTCGTCACTGATCTCGCTTTTGGGCCGGGCCCAGAGTGCCGATGCCTTGTTGACGGTTTCCCATTTCGCCGTGATCTCGCCCTTGTCGTTCAGTTCCCGCATTTCTATCGGCAGGGGCACATGATCCGAGTACTTCGTGATGATGGAGCGAAGCTGCCAGCTGTTGAGCAACTCCTCCTCGTCTTTTTTCAGGTGCAGGACGACTTCGGTGCCACGCCGGGCCTTCTTCGCCTCTTCCAGGGTGTACGAGCCCGTGCCCTGGGATTCCCAGCGGACTGCCTGGTCATCCTCCAGGCCCGCCTTCAGGGTGGTCAGCGTGACTTTCTCGGCCACGATGAACGCGGAATAAAAGCCCACTCCGAACTGGCCGATGAGGTGTGAGTCCTTGCTTTGATCTCCGGTCAGCTGGTCCAGGAACTCCCGGGTCCCCGAACGGGCGATGGTACCGATGTTGGTGACCACCTCTTCACGACTCATGCCGATCCCGTTGTCGCGAACCGTGACGGTTCGGGCCTCCTTGTCAAACTCGACCTGGATCTTGAGGTCCGGGTCCTTGTCCAGCATGGCATCATCGGAGATGGCCTCAAAGCGCAGCCTGTCGCAGGCATCCGAGGCATTGGAAATCAGTTCACGCAGGAATATCTCCTTGTTCGAGTAAAGGGAATGAATCATCAGGTGCAGAAGCTGCGTGACTTCGGTCTCGAACTGCAGGGTCTCTTTTTGGGTTTCCGTACTCATTGGGTCTCTTTAAAAATCAGTTGCATGAATTCATCGGTTGATGTCGCCGTCCACTTCCAGTGACAAGGGCTCAGCAGGCGGCTGATCCCCATAGTCCGTCTGGTCGCTCAGGGTCACCTTCAGCCGGAGTCCGCTGACCCCGGGGTTTTTGGCCAGGTGTCCCACGATCGCTTCGTCTGCGCGCACGCCAAACGTCTTGAGCAGCACGCGAATGTCTTTTCTGCTGTTGTCGTCCATCGTCTTTCCCCCCGTGTACAAGTGCATCAGCTAGTTTATATGGCCGTTTCCCGAGAAATAAAGGCCCCGGTCAATTTCTTCATGATTTTGTGGGCCTGGCAGAAGTTGTCAGCCGGTGTCAGCATTTCATCCAGGGTCTGGATGAAGCGCCCGGTCTGGCGGGGATCACCGCATTCCTGGTAGATGGCCTGCACATGGCTGGGCAGCATCTCGACATGAAACTGCAAGCCCAGTACGTTGTCCCCGTAAGCAAAGGCCTGGTGTTCACAGCCTTCGCTCGCCAGCAGGTTGCTGGCACCTGACGGAATCGAGAACGTGTCTCCATGCCAGTGCAGGGCCTCAAAACTTGCCGGGAACATTTCCACGCATGCGCCCTCGGCCTCCTGTGCATGCCGGACCGGAAACCAGCCGATTTCCTCGTAGACATTTTTCGTAACACGAGCCCCGAGCACCTCTGCAAGCAGCTGGGCACCCAGGCACACGCCCAGCACCGGTATCTGCCGGTGCATTGCGGATTCAATAAATTCCTTTTCCTGCGACAACCAGGGATAACGTGCCGTGTCATGCACACCCATGGGCCCGCCCATGATGATCAGCGCATCGATGCTGTGAACGGATGGCAGCGGCTGTTCCAGGTACAGGCAGGTGTTTGAAAGGCGGTGTTTCCCGGAGACGAAAATAGTCTCCATGCTGCCCAGACCCTCAAAGGGCACATGCTTGAGGTAATGGATATGCATGACTCGAGCCGTCGTATGCCAACGAAGGCCTTACTCAGTGCCCGTACCTTTGTTCGTGATCGAGCAGCCATTGTTTGCGGCGCACCAGGCTGCCATCCTTGTCACCCATGAACCCTCCGAGGCCATTCACCGCCACCACGCGGTGACATGGAACAATCAGCAGCAGGTTGTTGCACCGGCATGCACTGCCTACGGCCCGGGGGCCCGACTTGATATCCCGGGCGATTTCCCCATACGTCTGCGTTGCGCCAAAAGGAATCTTCGTGATCTGGTCCCAGACACGCACCTGAAAGTCTGTCGCATCCGGAAACAGGAACGGGATGTCAAACTTCTTCAACCGCCCGGCAAACCAGGCTTTCAGCTGCTTTTGCACTTCCCTGGCCAAGGGGTCCCGGGCGGCGAGCGTTCTGGCCTTCGTAGCGCGCACGGCCAGCACGAAGTCACCCTCGTATTCCACGGCGAGGTTGCCGATCGGAGTTCTTGAGATCATCTTTTCCATTGCAGTGACCGATTTTACCCGTGTCAGCAGGCGAGCGTCATTATTTCAGGGATGAAGTTTCATGCGAGGAGCCGCACACTGCCTGCGTTCTGCCCCTAGGTGACAAACAAAGCCCGGAGATGACTGGATATCCCGTCCACTTCCTCGCGGGTGGGACAGTAGAACCCATCGGAAAAGATGACGAAGGGGCTAGATTTTTTCCTTGATTCGGGCGGCCTTGCCGGTCCTGCCCCTGAGATAATACAGCTTGGCGCGCCGTACCTTGCCCCTGCGCTTTACCTTGATGCCCGCGATCAGGGGACTGTGCGTTTGGAAAGTACGCTCGACTCCCTCTCCGTGGGAAAGCTTCCTGACAGTGAATGCCGAGTTGATGCCGCGATTGCGTTTGGCAATCACCACGCCTTCAAATGCCTGCAAGCGCTCGCGGTTTCCTTCCCTGACCTTGACCTGCACGACCACGGTGTCCCCGGGATTGAATTCCGGAATGTCCTGTTTCAGCTGCTGTTCATTCAGCTCTTCAATGATGTTGGTCATGGCTGTCTCTTACCTTGTACTCATTCACTTCCCTGCTCCTGCAGGTACTCCTTGAGCAGGGCTTTCTGCTCTTCGCTGAGGTCCAGCTTAGCAAACATGTCCGGCCTGCGCTCCCAGGTCCGTCCCAACGCCTGCTTTTCCCGCCAGCGTTTGATGGCCTGGTGATCCCCGTGAAGCAGTACCTCCGGGACCTCGCGACCATCAATGCTCCCCGGGCGCGTATAATGCGGGCAATCGAGCATTCCGTCAACAAAGGAATCCTGTCGGGCCGATTCCTCGTGTCCCAGGGCACCGGGCACATGCCGGACCAGGGCATCGACCAGCAGCATGGCCGGCAGCTCACCGCCGCTGACCACGAAATCACCCACCGAGAGCTCTTCATCGGTCTCGGCTTCAACGAGCCTTTCGTCGATGCCTTCATAGCGCCCCGCCACCAGGACGAGACTGGAGTAAGTGTGCAGGCGCGCCACATCCTTTTGTTCGAAAAGCCTGCCCTGAGCAGACAGGCACACGACATGGCTGTCCGGGTCATGGTCACGGGCCTGGCGGATTGCCTTTTGCAGCGGCTCGTACTGCATCACCATTCCCGGGCCGCCCCCGTAGGGCCGGTCATCGACGCGACCGTGAGGATCGCTTGAGTAATCTCTCGGGTTCAGGGTATCCAGTTCGACCAGGCCGCTCTCGAGCGCACGGCCAACGACACCGAACTGCGCCAGGTTCAGGACCATTTCGGGAAACAGGGTAATTATCCGGATTTGCATCATCCCGCCCGTCTAGCTGAATTCAAGTTGCCAGTCTACCGTCATCTGCTTGTGCTCAAGATCGACTTCCTTCACCACATCGCCCGGCAGGTAAGGGATCAGGATTTCACTGTCACTTACGCCACCTTTGACAACCAGCACGTCATGCGTGCCCGTTTCCATGAGGCGCTCGATTTTCCCCAGCTCCTGACCAGACATGGTTTTCACATCGAGTCCGGTCAACTGGTACCAGTAGTACTCGCCCGCGGGCAATGGCGGCAATTGCCGGGTCGATACCCAGATCTGGGCACGTTTGAGGGCCTCGGCCTGGGTGCGCGTGTCAATTCCCGAAAGATGCACGATCACGCCATGACCATGCAGTTTGCCCTGACCCAGCCGATAGGAATTCTCAAGATGGCCCATGCGTAAATCCCACGAGGCATATTCGAGGATCTGCTCTTTCGGGCGACAAAAGGAATGAATCCGGAGCCAGCCCTTGATTCCAAAGGCTCCCTGTACATAGCCGACCTGGATGCCTGGATGCTGGCCCAACTTCTAGAAGGGGTCGCGGCTCGCGCTATACCGCCTGTTTGAGGTGTTGCTTGATCAGGTCTGCCACGCGCTCACTCGGCTGTGCCCCATGCCCTAGCCAGTGTTCATAGCGCTCAGCTTCAATGAAGAAGCCGTCTTCCTGACCTTTCGCAACTGGATTGAAATAGCCGATGCGCTCGATGTAGCCGCTGTCCCGGCGCTTGCGGGAGTCGGTGACCACTATATTGTAAAAGGGGCGTTTTTTGGCTCCGCCCCGGGAAAGTCGAATCGTTACCACTCGAATTATCCAGTACGTATCAGAAGACCGTGCATTGTACGCAATTTAGTCCGAAAAGAAAGCCAAAACCCACTCCTGACCCGCCATCCGGCGGAGGAGATGCCGGGCGGATGGCCACCAGCCTGCACGCGGAGTCCCTGCATCACGTGCCCTAGTGGGGAGGCGGGACCT
This sequence comes from Gammaproteobacteria bacterium, assembly GCA_022824965.1. Lineage (GTDB taxonomy): Bacteria > Pseudomonadota > Gammaproteobacteria > UBA4575 > UBA4575 > WTFY01. The sequence goes on from JAJDYY010000006.1 coordinate 91,639, forward strand.
TGCCCTGCATGGACTGCATCATCCTCTGCAGCCCCCCTTTCCTGGAAACTTTCTTCATCATTTTCTTCATCTGCATGTGCTGTTTCAGCAGGCGGTTGACGTCCTGTACCTGGGTGCCGGAACCGGCGGCGATCCTGCGCTTGCGCGTATTTTTGATGATGTCCGGAAAACGGCGCTCATGCGGGGTCATTGAAGAGATGATGGCGATCATGCGAGGCAGCATCTGCTCGTCCGCCATTGCCTTGGCGTTCTGGGGCACCATGCCCGCCGTACCGGGGATTTTGTCGATCAGGCTGGTCAGACCGCCCATGTTCATCATCTGCTCAAGCTGCTGTTTCAGATCGACCATGTCAAAGCCTTTCCCCTTCTTGATTTTCCGGGCAAGTTTCTGGGCCTGTGCCTGATCGACTTCCTGTTCGACCTTCTCGACCAGGCTTACGACATCGCCCATGCCCAGGATTCGTGAGGCGATGCGCTCCGGGTAAAACGGCTCCAGTGCCGAGACTTTCTCGCCCGTACCCAGAAACTTGATCGGCTTGCCCGTGATTTCTCGAACGGACAAGGCCGCTCCGCCGCGCGCATCGCCGTCGGTCTTAGTGAGGACCACACCCGTAAGCGGCAGGGCATCGTTGAAGGCCTGGGCTGAGACGGCCGCATCCTGACCGCTCATGCTGTCCACCACGAACAGGGTTTCGGTAGGCTGCACGGCGTCATACAGGGCACTGATCTCGCGCATCATGTCCTCGTCCACGTGCATACGCCCTGCCGTATCGATCAGCAGGACATCCCTGAACTGTTTGCGAACGTGATCCACGGCACGACGGGCGATATCGACCGGATTTTCCGAGGATTCACTCGGAATGAATTCGGCACCCACCTGCCCGGCCAGCGTCTTGAGCTGGTCAATCGCAGCAGGCCGGTACACGTCGCAGCTGGTCACCGCCACGCTCTTTTTGCGCTGTTCGCTCAACCAGCGGGAAAGCTTGGCCACACTGGTCGTCTTGCCGGACCCCTGCAGGCCCGCGACCAAGATCACCACCGGAGGCTGTGCGGCCAAGGTGAGTTCCTCGTTGGCATCCCCCATGAGGTGGATCAGCTCGTCGTGAACGACCTTGATGAAGGACTGCCCGGGAGAAAGGCTTTGCAAGACCTCCTTGCCCAGCGCCTTGTCCTTGACGTTGTCCACGAATCCCCGCACCACGGGCAGGGCTACATCGGCCTCAAGCAGGGCCATGCGGACTTCACGCAACGAATCCTGGATATTTTCCTCGGTCAGGCGCGCCTGTCCGCGCAGCTTTTTTACGGTCCCGGTAAGTCGACCCGTTAAATTCTCAAACATAGGCGTTCGCAAGCTCCCGGTTCGGCCAAACGGCCATGCTGTAGCATTTTGCCTGCTGCATAGTATAGTGGAAACCGGTACAGGATTACTCCTTGGAGCAGTCCGTGTACGGGCATGAATTCATCGGTGACCTCATGTCGGGGGAAACTCCATAAAACTCTGGTATGGGCAACTGCACTTTGTATACTTGTCCATGAGGTAAATGCCACGGCCCTTTCCGGGATTGCGTATGAAGACAGATTTCCAGGCCCGCCTGACCATGCAACGGCCATGCTGAGCCTACTGAAATATGCAGCGATCGCACTCTATGCCCTGACTTTCGTGGTCATCCTGTGGCGCACGCACAACCTGAGCGAAAAAGAGCAGGACGGCAACCGCAGCCTGATGCTTCTCGTCTGGGGGGCCGCATGCCTCCTGCACGCCCTGTACCTGTATCCGCAAACCTTCACGGCACAGGGCCTCAACCTGACGTTCTACAATGCGGTGTCCATTCTGTTCTTTATCATCGCGGTCCTGGTGCTGGCCCTGTCCACGGCCCGCAAGGCAGAGTTTCTCGGCCTGCTCGTGATGCCCATCGTGGTAACCAGCATTGCATTGACCATCTACAGGCCGGAAATCGCGGCATCCGCGCTCAACCTGCATGGCACGCAGTTGCACATCGTCTTCTCCTTGTTCGCTTTCAGCGTTTTGGCAATCTCCGCCCTGCAGTCCATCCTTCTGTTTGCCCAGGACCGGCACCTGCGAAAGCATCAGCTGGGCGGCATGACACGCGCCCTGCCGCCCCTGCACGATACGGAGAAATTCCTGTTCCAGACCATTGCCGTCGGCTTTCTCCTGCTGAGTGTTGCACTCGTCACGGGCTTCCTGTTCCTGGAGGACATGTTTGAACAGCATGTGGTGCACAAGACCGTGCTGTCGGTTCTGGCCTGGCTGGTATTTGCGCTGCTGCTCTGGGGCCGCTGGCAGTTCGGCTGGCGGGGATCCATTGCCATGCGCTGGACCCTGGGTGGCTTCGGGTTTTTGTTTCTGGCCTACCTCGGCAGCAAGTTCGTCCTGGAATTGATCCTGCATCGAGTGATTTCCATCCCGGTCACTTGACAATTTCGGCGCCACAGCCGTTAATGTAGGCATCTGTATTACCGGAGGGTCGCACAGACCTTGGACGATTATTCGATAGGCACACTGTTTTTGGTGTTGTTTATTCTATTTATCCTCTCCGCATTTTTCTCAGGTTCGGAAACTGCATTGATGGCGCTAGATCGCTATCGCCTGCGCCACATGGCCCGTACCGGCCGGCGCGGGGCTAAGCAGGCGCAAAAGCTGCTCGAAAAACCGGACCGCCTCATTGGCCTGATCCTGCTCGGCAACAATGTGGTCAACATCCTGATTGCCCAGCTGTCCGCCTACATCGGTTACCGCCTGCACGGTGATATCGGGATTGCAGCGGCCACTTTCATCCTGATCTTCGCGATCCTGATCTTTGCCGAACTGACTCCGAAGACCGTCGCCGCACTGCATGCGGAAAAACTGGCGCTGCCGGCGGCAGTGATCTATGCGCCCCTGCTAGCCGTGACCTACCCCTTCGTGTGGACCGTGAACCTGTTTGCCAACAACCTGCTGAGGTTGTTCGGGATTGAAGTTAAGGACAACACCGCCAACAAGCTCAGTCACGAGGAATTGCGCACGGTGGTCGATGACGAGCACATCTCCATCTCCAGTGAACACCAGCAGATGCTGCTGGGGGTTCTGGACCTGGAGAAGATCACGGTGGAAGACATCATGATTCCGAAAAACGAGATTGTCGCCCTCGACCTGGAAGATGACTGGGAAGAAATCGTCTCGCAGCTGAAGAACATTTCCTATACTCGGATCCCCGTCTGCCGCGGCGGCATCGACAACGTCGTCGGTTTCCTGCATGTTCGAAAGCTGTTCACCAACGTCATCCACAAGGAGGTCGCGCTGGAAGACCTGGTGCAGGCATTGCGCGAGCCGTATTTCATCCCGGAAGGCACCAACCTGAAAAAATTGCTGTTCGAGCTGCAAGACAAGAAACGAAGGTTCAGCCTGGTGGTTGACGAATTCGGCGACATCCAGGGACTGGTCACGCTGGAAGACCTGCTGGAGGAAATCGTCGGCGAGTTCACCAATGACCCGGCCACCTACGATGTCGAGATTCATCCGCAGCAGGACGGTACGTACTTCGTGGACGGGGGCACGCATATCCGCGACATCAACAAGGCCCTGGACCTGGAACTGCACGATCACGGGCCCAAGACCATCAATGGCCTGATCCTGGAACAGATGGAATCCATTCCGGAACCGGGAACCACCGTGCTGATCGACGGCTATCCCATCGAAGTCGTGCGCACCCACAAGAATGCGGTGCGCACGGCCCGGATCAGCCCGCAACTGCGCAAGCATCCCGAGGCGGTCTAGCCCCGGTCGTCCGCAAGCACGACCCGGAGTTGTCCTCGCCTCTCGGGTACAATATCCAGATGGCTAAAGAAGCAAGCTTTGTCTGCACGGAATGCGGCGGTCTTTTCACCAAGTGGACGGGCCAGTGCCCCAGTTGCGGTGCCTGGAACACGATCGAGAAGCAGTCTGCCGTGCTCAGGCAAAACAAGGCTATCTCGCTGCTGCACGCCGGCGATGTCGCCGAGATCCAGACGGTCAGTGAAATTGACTTCGAGTCGCAGGATCGCACTACGACTACCCTTGCAGAACTCGACCGGGTGCTGGGGGGTGGAATCGTCACCGGCTCCGTGGTGCTGGTCGGCGGCAACCCCGGCATTGGCAAGTCAACCCTGTTGCTGCAGGTCCTGTGTGCACTGGATCACCAGCGCGCCCTGTACGTGACCGGCGAGGAATCCCTGCAGCAGGTGGCTCTGCGTGCGGAGCGGCTGGGCTACAAGGATGCACCGCTGCGGGTACTGGCATCCACCCGCCTTGAGGAAATACTGGCCTGTGCCATGCGGGAGCGCCCCAGCATCATGGTGATCGACTCGATTCAGTCGCTGGCCTCCGAGAAGACGCCTTCGGCGCCCGGCTCGATCTCCCAGGTAAGAGACTGTGCCAACCGCATCACCCAGTTCGCCAAGCAAACCGACACCACGGTTTTCATGGTGGGTCACGTCACCAAGGAAGGCTCCATTGCCGGGCCGCGCGTACTTGAGCACGTCGTGGATACGGTGTTGTATTTCGAAGGTGACGACGGCGGGCGTTACCGCGTGCTGAGGGCGGCCAAGAACCGCTTCGGGGCCGTCAATGAACTGGGAGTTTTCGTGATGCAGGATGCGGGCCTGAAGGGGGTCAAGAATCCATCGGCCATCTTCCTGTCGCGACACGACAGCACGGCCCCCGGCAGCGTCATCACCGTAACCTGCGAAGCTACCCGGCCCTTGCTGCTGGAAGTGCAGACCCTGGTGGAGGATACCCCCGCCACCCATCCGAAACGGGTTGCGATCGGCATTGACCAGAACCGCCTGACCATGCTGCTTGCAATACTGCACAGGCATGGAGGTGTCGATATCTATGACAAGGACGTGTTTGTGAACATCGTGGGCGGTGTCCAGTTGAAGGAAACCGGAGCCGATCTTGCGGTTATGCTGGCCACCTACTCCAGCTTCAAAAACCGGACCCTGGAGCCGGGACTTGCGGCCTTTGGTGAAATCGGGCTGACCGGCGAGATCCGCCCGGTCTACAACGGGCTGGCCCGCCTCAAGGAAGCCCGCGAACACGGTATCACCAAGGTCATCATCCCTTCGGCCAACCGACCCAAGGCCAAGCTGCCCGGCCTGGAAGTCGTGGCAGTCAGCCGGCTTGGCAAAGCACTCGCCGCCCTGACCTGACCCCATGGACCGACCCTATCGACCCAGAATGTCACGCCAGGGCCTGGCGCCCACGCATGCGGTGACGGTCACCAACCAGTTTCACGAGCAGCGCGAGGTGCAGGTCGCAGGAGAATCCCCTCTGACCCTGAAGGTGAACGGCCGTGAACTGGTAACACTGATGACGCTCGGCACCCACCCGGAAGAACTGGCACTTGGTTACCTGCGCAACCAGCGTCTGCTGGAAGACATCTCCGATGTAGCCTCGGTCGATGTCGACTGGGATAAGGAAACCGTCGAAATCATGACCCGGGAAGGCCGAGAAATTACCGACTGGGAAGAAAAACTGAGCAATCGAACAGTGACCTCAGGCTGTGGCCAGGGCACGGTTTTCAGCTGCACACTGGACAAGCTGTACGATGTCCGGCTTCCGCAGGTGGCTTTGAAGCAGTCGATGATCTATGAGTTGCTGGCCGCCATCACCCGCTTCAATGACATCTACAAGCGAGCCGGTGCCGTGCATGGCTGCGCACTTTGTCACGACACCAAAATTCTGAAATTCGTTGAAGACGTGGGCAGGCACAACGCTGCGGATGCCATCTCGGGCTGGATGTGGCTCGAGCAGGTTGCAGGTGCGGACAAGATCTTCTACACCACGGGCCGACTGACTTCCGAGATGATCATGAAGTCCGCGCACATGGGAATTCCGGTACTGCTGTCACGCTCGGGGGTTACGCATATGGGACTGGAGCTTGCACGTGACCTCGGCATCGTCATGATCGCACGTGCCAAGGGACGCGCGTTTCTCGTATACCATGGCACAGAACAGATAGAGTTTGACGCACGCCCCAAATCTCCTCCCCGAGGATGAGCGCATCCAACCGCCTACATATCCCAGTCCTGCGTGGATGAATCCGGAGTACTCTTCGTCCTCGGAACCCAGCTCATCCAGTGATAACGAGTGATTCGTATAGAAACTATGGAATTGAAATTTCTGGTATTGAACGGCTGGTCAGTGACTGACAAGTATTCTCTGTTCTAGAACAGCATGCCGAGCTCGACCGACCCGGAATATTCGTCGCTGCTGGAGCCCAGCACCTCACGGGTCGAGAGCGTGCTGCTGAGCACCCAGGGGCCTTGTTGCCAGGCAGCTCCCAGTCCGAGCAGAAGGTAGCTGTTCTCCGGCTTGGCCTCCAGGCGTTCTCCGGAGACCCTTGAGGTGGTCCTGGAACCCCCGAAGGTTCGCTCCAGATGGACCGAACCCTGTACCGAGAGAGCCCCGCCGAACGCATCGCGCAGCGTCTCGGCCAGCACCCCGATGCCGCCCCGATAGCGCTTGGCATCCGGGAACGAGGCCTGTGCATCCACTGCATCGGTAAAGCTGTCCACGGAGAGCTTCGTGTAGCCGAGCCTGGCATGCGGCGTCCAGTGTGAGCGCTCGCCCAAGCGCATGCGCCGACCGCTTGAGACGTGCAATCCCAGCCCTTCGGCATCCAGCGACGAGGCCAGCCGACCGACCGTGTCCGAGGAAAGGTCCATGTCAAAGTCCGTCAGGGACAAGCGGCCTGCGATGTAATACCCGCTCGCACTGTGCCAGTGCATGTCTGCCGAAGCACCCCTGCCCTGGATGTGGATGTCCCCGCCGCGGGTTGGAGACGATACGTCCACGGAACCCTTGATGTGATGCAGCGAGGTCTGCACGCTCAAAAGATCTGTCTGATACACCGTGGCCCCGGCTTCCACGGTGAAGCTGTCCACATCGTAGAGCACCCCCACCGTTGAACTCTCGAAGTCCTGGGAGGCGCTGCCACCGGCCAGACGAATCCAGACCGGAGGCTGGGGCCTGGTCTGGCACTGGCCCATCAGGTCGCCGACCTGAAGGTCGAGAAGAACGTCGGGCAGCGCCTCGTACAGGGCGGCTCTCGGCGCATACTCCTCCATCAGCATGGGCATCTGGGGCTCAGGCTCCGGCTCCGGTGCGGGAGACATGCAGTCCGGAGGCGTACCGACCTGTCCTTGCGGGCACATGGGAGGGGGTGGCGGTGGAGGTGTTCTGCAGTTCGGGAATCCAATCTGTCCGGACGGGCAGCGTGCCCGGTCCTCGGTAAAATCCGCAGCCGAGAAGTCACGATCCAATGGGGCGGTAGATGCCTCCGTGGTCCAGTTCGCAGGATCCGGGTCCATGCGATCGGTCACCTTGACGCCCGGGCTGACCAGGGTGACGTTCCAGACGCCGTTGTATGCCGTGTTGCCGGTGTTGCCGGTGGCCCCATCGTGCAGCACGATGTTGTTCACGGCCAGCGTGGTCTCGCCGCCGTCGTTGAGAATCCAGTTATCGCCGATCGCATCCATTACCCGGCGACCGCCGAGGTTCAGGTCCACACGCAGCTTGGAGAGAATGGCCGGGATGGCAGGGATCACGTTATTCGGATCAGTGGTATCTTCCGGGACTTCCGGGACCGTACCGGTGGCCAGGATCGCGATCCCTGTGGCCGAGTCGATGGTTCCCTGGGGCCCGATGATGACCCGCCCGCCGTTGCTCAAGTAGACCCCCGCACCATGGGCCGTCACGCTGCCGTTGACGGTCACCGTATGCCTGCGATAGCCCTCGGCATCCAGTGAGGCCAGGCTGGTGGCACCTGTGCCGATCCTCACGCCATGGGCGCCCGCTCCGGTCGCCTCGATGCCCCCGTCCACCCGGACAGTGACCGCCCGGCTGTCATCCACCGCAGGCGCGGCTTGTGTATTGCGTGCATCGATGCCATGGGCCGATGCACCTTCAGTGGTGATTGAACTGCCCCGGTGGGTGGTGACAAAAGTATCGCCCGACCCGGCGTGGAGTGCACGCAGGCCATAGGAGAATGCCCCCTTCGTTGATACTACGGTTCCGTGATGGGCGTCGATATGGATGTCGCCAAGGCCCGAATGAATTCCGTATACGCCGTGAGAAAGAGTGAAATCTTGACCGGGGAAGAGTGCTGTACCCTCCGTTTTCACCATGACATCACGCAGGTCGATGCTGACATCCCCCGGCATGCCGGTACCCCGTATCCATGCTTGGATGCCGTGCGAGAGGTAGCTATTCGTCACAATCTCCCCACCATGAACATTCACAAGGATATCGCCTAGCGCTGATGAAGTCCCATCGGTCGAATCAAACTTATCAGCGTTAATGCCATGGACAGAATTTCCTGAAACCATAATCGACCCACCCGTTGTGTTCACCGTGAGATTCCCTGCAACATTGCGTACACGTGATTCAATACCATGGCCAGCCTGAGTCGTAATGCTGGTATGCTCCACATTTACCTCGGTATACCCTGTGATGTCCAAATCGGCAGGCCCTTGCAGACTACTACGTATCCCAGATGTATTACCGCCCATGGTGGTGATCGAACTCCTACGGACATCAATATCAACGTGATAGGTGCCGTCATAGGGTGCCAGACTGCTATCATTGAAAGCCTGGTTACCATGAACACCCGCGGAATCATCCAAGTCCCCGGACGTCATGATGGTGACATCACGAACATCAATATCAATGCTGCCCTTGCCAGCACCCAAACCAAAAATACCACCCGAACGGGGATTGACTGCGGTAATGGTTTGCTTGTCCGTCGTACCCTGAACATTGATCCTGATATTCCCTGCACCTTGATGGTTTGCCCAAACACCATGAAGGTCCTGAACGGGTAATCCGTGAAAGATTTCAGGCCAGGGAGGACCATAGACCTCTGCCGGGGTCTCGATGGCCACTCCATTGAGATTGATGTCGATATCCTCCCCGGTGATACCTTGAGCCTTCTCGCATTTCACCCACTCGCCTACGGTGGGCATGTCACTGCACACCGCCTCCGCATGGACATCGTGACTGCCCAGTACCACCAGCAGCGCGAGGCCGGCCCACAAGAGGCCGCGACCGCCCCGCCACAGGGCGCAGCTTGACACCTGCGACGAGCGCACCGAAAAGGCTATCGGCACCGCACGCCCCGTGAAGTGGCGGCTTGGCTCATGCTCATTGTTCTAAGATCAGTATGGAGAGTAAACATCCCGGCTTGTTCTAGTGATGTGTGGAGTCCCTCATGCACTTCGCCCGGCGCAGGGCGCTGTGCATCCCCATCCGTGTACATCGAAAGATAGAGAAGTCGGAATGGGATTCATTCCGTCAAATGACGGAGTTCACGAAGAAAGCCGCTCTTTGCGCGGGGTCGATCCGCCGGGTGATTGCGAGCACGTTCCCCGAAATAATGTCTCGTCCAGACAGGTCTGCGTGGCATGCACCGCAAGCGAGGCTGGCTCTGAAGGTTCCGAGTGGTTACGGTCTGAAACGAGCCCCTGATCGATGATGCGACCTGTGAGCTCGACTTGCGTTCACCACCGAGCAACCGCTTATCAAGGCTGAGAGAAACTTGCAGTCAAACACTCAATACGTGTCAACAGGTGACGGGGTAAGTCGAAAAACCATCAACGAGTTGTGGAAGACGCTGTATACCCCAAAGCGAAAAGCACGGCTTGCGAAAGCCAAGCCCATTGCTGGCTGAGCGGCTTGCTTCTATTGAATTAGATGGACCCCGAGGCAGTCTCGGCCTCGTATCGAGAGAGGTCTGTGCTAGGCAAAATCCAGTGCGCGTCGAAGGGGCTGAATCACAAGGCTGACCAGGAAAAGAAGCAGTGCCATCACGACAATCGATGGGCCGGAAGGCACATCCAGCACCAGTGAGCCAAACAGGCCGCCACCCGAGGAAATCATCCCGATCACAGCCGCAAGCACTGCCATCTGCTCCGGTGTGCGAGACAGGGACTGTGCCGCTGCAGCCGGGATGATCAGCAAGGCCACGACCAGAAGTACCCCAACCACTTTCATACCCGCTGCTACAGCCCCGGCGATCAGGAGCATGTAGATAATCTGGCTGCGCTCTACCGGGCTGCCTTCAGCACGTGCCAGATCCTCATGCACGGTAAGCGCGACCAGCGGATGCCATATGTAGGTCAGTACCACCAGGCAAAACAGGCCACCGATCCACACCATGAACACGTCACCCCGGGACACGGCAAGTACATCACCAAAAAGATAACTTAACAGGTCATGCCCATATGATGAGCCGGAAATCGCCAGGATGACCACGCCCAGGGCCAGCGCACTGTGGGACAAGATTCCGAGCAGGGTATCGCTTGCAAGATGAACCACCCTTTGCAAAAACAGCAGCGCCAGTGCAGTCAGGAACGCAATGGCAAACACGCCAAGCACCGGTGAGGTGCCCAGGATCATCCCGAGTGCGATCCCGAGCAGTGCCGAGTGCGCCATGGTATCTCCAAAATAGGCCATTCGGCGCCAAAGTAAAAAACAGCCCAGTGGACCGGCTACACAGCCCACACCGGCTGCGACCAACAGTGCACGGACAAAGAAGTCATCCAGCATCCCGGGACCTCGTCTCGTGCGGCATGCGGCCGTACGCATTTTCATGGGCAACCGACGCGGATTCTCCAGAGTCGCTCGACACAGTTTCCGGTGTCTCCGCCATACCACCAAAGTCATGCACGTGATCATGGCTGTGCTGATAAAGTGCGGTAACAACGCCTGCACGGGTGCCGAACAATCGCTGGAATTCGTCATGCCCGACCACTTCCTGGGGCACTCCGGTACAGCAGATGTGGTGATTCAGGCAGACAACCCGGTCAGTGGCCGCCATGACAATATGAAGGTCATGGCTCACCATGAGCACACCGCAACCATGGCGGGCAACAATTTCTGCGATCAGCGCATACATTTCCGCTTCACCGATATAATCCACACCGGATACAGGCTCATCCAGGAGCAGGAGATCCGGGTCGCGCAGCAGCGCGCGTGCCAGCAACACTCGGCGCAACTCGCCTCCCGAAAGATCGGACATGCAGGCTGCAAGCAATTTCCGTGAACCGGTTTCATCCAGCGCTGCCTCCACGGCACTCTGGGGAGACTTGCTGGTCAGGCTCATCATGCGCTTGACGGTGATTGGCATGGTTGAGTTCAGGTGGAGATGCTGGGGCACATAGCCTACCCGGACAGAGGATCCACGCCGTACGTGCCCGGTATCCGGCGACAGCAATCCGAGCAGCACGCGTACCAGCGTAGTCTTGCCGGCGCCGTTGGGGCCAATCAGGGTCACCACCTCGCCCCGGTCGACATGAATATCCACCGCGTGAAGGAGCTGGCGCCCTCTTCTGAGAACGCTGACTCCCTGGGCCTCGATCAACCGGACCCTGCCTGTGTTCAATGGTCTGACCCGTCGGGCGCCGTAGCGCTGGCGCAGTCCGGACAAAGTCCGCGGGCCTCAAGGACCTGGGAGTGAAGTTCGAAGCCGGTCTGATCCGCCAGGTCGGCAATCGCATCCTGCATGCGTTTGGCCTCCACTTCCGCGACTGTTTTACACTGCTCGCAGACCAGAAATATGGTGCAGTGATGGCGGCCCGGACGACTGCAAGCAAGATAGGCGTTGCAGCTTTCGATACGGTGTACCAGACCGATCGATTCCAGAAACTCAAGGGCACGGTAAATCTGGGCGGGTGCGGGTCTGCGTCCTTTCCAGTCAAACTGTTTCATGAGCTCGTAGACGCCTAACGGGCGATGAACCGCCAGCAGCAGCTCAAGGACAGAACGGCGATTCGCGGTGAAGCGCTCGTTACGACTCTCGCATGCGGCTTCCGCATGCGCCATGCCCGCATGGATGCAGGCTTCGTGATCGTGCTGGCGTTCCGGAAAAAATGACTGGTCCATGGGTATCACCTAGGCCAAAAGGGAATCACGTTACGATGCAAGGCACGCACCCCAGTGCCGCATCAAACCGTAGTATTATAGTATAACATACTGGTTGCTGCCGTCTGGCGAGTGCCATCCCCTGCATCTCGATCCGTGTTTTGGGCAAATAGCCATCGAGAAAACCGGCACTCAGAGGATTCAGGTGCAAGTGCCAAAACGGATGGGCTTCAGATCCGTGCATGAGGTGGCCCTGTGTCTCAGCCTTGCGGGCGGCGTGATATGATATCCAGCAGGAACCGGCATGGCCTGGGCGGCTTGGCAGGTTGGATGACAACGGACACCGTCACAGGCCCTCGCTGCAGGAAAAGCCATGTGTGGCTGATCTGCGTCCCCTTCCAGAATCACTATGACAATTTGCAACGCAAATCATGGATTTTGAAACATCACTAAAACAGCTTGAAGCGCTGGTCGAAAAGCTGGAAAAAGGTGGCCTGTCCCTGGAGGAGTCACTCAAATGCTATGAACAGGGCGTCAAGCTCACGCGTGAGTGCCGCCAGGCGCTGCAGCAGGCCGAACAGAAAATTTCAGTGCTGAGCAAGGAAAATGGAGACTGGACGGAAAAGAACTTCGATGACGGAGAATCGACCGAAAAAGATTGACGAGATCCTCGACCTGTATGCCGGGCGCGTCAACCAGCAGCTTGAAAACTGGCTTCCCGCAGCCTCCGAACCGCCCGCTGTACTGCACGAGGCCATGCGCTATGCCGTACTGGGTGAGGGCAAGCGAATACGCCCGGTGCTGGTGTATGCGACCGGAGAGGCACTGGACGTGCCCGTGGAGAGACTGGATGCCCCGGCCTGCGCCGTGGAGCTGGTACACAGCTACTCCCTGATTCATGACGATCTCCCTGCCATGGACGACGACGACCTGCGCCGGGGACGACCGACCTGTCACAATGCCTATGGAGAAGCCAACGCAATCCTGGCCGGCGATGCCCTGCAGGCCCTCGCCTTTTCCGTACTGGCCAATGATCCTGCCAACTCCCCCGAGCGGCGGGGCAGGATGGCCCAGCTCCTCGGCGAGGCGGCAGGCTCACAGGGTATGGTTGGAGGACAGGCCATCGACCTCGCTTCTGTCAACAAGCCGCTCGATGAAAATGAACTGAAACGCATGCACCGGCTCAAGACCGGGGCACTGATCAAGACCAGTGTACTGATGGCCGTCACGGCGAGTGAGGCAAGTACGCCCGAGGTCTATGAGCGATTTGCCCGCTTTTCCGATTGCATCGGGCTGCTGTTTCAGATCCGCGACGATATCCTCGACATCCAGAGCGAGACGGAAGTCCTGGGAAAACCGCAGGGTTCCGATGCGGCGCAAAACAAACCCACGTACCCGAGCACCGTAGGGCTGGAACAAGCCGAGAACACGGCAGAAGAACTGCTGCGGCAGGCCTGCCAGGAAATCGACCATATGGATTTTGAGTGGGCTACGCTGTACGCTGTGAGTCAATATATAATAAGAAGAAACTCCTAGCGTACCGGCTTCAGACTTTCAACCTCAGCAAATCATACAAATCCTGACGCCTATGGACAAAACCCGTTACCCCCTGCTATCCAAGATCGACAGCCCGGCGGAGCTGCGCTCCCTGAGGGAAAACCAGATGCCGGCGGTCGCTGACGAGCTGCGTGATTTCTTGCTGGATTCCATTGCCAGCTGCGGAGGACATTTCGGTGGCGGTCTCGGCGCGGTAGAAATCACCGTTGCGCTGCACTATGTCTTCAATACCCCGCATGACCGAATTGTGTGGGACGTCGGCCACCAGTGCTACCCGCACAAAATCCTCACGGGCCGCAAAGACCGTATTACGACCATTCGAACCAAGGACGGACTGGCGCCGTTCCCGAAACGCAGTGAAAGCGAACACGATCATTTTGGAACCGGCCATTCGAGCACGTCCATCGGCGCTGCCCTGGGGATGGCCATTGCCAGCGCCTCAAGGAACGAGAAGCGCAAAGTCATTGCAGTCATCGGAGACGGCGGCATCACGGGCGGGATGGCGTATGAAGCCCTGAATCACCTGGGAGACAGCAATGCCGACCTGCTGGTCATACTCAATGACAACGAGATGTCGATTTCGCCCAACATCGGCGCCATGACCAATTACCTGACCCGGCTACTCTCTGGCCAGATGTCGGCCACCATCAGCAAGAGCAGTAAAAAACTGCTCCAGCCGATTCCGTTTGCGAACGAATTCGTGGGCCGCATCACCGAACATGCCAAGGGTGTGGTGACACCTCCGGGGACGCTGTTTGAGGAACTCGGGCTAAGCTATTACGGTCCGGCAAACGGGCACGATGCGAGCAGCCTGATCAAGATTCTGAAAAACCTGAAACGCCTGGATGGCCCGAAGCTGCTGCACATCTGCACGGTCAAGGGGAAGGGCTATGCGAAGGCGGAATCGGACCCGGTAGGCTACCATGCCGTGCCTACCTTCGAGCCCAGCGTCGGGGTGGTCAAATCAGGTGGAAAACCCAAAATCACCTACACGCAGGTCTTCAGCGACTGGCTGTGCGACATTGCCAAGCAGGATGAGCGCGTCATGGCCATCACACCTGCCATGCGAGAAGGATCGGGCCTGGTCCGGTTCTCCAAGGAGTTTCCTGACCGCTACTTTGACGTTGCCATTGCAGAACAGCATGCGGTCACACTTGCCGCCGGGATGGCCTGTGAGGATACCAAGCCGATCGTGGCCATTTATTCGACCTTCCTGCAGCGTGGCTATGATCAGCTGATCCATGACGTCGCGGTGCAAAACCTGCCGGTCATGTTTGCGATTGACCGTGCCGGGGTCGTGGGCGGTGACGGGCAGACCCATGCCGGCAGTTTTGATCTGACTTACCTGCGCTGCGTCCCGAACATGGTGGTGATGACGCCAAGCGATGAAAACGAGACACGGCGGATGCTCTATACGGCCTATTTGCAGGAGTGTCCGGCCGCCGTACGTTATCCCCGCGGCAGCGGGCCAGGTACCCCGGTCGAGTCGGAAATGAACGCCGTGGAAGTCGGCAAGGGCGAGGTGTTACGCCAGGGCAAACAGATTGCAATCCTGGCCTTCGGAAGCCCGGTGCATGACGCCCTCGATGTGGGTGAACAGCTGGATGCAACCGTGGTTAACATGAGGTTTGTCAAACCGATCGACCAGGCGCTCATCATCGACGTTGCCAAGGCGCACGAGTTGATCGTCACGATTGAAGACAATGTCGTGCTGGGAGGGGCCGGCTCGGCGGTCAACGAAGTCCTGGCCATCAGCCAGCTTGCGGTTCGCATCAAAAACCTGGGCTTGCCGGATCATTACCTGAACCATGCCACCCGCGAGGAGCAGTTGACTGATGCGGGACTGGATGCCGACGGCATCCTGGAGGCCATCCTGCAGTTCAAAAAGGAAAGTCAGAAGACCAAGCCAGCCGTCAAGCGGACCCGACGACGAAAAACCAAATCCGACTCATAACCTCCAGCGGTTACGCACGCGGGTAATTGCCAGGATAGGCTGAGATGATCCTGCGCAGCAGCTTCCTGGCTGTTCCAGCCGGGATCACCACCTGCTCTTGATCGTCCCTGTGGGCCGTGATCAACGTCTGGCGGCCCTGGCCGAGCAGGTGTATCTGGTAGCGCACCACGGCAGCATCGCCATCGCGAATGCCCGCCTGCGTGGAGACCGGATCCGGCTCCAGGGAGACGAAGTAAATGCCTTGGTCGCGATTGTGATCCTCGATGACGAGGCCTGAGCGGTCCAGGGCCACACCGGTCCTGCGCCAGACCCGGGGGAAGACGTCACCCACCATCAGCACCGGGATCCCCTCGATATCGCGGATGTCCAGGTACAGGGCCTGGGAATCCGGGTTCCCGAACTTGAGTCCGGCTTCTTCCTTTGAGGTGCCCAGGAATTCCATCAGCCTGACTGTCATTTCCGCTTCACGGTCCGGGTTCGGAGACTGCGGTTTCCACAGGATCTGGTCATCCTCATTGATCGCGGCCACTTCCAGACCACGCTGTGTCAGGTACAGGTTGGTCACCGCATTGGGCTGGCGCTCAAGGCGCAGCCGGAACTTCTCCGTGACCACGTCAATTCCTTCCCGGTTGGAGGACGTGTCGCGAAGACGGCCCAGGTCCTGGGCCCAGTGGGTCTCCATGTAGCCCAGTACCGGTTCGTCCTCGGCAATTCTGAAACCTTCCTCCTGCCAGAATCCACGCAGCAGCGGCCACAGCGTGACCGGGTCCGCATCCACTTCCAACCAGCGGGTCGGACCTTCCTGGCGCACACGCATTTCCAGAAACTCGGGCAGTACGCTGGCACCCACGGCCGGCACCCGCGTCTCCAGGGCGCTGACCCTGTCACTTGCCGTTTTCGGAATCCTCAGGCTGCTTTCCCAGTCCGGGGCCACCAGGTCAGGGGGTGCCTCGAGGGGCCTCGTCGAGGCGCTGTCTGAGTAGTCCTGGTCCCCGGTCTTCAGAAAACCGCAGCCACCCAGACCCAGGGCCAGTGGAAGCCAGGCCACCACGAGCACAAACCGCATGGAAAATTGATATTTGAGCATAGAGCTAATCCAGTATGTTTATAGGCTGCCAGCCAGTTGCAGGGCTTCACGCAAGGTTTCGTGGTGGGCACTCGACAGGGGAGTCATGGGCAAGCGTATGCCTGCCGGAAACAGACCCATCTCTGTCAGGCACCACTTTACCGGGATCGGGTTGGATTCCACGAACAGGTCGTGGTTCAGACGCTCAAGCCGGGCGTTGGTTTGCTGTGCCTTGGTCCGGTCCCCTTCCAGGCATGCCATGCACAATTCATGAAACAGCCTAGGTGCAACATTTCCCGTCACTGTGATGACCCCCTTGCCGCCGGCAAGCATGAAATCCATGGCGGTGGCATCATCGCCGCTGATCAACAAAAACCCTTCCCGGCAGCCCGCGAGAATCTCCTGGCAGCGACTGACATCCCCAGTCGCCTCCTTGATCCCGATGATATTGTCCAGCTGGGAAAGCCGAATTGCCGTCGGCGCCAACATATCACATGCAGTGCGCCCGGGCACATTATACAGAATCAGCGGGATCGCAACCGCTTTGGCCACGGCTTCATAATGCAGTACCAGCCCCTCCTGGGTGGGCTTGTTGTAATACGGGGTCACCAGCAGGCAGGCATCCGCACCGGCTTCCTTGGCACACTGGGTCAGCTCGATCGTCTCACGGGTGGAGTTCGAGCCGGTACCTGCAATGACCGGAACCCGGCCCCCGGCCTGGCGGACGACGAACCGGATCAGTTCGCAGTGCTCGGCATGGTCCAGCGTGGCAGACTCACCTGTGGTGCCGGCCGGTACCAGCACATCACTGTCGTTCTCGATATGGAATTCAACGTAGTCCGCCAGTGTGTCGTAATCGACTGCGCCACCTTCATGCATCGGCGTAGCCATTGCGACCATGCTGCCTTTGAACACCGGATTCCCCAAATGAAGTTCAGATCAGAAAGGCTTTGGATGGTACTGATCGCACCCTGCCATTACAAGAAAATAACAGCTTATCCGCGCACTGGTGCTCCAGAACAGTGATTGCAGACCCCTCATGAGCCGGACAGGGATTGCTGCTTTTGCCACGAGCCTCGGTTGATGGACGACCATGCCCGGATCACCGCATGGAACAGTGTGGCCAGCGGAATGGCAAAAAACACGCCCCAGACCCCCCAGATCCCCCCGAAAATCAGTACCGCTGCGATGATCGCGACGGGATGCAAATTTACGATCTCGGAAAACAGCAGGGGCACCAGCACATTGCCGTCCAGGAGCTGGATCGCAGCGTAAGCCAGCAACACGTACACGAACTCGGAACTTGGCCCCCATTGAAAGTAGGCCACAAACACGACCGGGATGGTCACCAACGCGGCCCCCACGTAGGGGATGATGACGGATATGCCGACCAAGAATGAAAGCAGCATGGCATAGTCGAGACCGAAGAAGACAAACGTGACATAGGTCGCAGCCCAGACCACCAGGATTTCAATGACTTTGCCGCGGATGTAGCTGGCAATTTTCTTGTTGACCTCGATCCAGACCTCGTTCGTCAGTTCGCGGTTGGAAGGCAGAAAACTTTCTGCCCACCCCAAAATCTTGCCTTTATCCTTGAGAAAGAAGAACACCAGCAGGGGAACGATGATCAGGTAGACGATGATCGTAATCAGGCCCACTACGGATTCGAGTGGCTGACTGAGGACATTCTGCCCCACCGCAATCAGCTGGGAGCGCAGTGAACTGATCATCTCCGTGATTTGCGCTTCCGTGAAGATCTGGGCAATGCTCGGGTACTTGTCCGGCAACTGCATCAGCAGGTTCTGGCCCTGCGTGATCATGCCTGGTAACTCACGGAAAAACTGTGTGAGCTGCTGCGACAGTTTGGGGATCAGCCCGAACAGGATTATGATCAACAGGGCGAGGAAGCCGAAAAAGACCAGCAGCAGTGCCAAAAACCGGGGGATCCTGCCCTGCTGTAGCAGTCCCACGACCCCGTCCAGCACGTAGGCGATGACTATGCTGGCGATCAGGGGGGCCAGGAGATCACCAAACAGCAGCACGCTGGCAAAACCGACGATCAGGCAAAGTGCCAGAATGACGATCTGCGGATTCGAGAAGTTCTGCTGGTACCAGTTTTTGAGGTATTCGATCATGGATCAGTTCGACGTGGTGAGAGAAGCTGGGGCCTCAGGTGCACTTTCGGCAACGGGCCGAATCGTGCAGGTGTGCGGCCTGTCCGGTGTCTGCGCCCGTTCTTGTAATTTCAGGCAAAAGCAAAACCGTGCGGAGACTCATACCGCCTATTTTTTCGAATCGCAGTAGCCGCGCGCATAGTCCAGCAACTCGTCCATGGCACGCAGGCGGAACTTCTGACGCTGGCGGACAAAGGAGAATTCCCGCTCGAGCTGGGGTTCCAGATCCAGCTTGTTCAACACCTTGAGCTTGAGCTCTTTCTCGATCGTGGCCCCGGACACGATCGACACGCCCATGCCGGCCTCGACCGCCCCCTTGATGGATTCCGGGCTGCCCAGTTCCATGCAGATATTCAGGTTGTTCCGATCCAGCCCCATCTTGGTCATGTGGCCCATAATCACGTCCCTCGTGCCGGACCCCTCCTCACGGCCGATGAACGGAAAATGCATGAGTTCCTCCATGGAGATGGAGGCCCGCTTGGCAAGTTCATGCCCCGGGGGGACGATCACCACCAGTTGGTCGACCCTGCATACCTCGACCAACAGATTCTTGTTGGTGACCGGGCCTTCGACAATGCCCAGATCGATCATGCTGTTCTCGATCATGGAAACGATGCCTTCGGTATTGGAAACCTTCAGGCGCAACTGTATCTCGGGGAATTTCTTGGTAAATCCGCTGAGCAGGCTGGGCAGCATGTATTCAGCAACGGTCGTACTGGCGCCCAGGGTCAGCGTGCCGCTGACGTCGCTGGTCAGTTCCTTGACGAAATTCTCCATCTCGGCGTACAGCTCGAAGATCTGCTCGGCATATTCGTAGCACCTGCGCCCGGCCTCTGTCAGCGTGACGCGGTTGTGCGTTCGATCGAACAGTCGGGTGTTGAAATGCTCCTCGAGCTGGCGCACCTGGAACGTCACGGCCGGTTGCGTCATATGCAGTGTTTCTGCGGCCTTGGTGAAGCTCAGCAATTTCGCAACGGTGTGGAACACTTGTAGCCGACGATCTGCCATCTCAACTCCCTTGGAGCTTGTTTTGCCTGCAGATTAACGTAGTATACACGCATGCCGTGCATGCATGTGTATGATTTTTATAGGCCATAAAAAAAATATAATACATCCTGGCAGGGATCATTTCCGTCACTCATGAGCGGATGAGTACCGGCATCCACAACAGGCTTTCAGTTCCGGGCCAAACATCAACCAGGCGAGTATGCGCGTAAGTCAGTTCCCATTGTTGACCCTCAAGGAGTCGCCTGCGGACGCGGAGCTTGTGAGTCACCGGCTGATGCTGCGCGCCGGGATGATTCGCCGCCTGGCCTCGGGCCTGTACACCTGGCTGCCCCTTGGTCTTCGTATCCTTCGCAAGGTGGAAAACATCATCCGCGAGGAAATGGACAAGTCGGGTGCGATCGAGGTGCTGATGCCTTCCATCCAACCGGCTGAACTCTGGCAGGAATCCGGGCGCTGGGACCAGTATGGCCCTGAACTGCTGCGCATGCAGGACCGCCATCACCGGGAGTTCTGTTACGGCCCGACGCACGAGGAGGTCATCACCGACCTGGTGCGCCGTGAAATCCGGAGCTACAAGCAGTTGCCGGTGAACTACTACCAGATCCAGACCAAGTTCCGCGATGAGATCCGCCCGCGTTTCGGGGTCATGCGCGCACGTGAATTCATCATGAAGGATGCCTATTCCTTCCATCTCGACAAGGAGAGCCTGGAATCCACCTACCAGGTGATGTATGACACCTATGTCAGCATCTTCACCCGCCTGGGCCTGCAGTTCAAAACCGTGGAAGCCGACACCGGCAGCATAGGGGGGAATGTCTCGCATGAATTCCACGTGCTGGCCGAGTCCGGCGAGGATGCCATCGCTTTCTCGACGGAAAGTGACTATGCCGCCAACGTCGAGCTTGCCCCGGTGGCAGCGGTGGAAAATACCGAACCCGGTGCTGCAGAATCGCTAGAGAAAACAGCCACTCCGGACTGTCACAGCATCGAGGAAGTGTGCGCGTTTCTGAAGGTGACACCCGGCCAGGTGGCGAAGACCCTGATCGTGAAGGGAGAAACGGAGCCGCTGGTGGCGCTGGTGCTTCGGGGCGACCATGAACTCAACGCCGTGAAGGCGCAGAAACTGGAAAGTGTGGCCACGCCACTGGTGTTTGCCGGCGAACAGGAGATTGAGGCCCAGCTCGGCTGCAAGCCGGGCTCCCTGGGCCCCTTGCAGATGACTTGCCCGGTGATCATGGATCATGCCGCCCATGCCCTTGGAAATTTCGTGTGTGGCGCCAATGAGGAGGGGTTTCATTACACGGGTGTGAACTGGGGCCGGGACCTTCCGGACTTCGGCCAGCACGAAAGCCAGGACCTGCGCAAGATTGCCACTGGCGATGCCAGCCCGGACGGCAAGGGGTCGGTCATCGTCAAGCGCGGCATTGAAGTCGGTCACATCTTCCAACTGGGCGACAAGTACAGCACGGCCCTCAAGGCCTGCGTGCTCGACCAGGACGGGCGCGAACAGATCGTCACCATGGGCTGTTACGGAATCGGGGTCACGCGGGTGATCGCGGCGGCCATCGAACAGAACTTCGATGAGCACGGCATCCTCTGGCCGCAGTCGATTGCCCCCTTCAGTATCTCCATCATTCCCATCAATGCGCGAAAATCAGACCAGGTGGCAAAGACCAGCGAACAGCTGCACCACGAACTTGAAGCCCTGGGGCTGGAAGTGCTGCTGGATGACCGGGATTTGCGCCCCGGCCTGTTGTTTGCCGACCATGAACTGATCGGCATTCCCCATCGCATCGTGGTCAGTGAGCGGGGCCTGCAGCAAAACGAGATCGAGTACAAAAGCCGGCACGAAGCAGAAGCGCAGCAGATCCCGATGGAACATATCCTGGAGTTCCTGCAGGATCGGATCGGCACATCCCAGGGCTGATGCCAGGGAGTACGGTCCGGCACATGTTTGAAGAAGCTAGACCCGGCCTAGGGTTCTGTATTTTCTGTACATATTGCTGTACGATTTGCGGGGTTAGAAGGTAACCGTTCTGCGACATACCCACACTAAACCGGCCATGATTTCCAAACTTCGTATTGCAGCCCTGATCACTGCAGCCCTATTTGTCCTGGCCTCGTGCGAAACCATCGAACTGACCTATGAAGGGGAAAAAGCACGCGTCTTGAGCCCCGACGATGTGAAGAACTGCCAGAAGAATGGAGCGGCGACCGTCAGTATCGGCGAGAAGTACCTGGGCCTGGTACCCAAAAGCGCTTCCACGATCGCAAACCAGCTGCAGCGCCTGGCACGAAACAGCGCGATCCACATGGGTGGCGATACGGTCGTGGCGATGTCGAAAGTCGACCGCGGACAGCAGACCTTCGCTGTCTTCCGCTGCATCCCGTAGCAAGTCAGATCCCCACAACCTAACAGCCATAGGCAAACTTGCGGGTTAGCCACCTGTCTGGGTCGGGCCTCTTCTGGCCCCAACACTTTTAGCGAGCTCTGACCCGGGTCAGTCAGAATCGATTTCGAGACCGCAGAAGAACTCCTGGGCGGTCCATTGCTGGAACCACTCCCCCAGGCTGGCCGTGATCTTGTCCGCATCCACACCCTCTTGCTGAGTGCAGTTCTCCAGGGCCTCTCCCAGGGATTCACCGTCCTTGAGCCGGGACAACAGCAGGTAGCTCTCGTAGTCGAGATCTTCGCGCCAGACCGTGTAATTGCAGCGATACACCACGACAAATGCCTTCTGGGCCTGCGGGATGTCCATATGGCGGTTTTCATACACGGCGGTCATGTAGTCATTGACCGGGTACTCCAACTCCAGCAGGTACAGGGCCGGGTTGAACTGCAGGCGGATGTCGGTCCATTTCTCTCCCGGAATGCCCTGAATCGCGTCCGGAGAGATCTTTTCACGGTACGGGTCATCGAAGGCATCCTCCATGACCCGTTCAACCGTGGCGATGGCCGCCACAAAAGGCTGATGCGGGAGATCCGCGGCCTCCTTTTCCAGGTAATGCGGGAACTTGATGCTCAGGCGGTTCAGGTTGTAGTACGTCGACGGGTAACGCGTGACATAATCCCTGACCACCTGTTCGAACAGCTCCTCTCCGAGGAGGTGCTGTACCGTCGGGTACTCACCCGACATGATCTCGATGAACCGCCAGAAGTACATGTCGGCGTAGACCGAGATGCGCTCCAGCGGCGTCAGCTGATCGGAAGGCAGGACGGTTTGTTCCAGATCGTAGGCCGCCGGGCTGTCCTGCCTGGAACTGGCCTCGACGCCAGCCTTGGCCCCCTCGGGGTGGCTGATGACCTCATACAACCATTGCTCGAGGCTTTCCAGCCGCGAGTCATCACGAGGCATGGCGTAATTCGGTCATGTGGCGGAATTGCGCCGCCTTCAGGACCTCGGCATGGACCTCTTCAAATGAAGGGATGTCGGCATCCCACTCGAGCAGCGTGGCCCGATTGCCGGCACGCCGGTGCACCTCGGCATACAGGTCCCACACGGGATCGATGACCCGGCCGTTGTGCGTGTCGATGCAGTGCGTGCCCTTGTCGGTATGTCCCGCCAGATGGATCTGCACGACCCGGTCGTACGGGATCGCTTCCAGGTACGCTTGGGAATCCAATCCATGGTTGCGGCAGGTGACGTAGACGTTGTTGACGTCGAGCAGCAGTCCGCAGTCCGACTCCTCAGCCATGCGGGCGAGGAATTCCTCCTCGGCCATGGTGGAGTTGGCGAACGTCAGATAGGTTGAGGGATTCTCCAGAATCAGGGGCCGTTCCAGGAAATCCTGGACGGTGCGTATCCTGTCCACCAGGAAGGCCAGGCTCTTCTCGTTATAGGGCAGCGGGTACAGGTCGTGGCCGTTCTTGCCATGCACCCCGGTCCAGCAGACATGGTCCCCAAGCCAGTGGGCGTTCACCCGTTCGGCCAAGGCCTTCAATTTTCCGAGGTAGTCGAAATCGATGGGGTCGGTACTGCCGATCGACATGGAGACCCCATGCATGACGATCGGGTAGCGTTCTGCAATCTGGTCCAGCACGTGTACGGGATTTCCTTCGGTATCCATGAAATTCTCGGACATGATCTCGAACCAGTCCACCTGTGGCCAGTGCTCGAGGATATGATTGAAATGGACCGTGCGCAGCCCGAGTCCGAGTCCAAGGTCAGGAAAGCCCCAGCGGTTTTTTACAGACACAGAAACCACCTTGTGAATCAGAAATGCCTGGTAAGCATGTTACCAGTAGAGAAAGTATTCAAGCAATCGACAGGGGTATGCTGGATCCAGCAACCCTGTCGACGCTCAAATCGCTTTAGGAAATATTCAGACCTTTACAACGAATAAGTTGCTAGGTTCTGCTTATCCTTCCATGTGGCTGGGGTCAACCGGAAGCTGGCATCCGCCCTTACCTTTACATGAATTTTTGCCGGCACAGCCGTTGTCACCTGACTTACAGCCGCCTTGGCATTTACAAGCATTTTGGCCCTTACAGGCATGCTTTTCGTACGTGTGGGCCGGGTTACAACCACCTTTGCCCTTGCATGAGTTCTTGCCAGCACAGCCGTTGTCGCTGCCTTTGCAACCACCCTTGCCTTTACACTCGTTCTGGCCTTTACAGGTATGCTTTGGGCAACCTTCGTGACCTGGATGACCCGCCAGGGCAACCGTCTGGCTTCCTGCCATCATTCCGGCCGCTGCAGCCACCATCAGCTTATTAAAATCACGACGCTTCTTATCCATCGTTATAGAACCTCCAACAATTGTTATGTGTGTCCTGCAGAGCAAGGCACAATTTCTGTATACAGAAACGGTTGATCAACCTAGCGAATTATACAGAATTGGACGTGGATGTTGAGAAAAATACTTGATTTAGCCTATCTATGGCTGAATTTGAAATTCTAATATTTGAAAAATTATGAAAGAGTTTTGGATCACAGGGAACCTATATATAACTGCCCCTAGTCCCAACCACGACGAACATCGGTACTTTGGCATTTGGGACATTGAATTTGATAGACCGGCTGATTGAGCCGCCGAGCCTCTCGACTCTCTTTCTCGTTGAGAACTGGTTTCTCAAAACGATGTCCGCAGTTTTTGCATCGGAAACGAGCTATTTCAGGCACTAGTTACTCCTGCTTGTTGTATGAAATCTTCCCAGATTAACTCAGCAGCAGTCTCTGGGGTGAGCCTTTCCTCATGTTGTCCCAGTCCCACAAGTGTAGGATTGAGAAACATTTCATATTCATCGGCATCAACTGAAAGCATGCCATTGGCTGTATTGGATGGAGCGTCCTTCGAAAATGAATAAGAGATATCACCAAAACCCATATTCTCACTACGACCATGTACAGTGATATGGGCCGTACCGTGCTCGCGTACTTTGTTAACGACCGTGCAGGTGAAAGAGGTAGCTGAAGGTGAGAAGAAACGCCCTCTTAGATCCTCTAAAGTATTTATCTCCTCAATCGCATTTTTGAAGTAATCCTGAATAATTCCAAATGCTTTCTCTCTATACTCGCTACGGTCGATTTCGTCGAAGTCGCGTTTGACTCGATAGCGGTGAACTCCCAGTTTGGTGGCAACAAGGGGGTTTCTTGCATCTTCATTCACAGCTGCTTCCTGCATCTCTTCTGCCTCCAAAACTCGCCTCAACTCTTGCACAATATTCAGGTAGGCATTGTCTTTGTTCGTCCAGTCACTAATCGGCTTACCATCGCGTGGAAGTGTCTTGAGGTCACGAAGAGAAGTATTCTTCCAGTCACACGGCTTTATGATAATGGGTACTACTCGTGCATCACCTGAATGATGACGCTCCATGGCTCGTTTCATCTCCCGTTCCATACAGTAGTCTGAGTCAAGAAAATCAGGGCTCACCAATAATAGGTACAGTCCAGATGATTCAAGCTTTTCATTGACCTCATCATCAATTTCACCACCTGCCATAATTTCTCGATCAAACCATTCTTCGATTTGTCCTCCACGGCGAAGAACAGCTAGGTGAGTGTGTAACCGTTCAAGAGCCGCTTGGTCATGATGCGAGTATGAGATGAATGTTTTCATTATGAAAATGACTGCCGATTCCGCAGGCTGAGTATGCTGTGAGCCTAGATTTTCCTGCTGAAGGAGCTACCGATACAGGATGACAATTGACAGACTGTCTTTCTTTTCCTAGCCTAAAAAAAAGGGTGGCATAGAGCCACCCTTTTTTGTTTGGTCGCAGTACTTCAGATCAGTACTGGAAGTTCCAAGTCAAGGCAAAGCCTGCATGCCATGACCATACATCAGCGGCAGTAGTCGTTGATGCACCATCAAATAAAGGCAAGGGGGCTTGAAGGTTTGCCGTCTGGACAGGACCAGCGCTGTAGTGGTTGCGCTCCTTGAACTGCACGCCTACGTGGCCGTCGATGTTCAGGAACGGAGCCAGGAAGCCCATATACCCTACGCCCAGCGTGGCACGGTGACGGTAGATAACCTCCGTCTGTGAGGCCTGCAAATACTCAAGTACAGACTGCCCAAGATGCAATGGGCCATCTGCGACACTGGAGCCTATAGGTATGGCATTACAGGTTGTGGCTGAAGAGCAGACAAAGGGTAGTCCCTTGATTCCATCAGCATCACGATCCGTCGGATCATCCGCATAGCCGTACCCAGCACGGAAGCGCCAGTTACCCATCTTCATCTGGGCACCAATGCTGTAGACCATCTGGTCCTCATACACATCACCCCAGAAGTCGGCCTCTTCCCAGTTCTTCCACATGACATCCGCTGCAATCAGGAGGTTACCATCCATGAAGGTCTCGTTAGAGATACCGATACCAATGGTACGTGGCTCCTCAATTGGAATTGAGGCGTAGCGGACATTTCCGCGTTGACCATAACCCTCAAAAGCATTGGCTGTGTCAACGGGACCAGCAGGAACAGCAACTATATCATCGAATACGTGCTGCAATTCCGTCATGTAGAACAGGCCAAGCCGAGTACCTGGTACGATGTCGTCATAGGTGATACCTAATGTACCGCGCACGCCAGTGTCATGTGTGACGCCAGAAGTGGCTGCCAGACCCAAGTCCAAGTAGGCATACGTGACTGTAGCTGCACCACCAATGGAGACCTGCTCATTGAGTTCCCAGCCTAATGCGAAATTCGCACCCAGGACGATAAATTCAGCACCCAGTCCAAGTGTTTCCTCCACATGACGAAACTCCACACCAATACCAGAAACAGCCGTCAGACCAGCACCTAATACTGCAGGTAGGCCCAGAGGACGTAGATCCTGCGTTACGCCAACCTGGGGCACGATATATCCCTCATTACCGTTGACCGCGTCGTCAAACGTCGCATTACTTATACAGAACCCATTTGCGAGAGTATCGCATCCCGGTGTTTGCAAGGCGACGCCTGCCTCAACTTGATCACCTAGATTCACATTGGGATGGTTAAGAACAGCATCTGGTACAGCTCCAGCATACGTCGGCAGGGCAAAAGCACCCGAGTGATCCAGACGAACTTCCGGTTTATAGTAGGTTGCACCAAACGTGAACTCCGTTCCCGTCCAGTCCGTCAATGCGGCAGGGTTACCAAAGATCGCGGACACGTTATCCAGGGGCTTGGCAATGCTGGTACCTGCCATTCCACCTGAACGCGGTGCCAGCACATTGTGCAGATCGTAGCCATACGGGCCCGCATAGGCAGTGCCTGAAATGGCCAACGATGCCAGCAGCCCAATTGCTAGCCATCGATTAAAAACTTCTCTCATTGGTTACCCTCCCAGTTATAAGTAGTCTTGTTGTATCGATTACGATGAAATTTGCTAAAAAAGTTTTGTTGAAATTTTCTTGTTCTCATGTCAGCCGTTATTCGCATGGATTGCGTCGCCTGACGTTTCGGTTTTGACAGAAGTTAGTACAGATTGAAATGAGACTGGGACTGCGTATCGCGGTCAGTATCAAATCATATCCCCCCTTTCCTCTCTATCATGGCTTTGAGAAGCCTGGTTCTTATGTCCCTGCAGACACCCATCCTCTTGCTACGATCGTCTGCCGGGACCCTTTTATTTTCCCAGCTTGACGCTCCCTTGGACAGTACACTTTGCCCTACTTTGGCAAGCCCCTGTCAGCCAGACCACTATAGGCGCTGCATACTTGTCATATAAGTGTAACGAATATTACAGTGAAATCAAGGTAAATGGTACCCCGCAGCCCGAATCACACCCTGAGGGAGACCGGCACAGATCACTGCCATTTTTCTTATTCGATACGGGCTCTCGCTTGGCCAGCCTCTAAAATGATCAAAACATGACCAGATTCACACGCATAGCGGGTCAGGCCGGAAACACCTGGTAATAACCGCAGGCCAATCTCCGGTGAAAGCTGGTCAGGATTTCAGAAAGCGGGAAAGGGAGACAGGCTGCTCCCCCCGCGGGTCAAATCGGCAGGTCTGCCGATTTGACGAGCCTGGGATGGATTGCAACCCCCCCTTCGCAAATTGGACATGGATCGAGAGCTCCTGCTCCCGAACCGTTTTTTACATTGGAATTAAGCCAGCCAGGTATAACGTGAGTACGATCACAGCAACGCCAAAGACCATTGCGACCACGAATACCATGGCATCATTTCCTCCACCATCAGACATACACGCCTCCTTTGTAATTGTTTTTGCCGCTAATTCTTATCATAACGCCTGAATATTATTTATGCGAATATCCAGGCCTGTCCAAAATCCAACCGATTCAGTGCTCCGTTTCGCTCTCCCCGGTAATACAATCCGGGTTATCCAGCAGTTCCTTCAGGTACGCGGCATTCTTTTCGCGCTCCCCTGTCGTCAGCCAGTTGCGCAGTGCACTGGCGCCCTCAATCATGAACTGCGTCTCCCTCACACCATCCGCATGGTCCTCGGTCACCGGCAGTTTGTCAATTACCGCCTGATCGACGCTCATGTGCTCGCCCAGGATATTGGTGACCAGCACCGCCTTGGAGTCCTTGCCAAGGCCATCGTATTCGGCCAAGTATAAAACGGCGCCGTACATGTAGTAAATTGCATAGCGGCGCTTGATCGAGGCTTCCTCGAGATCCTCGGGACCCAGCCGGGCCAGCGTGTCCGTGACGAAAGGTGTGATCGCACCGGTTACGCCCTTGATCTGCCGGTCCTTGTTTTTGGATATTCCCCACATGGTCAGTCATTCTTGCCCACCGGGGCATGATTATCAATAGTCTGACACTTCTACCGAGCGCAGTTGCTTGTTTTTTATGTCTTCAAGCTTAGGAAGCAGGTCATAGGCCACGATGTCCTGTCCACAATAGCTTTTGTGTGCCCGAATGCGGTCAAACCAGGCCTTGATGTTGGCACGAGAATCAACCAGGTCCCCTTCTCCTGCCTCACACAGGAGGTGAATGTAGGCCGTCCAGTGGATGTCCGCAAATGAATAGTCGCCAATGATAAAATTCTTGCCCGCGAGCTGCCCGTCCAGGGCATCCAGTACGCCAGCCAGCGCCTTTCGGGCCTCGTCCACGGCCGCATCATCGGAGTCCCCGCCCTGCATCGGCGCTAAAATACGCTGGTGCACGATCGCCTCCACATGCGGTTTGGCCTCGCTGCAGGCGAGATCGCCCCAGTAGTTCTGGGTAGCCAGCAGGCCGGCATTCTTGGGCGGCAGGCGCTTGCCCAGCCCGCGGGCTTCGATATAGCTCATGATGCCCGTCTCTCCGGTGAGGATGTAATCGGCTTCCTTGAGCGCAGGCACGGCACCGAAGGGCGAGACCTCAAGGTAGTCGCCCGCCTCGTGGGCGCCTGACGTGATGTCGAGAATTCCGCAGTCGGTTTCCATGCCTACTTCCACTGCCGTGATCAGGCATTTCAGCGTTCCCGCATCCCCAGGGAATCCCAGCAGCTGCAGCACGTACTGGGTCTTTTTCATGTCGCCGCTGGCCCCGTACTGGCTGCTCGCCGTCGGGTCGGCAGCCCTGCCGAATTCAAACAAGTTACTCATATCTGGTTGCGGCTCCTTGGATTTGTTCTGAGCAACGTGCTCATGCCTGGCCTTCAGGCTGCATTTGTGAATGCCTTGCTCTGAATGTCTGCCGCCGAGGGCAAAGCCGCATAGGCAATGCCGTGATTGCCTTTGCGGACCTTCATACGCTCGAACCAGGCTTTCAGGTTGGACAACCCGTCAATCAGGCCACCTTGCCCCGCCGCATCGCACAGGTGCAGGTAGGCGATCCAGTGGACATCGGCAAAGGAAAATGCACCGACAATGTACTCCTTACCTTGCAGCTGTGCATCCATGCCAGCAAAGACCTTTCGCAGTCCGTCTTCGTCCTGTGCAGGCCGGCCATCCACCAGGGCCTCGATTTGTGGCAGCACTTCGCGCGCACCTGTCTCGATCCAGTAATTCTGCGTTCCAAGATGCTGAGCCTTGCGCGGCGTCAGCGGTAGCCCGCCGCCGCGCACATCCAGGTAGGGAAGCACGGCCGCAATGCCGGAGGTAACAAAATCCCCCTCGACCAGGCAGGGAAGCTTGCTGAAAGGAGACAAGGACCGGAGGGCCTCGTCCGGGTGCTGCCCGCTGTGGATGTCAATCAGTTCGAGATCCAGTTGGATCCCTTTTTCGGCAGCCAGATATAGACTCTTGCAGGTATCGGCATGTCCCGGATGGCCGAGCAGGCGAGCCTTCTCGGCGGCTTTCTTTTTTCTTGAAAACAGTCCCATCGTTACTAACGCCTCGGCATAGCTAGACTTGAGATTCGGGTACCTTCAGTCAGGCATTTGCATGACAGTCGGTCGGGTCGGAAGCAGACAGCTGTCTGCTCCAGGCCCGACTGCCCGACATCTTGTTTTTATATGGACCGCGCTCGTGCGCTGTGGACGGCTTCTTCTAGGAGAATATTACTCCTTGAACCATTTAAACGGATGCTCGCCCGCAAGCTTGAGGTAGATCCATACATTGATGATCAACGCCACCAACAGGACCACTGCTCCGGCGAGCGCCATCAGGGGATCGGAATGGGCTGCAGTGAGACCCAGCATACCCATGCCGTAGTAGACGGCCGCGGAAAATATCAGCATCACAATGATTGCTCTGAATGAATACATTAGTCACACCTCCTGACTCAGATTGAATACGAGTATTTTTAATGCAACCGGCACCCTCCAGGGCAATCTGAAAACCCTAGGGTCCGTAAATTCTTTTCTCATGAAGCGCCGATCCAACCGACACCCTTCTGCGGGTGGCTCAAAGCATGGATACGGTCTTCACCACCCTGGCTTTTCCCGCCAGGGTCAAACAATGCCTTGCTCGTGTCCCCTCGATGGACCCGACCGGACGATGCCGTCCTGCAAGTCCGCGTACGAGGAAACCCGTAATTAACGCTTAGAGAGATCTCGCCCTTCTAGACGTTAATTGTGACACCACGCAGGCTGTTGCCGCTGATGTCCTGTTTGGTCGGAAGCACATCATAGCCGCGGATGTTTTCCTTGCTTGTGCTCGGATGCGACTTGATGAGGCCCCACCATTTGGCGACAGCCGGTCTGGATTCAACCACATCGCTGCTGTCAGCAAGCATGCAGCCTTGTGCCAGGGCGGCCCAGTGGATGTCCGCGAAGCTGAAGGCTCCACAGATGAAATCACCGCGCAACGCCGGATTGGTCTTGGATGCCAGATGCGAGTTCAGAAGGTCGAAGCACCCTGAAGCGGCCGCGGCATCACCTGTTCCGGACATCAATCCTGAAACTGCATCAACAGCGATATCCGTTGCAAGCTGATTCCACATATACATGATTGCACGTACGACACCATTGCGGGGAATCAGGGATGGACCAAAGCCTTTATCGTTCAGGTAGGACATGATGCCTTCTTGCCCGCAGACCACAAAGTCCACGTCCTTTAGCGCCGGCAACAAGCCATGCGGTGCAAGTGCCTGAACATCAGCTGAACCCGTTCCATTGGGGTCGACAAAGTGGCCCTCGATATCCACACCTTTCTCGGCTGCGGTGAACATGCACATCGCACTGCGCAGGCATGAGGGATTCCCATAAAATTTCATTTTGTCCGCCAAATGATCACCTAACATTGTTTATACCTCGTTATGTTTGGAGTTGTTTGTTATGTCCGGGGTTACCTTAAGTCGGCTACCCAGGGTAGTAAAAACAGTCAGGATAGAATAAGCCGCCCCTGCGGCTACACGCACATAACGTTTATAGCGTCCTCCTGATATCTGTAAATGCCGGGGTATCTACCCCGAGCCCCTCTCTTCCATTACCCGTCTGTGGGCAAAGGACTGAAGTTCACCGTCTTTTCAGCCTGGCAATGCGGGCCTCAAGACCGGTACTTACAAATTGTTATTCTTTCCTGCCTGGACTATCCACGGTGCGACTCGCATTCAAGACGTTTTGAGCGACCTGTCGTTTGCCGACACCATGGTCCAGTTTCTTCTTATCGACCGCAGGTATTGTAGCCGGGATCTTCTCCTTGTTTTATACCCGGCTTACCCCCGTCATTCACCGCTTCTTTTTAGCGCATGTGCCCGGGACAAGCCCGGGCACATGACCATGCTAAAAATTTGCGTTCTCCGAAATCAGAGCTTAAGCGTAACCTACTTGACGGTTGAGGCGATCAGCAATCGCACGCTCGCCCTCTGAGGCACGCTCTCTGTCCCACTTTGCCAGTTCCTTCTTCATATACATGTGGTAAAGCGGCGGAATGAGCGCGATGGCAAACAAGGTGAAGTAACCCCATCCGGTATTAGGAGCACCTACGTCATCCAGCTCCCAGAAGTGGGTTTCACCACGGTCATGGTGATCTGCCTGACGGCCAATCTCGATGAAGAACCAGCTGGTAAACGCAGTTGCGTTATCCCATGAATGACGATAGTCAATCGGCTGTCCTTTCTCTCGAATCAAGCCGTAATGCTCCATGTAGTTGAGGGCTTCGAGCTCAAAGTTTGAGATCAGCCATACAACTGACAGGCAGGCAATACCAATCCAGCCGCCGGCAAACCAGAACAGGAACAGGGTCGGCAGGCTCATGGCATAGCCACGCAGCCAGCGATTTTCCCATGTGAACCAGGATTTGCCCAGACGCTCCAGACGTTGCTTCTCCATTCTGTACAGGAAGCGGGACTGCCCGATTCCGGCCAATGGATAGTGACGGTAGATGGTTCTTCCACGTGGTGACGTAGCAGGATCATCTTCGTGCGCCAGTTCCAGATGGTGGTTATAGACATGCGCATAGCTGAAGTGAGCCTTGCCACTCAGCGCCATCATTGAACGGGAAATGACAAAGGCAAATCCCTTCGTATGGCTCAGTTCATGTCCATAAATAATACCAATACCGGCAAAGATGCCTGAGGATATCGTGGCACCAACCAGGTCAAGTCCGGAGATTCCGTTCATATAAGGCAGGAATCCAAACATGACATGGTCGAATCCGGCACTCAGCGGGACACCATTGACGTACTGGTAGATACGCCATGCGAGCGCCAGTTGCAGGAGTACGAATACTCCCAACATGACGTACATCACGCTGTTCTGTAGCCAGGGCACACCCATCGTTTCGCCATTCCGGTCAAAGCCTGCACCGGAACTTTGCCACTTCATGGCTGTGTCGATCACGATACCAACGCCCAGCAGCAGCAGTCCGACCCATACGAACATACCGCCCATCAGCACTCCGAACATCGTCACGATGATCAGGAACGGGGCGAACCAGTACCTTGCGTTAATCATAAGTTTCATCATTGTATATGCACCTCCAGCATTCGCTCGGTTAACTACAAATTTAATTGTTTAGCATATCTTTTTCCGTTGCCTCCCTCATGGTCTATATACCTCGTATATACCCTACCCATTCAGGGGGCATTAGATACGCTCGATTATACAAGCATGATTCTATAACTGCAAATATCCCCATGCCTACAGTAACGGCATGAAGCCTGTCAGGATTTAGCTTTTGAATTCAATAATTTACAGGTATACAGGCAGGCACTTCCCTTCCCGTTGGCATCCCGAAATCATTTGCTGTTTTTCAAGCGGTGCAATTGCCCGACAAGGGCGGTTTCCCCGGGTAAGGCGACACCTCTCGCTGCCCGGCCACCGATCTCCCGAAACCTGCCCCCGGCTCTCATGCGCATCGGCTTTTGACCTGCGGACAACTGCCGGCCTCCAGACCGTGTACACGGGAAAGCCGAGCCGGGTCAGGCGGCGATGGAGTCCGAACTGGAAAAGCTGAACTCGTCACCCTGTACGTCGACCCGGACGGTCTGTCCGGGCTGAACCTCGCCGGCCAGCAAGGCCTGGGCCAGCGGATTTCCCACTCGCTCCTGCACGGCCCGTCGCAGGGGCCGGGCTCCGTACACGGGGTCGAATCCGGCTTCTGCAAGCCTGTTCAGGGCAGCCTCGGAGTACTCCAGGGTAATATCCCGGTCCGCCACCCGCTCTTGCAAATGACCCAGCTGGATCTCCGTGATGGCCCGGATGTGCTCCTTGTTAAGTGAATGGAACACGATGCAGTCATCGATGCGGTTGATGAGCTCCGGTCTCAGCCGTGTGCCCACCAGGGCCATGACCGCGGCCTTCATCTCCTCGTAATTGTCCACGTCCTCCCCTTGTGTGGCAGCAAACCCCTGGATTACATCGCTGCCGAGATTAGACGTCATGATGATCACGGTATTCTTGAAGTCCACCGTACTGCCGTGCCCGTCGGTCAGGCGCCCGTCATCGAGCATCTGCAGCAGGATGTTGAAGACATCCGGATGCGCCTTCTCGATTTCATCCATCAGCACCACGCTGTAGGGCTTGCGGCGAACGGCCTCAGTCAGGTAACCGCCCTCCTCGTAGCCCACGTACCCCGGCGGGGCGCCGATCAGGCGGGCCACGGAATGCTTTTCCATGAACTCGGACATGTCGATGCGAATCAGCGCATCCTCGTTGTCGAACAGGAACTCGGTCAGTGCCTTGGTCAACTCGGTCTTGCCGACCCCGGTCGGACCGAGG
The DNA here is from genome assembly GCA_022824965.1 of Gammaproteobacteria bacterium. Classification (GTDB taxonomy): domain Bacteria; phylum Pseudomonadota; class Gammaproteobacteria; order UBA4575; family UBA4575; genus WTFY01. Next base: position 126,282 of record JAJDYY010000006.1, read on the forward strand.
AACAGAAACGAGCCGTTCGGGCGCCGCGGATCGGAGATCCCGGCCCGCGACCTGCGAACGGCATCGGAGATCACCTGCACCGCCTCATCCTGTCCAATGACCCGTGCACGCAACTCCTGTTCCATGCGCAGCAGTTTTTCGCGCTCACCGGAAAGCATCTTGGCCACCGGTATCCCCGTCCAGCGCGATACGATCTCGGCGACGGCCGTATCGGTCACCTTGTTGCGCAGCAGCTTGTTTTCCTCGCTGCCCGCATCAGCTGCTTGCTGAAGTTGTTTCTCCAGCTCGGGGATGCGCCCGTACTGCATCTCCGACATTTTCGCCAGATCGCCGGCCCGGTGCGCAGCATCGAGTTCTATGCGGGCCTGCTCCAGCGCCTCCTTGGTTTCCCGTGAACTTTGCAGCACCGTTTTTTCCGAGCGCCAGACCTCCTCGAGGTCGGCGTAGGACTTCTCCAGCCGGGCAATTTCCGCCTCCAATTCCTCCAGGTGCTTCCTGGAGGCATCGTCGGATTCCTTCTTCAGCGCTTCCCTCTCGATCTTGAGCTGGATCAGTTTGCGGTCGAGCCGGTCCATGGCCTCCGGCTTGGAGTCGATCTCCATGCGGATGCGCGATGCGGCCTCGTCGATCAGGTCGATGGCCTTGTCCGGCAACTGCCGGTCAGAGATGTAGCGATGCGAGAGGGTGACTGCATTGACGATAGCCGGGTCGGTGATGTCCACCCCGTGATGGGCCTCGTAGCGCTCCTTCAGTCCGCGCAGGATTGCAATCGTGTCCTCCACGCCCGGCTCATCGACCAGGATCTTCTGGAAGCGCCGCTCCAGGGCGGCATCCTTCTCGATGTACTGGCGGTATTCGTTCAAGGTGGTGGCCCCGACGCAGTGCAGCTCTCCGCGGGCAAGCGCCGGCTTGAGCATGTTGCCCGCATCCATAGCCCCCTCGGCGCGCCCGGCGCCCACCATGGTGTGCAGCTCGTCGATGAACAGTATGATCTGGCCTTCCTGGCGGGAAAGCTCCTTCAGCACGGCCTTCAGTCGCTCTTCAAACTCGCCACGAAATTTTGCACCGGCCACCAGGGCACTCAGGTCCAGGGACAGGAGCTTCTTGTTCTTGATGCCCTCGGGCACTTCGCCATTGACGATGCGCTGGGCCAGGCCTTCGACGATTGCGGTTTTCCCGACACCGGGTGCACCGATGAGCACCGGGTTGTTCTTGGTGCGCCGCTGCAGCACCTGTATCGCCCGGCGGATTTCGTCATCACGTCCGATGACCGGATCGAGCTTGCCCTTCAGTGCCTCGGCGGTCAGGTCGATCGTGTACTTGCCCAGGGCCTGGCGGGTGTCTTCGGCGTTCGGGTCGGTGACATTTTCCCCGGATCGCATCGACTTGAAGGAGGCGGCCACGGCAGACCTGTCTGCACCGGCATCGCCCAGGATCCGGCCCAGTTCCCCCTTGTCTTCCAGGGCAGCCAGGGCGAACACTTCCGAGGCGATGTATTCATCGCCTTGCTGCTGGGCCAGCCGGTCCGTGACATTGAGCAGGTTTCCCAGGGCACTTGAGAGGTGGATCTCGCCCGCCGTGCCGGACACCGCGGGCAGTCTCTGTACCGCTTCCTCGCAGCGTCGCCGGATCCGGTCCACGTCGGCCCCGGCGCGCTGCAGCACGGCGGCCACGGAACTGTTTTCCTGGGTGAGCATGGCCAGCATGAGGTGCACCGGCTCGATGAACTGGTGCTCGCGGCCTGCGGCCATCGACTGGGCCTCCTGCAGCGCCAGCTGGAACCTGGCAGTGAGTTTTTCCATTCGCATCCTCGGACTCCGGATAATTCTGTCTCTCTGTCCTGAAAATGGGGGCTCGGGGCCGGGGATTCAAGCGCCCGGGTGCGAATTCGCTACGCTTGCAGCCAGACCAGGGTCGCCTGACGCCCCGTGGTGCCGTCACGCCGGTAGGAAAAGAATTTCTCGCCCTGGCTATGGGTGCAGTGCGTACCGCCCGATACCGCATGCACGCCCTGGGCTGCAAGAAGGATCCTTGCGATCCGGTAGAGATCGGCCAGGCATTTGCCGGGGCGCCCCGCCACGAAGGCCGGGGCGAGATCGCCGGTCCTGGCGACGAACCGCTCCTTCAGTGCCTCGCTGACCTCGAACCGGGCAGGCCCGATGGCCGGCCCCAGCCAGCAGAGCAGTCGCGAGGCCGGCACCGGCAATGCACGCACGGTGTTCTCCAGCACCCCGTCCAGCAGGCCGCGCCAGCCGGCATGGGCCACGGCCACACAGCTGCCCTGGCGGTCGCAAAACAGCACGGGCAGGCAATCCGCGGTCTGCACGGCACAGACGGTTCCGCGCACGGTGGTGTAGGCCGCATCGGCACGAAGCGCCTCGCCCGGGGCTGCAGGGAGACGGATCACCTGCGTGCCGTGGCGCTGCTCCAGCCAGCCCGGTTCGCCCGGAAGCTGCAGGGACTGGCGCAGCAGCCGGCGGTTTTGCTCAACGTGCTGTGCACGGTCCCCGGCGTGCAGGCCCAGGTTGAAGCCCGAATAACGGCCCTCGCTGAAGCCCCCGGTGCGCATCGTCGATGCACCGCGCACACCTGGAGGGGCCGGCCAGTCGGGCGTGAGCCATTCAGGAGACGGCATGGTCATGTTCGGCCAGCGCATCCAGAAGCTGCTGGAAATCCTTTGGCAGGGGTGCGCTCCACGCACACGGGCGCCCACCTTCCGGGTGGGTGAGCCCGAGGTGGCTCGCGTGCAGGGCCTGGCGGGAAAACCCGGCCAGGGCCCGGGTCACGCCATCCCCGCTTGCCCGGATCTTCCTCCCGTACACCGGGTCCCCGACCACCGGGAACCGGAGATGCGCCATGTGCACCCGGATCTGGTGGGTTCTGCCGGTCTCGAGGCGGGCCTCGAGCAGCGTGCACGGCCCAAGTTTGCGACGGACCCGGTAGTGCGTGACGGCGGGTTTTCCAAAAGAGCGCACGGCCATTTTCTTGCGATCGACGGGATGCCGGCCAAGCGGTGCATCGACCGTCCCGCCCGAAATCACCCGGCCGTGCACCAGCACCGCATACCTTCGGCTCACCCGGCGCTGCTGCAACTGCTCGACCAGCGCACGGTGGCTTTGCAGGCGCCGGGCCACGAGCAACAGTCCGCTGGTGTCCTTGTCCAGGCGGTGCACGATGCCGGCCCTCGGGATGGCGGACAGGCCTGGATCATGGTGGAGCAGCGCATTGGCCAGGGTGCCGGCAAGATTGCCTGCACCGGGATGCACCACCAGCCCGGCAGGCTTGTTGACGACCAGCAAGGACCGGTCTTCATGGATGATCTCGAGATCCATTTTCTCGGGCAACAGCGGGGTTTCCTTGCTCAGGCGCACCCGCCCCTCGACCCGCTCGCCCCCGGCAACGACGTCGCGGGGACGCAATGCGCTGCCATCCACCAGCAGCTCATGGCTGCGGATGCATTCCTGCAAACGGGTGCGCGAATATTCCGGAAACATGCGGGACAATGCGGCGTCAAGACGCAATCCCGCGAAAGTTGCAGGGATTACTGCCGACAGATGATGGTCGTCACTCATGGTCCATGTGGTCGGGCCAAAAAAAGAGCTATACTCGGAGCCCATGCAAATACGTGCCCCGAATTTTACGGCTTTTGCGCCGCGCCTGCTTGCCCTCCTCGTTTGCGTGAACCTGCTGACCGGCTGTGCGGTCCTCAGCCTGTTCCAGGGCCCGCAGGAGGAAGAAGAGAGTGCGGAAGTCAGCGCGGACAAGGCTGCGGAGGAGCTTTACGGGCAAGCACACAGGTCGCTGATGGGCAGCCGTGACTACACCACGGCCATCGAGAGGTTCGAGTTGCTGGAATCCCGCTATCCTTTCGGGCGCTACGCACAGCAGGCCCAGCTTGAGCTGAGCTACGCCTATTACAAGCAAAACGAATACGAGCGCGCACTGGACACCATCGAGCGCTTCATCAAGCTGAATCCGCGACACCCCAGCATCGCCTATGCCCATTACCTCAAGGGACTCGCCACCTTCGACAGCGGAAGGAATTTCGTGCACTACCTCATGGAGCGCGATCCCTCCTACAACGATCCCGCCTCCCTGTACGAAGCCTTCAAGATCTTCGACTTCATCATCGAGGAATACCCGGACAGCCCGTATACCGAGGATGCCAAGTGGCGCATGGTCTACCTGCGCAATGAACTGGCGGAGTATGAGATCAAGGTTGCAGATTTTTACCTGCGCCGGGAGGCTTATGTGGCCGCCGCCAACCGCGCGCGCTATGTCCTTGAGCACTACCAGGGTGCCGAGGCCATGCCTCAGGCCCTGTACATGCTGGAACAGGCCTACCTCAAGCTCGGCCTCGATGACCTGGCCAATGACACCCGCCGCGTGTACGCAGAAAATTTCCAGGCCACCGAGGATGGCCGGATCCCTGCACAGCTTGCCCTGTACAGGCCAAGCTGTGCCGAAGGTCTCTGGGCACGCGCGCTGGAAACCCTGCGCGTGAAAACCTACGACTGCGACTGAGTTCCCGGCGCGCCCAGGTTTTGCAAAAAGCCGCTGGTGATCGGGTAACGGCGGGCCTTGCCAAAGGCACGGCGCGTGATCATCACCCCCGGGGGTGCCTGGCGCCGCTTGTACTCGTTTCGCAGCACCATGGCCACGACACGCTCGACCACGGGCCGGTCAAACCCTTCCCCGACGATGCCATCCACGGTCATCTCCTGCTCCACGAACTTCTCCAGGATCGGGTCGAGCAGCTCATAGGGCGGCAGGCTGTCGCGGTCGACCTGGTCCGGGGCAAGTTCCGCACTGGGCTCGCGTTGCAGCACGCGCTCCGGGATGACCGGACCCAGCCCGTTCCTGTACCTCGCCAGCTCGTACACCAGGGTCTTTGACACATCCTTCAGCGGCGCAAACCCTCCTGCCATATCGCCGTACAGAGTGGCATACCCGACGGACATCTCGCTCTTGTTCCCGGTCGTCAGCAGCAGTCTTCCGGTACGGTTTGACAACGCCATGAGGAACACCCCGCGAAGACGCGACTGGATATTTTGCTCGGTCACGTCCTGTGGCGCACCCGGAGCCACCGGCGCCAGACCTTGCGTGACCGCCGCATAGGCTGCCTCGATGGGAATCTGGTCCAGCTGCACTTCAAGGTTTGCAGCCAGCCGACTGGCATCCTCGACACTCATCGTGGAGGTGTAGCGATACGGCATCATCACCGCGTGGACACGGTTGGCCCCGAGGGCATCGACCGCAAGCGCCAGCGTCAGGGCCGAGTCAATCCCGCCGGACAGACCCAGCACCACGCCGTCGAAGCGGTTTTTCTGCACGTAGTCGCGCACGCCCAGTACGAGCGCACCGTATACCGATTCAACACCCGTCAGGGGGGTGTGCATGCAGTCGCTGTCCAGCAGGTCCGTGCCGGTCTTCGAGTACCGCACGGTGAAGATGCCCGGCTCGAATGCCGGTGCGCGCAGGCAGGGCTCCCCCCGGCGGTTGATGCAGCAGGACTCGCCGTCGAAAACCAGCTCGTCCTGTCCGCCGACCTGATTGACATACACGATCGGCACCTGCTGCTCGCGGACACGGGCTTTCAGGATCCCGAGCCGCTCCTGCGTCTTGTGGATACGGTAGGGGCTGGCATTGATATTGATGATGAGCTCGGCCCCCTCGCCCACTGCCTGCTCCACGGGTGTGCCGGCCCAGATATCCTCACAGATCGTGATGCCGATCCGCACCCCCTGGATGTCCGTGACGCAAGCCTCACGACCTGCCCGGAAGTACCGCTTTTCATCGAATACCTCGTAGTTCGGCAGACGCTGCTTGTGGTACGCCGCCTGTATGACCGCATCGTGCAGCACGAATGCCGAATTGAACAGCTGCCCGTCTTCTTTTGAAGGCGCACCGAGCACCACGTGAATGCCCTGGACTTCACGGCAGATGGTCTGCAGGCAGTGCTCGACACCCGGCATGACGGTCGCGTTGAACAGCAGGTCCTCCAGCGGGTACCCGGTTAGGGACAGTTCGGAAAACACGACCAGGTCGGTGCCCAGGTGATCGCGCGCGCGCATCGCGCTTTCAATGATCAGTCGTGTATTTCCCTGCAGGTCCCCCACCAGGAAATTGCATTGCGCCAGGGCGATGTTCAGTGTGTCTTTCATCACGGCTCGGGGACTCGGCCCGTCAATGCTCCAGCAGGGCGCGCATGAGTGCACCGAGTTCGGCGGGATTGCGCGAGGTGGTGACGCCGGCCTTCTCGAAGGCCCGGTACTTCTGTTCGGCGGTTCCCTGGCCGCCGCTGATGATCGCCCCGGCATGCCCCATGCGCTTGCCGGCAGGGGCGGTGACTCCCGCCACGTAGGCGACGACAGGCTTGGATACCTGGCCCTGGATGAACTCGGCCGCCTGTTCCTCGGCGGTGCCGCCGATCTCGCCCACCAGGATGATGCCTTGCGTGGCCTCATCCTGTTCAAACAGCGCCAGGCAGTCGATGAAGTCCAGCCCGTGGATCGGGTCCCCGCCGATCCCGATGCAGGTGGACTGGCCCAGACCATGCTGCACGGTCTGGTCCACGGCCACGTACGTCAGGGTGCCCGAGCGTGAAACGATCCCCACCGGGCCGGGACGGTGAATGTCACCGGGCATGATGCCGATCTTGCATTCGCCCGGGGTGATGACCCCCGGGCAATTCGGCCCCACCAGCAGCGAATCCGAATGCTCCAGCACCGCCCTCACTTTCACCATGTCGAGGATCGGCACGCCTTCGGTGATGCACACCACCAGCGGGACCCCCGCATAGACGGACTCGAGAATTGCGTCCGCGGCATAGGCGGCCGGCACGTAAATGACGCTGGCGTCGACCTCGTGCGCCTGGCAGGCCTGGTCCACGGTGTCGTACACGGGCAGCCCGAGATGGGAACTCCCGCCGCGCCCGGGGGTCACCCCGGCGACTACCTGCGTGCCGTAGTCCAGGGCCTGGCGGGTATGAAACGTACCCTGGGTGCCGGTCATGCCCTGGCACAGGACCTTCGTATCTCTCCCGACAAGAACGCTCATGGACTGCAGGCCCGTGGTGTACCCGTTCAGGCCCGGGCGAGGCGGATCGCCCGTTGTGCGGCTTCGGTCAGCGTATCGGCCTGATGCAACAGGGTGTGCCGGTTCTCGAGCAGTTGCCTGCCCTCGTTCGCGCGCGTGCCCTGCAGCAAGACGACGACCGGGACCTGCAGGGAAACGCTTTGCAGGGCATCGAGGATGCCGCTCGCCAGCAGGTCGCAGCGCACGATGCCGCCGAAAATATTGACCAGCACGGCCTTGACCCCGGCATCGCGCACCACCAGCTTGAACGCTTCGGCAACCTTTTCCTGCGTGATCGCACCCCCCACGTCCAGGAAATTGGCGGGTTCCCCGCCATGATGCTTGATGAGGTCCATGGTGGCCATGGCCAGCCCGGCCCCGTTCACGATGCAGCCGATGCTGCCGCCCAGGCGGATGTAATTGAGGCCGAGCGTGCAGGCTTGTTCCTCGTCGCGGTTGCCCTGCGCAGGATCGCGAAGTTTCGCGATCTCCACCTGCCGGTACAGTGCGTTGTCATCGATGTTGATCTTGGCATCCAGTGCCACCAGCCGACCCTCCCCGTCGAGGATGAGCGGATTGATTTCCACCAGGCTGCAATCGCTGCTGGCAAACAGCTCGAACAGCGCGAACAGGATCGCCTGCAGCTGGCGAACCTGGTCCTTTGGCAGGCCCAGGGCATAGGCCAGGGTCCGGGCCTGGCCGGGCTGCAGGCCGGCGGCCGGATGCACAAGCTGCGTCAGGATCCGGTCCGGGGCCTGTTGTGCGACCTGTTCGATATCCATGCCGCCCTCGGTGGATGCGATGATCGCGACCCGCCCGCTCTCGCGGTCTACCAGCAGGGCCAGGTACAGCTCCCGGTGAATTTCGACGGTCTTCTCAAGCAGGACGGCCTGCACCGGCAGGCCATCCTCGCCGGTCTGGGGGGTCACCAGCCGGGTTCCGAGCATCCCGGAGACGGCAGCGACAAGATCCTGCTTGTCGTCGGCGCGCACCACACCCCCGGCCTTGCCGCGCCCGCCGGCATGTACCTGGGCCTTGGCCACCCAGGCGTGCGGCTCCAGGGTTTCACAAAACGGCTCGACATCGTCGCCGGTACGGATCAGGTGTGAGTCCGGAACAGGCACGCCAAAGCGCGAGAAAATGGCCTTGGCCTGGTATTCATGTATATTCATACGGTGAGTTGCGAAGCGAGTTTTGACAGTATACGCGCGTATCCGGGACGATGTTAGTAGTGGGCCTTACAGGCGGAATCGGCTGCGGCAAGTCGGCCGTTGCCGGGATCTTTGAGCAGGACTTTCAGGTCCCGGTCATCGACGCCGACGTCATCGCCCGCCGGCTCACCGAGACCGAAGAAGTCCGCGAACGGCTGCTCGAGACCTTCGGCGACGAGTATTTCGACGCCCAGCGGACCCTGTTGCGTGACCGGCTCCGACAGGCCGTCTTTGCCGATGCAGGCCTTCGGCGCACGCTGGAAGACCTGCTGCATCCCCTGGTATACCGGGAAATCAGGCAGCGCCTCGGCCAGCTCGATGCCACATACTGCATCGTCGCGGTACCCCTGCTGCTCGAGACGGGAGGCGCCGGGCTGGTCGATCGCATTCTCGTCATCGACTGCAGCGTCGGGCAACAAATCGAACGCGTCATGGCGCGCGACCACTGCGAGCCGGCGCATGTGCAAGCCATCATTTCAGCGCAGCTGGACCGCGACACCCGGCTTGAGCGTGCCGATGATGTCCTCGAAAATGACACCGGCCCGGAAAGTTTGCGCGAAAAGGTTGCTATACTGCATGACAAGTACAGTACTTTAGGTCTATCCCGGGATGTGTCGTGACTAAGCGTTCCACAACATCTTTAATCACCTACGAGCAGCCCCTGAACGAGAGGATACGTACCTTTTTGCGTTATGAGCAACTGGCTGACCAGTTTGCATTCTTTGTCCAGCGGCAAAAACCTTACGACAGCCATGGAGCGTTGCTTACGCTGATCGAGATGTACAACCTGGTATCACGCAGCGACATAAAACAGGATCTGCTGAAACACATCAAGCGGCAGATCGATGCGCTGGAACTGCTTGCTCCCCAGCCCAAGGTCAACACCGTCAAGCTGAACCGCATTCTAGCCGGACACAAAGCATTTTACGACGAACTGCATGTGGTCCGTGGCCAGATCAACGACCACCTGAAAAACAACGATTTCTTCAGCAGTATTCGTCAGAGGAGTTCCATCCCCGGCGGCATCTGCAACTTTGACGTTCCGGAATACCGCCACTGGCTGGAACAATCATTTATGCAGCGCAAGCAGATGCTGATGGACTGGTTCGAACCGTTCCAGGTGGTCGAGAAGGGCATCTCGCAGTCCCTGAAACTCATTCGGCAAAGCGTACCGTTTCGCCAGCGACTGGCAACAAAGGGCTTCTACTACCAGAGCCTTGATCTGGGCGCGTCGTACCAGATGATTCGCATCCGAGTGGACAGGGATCATTTTCCGGAGTGCAGTGCTGGGAAGCAGCGCTTCTCCATACGTTTTTTGAGCCAGACCAGCCTGGAAAAGACTCCCAAGCAGACCGACAACGACATCGAGTTCAAACTGGCCTGCTGCAACTTCTAGCTGGGTTTCAGCGGTCCTGCTGCCATACGGCACGGATGGCAGCCACGCCCTGGCCGCCATGAGCAATGGCGACTTCGATGTCTGCCACACCCAGGCCCCCGATTGCGTACACCGGAATGGCACTTTCTCGTGCCAGGGCGGCAAACTGTTTCCAGCCCAGCACATCGCTGGGAGCACTGGAGACTTTCTCACACACCGGGCCCAGGAAAATGTAATCCAGGCCCGTTTGCGAAGCACGAAGCACTTCATCAAGAGTGTGGCAGGAGGCACTGACCAGGTACTTCTTGCCAAGCGGCCTTGTGTTCACGGCACACAGCCTGCGGCTGGTCAAATGCAGGCCGTGTGCATCGACCTGTTCAAGTAAAGAGGCTTCGGCATTCAACACCAGATGCACCCGGTGGAGGTGGCATTCCTGCAGGCAGTCCTCGGCCAGTTGCAAATAGTCCTGGCGGCCCAGGTCGTGGGAACGAAAATGGACCAGGCTGACCTCGGCTTGCCTAACGGTATTCCCGAAGTGGCGCAGGAAATCCCGCACCTGTCCAGCAGCCGGGGTGACACAGACCAGCCCCGGCAACTGCAGGGCCCGCACGATACCGTGATTGGCCTTCGGAAAGTGCAGGCTGTCCAGGGCCCGGGGGCTTCTCCAGCCGAACTCCTGCCCTTCGACACCACGCACCCTGCCCGAATAGTCAGTCACCAGGAAAACATCCAGGAAAACCTCCCGGTCCGCATAGGAGTACGGGACCTGAATCAGTGGACGACAGCGGCACATGTCGATGTCGAGCTCCTCTTTGAGCTCACGCTGCAGTGCAGACTCAGGCGACTCGCCGGCCTCCAGCTTGCCACCCGGAAACTCGGCCAGACCACCCAGATGGCGATCCGCGGGCCGCTTCATCACCAGAATTTCGTCCATGGAGTTCCTCACGATGCCGACCACCACATGCTGGCGGGGCGCACCCGAACTCACAGGAGAAATGCTCAGCTGCGGTACTCCGAATTGATCCTTACATAGTCGTGCGAGAGGTCCGTGGTCCAGATCCGGGCACCGGCATCCCCCGTGCCCAGCTGCAACTTCAGTTCGAGCTCCACGCCGCACATCGCCTGCACGCCGGCCGCTTCCGTGTACCCCGGGGCCGGCTGTCCGTTCTCGATAATGGCCAGGCCGTTGATGGACAGGGACAGGCGGCCCATGTCCAGGGCAGCTCCCGGGGCACGTCCTGCGGCGGCCACGATGCGTCCCCAGTTCGGATCGCTGGCAAAGACCGCCGTCTTGACCAGCGGCGAGTGTGCAATGGTGAAGGCGATGTCGCGCGCCGTCTTCTCGCTGGGTGCCTGCTCGATGTGGATGCAAATGTATTTTGTCGCCCCTTCACCGTCGCGCACCATGGCCTGGGCCAGGGACAGGAACAGGGAATTCAGGGCCTCGGTGAATCGCGCCACGGCCGGCTTGGACAGTCCACCGTAACGGGCACCGGAACGTCCTGTGGCCATCAACACGCAGGCATCGTTGGTGGAGGTATCCCCATCGACCGTGATGCAGTGAAATGATTGCCGTGCGCCTGCCTGGACGAGCTGCACAGCCTGTGCCGGATCGATTTGCAGGTCCGTGGCAACGAATGCCAGCATGGTCGCCATGTCCGGGCGGATCATCCCCGCACCCTTGGCGATGCCCGTCATCGTCACGGCCTTGCCGTCCAGCTGCAACTGCCTGGACGCCCCCTTGCATACCGTGTCCGTGGTCATGATGGCCTGCGCTGCGGGCAGCCAGGCATCTTCTTTGAGTTCGCGGACCAGCCGGGGGCTGTGCACGTTGATCTTGCCGACATCCAGCCGTTCGCCGATGACCCCGGTCGAGAACGGCAGGACCTCCGTCTCCAGACAGTCGCTCTCGCTCGCCAGGGCCGCACAGCAGGCGCGGGCATCCTCCAGGCCCAGCTTGCCGAGGCCGGCATTGGCATTGCCGGCGTTGATGAGCAGGTAGCGGGGCTGGGCCGCGGCCAGATGGCTGCGGGCAACAGCCACAGGCGCCGCACAAAACCGGTTGGTCGTGAACAAGGCTGCGGTATGGGCCTGTTCACAGATCTCCACCAGCACCAGGTCATCGCGACCCTTATAGCGCTGGCCGGTCGCCGCCGTTGCCAGGCGAATGCCCTTTACGGGCGAAAGTCGCTCGGGAGGATTCAGGGAAATTGCCATGCCAGTTCGGATTGAAGCCGGGTTCTCAGGCGAGCTTCCCGCAACAGTGTTTGTACTTCTTGCCGGAGCCGCAGGGACAGGGGTCGTTGCGGCCGACCTTTTTCCTGCCGCGCTTGAAAGGCTTCGGTTTGGGCGCATGCACCGGAGGGGCCGCCTGCGGCTGGGACGTACCGGGCTGCAGTACATTGTCGGCCTGCACATGCTGGTACTCGATGTCCTCCGGAATCTGCTGCGCCTCCTCCAGCACCCGGATTTCCTCCAGGGTGGGCAGTTCAGTGCGGGCGATCAGGGAGACGGTCTCGTGCTTGATCTGCTCCAGCAACTGCTGGAACATGTTGAATGCCTCCCGCTTGTACTCCTGTTTCGGATTTTTCTGTGCATAGCTTCGCAGCCCGATGCCCTGGCGCAAGTAGTCCATGGCAGCCAGGTGTTCCTTCCAGCGATTGTCCAGCACCTTCAGCATGATGTCCTTTTCGAGCCGGCGCATCAGTTCCGCACCGACCCGGTTTTCCTTTTCGCCGAACAGGTCCGAGACCTGCTGGTGAATCCTCTTGCGGATCTCTTCACGGTCCACGGATTCGTCGTCCAGCCATTCCTGCACCTTCAGGCTCAGGCCGAACGTGCCCTCGAGCGCCTGGTTCAGGCCCTCGATCTCCCATTGCTCCTCCACGCTTCCATCCGGCAGGTACTCGCCGACCGTGTTGTCAGTGACGTCCTCGCGTATGGCCGTCAGGTTCTCGGAAATATCCTCGGTCTGCATCAGTTCGCGGCGCTGCTCGTACACCACCTTGCGCTGGTCGTTGGCTACGTCATCGTACTCCAGCAAATGCTTGCGAATGTCGAAGTTGTGGGCCTCGACCTTGCGTTGCGCATTCTCGATGGCCTTGGACACCCAGGGGTGTTCAATCGATTCGCCCGGCTGCATGCCGAGCTTCTGCATCATCCCGCGCACCTTGTCCGAAGCAAAAATCCTCATCAGGTTGTCTTCCATCGACAGATAGAAGCGGGAGGATCCCACGTCTCCCTGGCGACCGGAACGGCCCCGCAGCTGGTTGTCGATCCGCCTTGATTCATGCCGTTCGGTGCCGATGATATGCAGGCCGCCGGCCTGCAGGACCGCGTCATGCCGACCCTGCCAGTCCGCCCGTATCTGGCTGCGGTCGTGCTCCTCGGCATCCGGTGCCAGGCTCTGCAGTTCGGCTTCGAGATTGCCTCCGAGCACGATATCGGTGCCCCGGCCCGCCATGTTGGTAGCGATGGTCACGGTGCCGGGACGCCCGGCCTGGGTAATGATCAGGGATTCCCTCTCGTGCTGCTTGGCATTGAGCACCTGATGTTCGATGCCGGACTTTTTCAACACGGCGGCGATCTGCTCGGAGGATTCGATGGAAGTGGTGCCCACCAGTACCGGTTGCCCGCGCTCCGTGCATTCCTTGATGTCCGCGATGATGGCATCATACTTCTCCTGCATGGTCAGATATACGAGATCCCCCAGATCTTTGCGGATCATGGGCTTGTGGGTCGGGATCACGACCACCTCCAGGCCGTAAATGGACTCGAACTCGTACGCCTCCGTGTCCGCCGTTCCGGTCATGCCGGACAGCTTGCTGTAAAGGCGAAAATAGTTCTGAAAAGTGATGGACGCCAGCGTCTGGTTCTCGTTCTGGATGACCACGCCTTCCTTAGCCTCGACCGCCTGATGCAGGCCGTCGGACCAGCGCCGGCCCGGCATCGTGCGGCCAGTGAACTCATCGACGATGGTGACCTGCCCGTCACGCACGATGTAATCAACGTTTTTCTGAAACAGCACGTTCGCGCGCAACGCAGCATTCACGTGATGCAGCAAATTGATATTGGCGACGTCATACAGGGTCTCATTGCTGGCCAGCAGGCCCCGCCCCAAGAGCAGTTCCTCGATATGCTGGTGCCCCTCTTCGGTCAGGTGAATCTGCTTGCTCTTTTCATCGATACTGTAATCGCCCGGCCCGTCTTCCTCCTGCTGCGCGACCAGCTTGGGCACCAGCAAATCCACCGCCTTGTACAGGCTCAGATTCTCTCCGGTGGATCCCGAGATGATCAGGGGGGTACGCGCCTCGTCGATGAGAATCGAATCCACTTCGTCGACCACCGCAAAATTGAGTGCGCGCTGCACGCAGGCAGCCGCTGCAAATTCCATGTTGTCACGCAGGTAGTCAAAGCCGAATTCGTTGTTGGTGCCGTAGGTGATGTCCGCCGCGTAGGCCTGCTGGCGCTCCTGGTGCCCCATGCCGCTGACCAGCACGCCGACCTCGAGTCCCAGCAAGCGGTAGATCCCGCCCATCCACTCCGCATCGCGCCTGGCCAGGTAGTCATTGACCGTGACGACATGCGCGCCCGCACCACCGAGGGCATTGAGATACACCGGCAGGGTCGCTACCAGGGTCTTGCCCTCGCCGGTACGCATCTCGGCAATGTTGCCATCATGCAGGACCATGCCGCCGACCAACTGGACATCGAAGTGACGCATTTCCAGAGCACGCCGGGCGGCCTCCCGAACGGCCGCAAAGGCTTCCGGCAGGATGGCTTCCAGGCTTGAGCCGTTTTCAACCTGCTGGCGAAATTCCGCAGTTTTCTGTCGCAGAGCTTGATCATCGAGGCCCTGGTAAGACGCCTCCAGCGCATTGATTTTCTGGACGGTCTTGTCATACCGGCCCAGCATCCGCTGGTTGCGGCTGCCGAAGACTTTCTTGGTGAATTTTTCAAACATGCGCGCTTATATCACTTGCCCGAAAGCCGGAAGCACATCCCGGGCCGCAGGCAAACTCCGCTAGTGCTCATGTGCAGGCGAGCGGACTCGTGCAGGAAACCGGTTTGTGAACATCACTGGACAACGCATGGATCAGGTGGATTCGAAGCTGTCTGCAGCCAAGCTACTTGACAAACTTCATCGGATCAATCTGGACGCCGTCCTTGAGCACCTCGAAGTGGACATGGGGGCCCGTCGAGCGACCTGTATTGCCCAGCTTGGCGATCACGTGTCCGCGCTTGACTATCTCACCTACCTTCACGAGCAAGACCTTGTTGTGTGCGTAGCGTGACATGTATCCATTGCCGTGGTCGATTTCCACCAGGTTGCCATAGTCACCGTTCCTGTGCGCGCGCGTCACGAGTCCACCGGCAACGGCCATCACGTTGCTACCGGACTGGCCAGCAAAATCCACACCCTGGTGTTTTTCGGGGCGGCCTGTGAACGGGTCGCGCCGCTTGCCGAAAAGGGAGGACACCCAGCTGTACTTGACCGGTCGACCCCGGGGTACGGTTTCCTGCCTGACCTTCTCATTGATCAAGGCATCCCGGATCACCTGCAACTGGCGCTCACGCGCCTCCAGACTGTTCTTGATCTTTTCGAACTCGGATGCAATCTGCAGGTTTTTGCCGGCGGGGGTCTCCGTCGCCCCAGACGGACCCCCGGTCCCGGACTCTGGTGTAAAGCTGAATTCTTCGGGCTCGAGTCCTGCCATCTCAATCAGCACGCTGCCCAGGACGTCGATGCGCTGCACTCTCGCCTGCAACATCCCAGCCTGAGCAGTCAATGCGCTGACCTCGATCCGGGCTTCCTCGCGGGCTTGCTGTAAGCGCTGTTCATGCTCTGCAATATCCTCCTTCCACTGGCTCAAGATCATCTCATTGCCGAAAAAAATGCCCAGCAAATACCCGCTGCCGATCAATACCACCAGCGCCAGCGCAGCAGCGGCAATTAATCCGGCCCGATACCATCCGTACGGCTCGATATACAGAAGACGTAGGCGTGAATAGGGAAAAATGCTAATGTTTGCTACTGCTTGTTGTTAATCTGGATTATTGAATATTCCTACCTGCACTCGCCCGGATGCAGAAACTCTCGTCATACATCAGCACAGGTCTGCAGGCCAAAACCAGACTGCTGCACCGGCTCACCCTGAGCCTGAGGATGCAGTTGCCGGCGACACTGGCCAGTCACTGCTGGGTCGCCAGCACCGAAAACCGGACCCTGACGATCATCACGGATGATCCCGGCCATGCCAGCCTGCTTCGGTACCAGCAGTATGAAATCCTGAAACAGCTCAATCAGGAACTGGACCTTGCAGCAAGAGAATACCTAAATCGGATAAAGATTAAAATCCGAAAGACCGCCAGTGAACCGAAACAACCGACACCGACAACCCCCCTGTCGGAGCCCAGTGCCCGCCATATCGACGCGTGTGCCGAACACGTGCGGGACCATGCTCTGAAGGAAGCGCTGCACCGTCTAGCACGACAAGGCAGGAAAGACTGAAGGCCTGCGGCCAGACAGGCCGTAGCTAGGTGTTGGCGCTGATCGGCGAACTATAGAAGATGGGTACTTTCTCCTCACCGTCCTCGAAGGTGACTTCTTCCCAGGCATCCGTGTCTTCAAGCAGTTTTCTCAGCAGCTTGTTGTTCAGGGAATGGCCGGACTTGTAACCGCTGAACGCACCAATCAGGCTGTGGCCCAGCAGGTACAGATCACCGATGGCGTCCAGAATCTTGTGTTTGACAAACTCGTCCTCGTAGCGCAGGCCGTCCTCGTTCAGGATACGGTGTTCATCCACGGCAATCGAGTTGTCCAGACTTCCTCCCAGTGCAAGATTGCGCGAACGCAGGGCCTCGAAATCTCGCATGAAGCCGAAGGTGCGTGAGCGTGATATTTCCTTGACAAAGGAAGTCGTGGAAAAATCCAGCTCGGCCTTTTGCGGACCCGCCTTGAAGACCGGATGATCGAAATCAATCATGAAGCCGACCTTGAATCCATCGAATGGATCAAACCTTGCCCACTTGTCGCCCTCCTTGACCTTCACGGACTTGATAATCCGGATGAACTTCTTGGCGGCATTCTGCTCGACAATGCCCGAGGACTGCACCAGGAAGACGAAGGGACCGGCGCTGCCATCCATGATGGGCACTTCCGGCGCACTGACATCCACATACGCATTGTCGATGCCCAGACCGGCCATGGCCGAGAGCAGGTGTTCGACCGTGGAAATGCGCACGCCGTCAGAAACCAGCGTCGTGGACAGGCTGGTATCACCCACATTCTCGGGATTGGCCTTGATCTCCAGGGGCGGATCAAGGTCAACACGCCGGAAAATGACCCCGGAATCCACGGGAGCCGGGTGCAGGGTCAGGTAGATTTTTTTGCCGGTGTGTAAGCCTACACCTGTCGCACGTATGATGTTTTTTAGTGTTCTTTGTTGTATCACAGAGTGTACATCCTATAGACCGCTGCCAGCGACTGATTCCTTCAGCATCCCCGAGCCGCAAACCGAACAACAGGTAATATCTTTGTAATATTACACAATTATCCGGGAACTTCGCCAGAGATTTTAACCCCTGGCCCTGCCGCACGTGCGCCGGTCAGTCGGCTTGTGTGCGCAAAAATGTAGGAATATCCAGATAGTCCAGATCATATCCCTGTTTTTTCCCGGCGGCCTCGACTCCAGGCTTGGCATGCGACGTGATGCTGTGCACCCCTTCATCCATGACCTTGGGCGGCTTCTTGGCTGACGTCTCCACCAGTGTCATCTTGGGTTTGGCCGGCGCCGGCGTGGTTTTTGATCCGATACCGGTCGCCACCAGGGTCACACGCAGGCTGTCCTGTATGGATTCGTCGATCACCGTGCCGACGACCACCGTGGCATCATCCGATGCCAGACCCTTGATATGGCTGCCAATTTCGTCGAATTCGCCGATGGAAAGGCCTGCGCTGGCTGTCACGTTCACCAGAATGCCCTTGGCACCTGCGATATTGACATCCTCGAGCAGCGGACTGGAAATGGCAGCTTCGGCCGCCTCGCGGGCCCGCTCGGCACCTGCTGAAGTGCCCGACCCCATCATGGCCATGCCCATCTCCGACATCACGGTACGCACATCGGCGAAGTCCACGTTGATCAGTCCCGGACAGGTGATCAGTTCGGCAATGCCCTGAACGGCACCACGCAGGACGTCATTGGCGGATTTGAACGCATCCAGCAGGTTGGTTTCCCGACCGAGGACCGCCAGCAGCTTTTCATTGGGTATCGTGATGAGCGAGTCCACGTGCTTGACGAGTTCCTCGATGCCGGCATTGGCGATCTTCATGCGCTTGTCGCCCTCAAAGGGGAACGGCTTGGTCACCACAGCGACCGTCAGGACACCCAGTTCCTCGGCGATTTCAGCCACCACAGGAGCGGCACCCGTACCGGTTCCCCCGCCCATGCCGGCCGTGATGAACAACATGTCCGCTCCCGAGATGGCCTCACGGATGTGGTCCCGGTCCTCAAGTGCGGCCTCGCGGCCCACGACCGGGTTGGCCCCGGCCCCCAGCCCATGGGTAATGTCGTTTCCCAATTGCAGCACCGTCTTCACATCGGTATTTTTCAGCGCCTGCGAATCGGTGTTTGCGCAAATGAAGTCCACGCCGTCAATGCTGGATTTGGCCATGTGCATGACGGCGTTTCCGCCGCCACCACCCACACCGATCACCTTGATGACCGCATTCTCACCATATGTATCCACTAATTCAAACATACCCTTTCTCCTCTAGGTTTTCATGCTCAGCACATGAGTTTTAAAAGCTTCCCTGAAACCAGTTTCTCACCCTGTCCAACGCTCCTGCCACGACCGACTCGCCCGATGAGGCGTGCTGCTCCAGCATCTGGTTCTGGAACCCAAACAGGAGCAGGCCTACCCCGGTCGCATAAATCGGATTTCTCACAACATCCACCAGGCCCGTTACGTTCTGGGCCGTACCCAGGCGCACGGGCATGTGGAAAATTTCCTCTGCCAGCTCCACCACACCTTCCATTTTTGAACTGCCGCCGGTCAGGACCACGCCTGCCGCGACCAGATCCCTGAAACCGCTGCGCTCCAGTTCGGCCAGCACCAGTGAAAGCAACTCTTCATACCGTGGCTCCACGATTTCAGCCAGCGTCTGACGCGACAGCTGTCTTGATCCACGATCGCCGGCACTGGGGACGTCAATCGTGTCGTTGGGATTCGCAAGCTGGCGCAGTGCACAGGCATACTTGATCTTGATATCTTCGGCATGCTGGGTCGGAGTGCGCATGGCCACCGCAATATCGTTGGTGGCCTGGGTTCCTGCAATCGGGATCACGGTCGAGTGCTTGATCGCTCCGTCGGTAAATACGGCAATATCCGTGGTTCCTCCGCCAATGTCTACCAGGCAGATTCCCAGCTCTTTCTCATCCTCCGTGAGTACCGCGCTGCTCGATGCCAGCTGCTCCAGGATGATGTCATCCACCTCCAGTCCACAGCGATGAATACACTTGATGATGTTCTGTGCCACGCTGACCGCACCGGTGACCAGATGCACTTTCGCCTCCAGG
The DNA here is from genome assembly GCA_022824965.1 of Gammaproteobacteria bacterium. Classification (GTDB taxonomy): domain Bacteria; phylum Pseudomonadota; class Gammaproteobacteria; order UBA4575; family UBA4575; genus WTFY01. The sequence goes on from JAJDYY010000006.1 coordinate 145,523, forward strand.
CGCACGCCGGACATGCCGATGGGCTCTCGAATGCCCTCCTGCTGGTCAATCACGAATTCCTGCGGCATCACCTGCAGCACTCTCTGGTCTGCGGGAATGGCCACGGCCCGGGCGGCATCGATGACACGCTCCACATCCTCCTTGGACACTTCCTGATCCTTGATCCCGACAATGCCGTGAGAATTCATGCTGCGGATGTGACTGCCGGCAATCCCGGTGTACACGGAATGCACCTGGCAGCCGGCCATCAATTCGGCTTCCTCGACCGCGCGCTGGATGGATTGCACGGTGGACTCGATATTGACGACGACACTCTTTTTCAGCCCATGTGACGGGCTTGTCCCAAGCCCGATCACTTCCAGCTGATCCTCTTCATTCACTTTGCCGACAATCGCTGCGACCTTGGAAGTGCCGATATCCAGGCCAACCAGGATATCTTTTCCTGTTTTGCGGCTCATAGCTTACGTTCCAGCTTGAAGTTTCCGGCCAGCCGGGGATCTTTCCACTCAACTGCCAGACCGTTGGTATAGCGCAGGTCAATTTTTTTCACCTGGTCCATGTGCGGGGACAGGTATTCCTCATAGGCGGTCATGAACCGCGTGATTTTCTTGCCAAGGTCAGCGTGCCCGACAACCAGGATGATCCCGTCGGACAGTACCAGATGCTTGGAAAGGCGCTCATCCTCAAACAGCCCCTGCAGTTGCAGGCCCAGGGATTCCAGCCTGCGGGCGTTGCGCTCGAAAATACCGGCCAGCACTTCGGCGCGGGCATTTTCTCCGTACAGCATGGGCAAGGCCGCATGAGAGGTCTCCACGGTTTTCGGGAAAAAAAGCTCTCCATAGACATTCATCAGTCCCGTTTTGCCCCAGCGGGCAATCGGTTCCTGTTCCTGTACCGTGATCATCACCGTCGCAGGCCAGCTGCGCCGCACCTCGGCGCCGTAGACCCAGGGCAGTTCCGCCAGTTCCTGTTCCAGCCGGCCCACGGGAATGCGGAAGAATCCTTTCGCAACATGTGCAGTGACGATGTTCCTGAAGGCCTCACGATCATCCGTATGCACCTCTCCCTCGACCGTGACCTGCCGGATCTGTGGCCTGACCAGCAGGTCGGGGTGGTAGGTACGGACCCAGTACGAGGCATACCCCACGCTGCCCAGCAGTGTGGCAAGTACCAGTGCGTCCCACACACTGCGCAGTGAAAAGTACCCGGGCACCATTGGGGAAGCGGACTTTTTGTTGGCAGGTTTTCGTTTTCGCACGGTCATTGGGCCAGTGAAGTCTCCAGTATCCTGAGCACGAGCTCGACAAAACTGATGCCCTGGGCCGCAGCAGCCATCGGCACCAAGCTGTGGTCCGTCATGCCCGGGACCGTATTGATCTCCAGGAACCACGGCTGTCCGCGGCTGTCCAGCATCAGGTCGACGCGCCCCCAGCCCGAGGCCGCCATGGTGGCAAAGGCCTGCAGCGCCTGTTCCTGGATCTCCCCCTCCCGGACTGCCGACAGCCCGCAAGGACAATGGTATTGGGTGTCGCTGGACTGGTACTTGGCATCGAAATCATAGAAGGTCCGCGGTGTCTCCAGCCGGATGGCGGGCAGGGCCTGATCATGCAGTATGGCGACCGTGTATTCCTCGCCCTCGATCCACTGCTCTGCCATCACCGTGTCCTCGAAATCGCAGGCATGCTTTCGCGCCGAAACGATGCCTTCCCGGGTCTCGACCTTGGTGATGCCGATGCTCGAACCCTGGGACACCGGCTTCAGTATCATGGGCAGACCCAGTTCCTCCACCAGTGCATCCGGGTCGACGACACCTTGCAATAGCCGGAACCGGGGTGTAGGGATACCGTGTCCTGACCAGATCTGCTTGGTCATGTGCTTGTTCATGCATATCCCCGATGCCAGCACCCCACTGCCGCTGTAGGGCAGTCCGATCACTTCCAGCCCGCCCTGTATGCAGCCGTCCTCGCCGAGGGATCCATGCAGCGCAATGAAGGCCCGGTCAAATTTCCCGGCCCGCAACCGTTCGAACACGTCACCGGAGACGTCGATCCCCGTGGCATCCACCTGGACTTCCTGCAACGCGCTGAGCACCGCAGCGCCACTCCTGAGAGAGATTTCGCGTTCCGATGACGGTCCGCCCATCAGCACCGCGACCTTGCCAAAGCGGGAGACGTCCGTCATGGCACATCCCCCAGAATTCTCACCTCTGGGGCCAGCGAGACGCCGCATTCGGCCTTCACGGTCGCATGCACCTTCCAGATCAGGTCTTCGATATCCTTGGCCGTGGCATGCCCCAGATTGATGATGAAATTTGCATGTTTCTCCGACACCTGGGCTCCGCCTGCGCAGGCCCCCTTGAGCCTGCAGCTCTCGATCAGCCTGGCGGCATGATCGTGTGGCGGATTCCTGAACACCGAACCGCAACTCTGACTGCCCAGGGGCTGGTCTGCATTGCGCCTTTCCAGCAGCGCGCGGATGACCATCCTCGCCTTGGATGCACTCCCGGGAACAAATTTGAACAGGGCTCCGACGAACCACTCATCGCAGGGTACGTGTACTGTGCGATACCCCGGCTGGAAATCAGCGGCACTGCGAGTGTGCAGTTCACCGCGTCGATCCACGGTTTGCGCTTGCGATACAAATTCCCAGGTCGCGTGGCCATACGCGCCGGAATTCATGGCCAGTGCGCCTCCGACCGTGCCCGGGATGCCCACCAGGAACTCCGCGCCCTGCAACTCCTGGTCTGCGCAAAAGCGTGCCAGCTTGGCACACGCAACGCCCGACTCTGCACGAACCCTGCCGGGGCCTGCAACCTCCAGCCCGCCGAGACAACCTTGCAACAAGATGACCACACCCCGTATACCGCCATCCCGCACCAGCACATTGGTACCGCCACCGAGCCAGGTCAGCGGCACATCTTCCGCCTGCCCCGCCAGAAAATTCCTCAGGTCCTGCAAATCTGCGGGCCGGTACAGGGCGTCGGCGACACCGCCAACCTTCCAGCTGTTGAAGCGTGCCAGTGAGGCGTTTCTCTCAAGCGTCCCGCGCAGCATTCCGATGTCGTGTACAGCTTCCATGTCAGTGTCGTGCAAAAATCTCGCTCAGGTGCTGGGCGATGCCCCCGATGCTGCCTGCCCCCAGGGTGAGCAGGACATCCTGATCTTTCGAAACGTGCTCCAGCGTGGCCTGGACCTCGGACAAGTCCTTCACCAGAATCGGGTCGAGCTTGCCCCGGGCACGAAGTGCGCGGCTCAGCGCCAGGCTGTCGGCGCCGGGCAATGGTTCTTCGTTAGCCGCATAGACTTCACACAGCATCAGGGTGTCCGCCTCGTTCAGTACCCGTACAAAATCGTCGAACAGGTCTCTCGTGCGCGAATACCGGTGTGGCTGGAACAACACGGTCAGTCTGCGCCCGGGCCAGGCATCACGTGCGGTGGTCAGGGTGGCTGCGATTTCGGCCGGGTGATGGCCATAGTCGTCCACCAGCTGGACGTTTTTGTCGTCGATGGATATTTGCGGATAGATCTGGAAGCGCCGGGCAATGCCCTCAAAGTTCTCGAAGGTGGACTGTATGCAGTTTTCCTTGACGTCCAGCTGCAAGGCGACAATCGCCGCGGCCACGGCATTCAGGACATTGTGGATGCCCAGCAGATTCAGTACGAACCGCACCGGTGCCTGCTGCCCGGGACGCAGCAGAACAAATTTTGTCTGGCTTGCAGACTTCTCGACCCCGGTGATCCGGTAATCGGCATGCTCAGCAAAGCCGTAGGTCACGTACGGGCGCGAAATCTTCGGCAGCTGGGCACGGACCGTCTCGCCATCCACGCACAAAACAGCCACACCATAAAACGGCAAATGATGGATAAACTGCAGGAATGCTTCCTGCAAGGTGTTGAAATCGCCTCCGTACGCCGACAAATGATCCGAGTCGATGTTGGTCACGACCGACATGATCGGCTGCAGGTACAGAAACGAGGAATCGCTTTCGTCCGCCTCGGCGACCAGGTACTGTCCGGCTCCCAGCTTCGAATGACTTCCGAAACTGTTGACACGCCCGCCGATGATGAAGGTCGGGTCCAGGCCAGCCTGTGCAAGTATGGATGCAATCAGGCTGGTCGTAGTGGTCTTGCCATGGGTGCCGGCCACAGCGATGCCGTAACGGAAACGCATCAACTCAGCAAGCATTTCTGCCCGTGGCACGACCGGGATGCGCCGTTCATGAGCTGCCGCAATCTCCGGGTTGTCGTCTTCCACCGCACTCGACATCACCACGACATCGGCATCCTGGACATTGCTGGCATCATGATGGCGGTAGACCGTCGCACCCAGTTTCGCCAGACGCCGGGTAATTGCGTTTTCCTGGATGTCGGAGCCGTAGACCTGATAGCCCAGATTCACCATCACCTCGGCGATGCCCCCCATGCCGGAACCGCCGATGCCCACAAAGTGCACATGCTTGATTTTTCCGGTAGCAAAATGTCCGATATTGAATGTCATGATCCCGGGTCCTCCGCCAGTCCTGTGGGCTCGCCCTTGCCCTTCAGGCAGGCCTGCAGACATATTTTCGCCACATCCTCGGCGGCCCGGGGCTTGGCAAAGCCACGGATTGCAGCGGCAATGTCCTTGAGCTTGATGCGGTGGGCCTGCAAATCGCGCAGCAGGGCAGCCAGTGCCTGCGCATTGAGCTCGCACTCCGGGATCATGAATGCCGCACCGGCCTCGACCAGTGCACGGGCATTGACGGTCTGGTGATCATCCACGGCATACGGGTACGGGACGAAAACTGCACCGACACCCGCCATTGCGAGTTCCGCCACGGTAACCGCACCGGCACGGCAAATCACCAGATCTGCCCAGGCGTAGGCCTTGTACATTTCCTCGATGAACGCATCCACACGGGCCTCGACCTGGTGGCTGTCATAAACCTGTTGCGTAAACTCGAGCTTGTTGTCTCCAGTTTGATGCCAGATTTTTGGTCGTTTTCCTGCCGCCAGCTGCGCCAGCGCCGCGGGCACGGCCTTGTTCAGGGCATGCGCCCCCAAGCTTCCGCCCACCACGAGCACATGCAGCGGCCTGTCCCGGGGCTCACCCACGTCGTGCTCTCGCTTGCTCTGTAAGATTTCCTTGCGCACCGGATTGCCGACCACCTCCACGTTTTCGCGCACAAACGTGCTTGGGAAAGCCGTCAGAACGTGGGTGGCGAGCGGTGCGAGAAGACGGTTGGTCAGACCCGGAATCGCGTTTTGTTCATGGATGACCAGGGGGCACCTGAACAAGGCCGCCACGACTCCGCCGGTTCCGGAGATGAATCCGCCCATGCCCAGTACCACGCAGGGCCGGTGTTTCAGCACCAGCCAGATGGTCTGCAGCCCGGCAAGCCCTAGCTTGATCGGTGCAAGCAGGTAGGTCCGCAAGTCCTTGTTGCGAAGACCGCCGATGATGATTTTTTCAAAGTGATAGGCCGTATTGGCCACCACACGGGATTCGATCCCCTTTTTGGTGCCCACCCAGACGACTGGAACACCGTGGTGCTCAAGTTGCTTTGCCACGGCCAGTGCGGGAAATACATGACCGCCCGTGCCAGCCGCAAAAATCATGATGGGAGATCGCATGGTCTTCATGCGTTCCTGAACCTCCGCACCAGTTCGGAATCCCCGACCACCCCTTCCGCATACACCCGCGTGACCAGGCCGATCGCCATGCATTTGACCAGCAGGCTGCTGCCTCCTGCACTGATCAGTGGCAGTGTCAGCCCCTTGGTGGGCAACACGCCCATGTTGACGCCCATGTTGATAAAGGCCTGCAGCCCCAGCCAGATCCCGATTCCGTAGCAGATCAGTGCACCAAATTTCATGCCCTTTCCCTCCGCCATTTTCCCGATCGCGAAGCATCGGAAAATCAGCACCAAGAACAGCAGAAGCACCACGGTGACACCGGCCAGGCCCAGTTCTTCCGCAATCACGGCAAACACGAAGTCGTTGTGCGCCTTGGGCAGGTAAAAAAGTTTCTGTACGCTCGCGCCCAGTCCCAGCCCCGTCCATGAGCCGCTGCCAATGGCAATCAGAGACTGGGTCAGCTGAAAACCCGAACCGAACGGGTCCGACCAGGGATTGAGGAATGCCGTGAGACGTTCCATACGGTATGGGGAAGAAATGGCGATCACGGCCATGGACGCTGCCGATGCCGCAAACAGAATCACGAAATTGAGTATCTTGGCACCCGCCAGCCAGAACATGCCGAGGGTGGTGACCAGCAAAACGATCGCGGCACCGAAATCCGGCTCTAGCAGCAGCAGCGTAAAAAGCACCAGCAAGACCAGCATGGGCCATGCAAATCCGGTAAACGACTCAATGACCCGCTGTCCATGCCGGACCAGCCAGCCAGCCATGTAGATGATGAGCAGCAGCTTCACGATTTCAGAAACCTGTATGCCCAAGGGTCCGAGTTCCAGCCAGCGTGTGCTCCCGTATACCGTCCTGCCCATCCCCGGGACCAGGACTAGGACCAGAAGAGCCACCATCAGAAACAGCAAGACCTTGCCGGAACGCTCCAGGTGCACCAGGCGGATTTTAGTGAGCGCCAGTGCCGCCAGTACCCCGCACGCGGCAAAGATGAACTGTCGTTTGAAGTAGTAAAGCGGGTCGCCTGTCGCACGATCTGCAATTTCTATCGAGGAAGATGCCACCATCACCAGGCCTACCCCGAGCAGCAGTGCGGCAGACAGGACCAGCGGAACATCGCATTGCAGGGACAGTTCGGCATCCTCGCAGGCCTCCCTGCCATGAAAAACCCGTTTAGACAAACTCACAATGCCAGCTCCCGTACACAATTCTCGAAATCCCTGCCCCGCTCAATGTAGTTCTCGTACATGTCAAAGCTTGAACATGCCGGGGACAGCAACACCTTGTCACCGGCCACAGAAAGTTCCAGGGCCTGAGTCACGGCATCGCGCATGCTGTCTGCGAAATGAATCAGTGCAGCTCCATGCAGGGTTTGCTGCAGCAAATCCGAATCCTGCCCGAACAATATGACATGCTTGGCATGCCGACCTACCGCAGAGCGCAAACAGGCCAGATCGCCTCCCTTGAATGTCCCGCCGGCCAGCAGGATCACGTCGCTTCCCAGGCTCCTCAGCGACATGACCGAGGCGCCGACATTGGTACCCTTGGAATCATTGAACCAGATGACACCATCGGACTCGCCGACCCGGGACAAGCGGTGTGGCAATCCATTGAAACGTGCAAGAACGACGCACATCTTCTCCATCGACAGGTCCAGAGCATTGCCCACCGCCAGTGCGGCCAACGCATTCAGGATTCCCGCCTCACCGGGCATCGTGAGGCTGTCCGCGGACAGCAGGCAATGATCCCCCTGGGCCAAGTAGGAATGCATGCCGCGTTGCAACAGGCCGAAGCCACGGTCTGTGGGCGGACCCAGGCCAAAATCCGTCACGACCCCGGAGGTCTTCATTTTCATCACAAAACCGTCGTCCCGGTTGACAACGCTGCAGCCCGCATGCTCGTAAATGCGCGCCTTGATTTTTGCGTAGTCCTCCAGGCTGTCGTGACGGTCGAGGTGATCCGCTGATACGTTGAGCACGGCACTGATGCGGGGTTTCAGGGAGCGTGTGGATTCGAGCTGGAAGCTCGACAACTCCAGCACTAACAACTGGGCATCCTCTTTTTCAAGCAAGTCCAGTACCGGCGTTCCGATATTCCCGCCTGCATACGCGCGCAAGCCACAGGCCGAGGCCATCTCCGTCACCAGTTGAACTACCGTGCTTTTCCCGTTGGAGCCGGTAATCGCCACGACCGGCACCTGGTTCGTGACAGCAAACAGCTCGACGTCTCCAAAACACTCCGCACCCCGGGCGATCGCCGACTGAATCACCGGATTCCTTGTGTCCACCCCCGGGCTCAGGATGATCTGTCTGGCTGCTGCAAACCACCGTTGTGGCAAGGCTCCCGTGCAAATGTCAAGCTGTGGAAATTCCCGTCTGAAGGCCTTGAGCCGGGGTGGCTTGTCCCGGGTATCTGCCATGGCGAAGGTTATGCCCTGCCTGTGAAAGTGGCGTGCCACCGACAGGCCGGTTTTGCCAAGCCCTACTACAATTCGTTCGTGACCGTTTTCCCTCATTTGTTTTTGCAGCGCCAGTCCCATGACATTACCTGATTTTCAGGGTGGCCAGACTGATCAGCACAAGCACAACCGTAATGATCCAGCAACGCACGATTACCCGGGGTTCGGGTGAGCCTCCCATTTCGAAATGATGATGCAGTGGCGCCATTTGAAAAACCCGTTTGCCTGTCAGTTTGAAAGATACGATCTGGATCATCACGGAAACGGTTTCCACGACAAAAAGACCGCCCATGATCATCAGTACGATCTCCTGGCGCACTAGTACAGCCAGCAGTCCCAATGCCGCCCCCAGCGACAGGGCTCCGACATCGCCCATGAACACCTGTGCGGGATACGCGTTGTACCAGAGGAACCCCAGGCCGGCACCGACGATCGCACCGCAGAACACCACCAGCTCGCCGGCCAGCGGCAGGTACGGAATGGCGAGATAACTCGAGAAATTCAGGTTGCCGCTCAGGTACGCAAATATGCCGAGGGTACCGGCCACCAGAACCACCGGCATGATTGCCAGACCATCGAGTCCATCGGTCAGATTCACTGCGTTGCTGGTGCCCACGATGACGATGTACGTGAGCACCACGAACCAGGCGCCCAGGGGGATAATCACATTCTTGAAAAAGGGAACATACAGACTGTATTCGACAGAACTTTCCGCCGTATAGAACAACAGCAGGGCCACCCCGATTCCGATGAGCGACTGCCAGAAATACTTGCTTTTCGCAGTCAGGCCCTTGCTCGTACCACTCAGCAATTTTTTGATGTCGTCCACGGCACCCACCAAGCCGAACAAAAATGTGGTGGCCAACACGAACCACACGTACCGGTTGGCCATGTCGCTCCACAGAATCGCGCTCAGGAATATCGCTAGCAACAGGAACACCCCACCCATGGTGGGCGTGCCCGCCTTGGCGTGATGGGTCTGCGGCCCGTCATCGCGCACGTTCTGGCTCACCTTGTAATCACTCAGTTTGCGGATCATGACGGGTCCCGTCACAAAGCAGATGATCAGGGCGGTCAGCACAGCCAGGATCGAACGCAGTGTCAGGTACTGGAAGACATTGAATCCAGAATGGAGGCTCTCCAGATATTCAAACAGTTCAAGCAGCATGTTCTTCGTGACTGCCTCCCAAATCAGCCGGGCATCCGATCCCTTCGATTACCTTTTCCAGGTGCATGGCACGCGAGCCTTTCACCAGTACACAGACCTGGTCATCCAGCTCGTGGCGCAAAAGCTCGGTGATTTCCCCGGGCTCTGAAAAATGTTCGCCGTCCGAGCCAAATGTCTCCACCGCATACGCCGCCAGCTTGCCAAGTCCCATGAGGCGAGTGACGCCGGATTTGCGAGCCATGATGCCGGCTTTTTTGTGCAGGGCTATGCTTTCTCCACCGAGCTCTCCCATGTCTCCCAAAACCAGCCAGTGTGCACCGGGTTCCTGCGCCTGCACATTGAGCGCTACGGACAAGGAGGCGGGATTGGCGTTGTAGGTGTCATCCAGGACACATGCGCCGCGGATCCCTTCGAGGCGTACAAGGCGACCCGGTACGGGCTTTGCTGATTCGATGCCGGTCTGGATGTCCTCAAGCCCGACCTCCAGGCCCGTGCAAACCGCGGCTGCCGCAAGCGCGTTGTACAGGGCATGCTGCCCGGGTACCTGCAGGTTGGTGCGTATTTCCCCTGCCGGCGTGCGTATCTGGACCTTGTGCGGGTCCGGTTTTCCCCCGCAGACATCGGCATCCTGCCTGATCCCGAATGAGATCTGCCGACGTGCACCGATGTCCTCACGCCACAGGGGCAGATACGGTTCATCGGCGTTAACCACGGCGATCCCCTGTGGATTCATATAGCGGTATAGCTCCGCCTTGGCCCGCGCCACGCCTTCCAGCGAACCGAATCCCTCGAGATGTGCAGGCCCGATGTTGCTGACCACCCCGATATCGGGGCTTGCAATCTTTGTGAGGGTTTCGATTTCACCGGCATGATTGGCGCCCATTTCGATCACCGCGTAGCGATGCTTTTCATTCAGGTTGAGCAGGGTCAGCGGCACACCTATATGGTTGTTCAGATTTCCCCGGGTGGCCAGCACATCCCCCTGGGTGGCGAGGATCTCCCGTGTCAGTTCCTTGACGGACGTCTTGCCATTGGAGCCTGTGATACCGATCACAGGTATCCTGAATTTTTCGCGCCACGCATTGGCCAGGGCCTGCAGGGCTGCATGGGTTCTGCGCACGATAATCTGCGGGCCGGTCACGTCCAGCGCATGCTCCACCAGCAAGGCGCCTGCGGATTGCGCATGCCCGGCAACGATCAGTTCATGCGGGTCGAACCTTTCGCCCACCAGGGCTATGAACAGGTCACCCTGTTGCAGTGTCCTTGTATCGGTGGACAGGCTGGTGACCAGCCTGTCTTCGCCGACCAGCTGGCCTCTCGTAATCCGTGCAATCTCGGCAAGGGTAAATCTCATGCCGGGTACTCCTGCAAGCAGTCTGCAGCCACTTTACGGTCATCAAAAGGCAGGCGCTTGCCCTCAACGATCTGCAGGGTTTCATGACCCTTGCCCGCGATCAGCACGGTGTCACCGGGTTTTGCCTGGCGTATCGCAAAGGTGATGGCCTGTTTGCGGTCATGAATCACCGAGTAGCTGGCGGCAGAACTGAACCCACAGATCACATCGCCCACGATGTCTTCAGGATCTTCGAACCTGGGATTGTCATCGGTGACCACGGCGTGGTCGGCCAGTGATTCCACCGCCTGGGCCATGTACTTGCGTTTACCGGAATCCCGGTCTCCTCCGCAACCGAAAACGCACCAGAGTCTGCCGGTGCAGGATTTGCGCAGGACCTGCAGAACACTGGTCAAAGCCTGGGGAGTATGTGCGTAATCTACCAGTACCCCCGGTGCATTCCGGCCTCCCTGGATCCACTCCATTCTTCCGGGTGCGGTTTGCACGCTGGATACGGCAGTGATCACTTCATCCAGCGCATGACCATTTGCGAGCAACGCACCCGCCACTGCCAGCAGATTGCTGACGTTGAAGGTCCCGTGCAGTTCGGTGTCGATGGTGCCACAACCCCAGCTCGAGTCGATCTCGATCACGGTGCCCTTTTGCGATGCCGCCACGTCCCTCGCATGAACATAGGGCTGCCTGTCAGTAAAGGGCTTGTCGCAGGAATACGCGACCACCTGGATGTGATCATCTGCTTCTTCCGCCAGCTTGCGGCCGAATGCATCATCAACGTTGATCACCGCATGCTTCAGGCCCTCAGCTTGAAACAGGATGCGTTTGGAATTCGCGTAGTCGTCCTGGTTCGCGTGATAGTCCATGTGGTCCTGACCCAGGTTCGTAAAGATCGCCGTGTCCACGTCCACGCTATTCAGCCTGCCCTGCTTGAGGCCATGGGACGAAGCTTCGAGAACCACCTGCCGGATCTCTTTTTCGAGGAATCCATGCAGCAGGGCCTGCACGCGGATGGCGTCAGGAGTGGTGTGTGCCTCGGGCTCAAGGGCCGGGTGGATACCGTATCCGAGCGTCCCGATTACGCCGCAGGAAATCCCCAGCTGCGCAAACGCCTGGGCAAGAAACTGGCTGACAGAAGTCTTTCCGTCCGTGCCCGTTACGCCCATCACTCGGATGTGTTCCGAGGAATTCCGGTAAAACCGCCGCGCAATGGGTCCGATCTGTTGTTGCAGGTCAGGTACCCGGATACAGGGCAGGTCGTCCGGCAGGTACTCCTTTTTGGCTTCGGGACTGGGCTCCCAGGCAATTGCGGCAACGCCCCGGGTTTTAGCTTGCCGGACGTACTGCAGGCCGTGCCGACAGGTGCCCTGTATGGCAAGGAACAAGGTGCCGGCTTCAACGGTACGACTGTCAAGGCCAAGTCCGGTGATCACGGTATCGCTATACATCGGTGGCACCCGCACCCAGCCGTCCAGCAAATCTGCCAGAGGCCATGAGAATGATGATCGTTGTGCGCATGAGCTAGCCGGCATGATCTTGTGAAAGGCGAACGGGATCGGTGCGCAAGGACACGTCATCCGGTGCAATGTTCAGCAGGCGCAGTGTTCCGCCCATGATCCTTGAAAAAACGGGGGCTGCTACATGGCCGCCGTAATAGGCTCCATTGCTCGGCTCGTTGATCAAAACGACAAGCACCAGTCTGGGATTACTTGCCGGTGCCATGCCGGCAAACATGGCAATGTGCTTGTTCTCATACCCGTTACCTGCCGACTTGCGCACGGTGCCGGTCTTGCCGGCAACGGTATAGCCCGGCACGCGTGCACGCGAACCGGTCCCCTGCTCAGAGACGACGGCATCCAGGATTGAGCGGACCTGGCGCACCGTTTGCGGGGAAACCACGCTGGGTTGTTCGCTCCGGTGCGGATCTGTACCTTCCCTGCGCAGCATGGAAATGGAAGACCGCCTGCCGTCGGTAGCCAGCGCGGTATAGGCCCGCGCCAGTTGCAGCACGGTCATCGACATGCCGTAACCAAACGCCATAGTGGCATGCTCGGTCTTGTGCCAGTCCTGAAAGCTTTTCAGGTACCCCGTTGCCTCACCCGGGAATCCTGACTCCGTGGACTCGCCTACCCCGATCGCCTTATAGGTATTCCACAGGTCCTCTCGCGGGATCGTAAACGCCATCTTCACCGCACCTACATTACTGGACTTCAGCAACACTTCATTGACCGAAAGCGGGCCGAAGTTACGGATGTCCCGAATTGTGAATCTGCCGACCTTATAGGTTCCCGGCGTGGTGTCGATCACGGTTTCCGCGGAATACCGTCTGGAATCTAGGCCCAGTGCGACCACGAAGGGTTTCATCGTCGATCCCGGCTCGAACACATCCGTGACCGCGCGGTTGCGGTAAGTATCCCGCTTGTGTGCCCTGCGATTGTTCGGGTTGAACGAGGGCACATTGACCATGGCCAGCACCTCGCCGGTTTGGGTGTCTACCATGACGGCGGATGCCGAACGCGCGGCATGCTGGATATAGGCGGCTTTCAATTCGCGGTATGCCAGGTACTGCACCCTGCGATCGATGCTCAGTGTCAGGTCCTGGCCGAGGCGCGGCATGCGTACGGCTTCAACATCCTCGACGATGCGGTTAAGCTGATCCTTGATCACCTTCTTGGCACCGGGTTGTCCCGCCAGCCAGTCCTCGTAAGCAAGCTCGATGCCTTCCAGGCCCTTGTCATCGATACTTGTGAACCCGAGCACGTGAGAACTGACCTCGGCGGAGGGGTAATAGCGCCGGTATTCCCGTTGCAGGTAAAACCCCAGCAAATCACCTTGCTGCATGCGTTCGGTCTGCTGCTGGCTGATATGGCGCTTGACGTACAGGAATTGCCGATTTTTCTTCTGCTCAAGCTTCTTGAGCAGGTCCCTCGCCTTCAAATCCAGGATTTCAGCCGCACGCACCACGGAGTCATGACTGCCCAAGGCCTCGGCAGGGTTGGCCCATACTGAAAAAACCGGCGTGCTCACTGCGAGTAATTGACCGTTGCGGTCCAGAATCATCCCACGATGTGCAGGCATCTCGACTACCCGCAAGTGGCGCGCCTTACCTTCCTCCTCCAGGAATTCATGATCAAACAGCTGCAGGTCTACAGCCCGTACAAACAACACCCCCAGCCCGAACACGAAGACAGACAGAACAAATAAGCGTCGCAGTCTGAAATTTGGTGCCCGGTTCATGACGTCAACGGGATTCCAGAAGTACCAGCCTTTCCTTGTGGACCTGGCTCATCCCGAGTTCCTCACGTGCCAGCTTCTCCACCCGGTAATGTGTCAGCCAGGTGCTCTGCTCCAGTTGCAGGCGGCCCCACTCGACCTGCAATTCGTCGAACTGGTTCTGCAATTTCTGCAATTCGATGAATTCCTTGCGCAGGGAATGTTTCGAATACACGATGCCTACTCCGGTGAACACATTCGCCGCAATCAGAACCAGTACCAGCACGAACCTGCCTAGCATGCGACATGCTCCAGGACATACAGCTTGGCACTGCGTGCCCGCTGGTTGGCAGCCACCTCCTCCGCAGAGGGGCGCACCGGTTTGCCAATTTTCTTCAATTGAGGTCCGGGCAACCCGGTGACCGGCAGCTTGCGCGGCACGTCCGGCTGACTGTATTTCCTGAGCACGCCCTTCACCGAATGGTCTTCCAGTGAATGGAATGTGATCACCAGCAACCTCCCGAATTCTGCCAACAGCTTCACGCTGCCCTCCAGGGCGGCTTCCAGTGCCTTCAGTTCCTCGTTGATGAGAATGCGAATGGCCTGAAAGGTACGTGTTGCCGGGTGCTTTTTCTCCCGGGGCCCGGGGAGCGCGCGCTGCACGATCCCGGCCAACTGCCGAGTGCTCTTCAGGGGCCGGACTTCCCGCTCGGCCAGCACGGCACTCGCGATCCTTTTTGCATGCCGTTCTTCGCCATACGCCCTGAGCACTTCCTCAAGGTCATGCAGGCTGACCTGCTGCAGCCAGTCGGCTGCGGTAATTCCCCTGTTCGTATTCATGCGCATGTCCAGCGGTCCATCCTGCGCAAAACTGAATCCCCTCTCCGGGTTGTCCAGTTGCGGCGATGAAACCCCCAAATCAAACAAGACCCCTTTCACTTTCCCTACAAACCCGTGTTCTTCGGCGAACCGGACAATCTCCGAGAAGTTTCCCGGCTCAATCACGACGCGCCGGTCCCCTGCAAACAGGCGCCTGGCATGGGCCACCGCCTGCGGGTCCTGGTCCAGCACCAAAAGACGACCCCGGCGGCCCAGCCTGTTCAAAATTTCCCGGCTATGCCCTCCACGCCCAAACGTGCAATCGACATAGGTGCCATCCGGATCTATTTTCAGGGCCTCGATCACTTCCAAAAGCAAAACCGGTTGATGCAAGCCATGTGCACCGGACTGCATCGTTAGATGGAAAGATTCTCTAGCGAGGCGGCAATGCTATTTGATTTGTTTTCTTCCTCGATCCACGACTCGCGTTCCTCGACCCACGTATCCCGGTCCCACAGCTCGAACTTGTTGCCCTGGCCGATCAGCACCGCATGCTTGTTCAATTCCGCAAACTTGCGCAACGGGGGTGGCAACAGGACCCGGTACTGACCATCCACCTCACATTCAGTGGCGTGGCCGAGAAGCAGGCGCTGCAGCCGCCGGACCTGTTTTTCCCGGCTCGGCAGGCGCATCAGTTCCTGCTCGATCTGCTCCCATTCGGGCAGCGGATAGATCAACAGGCAGCGATCGGTATCGGCGGTCACGACCAGACTGCCGCTGCATTTTTGCTGAATACTGTCGCGGTAGCGGGCAGGCATGGACAACCGGCCCTTGGCATCCAGATTTAGGTGGTTAATACCCCGGAACATCAATCAAATAGCATGGAATATTATTCCATTGTCTCCCACAATTTCCCACTTTTCGACACTATAGAAACGAGTTGATCTGATTGCAAGCAAATCCGGGCAAAAACTTGAGAAAATGCTTACCAGACAGGGGGCTGAGTGCCGAATTTTACGCTTGAAACCCTGTAAATATTCGAATAAGTCATTTTAGATCTGTGGTTTAAAACGCAAAGATAATATTCAGGGTTAAGAGTGGGAGTTTTTCCCACGATTCGGGGTCAGCGGCCTGCAATCAAGCCGCTGGCTGACCGGGGTCTCGGACGGGGTCCGGCGGCATCGGGAGCCTGCCTGTAAGCCGGGTTCTGTCTTGAACAGTCATTCATCTGGGATTCATGTCGCCATGAATCTCTAGCAACCTACCCGGGGGCCATATGGGCCATATGCTGGAGTATTCCTCGCCCCCCTATTTGGTCTTGCTCTGGGTGGGGTTTGCCTAGCCACGACTATTGCTAGTCGCGCGGTGTGCTCTTACCACGCCGTTTCACCCTTACCTGTCCCCTGTTCGAATGGAACTCGAACGGGTCATCAGGCGGTCTGCTCTCTGTTGCACTTTCCATGGACTCACATCCTCCAGGCGTTACCTGGCACCTTGCCCGTAGAGCCCGGACTTTCCTCTCCCCGTATTCCCGTGGGGGAATGCAGGAAGTGACTGCTCGGCAGACTCCCTAGTAGACAGTATCACATTCAGGACTGTTTTTTGAGGCGCTGGCGCAGGCCGAGTCCCAGGGAATACAGCTGGTTTCGGCCGATTCCGGTATGTCTTGCCACCACTTCAACCGCATCCCTGTGGGAAATGCGTTCTTGCAGATCGGTCAACAGGCGTGCGGCCTTGTCGAGGCTTTCCTCATCTGCAGGCGATGCATTGCCGCTGATCACGAGCACACACTCTCCTTTGACCCCTTGTGCCGCATTGCCCAGGACCTGTTCAATCTGCTCGAGGCTGCCGGTCAGATGCTGCTCATGAACCTTGGTCAACTCGCGCAACACGGCTGCATTCCTGCGCCTCCCGAATGCACCGATGCAATCCTGGATCGAACGCTGCAGACGCTGGGGGGCTTCGTAGAAGATCATCGTGCGTGCCTCATACCGCAGGGACCGGAGAAATTCCCTGCGTTCCGAGACCTTTTTCGGCAAAAAGCCTTCGAACACGAACCGGTCGGTCGGCAGCCCGGAGACTGTCAATGCCGTGATCAGTGCACAGGGGCCCGGAACCGGGCGTACCGCAATGCCATTTTCTTGCGCGCAAGATACCAGCCGGAAGCCGGGGTCACAGACCAGGGGCGTGCCGGCATCACAAACCAGCCCGATATCGGTCCCGTCAAACAAATCCCGGAGAAGCGATCCGGTTTTTGCAGACTCGTTAAAGTCGTGCAGCGACTCGAGCCTGACGCGGATTCCATGATGATCCAGAAGCTTTTTGGTAATGCGGGTGTCTTCAGCTAGAAGTAGCTGCACCTGTTTGATAGTGTCCAGTGCACGCAGGGTGATGTCCGACAAATTACCAATTGGCGTGGCAATAATATATAAAATACCCGGAGTAGCCATCTTGCACCCATACTGTTTTCAGGTTTTTAGCCGGCGAATCATGGAAACCACGCATTCAACCACGCGAATCACTGCACGCATTGTAGCCATAATGATCCTGGCATGCGCACTGTCTGGCTGTACGGGCCTGATTCCACCTGCAGGCGCGCCTGCGGATGACTCTGAAGGGTCCAGGCTTGAGCGCGCGGAAAGATATCTTCGATCCGGCCAACACGAGCAGGCCGCACGCCTGCTTGTGGAAGTGGCCCGAACCAAACCTTCCCCGCAACGGGAAACCCTGTTGTTGCGCGCCGCCGAGGCCGTGATGCACCCCGATACCCGAAATCTGGCGCGCACATACCTCGGCGCAATCGATGAAGCCGGGCTGCCCCGCAAGCTGTTTGTACGAAAACGTATTGCAGGGGCGGAACTGGAACTTCTGCACCAGCGTGTTGAGCGTGCACTGGAGACCCTGCCGGCCAACATCCTCGACTACTCCCCCGAGTACAAGCCTCGGGCCCTGGCGGTACGCGCCCGGGCCTTGCGTGCTGCGGGACTCAGGGAGGAGATGGTCACAACCCTCGTGATGCTCGGCCCCTGGCTTACGGGCGCAGGACAGAAGCAAGAAAACAGTCATTTGGTGTGGGAAACCCTGATGGGTTCCGAGCCGGGTGAAATCACGGCCTGGGCCAACAGAAACCGCGACTGTGACCTGGATGCCTGGCTCAGCCTGGCCTATATCCAGAAGCAGTCACATTCCGATATCTTCACCCTTGAAAGTGAGATCCAGCAATGGCGTGCGCAGTTTCCTCGCCATACCATCCCTGCCAGTATTATCGACTCCATCACACAAAACTGGGCCACGACCCAGGTGGCTCCGGACAGGATTGCGCTGCTGTTGCCCATGACGGGCCGCTACAGTGCGATTGCAAATGCCGTGTACGCAGGAGTCGTCACTGCACGGGACTTTGAGGAAACTCCGGGACTGCCGCCCGAGCTGGTACTGTATGACACCCGGGACGATGCCGATATTGCATTCCGTCAGTACCAGCTCGCGGTGCGCGAGGGGGCAGACTTTGTCATTGGCCCGCTGCAAAAGGAAGCGGTACATGCCATTGCAGAACAAAAGCAGCTCGAAGTTCCCACCCTGTCTCTCAACTATACCAGTGATGCCCTTGCAGGTTCCCCACGGCTGATCCAGTTCGGCTTGCTGCCGGAAAACGAAGCCCGGCAGGTTGCAGAACGCGCATACCACAATAACCTCCGCAGGGCCTTGGTGCTTGTCCCGGAGGGAGAATGGGGGACGCGCCTTCTGGAGGCCTTCATGGTGCGCTTTACCGAACTGGGAGGAAGCGTCCTGCAATACGAAAGGTACATTGCAAAAAATTCGGATTATTCGGGTCCCATCAAAAAACTGCTGCAACTCGATCAAAGCGAACAGCGACTTCGCAACCTGGCGCAAACGATCGGGCAAGAAGCCGAATTCGAACCCCGGCGGCGCCAGGATGCGGATTTTGTGTTCCTGGCCGCCTTGCCGCGACAGGCCAGGCTGCTGCGACCGCAATTGAGTTATCACTATGCATCTGACCTGCCCGTGTATGCGACTTCCCACGTCTTTTCCGGCAATGTGAATATCTCGGCTGACCAGGACATCAATGACATCCTCTACTGTGATATGCCCTGGTTGCTGTCAGGCAGCCCTGAAGTCGAGCTTTTGCGGGACTCATCAGACCTGCAGCTGTCTAGCAGTGAATCCCGATTGCCGCGATTTGCGGCACTGGGCGTGGATGCGTACCGGGTCATCCCGCATCTGCAAAGGCTTGCCGCACACAAGTATAATCAGTTCGAAGGCATGACCGGGAAACTGAGCATCCGTGGACAAAACCGGATCTTTCGCAAATTGACCTGGGCACAGTTCCGGAATGGACGCCCTGAAGTGCAAGAGCACCCAACCCTGGACTTCCCTCGAAAATTTTCAGCGACCGCGGCGCTTGCCGGCGACTCGCAGGCGAGACGCCAGGCGTGCCAATAATGGCCACCGTTCGTAATCTGCCGTACCGGGATCATTAATCTGAAAATCAAACCCTGGATGATACCCATGAAACCCGATGTCCGAATCAAGGAACTGTTCGATGCCAGTATCTCCACCAAGCAGGACAGCATGGCAAAGCTGACCGCCCCGATTGCCGAGGCTGCCGAACTCATCGTCGGTTCCCTGAAAAACCGCGGCAAGATCCTGACCTGCGGGAACGGCGGCTCTGCGGCAGATGCACAGCATTTTTCATCCGAATTACTCAACCGCTTTGAGAAGGAACGGGAAGGACTGGCTGCCCTTGCCCTGACCACAGACAGCTCCACCCTCACTTCCATCGCCAACGACTACGATTACGAAAAAATTTTTTCCAAGCAGGTGCTGGCACTCGGCCGCAGCGAGGATGTGCTGATGACCATCACCACCAGTGGACAGTCCGCGAATGTGCTTGCGGCGATCACCGCCGCTCACCAAAAGAACATGTCTGTCATTGCATTGTCGGGCAAGGACGGTGGCGGACTGCCTTCTGTGCTGCAGTCCCGAGACATCGAAATCCGTGTACCGAGCCAATCCACGGCCCGGATACAGGAAGTTCACCTGCTGGTACTCCATTGCCTGTGTGATCTGATTGACCATGAGCTTGTTGGCCACTGATTTCTTTTGAGGCTGCATGTCCCTACCCTCCCATGTCGTTCACAGTTTCGTCGATGCCTGCGGAAAACCATCTGTACTGACCGACCCGAGCGAGTGCTGGACCTACGGGTTTGACAACAGCAGACAGCACGCCCGTCCTGATCTGGTTGTGCTGCCGCAGGATGCGGAGCAAATCCAGGCATGCGTGAGGCTTTGCAGGCAGTTCCATCTCCCGTTGACAACGCGGGGACGGGGCACGAACACGACCGGGGCCGCCGTTCCGCTCCAGTCCGGCGTTGTTCTTTCAACGGAAAGGATGGACCGGGTACTGGAAATGGATGCCGCCAATCGAAACATGCGGGTTGAACCGGGTGTCCTGAATTCGACCGTGCAGCAACAGGCTTTAGAGCATGGCCTGTTCTGGCCCCCTGACCCGGGCAGTGCCGATTACTGTACCGTGGGAGGTAATCTGGCCTGTAATGCTGCCGGTCCTCGAGCAATCAAGTACGGAACCTGCCGTGAGAACACGCTGGAAGTGCATGCGGTGACCGGAGCCGGCGACATGATCCGGACCGGTTCTGCCACCACGAAGGGTGTGGTGGGCCTGGACCTGACACGCCTGCTGGTCGGTTCCGAAGGCATCCTTGCTGTGATCACCGAGGCGCGGCTGAAACTCAGTGCCATTGCAGAGCGCACGGATACAATCCGTGCATCCTACATCGACACCCAGTCTGCCATCGATGCCGTGGTTTGCATCCTCGCACAAAGCGCCCTGCCCTGCGCCCTGGAGTTCATGGACGAGGGGTCACTGGACCTGACACGCAAACAGGAAGCGATCACCCTGCCCGATCATGCCAAGGCCGTGTTGATCATCGAGGTTGATGGCCTGGTGCAGACCGTGGACGCCAGCGTCGCCGCGGTACAGAAGGCTGCAAAAAATCCCGGATGTATCGATTTGCTGAATGCCAGTGACCCGCGTCAAAGAGCAGAATTGTGGCAGGCACGCAAAGTGCTGTCACAGGCATTGCGCAGCTTCGCACCCAGCAAGATCAATGAAGACGTGGTCGTGCCGGTCTCCCGGTTGCCGACCTTGCTACAGGAGCTTGAGCTGCTCGCCACAAAATTCTCCATTCCTATTTTCAATTTTGGCCATGCCGGCAATGGAAACATCCATGTCAACCTGCTGTATGACGAGTCGGACCCTCACCAGGCCGCCTCGGCCCGTGACTGCCTGGACGAAGTATTCGACCTGGTTTTGAGGCTGGATGGTTCGCTGTCCGGCGAACATGGAGTGGGCATCTCCAAGCGAAACTGGGTTGACAGGGAGCTAGGACCCGAAGTACTGGGACTCATGCGGCAGGTCAAGCGCCAATTTGATCCCGACGGCATATTGAACCCCGACAAGGTACTGCCAGGCCCGACGTCGGTTTAGCGCAAAACCGCCGACACGTACTATTTGACCGTGCGCAAGTGAGGCCGGTCGGATTTGGCCGGACCGGTAGCCGGGGGCAGGTCATCGTCTTCCGGGAACATCATGCCCTGTCCATTCTCGCGGGCATAAATGGCGCATACGCATTCGACCGGTATCGTCACGTGGATCGAAGTGCCTGAAAACCGGGCATCAAAACAGACCGCATCCTGCCCGAGATCGAGGGACTGAACCGCCATGGGCCCGATGTTGAGGATGATCTTGTCGTCTTCCACAAATTCGCTCGGCACCTGGACCTGCTCATGGTCCGTGCTGGCAAGAATGTGCGGAGTCATTTGATTATCGACGATCCAGTCATACATCGCGCGGATCAGGTGGGGCGGTTTGAAGTCATTCCCGGAGACCGATGAAGGCTCGAAAAGAGCGTTTCCCTAACAGTTGTCTCAAACCGTGTCCGGGCGAGCTTCCACTTCTGCTTCCGACAGGCTGCTTCTAAAAGAGGGCCGGTTGAATACGCGTTGTGCATATTCTGCAATGGGTTTGACCGTTGGGCCCAGATCGATGCCCAGGCGGGGCAGTCTCCACAGGATAGGAGCGATACTGCAGTCGACCAGACTGAACTCATCGCTCAGGAAATAGGGCTTGACCTTGAACAGGTCCACCACCGAAAGCAGGCTCTCCTGCAGTTCTTTTCTTGCCTTGTTGGCCACGGTCGCCTTATTGGAATGCAGCCTCACCAGAGGTCCGTACCAGTCTTGCTCGATTCGAAAGAGCATCAGGCGTGACCGGGAGCGTGACACCGGGTCCACGGGCATCAGGGGTGGATGCGGGAAACGTTCATCCAGATACTCCATGATGACGCGGGAATCGTACAAAACCAGTTCACGGTCTGTCAGGGTGGGAACCGTGTTATAGGGATTGATGTCCAGTAGGTCTTCGGGCTTGTTGTTGGGATCGATGTGGACGACGTCAACCGTGATGTCCTTTTCTGCCAGAACCACACGCACGCGGTGGCTTTGTGCACACCCCGGGTCGGAAAACAGTGTCATGCCGGAACGGCGATTTGCTACTAAAACCATGTGCCACCTTTAAACACGCAATTCCCTGCCGCCCGCATACGCCGTCAGTGGATATCCATCCAGTAGTTTTTCTTCAGGAAATAGGAAAGCGCTCCCAGCACCACCAGGAAAAACAGGACGCCGATGCCGATTCTCTTGCGCACCAGCTGGGCGGGCTCACTCAGATAAGCCAGGAAGTTGACGGTGTCCACCACGACCTGCTCGTATTGCGCCTCACTCAGCGTCCCCGGTTCAAGCGTCTCGAACCGGTCAAATACCGGGTGCTCTTTGCCGTTCTCATCTGTCTCGTCATGAAACACCGCTTTCTGTGTCCCCTGTAAATTGACCAGCACGTGCGGCATCGCGGTATTGGGTAAATGCAGATTGTTGACACCGAAAGGACGGGTTTCATCGATATAGAATGTTTTCAGGTACTCGTACACGGCCTGGGGCCCGATGGCACGCACATGGGTGCTGAGATCCGGCGGATCAATGCCGAGAAACCACTTCATGGCATCTTCTCTTTTCATGGCAACCGTCATCAGGTCGCCAAATTTCTGTTCGGTGAAGATCATGTTGTTCCTCATCAGGTCTTCACTGATTCCCAGGTCGTCTGCAACCCGCTTGTAGCGGCTGTGCTGGGCAGGATGGCAGCTCAGGCAGTAATTGACAAAATACTTGGCACCCCGCTGCAATGAGGTCCGGTTGCTCAAATCGATCTTGATTTTCCCGAAGCTGCCTTTTTCATAGGCGCTCGGTCCGGCCGCCCAGGCGACGTTGGCCGACAGCAGAACAAGTACGACAGCCAGGAATTTCATGCCGGCCTTCAGGACGTGACTCTCGCGGGCACTTCTTTTTCCAGGCCCAGATTCGTGAACAGTGGCAGCAACAGCGTGACCACCAGATAGGCTGCCGGAATAATCCAGGTCTTCCAGATCAGTTCAGGGTACTCGGAGGTGTTCATGAAAACGTCGTACAGCGTGACTCCACCCAGCAGGATGACAAAACTGCCAATCCAGAACACCGCGCCATGAGGCCTGCTGTAGGCCCACAGCACCACAAAAAACAGGAAGTACAGTTCCGTGAAGCGCAGCGCCAGCTGCGAATACAGGGGTGTCACGGCATTCAGTCCCAGATAGCCAAGAATAATGAACGTAACCACAAACACCAGCAGGTTGATCCTGAACAGAGCGCTCCTGTAACGGATGGACTTGATCGGATTGCGATCGATCCACGGCAGGAAAAACAGCACGACGATCGAAAGGACCATGCCCACGAAGCCGCCAAACGGATCCGGTATGGCACGCAGTACCGTGTAAAAAGGTGTGAAATACCAGATCGGGGCAATGTGCTCCGGTGTATTCAGCGTGTTGGCCGGGTCAAAATTGGCGTGCTCCAGGAAGTAGCCGTACATGTCCGGGACAAAGAACACCACCACCGAGAAAACCGCCAGGAACACGGTGGCACCGAAGATATCCTTGACGGTGTAGTACGGGTGGAAAGGAACACCATCCACAGGAATTCCGTCCGCATTCTTGGTTTCCTTGATTTCGACACCATCGGGGTTGTTGGAGCCCACCTCGTGCAGTGCCAGGATATGGGCGAACACCAGGGCCAGCAAGGCAAGCGGCATGGCGACGACATGCAGTGCAAAAAACCGGTTCAGGGTGGCATCCGATATCACGAAATCCCCGCGAATCCACTCGGAAATCGCCTCGCCGATGTAGGGAATGGTGTTGAACAGGTTGATGATGACCTGCGCTCCCCAGTATGACATGTTGCCCCAGGGCAGCAGGTAGCCCATGAAGGCCTCAGCCATCAGGGCCACGTAGATCAGCATGCCGAGTATCCAGATCAGTTCACGCGGGTTCTTGAACGAGCCGTACATCAGCCCGCGGAACATATGCAGGTAGACCACAATGAAAAAGAATGATGCGCCGGTGGAGTGCATGTATCGAATCAGCCAGCCCCAGTTGACATCCCGCATGATGTGTTCCACCGAGGCAAAGGCCAGCTCCGCATCGGGCTTGTAATGCATGGTCAGGAAAATACCGCTCAGGATCTGGATCGCCAGAACGAGCAAGGCGAGGGAGCCGAAAAAATACCAGAAGTTGAAATTTTTGGGTGCGTAGTACTCAGCGACGTGCTCTCTCCACATCTTGCCAAGTGGGAAACGCGCATCAATCCATCCGAACAGACCTCCTGTTTTTCCGCTCATGCAGCGGCCTCTTCTTTGGTCATCCCGATCAATATGCGCCCGTCGCTCAAGAAGTAATAGGGGGGGACTTCAAGATTCTTGTTCGCCGGCACGTTCTTGTACACGCGCCCGGCCAAATCGAACCTCGATCCATGGCAGGCACAGTAGAACCCGCCTTGCCAGTTTGCACTGATGGTGCCCGGCTCGGGGCGATACTCCGGAGAGCAGCCGAGATGGGTGCAGATACCGATCAGCACCAGGAACTCTTTCTTGATGGAGCGGAATTCATTCTGTGCGAATGCCGGCTGCTGGGCTTCCCTCGATTCGGGGTCGCGCAGCTTGGGCGTCAATGCTCCCAGGGATTCCACCATCTCCGGTGTACGGCGGATGATCCACACGGGTTTCCTGCGCCAGATTTCCTGGATTTGCTGGCCCGGCTGCATCTTGCTCACATCCACTTCGACCGGAGCCCCAGCAGCGAGTGAGCTCGCACTGGGGTTCATGCTCGAAACAAAGGGCCAAGCCGTGATCACGGCGCCGACCCCGCCGACAATGGCAACCCCGCCCGTCAGCGCCTTACGACGGCCATGATCTACTTTGTCATTTGCCATGTGAAAGTTTCCCTCGCCACTACACTAAAGCGTCAAGCCGCAAAGCGGGCAACAAGTGTTTCGTACGTACGTTCAGAGAATCCAGTGCGGGCGTTTTCGGTGTCGGATCAAAGGATGTCAGTCTTTGAAAGATGCGTAGGATGGCCCAAGATCCAAAATCCGTCAAGTGCAAGACCCGTGAATCCCGTCCTATGCCGGGTTGTCGATGTCAACAAACTCATGGCCGAGATCAAATTTCTGCATGAGGTGCTGTCCCAGGGCCTGTACCCCGTAACGCTCTGTCGCATGATGGCCGGCAGCGAAATAATGGATCCCTGCCTCTCGGGCGACATGGGCGGTGGGTTCTGAAATTTCGCCGCTGATATAGGCATCCAGATCGGCATCAATTGCCTGTTCGATGAACCCCTGCCCGGCCCCCGTACACCATCCGACAGTTGAAATCCTGTCAGGTCCTGCATCCACATGCGTGCACTTGCGCTGCAAAACAGTATCAATCCGTGCCTTGAACTCCTCCGCAGGCACAGCCTCGAGGTGGCCGTGGCTCACGCAAGCGGCCTGCTCCCCGACCGGCAGGAATCCATCCACCTGGATTCCGAGAAGACGCCCCAACTGTACGTTGTTGCCGAACTCCGGATGCACATCCAGGGGAAGATGGTAGGCGATGAGATTGATGTTGTTTTGCACCAGCATCGCAAGCCGTGCACGCTTGATTCCGGTAATGCACGGATTCTCGTTTTTCCAGAAGTATCCGTGATGGACCAGTACTGCATCCGCTTTTCTCTGGCACGCAGCTTCAAGCAGTGCCTGACTGGCCGTGACCCCGGTGACAATGTCCCGTATGGTCTTCTTGCCTTCCACCTGCAGACCATTCGGGCAGTAATCCTTGAATCGATCGGCCTGCAACAGGGCATCGGTGTACTGCGTGAGTTCTTGGATGGTCACCATCGGCGTACGGCAATCAGCTTGACTCGAAATGAGGGTATCCGGGCTGGTACATGCATGCAAACGCTTCCGTTACCGTCGGCTCAGGCCAGGGCACCTTGCAGGGCATCCAGAAAGGTGCGGTTTTCCTCTTCCTTGCCGACGGTCACCCGCAAACAATTTTCCAGCAGCAAGCCGTCAGCCACGTTCTTGATCAGGACCTTGTGCTCGAGCAACCGGTGGAAGACCGTATCCGCAGATACATCCAGCGTCCGGAACAGGACGAAATTGGCTTCGCTTGGGAAAACCCGGATATTTTTTATCGCGTGCATGGCGGTTAACAACTGTTCTCGCTGCTCGCAGATCCGGCCGGCCTGTTCATCCAGGACAGAAATATTCTCGAGGGCAAAGCTGGCACTGAGCTGCGTCAGCACGTTCACGTTATAGGGCAGACGCAGCTTGTCGAATTCCTCCAGCCACTGTCCCGCACCAAGCAGGCAGCCCAGGCGCAAGCCTGCCAGACCCATTTTTGACAGTGTGCGCAACATCAGCACATTTGAATATCGCTCCACCAGCGGCATCATCGTGCGTGAGGCAAACGGTGAATACGCCTCATCGATGACCACCAGTCCCTGGGACTGCTGCACAATCTGTTCGATCTGCTGCTGCGGCCAGAGCACCCCGGTCGGATTATTCGGGCAATCCAGAAATACCACGGCCGGATCATTCTCCCGGATGGCCGTACAGATTCGATCCACCTGCAAGGCAAAGGAGTCGGCGGCTAGCGGAACCTCGATGACCCGCACACCGATGAACTGTGCAATCAGCCGGTACATGGAAAAGCTGGGCGTGACCGTGAGGATGCATGCACCCGGTTTGGCGATGGACAGGACCAGCAGCTGGATCAGCTCATCCGAGCCGTTTCCAAACATCAGTTGCACACCGGCCGGAACCGAGAATGCCTTGCAGAAATCTTCTCTGAGCTGTCCCGCCCGGGAATCCGGATAGCGGTTCAATGCGGCCTGTTCAAGGACTCCCAGCCACTGTTTGCGTAATGATTCAGGCCACCCATACGGGTTTTCCATGGCATCCAGTTTTATCAAACCCCTGGCATCGGCCACATGGTAGCTGCGCAGATCTGCAATTTCCGCGCGCAGCAGTTGTTGCGGTCTAACAGCCATTGCAACACTTTTCAGATAGCCGTTTGCTTGTACCGGTATTCAGCCGATCGGGCATGGGCTGACAGGCCCTCACTGTGTGCCAGGACTGCAGCTACCTTGCCCAGTTTCTTTGCCCCCTCACGGGAACAATTCACGACACTCGTCCGTTTCTGGAAGTCATATACCCCCAGGGGAGAGGAATAGCGTGCCGTGGCAGACGTCGGCAGCACATGGTTGGGCCCGGCACAGTAATCTCCCAGTACTTCGGGAGAATCCTGCCCCAGGAACACAGCTCCTGCGTTGCTGATTTTTTCCAGCAGCGCGTGCGGCTCGGACACGCACAGCGCCAGGTGCTCCGGTGCAATCCGGTTACTCAGTTCTGCAGCTTCGTCCAGATTGTCCACCTGGATAAACACACCCGAACCGTTCATCGAACGGGTAATCGTTTCGGCACGCTCCAGCTGATCCAGCTGTTTGTGCATGTGCTTCAAAACCTGGTCCATGAAGGTCTCCTCGGTGGCAATCAGCATGGCACGTGCCTGGGGATCGTGCTCCGCCTGCGAAAACAAATCCATCGCGACCCACTCGGCATCTGCATGGCCATCACAGATCACCAGCACCTCGGATGGTCCGGCAATCATGTCGATTCCCACCTGACCATATACCATGCGTTTTGCACAGGCGACATAGGCATTGCCCGGACCCACAATCTTGTCCACCTTGGGAATGGTATGCGTGCCGTATGCAAATGCTGCAATTGCCTGGGCTCCGCCGATGGTGAATATGCGATCCGCTCCCGCAATCGCACCGGCCGCCAGTACCATCGGATTAAGATGGTTGTGCGGGGCAGGCACTGCCACGCAAACCGATTCCACCCCGGCCACCTTTGCCGGGATCACATTCATCAGTACCGAGGACGGATAAGCAGCCGTCCCGCCAGGCACATACACACCCACTTTCTGCAAAGCCGTGACCTTCTGCCCGACTTCATTTCCGTATTCGTCCTGCATTGTCCAGGATTGCAGGCGCTGGCGTTTTGCATAATCTCGAATCCGGGATGCGGCAGTTTCCAGCGCCTCCCGTTGTTCATCGCCGATGATCTGCAGGGCTTCATGTACTTTTGCTTGCGTGACTTCAAGATCACTCACGCACGCGGCTGAAATGTGATCGTGGTGACGTGTGAACTCCAGCAGGGCTGCATCCCCCCGGGTCCGAACCGCTTCGACTATTTCTGCAACGCTTTGACGTACGTCCTGTTCGCCAGCAGGAGTGCTGCCGAGCCAGCTTTCAAAGTGTGCAGGAAAGTCTGCGTCTCGGGTATGAAGACGTGTTATGTCCAGCATGAGGGAGTTGGATATCAGGCTGCACTGACTGCAGGGTTGGCATCACGCCGTAAACGTGTAGCCCCGGCAAGCATATGCAGCAGCTCTTCGGTCGTCTCCCAGCCCATGCATGCATCCGTGATGCTCTGGCCATACGTCAGTTCCATACCGGGCTCGGCGTCCTGGCGTCCGGCGACAAGATGGCTTTCGATCATCACTCCGAATATACGCATGTCCCCCGCATTGAGCTGGGCAACAATGGACTGTCCAACTTCCATTTGCTTGTCATGCTGCTTAAAGCTGTTGGCATGGCTGAAATCCACCATCAGCCTGGGTTCCAGGCCAGCTTTTTCGAGCAGGCATGCCGCAGCATTGATATTTTCCTGGTTGTAGTTGGGTTCCCTGCCACCACGCAGAATCACATGACAATCCGGATTTCCCGTAGTGGAGAATATCGCCGACCGGGCAGCTTTGGTCACGGACAGGAAATGATGCGGATGTGTAGCGGACCCCACGGCATCGACCGCAACCTGCAGGTCTCCACTGGTGGCATTCTTGAAACCGACCGGGCAGGACAGTCCGGAGGCCAGCTCGCGGTGCACCTGGCTTTCCGTGGTTCGTGCACCTATGGCACCCCAACTGACCAGGTCGGCAACATACTGGGGACTGATCAGGTCCAGGTATTCCGTGCCCGCAGGCAGGCCCATCTCATTCAGGTCCAGCAACAGTTTGCGTGCAACACGCAACCCCTTGTTGATTTCGAAGCTCCCATCCAGATTCGGGTCGTTGATCAGACCTTTCCAGCCTACTGTCGTGCGCGGTTTCTCAAAATACACTCGCATGATGATAACGAGATCATCGATCAGCTTTTTTCGAAGGGCAATCAGGCGATCAGCATATTCGCTGGCCGCATCTGCATCATGAATGGAACAGGGCCCAACGATCACGAGCAGGCGATCATCTTTGCCATGCAGGATATTCTGAACATCCGCACGCGCGCTGTACACGCACTTTGCAGCATGGTCAGTAATCGGATACTCGCTGCGCAAAACAGAGGGGGCAATCAGCTCCTTGATTTCAACAATTTTCAGATCGTCTGTCTGGTAGCTCATGATCTACTCTGCCTTCAAAACGCGTTATTCCCTTGCTGCAAGTTTGAATTGCTCAATGAGGCGCCTAAGTGTAGCAGATTTTATCTTCATTGCTGCCTTATTGACGATGAGACGACAGCTGATGTCGGCGACATGTTCGATCGGGGTCAAGCCATTCGCTTTAAGTGTATTGCCGGTCGCAACCAGGTCCACAATACAGTCGGCAAGACCCAGCACAGGTGCAAGTTCCATTGAACCATACAGCTTGATCAACTCGACCTGCAGACCCTTGGCTGCAAAATGTTGTTGCGTGCTGCGCACGTACTTGGTAGCAACGCGCAAACGCCGGCTGTGCTGCAGCTGCGGTTCCATCGCAGCCACCATGAGACGGCATTTTGCAATGCCGAGATCAATCGGCTCGTAAATGCCCCCGCCCGTGAATTCCATCAGGACGTCCTTGCCGACGATCCCGAGTTCTGCGACACCATACTGCACATAGGTCGGCACATCCTTGGAACGGACCACGAGCAGTCGGATCCCGGCTTCACTGGTGGGCAACAGGAGTTTTCGTCCCTCCAGGTCTTTCTCGGCCACGTGGATCTTCATCGTCGAGAGCAAAGACAGGCTCTCCTCAAACACGCGCCCTTTGGAGATCGCGATGGTTGTCAGGTTTTTGTCAGCTTGTTCAGTCATGCTCGTATTGGGAGTAAAAGTCTCTTGCGCGGTTGCGAATCAATCAATGCGGGACACGACGGATGCTTGCACCCAGCTGCATCAGCTTTTCCTCGATACACTCGTAGCCACGATCAATATGGTAAATGCGATCCACCACGGTTTGGCCATCCGCGATCAGGCCTGCCAGAATCAGGCTTGCAGATGCACGCAGGTCCGTTGCCATCACCGGAGCGGCCACCAGCTTGTCGACTCCTGTCGTGATTGCGGTATTCCCTGTGACCTTGATTTTCGCACCCATTCTTTGCATTTCCTGGATGTGCATGAAACGGTTTTCAAACACGGATTCCGTGATGGTCCCGGAACCTTCGGCAATGCAGTTCAGTGCAGTGAACTGTGCCTGCATGTCTGTTGGGAACGCGGGGTACGGTGCCGTACAGATATTGATGCTCCGGGGACGACGCCGGCGCATGTCAATCTCCACACAGTTTTCATTGCAATGGATGTTGGCACCCGCCTCCTTCAGTTTCATTAATATGGACTCTAGGAACTTCGGCTGTGCATTTTTCAGTCGTACATGCCCGCCCGTGATGGCCGTCGCGACCAGAAAGGTTCCGGTCTCGATGCGGTCCGTGAGTACGCTGTATTGACAGCCATGCAACCTGTCCACTCCTTGGATGGTAATTTTTCCGGTCCCTGCACCTTCGATCTTGGCACCCATCTTGATCAGGCAGTTGGCCAAATCTGTCACTTCAGGTTCGCGCGCCGCATTCTCGATCACGGTCGTGCCCGAGGCCAGGGTGGCTGCCATCATCAGGTTTTCGGTACCCGTGACTGTAACGCTGTCCATCACCAGGTGGGCACCTTTCAGGCGCTTGGATTTTGCATGGATATAGCCCCCCCGGACTTCGATTTCGGCCCCCATTGCCTCAAGTCCATGCAAATGCAGGTTCACAGGCCGGGAACCGATGGCACAACCTCCCGGCAGGGACACTTCCGCCTCCCCGTAACGTGCCAGCAAGGGACCCAGCACCAGGATGGAGGCCCGCATGGTCTTCACAACCTCATAGGGGGCGAACAGTTCCTTGATCGGCCCGGAATTCACCTCGATGTTCATGTGTTCATCCAGGGTCAATGAAACACCCATGCGCCCCAGCAATTCCATGGTCGTGGTTACATCCTGCAAATGCGGGACATTGGCAATCTGCATGGGTCCATCTGCCAGCAAGGTGGCGGCCAGGATTGGCAAAACCGCATTTTTGGCACCGGAGACCCGAATCTCGCCTTCCAGCACACATCCACCATCTATGAGTAGCTTTTCCATGACCAATACTGCTTTATAAAGATCGGATCAGATCGATTCAACCGCAAAAAATAGCGGGCCCGCCTGCACCGACATCACTATGAGACTCTGCTCCACCGGAAAACGTTTACCCGATCTGTAACAAACGCTGGGATTGCATGCGGACATGTACAGGTGTCGTACCTCGGCCGGCCCGTACACTGAATTCTACTCTACTGCAGGGATCCCGATATCCTCCGGAAGACTCGATTCATCGCTGGTTGCCAGACGATCGATCAATGCCTGCAGTGAAGTTTCCTGTATTTCCTGAGAGAAACTGGTACGGAAATTTTTCACAAGGCTGAGCCCGTCTACAGAGAAGTCAAAAATCTTCCATTCCTTTTGCTTGTTCTTGCGGAAGACATAAGACACCTGCAGCGGGGGTTGGCCGGTGCCAATGTCAAGCTCCGTCTGCACGATGCGGTACTTGCCTTTCTGTTCCGGCTGGTTCGGCAATACCGTGAGTTCCGCCTTGCCGTAATCCAGCAGGGTCTTGCCAAAAATGCGGATCAGCATATCCTTGAATCCCAGCACGAAGGCCATCCTCTGTTCCTCACCCGCCAGCTTCCAGTGCTTGCCCAGTATCAGCTTTCCCATGGAATCCAGGTCCACCACGGGAACCAGTTTCGTGTTGATCAGGTCCCGGATCAGCTCGGGATCATTGCTCAACTTTTCATAGTCTTCATTCAGCACCTTCAGAACCTGTGCCGAGGTTTCCCGAATGATCTGCTCCGGTGCACGATCATCGATCGCAAGCACCGGCAAGGCCAACAGCGAAAGCAGTACGGACAGGACAACAGCATAACAACATGTGTTCCGGGCCGCGCGTTGGAAACGGTTCACGACTGGTCTCTCCTGTTATTCCTCATGGTGGTAGATTTTGACGTGCGAATCGGTGTGCGCACTCAGGGTAGTGAAATATGGTCCTGACGTCAATTTGTCAGAGACCGGGTCTGCAGCCCGCACTTGACGGGCTAAAAAACGAGGTCCGGCGGCCACGGTCTTCCCGGTACAGGCCGTCGAGATGTTCAGGCTGCAAAGTGCATTTCGCATTACACAAGAAATGAAGTCGGTGAAGTCGTACAATTGACTGCTCGTGCAGCTCTCCAGTTCATCGTGCAGGCACTTGAGCTTTGGCAGACCGCCCCCACCATAGGTTGAATACTTGGCAATTGATTGACGTATCTGATACAAACTGACAGCGGTCATTACCCCAACCTGCCCAACTTTCTAAACCGGTCAAACATGTTCTTACTTACAGCGGCACTCGTGGCAGGCTTTCTACTTCTGGCATGGAGCGCGGACCAGCTGGTAAGCAGTGCGTTGCAGCTGGGACAACGGCTGAACATTTCGGCATATATCATCGGGTTTCTGGTATTGGGATTTGGCACCTCGGCGCCTGAACTGCTGGTCTCCGGCCTGTCCGCATGGCAGGGGAATCCGGGACTGGCAATTGGCAATGCCCTCGGTTCGAACATTACGAACATATTGCTGATTCTGGGCATAACCTTGTGCGTGTCACCCCTGTATCTGCACGAAAATGCCCTGCGAAGGGATTTCATCATACTAATCGCGGCGACGGCATTGTTCACGGTGTTGATATTCGACCGGCAATTGCAGTTTCACGATGGCCTGATCCTGCTGGCGAGCATGGTAGCCCTACTGTATTACATGACTCGCCGTAAACTCGAAGAGCAGGCAACAGAACAAGCCAGGCCGGCCTCTACCGAAAAAAAACTGGCAGCCTTGTGGGCCGGACTGCTGGTCAGTCTTGCAGTTTTGCTGCTCAGTTCGAAGCTCGTCGTGTGGAGTTCGCTTTCCCTTGCGAAGCTTTTGGGCATCAGCGACCTGGCCATCGGCTTGACCATGGTTGCCCTGGGAACCAGCCTGCCGGAACTGGCCACCTGCCTGGCCAGCGCCCTGAAGAAACGAAGTGAGCTGGTATTGGGCAATATCGTGGGCTCGAATATCTTCAACACTCTTGGTGTCGTCGGAACGGCAAGCGTGATTGCCAGCTACCCGGTTCCACGTGAAATCTACACACGGGACCTTCCTGTCATGTCGGCTGTGGTTGCAGGCCTGTTTCTCGCCGTGCTGGCCTTGCAGCGCAGCAAGAAAATACCGCGCGGTCTGAGTATTTTATTTATATCCTCCTATTTAGCGTATATATTCCTGATCTACCTACAAGCCTAGCGGGCCCAGCCACTGCATACCGTGCTGTCAACACCCATGAATGTCTCCGAGGAAGCTTTCAAGCGCGCCGGCAAGATACGCCTGGTGCTGTTTGACGTGGATGGAGTGCTGACAGATGGCAACATTTACCTTGATGATACCGGTACCGAAGTCAAGGCCTTCAATACGCATGATGGCCACGGCATTCGTCTGCTGCTGCATTACGGGTTTGAGGTGGGCGTCATTACCGGGCGGACCTCCAAATCGCTGGAGCATCGAATGCAGGACCTTGGGGTGAAACATGTTTATCAGGGCTGCAAGGACAAGTTCCTCGCGTTCCAGGAGCTGCTGTCCAGACTGGAACTTGACGAACAACAGGCCGCCTACGTCGGGGATGACATTTTCGACCTGCAGATCATGACCCGCTGCGGCCTCGCAGTTGCCGTCGCCAATGCACACGCGTACGTCAAACAGCATGCACACTGCGAAACGGTCAATACCGGCGGCCGTGGCGCGGCACGAGAAGTGTGTGAGCTGGTGCTGGATGCCCAGGACCTGATGGGCCAGGTGTTGACGCATAACCTGCGCTGAGCCCTGCCATGCGATCCAGACTGGTTTGGATTGGCTGCCTGATCATCTTGGGTAGCGCAGCGGCCCTGTGGTTTTTGAGTCAGCGTGATGCCCCTGTTGAAGTGAGCCATGCAGATGCCTCGCCGAACACCCCCTCGGTCAGTTTTGACGGCGTCGAAATGGTGATCAATGCCCCGGATGGCAAACCTCAGTACAAGCTTCTGGCCGCCAGGTACCAGTTGTACGAGACCGAGAACCGGAGCCAGTTTGATCTCCCCAGTATTACTCTCTATGATAACGACGGTCGCCAGATTCATGCCCAGGCACTGCAGGGAGAAACACAAGAAGACAGCAGTGTAATCACCTTGACAGGCAGTGTCCGAATCAACCAGGCACAACCCGGCAACGACTCACATCCGTTGGTGATTACCACAGAGCGACTGATCGTATTCCCTGAAAAACAACGTGCGACCACAGACTCGACGATCTTGGCAACACGTGGACCCGAGATGTTCTCAGCACGGGGCATGAGTCTGGACTTGAAGAAGGAAGTCCTGTACTTACACAGTGATGTCGAAGGTCTCTATCAACCCTAGGCACATCGCCCGGGCCGTGTGCCTGACTGTCTTGGCTGCCTGCATGGCCTGGTCGAAGGTGTATTCGGATGATTCGGGCAAGCCGATCAGCATCAAGGCCGATTCTGCCGAAATCAATGAGAGCACGGGGGTCGGCATCTATCGAGGCAATGTCCGCGTCACGCAAGGCAGCACGGTCTTGACCGGGGACACCGTCGTCATTGAGTCCGACGACGAGAACGTCCGGAAAATCAAGACCGAGGGCAATTTGAGTACCTTCAGGCAAGCTACGGATGATGGCAAAACGGTGTATGCGGAAGCAGCAAAAATGGTGTACGACATTGGCATGAAGCAAATCATGCTGACCGAAAATGCGAAGCTGACTGAAAACGGCAATACCCTGGCAAGCGACAGCATTGTCTTCCACACGGACAAGAAAACCGTCAGCGGGGGGAACTCCACTGGCAACGGAAGAGTGAGCATTACGGTGCTGCCTGAAACGGTCACGGACGAGCCGCCCAACGGGTCCGGGCCCTGACAGCGTGTACGCCTGGCCCGACAAGATTCTTGCAGCATGAACCAGCTACACGCAGAAAATTTGCACAAGCGGTTCAATGCGCACGTGGCCGTTCAGCAGGCCAACCTGGACGTCCAGTCCAGTGAGATTGTGGGTTTGCTGGGCCCCAATGGTGCAGGCAAAACAACGTGTTTTTATATGCTGGCAGGATTACTGCGTACCACCGAGGGCCGTATCGTCCTGAATGACCTGGACATCACGCACATGCCCATGCATGTTCGCGCCAGGCATGGCATCGGCTATTTGCCGCAAGAGCCATCCATTTTCCGCGGTCTTACTGTAGAGCAGAATATTATGGTGAGTCTCGAGGCACGTGACGGCCTGGGGAAAAGACAGCGCCAGCAGCAGTGCGACAACTTGCTTGCCAATCTGCGAATCGAGCATATCCGAGACTCCAAAGGCCAGCAGTTGTCCGGCGGGGAACGGCGCCGCGCAGAAATCGCACGTGCACTGGCGACCGAGCCGAAATTCATTTTGCTTGATGAGCCTTTTACGGGAGTGGACCCCATCTCGGTGAAGGACATCCAGCAAATTCTCAAGGATTTGTGCGGTCATGGAATCGGGCTGCTGATCACTGACCACAATGTTCGTGAAACTCTGGGCATATGTGATCGTGCCTATATACTCAATAATGGGCATGTGCTCGCCGAGGGCCCTCCCTCCAGCATTCTCTCAAACCAGCAGGTGCGCGACACTTATCTGGGGAAGCACTTCTCACTCGGCTAGTCTGCCGGGGCTTGGCCAACCCGGTTGTTCTGAATTGGAGGACGCCTGCCCTCTCCGGCACGGGCCGGAGAGCCCTGCGCTTCACAAATAATCAGCTATAAGCAAGCAATATTCATGCCATAATCTGGGCATGCTGAAGCCCACCTTACAACTGCGTCTCGGACAACAGCTGACCATGACGCAGCAACTGCAGCAGGCCATTCGGCTTTTGCAGCTGTCATCGCTCGAACTCAAGGCAGCCATCCAGGATGCCTATGAATCCAATCCCTTGCTTGAAACCGAGGAAAACGATGAGCCGAGAGACCCGTCTGCCGAAAATGAAAAAATCGGCGAAGACGGTCATGAAATCCAGGCGGGTGCGGGTGACCCGGTGGCCCCGGAAGAGTCTGGCGATGATCGCGAATGGGATGATGTGTACGAGTTCTCCCACATGCCGGGGCCCAGCCACCAGGCTGAGGATCATTTCGACTACCTGGAATCAAAAACGGCAGAGTCGCATGGCTCCCTGCAGGACCACCTGTTGTGGCAACTCGAGCTCAGTTCGCTTTCAGACCAGGATCTGCTGGTGGCAGGGACCCTGGTCAATGCCCTGGATGAATCCGGCTATCTGCACGAGTCCCTGGAAAATATCCACAGCAGTCTGCACCAGACGTACGAAATAGGACTGGATGAAATCGAGGCCGTTCTCAAGTTCGTGCAGCGTCTTGATCCGGTTGGCTGTGGAACCCGCAGCCTGCAGGAATGCCTGGACGTGCAACTGCAGCAAATGCCCGATGATCTGCCCTTCCTGCTACAGGCACGCTCAATCGTGGCCGGGCATCTTGACCTGGTGGGAATGAAGGACTATGCAAAATTGAGCACCTGCAGTGGACTGGACCTTGAGGAAATTGAACAGGCGGTCGAACTGATACAGACCCTGCATCCCAAGCCGGGAGATTTGATCAATGCCCAAAGGCCCGAATACATCGTGCCTGACGTGTATGTCGAAAAACGCGGGGAAAAATGGAGCGTGCGACTGAACCCGTACACCATTCCGAAACTGAGCATCAACGGTGTGTATTCGAATATGATCAAGGACCTGGCCAGTAGCGATGCAGATTACATGCGAGGCCAGTTGCAGGAGGCACGCTGGCTGATCAAAAGCATCCAGCGCCGCAACCAGACCCTGGTGCGTGTTGCAACATCCATTGTCATGCACCAGCAGGCTTTTTTTGAGTATGGGGAAGAAGCCATGCAGCCGTTGGTCTTGAAGGACATAGCCGATGAAATCGACATGCATGAGTCGACCGTATCACGCATCACCACAAACAAATTCATGGATTCCCCAAAAGGTGTATTTGAGTTCAAATATTTCTTTTCAAGCCATGTCAGCACCAGTGATGGAGGCGTATGCTCTGCCACAGCGATCAAGGCGATGATCAAGAAACTGGTACAGGAGGAAAACCGGGCAAAGCCCTTGAGTGATCACAAGATCGCCGGCCTTCTTGAGCAAAAAGGCATCAGTGTCGCGCGCCGCACGATCGCAAAGTACCGCGAATCCCTGGCTATTCCGTCATCCAGCCAACGTCGGCGTCTTGGTCTTGGATGAAAAGTGTTAATCTCGTAATCTCTATGCTTAACTGTTACCGGCGCCAAAAGGAATAACTATGCGAATAAATATTACCGGCCATCATCTCAAAGTGACCGATGCCCTGAGGAACCATATAGAAAAGAAATTCAAACGGCTGACCCGACACTTTGAACAGGTGATCAATGTGCACGTTGTCCTGACTGTCGAAAAGCTCACCCACAAGGCTGAAGCCTCCTTGCAGGTAAGCGGCAGCAAGATTTTTGCAAACTCATACAACGAGGGTATGTATGCGGCCGTTGACTCTCTGGTAGATAAGCTGGACCGGCAGATTGTGAAGCACAAGGAAAAACTGAAAGACCATCACCAAAGCGAAGTGAGGCACCGTACAAACTACTGACGTCCAGGATCTTGGGTTATGCTTCTCAAAGACTACATCTCTGAGAAAGGAGTGATATTTGCCACATCCGTCAGTAGCAAGAAAAGGGCGCTGGAACTGCTCAGCGAATCTCTTGCACAACAGCATCCGGACTTGACCAAAAACAAGGTGCTGGATGCCTTGCTGGCCCGTGAGAAACTGGGCAGCACAGGGCTCGGAAAAGGAATAGCAATCCCGCATTGCCGGCTGGCAGAAATCGAAAATATCCACGTCGCCATGCTGAAACTGGACAAGGGAGTTGACTTTGAATCCGCGGACGGCCTGGCCGTTAATTATTTGTTTTGCATGGTGGTGCCGGAAAATGCTGCGGACGAACAACTTCATCTGTTATCTGGTCTTGCCAAATTGCTGAGAAATGACCAGGTCAGGCGATCCATAGAAAATTGCAGTGATGCAAAATGCCTTTACAACTTGCTTTGTCAGGATCCGGAACATCTTGTGTCCTGACTCCATAATCGAAATCTTCCTGCAAACCGGTCTGCTGCTCCCGTCCCAATGCGTGACAGGAGAACATTTCTAGACCCGTGACCAAGTCAAAGACAGATTCCGTGGTTTTGGCTACACGATGACTGAACTTGCCAGCAATGAAGTTAACTGAGATCTCCATATTGCATGGCGTGTTCATGGAAATCGCAGAGATCGGTGTGCTGCTTGTCGGACAAAGTGGTCTGGGCAAAAGCGAACTTGCTTTGGATCTCGTCAGCAGAGGACACAGGCTGATCGCAGATGATGCCCCGGAATTTACTCGAGTAGCGGCGGATACCATTTGTGGAACCTGCCCGGATGCACTGCAAAACTTTCTTGAAGTACGGGGATTGGGAGTATTAAATGTACGCGAGATGTACGGGGAAAAGGCTGTCAAATCAAGTCAATACCTGGAATTAATTGTCAAGTTGGACCCGGCCGACCGGACATCCTCGAAACCCGAGGACCGCATCCGGCTTCCCGAAAGCAAAGTTGACGTGCTCGGTGTGGATATCCCCATGATCGTCCTTTCCGCAGCCCCGCACAGAAATCTTGCTGTCCTGGTCGAGGCAGCCGCACGTTCACAGTCGCTTGGCAAACGCGGCTATGTTGCGAGCAGGGACTTCAGTGACCGCCAGAAAAAGCTGATGCAGTAGGTGCTGATGAAACTAGTCGTCGTGAGCGGCCTGTCCGGTTCAGGAAAAACGGTCGCTATCAATACCCTGGAAGACAACGATTTTTACTGCATCGATAACATGCCCCTGAACATGCTGCCTGTCTGCATCGAGCAGTTCATCGCAAGCTCCCCGGTTCTTTATGAAAAAATTGCGATCGGAGTCGATGCGCGCAATGTCAGTCAGGACATTCATGCGTTTCCAAACATCATCAAGGAGTTCAGGCAACAGGACATTGACCTGGAGCTTGTCTACCTGGAAGCTAGCGACGAGGCACTGATACAGCGATACAGCGAAACTGGCCGCAAGCATCCGTTTACCCAGAAAGGATTGTCGCTGATTGATGCCATTCAAGCCGAAAAACAAATCCTTTCAGAAGTTGTACTGCTTGCCGACATCTGCATAGACACTACCTTGACCAACGTGCGGCAACTGCGTTCTGTAATTACAGACCGGGTATGCAAAAACAGGTCGGCGACATTGACCCTGTTGTTACAGTCGTTTGGCTTTAAGTACAGTGTCCCGAATGATTCAAATTACGTTTTCGACGTACGCTTTTTGCCCAATCCCTACTGGGAACAGCATCTGCGCAGCTTGAGCGGCAACCACCCGGAAGTCATTGACTACCTCCAGTCTCATGAAGAAGTCAGGCAGATGATTATATCGATTGGCGATTTCATCGAGTACTGGGCACCTTATTTTTCTCGGGAAAGCCGAAATTATTTGAGCGTTTCCATCGGATGTACCGGTGGTCAACACCGCTCGGTGCATATCACAGAATTTCTGGCAGACCGTTTCAGAAAGTCTGCAGACAAACATGTGCTGGTACGGCACCGGGACCTGAAATACTGACATGGCGGTATCCATACTCACCGTCACACATGGCAGCCTGGGGCATGAACTGCTTGGCACAGCTGAATCCATGCTTGACGCCCCGCTCCCTCTGGTTTGCAGGGCACTTTCCGTGACCGATGCCAGCAACGCTGATGAGCTGCTGTCCACGGCCCGAAAGCTCTGTGCCGAGATTGATCAGGGAGACGGGGTACTCGTCCTGACAGACATATTTGGTTCAACACCGAGCAATATCTGCAACAAACTGAATGTGTCCGAAGACATACGCGTTCTTGCCGGACTCAGCCTGCCCATGCTGATTCGTACCATGAATTACCCGGACCTGAGCCTGGACAAGCTGGTGGAAAAGGCCCTGAGCGGCGCACACGACGGCATCGTGGACTGCAGTCCGAAGGGATAAGGCACATGCTCAGCAAGGAATTGACCATCCCCAACAAGCTCGGCCTGCATGCGCGTGCGGCGGCGAAGCTGGTCGCCCTGGCATCCGCTTTCCAAAGCGAAATACTGGTTGAAAAAGACTCCAGGAAAGTCAACGGGAAAAGCATCATGGGGGTCATGATGCTGGCCGCAAGTCAGCATTCAAAAGTGACTGTTACAGCCTCGGGGATTGACGAGCAGGATGCGATGGCCTCCATCGAAAACCTGGTCAACAATTTTTTTGATGAAGACGAATAGGATATCCAGGGACGCGGGTTTGCTATGGCACTGATTATTTCCGGCATCGATGTATCGAAAGGCATTGCCATAGGGAACGTTCACCTGCTCAATCGCGGTGCACCCGAAGTGTTTGAGCACAAACTGAAAAAGGACGAAATCGAGTCGGAAGTCGAACGTTTCCAGAAAGCCGTCGATGAAGCCAGCAACCACCTGCGCGGCATCCGTGACACCATTCCCAAAGACACCTCCACGGATGTTGCCGCATTTATCGACTCGCATATCCTCATGCTCAAGGACTCCATGCTTCGCAAGGTGCCGGTCGGGATCATTCGCAAACAACGCTGTAATGCCGAATGGGCGCTGAAAATACAGCATGA
Organism: Gammaproteobacteria bacterium; assembly: GCA_022824965.1. GTDB lineage: Bacteria > Pseudomonadota > Gammaproteobacteria > UBA4575 > UBA4575 > WTFY01. The sequence continues at coordinate 186,698 of JAJDYY010000006.1, forward strand.
CAAACTGATTTCCACCTTTGAACAGATGGAGGATGATTATCTGCGCACTCGTGTCAATGATGTCGGGCACGTAATCAATCTGATCCAGCAAATCCTGAAAGACCGACAGTACGCAGTGCAGATTGACGCGCAACCTCTGAAAGGCCGCATTATTGTGGCCGATGATCTTACTCCTGCAGACACTGTTTTGATGCAAACCCAGAGCATTGCGGGCTTTATCACTGAACTGGGCGGACCTCTCTCCCACACTGCGATTCTGGCCCGCAGCCTGGGAATCCCGGCCGTGGTCGGCGTTCAAGGTGCACGTTCACTTCTGCGACAGGAAGAACGGATCATCATTGATGGCAGCAGTGGCATGGTGCTGGCGGGCGCAGACCAGAAAACGATCCAGAGCTATCGGATGAGGCAGCGCAAGGAAAAGGAAGCGCGACGCAAGTTGCGTGCCCTGCGTGATGTCTCGGCCAGGACACGCGATGGCCGGCGAATCAGCCTGCAGGCCAACATCGAGCTGGCCGAAGACATGATTGCCCTGAGGCAGTCTGGAGCAGACGGTGTGGGACTCTACCGCACAGAATTCCTCTATATCGACCGAGAAGAACCGGCAGACGAAGCCGAGCAGCTGAATGCCTACCGGACGATCATCCGCGCACTGAAAGGCAAACCCCTGACAATCCGTACTCTGGACCTGGGCGCTGAGAAGGAATTTGATCCCCATTTCCAGGGACCACTCACGCAAAACCCCGCATTGGGGTTGCGTGCGATCCGCAGATCCCTCAAGGACATCGACCTGTTCAAGCAACAGTTGCGAGCAATTTTGCGAGCTTCTTCCTACGGCCCGGTCCGCATTCTGTTACCCATGGTTACAAGCCATGCCGAGCTTGTTCAGTCTTTATCCATCCTGGGACAGGCCAAGCAAGAACTGGAGAGCGAACAACGCTCCTATGATCAAAACATCCCGATCGGCGCCATGATCGAGGTCCCGGCAGCAGCATTGTCTGCGCATATTTTTGCAAAACAGCTCAGCTTCCTGTCCATTGGCACGAATGACCTGATTCAATACACACTGGCCATTGACCGGATCGATGATCAGGTCAACTACCTGTACGACCCGCTGCATCCCTCCGTGCTGAAATTGGTCGACCTGACCCTGCGTGCAGGCCGTCATGCAAAGATTCCGGTTGCAATGTGCGGAGAAATGGCGGGGGATCCGCGCTACACCAGACTGCTGCTTGGACTCGGGCTGCAGGAATTCAGCACGCACCCCTCCAACCTTCTGGAAATCAAGCAGATTGTTAATCGGAGCAGGATTTCTGAGCTGGAAAAACCTGCGAGGAGAATCCTGAATACAACCCTGCCCGCCAGGATCACTTCCCTGGTGGATTCACTGAACGACTAGCCTCTCCTGACCCGCAAATCCTTGCTTTGGCAGGAAACTTCCAAAGCAGTTACACTTGCCACCCATCTTTGCACCCATAAACCGTTCAGCCAATGCCTGACTCTGCTCTACAGTCACAAAACCAGACCCTGAAGGTCATCAGTGAAGCCTTGCAGACTGGAACCATGCAGCGTGCCAGGCGCATGCTGAACGCATTGCATCCAGCCGAGATTGCCAACCTGCTGGAGGCACTTCCCCATTCACAGCGCATCATTGTCTGGAACATGCTCGACACCGATGACGGGGAAATCCTGCTGAACGTTGGCGAAGAGGTCCGCAGCGGCCTGATCAGGCTCATGGGCAGTGAAGCCCTGGTAGCGGCCACTGAAGGTCTGGAAATCGATGATCTTGCCGACCTGCTCGTTGACCTTCCGCACACGGTTACACAGCGCGTGCTGGCCAGCATGGACCAGCAGGACCGTCAACGCCTGGAAGCCGTATTGTCCTATGATGAAGATACCGCCGGGGGCCTGATGAATACCGACATGGTCACCGTGCGCCATGATGTCACACTGGACGTGGTGCTCCGTTATTTGCGCAGCCGGGGCACGCTTCCCGATGGAACAGACTCGCTGTTCGTCGTCGACCGTTACGAACGCTACATCGGCGCACTTCCACTCTCAAAAGTGTTGACCAACAATTCAACGAAAGTGGTGCGGGATGTACTTGAGGACGATGTTCGCGCGTTCAATGCCAACACGGAGGCTTCCCAGATCGCAAAGGCTTTCGAGGATCTGGATCTGGTTTCAGCAGCAGTCGTTGATGCCGACAACAAGCTGATCGGCCGCATCACTGTGGATGACGTCGTGGATGTCATCCGGGAAGAAGCCGAGCATTCGGTGTTCAGCATGGCGGGCCTGTCGGAAGAAGAGGATTTGTTCGCTCCCGTTGTGGCATCTACTCAGCGGCGCACCGTCTGGCTGGGGGTAAACCTGTTGACCGCTTTTCTGGCTGCCTGGGTCATCAGCCTGTTCCAGGTGACTTTGGAAAAAATCATCGTGCTGGCCATCCTGATCCCGGTTGTTGCGAGCATGGGAGGTATAGCCGGTTATCAGACGTTGACCCTGGTGATCCGCGGGCTGGCACTCGGACAGATCGGGCGCAGCAATTCCAAGCTGTTATTGTTCAAGGAACTTGCAGTCGGGTTCTTGAACGGGATGACGTGGGCCCTCATCGTTGCGCTGATCGTTGTGCTGTGGTTCAAGGACTTCAAGATGGGTGGAATCATTGCGGCAGCGACCATGGCCAACCTGTTATGTGCCGCGCTTGCGGGCGTATCGATCCCGGTGATTTTGCGCAATCTCAACATTGACCCGGCACTGGCGGGAGGGGTCATCCTGACCACGATCACAGACGTCATCGGGATTTTTGCCTTTCTTGGGCTGGCGACCTGGCTGCTGCTTTAAAGCCCGCCCATCAAAGTGGCTGTCAGGCCGTTTTTTACCCGATACCTGGAAGGCTCGTTCAGGTCTTAGGCAAGGTTACGCCCCGCTGACCCTGATATTTCCCGCCCCTGTCCTTGTAAGAGGTTTCACAGGTATCATCGGACTCGAAAAAGAGTACCTGTGCGATGCCCTCGTTGGCATAGATTTTTGCCGGCAGTGGCGTGGAATTCGAGATTTCTATGGTGACATGACCCTCCCACTCGGGCTCAAGCGGGGTCACGTTGATAATGATTCCGCAACGCGCATAGGTGGACTTCCCCAGGCACACTGTCAGTACCGAGCGTGGAATGCGAAAATACTCAACGGTCCTCGCCAGCACAAAGGAATTTGGAGGGATCACGCACTCGTCCGCCTTGAGATCAATGAAACTGTCCATGTTGAACTGCTTGGGATCCACCATCGCAGAATTGATGTTGGTGAAGATTTTGAATTCATCTGCGCAGCGCACATCATAGCCGTAGCTGGACGTTCCGTAAGAAACCAGGCGCCCATTGTTGCCGGAACGCACCTGACCTGCTTCAAACGGCTCAATCATGCCGTGCTGCTTCGCCATTTGGCGGATCCAGCGATCTGATTTAATTGCCATAGATACTCAACTTCACCATACCCCTGTCCGGGACCCGCCCGTACAGCGCAGTTCCAAATGTACTTGTTACCTGGTGTGACCGCAAAAAGCCGTGCGTCCCACTAGGATGGGACCGTGAAAAAGGCAGTCAGGTATTCTGGATAACAATTTTTGGAAAGCGTGCCTTGTAGTCTTTACCCTGTGCGGCAAGTTTTGCAGCAGCCTTGCGTGCAATCTCACGATAAATTTCAGCGATGCGGCTGTCCGGCATCATCGCTACGGACGGGTTGCCACCGTCCGCCTGCTCACGAATCTTGATGTCCAAAGGCAAGGCACCCAGTATGTCGACGCCAGATTCCTCGGCCATGCGCTGTCCGCCCCCCTGACCAAAAATCGCCTCTTCATGGCCGCACTTGCTGCAAATATGGATACTCATATTTTCCACGACACCCAGCACCGGCACCTCAACTTTTTCAAACATTTTCAATCCCTTGCGTGCATCAAGCAGGGCAATGTCCTGAGGTGTGGTGACGATAATGGCACCGCTTACGGGTATCTTTTGCGCCAGTGTCAACTGCACATCCCCCGTACCCGGTGGCAAGTCGACCACCAGGTAGTCGAGTCCGCGCCAGCATGTATCGTTTAGCAACTGCTCAAGTGCCTGGGTCACCATCGGACCCCGCCAGATCATGGGGGTTTCCTCGTCGATCAAGAACCCAATGGACATGGCCTGCAGTCCATGGGCTACCATGGGCTCCAGGCTTTTGCCATCGCTTGACTCGGGCTGCCCGCTCACCCCGAGCATGCGGGGCTGACTGGGGCCATAGATATCGGCATCCAGCATGCCCACTGTTGCACCCTCCATGGACAAGGCCAGGGCAAGATTCACTGCAGTCGTAGATTTACCCACACCGCCCTTGCCGGATGCCACGGCAATGATGTTTTTGATATTTTCGAGAGGTTTGAGGCTTTTTTGTACCGTATGCGCCTCAATCTGCCAGCCTACATCCGCCTGCACGCGCTCGGCTCCGGCTTCCTTCACTTTGGCCTCGACCTGCCTGGCAAGGCCGTCCGTGACCCCTTTCGCAGGATAGCCAAGCTTGACCGTGACACTCACCTCACCGCCTTCCGTCTCGATCTGTTTTACCGTATTGCCAGCAACCAAATCTTTTCCAAGATAAGGGTCCTGGATCTGTTTCAGTGCAGTCTCCACCTGCTCTTTCGTAAGCTGAACCATTTTTTACTCCCCTGAAAATATTTGGGCCTAGCGCAACGGGAGCCTACTATACCATGCCCCCAAGGCGGCACGGACCTCCGGCTCTGTGGGTTCGCGCGGCAAGATTATGATGATCTTTTCAAACCCCTTATAGGGTAAAATCGCGAAAACGGATTGCACCGACATGCCCAAAACAAAGCGAAACATCCTCGTCACCAGCGCACTGCCTTATGCCAACGGACCCATACATATCGGACATCTGGTCGAGTACATCCAGACCGACATCTGGACCCGGTTTCAGAAAATGTGCGGGCACGACTGCCTGTACATATGTGCAGATGACGCCCATGGCACTCCGATCATGCTCAAGGCCCAGCAGGAGGGTATAAGCCCAGAACAGCTGATCGCACAAGTCAGCGCCGAGCATCAGGAAGATTTCTCAGACTTTCATATCCAGTTTGATAACTACCACTCCACCCATTCCGAAGAAAACAGGATTCATTCCACACGTATCTACGAACGTCTGAAAGAGGGCGGACACATCACCACAAGAACGGTCGTCGACCTGTTTGACCCGCAGGACCAGGTATTTTTGCCTGACCGTTTCGTGAAGGGCGAATGTCCGAAATGCGGCGCCAAAGACCAGTACGGGGATAACTGCGAGGTCTGTGGAAGCACATACACGCCCGCAGACCTGATCAACCCCTACTCATCCGTGAGCGGTGCGACTCCGGTCAAAAAGGAAAACCTGCACTACTTCTTCAGGTTGAACGACTTCAAGGAAGTGCTGCGTGACTGGATCGAGAACAGGCCACTGCAACCGGGAATTACCAACAAGCTCAAAGAGTGGTTCCAGGAAGACCTGAGGGACTGGGATATCTCCCGTGACGCACCCTATTTCGGTTTTGAAATCCCTGATGCGCCGGGCAAGTATTTCTACGTGTGGCTGGATGCACCGGTAGGGTACATGGCCAGTCTGCAACAGTACTGTGACCGCACCGGCCGGGATTTCGACGCCTACTGGGATGCCGACAGTGAATACGAGGTGTACCATTTTATCGGCAAGGACATCGCCTACTTCCACATGCTGTTCTGGCCTGCGATGCTGCATGGTGCAAACTATCGAATCCCCACCGCGGTATACTGCCACGGATTCCTGACAGTCGACGGTCAAAAAATGTCGAAATCGCGGGGCACCTTCGTCAAGGCACGTACTTATCTCGACCATCTGAACCCGGAGTATTTGCGTTACTACTTCGCGGCAAAGCTGGGGCCTGACGTCAGCGACATTGACCTCAACCTGGATGACTTCCAGCAACGTGTGAACAGCGATGTTGTGGGAAAACTGGTGAACATAGCCAGTCGCTGCTCCGGATTTGTTCACAAGTACTTCGAAGGAAAACTGACTTCGACGTTCATCGAAGGCGGACAGGAGGTGTTTGATTCTGCAGTACACGGTAACGAACACATAAAACAGCTCTACGAATCCCGCAACTACTCACAAGCCATGCGATCGATCATGAAGCATGCCGATGAAGCCAACCAGATCATCGATGCACATAAGCCCTGGGAACTTGTAAAAAACAAAACCAAGCACGACCAGGTGCATCAGGTCTGCAGCTTTGGCCTGAACATGTACCGGTTGCTGAGTGGCTACCTGAAGCCCGTGATGCCCGAACTCGGGGAAAAATCAGAAACCTTCCTGAATACACAAACCTGCTGGAATGACCTGGCATCAGGAAAGCCATTGCCGGATGGGCACCAGATCAATGCATTCAAACCCCTGATTACCCGGATCGAAAAAAAGGCGATAGAGAACATGATCGAGGATTCAAAACAAGAGGATACGCCTGCACCGGCTGATCCGATCAGCGACGAAATCACCATCGAAGATTTCGCGAAACTGGATTTCAGGATTGCGAAAATTGTCCAGGCGGAACAGGTAGATGGAGCAGAAAAACTCCTCAAGCTGACACTGGACCTTGGAGAACCTACGGGGAATGTACGGCGCACCGTGTTTGCAGGAATAAAGTCCGCCTACACCCCGAAAGACATTGAAGGCCGGTTGACCGTGGTGGTTGCCAATCTGGCCCCAAGGAAAATGCGTTTTGGTACTTCAGAAGGGATGGTGCTTGCCGCCGGTCCCGGCGGGCGCGATATATTTCTACTACAGCCTGACAGCGGGGCGGCTCCCGGCATGCGCGTGAAATAGATATCCAGTGCAAAACGCCGACACCATCGTCCCGACGGGAAAATATCTAGCCAGAATCGATGAACGACAATGTGTCGGCTGCACACTGTGTATCAAGGCCTGTCCCTTTGACGCGATCATCGGTGCTTCCAGGCAAATGCATACAGTCATCAGCCGGTATTGCACAGGCTGCAGCTTGTGCATCCCGCCGTGTCCGGTCGACTGCATAACGCTTGAAACAAATACCTGCTATAACCCCATCAGACAAACCATTCCTGCCGGCGAACAGCGAAAGCTGAAAAAAGAATTTGCAGCATTTTCGCGCAGCAACCGGAAGCGACGTATACAAAGACTGGAACATGCTCGCCGGGAGAAGCAACGACTGTTCGAACGCAGGAAAAGGGAACTATCGCTCAACAAGTAACCTCTTACCCATACAATGAACCAGGAAAAATACGAAAAAATCTTCAGCCGCCTGAAAAAGGCCAACCCGAACCCGAGAACTGAACTCGTTCACAAGTCCAATTTTGAGTTACTGGTCTCCGTCATACTCTCCGCCCAGGCCACGGACGTAAGCGTGAACAAGGCTACCAAGGATCTTTACAAGGTGGCCAATACGCCAAGAAAAATGCTCAAGCTTGGAGAGAAAAAACTGAAGACCTATATCAAGTCTATCGGTTTATACAACAGCAAGGCTGAAAACATCATTAAGACCAGCCGCATCCTGCTTGAAGACCACGGGGGACGAGTCCCGCGCAACCGGGAAGCACTGCAGACATTGCCGGGGGTAGGCAGGAAGACCGCTAACGTGATCCTGAACAATGCCTTCAACCAGCCGACCATTGCAGTGGACACGCACATATTCCGGGTATCGAACAGGACCGGCCTCGCCCCTGGGAAAAATGTACTTGCCGTGGAGCTTGAGCTGGAAAAGCGGGTGCCGGAAAAATACAAGCTGCATGCGCATCACTGGCTCATCCTGCTCGGCCGCTACATCTGCGTGGCACGCAAGCCGAAATGCCAGGAATGTCCAATTTTCGATCTTTGTGAATACAGTGAAAAGGCGTGATCCGCTAGAAATTATCGTTTAAAGGGAGGCCCAGATGTCCGTACTTGTCAGCACCGCAAATTCATTGCAGGACCTCCTTGACCGGTTTCGAGTGATTGACTTTTTGGGACCCCTCGCGCTGCGCCTGTATCTGGCGCCCGTATTCATTGCCGTCGGCCTGCATAAATTCATGCATCTGGAAGATATCGCAAGCTGGTTCGGAAATCCCGACTGGGGACTTGGCTTGCCAAGCCCCATGCTCATGGCCATTCTCGCGGCATCTGCAGAGCTGTTCGGCGGCATCGCCTTGTTGTTTGGAGTGGCAGTACGGTGGTTCACCATCCCCCTGATGATCACCATGCTGGTGGCAATTTTTGCAGTGCACTGGAACCAGGGCTGGTTTGCAATCGCACCGGGCGATCCTGCAACCAGCACGGCCAAACCCCTTGCATCCATCGGGATTCCGGCTGCCAAGCACAGCCTGGAAAACAGCGAGGAAGTGGGCAAACGCCTGCAGGCCGCCAAGTCCCTGCTGAAAAAGCATGGAAACTACAAATGGCTGACGGAAAAAGGACGTTTCGTGGTATTGAATAACGGTATTGAATTTGCAGCAACCTACTTCGTGATGTTGCTGGTTTTGTTCTTTACTGGCGCAGGCAGATACCTGTCCGTTGATTACTGGATTGCCAGGTATTTCAGGAAATGAACCAAGCAATTTTCTGATTGTGCGAATTTGGACAGCTCCTTTAAACCACGCCCTATGGATACAAGCGATCAAAACAGCGAAGCGGTCAGCGGCTCGGGCCTTGGTTTGCGGCGGGACTTTCTCGGTGAACTCGAAGCCAACTGCCCGAACTGCATCGATTTCATGGAAGTTGCACCGGAGAACTGGATAGGAGTCGGCGGAAAACTAGGCAAACGTTTTCGTGCCTTCACGGAAAAAGTTCCGTTTGTTTCACACGGACTGTCACTCTCGATCGGCAGCCCTGCCCCCTTGGATGAGTCACTGGTGCGCGACATCAAGAAATTCATACATGCACATGACATCCGATGTTACAGCGAGCATCTGAGTTACTGTTCTGATGACGGGCACCTGTATGACCTGATGCCCATCCCCTTTACCGAGGAGGCCGTGCATTATGTCGCCGACAGGATCAAGCGGGTCCAGGATATCCTGGAACAGAAAATAGCCATGGAAAATGTTTCCTACTATGCGACTCCCGGCAAGGAGATGGATGAGATCGATTTCGTCAATGCCGTGCTCGAGGAGGCCGATTGCAACTTGCTGCTGGACGTGAACAACATCTATGTCAATTCCGTCAACCACCAGTATGACCCAACGGGATTTCTGCAAGCCTTGCCCGGTGAACGCATTGCCTATTGCCACATTGCAGGCCACTACATGGAGGAGGAGGATTTGCTGGTAGATACCCACGGCGCTGGCGTGATCGATCCTGTCTGGGACTTGCTGGACAAGGCCTACGAGTTGTTCGGCGTTGTGCCGACCTTGCTGGAACGGGATTTCAATATCCCGCCCCTGGAAGACCTGGTACAAGAAGTACATGCAATCCGTGACCTGCAGGGCAAGTGGTCCGCAGCACCTGGTGTACAGACCGGCTGATCCATGTCTGCGATGCCTTCAAAAATACCTGCATTTACAAAAATACCTGCATTTAAAAAAATCCAGTACCAGTTTACTGCGCACTTGAGGGATCCGAACCGGCACAGCGCACCGGATGACATTGAAGACCGGCGCATGAAAATCTATCGCGGTCTTCTCTATCGCAATGTGCAAAATTTCATCAGCAGTGCATTCCCCGTGCTGCACAAGCTCTACAATGATGAGAACTGGCACAGCATGGTCCGGGATTTTTTTGCCAGCCATCGCTCAACATCTCCCTATTTCAGGGACATATCCCGGGAATTCCTGGATTATCTGCAAAACGAGAGGGCCCGCCGGTCTGAAGATCCAATATTCCTCAACGAGCTCGCTCACTACGAATGGATGGAAATTTATCTCGCAAATTCAGACCTTGAACCGGACACGACAAATGTAGATCCCGAGGGAGATTTGATGCTGAACGTGCCGGTCCTTTCTCCCCTGACGGAATTCTTCAGTTACAACTTCCCCGTGCACAAGATAAGTCCTGATTTTCAGCCGAAACAGGCAAGCACACAGCCTGTGTTCCTGATGATCTACCGGGATTTGCAGGACAAAGTCGGCTTCATGGAACTGAACCTTCTCACAGCAACGCTGATCGAGCAGCTCCAAAACAACAGGCTGGAGTCAGGTAAGCAGATCCTTGAAAAGATCGCCGACACGCTGCGCCATCCAAACCCGGATGCTGTGTTCACAAATGGGGAACAGGTCCTCAAGCGGTTACGTACCAAGGATATTTTGCTCGGCACCAGAACGCCGGCGTAAGCCTGCTCCATCAAGCGTTCTCGTCCGGCCAAGGTGTCTCTGCGTGGTCAGAATTCGCGGACAGTATCCTGCATAAGACAAACAGGAAGTCAGACAACCTGTTCAGGTAGACGGGGATATCTGGATTGACGGACTGATGCCGGCTCAACATCACCACGCTCCTTTCCGCCCGTCTGCAAACAGCGCGGGCCAGGTGGCAAACCGAAGCAGCGCTTCCTCCATTGGGCAGTATGAAGCTTTTCAGAGCAGGCAGACTCTCTGTAAAGGTATCGATCCGCGCTTCCAGATCAGTGATCATCTCAGGATGAACCCGCTTCAGGTGTGGATTGCCTAATTCTGCACCGAGGTCAAACAGGAGATGCTGGATTTTGATCAGGCTGCCCCCGACGTCCGTCGGTAAATCGTGGGCCAGGACCATGCCAATCACAGAATTCAGTTCATCGACATCACCCAGCGCCTGGATTTCAGGGCAGTCCTTGGGCACACGCCGGTCGCCAGGCAGGCCGGTCTCGCCCTGGTCCCCGGTTCGGGTATAGATTCTGGTTGCCCTGTCGGTCATGAACAGTCCGCCGACGGACATATTACATGGGTTTTATTTGCAGCTCAGCAAACACGGATTGTCCCGGAACGTTATATCCGGACGCCAGTTCATAGTCCTTGTCGAAAAGGTTTTCCGCCTTCAGCGAAAGTGTTGCATAGGGGAAATGGTATCCGATGGAAACATCAAGTAACCCGTAACCCGGCATCTTCACGTCTCGAAAGTCTCTCCTGTCCGAGGCCACCAGACCGTTTGCCTGAACAAAGAATTGCCTTTGACTGTAGGCTACAGAGCCCGTGAGCGTGCGCTTGGCTCTTCTCAGCAAGGGCATATCGTCCGTTTCGTTGCGAGGGTCCTGGATGATCCCTTCCAGGCCCAGGTCCCAAGCACCAGATTGGTGACCCAGGGCAATTTCCATCCCCCGGATACGCGCCTCATCCACATTCCGGTTCTCATAGGTAAATGTATCCGGGTCGATCAGTGTGGCCTCGATAAGATCATCGATTTTGTTCTCAAAAACACGCAATGATACGAAAGTCTGCGGAGTCCACTTGTGTCGGATTCCTGCCTCCATGGAGCGGGAGGTCTCCTCTTTGAGATCAGGGTTTCCTCCAAATCCGAATCTTGCATTGCTGTCCGGTGCACGAAACCCGGTACCGATACTTGTAAACAGCCGGGTCCCCTGACGCAGTAAATAACCATATTCCAGGTTCCAGGTCATGGCATCATCAAAGTCTTCATGGTCTGTGTAGCGGGTTGCAGTAGAAAGACTGTGCCGGTTTCTTGCGAACTGCTCGTGCAAGTACGCTGAAAATATACGTGTGCTCTCCTTGTAGGAATTTCCAAAGGACAAAGAGTTCGTATCCTCATCCGCCAGTGACATCCCGAGTACGAGCACGTTATCGTTAAACGTGATGTCATTCTTCCAGTCGTAAACGATCCTGTCGGTCAGGGCATAGTCCTCGTTTCCCAGGAAATTGGCCTGGTTTTGGCGGACTTCGTCCCGGCTTCTCGAAACCGACAATGCAGACTTCCAGTTGTCCAGCACGGGCCGGCTCATCGATACACTCATGACATTATTTTTCCGGTCATGGTCAAGATCGGTTCCAAAGCTGTCGTATTCGGTATTGCCTTCCGCCTGCCAGAAGCCAAACTGGAGTTCCCCCGCTCCTGCTTGTGTCCTTATGTTGAAGTCCAATGTGTCACGATTATGTCCGTGATTCGTTTCCGAGTCGTGGGCTGCCGGAAACCCTCCGGTCTGCAGCTGGCTGAAAGATAAATTGCCCGAGATGCGGTCGCTCGCATAGCCAAGGTGCATGCCTTGCTCATCCGTGGAATATCTGCCGGTCGTAACATGAAAATCGGCGCTCTTCTCTTCATCGTGGATAGAAGTGATGACATTGACTACCCCGCCTATGGCTTCTGATCCGTACACGGTTGAACGGGGGCCCTTGACGACCTCGATCCGATCAATCACAGAGGTGTCGATCATTTCCAGTGCCGGAGCACCCGTGGTGGCTGAATTCATTTTCACGCCATTGATGAGTACCGTAGTGTGGTTGCTGTTCGTGCCACGAACAAACACGGAGGTCTGCTGTCCCGGCCCGCCCGTGCGGCCGATGTCCAGACCGGCATGCCATCGCAGCAGGCCTGCGATATCCGTAGCTGGACTGCGCTCAATCATTTCACGGGTAATGACCACTACGGAAGGAATGACCTCCTCGAGTGACTGGGCATATCTGGCAGGGGTAACTACCGTCTCCTCCAGCGCATGAGCGAATGTGCCCATGCTGATCAGGCATGCGGCCACAAGCACTCTAAACTTCATCACTGCATGATCTCCCTATGTTAGTGAACCAGAGTTGGCATGCAAAATACTCTTTCTAGCTTTTACCGTATACCGGTACAGCTGCACCCGTCACGCCGCTGGCCTGCCTTGAGCAAAGATGCAGGATTTCATCAGCCAGTTCCGCAGTCGGCACCCAGTTGCTGAAGTTGCTACCCGGCATGTCCTCACGATTCTGTGGGGTATCGATGGTTCCCGGCAAGATGCAATTCACATTGATGTTGTTGTGCTTGTGTTCTGCGGCCAGGCTTTGTGTAAGCGTGATTACAGCCGCCTTGCTGATACAGTAAGGTGCCATCCTTGCCTTTCCCTCTACCGCTGCACGGGCAGCCACATTCACAACCCTGCCCCTTCGCCTTTTCAGCATGTGCGGGATGACTGCACGGCACATGAGAAATACGCTTTTCGCATTCATGTTCAGCATGAAATCCCAGTCCTGTACCGGTGTTTCGTGCACAAGCGGTCCCATCCTGAAGCCCCCGGCAACATTGGCAAGGATATCGATGCGTTTGAACCGTTCTATGACCTGAGCGATCGAATGATTCACCTGGTTCACGTCCGTCAGATCGGCCTCAAACAGGCCGACATTCTCCGCATGTCTCCAGGAAACCCGTTGCGAGCGGCCAAAACCGATATCAATGAGTGCCAGTGTCGCACCGGCAAGACGGAATTTTTTCGCGACAGTGCTGCCAAGGTTGCCTGCGGCTCCGGTAACCACCGCCACTTGACCATCGAAATCATGCACGTTCATCCCCTGTACTCGTTGTAAGAGTGAAATTCTAACTTATCTTTCAGGCTCCCATCATTCCGGCAGAAACAGCCCCGTCTCTCAACCCGTGACCGTCGCCTGCGGGAAATCGTGCTGTGGCATCGCATAAAAAAAGGGAGCAGGGCGCTCCCTTAATACAACCACCATGAGAGGTGGCCCCATAACGCCGAGAATCGGCCCAGACTCTTACCAGGTAAGAGCTCCTCCAGTTTGATATTCAGTAACCCGGGTTTCGAAGAAGTTCTTTTCTTTCTTCAGATCGAGTATTTCAGACATCCACGGGAAGGGGTTGCCCACTCCGGCATACTGTTGCGGTAAACCGATCTGTGCACAACGCCGGTTAGCAATGAATTTCAGATATTCTTCGAACATGGGGGCATTCAAGCCGAGAATACCGCGCGGCATGGTATCACGGGCATATTGAACCTCAAGCTCCACCCCCTGCTGAATGAGCGCAATAATTTCCTGCTGGAAACTTTCCGTCCATAAATGTGGGTTTTCCAGCTTGATCTGGTTGATAACATCGATGCCGAAATTCATGTGCATGGACTCGTCACGCAGGATGTACTGAAACTGTTCGGCAACACCGGTCATCTTGTTTCGGCGCCCCATGGAAAGAATCTGTACGAAACCCACATAGAAGAAGATGCCCTCAAACACCACATAAAATGCAATCAGGTCTCTCAGCAGCCGCTGGTCGTCTTCTGCAGTCCCGGTTCTGAAATCCGGATCACCCAGACTGTTGGTATACGGCAATGCCCATTCGGCCTTGCGGGCAACTGCCGGTAATTCCCGGTACATGTTGAATACTTCACCCTCATCCAGACCCAGGGACTCGATGCAGTACTGGTAAGCATGGGTGTGCACAGCTTCCTCAAAAGCCTGGCGCAACAAATATTGCCGGCACTCCGGATTGGTGATGTGTCGGTACACGGCCAGTACCAGATTATTTGCAACCAGGGAGTCTGCCGTGGAGAAAAACCCCAGATTGCGTTTGATGATGGTGCGCTCATCTTCAGTCAGGCCATCCGGGTCTTTCCACAGCGCTATGTCGGCCGTCATGTTGATTTCCTGGGGCATCCAGTGATTGGCACATCCGTCCAGGTATTTCTGCCAGGCCCACTCGTACTTGAAGGGCACCAGCTGATTCAGGTCGGCACGGCAATTGATGATTTTTTTGTCATCGACCTGGATACGGCCAGCACCTCTTTCGATACTTTCCAGGCCAGTAACACCTTCGTGCCGTTCCTGGCCTTCAGGCTGTTCGGGAAATGTCCGCGCGCGCGTGTCCAGAACCTGCGGGTCTATAAAAACGGCAGGTGCTGTGACACTAGACGTGTTGGCTCGTGTATCAGCGATCGGGTCTTCCCAACTTTCCATAACAGCTTCTCCCCTAAAGTTATTACCGCTTACTGGCAAGCCTCACAATCAGGGTCCAGGATTGAACAGGCATCAGGTGCACTGCCATTGCCATTATTCTTTACGGCATTGAGCTTGTTCTCCCGACCCTGAACAGTACTTTTCTCCACATGTGTAGCACCCATAGAACGCAGGTAATACGTTGTTTTCAAACCCCGCACCCAGGCAAGCTTGTACAGGTTGTCCAGCTTCTGGCCTGACGGCTCGGCCATGTAAAGATTGAGCGACTGCGCCTGGTCAATCCATTTCTGCCGACGCGACGCGGCCTCGACCAGCCAGCGTGGGTCAATTTCAAATGCAGTTGCATAAATGCTTTTCAGTTCGCCGGGAATTCGGTCTATGGACTGTACGCTGCCATCAAAGTACTTGAGATCATTGACCATGACCTCATCCCAGAGACCGTTGGCTTTCAAATCCGCAACCAGGTAGGGATTACTGACCGTAAACTCTCCCGACAAGTTCGACTTTACAAACAGGTTCTGATACGTGGGCTCAATACTTTGCGTTACACCACAAATGTTGGAAATGGTGGCGGTCGGGGCAATCGCCATGGTGTTGGAATTGCGCATTCCGACTTTTTGCACACGCTGGCGCAGGCTGTCCCAGTCCATGCTGGCAGAGCGATCCTGTTTCAGGAAGCCGTTCCGTCCTTCGGCCAGAAGTTCAATCGAATCGATGGGCAAAATGCCCTGGTCCCAGAGCGACCCCTTGAATGTCGGGTAGGTGCCGCGTTCTTCCGCCAAATGGGTCGACGCCTTGATGGCATAGTAGCTCACCGCTTCCATCGAACGATCGGCAAACTCGGTCGCATCATTGCTCTCATAAGCGATGCGCTGTTTGTACAGGGCATCCTGAAAACCCATTACTCCGAGCCCGATGGGTCGATGGCGGAAATTGGAGCGTCGCGCTTTGGGCACACTGTAGTAGTTGTACTCAATCACGTTATCCAGCATGCGTATTGCCGTGGATACCGTCTGTTCCAGCTTTTCGTGATTCAAGCCGTTTTCATCGACATGTGCAGCGAGGTTGACAGAACCCAGGTTGCACACGGCTATTTCCTCATCATCGGTATTCAGGGTTATTTCCGTACACAGGTTGGACGAGTGCACCACGCCGGCGTGCTGCTGGGGAGAACGCAAGTTGCAGGGATCCTTGAATGTTATCCACGGATGGCCGGTTTCATACAACATGCCCAGCATCTTGCGCCACAGGTCAACCGCGTTCACCTTCTTGAAATTCTTGATCTCGCCACGCTCAGCCTTTTGCTCATACTCTTCGTAACGCGCTTCGAATTCGGCGCTGCACAAATCGTGCAGATCGGGCACTTCATGGGGCGAGAACAGGGTCCACTGCTGCTCTTCGCTAACGCGCTTCATGAACAGGTCCGGCACCCAGTTGGCAGTGTTCATATCGTGTGTGCGACGGCGGTCGTCCCCGGTGTTCTTGCGCAAATCCAGAAACTCCTCGATGTCCAGATGCCAGGTTTCCAGGTAGGCACACATGGCGCCCTTGCGCTTGCCACCCTGATTCACAGCGACGGCAGTGTCGTTGGCAACCTTGAGGAAAGGAACCACGCCTTGTGACTTGCCATTCGTGCCCTTGATATGCGAGCCCATGGCACGCACCCGGGACCAGTCGTTGCCCAGACCTCCTGCGAATTTGGATAGCATGGCGTCATCCCGAATAGCCTCGAAGATGCCATACAGATCATCCGGCACGGTGCTGAGATAACACGAGGACAGCTGTGAGCGCAGCGTGCCCGAGTTGAACAATGTGGGTGTCGAGCTCATGAAATCAAAAGACGACAGCAGATTGTAAAACTCGATGGTGCGGTCTTCACGATCCACTTCGTTGATGGCCAGGCCCATGGCAACACGCATGAAGAAGGCTTGCGGAAGTTCTACCCGAGTTCCCTCGCTTTGAATGAAGTAGCGGTCGTACAGGGTCTGCATTCCAAGGTATGTAAACTGATGATCGCGCTCTGGCCTTATCGCCTTGCCGAGTCTCTCCAGGTCATACTCGGAGGCAAGTTTTGCATCCAGAAGTCCGAGTTCCGTAACCTTTCGAATATAGTGTTCGAAGTAGTCCGCATACTGCAGCGTCATCTCCTTGAAGGTTGCCTCGGTGGGGACTCCATATATGAAACTGAGTACCTCGCGGCGCAGGCTGTCCAGTAAAAGGCGTGCGGCAACGTACGTGTAATTGGGCTCCTGCTCGATCAGGGTGCGTGCACTCATGGTCAGTGCAGTGCCCACTTCCGTCTCGGGGATACCGTCATACAGGCTGCGAAGCGCCTCATCGACAATTGACTGTGCCTGGACATCCTCGGTTTCTGCACATGCCTCGGAAACCATGCGCGTCAAGCGCTCAACATCCAGCGGTTTGAGATTGCCGTCTGCATCCGTCACATCCATGGCCTGGGAAGACGGTTCACCGACTTCCTGCAACGTATTCTTTTCAGCGCGCTGTGCAGCACGTGCCTTTGCGCGCTCTTCACGGTACAGCACATACGCACGGGCAATTTTGTGCTGGCCATAGCGCATGAGTGCCAACTCAACCTGATCCTGGATATCCTCTATATGGAACGTCCCGCCCTGAGGTCGGCTGCGAGAAAGTGCATAAAAGACCTTCTCGGTGATTTTCTCGACCATCTCATGGATGCGAGAAGAGGCTGCAGCATTGCCGCCTTCAACTGCAAGAAAGGCCTTGGTGACCGCGACCTTGATTTTCTCGCGGTCGAAACCGGTAACTTTGCCGTTGCGACGAATTACGCGGTATCGTTCGGGTGAGGTTATTGCAACTTTTGGATCATCTGCCTCGGCAAGACCTTCTGGCTGGTCGAGTGTTTTCGGGTTGATAGCAGTGGCAAATTCTGATCGCATCCGATCCTTTGATCCTCTGGTAAAACGTGTTTTTGTTATTGGTTTTCAACCAATCCCTAGCATTTTTGCATTCACCCTCTTCGGGGCTTTGTCTGCAGTAACAACAATGGAAGGAATTGCTGCAATGCTGTAAATATACACAATATGTTGTATGGATGCTAGGCTCGCAGCACAAGAAGTTGTCATTAAGTGTACGAGCCTGAAATCGCTGAACTTTTCCCAACTTTTCCCAGATACCCCAAGAATATCCAGAGCTTATGAACAACAAATTGATAAAATTTTTTGATGAGATGCCGCATATCCGGGCACGATAGAGGCACTTGTTCGCGATACAATGAGCCGATGACCCGCCAGGAAGACATCCCTCTGCAAGCCGACCTCGCTGATCATGGCGGTTGTGCCAATTCGGAGCCGTTTGCCCTGCGCGTCCTGGGCGACAGCATGGAGCCCGAGTTCAGGGACGGGAACATCATCATTATTGACTCTGCAGCAGCCGTGGAGAGTGGCTGCTACGTGCTGGCCATGGTCGACGAAGAATATATCTTCCGCCAGTTGATCATCGAAAATGGCCGCTACGTACTGCGAGCCCTGAATGAAGGGTATGAAGAAATAGAAGTCCCCGGGCTCAAGGCCATCCGTGGCGTCATCGTCCAGCGCTCAGGAGTGCGCCGCAAGGATCACAAGCACTACGGCTGAGAACCGCGTTCCCGGAGTTCGGGTCAGCTTTTTTCAGGTCAGCGTATCTGCTGCTGTTCGGGTTCAATTTTGGGGCTGAGAAATACCTCGGCGCAGTCCTGGTCCACCTTTTCATGGTCCTGGTCGACCAGGGGCTGCTCATAGTCGTTCCATCCCTTCAGGCCCGTTTTCAACGAAACGACATTTCCATAGCCCATCAGCTGCATGGTATGGACTGCCAGCACACTGCGGTTGCCGGACCGGCAGACGACCACAACTTCCTTTGCCCTAGCTTCAACCAGTGCGAGCAGGGTTTCGCTGTAGCCGTAGTCGCACGCGGCCTCCAGGATTCCCCTGGGCACATTGACGGAGCCGGCAATATGCATTGCAGCGAACTCCTCGGGTTCGCGGATATCCAGGACCAGGGGCTGATGGTCGCCGGAAAGTCTATGCTCCAGGTCCCAGGGCATGATCTCGTTGACCAGCTTTTCGTGCTCGGAAACGAGCTGCTTGAATGTCTTCACAGGTATTGCGCTTCCGGAAAGTCCGGCAGTATCGACTGAAATGGAGAGCTTTATTCGCTTGCGTAGGTTTTTCTGGCTCGAAGGCCCTGCTCTACGGCAATCACCGCCGCCTCCACTCGCGAGTGGATGTTCAGCTTCCTTAAAATGGCCTTGACGTGCAGCTTGACCGTCCCGTCCGAGATGCCGAGGTTCCTGGCGATGACCTTGTTGCTCTGGCCCTCGGCCAACAGGCTCAATATTTCGCGCTCACGTGGGGTCAGGCTGTCCAGTGGGCTTATTTCTGTTTCGAGAGGATCCTCTCCCTTGACCACCTTGGCCAGAATCTGTGCCAGATTCGGCGCTACAACGGTTTCGCCCCGGATGATCTCACGCAAGGCAGCAACCACGTTGTCCGGCTCCATGTCCTTCAGCAGATAGCCCTTGGCGCCATTGCGCAAGGCTTCCACCAGATCGCGCTCATCGCCACTCGTTGTCAGCATGACCACCGGAGATTCAAATTTCAGGTGCCGGAACTGTTTCAAGACCTCAAGACCGGACATTCCCGGCATCCGCATGTCCAGCAACACAATATCGGGCTGTAACTCCTGGGCCAGCCGGATTCCCTCGTGACCATCGCCAACCGAGGCAACGACCTCGATTCCATGTCGGCTCAACAAGCTTTGCAAGCCTTCACGAAACAAGGTGTGGTCGTCAATGACAATGATGCGCAGCTTCATATAGGAAACCATGACTCAGGATTCACACCATTTCGTGCTGGACATTTTCTTGCACATCATCCGGCAGGTAGTCAAACTCAAAGCGGACCTGTACACCTTCACCCGGTTCTCCATCCACGGTAAGTGTACCACCAATCCGGTTGGCACGGTCCTGCATGACACTGATACCAACATGCTCTCCAGCCGGGTTTTGTTTTTGAAGGTCCGTGATCCCTATACCGTCGTCTTCAACCAGAACCGAGTAATGCCCCACACCATCTCCTCGCATGAGTACACGTACTGTACCTGCTTCGCTGTGCTTGCGAACATTGGTGAGCGCCTCCTGGATAACACGCAATACCTGCAGTTCGATCTGCGGCGGCAGCATGGTGTCCGGCCACTCTTTTTGCAGATATACCTGTATGCCATCACTGTCCTGCTTGAACCGTTCGATGACCTGCTCTACAGACACGGTAAGACTGCGTTCGCCAATAGGCAGCCGAAAATGCGCAATGAGTGCGCGCAATTCCGTGTGCGCCTCGTCAATGGTAGATTCTATGCGTTCGAGTTCCTGCCAGGTTGCCGCTTCATCTCCCTGGTGGATCGTCTCATCCAGCACCCGCACCTGGTAACGGATACTTGCCAGGGTCTGTGCAAGCGAATCGTGCAACTCATTGGCAATATTGGTTCTTTCACGCATGATCGACAGGGCCTTGGCCTCCTCATCAAGACGGGCTTTTTCCACAGCGATGCCGAGGTGGCGCCCCATGCTCGTAAACAGCTCCTTGTACTCGCTGTCATTCTTGAATTTGTCCTCTTCAATATACAAGTTATACACGCCAAGAACCTTGCCGCGGTACTGCAGCGGAATGATCAGCACTGAAAGTCTTTCGCCTTCAAAAAGAGCTTTGCTGATCTGCCCTGGACAGGGCACCACCCGAATAGGAACCGTTCGTTGCTGATCCGACTCGCGCATATTCTCGGGCAAGAACGGAGGCTCATCCCCGAGGGCTGACTCAATACCAGTCCCTGCGATCAGCGAAAAGGAATTTTTTTTCGTTTCAAGAAAAACTACTGCGCCGCGTGCATCCACCAGTTCCTTCATGGTGTGCAGAAAATGAGTAAGCAGTTCATGCACGTTGCGTGACATGTTGATGCTGGTGACAACGTCATACAGTGTTTCCTGCGACTTGTTCTTGCGCGCAATGTGTTCTGTGTGCTGCTGCAGCTGTATCTCTGCATCCCTGGACAACGACTCCAGCATCTCACCCACAAAGTTGATATCCTGGCTCAGTTCTGACAAGTCCGACACCAAGGAAACGGGGATGCGTGCGGCAAGTTCGCCTGCACGAATCTTTTGCGTCCACAGGTGCAAAGTGGTCAGGAACTCCGCCAACTTGGCATCCGAACCCACTTTAGGCTCCGCGACCCCGAAAGAGGAGTCCATGAAATTGTGTCGTGTGTGCCATTGCTGAGTACTACTTTACCAGTATTGGGACTACATGCTGAACAGCAGCACTCGCGCAATCAGCACCTGTATTTTCCGACTTTAACGAAGAGGATTCATAATCCTGTCCTGGGATGACAAAAATATATCCAGCCGGCGGAGAGGATCAGTCAGGTTTGGAAGAGGACATGCAGCCCAGAAGCTCTGTCGATTTGTGAAGCAGGTCGACCTGGCAGGATTCAGAATTCCTACTCCTCTTTGGGCGGCGAGTAGTTCGGATCATTGGGGTTTAGAAACACGAAGTGGAACTGTCTGGGCTCCAGCTCAACGAAGTCGATCGTTGTACCATCCAGCAGATCCAGGCTGGACTCGGCCACCACCAGTTCAATGCCGTTCGACTCAAAACGATGATCCTTTTCACTGCCACTGCCGACATCATCAAACCCCAGGCCATAATGGAGGGAGTCATCCGCATTGCGGGTGGCCGCGATACGTAACGGGGTATTGTCCATTTTTGCCTCAAACGCGGATTTCCTGACCTGGTCAGCAGCGGCTTTCGTCATTTTTATGGGCATAGAATGGATCCGGAAACCAGTTTGATCTTGACCAAGGAGAGCTGATTGTAGCCCATCCTCATGTACGGGATTTTATAAAGTTGAGAAAGTCTGGAATCCATGGATTCCTTTCCGTGTTTCTTTGGTGGGTGTAGCAGGCCAGCAGGTTCTTGTAGCGAATGCCATCGTTCTTCCCATCGATTCCGAAACCGCGTTTCACCTCAAAAGAGTAGTCATAGTCCTCCGCCAGGTTCGTGAGTGTGGAGTAATGGAACTCATGGCCTGGCAGGGACTGTCTGGATGGGCCGGACCACAGGTGCCGGGGGTTTTTCTGCAACGTCGTATAGCCGCGTCCTGCAGGCTTTTCATGCATCTCGCAATCCGCATCGATCACACCCGCCATTGCACATTTTTCTGAGTCAACACGGATCGAATTGCAAAGGTACATCAACCCGCCACATTCGGCATAAGCGGGCATGCCATTCTCGATGGCCTCCCGAACCGCCCGCAACATATGGGCATTGGCTGAAAGTCGGTGCATGTTCTTTTCCGGAAAGCCTCCGCCGATGAACAGTGCATCGGCTTCCGGCAGGCGGCTGTCACGCAATGTGTCGAAGGGCAGCAATTTCACCCCCAGTCGGGAAAAGGTGTCCAGATCGTCCGCGTAATAAAAGCCAAAGGCCTCATCCCTGGCAAAGGCAATCCTCAGCCCGTAATGCTGAGTGTGCCCGGGCGGTTCGTCTGCCGCTGATTCGGGCGCCAGTGCGGAATCTGCAATGGCTGCGACATGATCGAGGTTCACCTGCTCTTCGACCGCCCTGGATATACCCGCCATGTGCTCGTCGGCCAACGGATCCTCGTTGCTCGGCATCAAGCCCAGATAACGTTCCACCAACTCGAGTTTCCGATTGCGCTGCACGATGCCCAGAACGGGTACATCCGTGTAACGCTCAATCGCGGCCGTCAACTTGGCTGCATGCCGGTCCCCGCCCACCAGATTCAGGATGACACCTGCGATTTTTACGGCCGGATCAAATTGCTGGTACCCCAAGATCAGTGGAGCCACTCCCCGAATCGTGCCGCGGGTATCGAGCGTCAGTATCACCGGCACTTTGAGCAGTTTTGCCAAAGCGGCACTGTTGTCGCGACCATCTTCACTCAAGCCATCATAGAGGCCCTTGTTGCCTTCAATGATGCACATCGCGGCATCCCGTGTCCGTTTCTCGAACAGGGAGACGATCTCGCCCTTGGTCTGCGTCCAGAAGTCAAGGTTGTAGCAGTTGCGCTTTGATGCCCTGGACAACCACATGGTGTCAATGTAGTCCGGACCCTTCTTGAAGGTTTGCACTCGCATGCCGCGGTGACTCAGGGCCGCGCTGATCCCAATACTCAGTATGGTTTTGCCCGAGGACTTGTGGGCGGCTGAAATCAGGACAGATGCCATGACGCTATGCTGGACCCTTCACAAAAGCGGCCCGAATTCCGCTACGAGGTAACGGGGTCCAGTCTGAGAGCCTTGTCTGACAGACTTTCAGGCAAAAATTCAAGTATGGCAATTCCCACGGTAACGATGATCAGTGCCACACAGACCCCTCCCACGCCCAGCAAAATCTCAAAAATGCTGGGTGCATACTGGCCGACAACCCCATCAAAAAAACTGCTGCTTTCCTCCATGCCGGGGAAAAGCACCAGGGGATAGGCCTGTCCGCCAATGATGATCACATACAGTTGGGCCAGGCCCCCTGCGATCACCAGAAGCGCTGCCAGTGAAATCATGTGTCTCGACTGATTGAGTGGCTTGACAAAGATCAGTGCGAGCGGCACCACACTGCCTATGAAGATCTGTGCCACCCAGAACAGGAAGGTGTAGATCCCACCGTCGACCAGAATGAACCGCTCGACACCATGATGTTCGGTCGCATACAGATTGGTCAGGTGGTACACCAGGACAAAATAGAACACAGCGGCAATAAAGATGCCCAGCAGAACCCTGAGCTTGTCCATGATGGCATCGCCAAGCTGGCGTCGAGTCCAGGCATAGCTTGCCTGCAATACCAGAATGAAGACAGCCAGGCCAAACGAAAATGACATGATGATGAACAAGGGTGCCATGATGGCCGCATCGTATGCCTGGCGCGCAACCAGGAATCCGAAGATCGATCCGGTACCGGTGGTGAGGATCAACCGCCAGATGAATGCGGCAAATCCGGCCGACCTGGTGAAGCGATTCATTTTTCTTTCCATCATCATCCAGAGGTACACGGCGGTAATGAAAATGAATCCGACATACAAAAATATGTTCCAGGCAAAGATGGATTTGAAGTTATACACCGTCATGGCAACGATCAGGCGATCGGGCCGGCCGAGATCCAGGACCAGTATGATCAGACCGCCTACAAGCAGTGCAATGGCAAGAAGCGCGGACAACCTCGCAAGCGGCTTATAGTCTATTTTCCCGAATACGGAGGAGATCGACGCCACATTGAGGGCGCCGGAAGCTGCCACGATCAGAAAGACCGCTACGACATGCGGGAATCCCCACACAATCTGGTTGTTCATGCCGGTGATGTGATGGCCCTCCACATCCATATGGTGTGCGGCGAGGTAACCAACCAGTGCACCGAAAGCCAGCAAGCCCAACAGGACCCAGTATTGGGCAGACCGGGCATCAATGGTGCTGAAACGAACAGTCTCCATGCGCGCTGCCTTAGTCGGTTGGGTGGATCACTTGCCGGCCCATTCAAATACCCTGGTACCGGACTCCGGTATTGAGCCCCAGGTCCGCACGAATCTGCGTGCCGCCAAATTGCTCCAGCCGTTTTGAAATCTCACTCTCGGGATCGTTCAAATCACCAAACAAAAGCGCCTGGTGCCCTTCTTTGGCACAAGCCTCGGCACATGCCGTGTTGTTGTCGCCTCGGTCCACCTTGTGTACACACAATGTACAGCTTTCCACACATCCCTTGCCCCTGGGCGAGTGCGGCAGCTGGTCCTGGAGCGGCTCGTGGATAAACGAGCGTGCCTTGTAGGGGCACGCCATCATGCAATACCGGCATCCAATGCAGGTGTGCTTGTTGACCAATACGATTCCGTCCACGCGGCGGAATGAGGCACCGGTCGGGCATACGTCAACACATGGAGGGTGCTCACAATGCTGGCACATCATGGGCATGGATGTGACGTGGCCAGTTTGCCTGTCCTTTACGTTCAGTTTACGAATCCACTGGGCGTCGGTTGCAGGACGGCCAAGGCTCCACAGACCATTTTCCTCGTTACAGGCACTCACGCATGCATCGCAATCTTCCTGGCAGTTGTTGGTATTGACCAGCATGCCCCAGCGCTGCTGGCTGCTGACGGCCTGGTCATCTGGCTTGGCCTCCGCCGCACAATACAGAAAAACACCCGGCGCAAGGGTCAGGCCCGCCAGTGCCGCTATCCCCTGCGTAAAATTGCGCCGCTCGACACTGATGTCCTCAGTGATGTCCAGTGTGTAGCGCATGACAGGCTCGGTACTCATGTCGTCACCTGTCGAAGGTGATCGTGCTGAACTGCAAGGTTTCATGCAGTTCCGGCACGGATTGCTGAGCCTTCACATCCGGCTCCTGTGCTTTTCGTATTGCTTCTTCCGGGCGATCGGCATGACACTGAAAACAGTCGATGTTCACCGCCGTAAATAGATGGCAGCTTGCACAAAAGTGTGTGTCCTGTGAGTAGCGTGCATATTCACCCTGTGCATTCGGCGTGATGTGGCAATCGATACAGCCGATCAGGCTGTACTGTTTCGTACGAATGCCTTCGACGACCGTCCTGTCCCTGTGGTCGAGGATATAGTCGAAATGCTGCCTGCGCATGACCTCTACCGGCTCCACACACAGGGTGTCCTCACTGTAGACCCCCTTGGGTGGCGGGATATCTTCCGGGCCGCCCGACACCGCCCCGGACAAGAGCACGCTGCATGCCATGATGCCAGCAAGACTCAAGAACCAGCGATGAACAGTGTGCCTGATCAAGGTGCTTCACTTCGGTCCGGTCATGACGGATCTTCAGATCACTCAGGCCGCCTCGGCCTGCTCCTGTCCTTCCCCAGGCGAGTTTTCGTCAGATTCTTCCTTCCCTTCGGGCTGCAGCACAATGGCGTTGCTGACGAGTTGGTGCAGGCTGACGATTTGATCCATCTCGAAATCATAGTATGGGAACACTTTGGAAAACTGGCTTTTGCAAATCGCACACATCGCCGCCATGTGCGTCACGCCATAGTCGTCCACAACATTTTTAAGGGCCTCCATGCGCGGCAGTGCACCCTTGACGCGCAACTCGATCAGATCATCTGTCAGCAGACCGCCGCCGCCGCCACAACAGTAGGTACCTTCCTTGATGGAGTAACTCGGCATGTCCACGTAGTGGTTACAGACCGTCCTGAGAATTTCTCTTGGGATCTCAAACTGGCCACCCGGCCTGTCCCCCATCCGCGATGCGCGGGCGACATTGCAGGAGTCGTGGTAGGTAATCACCATGTCATCGTTTTTTGATGGATCCAGAGTCAGTCTTCCCTCCTGAATCAGACCGTGGGTCACTTCACAAATATGCTGCGGCACCGGATAGCTGGGGTCCAGAAAATCAAACGGCCCGGCCAGAGTGTTCAGGAACGAATAGGCGACCCTCCAGGCATGCCCGCATTCGCCGAACACGATCCGCTTGACACCGAGATCAAGTGCTGCCTCGCGTATACGCAGGGCAAGTTTTCGCATGTTTTCATAGCTGCCAATGAACATGCCGAAGTTTGCGGCCTCACTGGCATAGGAGCTCAGCGTCCAGGAAATGCCTGCCTGATGAAACACTTTTGCGTAGCCGATCAACCCGTCGATATGGGGCTCAGCAAAAAAATCGGCGGACGGTGTAACTACCAGCACATCCGCACCTTTGACATCGAGGGGAAACCGCACCTGGACTCCGGTTTCCTCTTCAACATCTTCTTCCAGTCCTTCCAGGGTGTCCGCCAGCGCAGGCTCCGGCAAGCCCAGATTGTTGCCGATCACATGCACCTTGCCGATAATCTCATTGCAGTATTTCTGACCCTTGCCAACGGCATCCATAATCTCGCGCGCAGCCATGGAGATTTCTGCAGTATCGATTCCATAGGGGCAATACACCGAACACCGCCTGCACTGGGAACACTGATGGAAGTAGCTGTACCAGTCATCCAGCACTTCTTCGGTCAGGTCTTCCGCACCGACAAGCTTCGGGAAAAGTTTGCCGGGAAGCGTGTAGTAACGCCGGTACACTTTTCTGAACAGGTCCTGGCGTGCAACAGGCATGTTTTTCGGGTCAGTCGTACCCAGGTAGTAGTGGCACTTGTCCGTGCAGGCACCGCACTTCACGCAGGAATCCAGGAACACCTGCAGCGAACGGTACTTGCCTGTGAGTTCACCCATCTTTTCGATCGCAACTTCTTTCCAGTTATCGACCAACTCGCCCGGGTAGCCGAGTTTTTCCTGAAAGTCAGGCTTGGCAACAAACGGCTTGCTGTGTGCCATGACGCCTTCCTGCAAGTGAGGAATGATCGGGTACTCCCGGATTTTTGGGGTTTCAAATTCTGCAGCTGCCATAACTAGCCCGTATTGGATGATTCAAGTCTGGACGCCCAATCCGCCACATGGCGGCGCTCGCGGGGATTATCCACCTGGTTTCGGGTCGGGCTGAAGAACACACCCGGGGCATGCAGGAGTTTGCTGAACGGGAAGATGATCATCAGCAGAATCACCAGGCTCAGGTGTACAATCAGGATCAGGTCATGGGGCAGCGGGGACCAGTTGAAGGCAAAAAGTCCAAGGAAAAATGCCTTCAGTGCAACGATGTCCGTGTGCTCCACAAAAGTCATCAATGCCCCGGTGACCCCGATGGCGATCAGCAGCAACAGCATCAGGTGGTCCGAGGGTGCGGATATATAGCGGACACGGTCGACAAACAGTCTTCTCGCCCACAGGCCGGCCAGACCCGCCAACATCATGAAGGCGGCATATTTTCCGAACGGCTGTAAAAAAACCACCCAGCCCCAGACCGGGTCGGTGAAGTAACGCAAGTGCCTCAACAGGACCAGCAGCAGGCCAAAATGAAACATCCATCCAAACAGCCAGGTCCACTTGTTGGATTTGAACAGGCTTTCGAATATCGTGAGTTCCTTGATCATCCGGAACACGACACCGCTGCGCGTCGTCGGCGCAGGAGTTGTGGGTATCTTTAAAGGTGCGGGCGCTTTGGCGTACTGCCAGATTTTATGTGCAGTAAATACCAGCAATATGGCAGTTGCCACATAGAACAATACTGCAAAGACGATCGTTACGACTGACATCTATCAGGGTTTCTTGGCACTTCACACCCGGCATGAATAGGCCCCGATGCAGAGAAGAAAGGCAGCTTGACCTTTCGGCCATTTCCCTTGTTAAAGTTCAGTACAGCCTACACGCAACCCGTCGGCTTGGGCAGACCCGCGTATTTACACGCCTGCTTCGCAGGACCGTAAGGAAACAGTTCATACAGATACTTGCTGTTACCCTTGTCCTTGCCCAGTTTCTTGCCGATTGCCTTGGTCAGCACACGCACCGCAGGAGCAATCTGGTACTCTTCGTAGTACGAGCGCAGAAAGTTAATCACCTCCCAGTGATTTTCCCCCAGCTCGGCACCGTCCGCTTCCGCCATCGCATCCGCCAGTTCCGGTTGCCAGTCATTCAGGTTGGCCAAATAGCCTTCTTCATCAGTCTCAAAGGTCTTGCCATCTACTTCTAAAGGCATGCAATTCTCCTCGTTTTCTCGCGTTCGTTAAACATATTCTACAGCCACGACTGAACGGTATCATGTTCGGTCGTCAAATCTACAAAGCCATTATAATCGACTACCTGAATCCCATCGATGACCTTGTCATTATCCAGTCCACGGGCCTGGATATCCGGGCCCAGGACATAAATTGAAAAATCGTTCATGGCCTGAGTGACTTTGTCACTGAACCTCGTGTTACGCATGGCACCGATAACGCCATCCTCAAACAAAAGCACAGCACTTCCCGCCTTGGCAAGGCGCAGACAGGATTCCAGGGCGTTACGTTCAAACGGGGACTTGTTTACGGTGTGCAAGGTGGCCATGGTAGATATCAGAAACTCAGTACCACATCCTGTTCATCGATAATTTTGACCAGGTCTTCGCGCCCGACCACGAACAGCGAATCCTTTTCTGCCCAGTCGTCGTCCTCATCCTCGTATTTCAACGCCTGAAGATCCTCGGCAGACAAGCCGCGCTCTTCCAGGGACTCCTTCTCCACATACACTTTTTTGATGTCGTAATCCCCGAGTGCCGTATAGGTCTTGGAAAAGTTTTTCATGCCGATGCCGTCAGTATCCTGACCCTTGGTAAGCTGGTATACGCCGTCGTCTGCAAACACCAGGCTGATGTCCTGGTCAAACGCCGCCGCGATAAGTACAACCTCCAGAGATTCCAGCGCGTAGATCGTTCCGTAGGGGGCCTTACGGTTGATATAACAAAATTTCTTGACTACGCCCTCGCCGTTTTCCACCAGACATCCCCCAGAAGTTCAATCCCCGAAAGTCACCAGGCGATCCGCCTGTATTCCGGCTTCGATGAGTTGACCCAGACCTGAAATACGAAAGCCCGGCGCCAGGTTGTTCGCACTTTTGCCATGCCGACCCATTTCGTCTTCGTCGAGCACCCCGCGACGCTGCGCAGCGGCCACGCATACCACCAGGTCCAGGCCATGCTTTTCGGCCAGACCGGACCATTCCAGGGTGAGATTGCGGTCATCCTGGGGCGGCACACCCAAGCTTGTGCCGTTGTTCACTCCATCGTGGTAGAAAAAGACCCGAAAGATCTCATGCCCCTTGTGCAGGGCAGCTTTTACAAACTGGAGGGCCGAATCAGATGCTTGGTGCGTGTACGGTCCTTCATTGATCACAATTCCAAACTTCACACTGCTCCCTCATGCCTAAAAACGGATATGAGCCGAAGAATTCAGGCTTCTGCGTGCACCACGCCAGTTATCAATGTGGAATTTGGTAAAGGGAAGTCCCGTGCTCTCAAAGAATCGCGGCCAGCCAATACGCTCAATCCAGTCATTGATGCGCTCCCAGTCTCTGGCGCCATCGCGATAGGCCCGCAGGATTTGCTTGACCACGGCGGTCGCTTCCGGCCAGCGCGGCGGATTGTTGGGAATCCCCGCAGCCACCAGTTTCTGGAAGGTGGGCTTGCCCCGTGCATTACTGTGATTGCCTCCGACCCAGATCGCGAGCTGGCTGTGCTCGGCGTCATTGATCTGCATGGGCGGACAGGGCGGATAGCAGGCTCCGCAGCAAATGCATTTTTTCTCATCGACTTCAAGCGAGGGTTTGCCGTTCACCTGTGCAGGACGAATCGCAGCCACCGGGCAACGGGCCACAACAGAAGGCCGCTCACATACATTGGACACCAGGTCATGGTTGATTTTCGGCGGTTTGGTATGCTGTACATTGATCGCGATGTCCCCTTGGCCACCACAGTTGATCTGGCAGCAAGAGGTTGTGATGTGCACCCGGTTGGGCATGTTGTTTTCACGAAACTCGTCGATCAACTCGTCCATCATGGCCTTGACCACACCCGAGGCATCGGTGCCCGGGATGTCGCAATGCAACCAGCCCTGGGTATGCGAAATCATGGCCACGGAATTCTTCGTTCCACCCACCACGAAGCCTTCGGCTTCCAAGGCATCAATCAGCGGTTGAACTTTGGACTCATCCGCCACCATGTATTCGATATTGCTGCGGATCGTAAAGCGCACATAGCCTTCTGCAAATTCATCGCCAATCTCACAGAGCTTGCGCAGGGTAAACACATCCAGGATACGCTGTGTTCCTGCCCGCACGGTCCAGATACGGTCGCCGTTGTCGGCAACATGCAGCAAGACTCCCGGGCGCGGGTGCTCATGATACTCCCAGGCGCCGTAGTTTTTGCGCATCACAGGATGCATGTACTGGAATCCGTCAGGGCAACCTGACTCAATGGGTGCACGATGCTGCTGCGCCATTCTGCTCTCCTAAAAAACGTTGTAGTCTGATGCTTTACAGAGGGTGTGTATGCGGCAGGACTGCAGTGACTATCCTGCGGCCGCCTGTCTCTGCTCGACTTTTCTCTGGAACCATTTCTCGGCTTCTTCATCCCAGCCGTCAGCGCGCAGGTAGGAACTTTGACGCGGCTCATTGACCATGTTGGGATCGACTTCCACACCAATCCCTTCCAGGAAATTGACCAGCCCGATACGCTCGATCATTTCACCGCATCGCTCATGCTCCAGGCCGTTCTCTGCCCAGAAATCAATGGTCTCCTCGGCCAGCTCGACCAGTTTTTCGTAATCCTCTTCGGTCTCGAGCTTCATGAACGGTACGACTACCGTGCCCATCAGGTCACCGATCTTGAGAGTGCGCTTGCCACCGATCAGCACGGTCACCCCGCGATCATCTCCCGGAGACAGGGCTTTCACCATGACGTTCAGGCAATGCATGCAACGAACGCAATCCTGGTTGTTGACCTCCAAAGTATCGTCGTCTTTCAGGGTAAGGGCCTTGGTAGGACACCGGGTGATCACATTGTCGATGACATACTGGCGCCCCTTGCGGTGCACAAATTTCTTGACCTCTTCCTGATCCACTTTCATGTCATCGCGCCATGTGCCGATAATGGAAAAGTCCGATCGTTCAATCGAATTCATGCAGTCATTGGGGCATCCAGAAACTTTGAACTTGAATTTGTAGGGCAATGCGGGACGGTGGACATCGTCGGTGAAGTTGTTGAGCAGGGTTCTGTGAATTTTCATCTCGTCCGCATTGGACATCTCGCACCGCGCGGATCCTACACAGGACTGCCCGGTACGCACGCAGGGGCCTGCACCCCCCAAATCCCATCCGTAATCATTGATCTCATCAAAAAAGTGCTGGGTGTTTTCCGTCGTTGCCCCGATGAACATGATGTTCCCGGTCTGCCCGTGAAAGGTAACCAGCCCGGAACCCCATTTCTCCCAGCTATTTCCAAGCTGTCGCAGCATGTCCGTCGTGTAGTAGTTCCCTGCAGGGGGCTGGACACGCAGGGTATGAAACTCCTTGGATTCTGGAAACGCCGAACCGACTTCTGAAAAACGGGGAATGATTCCACTGCCGTACCCGAAAACTGAAACCGTGCCACCCTTCCAATAGCCTTTGCGCGTCTCGTAGGAGTGCTCCAGCTGGCCGAGCAAGGAGTTGGCTACACCGCGGATCCGTTCATCTTCATGTTTGTCGCGCAGACGCTTGATACCGGAAACAAAACTTGGCCAAGGACCCGTTTCCAGGTCATCAAGCATGGGAGTGGGATGATGCGTATCGGCCATTATGAAATCTCCTTACGTATTTCTGGTTTCATATCCGAAACTTCCAACCGGATGCATGGACTTTTTAAGTGTACAGGAACACGTCACGGCAAAGAAGTCCAAAGGTCTAAACATACATCCATGAGTCTAGAAGCAGGGCCTAGATGACAAAACCCCCTCCATGGGGGGCGAACCCAAAAGCAGGTTATCCCGATAGAGATAGGATTTATCAGGGCGATAACATTAAGCTAAACCGGAAGTGCCCCGGGCATTATTTCGGAGGGAATTCCAAACACAGACCGTCAGCCTTTTCCTCCCGGACCGTTTCTGTGCTCGCCAAACCATGCAGCAGTTCTCACTTGAAAACCAAAGCGCGTACCACCAGTGGCGGACACGCAAACTTCGCAACTACCCGACCTGCACCGAACAGCTGATCGTAGACATCCGAAACCCCTACCAGCTGACCCAAGAAGAAAAAAACAGCCTGTTGCAGTTGTGCGAGAAGGCAAATCTTGCCATCTACAGGGCTCGCCACGGCGATCTGCAGGACAAGAATGTCGTAACCGCTATCGCCAGGCAACTGGGCCTGATCCACATGGACGCCAACTTTTGTGCAGACCGGGACAGGATCTCTTCCATACAGGTCTTGCGTGAAGGATCGGCAAGCTCGTACATTCCCTACACGAACAGGCCCCTGAACTGGCACACCGATGGCTACTACAACCGCGATGCGCAGCGCATCCGGGCTTTCTTGATGCACTGCGTACGCCCGGCCGAAAGCGGCGGTGAAAACACCTACCTGGACCCCGAAATCCTCTACATCCTGCTGCGCGATCAAAACCCGGGGCACATTGAGGCCCTGATGGATCCTGAAGCCATGACCATACCTCCCAATCCGGAAAACAGCGAACGACCGGATCTTGAGACGACCGGACCGGTGTTTGCGATCGACAGGTCCACGCAGACGTTGTACATGCGCTATACCGCCCGTAGCCGAAACATCCAGTGGAAAGACAGCCCGGCATGTACACGGGCCAGGTCCGCACTGCAGGAGCTTCTCAATGACAATACCTATCGATTCCGTCATTGTCTGCAAAGTGGAGAGGGTGTGATTTGCAACAATGTGCTGCATAATCGAACCATGTTTGCCGATAAACCCCGCTCAGGACGCCTGCTGTACCGGGCTCGCTTTTATGAACGTGTGTCCAGCCCGGACCCTGCGAACGGCATGGCCCATACCGACGATGTTGTGGCTGAGTGAGGTCCTCATGCAGCACCATGAGCTGCAGTCGTTTGAAGAGCTCAAGGAAAAGATCGGCGAGCAGGCACGTACAGAAGAGCTGTTCTTTCGCATGGACGTGCGTCCCCCCTTTCACGATACCCCCGAAAACTGGGAGGACGTTCTAGAATCGGTATTCACCGCAGCCAAGAAAACCCCTGGCTAGTCCTGCAATGTACTGGCAGGACCGAGAAGACAAAAGCGAGCAATACGTCGTACCGGACGACGTCGTCGATTTGTCATTCAAGGTACAGTGCAAGCTGTTGCCGCTGGATCACGCCTATGACCTTTCCCGGGCCATTCAGGCAGAACTGACCTGGTTCGCAGAAGAGCCACAGGCCGGAATCCACCTGATCCATGGAGCCGAGTCGGGGAATGGCTGGATCCGGCCACAGGAACCGGATGCACTGCTGAGTCTGTCCCGTCGCACGCGTTTCATGCTGAGGTTGCCGATACACCGTATCGACGAGGCCAAGCAGCTTGCAGGAAGAAGAATCATGGTCGGCACGTATGAACTGGTCCTGAGCCAGCCTCACGAGAAACCGCTTTCCTCGCAGACCACGATTTTTGCGCGTTACGTCGTCACAGATCATCTCACCGATGAGGAGGCCTTTCTGGAACAGGCGGATCAGCTGCTGAAGAAACAGGGCATACGCGCCAGGAAAATGATGAGCGGGCGGGCCCATGTGCTGCGGATGCCGGGGAACAATCTTGCCACGCGCAGCCTGATGATCGGCAGTCTTGAAAAAGAGGAGTCCATACAGCTGCAGCAACAGGGGCTGGGCGCAGGACGCATGCTGGGCTGTGGCCTGTTCCTACCTCATAAGGGTATTGACGCCGTCCGCCAATCACAGGAAAAATAAAACCACTATTGAGTTAACTGCTTACAAGAAGGCAAGCAAGAAATTGTCAGTGAGGAGTGAAGTTATGGCAATTAACATTGATGGTAAGGAAATCGAAACGACGGATTCCGGTTTTCTGGTGGATATTGGAGACTGGAGCGAAGCGGTCGCAGAAGCAATCGCCCAGCAGGAAGGCCTTGAGCTGACACAAAGACACTGGGCCGTCATCAAGTATCTCAGGGATGAGTTCATCAACAACAGCGGGAACCTGCCCAATACCCGGAACATGGTCAAGACCATGGCCAAAGAGTGGGGGGACAAGAAAGTGAATGCAAAGACCCTGTACGACCTGTTCCCTGGAAACCCGAGCAAGCAGGCAGGGCGTATCGGCGGGCTGCCCGAAAGCCGGCGCAAAGGCGGCTACTGATTCGGGTCAGCGTGTGCAGCATGCTCTACCCCTGCACCCCTTAGTGAATACAGACAGCGGGCCGTCGGGCCACTAGCGTACGGCAGGCTAACTTAAACAGAGTGAGGATTTAACGTGAGTTCCAAACAGGAAAAGATCCAGAAGCTGCTTGAGATGCAAAGGAAGTTCATCGAGTTCGAGCAAACCGGGAAGTTGACGGCAGAAAGTTACTGGCTGCCAGAGCAAGGCTCAGAACTGGAAGGCTTCAAAGATGAGTATACGAAGGTTGCCATGAAAGTGGTTGACGATGCTCACGAGGAAGTAGGCTCTAAACCCTAGATCAGCATTTCAAGTCGTCTTTTCTACACCCACCCCAGGCTGTAGGGAGATCAGCCTGTACGTCCATCGCGGCCTGATTCGCCTTTGATTACGCTATCGGACCCCGCCGACCGGGTCCCACGGGATTCACGGCTTCAGGTCCCGCTCCACATGCGCACCAGGTTGAGATACACGTTGTCGATACGCTGGCTATCCTCGCTATCCGGGTATTTCCGCAGCATTTTCTCACGTGTCTTGCCCAGCTGGTAGAGCAGGTCCCGCTGCTCGTAGTTCCTGACCAGGCTCTGCACCCAGGTCACGGCGACCAGTCGTTCACCGCCTGTGACGGAGGTCACCTGATGGCGCGTCGAGGCGGGATACAGTACGGCGTCCCCTGCCGGGTACTTGATGGCCTGGCGACCGAAGGGCGTACCGATCACCAGCTCC
The DNA here is from genome assembly GCA_022824965.1 of Gammaproteobacteria bacterium. Classification (GTDB taxonomy): domain Bacteria; phylum Pseudomonadota; class Gammaproteobacteria; order UBA4575; family UBA4575; genus WTFY01. The sequence continues at coordinate 222,042 of JAJDYY010000006.1, forward strand.
CCGCCTTCATATTCCCCGGGGGAATTCAAAAATACGGTGACGGCAATATCCGAGCGATAGCGGTTGTCTTCCCCCATCACGGGATCATCCATGTGTTCCCCGTACGCCATGCCCTGGGTGTATCGCACGTAAAAGGGAACGGCGACACGGTGTGGAAGGGCTGCAATCTTGTATTCAGGATGGCGCACCAGGTTGCCCATGACAATGCGGTTCAGCTCGGAAATCGTCTTTTCGCTGCAGACCTCTTCGTTGTTTTTCACCTGCCGGGCGGAAGGTCCGGCCGAAAGCCTGCCGTCCCGGAATTCCGCGCTGGCAAGTAATTCGCGTACCCGATGAAGTTCCTGGTCGCCGAGAACGTGTTTGACTTGTGTCACCATTGTTTGAATACTCGAACGCGGTTACATTGGCATGCAGTGAATTTGCGAAGCCCCCCGATGATACTGAAAGTCACAATCGATGAGAAAACCTTTTCCCTGCGAGTCGAGCATGAAATGATGCAGGACGCTCAGGATATATTTCAGAAAATGGATTCGGACATGGATAGGGGCTGGCAGATGAGCCGTACCTGGGTGGATTGTCCCGACGACCTGCAACGCTGCCAGATTGCTGCAGATAAAATGCTGACAGCGATTCAGCAGGAGAGAACGGCAACCGTAGGGCTGATGGCGGCCTACATCGTCAACAGGATGCCCGGGATTCAAGCCCTGGACATCGACACTTCGGGCGACATGACCTTGACCGAACTTGTCATGGGCTGAACGGAAACGACCGGATGCGCTTGCGCATGCGGAAGTATGGCATATCAAATGTTATGTAGCCCGGGATGGGCGGGAATAGTGCTTAAGTTATATTCTCGCGCCCGGAATTTTCCTTATAATCGGGAATTCTTATATGCCTGATCGATTCAAATCGACCCGAATCACCGGGGTTGAGACGCCTGTTTTGGGAGGAAGTGGATAATGGAAGAAAAGCTCACTTTTCGACGCTATGAGGATGGCGACCATGTCACGACGCAATGGAGCAAGGACGTCGTGCAGAATGGGTTGTCCGAGATCTGTCCGACCTATGTTCACCGAACCCCCCCGTGCCAGGCAAGCTGCCCTTCCGGCCACGACATCCGCGGCTGGCTTTCCATTGTCAGGGGCATCGACAAACCGGTAGGTGACATGACCTGGCAGGAGCATGCCTTTCGCCGCATGACCATGTCCAATCCGTTCCCGTCCGTGATGGGGCGCGTATGCCCTGCCCCGTGTGAGGACGGCTGCAACCGCAACGAAGTTGAAGAAGCCGTAGGCATCAATGCCGTGGAGCAGTACGTGGGTGACTGGGCCCTGGACCAGAACCTGACCTATTCGGTACCCGAGCAGGACAGCGGCAAGAAGGTTGCGATTGTAGGCGGTGGGTGCGCGGGCCTGACGGCGGCCTACTTCCTGCGCCAGAAAGGCCATGCCTGTACAGTTTTTGATGAATACGACCAGCTCGGTGGCATGATGGTATTCGGTATCCCGGGATACCGTACACCGCGTTCCGTGCTGGAAGGCGAGATCAACCGCATCATCGACATGGGCGTGGAAGTAAAACTGAACACCCGCGTTGGTACGGATGTCTCAGTCGAGGAACTGGAACGTGACTACGATGCCGTGTTCTGGGGCATCGGTGCGGTTTCCGGAAAGAAACTGCCGATCCCGGGTGGTGATGCACCGAATGTCGTGGACGGCATGTCCTACCTGCGCGCATTCAACGAGGATCGCCTGAAATACATCAGCGGCCGGATTCTTGTGATCGGTGCAGGGGATACGGCGATGGACGTGCTGGCGGTAGCCAGGCGTATCGGCAACATCCACAACGTGACTGTAAAAGACCGCCCGGAAAGTGTGATCCTGGGGCACACGGTGCATGATGTAGCCAGTGTGGCCAAGCGTACCGGGGCGGATGTATGGGTCGTCTACCGGCGTCCGATCTCGGAAGCACCCGCTACCAAGCATGAACTGGACGCGGTGATTCGCGAAGGGGTGGAAATCCATGACGGGCTGTCCCCTGTTGAGGTGATCCTGGACGAAGACGGCCGGGCCAAAGCCCTGCGAGTGGTTCCCGTGGAACTGGTTGATGGCAAGCTGGAACCCAAGGAAGGCGAGGAATTTGATATTGAATGTACACTGATCGTCAGTGCGACCGGCCAGACCGGAGACTATACGGGCATCGAGGAATTCGACAACGGGTGGGGCCTGATGAATGCAGACAAGGTCTACCAGGTGGAGGGCAAACCCGGGCATTTTGTCGCCGGCGATGCAGTCAACCCGCACCTGCTCACCACGGCCATCGGCCAGGCCTCGATTGCCGCAGAAGGCCTGCATCATTACTTGATGGACCAGGAAATCCCTTCGCGCCCGAAAATCGACACCCATCATTTCAAGCTTCTGGATGAACTGCGCGTGCGTGAACTTGAGCCTGCGGCTTACGAAACTCACGAAGCCTGGGGCACGGACACGGCGGAATTCGCGATCCACAACTATGAGGACCGTTCAGCCACCGAGATCGCGACCCACGACCAGTTGCACATGGCCTATTTCGATCATGAGCCCATGAATCGCCGGGATGAAGCCAACATCACGGCGGACAAGGTACTGAACAATTTCCAGGAAAGATTTTCCGCCCTAGAAGAACAAAAAACCATTGATGAAGCGGCCCGCTGCATGAGTTGCGGCATGTGCTTCGAGTGTGACAACTGCGTGGTTTATTGTCCGGAAGACGCTATTTTCCGGGTCAAGAAAGACCAGCGTGCGATGGGTCGTTACGTCGACACCGATTACGACAAATGCGTAGGCTGTCATATCTGTGCCGATGTCTGCCCAAGCGGCTACATCAAGATGGGATTGCACTACTAGCCACGACCATCCGGCGATGGCTGCCTGCACGGGCAGCCCTACCAGGCATCAGCGGGCAGTCTCAGGCTACGCTTCCGAACCCTTTGTCCACTGCACCGGTGGGCACATGCAGACCTGCTATCCTGCAACCCTGTGCTACGGGTCCGCCCGGAAACAAGTCGTACAGGTACTTCATCCCACCCTTGTAGTGGAACTTCTCTTCCAACGCATCATGCAGTTCACGCATGTTGATCATGTTGATGTCGTGTCTTGAGTAGTACTCCTGCAATGCATGCAGCAGTTCAAAATGGTCATCCGTCAAGGTGATCCCTTCCTCGACCGCAACTTTCTTGGCATCTTCATCGGACCAGTCGTCTGACATGAAAAATCGCTCGTAGTTATCTGCTTTTGGGACTGTCATGAGACTTCACCTCCTTGAAGAAAATAACAGTACTTTATGTATGAATTATACCATGCCCGGTAGCGTCTGAAAGAATTCCCAGGCCACTCTTGGCTCACCGAAGCGGGGGTCAGGCAACCCTGCAACGCACCGTCAACAGCAGGGTTCGCATCCTCGCCGGTGAAGGGAAGCTGCACGCCAGGTCAGTCCAGCACCTTCTCCATTCTCTCGTGATGCACAGATGAAAGCTCGCTCTCGCCGGTACCGCTCACGACATAGCCATTCTTCTTGTAGAACCCCACGGCATTTTCACGGGCAAGCAACCAGCAAGTCCTCACCTGATGAGTGCTCGCGAATTGTTCGAGCCTTTCGAGAATTGAACGACCAATACCCCTGTGCCGGTAGTCGGCATGGACGGCCATGTAACGCACCCGTGCCGTACCGTCGGCTTCAATGTGCACCCTGCCCACCCCGACGATGGACGGCCCGTCGTAGGCTGCGATATGAAATGCGGTATCCTCCTGCGAGTCCCTTTCACTGCCGCGAGGCATGTCCAGCGGTTCACGCAGTTGCGCCCACCGGAACGAAAAGTATTCTGCGAATTCTCCAGGGGCAAGCGACGACCGGTACCGAATCAAGTGATCCTCATGCAAACACAACCCAGGTCGTGGCTATGTATTTCACTCCCTGCTCCAGCTGGGTGCCACGGTGCTCATGCGTCCAGAATGGCGGGAACAGGATCAGCTTCCCGACTTCGGGAGTGACCTTGACGCCCTGAAACAAAAATTCCGTTTCCCCCCCGGGTCCTGCGACATCATTCAGATACCAGATCGCCACCAGTTGGCGGTGGCTGAAATCATGACTGCCACCATCGACATGCCAGTGATAGTACTCGCCTGCCCGGGTTCTCTGGATTCCGTACCCCATATCCTTGAAAGGACCCTTGAAAAACGGATAGCTTTCACGAAATTCCCGCACGGCCAGGCCCAGTGACCGGAAAAAGGTCCGGTCCGCATCCTTCCAGTGTGCCTTGCCGCTTACGACCAGGTCCGTGGATTTCTTGATACTGGCATCCTTGTCGGCGAGCTGGCCAATGCGCCCTTCGTACTGTTCTTCCCCGGCCCTCTCAAAGTGCTCGATAACCTCGGCGCAGAAACCCGCGGGAAGGGAGCCGGGCTGTTCGAAAATAAAGCTGCCCGGCTTGATTTCGCGGATGGTTTGAAGGGGCTGTTCAGCCCTTTGATCTGCGCGAGCCCGGGTCATGGTCAAAGAGGATTTTCTACGACAATCTTTTCCAGCCTGGACAAGCTCGTATCATCCTGTTTCTCGTAGCATGCAAGCATGTCGCCTGCCACCAAGGACCAGTGGCGTACGCCTTTTGCAACCAGCTTTTTCAGGGGTTTCAGATTGTCCGTGTCCACCCAGGCCTGATAGGCTTTCTGAAAACCGGGAAACAGTTCCTTGCGCATGGCTGTGAGGTTGGCAGCATAAAAATGCAATGAGGCGGGATTGTAGTTTTCGATCAGCCCCGGCAAGGTCGACAAGCAATCGGCCAGCAGGTCCTTGACGGCCCTGGCCATGATTTCTGCCCGGGAGCGCGGCAGGTTCATGACCATTTCGCGCCACTTATCCCCCAGTTCCCTGGAGGCAACAAACTCGCCGATTTCATGCAAGGTGACGGCTTCAAGCTCGTTTTCCGTCATCCGGTCCAGCGCGTATGAAACCCCTTTGTCAAACTCGTAGAACGACAATGCCTTTGCCATGGCGTTTTCATTCTTGTGCCACTGCCATTCCTGGTATTTTTCCCAGAGCAGCCAGCTCAGTGATTCCCTACGAATGAAAACGTTCTTGCCCTGGGTCATTGCCGGCGGTGCGGTCAGATCTCTCGCACATTCATCTGCGGCAACATACATTGTAAAATCGTTGTAGACCTCTCTGGACTCAAGTCGTGCCAGAAAGAAATTCGGGGTTGCACGAAGTCCGATACCACCGCTGTATACATAGTGCTTGGGCACCAGCACCGCGTTGATGTTATCGGTATCAAACGGGTCAAATTCCTTGCCGTCGATCAGCAACGGCAAAAAGCTCTCCTCCTCCAGTGTCTCCCACAGATGTTCGCGATCCTGCACCCAGTCTCCCACTTCCTTCTTGGGCAGGGCTTCATCAAACGTGTAACCATTCTCCCAGCGAAAGTACTCACGCATCTTCAGAAGATAGACGCACAGCGTATAGTTGGCGGCATTGCGCGCATCGGAGATGTCGCAGTTCTTCTGCACGGTCGTACAAAGAAGTTCGGTTTGAGTGGTCATGGGCACATTATACGCCGAGTTATATTATGATCGGAAAATGATGGTGAAACCGACGGACAAGGTGCATCGAAACTGTGGCTAGACTGAAAACCAAATGGAACTTGCAGGAGCGACAACGCAGTCCTGAAGACATAGCAAGTGTGATCGCCTTTAACCTTTGGGTGCTAGCGGCGGATTCATGCCTGTTCCTCGAAAACGAGGGGTTTGAGACCCGCTCACAGTCTCAACGGCTCGACGTGATCGCAGAATTCACGGCCTTCGGTGCCCACGTTGCAGACCGGATGGTGTTCGATACCATGACAGCCACCGAGCGCGAACTGTTCATCAACTCGCTGGGACAGCACCTTGCAAACACCATGCAGACCAACCGCAAGGAGGTCTGCGGTGCAGGAAACTACCGCAAGGATTTTATCGATCTTCTGAATCACAGGATGGATGAATTCTGCCAGTGCAGCTATTCAGAAGAGCACGGGCCCGGATTTCCAATGCGACGGCTGGCTGCAAACCACGTGCAGGCGGTCATGGGAGAAAAGGACAACAAGTGGATTCCCGACTACGTGATCGATTCCGAAATTCCAAAGCTGTTGCTGGGCCTGAAAAAAGTCTTCAAGGGCCAGAAAGCCTCACTGGACGAAACCGATTTCTCTCCGCCTCCGATTCCGGAATCCGGTGTCTGGGGAGAGGAATGAGTGTTTTCTAGGGGGTCTCGACAGAAAGGAACACGGCCGGCATCAAGGGCTTGGCCTTCGCAGTTGCATGTGCACCCCCTGTCGGGCTTGTGGTAACCGAAAGCGAAGTCACTGCTTCCATTTTTCGAAGTTGCCGGTATTTTTCTCCTGCCCGTCTTCATAACCTGCCGTATAGGCTTCGGTAACCCTTTGTTCTTCACGTTCGGGATGCCCGAGGTAGCCACCTTGCCAACCCAGAACATACTCCGGGTCCACACCCGCGGATTCCATTTTGGTTACGGTGTCTCTGTATAGCTGGTCCATGTTTTCTCCTTGTCTACTGTAATTTGTTTTTCTGGAAATGCGAGAATGCCTTGCCTGAGTCGATCACCGTCCGGATTTTCTCGGCAGCTCCTTCAAGGGTTTTCTCAATGTTGAGATGCACAAGCATGATGGCCCCGGAGTACACCAGGCCGTCACGCCCGGGACCCTCTCCTCCCTGCAATGCAGACAGTCCCACCTGCGCCGCTTCACGGGCAAGCTGGTCGACGTCAAACTTTGCCGCCGTGCTGTCGCCTGCGACTTTGGAAAGTTCCAGTTCCGGCAAAGGTACTGCCCGGACCTCCTGGTCGATGCCGGCTTGCTGCGGTTCGATTTCCACTTCGGTCAGTGGCCCGCCGTTTCGGTACTCAAAATACTTCGAGCTTTGCTTGAGCGAGGGTGTAACCCCTCCTTCAACCCCGCGCACAAATACCGAAGACTCGAAACCGGACAGCCGGGCCAGATGTTCGTACACGGGTGGATATGGCTTATGCACATAACCGGTCATCAGATGCGTACCGACCGTTCCCCGCACGGGTCCGATCAAAACCTCCACCGTGGTGATGACCGGCCTTTTCACGATCTGGGTACGCAGGGGAATCAGGCTGTGTAACGCAGGACAGATCTGGCGCTGATCGATATAGGACCACCCCACTTCCGGACGGTTGATCTGCAGCACGGCTTGCTCGACGCTCAAATCGACATTGATGCCAGCGGCGCGCAGAACCTTCCTGTGGGTAGCTCCATACTTCGGTCCCACGGCTTCCGCTCCGTGCGAAACGGTCCGCACCCCGCAGGCAGCCAGCACCGCGGGCAGGAAAGGGGAAACCGGCAATCCGCGCGTATAGCCGTCGTAGGGGTCTGCAATATCCACGACGTGTTCCGCGTCCGCCGTGACGATGTTCGAGACATCGATGATCGCCTGCAGGCAACCCCCGTTTTCATCCAGTGTCTCCCGTTTCATTCGCAGGGCAATCAGAAATATTCCGGCCTGGACCGGGTCCGCCGAGCCATTCAGGATGTGGCCCATGGCATCCCGGGCTTCCTCAAAGGAGATGTCCTTGCTGTATTCAGGCCCGGTAGCCACTCGCTGGATGTAGGAACGCATGGCCAGTTGGGCATCCGGGTTTACAGGTTGTTCCTTTCTTGACATCTTTATCTTGAAGCCGTTTCAAACGTGACAGGGCAGGATATAAAAAGCCGTAATCCCCCTAATATACCTCTATAGGGAGAACCTGCGCGGGCGGTACATGTCCTAGTGTCCTGCCGGCATTATCAAAAAATCCGGTACAGGACGCGGTGTACGGTTACCCTCAGTATTCACTTTGGTGCATTCGTCGGGTTTCGAATATTCGCGTATCATAGGCAACACTAGTCCACCCCGATGACTGTCCCACTTGGAGATGACATGCCAGACGACGATATGGATTTAGCCAGTGGCATCATGGCATTCGAGGCCAAACATTTTTCCCGGGCACTGCAGATTCTTTCTCAGCTTGCGGAAAAAGGCGACGCCGATGCCCAGTACCGGTGTGCCATCATGTACCAGAATGGTTTGGGTACGGTGGCCAACCCGGATGCAGCCTACCAGTGGATGAAAACCGCGGCCGAGCAAGACCATGCATTGGCCCAGCATGGGCTCGGGTTCATGTACATGGAGGGTGACTGCACCGAGCAAAATGGTGCAGAGGCGGTGAGATGGTTCACCAAAGCAGCGGACCAGGGACTTCAGGGGTCACAGACGACACTTGCCCTGATGTATGAAGAAGGCCGCGGTGTAGAACAGGACCTGGAAAAAGCCAAACAGTGGTACGGCAGGGCCGGGTTCTCTGCCGATGAAACCTAAGCGACTGACAGGTCCCGATGCGACCCGCTCATCTTATCGTCGTACTTGAAAAGGAGTTCCTAGGCGCCGCCTTCGGACACCACACTCCGGTGATGCTGTGGGGCCCGCCCGGTGTCGGCAAGTCGCAGATGGTCGGGCAGGTGGCGGAAAAAAACGGTGTGGAAGTCATCGACATCCGCCTGTCGCAAATGGAACCCAGCGACCTGCGGGGCATCCCCTTCCGAGACGGGAACACCGTAGAGTGGGCAGTCCCCGCGATGCTGCCGGACATCGACCGCCATGGCGGGAATGGAATTTTGTTCCTGGACGAGATTACCTCGGCAGCCCCGAGTGTATCCGCCGCAGCCTATCAGCTGATTCTGGACCGACGCCTAGGGCAATACCGTGTGCCCGAAGGCTGGGCGATATTCGCGGCCGGCAACCGGCAGGGGGACCGCGGAGTGACTTATTCGATGCCCGCCCCGCTGGCCAACCGGTTTTCTCATTTCGAGGTGGACATCAACCTGGACGACTGGGTCGCCTGGGCTTATGCCAATCACATCGACGAGAAAATCATCGCCTTCCTGCGGTTTCGACCCGATCTGCTGTTTGATTTTGATCCAGCACACAATCCGGTCGCCTTCCCTTCGCCGCGCTCCTGGGAATTTGCCCACCGGGCCCTGCAAAAATTCCCGGACCGGCCCGATCTGCTTACCGGTGCACTGCAGGCCTGTGTCGGGCCTGCTGCAGGGGTGGAACTCAATGCCTTCATCGCGAACCTCGATCAAATGCCAGATCTGGAAGCGATCGTACGCGGGGACGACATTGCCGCACCGCAGGAGATCGATTTGCAGTATGCGGTCGCCTCAGCACTGGTTGGCCACGCCATTCGCGCCAAGCAAACGGAAGAGGCAGGCCATGTGCACGGCAATATCCTGAACTATGCGGGCCGGTTCCCGCAGCGTGAAATGGGCGTGATGATGGTTTCGGACATGCACCGGGCCATCGGCGAGGACCTTTTCAGCCTGCCCGAGTTCACCACATGGGCAGACAAGATCGCGGATATCATGATCTATGATCACGCCTGACGCGCGCCGTGACAGATGTAAGTGGACAAGGGCAAAAATCAAAACAAGCTTGCAACCGCAAGAACCCGCCTGATTCTGGACAAACCCTTCCTTGGCGCACTGGTATTGCGCCTGCCCCTGGTCGCAGCGGATCCTGGCTGGTGTAAAACAACCACAACCGATGCACGCAAGCTGTACTTCAATCCGGAGTACATCGGGTCACTGGACATCCAGGAGACGCAATTTGTGCTTGCGAAACAGGCACTGCACTGTGCCTTGTCCCATTTTGCCCGAAGGCACCACCGCATCCGGTCGCGCTGGGAGCTGGCATGTGATTATGCGGTCAATCCCCTGCTGATTCACGATGGTCTGAAACCGCCGCCGGGCACCCCGGTGGAGGAAAATTTTGAGGGCATGACCGCCGAGGAAATCTACCACTGTATCGACGAGTTCGACGATGAAAACAGCGAATTTGAAAAGCCGTCAGAAAGCTTGGGGGATGAAGGAAGCCACGCGCCGCAGCCGGACAGGCAAAGCCCGCCACGCCAAGAATCCGGCGAACCGGAACGCGATCAGGATCACGAGGAGTCCGCCGAACTTGCACGACAGCCGGCCGAGCTGACGGCACAGCAACAGGAAGAGCTGTCCATCCAGTGGCAACAGCGCCTGGCAGGCGCTGCCCAGCAAGCCATGCAGGCCGGAAAGCTTGGCGGCTCGATGGCGCGCATGGTCGACTACATGTTGCAGCCGAAACTCCCCTGGAGGATGTTGCTGGCAAAGTACATGACAGCCAGCGCACGGGATGATTACAGTTATTCCAGACCTTCCTCGCGCCGCGGAGATCCGGCAATTTTCCCCAGCTTGCGCAGCACCCAGATCAATGTGGCGGTCGGCCTGGACATCAGCGGCTCCGTCGATGACAAGGATATGAACGAATTCCTGTCCGAAGTCGACGCCATCAAGGGCAACATGCGTGCACGGATTACCCTGCTTCCGTGCGATGCCGAACTGGCTGAGGGCGTGCCCTGGATTTTCGAGCCCTGGGAAGACATTGAAATGCCGGAAGCCCTGAAAGGTGGAGGAGGCACAAGTTTTTGCCCCGTGTTCGACTGGCTGGACCTGCAAGACCAGCCACCCGACCTGCTGGTCTACTTTACCGACGGCCAGGGAACCTTTCCCGGAACACCCCCCTGCTATCCCGTGATCTGGCTCGTCAAGGGCAAACAGACGGTTCCCTGGGGGCAACGCGTCCAGTTGAACTGACATGCAACTCTCCCACGAAGACCAGCTGCGATTGAATGTTCTCGTTGCCCAGTCCCTGCAAGCGATTCGAATTGACGAATCCCGCATGCGGGTGCATGCGTTGTCAAAAAAAGGGGAAGCCAGCATCGATCTGAATCCCACCTGCAAGGATGAAAAATATATCCGTCTCATCCAGCAGTTCCTGTCGACCCATTACCTGGGTTCGCCTGGCGGCTATCCGGTATTTCTGAGACGCTGGACCCGGATGGGCCAGGCACGCGATGACAGCCTGGAAAAACTGCTGCTGATCGGCGAACCGGAAGCCGTCGCCGCCGTGGTCCATGCGTCGGGGCTAACCGACGAGCTGGCACGACGGGCCTGGTGGACCTCGACCAATGCGGAAAATGCCCGGCGCATGCTCGAGAAAGAAAGCGTCGTAAAGGGCAACATGGGGAAGGAACTGGCGCAATTCCTGGTTGAGTTCCTGCCGTTCGAGGAAGAACAAAAGGCCATCATCGACAGCGTTCGCCTGGTCCTGCAGCCCGGCCTGATTGACGATAGGGTTCGCCGCGCGATCTGGAAACGCGGTAAAAGAAAGAACTCCTACTATGTAGGCTTCCTGCAGCAGACCCCGGATCACCTGCCCATAGATGCGCCACCCCATGAGAAATGGGAAACTGTCACCAGGGCATTGAAATCTGAACTGGACCGCGGCAACGAGTATGCCAAGCTGCTTTGCAGGGCACTGGCTCCCGCAGGCCAGGCTTTTTTACATGTCACCGACGAGGTATTGCAAAAACCCAATGACCAGGAGGTCGTCGTGGCCCTGCTGAATGCAATCGGAAATTACTTCGATTGCGGGAAAACCGGGATTCGGACCTGCCGCGATATGCAGTCCCTGTCGGCCCAGATTGGCGTACTATCCAGAGATGATCCGAACCTTGAAAAAATCCTGTGCATGGACCCGGATTTGCAGCCGCAACTGGATGCGATCCTGGGTCTGTCCATGGTAAGCGAGACCCTTGTGGACCCGATATTTGGTATGACCGATGCCATCGGCACGGTGATGAGAAAGAAGATCGAACCGGTGATCCAGCCCCTCACCGGATATATCCGCCTGCTCCAGTCATGACGCACTTGCCTGTATGAACTACCTGCCTGTATTTCTGGATGTCAAGAACAAGCCTTGCCTGGTGGTTGGCGGAGGACTGATCGCCTCGCGCAAAATTTCACTGCTGGTCCGGGCCCAGGCTGAAGTCACCGTCATCGCTCCGGAAGTTACGCCCCAAATCCAGCACCAGTCCCTCGAGGGTATCCTTGTCTGGCGGCAAAAAAGCTTTTCTGCGGAGGACCTTAACGATTATCAACTGGTCTTGGCGGCCACAGACAGCCGGGATGTGAATGCCGAAATCGCTGCAGACTGCAAAAAACGGAATATCTGGGTCAATGCGGCTGACGATGTTCACAACTGCAACTTCATCTTGCCCTCCATCATTGATCGCTCACCCGTACAGATTGCAGTATCCACAGGAGGCGCATCGCCGGTGCTGGCCCGAACACTGCGAGCCAAACTCGAAAACTGTACGCCTGCAGCATACGGAAGACTGGCAAAACTGATCGAGGAAAACCGGCTCCGGGTAAAGGAAAAGTTTTCCAGCACCGAGCAAAAGAGAAAATTCTGGGAAAAAATCATCCAGGGACCCGTGGCCGAACTTGTATTTTCGGGACAGCACGAGGCTGCGCAAAAACTGTTGCAGGACGCCATAGAACGAGAAGACCACCGGGATCTGCCACAGGGAGAAGTGTATCTGGTCGGGGCAGGCCCCGGTGACCCGGACCTGCTGACGTTTCGTGCCTTGCGGCTGATGCAGCAGGCCGATGTCGTGGTGTACGACCGCCTGGTTTCACAGGAAATTATGGACTTGATTAGAAAGGATGCGGAACTCATCTATGCAGGCAAAGAACGCGCGCAGCATGCATTGCCCCAGGAAAGCATTAACCAGTTGCTGGTTCGCCTGGCAAAAGAAGGAAAACGTGTCCTGCGCCTCAAGGGCGGCGACCCGTTCATCTTCGGCCGCGGCGGAGAGGAGATCAGCACATTGATTGATGAGGCGATACCCTTCCAAGTGGTTCCCGGGATCACCGCTGCTGCAGGGTGTGCCGCCTATGCCGGCATCCCGCTTACCCATCGCAACCACTCGCAAGCCGTAATCTTTGCGACCGGTCACCTGAGCGACGGAACCGTAAACCTGAACTGGGACATGCTGGCCCACAAAAACCAGACCCTGGTCTTCTACATGGGACTGCAAGGCCTGGATATCATCTGCACCAACCTCAAAAAACACGGACTGGCGCCTGCCACACCTGCAGCCCTGATCATGCAGGGCACCACGGCTCATCAGAAAGTGATCATGGGGAACCTGGAAAACCTGCCAGCGCTGGTAGCCGAACACGATGTCGAACCTCCTACGCTGGTCATCGTCGGCGATGTCGTACAACTGCACGACACCCTGCGCTGGTTCAATCCCGAAGAAGATGTCACGGCTTCTGCGGTCCGGTTCTTTGGAGCAAGAACTTGAGTGCCACAAAATTCAGTGGCAGTCACCCGTTGAAGAGAACCGTTCCGATGCAGGCGGTTCGTCCAGCACAAGTCGTTTGCACTCATGCTGCATCTGCATGAGTGAACCCGGAGCATGGATACCCTCAATTTCTTCAGCCATCCGTTAACAGGAACCCCCTTCGGCCTGGCCCTTGACTTGTGCATCCTGCTCGCAGTGTCCGTCTGGCTGCTGTCGGTCATCACACGTGAATACTCCTGGGTGGACCGGATCTGGCCGATATGTCCCGTGATCTACTGCCTGTTGGTCGCAAGCGCCAGTGACTTCAGTTCAGCGCGTGTGAATCTCATGGCAGCGCTTGTTTTCCTTTGGGGATCACGACTGACCTTCAACTATGCCCGCAAGGGAAGGTTCAGCAAAGGTGGAGAGGATTATCGATGGGTCGTCATCCAGCAACAGCTGGGCCCAGTCGGATTCCAGTTGCTGAACATCGCCTTCATCGCACCCGTGCAACTGCTGCTGGTCTGGCTGTTTACCTCACCCGTTCACCAGGCGTGGCTCTGGCGACAGGCTCCCTTGGGTTGGCTGGATGCAGTTGCAGCTGTCCTGTTTTTGGTACTGTGGGTCATTGAGGCTGTAGCCGATGAGCAGATGTGGCGGTTTCAGCTAGACAAGAAGCGACGCATCGAGAAAGGCCAAGACATCGACACACCTTTCATCACGACCGGCCTGTTCTACTATTGCCGGCACCCCAACTACTTTTGCGAGATCGCCATGTGGTGGGTATTTTACCTGTTTGCGGTCGCAGCCTCCGGACAATGGCTGCACTGGACGGGACTCGGATTCATCCTGCTCACCCTGCTGTTCATCCCCTCGACGCGGCTCACGGAATCGATCTCGTTGTCCAGATACCCGGCTTACCGTGACTACCAGGCCTCGACGCCTGCAATCTTGCCCCTTCCAAGAATCGGCGCACGCAGCCGTTAAAGCACCCCGTCACTGCAGTTCGCAAGGCGCGTATCACTCAAGCTGAAGAACGGCTGGCCGTGCGGCATGGAGCATGGAGCTGCCCCATGCGCGAAATGACTGAATCAGCCCTTCAAAGTAGAGCATTTGATTTGCCTGCACTATAATCTGCGGCGTTTGTGCCGAGCCCGCGTGGACCCACTCGCCCGTTGAGTAGCCAATCCATTCTGGAATAACCCGTGTGCAATAGATAGTATTTCATGTAAAAGACTTACAATAAGACAAGTATTGGCCTCTCCCCCGTTTCACTGATCATGAGTATCGACAAGATTTCTTCGCAGGGTTTGTACGAGCCGAGCACCGAGCATGATGCGTGCGGGGTGGGATTCGTGGTCGATATCAAGGGCCGCAAATCGCACAGAATCGTCGAACATTCCCTCACCATCCTCAAGAACCTGATGCATCGGGGAGCCTGCGGCTGCGAGGAAAATACCGGTGACGGCGTGGGCATGCTGACACAGCTGCCGCACAAGTTCTTTACCCGGGTTTGCAGTGAACTGGGGATCACATTGCCGGAATTCGGACACTACGGTGCCGGCATGGTATTCCTGCCCACCGATGCGGACCAGCAGCAGGCGTGCATCGACCGGTTCCACCAGGTGGTGGAAGAAGAAGGCCAGCAGGTCCTGGGGTGGCGCGAGGTACCGACAGACGACGCCTTGCTGGGACAAACCGCCAAATCCGGAGAGCCGGCCTTCAAGCAGATTTTCATCGGCCGCAGCGCTGATATCGAAAATGAAGCTGCGTTTGAGCGCAAACTCTATGTGATTCGCAAGCGCATCGAACACGTGATCTATGGTTCCGACCTCTCACAGCGCAGCAGTTTCTACATGCCTTCCCTGTCGTACAGGACCTGCGTCTACAAGGGCATGCTGACCGGCTCGCAGTTCGAGCCCATGTTCCCGGACATCAACGAGCCCGATTTCGAATCGGCCCTGGCACTGGTGCATCAACGCTTTTCAACGAACACCTTCCCTTCCTGGGAGCTGGCGCACCCGTTCCGTTATCTTGCGCACAACGGTGAAATCAATACCGTGCGTGGCAATATCAACTGGATGCGCGCACGCGAGTCGCTGTGCCGATCAGAATTGTTCGGCGATGACCTGCAAAAGATTTTTCCGACTGTAATTGAAAATGGCAGTGACTCTGCGACCTTCGACAACGTGCTGGAATTTCTGCACATGTGCGGGCGGCCGTTGCCGCATGCCGTCCTGATGATGATTCCCGAGGCATGGAGCAACCATGAAACCATGGATGCGGACCGCAAGGCATTCTACGAATACCACGCCTGCCTGATGGAACCATGGGATGGTCCGGCCTCAATCGCCTTTACGAACGGGGAGGTCATCGGTGCCGTGCTGGACCGCAATGGCTTGCGGCCTTCCCGCTACTACGTGACCAAGGATGACATGGTCGTGATGGCTTCGGAAGTGGGTGTGCTGGAAATTCCACCCGAAAACATCCTGATCAAGGACCGGCTGCATCCGGGCCGCATTTTCATGGTCGATACCAAGCAGGGCAGGATCATTGACGATGAAGAAATCAAGAGAGAATTCGTTGAGGAAAATCCCTACTCGGACTGGCTGAAAAAAAATCTGGTCGCTCTTGAGAACCTGCCGAGCCCCAGACAAATACATGGCTCGGACAAGGACACATTGCTGCAAAGACAGCAGGCGTTTGGTTACACGCACGAAGAGTTGAGGGTGCTGATGGCACCCATGGCATCCAACGGGCTCGAGCCGGTAGGCTCGATGGGGACAGATGCCGCGCTCGCCGTGCTGTCTGACCGGACACGCCTGCTTTATGACTATTTCAAGCAACTCTTCGCACAGGTCACCAATCCCCCGCTTGACGGGATTCGCGAAGAACTTGTGACCCAGGTGGCGACGACCATCGGGCCCGAAAAAAACCTCCTGCATCCCGACGAGGACAGCTGCAGACGAATCAGAATCTCCTCACCCGTTTTGACCAACAGCGAGCTGGCACGGATCCGGGATGTTGAGCTGCCGGATTTCAAAACCAAGACCATTTCCATTTTGTATCCGGTTTCACAAGGAGGCAGTGGCCTGGACCAGGCGTTGAAAGTAGTCTGTGCGCAGATAGATGTGGCCATCGGCCAGGGATACACCATGATCATCCTTTCCGACCGGGGCATCAACGAGGAACTTGCTGCCATCCCCGCACTGCTGGCCACTGCAGGGGCGCATCATCACATGATCCGCACAGGCACGCGTACCCAGGTCGGGCTGGTGCTTGAGTCGGGCGAGCCGCGCGAAGTGCACCATTTTGCCGTGCTCACCGGTTATGGAGTTGAAGCAGTGAATCCCTATCTCGCACTTGAATCTTTGGGTGACATGATCGGCAAGGGATTCCTGCCGGAAATGCAGCATGAAACCGCGATCGGGAATTTCATCAAGGCGATAAACAAGGGCATGATCAAAACGATGTCGAAGATGGGGATCTCAACCGTGCAGTCCTACCGGGGAGCACAGATTTTTGAAGCCATCGGCCTGAACAAGGAATTTGTTGACCGCTACTTTACCTGGACGGCATCGCGCATCGGCGGCATCGGGCTGGAAGAAGTTGCCGAGGAAATTCGCATACGCCACCACAATGCGTTCCCCGGGCGTCCGGCTAAACAGCCCGACCTGGAATGGGGCGGTGAATACCAGTGGCGGCGAGATGGTGAATATCATCTGTTCAATCCCGAAACCGTGTTCAAGCTGCAACACTCCACGCGCTCAGGCCAGTACAAGCTGTTCAAGGAATACACCGACAAGGTCGATGACCAGAACGAGAACCTGGCGACCTTGCGAGGACTGTTTGAATTCAGGTATGCAAATGACCCCATTCCTCTCGAGGAGGTTGAGCCGATCGAAAATATCATGAAGCGGTTTTCAACCGGTGCCATGTCGTACGGCTCCATCAGCAGGCAAGCCCACGAGACCCTGGCCATTGCCATGAACCGCATTGGCGGCAAGTCCAATACCGGCGAAGGCGGTGAGGATCCCGACCGCTACATCCCGGATGAAAATGGTGATTCAAGGAGAAGTGCGATCAAGCAGGT
This sequence comes from Gammaproteobacteria bacterium, assembly GCA_022824965.1. Classification (GTDB taxonomy): domain Bacteria; phylum Pseudomonadota; class Gammaproteobacteria; order UBA4575; family UBA4575; genus WTFY01. The sequence continues at coordinate 239,389 of JAJDYY010000006.1, forward strand.
CGCCTCCGGGCGTTTCGGAGTGACCAGCGAGTACCTGGTGAATGCCGACGACCTGCAGATCAAGATGGCGCAGGGCGCAAAACCCGGCGAGGGCGGCCAGCTGCCGGGCACGAAAGTCTATCCGTGGATCGCCAAAGTGCGCCACTCAACCCCGGGGGTCGGACTGATTTCCCCGCCGCCGCACCATGATATTTACTCGATCGAGGACCTGGCACAGCTGATCCACGATCTGAAAAACTCAAACCCCGAGGCTCGCATACACGTGAAGCTGGTGGCCGAAGTAGGTGTGGGCACGGTGGCAGCTGGCGTCTCCAAGGCCCACTCGGATGTGGTCCTCATCTCAGGCTATGACGGCGGCACTGGAGCGTCCCCCATGAGTTCCCTGAAGCATGCTGGCCTTCCATGGGAACTGGGCCTGGCGGAGACCCAGCAGGTCCTGGTGCAAAATGGCCTGCGTGACCGCATCGTCGTACAGACAGACGGACAGTTGAAAACAGGTCGCGATGTGGCGATTGCGGCATTGCTGGGTGCTGAGGAGTTCGGATTCTCGACGGCACCCCTGGTGGTCATGGGCTGCATCATGATGCGCGTCTGCCACCTGAACACCTGTCCCGTTGGAGTGGCTACCCAAAATCCGGAGTTAACCAAGAAATTCACCGGCCAACCGGAATTCGTGGAAAATTTCTTCAAGTTCATCGCGGAGGAAGTTCGCGAATACATGGCCAGGCTTGGATTCAGAACGGTCAACGAAATGATCGGTCAGGTGGACCGGCTGAACGTGAAAAAAGCCGTCGACCACTGGAAGGCCCACGGACTGGATTTCTCCAGGATACTGCATAAGCCCAAATCGCGGCCGGGCTTTGGCGTGTACTGCTCCACCAGCCAGGATCATGGACTGGAAAAATCCCTGGATGTAACCACGCTGGTGCCTTTGTGCAAAGACGCGATCGAGGAGCGCAAGCCCGTCGATATCATTTTGCCAATTCGCAATATCCACCGGACCGTGGGCACGATTCTTGGCTACCACATTACCAAGCGCCACGGTGCCGAGGGACTTCCGGAAGACACGGTTCGCGTGCACTTCAATGGTTCTGCAGGGATGAGCTTCGGAGCATTCGTACCCAAGGGCGTGACCCTCATTCTGGAAGGAGACACCAACGATTACCTGGGCAAGGGCCTGTCCGGGGGCAAGCTCATCGTCTACCCGCCTCGCCATTCGACGTTTGTTCCAGAACAAAACATCATTGTTGGAAACGTGGTGCTGTACGGGGCGACTTCCGGGGAAGCGTATATCCGTGGCATAGCAGGAGAACGATTTTGCGTGCGCAATAGCGGAGTCAATGCCGTGGTCGAGGGAGTGGGTGACCATGGTTGCGAGTACATGACAGGCGGGCGTGTGGTCATCATTGGTGACACCGGCAGGAACTTTGCCGCCGGCATGTCGGGCGGAATTGCCTACGTGCTGGCAAAAAAAGAGCAATTCGAGATCTTGTGCAATCAGGACATGGTGGACCTCGAAGACCTGGAAGACGAGGACCGGGATCTGGTGGCGACCTTGCTCACGCGTCACGTCGAGTACACCGGCAGCACGGTTGCCGAAAACATCCTGGACAACTGGAGCCGGCGCCAGCATCACTTTGTAAAAGTGATGCCCAAGGATTACAAGCGTGTGCTTGCCGCGATCAAGAAAGCCAAGGTCGAGGGCACGTCCGTGGACGAGGCCGTGATGGAGGCTGCCCATGGCTAAGATCACGGGATTCCTTGAATATGCCCGCGCCAAGCAGCCCTACCGCCCGATCGAGGAACGTCTGCTTGACTGGCATCAGGTCATGGCCCCTTGGCAAATTGACCCGCTCAAGGAGCAGGCCGCGCGCTGCATGGACTGCGGTATCCCCTTTTGTCACGAGGGGTGCCCGCTGGGCAATCTGATACCGGACTGGAATGACCTGGTCTACCGAGATCAATGGAAAGATGCCATCCAGCGCCTGCACGCGACCAACAATTTCCCGGAATTTACCGGAACGCTTTGTCCGGCACCGTGCGAAGGCTCCTGTGTGCTGGGGATCAACGATGATCCGGTCACCATCAAGGGTGTAGAACTCACCATCATCGACAAGGCATGGGAATACGGCTGGGTCCGGCCCGAGATTGCGAGCAAGAATACCGGCAAAAAAGTGGCTGTCATCGGGTCAGGGCCTGCAGGACTTGCAGCGGCACAGCAACTTGCGCGAGCCGGACACAGCGTCACCGTGTTCGAGCGCGCCGATCGCATTGGCGGGCTGCTGCGTTACGGCATCCCGGAATTCAAGATGGAAAAGCGGGTGCTGGATCGGCGCCTGGACCAGATGCGTGCGGAAGGTGTCACCTTCATGACGAATGCTCACGTCGGGGACACGGTGGCAATAGACGATATCCGAAGCGAGCATGATGCCGTGCTATTGGCAGGAGGGGCATGTGCTCCCCGCGGCTTGCCCGTGGAAGGCTGTGACCTGAACGGCGTGCATCAGGCCATGGAATACCTGCCCATGCAGAACAGGCTTTGTGAAGGGGACCCCGAACCGGAACACTTCATCAGCGCGGCGGGCAAGCATGTCGTTATCATCGGCGGCGGTGACACCGGTGCGGACTGCCTGGGCACGGCCAACCGCCAAGGCGCCAAGTCCGTGCATCAACTGGAAATCATGCCGAAACCCCCCGAAGGCCGGGCGGCAGACAACCCGTGGCCGGAATGGCCCAGGATATTTCGCACCGCCTCGGCCCACGAAGAGGGAGTGGAGAGAGTGTATTCCGTTTCCACCAAGCGGTTTGTTGATGACGGAGCCGGCAATGTCAAAGCGCTGGAGCTGGTAACGGTGAAAATGAACAGCAACAATGGCAGGCTCAGCTTCGACGAGGTGGCTGGCAGTCAGCAAACCCTGCCCTGCGACCTGGTGCTTTTGGCCATGGGCTTCTTGGGGCCGGAAAAGCCCGGCATGCTGGAACAGCTGGATGTGGTCCTGGACCAGCGAGGCAATGTCGTTCGGGATAAGAACTGGATGACCAACGTGGAGGGGGTGTTCACTGCCGGCGACATGCAGCGTGGACAAAGCCTCATCGTGTGGGCCATTGCCGAAGGCCGCAGTGCAGCAAGGGGAATAGACCGGTACCTGATGGGGGATTCAGACCTGCCTGCACCGCTGGACTGACACCTCCAGGCGCACAAGTTGTGATTTCAGGTACCGCCTGGATTTTTCTCGGCCAGCAATGACTTGGGAAATACGATGCATTTGTTGGCATACAGTTTCCTCAGGTCCTGCACCTTGATACTGATCTCCTTCCCCCAGACAAGTTGTCTTTCAAGCTCCCTGACACGCTCAAAATCTTCATCGGAACCGGCTTTTGCAACAGCCCTGCGATGAATTTCCGACTCGACAAAATCCAGGGACACCACAGACTCGTTATGATGGATCGGCAATTCGTTCTCTTTGATAAAGTGGTGAAACATCTCCCTGACCAGTTCATCTTCTGGAGGTAGGGAGTCTGCGGAACCGGCTGTCCTTGCCAAAGATTTGGCAAAAACCCGATAATACTCAATGTTTTCCAGCTTGCCGATCAGTGCAGACAGAAGGATGTATTCGGGAGTCTTACCTGAAGCCATGGAGAAGTGCTATGTCCGGACCTGTGACGACTCAAGTTGTGAAGTTTCTACTTTTTAAAAAACCACAGCACCGCGGATACGATGAGGCTGACAACAATCATGGTGGTGATCGGGATATACAGGTGAAATCCCTCTCTTTTGAAAGCGATATCACCCGGCAGTTTTCCTAAAGGCACCTTGCTGATCACGGGCCAGAGCAATCCAATGATTAAAATAGTGACCCCGATAGCAACCAGTATCTTGTTCATCTCCGGTTTGGCACCTTCCGCATATCCAGGTTGTGACCCTCAGGAACTCATTCGAGCCTGACACCAATTATCCTGTTTTTCAATAACGCTTATCTAAAAATAGAAGACCTCATGAAACTGAAAAAATTCTCTGAGCCCGCGATCGTCATGTCAATCACCCTTGGCTTGCTGCTCTTGCTGACCAGCCCCCTGTGGATTGGATGGATGATGGAGCATGAATACAGCAAGACCCGCAGCGCCGTGGCCGCTGTCGACCTCCAGTGCACGGAAGGCGCTGTGGAAAAACGCGAAGTCTGGAGCAAACTTGGAATTGCGGTCTTCTGCGAAAAGGATGGCGCCAAGCATGGCGTGTGGCAGGCATGGGACGGTGGCTACATGCACGTCGCAGGCCAGTATGTCGCTGGTGAAAAGGACGGTATCTGGAAATACTTCAATGCCCATGGAGAACAATGGGGAGTGAGAACCTATGCCCTGGGCAAGGAAGCCTCAGGCTTGATCAATCTGTTGGCGGCAGATTCCATGCTTCTCAGAAAAGACGAGGGCAAGCTCTACCTGATTCAAGGGACCCGGCCATACCGCAGCTACCCCGTCAGGCTGGGAGCCGGCTACCGGGATACCGGTGTCGATGGCATCCCGGAAGGAACGTACCGGCTGGATGCCAAGACCGAAGACACCGAGGGTCGAAAATCCATGCGTGCAATCGATTCGGGAACACCGGATCAGACCACCGATACGCAAGCAGCAGCCGGTTCAAAGATGCACTTCGTAATCGAGGCACACCGCAACAGGATGGGCTGGGCCTGGCAAATTCCCGGATTATGGGGTGGTACAAAAAACAGTATTGCGGTGGTTCACAGCGACATGGATGAAATCTGGGAATTGGCAGAAAGAGGCATCCAGATCGAAGTGCGGCTATGACTTCCTTGGCTTGGCCCGGGCCTTCATCCGGTGTTTTTTCTCTGCCATTTTCTTGCCAATGAGGATCATGCGAACGACGCGTTCTGCGACATTTTCCAGATGAGGTCTTGAATCCCGCAAGGCCTCATCCAGTGACATGTCCTTGGCAGCAGCACTGGCGATGCCATCAATTCCATGTGCAAATACATTATGTGCATCGTTGGATAGTGCCCCGCCGATGGCAATCACCGGCACCCGGTGCTTTTTGGCCGCCCTGGCGACCCCCGAGGGGGTTTTCCCGAATGCAGTCTGAAAATCCACCTTGCCTTCCCCGGTGATGACCAGGTCTGAACCCTTGATGTATTTTTCAAGCTCGGTCGTCCTCAGCACGATATCGACACCGCTCTTGAGCGTGGCACCCGCAAAAGCAACCAGTCCGGCACCCAACCCGCCGGCTGCCCCTGCACCTGGCATGCGGGCTACAGCCACTTTGAGATCTCGCTTGATCAACCTGCCCAGGTGTTTGAGGTTTGCATCCAGCTCGGCGACCATTTTGGGAGTGGCGCCTTTTTGCGGCCCGAAAACATGCGCAGCCCCCTGTTTCCCATGCAGGGTATTCTTTACATCGCAGGCCACGAGGATTTTCGCCTGGCGGATCCTGGGATCCAGACCCGTGGCGTCAATGGTTCGGATTTTCGCCAGCATTCCTCCACAACCCGGTTCCTTGATTTCCCTGCCACGGGTATCCATAAACCGCACACCCAGTGCCTGAGCCATCCCTACCCCGCCATCGTTGGTCGCGGACCCCCCGATGCCGATAATAATTTTTCTGGCACCGCGATCAAGCGCATCCAGCATCAGTTGGCCGGTGCCATACGTGGTAGTTTTCAGCGGATTCTTGGTGCGTCCCTCGACCAGTGGTAATCCGGAAGCTTCTGCCATTTCGATGACTGCCGTTTTCTTGGCAGGTAACCAGCCGTAGCACGCGGTTACAGTTTTTCCCGCAGGGCCCTTGACCCGCTTTCTGACCAGCTTCCCTCCGGTGGCATCGATCAGGGACTGCACGGTTCCTTCCCCTCCGTCCGCCATGGGGATTTTTACGCATGTCGCATTGGGCAAGACTCGCCGGATGCCCTTTTCGATGCATACCGCTACTTCCAGTGAAGTGAGATTACCCTTGAACGAGTCCGGTGCAATTACAATCTTTTTCATAACAATCCTAGAATTTAAGACGAATCATTGATCGGAAACGGGACGTGTACAGCCATGTTTGTCCGGCAGACCATTGCCCGGCCTACCTGCCGACAACAGGGAGGCTGCGCGCCATGTGTACTCCTTGGCCGAATACGCTTCAACACCTTTTATATCAACGTAGGGAGTCATCCTGACGATATCTTTCTCCAGTGGAACGCATGTAGCCCTGCCAGACGCCTTGTGCTGTAAGCCCCAAAGCCGCAGGTTCTTTCTTCAAGCCACCTAGGTATACATTCTCAGCGTTTTAGGTGTCCTGTCATAATCCACGGAAATCGCATCGTGGGGACAGGCATCAACACATGCAAAACAACGCACACATTCGCCCTCATCGATGTACAAAGAGTTGTAGTACAACCCTGAAGTGTGCGCGGGCCGAACTTGCTCAAAAGAAAAGGCGGAATCGTCATCATTTATCTTGAAATTTGTTGCTTCCACCAAGCAGTTGGCTACCGGCTTGACCAGCAGGCATTCATCACACAGCACACACTTGGTATTGTCCACCACCGGTGCCGACGAACTCGCGTCTTCGAACTTGTCAAAGTAGATGCTTTCACTTCCGATTCCGGCATCCGTCAACACCTTGACTCCATGGTCTATCATCGGGGGTGGACCGCAAAAATAGACCCTGATCCCTCGGGCAGGTAGCTTGCCTGGGTCCAGGTACTCGTTTTTGACATACGTTGTCACCAGTTCGCGAGGTCCGTTCCAGGCACTGCCTTCAGGTTCCTCCGACAAGACAGGAATGAATTCAAACCTGTGGGCCGGGTTCCATCGATCACGCACAGCCTGCATTTCTTCATGGCAGTACAGATCCTTTTGAGTGCGTGCACCATAGAAAAAGTAACAGTCCCTGGCAACACCCAGATTGGCAGCATGCTTGACGATAGCTGAAATTGCACTCATACCGCTGCCGCCGGCAATGCAAACCATGGTGTCATCCGAAGCGTCAAGCTGAAACGTGCCTAACGGCCCTGCAAGTTCAACCTGATCGCCAATGCGATCCCCTTGCGCCAGCCAACCTGACAATTCCCCGCCAGGCACCAGGCGTATGTAAAAGGTGTGTTCGTCCGGGTTCTCATCCTCCGGGGTTTTGGCAAACGAGTAGGAACGTGATTTTCTTATCCCGGGCACCTTGAGCGTGGCATACTGCCCGGCCACCCCGTCCAGCGGCTGGCTGCCTGGATCACATTTGACAACCAGTTCAAGCGTATCGTGAGTGAGGTGGGCGATACTCTTGATGGTGCCCCGATTGATCCGCACTCTTCGGCCCTTGATTTCAGGATCCGGGACAGGCAGTTCCCGGATATAGTGGTCAAATGGATCGTGAAAGTTCTTTTGCATCGCGGTTACTTCATCCATACCCCGGGGCCCGGGGAAACGCGGTCAGGATTCAGCCAAAGACTCCCGGGTGCTGTTCTTTTGCAAACGCAATGATTTCATCATCGGTGGCTTCGATACCCTCATTGCGCGGGTCCTCACGCCACTTCCTGATGTAGCCCTGCTGCCCTCCCCACTCTTTGAGCAGGGTCTGCTTGCGCATGTCTTCGCTGGCTTTCTTGATTTCCACGAGACAGGAATAGAAGGTCGGGCTGGTGCCAAAGTCCGTCAGCATTTCCGAGTTCAGCGCATTGATGTTCACACCATTGGGCGTGTTGCTTCCCTTGAACTGTTTCTGTGTAGAACAGACACCGGGCAACAGTCCGTCGATGATGACCGCGTACGCGTAGGTTTCTCCTCGATCATTGTACAGGCAACAAAGATCACCATCCTCTATGCCCCGGGCCTTGGCATCTTCAGGGTTCAGTTCCACCGTGGGTCTGGACATCATGGCCTGCAGGCGCGGAACCGACTGGAACGAATCACCAATGAAATAGTGCGCTGCACTGCTTAGCACCTGCAATGGATAGTCCTTGCGTTTCGGGTCTTCCTGTCCCTCGATTTCCGGCACGTAGGAAGGCAGGGGATTGATGCCCTCCTCCTTCAGTTTTTCGCACCAGATATCAATTTTCCCGGAATCCGTCGGCCAGCCGTTCTTCAGGAAGTTTCTTCGCTCGGTGTCGGTATTGGCGCGAACGAAGCCGTCTTTCAGGATATCCTCGTAGGTGATGCCTTCCATCAAGGGGTTATGCTTGCCCTCGTCAAACATGACGTCGCGAATGATTTCCTCGTCCGTTTGCGTAAAGGCATTGTCCCCTTCTTCCACGTAACCCATGCGCTGGGCCAGCATGCGAAACAGCTCAGAATTTCGGACGCTCTCGCCAAGCGGCTCAATCACGGGCCGGTTCATGGTGTAGTACCAGTTTCCGTAGGTGGCCACCATGTCCATCCTTTCCAGTTGCGTATCTGCCGGGATCACGATGTCCGCATACTGGCAGGTATCGGTCCAGAAGGTTTCATGCACGGCCACGAAAAGGTCATCGCGCATCAACCCCTTGCGGACGTTATTGGTATTCGGCGCACAGTTGGCTGGGTCCGAATTGTAGACAAACAGGCTTTTGATCGGCGGGTCCATGGTATTGCCTTCGGCATCAATATGGTCCGACAGTGCCCGGCCGAGCTGTACCATGTTGACGGAACGCTTGCGTGTGCCCAGGTCCGTTCGGTGCAGCTTGTCCAGGTCCCAGCGAAGCCACATTTCCTCGAGATTGCCAAAACAGGCACCACCGCAGGGTTCGCGCCAGGCCCCGGTAATGCAGGGAAGCACCAGGATGGAGCGGCACATCTGGCCCGCATTCTGATGGCGGTTCAAGCCGTAGTTTGCCCGTATGTAGGATTTCTTCGTCGATGCATACTCCAGGGCGAATTTTTCGATTTCTGCAGCCGCAAGCCCTGTGATTTCGGCCACCCTCTCCAGCGGGTATTTGGGCAGTTCCGTCTCCAGCAACGCTTCCCAGCCATTGGTTTGCTCACGGAGAAATTCGAGATCATGCAGGTCGTTGTCGACGATGATTTTCATCATGCCGAGCGCCAGCGCTGCATCGGTTCCGGGTCGAGGCTGGATGTGCCAGTCGGCCATCATGGTGGTGCGTGTGACCCGCGGGTCGATGACGACGAGTTTCATGCCACGCTCTTTGGCTTCACGGATAAATGGGATCGCATGCACGCCTGTGCTGACCAGGTTGGCGCCCCACAAAATCATCAGGTCCGCATCTTCTGCCGCCTCGTGCACGGACATGTTCGGGTGCGCCATGCCGTAGGTATGCAAGCCTGCCCACATGGCCGCAAAGATACAGATGGACTGGATCAGACCCCCGGCTTCCATCTTGTTCCAGAAGCGCGAATCCACGGTCCAGTAACCGACCATGCCCATGGTGCCCGAATACGAGTAGGGCTGTACGGCCTCACTGCCATACTCGTCGATCACGCTCTTGAAATTGTCGGTAATCGTGTCGAGTGCCTCGTCCCAGGTGATGCGTTCGAACCGGGCACCCGGACCCTTGGGTCCCACTCGCCTGTGGGGGTAGAGAACGCGATTGTCGTTGTACACGAAATCAAGATAATGATTCACCTTGTTGCACAGGTATCCGCGTGTGATCGGATGGGTAGGATCGCCCTGTATGCGCACCGCCTTTCCGGTACGGTCATTGCGGGTGACCAGCATCGAACAGGAGTCCGGACAGTCATGAGGGCAGGTCACATGATGAACGGAATGCCCCTTGGGCACCTTGATCTTGTCGGTTTGCATCTCCGGTTCCTCCCCCTTGATCTGCGGGTCACTTCCATGGCGTGAGATGACATGCCGGTCTCTTCTCTATATTGGGTCCTGCGGGCCTTCGGCCCGGGACTTTGCCATGAAGCGGTCTGTGCTGCCGATTATAAGACATTTGGGTACACAGTTTCGCGGCTTCGCCGGAAATTTGCAGACTTACGGTAACCGGTCTAACGACAGGAATTAAGCGACCAGACGAATCACTGCCGGTCATCCCCTTCACGGCTCAGCCAGGCCACCAGCAAACGGATTTGGGTATCGTCAAGCCTGTCCCCAAAAGCAGGCATCATGCCATTGCGGCCCTCGGCGATGGACTGATGGATCGCCTCCCTTGTACTTCCGTAAAGGCTCACACCATCTGTAAGATTTGGTGCACCCAGCTGTACGTTGCCAAAACCGTCTGCACCGTGGCAGGCACTGCAGTACGATTTGTAGGCTTGTGCCCCCGGATGACTGGCTGCATTGCCGCGCCCCAGTGCAAGAACATAATCGGTCAACTGGTTCACAGCCTGTTCACCGATCACGGGCAGCCAACCGATCATCACCGCCTGGCGTCCGTGGCGGATCGACTGTTCAATCTGTGCCGCATCGCCACCCCATTGCCAATCCGCATCGCGCAGGTTGGGGAACAGGTCCGCCTGGCCCATGGCATCGTAGCCATGGCATACCGCGCAGTTGCGGTCATAGATCCGTTGTGCTGAAGCCATCAGCCTTGCATCCTCCCGCAATGTCTCAAGCTTCGCTTCAGAGACCAGCCTGCGGGTCGAACCAAACTCCATCGAAAAACGGTCAAGACGCTCATGCAGTTCACCACCCTGAGACCATTTCAGCGCACCGGAAAATGCACCAAGGCCCGGATACAACATGAGGTAGATGACGGAAATCACCAGGGAGATGAAAATCAACCAGAACCACCACAGTGGAGCCGGATGCTCTCCCTCCCGCAAGTTGCCGTCCCATATCGGGCCCGCATCCTGCGTCTTCTGATCGCCATCGAAATACAGGCTGAATACCAGCCAGACGAGTCCCGCAAGACTCGCAAGCGTGAGCACAAGGACCCAGCCGCTCCAGAATTGTCCCGGTAACTCAGCCATCGCGATGCTCGTCGTGTAGGGGGATGCCGGCCGTCCTGTCCACGTCTTCATCGGATGCACCCAGAAAGACCCATACGGCCAGCGCCGCCATGAAGGCCATCACCAGCATATCGCCTATGAACAAGAGCCAGGTCATGGGCTGCCTCCAGACCCCGATGCTCCCAGACCCTGCAGGAAGGCCACCAGCGCATCCACCTCGGTCAGGCCCTGAAGCGCTGCCGGTGCAGCTTCAATTTCGGCGTCCGTGTAAGGGTGGCCGAGTCGGCGCAATGCGCGCATCTTCGCCTGAATCATGCCACCGGAATCCGCAGGGCGCTCCGCAAGCCATGGATAGGCGGGCATGATCGAGTCGGGCACGACCGCGCGCGGGTCCAGCAGGTGGATTCGATGCCAGGCATCGGAATACTTGCCGCCAACGCGGTGCAGGTCCGGGCCGGTACGTTTCGATCCCCACAGGAAGGGCCGGTCGAAGGCAAATTCTCCCGCCTTGGAGAAAGGCCCGTAGCGTAGCACCTCGGCAAGCAGTGGTCTCACCTGCTGTGAATGGCAGGTGCTGCAACTCTCGCGGATGTAGATATCGCGACCGGTCAGGGCCACCGGATCATAGGGTACCGTGCCGGCGGCCGGCGTGGCCAAGCCGTCGTCCAGCACGCTGGGCAGTACCTGTACCAGCCCGCCGATGGAAGAGACCAGCAGAATGCCGAAAATTAGCCAGCCGCTGTGGCGTTCCAGCCTGCGCTGCAGGTCAATGGCTCTCACCAGGCCTCCCCAACCACCGGCGGAGGGGTCGCTCGGACAACACTGCGGCCCTTGGCGGTCATCCACAGGTTGTATGCCATCAGTACCGCACCGATGAAAAAGGAGCATCCGGCGACCAGGCGCAGGGCGTAGTAAGGCGCCATGCTGGCCATGATGTCCTTGAAGCTGTAGCGAAGTTCCCCGATCTCGTCGAGGCTCAGCCACAGGAGACCCTGGGAGACACCCGCACCCCACATCGCCAGTACGTAGAGCATCACACCGGCCAGGGCCAGCCAGAAGTGCCAGTTTGCAAGACTGTGACTGTAGAGCTCTGCACCCACCAGGCGCGGCAACAGAAAATAGAAAGTGCCGAAGGTGATCAGTGCGTTCCATCCCAGTGCCCCGGAATGCACGTGGCCAATGGTCCAGTCGGTAAAATGACTGACTACGTTGACGCTCTTGATGGCCATCATCGGCCCCTCAAAGGTTGCGAGGCCGTAAAAGGCCAGCGACAGCACGATGAACTTCAATGCCGGGTCCGTGCGCAGCTTCTCCCAGGCACCGGCGACCGTCATGACACCGTTGACCAAAGTGGCCCAGGACGGCGCCAGCAGCACCAGGCTCATGACCATGCCCAGGGACTGCACCCACTCCGGTACGGCGTTGTAGTGCAGGTGGTGCGGCCCGGCCCAGATATAGCTGTACGTGAAGGCCCAGAATGCCACGATGGACAGCCGGTAACTCCAGATCGGACGGTCGGCATGCTTTGGCAGGAAGTAGTACAGCATGCCGAGAAACCCGCCCGTCAGCAGGAATCCCACCGCATTGTGGCCGTACCACCACTGTACGACGGCATCCTGGGCACCGGCAAACAGTGAATAGGACTTCGACCAGGCAACGGGAATGGCCTGACTGTTGACGATGTGAAGCATGGCGATGACGATAATCAACGCGCCATAAAACCAGTTGGACACATAGATCTGCTGGATTCGCCGCTTGGCGATGGTTCCGAAAAAGACGACTGCAAAACTTACCCAGATGACGGTGATGGCAATGTCGAAGGGCCATTCCAGCTCGGCATACTCCTTGCCACCGTTCCAGCCGGCCAGCAACGAGAGCCCTCCAAGAAGGATTACCACCTGCCAGGCCAGGGCACAAAACCAGGCCAGTCCCGGTGCAAACAGCGGTACGTGGCAGGTACGCTGCACGCTGTAAAAAGCCGTACCCATCAATGCAGCGATGCCGAAGCCGAAGATCACGACGTTGGTGTGCAGGTTGCGCAGTCGACCGTAGGACAGCCATTCGCGTCCGAAGTCGAGGGTCGGCCAAACCAGCTCTGCAGCCACATAGATGCCCGCAGCCATGCCCACCAGGGACCAGAAAATGGCAAAGCCGGTCAGCCAGGCCACCACCCGGTCGTGATATTGCTCAGTGCTCAGACTCAGACTCCCAGGTTGGGCCCTATGCCCCCGCTCCAGAGCACCACCGTAATGCCCAGCAGGCTAACGCTGGCCACCAGCAGGTAGGCGACCAAGGACGAAGCCATGAGCATGCCGCGCTCCTGCGATGTACCGAGTGCCGCCGGCAGGCAGCGGTATAGCAGATACAGGCTCCAGATCAGTGCCGGGATCATCACCAGCAGATTGATGAAAACGTGCGGGACCAAATGGCCCAGGCTGGCAAGAATCACCGGCATACCCACCAGCACCACGAACGACAGATGAGAGCCAAACTCGAGTCTTGCACCATAGGTATCTGCCATCCAGCGGGCGACCACCGCGGTGCTCAGGAAGCCGGCAACGAGCGCGATGAAGTAGGCCAGACTGATGAGCGTCAGACCTGCCGGGGAGATATACAGCGGCTCCCCGCCTCCCAGCCGCCAGCCAAAGGTGGCTCCGCCGATATAGGCGAACAGTGGTGGAATGAGGCTCAGCGGAATCACCAGGCGCAAAAGCACCGCGGGGGTATCCGGTGTATCCGCAGCCAGGCGGGCACCTGCCTCAGCTGGCCGTGTGATCAGGCGTGCGAAGCGCCACGGAGTCAATAGTGCATCCATCGAGGCTGAACCGATCGCTGTCCCCTAATTGACAGGCAGTTGGGCGCGCAACTGGTCGCGGTCGAACCACCATGAGTCACCTGCCATTACATCGACGATCGTCGCCAGCCGATTGAAGAGCTTGTCCGTGTCATTCAGTTCAAGAATTTCAATCCACATCCTGATGGATTCCTCATCTTCGATTCCGCGGTGGCGCTTGGCAACTTTGGCGAGCATTTGCATGGTCAGGAAAGTCAGGCTTTCATGCTGCTCTTTCGCCCGCACATCGGCAATGTAATGTGCCGCCATGGCCGCGACTGCGGCTCCATCGGACTGGTCGGGCGTCTCATCCACGATGTGGTGCAGCATCTCAATGGACAGTGCCGGTTCCACCGGGTACGTCACCGCCAGCCAGCAGCCTTGACCCAGGGCCACGATGGCATCCTCCTTGTTGGACTGATACAGTGCCCTGCATGCCTTGACGGCATGTTCAAATTCCTGCTCCGCGACAAACAGTTCAACCAGGGGCCGGGCACACGACCAGGCTTCCTCCAGCCGGTTGAGCCCGATCAGTGCCTCGGCTATTTCGAGCTCCAGCTGTGCACGCTGGGAATTACTTGCCTGCTGGGGGAGGTCTCGCAGTTGCTGGCGACAATCAAGCAGCTTGTTTTCAAACCATACACGCTCATCCGCAGACTGGAATGCGCTCATGGCATCGTGAAGGGGTTGCCTGGTAGGGTCAAATTTTTCAACCATCAGTTTTCCCTGCAGTTCATGTCAGTGCCTTGTATCGAACGACCCGTAAAGATGACTTGTCCAAAAAAGATCCCTGAGCATGCGGCGGTCATGGCATAACAGGACGAGTGTGCGTGGATCACCTGCACGAATTTCCTACAGGCACATGGGGCAGCAATACCCTGCATACCCCCACATCAGTGTCCCCTGCCCACCCAGAAAACCCCTTCTTTATACAACTTTCACGACCGGGTAGTAAAGCAGCATCGCCGACCCCTGCAAGCTGCAGGAATACAGCTTCTCGGCCCACATGCACGGACCGGATTGCAGGTCGAAACCCGTCAGGACCGTCATGGACTGAACCCCGGGCAAGACTGTTTTTTGCTACACTTAGGAAACCATACCACCTCCACACATCCGACTCCTGTCCACATGAATCCAATCTGTAGGATCAACTCCTGAAAGGCCCAGTACGTGTCTAAAAAAAATTCATATTCCTACGAGGAGTTGCTGGCCTGCAGTCACGGAAAAATGTTCGGGCCGGGGAATGCACAGCTGCCCCTGCCGAACATGCTTATGATGGATCGAATCACAAAAATCACCGACGATACGGGACAGTACGGCCGTGGCGAGGTCGAAGCCGAACTCGACGTCAAGCCCGATCTGTGGTTTTTTGACTGTCACTTCGCCGGCGATCCGGTCATGCCCGGATGCCTAGGCCTGGACGCCCTGTGGCAACTGCTGGGATTTTTCATTGCCTGGACGGGTGTGCCGGGCCGTGGCCGGGCGCTCGGGGTCAATGAGGTCCGTTTCACAGGCCAGGTCTTGCCGGAAGCCACACGGGTGGATTACCAGCTGGACATCAAAAGAATCGTCACTCGAGGCGCAACCATGGGTATTGCCGACGGCACAATGTCCGTGGATGGGAGAACCATCTACGTTTGCAAAGACCTGCGAGTCGGACTGTTCCTCTCCACCAAGGGCTTCTGAAAGCCTGCTCCCGGCACGCCCGGCGGACAGCCGGCACCGTAGCATCTATTCCCCCGAACCTTGGCCGACGGTATACTAAAAAGCAAAATTTCTGGTTTCAAGAGTTGACCAGAAAAACAAAGAACGGGGAGTTGGTATGCATCAGTCAAGCAACCGTTATGCATTGGTTTGGGCAATTCTACTGTTTTTCGCAGTCTGCGCAGGATTGACCCAGAGTGTACTTGCAGAGGAAGCGGCGGAATCCGCGCACCAGGCACAAGGGAGCAGCTACGTACTGCCGGGGCTGTATGTAACAGCCACTAAACGCCTTTTACCAGAACAGGAAGTACCCTTTTCCCTGAATGTTCAGTCGGAAGAGGACATTCAGCGCCTGAACACCACAGACCTTGAGGATCTTTCCCGGAACGTTGCCGGGCTATCCATCCAGAACCTGGGTCCCGGACAAAGTGTGGTCAGCATACGCGGCATATCATCGGGACAGATCGTGCGCGACCAGCCAGGCGTCAAGGAGCAGGTCGGCGTGTATCTCGACGAAACCCCGATTTCCCTGTCCCTGTTCACTCCGGACATCGACCTGTTTGACCTGAACCGGGTAGAAACCCTGAGGGGACCGCAAGGGACACTGTTCGGCTCCGGTTCGATCGGCGGCACGGTGCGCTACATCACCAACCAGCCGCAGCTGGGTGTGAACGAGACCAAGATCGAACTGGATGCGAACCAGATCGATGACGGTTCGCATGGAGAACATTTCAAATTCGCCAGCAACCTAGCCCTGGGCGAGACGGCAGCTGCACGGGCGGTAGCCTACTTCACGGGCTACGGCGGGTTCATTGATGCACTCAATAAGGACGGGTCCACGGAAGAGGACGTCAATGACGGCACCCGATTCGGCGGGCGGCTTGCCCTGCTGTGGGAGCCGCTTGAGAACCTGTCCATCACCCCGCGCATGGTTTATCAGGACATCGACCTAGGCGGATTCAACCGTGAGGAGGTGTACAACATATTCCGGAGTCCCTATACCGACCCTGCCATCGTCACCCCCGTCAGCTTGGACAGAAGAGAACAGTTTCTATTGCTGGATGAGGCTTTTGAAGATGAGACCCTGATTCTTGATACGGTCGTGGAATGGGGCATCCAAGATTCACTGAACATGACCTACACTACCAGTTATATCCGCCGAGACATCCTGGTCAGCCGTGACGCCAGTGCACTGACAGGCAGCGTGAGCATCGGCTCCCTAAATCTTTCGGATGATGATGCATTGCGACCATCCAATTTGCGAGACACGACAGACCTCGAACAGATGACCCATGAACTGCGTATAAGTTCTGGCGATGACAGCGGCCTGCAGTGGCTTGCCGGCATATTTTATACGGATGTAGAGCGTGACTATTCTCAGCGCGTGCCAACACCTGGATATGATGCATTTGCACCTTCAGCCGATGACAATTTCCCTAATGCTGTCGACTCGCCCTATCTTTCTGACCTGACATACGATATGCAGCAGACTGCATTGTTCGGGGAAGTGACATACCCGTTACTGGATCGCCTGGACCTGACCGCTGGGCTGCGCTGGTACGACTGGGAAGAGGACAAGACGTTCACCTCGGGGGGACCTTTCTCGAATTCAGCCGCGCAGCATCAGGACGAAAGGGTATCCTCTGATGGGTACAATCCCCGCTTCATGGTCAGTTACGAGGCTGCCGAAAATATCAGGGTGAACGCACAAATTTCCAAGGGCTTTCGCCTGGGTGGGGTGAATGACCCGTTGAATGCACCCCTGTGCAAAGAGGACTACGACAACTATAGGGACTACCAGGAATTCGACGATGAAACCCTCTGGAATTACGAGCTGGGCTTCAAGTCTTCGTTTGAAACGGTCACCGTTAACGGCTCGGTATTTTATTCAGACATTGAGGACCTGGGCGTAAATATCGATGCCGGCATGTGCTCATCGCGGGTCACCATCAGCGTGCCTGAAGCCCACACTGCAGGCGCGGAACTGGAGATTTCTGCCCGCCCGACCAGTGCCTTGTATGTCACCTTGGCCGGAAGCTATGTGGAGGCGGAGTTTGATTCCACGGTTGAAGCCGTTGACGGAAGCGTGCTCCACGGCATCGAGGATGGCAACCGCATACCCTCGGTACCCGAGTGGCAGCTTTCCGGATCGGCCACCTACATGCTTCCCGGTGTCTTGAGCGCAGATGAAAGCTATATCACGGCATCCTGGCAGTATGTGGATACCAGCATCACACAACCCGGCGACCAGGTCCCGGGGGAAGACGTTTTCGATACCAATTTCCCCTATGCAGGAACCCCCGCTGACCAGACTACAGAGGTCGACCTGACGCTCGATTCATACCATCTGTTCAATCTGTCGGCAGGCCTTGTGTATGACGCACTGGAGCTCACGGTTTTTGCAAAAAACATCACGGATGAAAACCCGAAGCTGTCCTTCGACCGTGAGAGAGGAGGCGGGGCCCGGCTTGGCTACAGGGTGGGCCAGCCCCGCACCTTTGGCGTGACGGCGCGCATGTATTTCTGACCCGCTGCGAGACGGTCCGACAGGGAGCATCCTGACTGAAGGGCCGGTCGAATGTTGGTCCCTGTCGGCACGAGACCTTGAGGTCCGCCTGCAGAACTAATCGTCTGCAAAGCCGATTTTCGAATGCGTACCGTCGCAAAAGGGACGGTTGTTGCTGTGTTGACAGCGGCACAAACCTCCCACCTTGCGCAGGATCTCCTTTTCTTGCGTATCCTGGATACAGGCCACGCCCCGGAAGATCAGGGGACCATTGGCCTGCACCTTGATTTCAAGAACCCCGGTGTTGACAAGGTCATCCTGTGAGACGGGTGGGGTCACAAATTTGCCATCATCCCGGAATCCGGTGACCTTGTGCTGCCCGTCACAATAGGGTTTGTTTCTGGAATTCCCACAACGGCACAAGTACAACTCGCCGGTCTTTTCCAGCAACTCCCCGTCACTGCCGAACAACTCGAGACGGCCGGTGATGTGCAAAGGGCCATCCACGATGGATGTGATCTTGTTTCCTTCGCTCATGGCTGGCTTTCTGACAGGCAAATCCCCGGAATACATCTACTCCCGTATATCATGGCGCAGACCCCAGGCTTTTTGAGACGATCTCATACACATCGCCCGAGAGATCCCGGTGTGCCGCGATCCGCTCAAGCTGTTCATGCATCTTGTCCCTGCAGGGAGCGGAGTACTTTCGCCAGCGCATCAAAGAACGGGCCAGGCGTGATGCGGCCTGAGGGTTAAGCTTGTCCAAGGCAAGCACCTGGTCTGCAACGAATGCATACCCGCTGCCGTCGGGCTGGTGGAATGCGCAGGGATTCTGTCCAGCAAACACACCAATCAGCGCACGCACCTTGTTGGGGTTTTGCAGACTGAACAAGGCGTGCCCCATGAGACTCTTTACGGTCTCGAGAACACCCGGAACTCTCGAGAGCGCCTGGAATGCAAACCACTTCTCCATGACAAGCGGGTCGTGTGTCCATTGCCGTTCAAAGGACGAAAGCACCTGCTCACGTTCATCGCATTCCCGATGCAGCAAGGCCCGGATGGCCCCCGCCTGCTCAGTCATGTTGCCTGCCCGGACAAACTGTTTCAGCGCCAGCTTCCTGTATTCATCCTTGTCCAGATCGGTCAGCAACTGCAAACAAACATTCTGCAGCCGTCTGCGTGCCATTTCTTGTGTGCTGTACCGGTATTCATCTTCTCTGTAACAAGCCTGATAGATCCCGAGCAGGTCCTGCTCCAAATGTTGTGCTACCGACTGCGACAAGCGGTCGCATGCCGCTACGACTTTGGGCATGTCGACCTCGTCAAGATGTTCTTCCACATCCCGCTCACCCGGCAAGGTCAGCAGCTCGGCCAACAGGCTCCGGTCCGCCGTTTCAGCCCGTAGGGTGTGCTCCAGCGCCTGGGTCAATGCCGACAGAGAGGCCGAGGCCCCGGGATCTTGTGAGCCCGTGACCCACTCGAGCAGTACGTTCAATGCCAGATGGTTCCCTGCATCCCAGCGGTTGAATGCGTCCGGTGAATGTTTCAGCAGCCAGGCGAGTTGCGTGTCGCTGTAGTCAAAACGTACACGTACCGGTGCAGAAAAATCCTGTAGCAGATCGGGCACCGGCTTCTTTTCCATATTTCTGAATACAAAGCTCTGCTGCGAATCATCAATCAGCAATACGGTGCTCGGGCCGTCGCAAAGGCCCTGCGCCTTTGGTTCCAGTGAAAGGACATCGCCGGACGAAGCGTCCAGCAGGGAGAGCTTGACGGGGATCACGAAAGGTTGTTTTGACTCGCTTTCCGGGGTGGCCGGGCAGGATTGCCTGAAATTGAGCCTATAGGTGTTGGAAGCGCCATCCCACTGATCATCCACCTCCAGAACCGGGGTGCCTGCCTGGTCATACCAGCGCTTGAACTGTGTCAGGTCAAAAGCGTTGGCATCTGCCATCGCCGCCGCAAAATCATCCGTGGTCACCGCCTTGCCGTCGTGGCGCTCGAAGTACAGATCCATGCCCTTGCGAAATCCGTCCATGCCAAACATGCTCTGGTACATGCGTACAATCTCGGCGCCTTTCTCGTACACGGTGAGCGTATAGAAATTGTTGATTTCCAGGTAGGAGGCCGGTCGCACCGGGTGCGCCATAGGACTGGCGTCCTCGGCAAACTGATAGGTGCGCAGATAACGCACGTCTTGAATGCGCTTTACGGCCCGCGAAGTCACATCCGCGGTGAACTCCTGGTCCCGGAAAACGGTAAGCCCTTCCTTGAGGCTCAGCTGAAACCAGTCCCTGCAAGTCACACGGTTACCTGTCCAGTTGTGGAAATACTCATGCGCCACCACGGCTTCAATCATCATGTAATCTGCATCGGTCGCGGTATCGGCACGTGCCAGAACACAACTCGAATTAAAGATGTTGAGCCCCTTGTTCTCCATGGCTCCCATGTTGAAATCGTCCACCGCGACGATCATGTAGACATCCAGATCGCATTCGAGCCCGAAACGCTGCTCATCCCAACGCATCGCCTTTTGCAAGGAGCGAAGTGCATGTGCACATTTGTCGGCATTGTGTTTTTCCGTGTAGATACGCAAAACGATGTCCTTGCCCGATGCGGTACGGTGGCTGCCCTGCAAATACACCAGGTCCGCAGCGACCAGGGCAAACAGATAACAGGGCTTGGGGAAAGGATCCTCCCACACGGCATAATGCTGGCCGTCACCGCAATCGCCCTGCTCCACGGGGTTGCCGTTGGACAGCAGAACGGGATAGCGGTCCTTGTCTGCCTGCAGGCGCACAGTATAGATCGACATCACATCGGGGCGATCCAGAAAATAGGTGATTTTCCGAAATCCCTGGGCTTCACATTGGGTACAGAAATTCCCGCTGGACTTGTACAAACCTTCCAGGGAGGTATTGGTTTGCGGGCTGATGGTCGTTTGAATACTCAATTCGAACTTTGCCGGCACCTCGGGGATCTGCAAGGTCTGATGAGTCTGTGTAAACTGTCCGGCACTCAGGCGATGCCCGTCAAGTTCGACATAATCCAGTTCCAGGTTTTCACCGTCCAGCACCAGTGCAGTGCCCAGACCAGACGTGTCCGGATTGCGAATTACCTGCAGTCTGGAGGTGACTACCGTAGACTCCTCGCTAAACTGAAATGCCAGGTGGACATGCGTAATCAGATAAGGCGGAGGTGTATAATCCTTCAGATGTATCGGCAGGGGATGACCTTCTTTCATGATGTCCGTGAGAACCTTGACGAAGCGCACAGCATAAGCAAATCCGGGGCGAATTTCATCGCCATCCGCCTGACATGACAGATTCAATCACCAACATTGCCGGTTACCAGTTCAAAACGGTGGTCGACGTCCACTTCGTGCACGGACAGGTGCAATCTTTGTGTGCACAAACCCATCTCAAGGGGAACGTGTTCATCAGCCCGGAAGGAATCAACCTGAGTCTGGCCGGATCTGCAACCGACGTTGACTATGCTCTGGACCAGCTGGGAACGGTATGTGGTTTTGACCGGCTGCTGCTGAGTACAACTCATTCAGACATGATCCCCTTCCGGCGCCTTCTGGTGAAAACCCGCGAGGAACTGGTGCCAGAACCCGGGCCCATCGCAGCTGCAAGCCGTCAGGATCAGGCGCATTCCTCCTACATCACCGGCGACGAGCTCCGACACTGGCTCAGCACCGGGCGCGAGATCACTTTGCTGGACATGCGCAACAGTTTTGAATATGAACTCGGCTCCTTCAACCATGCAAAGCATCTTGGATTACGTCATTTCAGGGAACTGGAAAGTGCAGCCCCCAGACTTGCAGGGCTGCCAAAAGACAAACCGGTAGTCACCTTCTGTACCGGGGGTATCCGTTGTGAAAAAGGTGCCCCGTACATCGCCAGCCAGGGTTTCAGGCAGGTCTATCAGCTCAAGGGGGGAGTGCTGGACTACCTGAAAAAATTCAGGGATGAGCACTGGCATGGAGACTGCTTTGTGTTCGACGAGCGTGTCAGTCTTGACTGCATGCTCAAGCCAACTTTTACCCGGCTTTGCCGTACCTGCCAGACCATGTTGAAAGCGGATGAGACGCAACTGTGTGCCTCCTGCGTGCGGCCTGCGGCACTTGACCAGACGTAGCATGGAACTCGTCGACATCTGTTTCAACCTTACCAGCGACACATTTCGCAACGACGAATCGCAGGTAATCGAACGTGCCCGCAAGGCAGGTGTGCGGTATTTCATCATCCCCGGGTCGAGTGTGACGGACAGTGAACATGCGGTGCGGCTTTGCGAGCAGTACGAGGGCACCTGTGCCACGGCCGGCATCCACCCGCACCAGGCTAAAGAATTCATGGATGAGTCCCTCGACCAGCTGCGAGAAATTGCAGCCCATGAGAGGGTGACGGCCATCGGCGAGGCAGGACTGGACTATAACCGCAACTATTCAAGCCCAAACCAGCAGAAAGCCGCCTTCCAGGCCCAGCTTGAGCTGGCTGCCGAGCTGGCACTGCCCGTGTTCCTGCACCAGCGGGATGCACATGCGGATTTTGCCAGGCTATTGACCCGGATACGTGATCGGCTTACCCGGGTGGTGACACACTGTTTTACCGGCACCGCCAGCGAGCTCGACTGCTATATCGATCTGGACTGCCACATCGGGATCACAGGCTGGATCTGTGATGAACGCCGCGGCCAGCATTTACACGAAATCATCCAACGTATTCCAGCCAACCGCTTGATGATCGAGACCGACGCACCGTATCTGTTGCCCAGAGACCTCCCCGCCAAGGCAACCATCCCAAAGCCCAAAGGCCGGCGCAACGAGCCAGCCTATCTGCCGCATATACTGCGTACTGTGGCGAACTGTCGGGGAATTTCCGAAGCGCAGGCCGCGAGGGAAACGACCCGAACGGCCAAGGACTTCTTTTCCATTCCATAGATTCCCTCAAACTGGATATAGCCTGAATTCACCACGGCTGCTATAGGTATCGCATGGTCATACAAACGAGTATCGAACATAAAATCCAGAGTGCGCTGCATCCTGTCTTCCTCGAGGTGGCGAACGAAAGCCACATGCACAACGTGGCGCCCGGATCAGAATCCCATTTCAAAGTCACCGTGGTAAGCCACGAGTTTGACGGCAAGCTGCCCGTGGCCAGACACCGCATCATGAACCGACTGCTTGCGGAAGAGTTGGCGGGTACCGTGCATGCCCTGTCACTGCACACATTTACCCCTGAGGAATGGCAGGAAAAGAACGGCGAAATCAGGAATTCCCCGCCATGCATGGGTGGGTCTAAAGCCGGCTAGTACCCCGGGTTTAATCACGTCAGACGATCGAGTGCAGTTTTGATATGTGCCTCTTTGACGGGGTACTGGAAGGTTGCAAAAAACTGGTATCGGTCGCACAGCTTGTCGAACTGGTGAGCATATTCGTGCTCATAAAACACAATCAGGTTCATCTGCGGATTCTGCTGGGCAACCGCAATCAGTGATTCCAGGCTGCTGGTGCGGTCCCTGAAATCAGACTGGTAGTTAAACTCCGCAACCACCACCTGCGGCTTGAGCTTTTTCAGTAGCGCCAGTGCCTTGCGCATGCTGAATACGACGCGGGTCGTATAACCGTAGCGCTTGTAAAGAGGACCAAAATCGGGATAACCCCCCAGCTCGACAATGGACAGCAGGAATCTTTCAGCGCCCATGCATCCTGTTTTTGGCGTTGCCGATACCGTCAATAACGGGTGATTTCAAAATTGTGACCCAGTCGGCGCATATCGCCGTAGTGCAGCGGGAAACTGTTATTCTGCTTGTCATCAAAATACAGCTCCAGACTCTCCCGGATCACCGGAAAGGCGATGTCCTGCCATGGCACGTCGGCTTCATCCATCAAAGCGACTTCCAGGCTCTCCGCACCCGGGCTCGCACGCCCTTCTACCAGCACGCCGCGGAATATCAGGTATACCTGGTTGATATGGGGAAGGTTGTAGAGGCTGTACAGGCTCAGGTTCACCACTTCTGCCTTGGCCTCTTCATGCGTTTCACGCGCAGCAGCTTCCAGTGTGGTTTCCTGATTCTCCATGAACCCCGCAGGCAAGGTCCATTTCCCATAGCGTGGCTCGATCGCCCGTTTGCACATCAGAATACGGCCCTGCCACTCTGCAATGCACCCGGCAACAATTTTAGGGTTGTGATAAAAAATTTCCCGACAGGACATGCATACGAAACGCGGTCTGTTGTCGCCCTCGGGCACGGTTAGCGTAATATCTGCAGAACCACAGCTGCTACAAAATTTCAAACGATCACCTCATCCAGAGAAGCCACTAGTCTCCAGTCGCGACCGGGCGGGCGGGGTCTTTGATCCACTCACTCCATGAACCGACATAAAGCCGTGTCCAGGGCAACCCCGCAATCCTCGTTGCGAGGATGTTGTGACAGGCCGTAACACCCGAACCACACATGTTGATAACCTGCTCCGGTTGGCACGCCGAGAACATGGGCACATAGCGGCGGCTCAACTCGTCGGCAGGCAAAAACACCTTTTCCTGGCCGAGATTGCCTGCAAAAGGATAACTGGTCGCCCCGGGAACGTGTCCGGGCACAGGGTCGGTTTTCTGGTCTTTGCCGGTGAATCGTTCAGTGGAACGGGCATCCAGCAGGCGGATTTCCTGCCGTTGCAGCTGGCGCTGTACAAATTCGATATCCACCCACATTGCGGCATCGGCCTCGCCTGCAAACGAGCTGTGCGGTCTGTCCCGGGTCTCTGTCTCAAGCGGCCGGCCCTCGGTCGTCCATTTCTTGATTCCGCCGTCCAGGACTGCAACGCGCCCATGGCCTATCCAGTTGAGCAACCACCACATGCGGGCGGCAAAAGCACCCGAGAGATCATCGTAACAAACGACCTGGGAGTCGTTTTGCACTCCCCATGCACACAGCTTCTGCACAAAACTGTCCGCATCCGGTAACGGGTGGCGCCCTGATGTCTGCGACATGGGCGAAGACAAGTCCTTGTCCATATCGGCATACTGGGCGCCGGGGATATGGCCCTTTCTGAACTTGGTCAGGCCCCCTTCAGGCTCCTTGAGCAGGTATCTGCAATCAAAGACGAACCAGTTTTCCTGATCCAGGTTTTGCTGTAAATCTTCCGTTGAAATGATCGTGTCATAACCCATCAGGGGTCCCTCCGCCAGTTCGGGCGTTTATTTTATCTTCTTTTACGCCCGACTTTAAATTTCTTCATGGTCTGCACATAGTTTTGGCAGGGGATCTCCTCGAGTGAGTGATAATGCTTCACCGCCTGACCGATCGACTGGAATATATTTTCAACATGGTTTGCAGGCGCATGCATGACATCACGGGTCAGTCCCAGCAACCCCCCGTACTGGATTTTGACATACACGCTGTGCGGTGTTTTCAGCAGGTCATCTTCGGCATCAAATGCGGACAGGCCCACTTCCTTGAATTTTTCCAGTACATCCATGCACAGGCGGCTGGCATCCTCGGAACTGCAGGCAATGTCCGGTCCGGATCGCCGGGTGACCATGCGTGCTTTCTCACAGGCATAGTCTTCCCGGATCATGGTGGCGGCAAAGCTGCACTTGCAATCCGTCATGTCCTCGCCTCGGCGTGGATGCACTTCAGGTCGGGGTTCCCGCGAACGGGCTCATGGTGAAGCTGGTGGGCCTGAAACCCTTTTTGTATGAGCAGTTGACGTACAAGCTTGGTGATCAGATCGGGCAGCGCTGTAAATACGTCCGCATCTTCACGGTGTTCCACATGCTGCAGCGCCGCAGACAGTTTTTCCTCAATGCCCAGCAGGCCCTCAAACCGGTCATCGACAATGTCTTCCTGCAGATGAATGGGGACATATGTCAACTGGTCCAGGGCATCCGCCCAGGAGCGGCAGAGATTGTGCATGTACAGGCCTTCGGGCCCGCACCCCAGCCAGTACAGATGGATCGGGCGTTCGCTGTCCTGGTCAGTGACATGTTCCAGCAGGCTTTTGACTGCCGCAAAACCGGTGTCGAAAGCGATCATGACCAGCGGATTATCCTTGGATTCATCGATCACGAAGTCCCCATAGGGTCCGTGTATGTCCAGCCACGCACCCACACTCAGGCGGTTGAAAACCGTATCGGAAAATGGATCACCTTCCTGTTTGCGTACATGGAATTCGAGCCTTTTGGCATCGCATGGACAGCTGGCAATGGCATAGTGATGCGACTCCTGCTGCTCATCCGTCACCTGCATGTACTGGCCGGCCAGAAACCTCAGGCGAATGCTCCGCGGAACCTGGGCAGTGATGATCGCAAGGTCATCGCTGATATGCTCAATTTTGCGCACCTTGACGCGCAGTTCCTGCACCGGGATATCGGCAGGAGCCTCTGCAATCTCCGCGTCTATCTCGACATCGCTCTGGCAGGCATTCGAACACATCAGGGCATGACCCTGGATTTTCTCAGCTTCGCGGATCACGAAATCGTGAGTGCGTAACAGCCTTGTATCGCCGCTCACGATTTTTGCCTTGCACAGGCCGCAATTGCCATTGCTGCAGCCGTAATTCAGGGGGATACCGGCACGAATGGCCGCATCGAGAATCGACTCATGTGCTTCCGCATGAAAGCGTATTCCGGAAGTTGCCAGCCGTACTTCAAATGTCACGCCGTAAATCCATCTGTGCATCACTCATATAAGGAGATACATAACGTAAATAGCCCTTGCAGACAATACGTCATGGGGAAAACTGTCTTGCACCACGAGCCGGGTTCCAGTATTTTGTCGACCCGTAATCATGCGACACCCGACAGACAATCCCATGCCCGCAACCGCCTCCCGGACCCGTCCCGCAGTCCCGGACAGCCTCCACGACTTCACCCGCAGTCACAACCTGCAAGTAGGGGTCGTTTCGGACACTCACGGATACGTCGATCCGGACATCCAGGATCAGCTTGACGGCAGCGACCTGATCCTGCATGCCGGGGACATCGGCTCCAGCCTTGTCCTGCAGCAGTTAAGGGAAATCTGCGAAAACGTCGTGGCAGTGCAGGGAAACAACGACTGCACCGAGAAATGGCCCGCAGATGAGCACCGGGAACTCATGGGCATCGGCAAGCTGGCCGAGATCCAGTTGCCCGGCGGCAGTATCATGCTGATGCACGGGGATGCATACGGCATGCCAGGCCGACGACATGCAGAGATGCGACAACACTTTGCGAATTCCACCGCTATCGTCTACGGGCACAGCCACATGCTGGTCTGTGACCAGGAGACACGGCCCTGGGTCCTGAACCCGGGAGCGGCTGGAAAATCCCGCACCCGGGGCGGCGCTTCCTGCCTGTGCATGTCCGTCAGCGCCAAGGGATGGAAAGTCTCCGAATTTCGTGTAGGGCAGCAGGACTCCTGCGACCCGACCGTACAGGCCTCCTGAAACCTTCCCGAAGGCGCCCGCCGGGACGGCTGGCAACCTCGCTGTTGTGCACCCTGCTTAACGAATCCGGATACGGGTACTTCACGATGCCAGGGCGGCAAATATCCGGTCCCGGATTTCCTCGACGGCACCCACCCCTTCAATCCTGAGGTAGGCCGGTGTGTCCGGACCCCCTTCAGCGGCCCAGCCGGAGTAGTACCCGATCAGCGGCTCGGTTTGTCGGTGATATACATTCAGTCGCTCGCGCACGGTCTGTTCCTCATCGTCCTTTCGCTGCACCAGCGCCTCGCCCGTGACATCGTCCCTGCCCTCGACCCGGGGCGGATTGAAGTGCACGTGATAGGTTCGCCCCGATGCCAGGTGCACGCGCCGCCCGCTCATGCGCTTGACGATTTCCTCATCGTCGACAGCGATCTCCACCACGCAGTCAATCCCGACACCCTGCTCCTTCAGGTGTTCGGCCTGGACGATCGTCCGGGGAAAGCCGTCAAACAGGAATCCATTCGCACAATCCTCCTGGGCGATGCGGTCCTTGACCAGCGCAAGTATGGTCTCGTCCGGGACCAGGCCACCTGCCTCCATGATCCCGCGTGCCTCCAGTCCCAAAGGTGTGCCAGCCTTGACCGCCGCACGCAGCATGTCCCCCGTGGATATTTGTGGAATCCCGTATTTTTCCGTAATGTAGTTTGCCTGGGTGCCTTTGCCTGCACCCGGGCCACCCAATAAAATGATGCGCATTGTTTTCTCCTTTGCTGCGGGGTCGTACAATCAGGACCGGTGCCATGCCTCCCCGTGGATTCCGATACGCCGGACACAAGATCAGGCGACATCCCCGGACAAGCCATGAGTTCCGGCCCGGATTATACAGAGGATGGGCACGACATCGTTTGAATAAGTGAATGGTCGATGGAGAACGACTTCGGTACCCCGGACAGTGGGTCTTAAACCGCGTGCAGCGGGGCACCCGTGCAAAGATCCCGGGTCGAACAGGTGAATGATTGAAACAGAGGACGGTATGGAAAAACGCAATGCATTTTATGCGCAGTCAGGTGGCGTCACTGCGGTGATCAACGCGACGGCCTGCGGAGTCATCGAGACTGCACGCAAGCACAAGGACAGGATCGGCAAGGTATACGCCGGTCGCAATGGAATCCTGGGGGCGCTGACGGAAGACCTGATCGACACCTCCAGGGAATCCGCTCGCGCGATCGCCGCACTGAAACACACCCCTTCGGGAGCCTTCGGCTCCTGCCGGTACAAACTGAAAAGTATCGAGGAAAACAGTGCCCAGTACGAGCGCCTGATGGAAGTCTTCCAAGCTCACGACATCGGCTATTTTTTTTACAACGGTGGAGGAGACTCGCAGGATACCTCGCATAAGGTTTCCCAGCTGAGCAGGAAAATGGGCTACCCGATCCAGTGCATCGGCATCCCCAAGACGGTCGACAATGACCTGCCCGTCACAGATAACTGTCCCGGATTCGGATCAGTGGCTAAATACGTGGCCGTCTCGATCAGGGAAGCGGCCTTCGATGTGAAATCCATGGCCGAGACCTCGACCAAGGTGTTCGTCATGGAGGTCATGGGGCGTCATGCCGGGTGGATCGCAGCGGCCGGCGGGCTAGCGGGGGAGAACGAAGGGGATGCGCCTCACGTGATCCTGTTCCCGGAGATTGCCTTCGATCGAAGACGGTTTCTGGCCCGGGTGAAAAAATGTGTCAAGCATTACGGTTACTGCGTGGTTTGCGTTTCCGAGGGCGCACGGTTTGCAAACGGCAAGTTCCTGGCGGATGCCGGCAGCACGGATGCATTCGGCCACAAGCAACTTGGCGGGGTGGCGCCAGTGGTAGCAGACATGATCAAGCAGGCGCATGGCTACAAGTATCACTGGGCTGTCGCGGACTACCTGCAGCGGGCTGCCCGTCACATTGCCTCGAAAACGGATGTCGAGCAGGCCTATGCCATGGGCCGGGCTGCTGTGCAATTTGCGTTACGGGGCGAAACCGCGATCCTGCCGGTCATCGTGCGGACCTCCAACAAACCGTATCGATGGAAAATTGGCAGCACGACATTGGCGAGGGTGGCCAACCGGGAAAAGATGATGCCCAGGAACTATATTACAAGAGACGGGTTCGGCATCACCCAGCGGTGCCGCACCTATCTTGCGCCCCTGATTCGGGGTGAGGCCTATCCGCCTTACAGTAACGGCCTGCCAAACTATATCCAGCTCAAAAATACACCGGTACCGAAAAAACTGGCGACCAAATTCCGTGTCTGAAACCAGGGACCGGAGTGCCCGTCAGTTGCTATTCGAATTCACAGCTTTTGTACAGCCCGAATGAGCCGGGGATAATGTTCTCAAGATTGTCGGAAATGCCCTGGGCGTGGTGTACCACGTTCAGGTACTCACCATCCACCGAGAACAGCAGTTCACGGACCCCCGCCATGCCGTCTGATTCCAGGTGCGCGTGGACTATCAGTACTTCCGTGCCCTCCGTTCGTTCATAGCGTTCCCACCGAATCTCTGCAGTGCCCAGATCCGGCAACAGGTAGTGTTTGAAGTAGTTCTTTTTCCCTCGCTCAAGCTGCTCTCGCCGGTCCTGGACCCCGTCTAAACCTGCCAGTTCAAGCCGGCCCAGACGCAGGTGTTCGACACGCCACAGCAGACGGGAGCCCAGCTTGAATGTGACCGATTCCCCGATGGCACTTCTCTGGTCCCAGATGTGCAGCTGCCGGCTCAGTACGCCTCCGGGTATCCTGCAGCGGAACGTTTTGCTCGAAGCCTCGTAATATCCGTGGCTCAGGTTTCCATTCAACAGAAACATCGCGCAGGAAGAAATTGACACGATGCTCCCCAAGACCAGCAGGGGACAAATCCGCGCGGAAAGCTTGTTCATGTCAAGGCTGCAGGACTAGAACATCTCCGATGAATCGACATCCGTTTGCAAGTCTTCTTCTGCTGTACCGCGCGTAGGAATATGGTCTCCCGTGATCATCTGGTCGTAACTCATTCCAGGACCGACCATGGGATACACACCTGCATCCGGGTCGATCATGACCTCCAGGAACGCCGGCCCCTTGAATTCCATGAACTTCCGGATCACCGGCTGGAGATCTGCACTTTGTTCCAGCCTTTCTGCATATTCATAACCATCCGCCTGGGCTGCCCTGATGAAATCTTTTTTATGCAAGGACTTGTCGCTGGCAGATAATCTGCCCTTGAAGAAAAGCTTTTGCCATTGCTTCACCATGCCGTCACCCAGATTGTTCAGAATCACGATTTTGATGGGCAGCTTGTAGGTGGTCACCGTCTCCAGCTCTCCCAGGTTCATGCGTATACTGGCATCGCCATCGATATCGATCACGACGCGGTCAGGCTGGGCAAACTGAGCGCCGATCGCCGCAGGCAACCCGAAACCCATGGTCCCCATGCTGCCTGAAGTCATCCAGAGTCGTGGCAGCCGAAAGTCGAAGTACTGAGCGGCCCACATCTGGTGCTGTCCCACACCCGTACTGATGATTGCCTCACCTTTCGTGTACTTGTTGATTTCCTCGATCACTGCATAGGGCTGGATGAGATCACTTTGCTTGTCGTAGTTCATGGCATAGGTGCTTTTGAGCTTTGCAATGTGCGCATCCCACGACGGGTAGCTCTTGTTGAACGAACGTTCACCGGCCCCGTAGTCCAATAGCTTTTTCAGCGCTTGTGGCAGAAGGCCAACGTGGCTCCAGTCTACCGTTTTAACCTTGTGGATCTCCGACGGATCGACATCCAGATGTGCGATAAATTTTGCCTTCGGGGCAAACTTGTCCGGTACCGCGGCAACACGATCGTCAAAGCGCGCACCGATGGCAATCAGACAGTCACAGTCTTCAACCGCGTAGTTCGCAAAGGCTGTGCCATGCATGCCAAGCATATGCAATGACCGCTCTCTCGTGGTGTCATACGTTCCGATTCCCATCAGCGTGGTCACGACTGGAATCCCGAGTCGATCCGCCAGTGCCCGGACCTCGTCTGCTGCATCACCGTTGATCACACCGCCGCCGGCATAGATGAGCGGTCGCTCCGATCTCTCCAGCGCATCAAAAAATGAACCGCACTTCTCATCCGTCAACACATTTCGGGTGACCTCGGCGATGCGTTCACGGTAGCCTCGAACAAGCAACCGGCCCTTGCCCTGAAATACCCCTTCCCAATTCTGCACGTCCTTGGGGATATCAATGACCACGGGCCCTGGCCGGCCGGTGCGGGCAATCTCAAACGCCGTACGAACCGTGGCCTCGAGCTTCTCTGGATCCGTGATCAGGAAAACATGTTTTGCAACGGCCCCCATGATGTTGGAAATCGGGGCCTCCTGGAAGCCATCGCTGCCGATGGCGGGGGTCGGAACCTGTCCACAGATCACGACGATGGGAATCGAATCTGCCATGCAGTCGCGAACCGGAGTCACGGTATTGGTAGCGCCTGGACCCGAGGTCACCAGCACAACGCCGACCTTGCCACTGGCCCGCGCATATCCCGAAGCCATGAACCCTGCGCCCTGCTCATTGGCAGGAACGATCAACGGCATGGACTCATTGGTTTCGGCGTTGTATCTGAACACAGCATCATAGGTCGGCAGAATCGCACCTCCGCTGTAGCCGAAGATGATTTCAGTGCCTTCCTGTGCCAGCACATGCATGATGATGTCCGACCCCGGCATGGTAGTTCCAGCCAAAGAATGAGGCCGCGCATCGTCTTCAATTTGACAGGCTGGTTGCATGATTTTTCCGCCGCTGCAGAGGGTAATCACTAAACGGATGACTATATCGTTAAACCAAGAACGCTGCCAATTCGTTTTGTTCGGCGCATGCCCTTAGCGGATGGGGGTTTTTCACTCCAGCCCGCCAGCGGCTTGTTGCCTCGCACGAAACCTTCCGGCCTGTGTGTGTGGATGATTTGACCATGGCGTGAGACCGGTGCTGCGATGAACGCATGACGGCCATCGATTCATCGTGGTGGCGCACCCTCCCCATTTACATCAACACCTTGCCAGGTTTTCCGGAGGAGAATTCAGGCCGCCCTCTTATAAGGCTACTTTAAACAGCCATAATTATATTTTTGTTGAATCGTCGCTGTATCGCCATCACACTAGGCCGTTACAAGAATAACCCGGACCGCGAATATGCTTGCCAGCAACCCCTTTGCTGAACTCTCGACTTCCCTTCCCAGTATTGTGACGCAGATCTATGTAGTGGTCATGTTCATACTGGTCGTGGCAGGGACGTTGTTCGATGTGATGCACAAAAAGAGTGCCAAGTACTTTTTTGAAGATTGGCAGAAGTCGAAGAGCAAGGGGACGAGGCAGGTCGGCAACGGAGAAGTCGCGGCCCTGGCCGTGCAAACCCTGGCAAGCGAGGTGTTGACCTCATCAGAGTTTTGCTCCGCCCGCAGAAGAATTGCTCACCTGCTGACGATGTACGGCTTCGTCATTTACCTCGTTGCCACTGCGATTATGGTTTTCGGGTACCCGACTCCCGCGCATCCAACCCCTGTGATCTGGGCGCTGCTGTGGCACCTCGGGGCATTGATGGTCTGTATCGGCGGCTACTGGTTCTGGTTTTTCATTCGGGTTGATGTGACGGCTGAGGGTTATTCACCGTTTCGCATAGTGCAGGCCGACTTGTTCATTCTTTCACTGGTGGCGAGTACGACCTTGGCCTTGCTGTGGTCATTGTCGCAGTCATTTGCAATCGGATGGTTGTTCTTCGGACTGTACGTGCTTGCAACCACGGTACTGTTTGGATCGATTCCCTGGTCCAAGTTTGCACACATGTTCTTCAAGCCTTCTGCAGCCCTGCAAAAAAGGGTTGCCGAAGCCGCTGGCTCCAGAAGCAATCTGCCGGCACCAGTAGACAAGCCTGAGACCTTTGGTTCGGCTCGCGGTCTGCCAACAAATTATTAAGTCAGCTGATCGGTTTTTGGTTTGGCTGGCATTTAGTCCTCAAGACAGAAGATTCCCAACCACAGGAGATGACAGAATAGCATGCCCACTTTCGTATATATGACCCGCTGTGATGGTTGTGGCCACTGCGTCGATGTCTGTCCCTCGGACATCATGCACATCGACAAGACCTACCGTCGTGCCTACAACATCGAACCCAACATGTGCTGGGAGTGTTACTCCTGCGTGAAGGCCTGTCCTCAAAATGCTATCGATTGCCGCGGATATGCCGATTTTGCACCTCTCGGCCACAGCGTGAGAGCGCTCCGTGAGGAAGAGAAGGGTACGATCTCCTGGAAGATCCTGTTTCGTGATGGTCGCGAAAAGAACTTTGTCTCGCCCATCCGAACGACCAAGTGGGGAACGATCCCGTCGCCGGCTGATCTGGAGGCACCCAGTGCAGATGAGATGCAGTCGCAAGAACTCGCACACGAACCAGATTCACTCAATATCGAAGGCGGCCTGCCGACGTTGAAAGGAGCAGTCTAGTGGGATGGTTTAATCGCAGAAAAACGGTTTTTGAAGATTGCGACGTGCTCGTTGTCGGTGGTGGCATGGCCGGTTGTGGTGCTACCTACGAATCCAAGTACTGGGGCCGCGACCTCAAGGTGGTCTGTGTCGAAAAAGCCAATATCGAGCGCAGTGGTGCGGTCGCACAGGGCCTGTATGCAATCAACTGCTACATGGGCATGCAGTGGAACGAAAACCAGCCGGAGGATCATGTGCGCTATGCGCGCAATGACCTCATGGGGCTCGTGCGAGAAGACTTGGGCTATGACATCGCCCGGCATGTCGACTCCACGGTGCACAAATTCGAGGAATGGGGCCTTCCCATGATGCGAGACCCGGAAACGGGGCGCTACCAGCGCGAGGGCAAATGGCAGATCATGATTCACGGCGAAAGCTACAAACCGATCGTCGCCGAAGCTGCTCGCAAGGCTGCGGATGAAGTCTATAACCGAATCATGGTGACCCATCTGCTGATGGATGAGGCGAAATCAAACCGGGTAGCGGGTGCCGTCGGCTTCAATGTCCGCACCGGGGATTTCCATGTATTTCGCGCCAAGGCGGTAATCA
Organism: Gammaproteobacteria bacterium; assembly: GCA_022824965.1. Lineage (GTDB taxonomy): Bacteria > Pseudomonadota > Gammaproteobacteria > UBA4575 > UBA4575 > WTFY01. Next base: position 273,741 of record JAJDYY010000006.1, read on the forward strand.
TCTGTGCCGGTGGTGCATCGCACATTTACAAACCACGTGCCGTGGGAGAGGGCATGGGACGCACCTGGTATGCTCCCTGGAGCAGTGCCTCGGCCTATGCGCTGCCGATTCTCGTCGGCGCCAAGATGACGCAAATGGAAAACAGGATCGTTCTTGCACGGTTCAAGGACGGCTACGGTCCTGTCGGTGCCTACTTCCTGCACCTCAAGACGTATACGGAAAACGCGTATGGCGAGGAATACGAATCCAAGTGGTACGACCAGACGAAGGAGTTGGTAGGCGATTACATCGACCATCACCCGACGCCGACCTGTCTGCGCAACCACGCTTTCCTTGAAGAACTGAAAGCCGGCAGGGGCCCCATCCGCATGGTGACCAAGGAGGCCTTCCAGGACCCTCACAAGGAAACCGTCGGCTGGGAGAACTTTCTCGGCATGACCATCGGGCAAGCAGTGGTCTGGGCATCGCAAAATATCGACCCCAAGCATATCAACCCGGAGCTGACAACCTCCGAGCCCTACGTCATGGGGTCTCATGCGACCTGCTCGGGGGCCTGGGCAAGTGGTCCTGAGGATGTCGCACCTGATGACTATCAGTGGGGCTATAACCGCATGATGTCGGTTGAAGGACTGTTTGGTGCAGGCGATACGATCGGCGGCAGTGCGCACAAGTTCTCGTCAGGGTCCTATACGGAGGGCCGAATCGCAGCCAAGGCGGCCGTCAATTACGTCAACGACATGAAAAGTGAAAAACCCAGGGTCAGCGAGAAACAGTACGAGGATCTGAAAAAGGTCATTTACCAGCCCCTGGAAAACTACGAGGTGGGCCGCAACGAGATCGTGGCGGGAACTGTCTCGCCGAGCTATATCCTGCCGATCCACGGTCTCCAGCGCCTGGAAAAGATCATGGACGAGTACGTCGGTGGAATCAGTACCAACTACATGACCAATGAACCCTTGCTCACCCGTGGCCTGGAGTTGCTGGACATGCTGAAGGAAGACCTCAACCACATCGGGGCCGAGGACCTCCATCAACTGCAAAGGGCATGGGAACTCCAGCACCGGTTCCTGGCTTCCCAGTCAGTGGCTCACCACACCCTGTTCCGCAAGGAGACGCGCTGGCCCGGGTATTACTATCGTGGTGATCACCCGAAACTCGATGACGAGAACTGGCACTGCCTCACCTTGTCCCGCTATGACCAGGAATCCGACAGCTGGGACCTGGAGAAAGCGCCCGTCCATCACATCATCGACTAGCGCGGGTCACACCGGACACCTCTTCTGTGAGTCGGGGCGCATTGGCAGGGCTCTGCCATGCCTCCCGCTCTAGAATTCTCACACCGAGAACACCTTTGCCAGAGAGGCATCCTGGCTGTGGCTGAACAACGACGCCTTGTGCGTTGGTAGACGGTGCAGGCGGTACTGAGCCTCCAACAAGCAAGCCGCACAACCAAATGTCAACGGGTGCTTGCGAATAGGTCCGGGAACCGGTAGGGTCAGTCCCTGCCGCAGGATCAGGTCTACTCATTCCTATGAAAGCAAAGTCCTTCAAGCCAGAAGAATATTTCGTCGAAAAAGAACCCTATTACGAACCCATCGGCAAAGAGATTGAGGTATTCGAGGCTGCTTACAACAACCAGCTTCCGGTCTTGCTCAAGGGTCCCACAGGCTGCGGGAAAACTCGTTTCATGGAGTACATGAGCTGGCGAATCAAATGCCCGCTGATTACCGTGTCATGCCATGATGATCTGACGGCATCCGACCTGGTGGGCCGCTACCTTGTCACCGGGGGTGAAACGGTGTGGGTGGACGGGCCGCTTGCGCGTGCCGTGCGTGCAGGCAGCATCTGTTATCTCGACGAGATCGTAGAAGCAAGAAAGGACACGACTGTGGTGATCCATCCCCTGTGCGATGACCGTCGTGTATTGCCTATGGAGAAACTGGGAGAACTGCTGGAGGCACCCCCCGAGTTCTGTATGGCCATTTCATACAACCCGGGCTACCAGAGCGTTCTGAAAGATCTAAAGCAGAGTACACGTCAACGGTTTGTCGCACTCGAGTTCGATTACCCGGATGCCGCCGTGGAGCAGAAAATTGTCGAAAAGGAAACCGGTGTAGGCAGCGAGACTGCCAGGCAGCTGGTTAAGTTTGCCCAGATGACGCGCAATCTCAAGGGAGGGGGTCTGGACGAAGGTGCAAGTACACGCCTGCTCGTCCATGCCGCGAAGCTCATGGTGGAGGGGGTAGCCCCGGTCACGGCCTGTGCAAGCTCCATATCCCAGGCGCTCACGGATGACCCGGAGATGTTGATTGCAGTCAACGAGCTGAGTTCTTCTGTATTCTGAAACATCATCCGATACCGCCGGAGCTTGCGGTACCTCACAAGTCCATCAACCACTGACCATTTGGTCTTCTGTCCGGTGCTGCGTGCTACCCGTGCAACGCCGTTTGGATCTTTTTGCGCAATTGCGGAACCGTCTCGGCCTCAAACCAGTCGTTTTTCTTCAACCACCCGATGTTTCTCGGTGAGGGATGTGGAAGTGGAAAGTACAGGGGCCCGTACTTCTCTCCCTGCCGGACGGTCTCTGCAAGTGTGGGACAAAAATCCGCCAGGTAGTGCTTTTGTGCATATTGGCCGACCAGCAATACAAGCCGGATCTTTGGCAGCAGGGACAAGAGCCGCTGATGCCATAATTCTGCGCATTCCTTGCGCGGCGGCAGATCGCCTGACCGACCTGTGCCGGGATAACAAAACCCCATCGGGATGATGGCGATCCTTTGTGCATCGTAGAACTCGCTCTCATCGAGATCCATCCACTGGCGTAACCGTTTGCCACTGGCATCGTTCCAAGGTATGCCGGTCTCGTGCACCCTGACTCCGGGTGCCTGGCCCATCACCAGTATCCTTGCGCTGTGCTTGGCCCGCAAGACCGGCTTTGGACCCAATGGCAACTCGGGCTCACAGACACGACAAGCCCTGACTTCTGTCAGCAACCTGTCGAGTCTCGTGGTCCTTGCCATCAGTCCACAGGGTCCCCGCTTTTCCCCCGCGTCCTAGATCGGTGGCGATGCGTACGGGCTCGGTACGCAATGATTCCCTGCATGAGTCGGGAATACGGGAAACCGCTGATGCCGTCGTACTGACTTTCCGCACGATGGATCAGCGAGTCGATGTCTTTCACGGTTGGTGCATTATCTTGGTCTACTTGCAGCTGCAGTCCCAGCATGCCTCCGTTCTGTATCTTGATTTCATCGGCATGCGCCAGGGTCTGGCTTGCCTTGCTGCGACGCAAAGCAAACCTTGCCTTCTCGCGCAATTCAGTCAGCAAGTGGCTGCAGCGCTCCAGTCGTGGCAGGGAATTGCAGGCCACTCCCTCACGGTCTGCGAGGTTAAAGCGATGCGACCTGCTGCAACTGCAAATACGCGAATTGATTGCCTTCTCAAACACGCAACGGTGGGGATTGACGGATTTGTACGTGGTTTTGTACTGATGCTCATCCATGGAGTGAATACCCCTGTTCCTGTTGAGCCACAGCGACAGGGAAAGAACAGGTCATGGACCCGCTACTTCTCCCATTCCCTCAATATGGGGGCATGGCGTGGTTCCCGCAGTCTTTGTTCGGCCTCAAGTTCATCCTTGGCAAAAATCATTTTGATTGCGGTTCTGCTGTCCTGGTCCACGATGGTTCTTTGTTCACGTGCGAAATTCTTTGCCGGCTTGAACTCGTCGAAGCTGTCGATAAGTTCAAGGCCCTTGATCGCACCGGCAGAGCCGGATGTGATTTTATAAACAAAGTACGGCATGATTGGCGCTTCTAAAAGTGTAACAGTTCGTTCCAGATCCTTGATTCCATGGATTCCCAGGCCAGGTACATTGATGTTGCGTCCCTTTCCGAGGTATTGCCCGGACATACCCTCAAAGTGACGACTGACCTTGGCGATATTCTACTTGCCAACGTTGAAGGCAAAATATATGCCGTTGATGATATGTGCACACACGAAGACTCTTCGCTTTCCCTTGGTTGCCTGAAAGGCGAACTGGTGAGCTGCACCCTGCACGGCAGCCGTTTTAACGTCTGTACCGGTCAACCGATGGAAGAACCCGCCACGGAAGCGCTGCGCAGATACCCTGTCCGGATCAACCAGGACCGCATCGAAATCTGCCTGGAAAACATCAAGGATGCATGAGTTGATTTTTTCGTATCAAGCCCCTATGTTACGTCCTCCATTCAAGCTGACCCCCGGATCAAATGAGCAACTGGATCGAAGGCAAAGTTGTCAAAAACAAGCACTGGACGGATGTACTGTATTCGCTTCAAATCGAAGCGGACATTGACCCCTTTATTGCCGGCCAGTACGGTCGCCTTGGTCTGGACATTGATGAGCAGATCGTAGGGCGTCCCTACTCCTTCGTGAATGCCCCGCATGAAAACATCCACGAGTTTTACTCCATTACCGTGCGCCACGGCCCTTTGTCCACCAAGCTGTCTTCCCTACAAGAATCCGACTCGATCTGGATTGATAAACGTGCAAACGGCTTCTTCACACTGAATGAAGTGCCCGACGGCAGAGACATATGGATGTTTGCAACCGGTACCGGGCTCGGACCCTTTCTGTCCATATTGAAATCGGATGAAGTATGGCAACGGTTTGAGCGGGTCGTGCTGGTGCATGCAGTCCGCTTTACCAAGGAATTGACCTACCGGGAGACCATACAGAGGTTCAGCGAAAAATATAGGGAACGTTTTCAGATGGTCCCGTTCGTCAGCCGGGAGGATACCGACTTTGCCCTGCCTGGGCGCATCCCGGTGGCGATCAAGAACTGCGTGCTGGAGGAAAGGGTAGGTCTTGAGCTTGACCCGGCGTATTCACAGACGATGCTTTGCGGAAATCCGAACATGCTCGTGGATACACGCAATGCATTGAAAGAAAAAGGACTTGAGAAAAATCTACGCCGCAGTCCCGGGCATATCACAACTGAAAGTTACTGGTAGTCTGCTTGGTTTTAGAACCGTCAGTTGCTCAGCGTACGCCCGCCATCGACCGGGATGATCTGCCCGGTGATGTAGTCCGCATGATCGATTAGGAACAATGCGGCATCTGCAATATCCCCGGGTTTGCCTGTACGCTTGAGTGCAGTACGCGAAATGATTTTCTGGCGCATCACGGCATCATGCTCGACCTCTGGCCACAAGATGGCACCGGGTGCGATACCGTTGACGCGAACTTCCGGTGCCAACTCTCGCGCCATCGACCTGGTGAGCATAGCCAGTCCTGCCTTGGAGACGGAATATACGGCATGCCCCTTGAGAGGTCGGTCCGAATGAATATCCACGATATTGATGATGCAACCCCCAACGGCCTTCAGGTGAGGGGCTATGGCCTGGGTCAGATACAGCGGGGCTTTGAGATTCACCCCCAACAGTTTTTCCCAAGTGTCCTCGTTGATCTCGTCAAGCGGGGTCGGATAAAACTCGGAGGCGTTGTTGATCAGGACATCCAGACGATCAAAGCATGCCTTGGCCTGGGAAATCAGATCCGGGATGGCTGCATACTCTGTAAGATCTCCTTGCAGTAGCTGCACAGACCCGGTGCGCGCCGTATTGAGTTCTCCGGCCAGCAATTGGGCATCTCTTTCTGAATGGCAATAATGTAGAATGATGCGCATGCCAGAGCGGTGTAAATGCCGCACAAGTTCCGCGCCGATACGCCGTGCACCCCCTGTAACCATGACTACCCTGGAATTTTCCATCGCAACCCTTTACGCCCGTTCAATCGGCGAACTCTAGCACACACGACCGAGACAGACAGAATGCCTCGCCCGACCTTTTCCGAGCTGACTGCAGAGCAACAACAATACACTGAAACCTGCAGGGAACGCCTGGCCCAGGATATCCAGGCACAGGGAGGAAGCATCGGTTTTGACCAGTACATGCAGTTGGTGCTGCACGACCATGCCGTAGGCTATTACCACACCCAGCAACCCGTTTTCGGCAAGCATGGAGATTTCGTCACTGCACCGGAGTCATCGGTCCATCTTGCCTATTGCATTGCCCACGCCTGTGCGGGGCTGATCCGCGATGATGCACAACGCAACATCCTGGAGGTCGGTGCAGGACGTGGACAGCTTGCACTGGATATGCTCCGGTACTTGCATGCCTGGGGATGCGCCCCCCGCAGGTACTACATCTTCGAGCCCAGCGAGATGCTGAGGAATGCTCAGAAAGAACTGTTGGAGGAGCACATGCCCGAGAGCAGGTCCGTCGTTGAGTGGTTGCCCGATTTGCACATGGACCTGGGCAGTGCCATTGTGATTGCCAATGAAGTGCTGGACGCACTGCCGGCCAAATGTTTCATCGCGAATTCACGGCAGATCAGCGAAAGATGCGTGACGTTGACTGACCAGGGAGAGCTGGACTGGCTCGTTCAAGCGCCTTCTTATGAGCTGGATGTGGCCCTGGACTACCTCACGGTCATGCTGGACAGCCCGCCAGCCGGAGAACCCTATTGCAGTGAAATCAACCTCCAGCTGGGAAAGACACTGGCAAGCTGGTCAGACTGTTGCGAGCAATGCATCATGTTCTTGATTGATTACGGCTACCCGCAAAGTGAGTACTACCACCCGCAGCGCAACATGGGAACGCTGCGCAGCTATTTCAGGCACCGTGTCTCAGAGGACCTGTTTGCCTGCCCTGGAATCCAGGACATCACGGCAGACGTGGATTTCTCCGCACTGGCGCAGGCAGCGAAGCGCCTGCAGATGGGTGTCCTTTCCTTCGGTTCACAGCGAAACTTCATGCTGGCCAACCGCCTGCTTGACTGGAGGCCTGCCGGCAAAACTCAAGCCGAGCAGGTCGCACAGATCGCACAACTGAAACAGCTCACCCTGGGCTCTGCCGTGGGAGAACGATTTCAGGTCATGGTACTGGGCAAGGGCATTGAATACGGACCGGACCGATTTACCCTGCGCGACATGCGGGCACGACTTTAGGCAGGCAGAGAATCAGTGGAAGTCCTGCACGCATTTTTACTTGCCGTAGTGCAGGGCCTCACTGAATTTCTGCCGATATCCAGTTCCGCCCACCTGGTTTTGCTGCCGATCATCATGGATTGGCAGGACCAGGGACTGGTCATCGATGTTGCAGCGCACCTGGGCAGCCTGCTGGCAGTGCTGTTCTACTTTCGAGACGACCTGGGCAAGCTGCTTGGACAGGCTTTCGCACCGGCTGGCACGCCGGGTGAAAATGAGGAGGCAAAAACCCTCGCCTGGCTGTTAGTCTGGGCCACGCTCCCCATACTGGTCCTGGCCCTTTTCTTCCATACCTACGTGGTCCAGTACAGCCGAGACGCCATTGTCATCGCACTCACTTCCATATTTTTTGGCCTGTTGTTAGGGCTAGCAGACTGGCGCGGCAGCCAGACACGCAGGACCCGGCAATTGACCACGGCAGATGCCCTGTTGATAGGCTTTGCACAGGCTTTCGCGCTCATTCCCGGAACATCCCGCGCCGGCGTGACCATGACTGCAGCCATGTGGCTGGGCCTGACTCGGGTGGAAGCTGCACGATTTTCCTTCCTGCTGGCCATTCCGACCATTTTCGCAGCTGCGGCATTCGGCAGTTACCAAGCCGTAGTGCAGGCAGCGAGCATTCAATGGGGTTTCGGGCTGGGCGTCTTGACATGCTCGGCCATAGTGACTTTTTTCTGCATCCACTGGTTTATCAAATTCATCGCGCAGATCGGCATGCTGCCGTTCGTGATTTACAGGGTGCTGCTTGGCGTCGTGCTGCTATACGCGTATTGGTGAGAGCGAGCCGAATCAGGGCGTAGCCCTTGCATCAATCATTTCCTGCAAAAGTTGCAAACGGGCGTGTTCCAGCCTGCCGGCAACCTCTTCGTTTGCGACTCCGTCGCTGATCCACTGTCGCACATCGATCTCCTCGATCCGCCTTGATGCGAGCTGCAGCCAGTCTGCCTGAGGGTATCGGCTCTCTTTCTCCAGGCATTCGTAAATTACGGAAAATATCTGCAACAGATCGACAAAGCGCTCCGGCCTTCTCCTCCCGTCAAGCCTGCGCAACAGGCCCAGCAAGGCCTCTGCATCCAGTTTGAAAACGCCGTGACAGGCATGCTGCAGTTCTACGGTGAGCTCGATAAGTTCCCGGCATGCACTGGGTAAGCCGGGCTGTCTGGCCAGATACGATACATCTTGCGCATCCTCTCCGCCGCGAGGGAAATACAGACCTCCGATCAGGCAGGCAAACCGAACACAGGGCTTGTCCGTCTGCGAGGAAATTCGCTCCAGCGCCTGCAATGCCGAACTGCGTGCGGACTCGACTGAAAACGCACATCCAACCTTCCCGAAGACTTGCTCCAGCGCCTGCAAGCGGTGCAAGGTGGAAAAAAATACCCCGGGCGAGTCTGTGACCAGAGCCCTCAGGGTCTCCTCCCAGATGCGCTCTGCAGAAATCTCCTGCAACTCTCCGGTCCTGACCATGCCGTGCATCAAGTGCATGGTTTCGTCTGCGATGCCAAATCCCTGTCTTGCGAACCTGGCAGCGAAACGGGCAACCCGCAGTATGCGAAGCGGATCCTCAACAAAAGCAGCAGAAACGTGGCGAAGGTTTCGCGCTCTCAAATCCTGCTGTCCCCCGTGCGGGTCGATGATGTCTCCTGACTGGCTTTTTGCCATGGCATTGATCGTCAGGTCACGGCGCAGCAGGTCGTCCTGCAGGCTGACATCCGGCGATGCATGCACCTCAAACCCATAGTAACCGCGGCCTTTTTTCCGCTCCGTACGGGCCAGGGCATATTCCTCGCCAGTTTCGGGATGCAGGAATACCGGGAAATCCTTCCCTACCTGGCGATATCCCAAATTCAGCATTTCCTCGGCACTTGCACCAACCACCACCCAGTCCCGCTCCTGAACAGGCAGACCCAGCAGTTCATCGCGAACCGCACCACCCACCAGATAAACCTCCATAATCACACCCGTTGTTTGTGATAACGTGAATGCATGATGAAAAAGCTCGGCCGGTGGCTAACTCTGGTGGTACTGGTCAATTTTTGCACAGGCTGCAGCACGATCGGCTTCTACTACCAGTCTACCGCCGGTCATTTGGCCCTGCTGTCCAAAAGTGAACCCATCTCCGATATCGTAAACGATTCTACACGCGACAAAAAATTAATCGAACAATTAATACTGGCACAGCAACTGCGCACCTTTGCAAGCACCGATCTCGGTCTTCCGGAGAATCAGAGTTACCACAGTTATATCCAGCTGGACAGGCAGTACGTCGCATGGCATGTATTTGCCGCACCCGAGTTTTCCGTCACGCTGCAGAAATGGTGCTTTCTGGCAATCGACTGCATGCAGTATCGCAGGTACTTTAATGAGAACGAGGCCAGGGCCTTTGCTGCAAAGCTCGCAGCTTCAGGACAGGATGTATATGTAGCGGGCGTGCCCGCCTATTCTACTCTCGCCCCGCTGGTGAGCAGCATGCTCAATCGAGGTGAAATTGCGACCGCGTCCTACATCTTTCACGAGCTGGCACACCAGCAACTGTATGTAAACAGCGACTCCACCTTCAACGAATCCTTTGCCACTGCGGTTGAGGAACTGGGTGTACACCGCTGGCTGCAGCATCAGGGAAGACTGGAAGAGCTGTCCAGGTATGAAAGCTGGCGGACTCAGAAAACAGCCTTCGCAAACCTGATTCTTGGTACGAGGCGGAAGCTCCATGAGCTTTATGAAAGCAGCCTTCCCATCGAGACGATGCGCGGTGAAAAGCTAAAACTGGTCCGTATTCTCCGGCAACGTTATGAAAACATGAGCCAGTCCAGCAGTTCGTTGCAGCGCTACAAAAAATGGATGTCGGGCCCATTGAACAATGCACAACTGGGAGTGATCGCGGTGTATCGGGATCAGGTCCCGAATTTCAAGAAGCTGTTTGTGGCGTGCGACAGTGACTTTGAGAAGTTTTACCTTCGTGCAGAAGAAATTTCGATGCTGAGTGCAAAAGAGCGAAAATCGGTACTTGAAGTGTCGCAGGAGTGCTGATCAGTGCCGGCTGCGAAACCGTTCATACTGTACATATCTTGACTGGTCCAGCAAGTAGCCTGGAGCAACCATCTCCAACGGAGTCGGACAGTGTTCCGGCCCCGGACAAACGCTGTCGGTCTGCAATGAGTGATAATTGTCTATGGAGAACGGTTTTCCGGGGACAAACTCGAGAAAATATGCCTGCAACTTTGACAAGCTCTTCGGCAAGCCCAGTACTTTTGTTTTCAAGCCTCGCAGTGCTGCGGTGTATTCAACAAGTTGCTTGAGGGTATACCTTTTGGGGCCACACAAGTCGATTCGGGACCCATGGGTCTGGGGATCATCAAGCGCATCCGCCATGACCCTTGCAACATCACCCACATAAACGGGAGCCATCTCGGCATCCGCACACGCAAGGGGGAAAAATCCAGGAGCCAACTTGAGAAGGAATGCAAAACGGTTCAGGAAATTGTCGTGCGGCCCAAATATAACCGAAGGCCTGAAACTGGTGACAGCAATCTGGTTCCCGGCAGCATGTGCAAAATTTTCAGCTTCACCCTTGGTGCGTGAATAGAAACTTTTGCCTCCAGGGCTTGCATTGAGTGCACTCATGTGAAGAAGTCTTGGGATTTTGTGGTTGCGGCACGCGGCGATGATTTTGTGGATCAACTCCACATGGGCCCTGCGAAACCCTTCGCCCTTGTGGCCTTTCTCATTGAGAATGCCGACGAGATTGACCACGGCTGCGCAATCGCTGACACAGGCACTCAACTGGGGGGCATCGTGAACATCACATTCGACGATCTGGGTGCCGGGCAATACCAGCAAATCGCGGCGCCGTTCCCGGCGGCGGGTAAGGATCCTGATTCGATAGCCGCGTTTCATCAATTCCGCACATAGCCGGCTGCCGACGAAACCGGTTCCGCCAAGTACACAAATGGTTGAGACCTTCATATAGCGATCCACCCGTGTTTATCACCGCTGCACGTTCACGGAGATTGGAAACCACCAGCTGCTATTTTACATGCTGGCGGCAATTTCTTCGCACAGGCGAGGAATCAGGATCGGAGCTGCCTGGGGCAGAAAACCCCAAGCCGATTGCGAGGCACTTCGTCGCGGCTGCTAACGGTTGTCGTTGACGGCTCGATGGCCAATGTCCGGACGGTAGAACATTTGCGGCCATGAAATCTGCTTTGCAAGACTGTAGGCGCGTTGCTGAGCCTGCCCTACCGTGTCTCCCAGTGCCGTAGCACACAACACACGCCCGCCGCTGGTCAATACCCTCCCGTCACGTTCGCGTGTCCCTGCATGGAAGACTTTTTGCACAGGGGTTTCCCTGGACTCAGAGAGACCTTGAATCACCGCTCCTTTTTCATAGGCATCCGACGGATAACCGCCTGCAGCCAATACCACCCCGAGTGCCGTTCGTGCATCCCATTGGATTACGTGCTGGTCCAGCTGTTTGGCCAACGCGGCAAGACAAAGCTCCGCAAGGTCCGACTGCATGCGCATCAGGATTGGCTGTGCTTCCGGATCACCGAAACGGCAGTTGAATTCAAGCACATGGGGATCCCCCTTGGCATCAATCATCAGGCCGGCATAAAGAAACCCGAGATACGGGGTCCCCTGTTCAGCAAATCCCCGGACTGTGGGATAGATGACTTTGTCCAGAATGTGCTGATGAAGTGTTTCATTCACGATCGGAGCCGGTGAGTAGGCCCCCATACCGCCCGTGTTGGGTCCGGCATCGCCTATATCACGCTTTTTATGGTCTTGGGAGGTGGCCATCGACAAGACATGTTCGCCATCCGCCATACAAATGAAGCTGGCTTCCTCGCCCTGGATGAATTCTTCCACGACAATGCTCTTTCCCGCGTCTCCAAAACGTTCTCCGCTTAGCATTTGCCGCGCACTGTCCAGCGCATCTGCGTGGTCCTGTGCAATGATGACGCCTTTGCCTGCCGCCAGTCCGTCCGCCTTGACCACCATGGGTGCGGGCCTGGATACGATATAGTCGTGAGCCTCTGCAAAATCCGTAAACACCGCATAGTCAGCCGTCGGAATCCGGTGCCTTTGCATGAACTGTTTGGCAAAGGACTTGGACCCCTCCAGCCGGGCTGTCGCTGCAACCGGGCCAAATATCGGCAAATTCTCGGCCTCGAACTGATCGACAATCCCGTCCACCAACGGGGCTTCCGGCCCGACCAGGGTAAGGTCAATGCCCTGTCGTTTTGCAAAATCGAGCAATGCCGGGATGTCTTCGGTGCCGATCTCGACATTCTTCGCCTTGGGTTCAGCGGCAGTCCCTGCATTTCCGGGAGCGACAAACACCTGCGAGACATGTGCCGATTGGCACAGCTTCCACGCCAGCGCATGTTCGCGCCCTCCTCCACCCACAACTAGAACTTTCATTGCGATATCCTGACCTTGATCAAAAAAACCGATTGGCGCCTGAAGGCATGGATCAGCCTCCATGTAAACCTAGTGGCAGAAATGGCGTATCCCCGTGAATACCATGGCAATCCCGTATTCATCTGCTGCCGCAATCACTTCCTTGTCCTTGACGGAGCCACCCGGCTGGATGATTGCAGTAATCCCATGCTCATGCGCTGCCTCGATCGCATCTCGAAACGGGAAAAATGCATCGGATGCCATCACTGAACCGGCAATGTCCATGCCCTCGTCACGCGCCTTGAGCGCAGCGATCCTCGCCGAGTAAACCCGGCTCATCTGCCCTGCCCCGACCCCCACCGTGCACTGGTCACGCGCATACACAATCGCGTTGGACTTCACGAATTTGACCACCCTCCAGGCAAACAGCAAGTCTTCCAGTTCACGCTTGTTGGGTGAACGAGCGGAGGCAATGTCCAGTTCCCCCTCGGTCACAACACCCAAATCGCGGTCCTGGACCAGCAGACCGCCGGCCACCCGTTTGAAATCAAGGGAAGCAGCCACCGGACCCAAGGCTCCACATTCCAGAACACGGACATTCTTCTTGGCCTTGAGCACCTCACGTGCAGCTTTGGAAATCACAGGTGCGATTAACACCTCGACAAACTGCTTCTTGATGACCTGTCCCGCAGTCCCTGCATCAAGCTCTCGATTGAAGGCAATCACACCACCAAATGCGGAAGTCGGATCGGTCTGGAAAGCACGTTCATAAGCCTGTGAAATATCCCGGGCTACTGCCACTCCGCAGGGATTTGCATGCTTGACGATCACGCATGCCGGGACCTCGAACTGCTTCACGCATTCCAGGGCTGCATCGCTGTCTGCAATATTGTTGTACGACAGCTTCTTGCCCTGAAGGAGCTCGGCGCCTGCAATGCAGGAATCAGGAAGATCCATTTCCCTGTAGAACGCTCCGCGTTGATGCGGATTTTCTCCATAGCGCAACACCTGTTCGCGTTGAAACTGCAGATTGAGTGTGCGCGGAAACACGGGATTTTCGTCGGCAAGCTGCTGGCCCAGATAGTTGGCGATCATGTCGTCGTAACGGGCCGTGTGTTCAAAGGCCTTCACCGCCAGGTCAAATCTCAGGGCGGCATCCAGCGCGCCGCCCGTTTCCTTCAAACAGGCAACAATCGCCGGGTAGTCATCGGGATCGACTACCACCGCTACATGTGCATTGTTTTTGGCCGCCCCACGAATCATCGCTGGCCCTCCCACATCGATGTTCTCTATGGCTTCCTCCAGCTGGCAGCCGGGCCGGGCTGTCGTTTCGGCGAACGGGTAGAGATTGATGACCACCAGGTCGATCGGAGCGATGTCATGCTCACGCATGACCGGCTCGTCCTGGCCGCGGCGCGCGAGAATTCCACCATGTATCCTGGGATGCAGTGTTTTGACACGGCCATCCATGATCTCCGGAAACCCCGTGTAGCTGGAAACTTCCGTTACGGCAAGTCCGTGCTGGTCGAGGAGCTTTGCCGTATTCCCGGTAGACAGGATCTCGATACCCAGGCCGTGCAGTTCGCGTGCCAGTTGCACGACACCGGATTTGTCGGAAACGCTGATCAGTGCACGGCAAACAGACTGCCGTTTTGGACTAGTCAAGGGGATGATCCAAGGGGTAAGGGCGGCTAACCGAGCCCGTACATCTTGAGCTTTTTCCTGAGTGTGCCGCGATTGATGCCCAGGTATTTGGCAGCCTTTGTCTGATTGCCCTTGCAATATTGCATGACCAGTTCGAGAAGCGGGCGCTCAACTTCCTCGATATACATTTTATAAAGGCCCTCTGGCTCGTGACCACTCATCTGGTTGAAATAAAGATGCAGGGAACTGGTCACCGTTTCACGCAAAGAATGCTTGCTGCGTTCACGGCGCAGGTCCGTCACCTCAGCGGTAGAAGGCGATGCGCTCATGCAGTTAACTCCATATTTTCTGGCTGGCCGGTGCCAAAATGTCTTGTTAATACTATCCGCTGTGCGGGACATGGTCCGGCTGCATCAAGATATTTCTTGATATCACGATATGCGGTTGTAGATGCCATGCGGTATTTGTCAGGCAGCGCAAATCCCAAGTTGCACCCGTGATGCATTACAGCCACCAACGTGTGTCTTAACGCTTCTGATTTTTCCAAGAGTGCGTGGGCAACGTCTTGTTATTTTTAAGGCAATTTGCCAGATTCGGTCCTGGAAATTCCCCGCGCTGCTTGGCCTACAATGATCGCATTTGGCTTTGCAAATGCCAAGACTTTTTTATGTCCCGGACAGCTTGCCGAGACCCTCGGGACCGGGAAAAGACCGCCCCCTTTCAGTTTGCCGCAGGCGCCTGCCCCGGGCGGCCCGAACCAGTGGCCATGCACGCAGAAAAAGGAACAGGTCAACCCAAAACACCCTGCCGGCATGAGCCGGGCCGGCTCGAGATTGTACAGGGCCAAGGCCCGCATCAATTCCGAGGCCGGGCGCCTCGGGAACTCAGCCCTTGAGCTTGTTCTCGAGGTAATGGATGTTGTGCTCGGCGTTCCTGTACACGGGATCCTGCATCAGTTCCAGCAGCAATGGGACATTGGTGGTAATACCGTCAATGACAATTTCATGCAGGGCGCCTTTCATCCGGGTCAGTGCCCCTGAGCGGCTGTGCCCCAGGGCCAGCAGCTTGCCAATCATCGAGTCATAGTACGGGGGTACGGTATAGCCATTGTAGAGGTGGGTATCCACCCGGATCCCCGGTCCGCCGGGGCAGTGAAAATGGGTCACCTCGCCCGGGCACGGGATAAACGAGTAGGGGTCTTCCGCATTGATGCGGCATTCAATGGCATGCCCGCGGATCTTGACATCATCCTGGGAGAAGGACAGGGGCTCCCCAGCGGCCACTAGCAGTTGCTGTTTCACGATGTCGATTCCGGTAATCATTTCTGTTACTGGGTGCTCGACCTGGACGCGCGTATTGATTTCGATGAAATAGAATTCGCCGTTCTCGTACAAAAACTCGAAGGTGCCGGCACTTCGATAACCGATTTCTCGACAGGCCTGCTTGACACGCTCGCCGATGCTGTGGCGCTGCTCTTCACTGATCCCGAATGCAGGCGCCTCTTCCACGACTTTCTGGTTGCGGCGCTGCATGGAGCAGTCACGCTCGCACAAATGGATCGCATTGCCTCGTGTGTCGGCCAGCACCTGAAATTCGACATGCCTGGGAGCCTGCAGAAACTTCTCCATATACAAGCGGTCATCATTGAATGCCGCCTTGGCCTCCGTGCGAGTCAGTGAAATCGACTCGACCAGCTTGTCTTCTTCTTCCACTACGCGCATGCCGCGACCGCCGCCACCGCCAGCGGCCTTGATGATGACCGGATAGCCAATGTCCCGGGCCATTCGGGCATTTTCCTTTTCATCATCGCCGATGGGCTCCGTACCCCCCGGCACACACGGAACTCCCGCTTCCTGCATGGCCCTTTTGGCGGTAATTTTGTCGCCCATCTGCCGAATGGTTTCTGCATTGGGCCCTATGAAAATAAAGCCGCTGGACTCGACGACTTCAGCGAACTCGGCATTTTCTGCCAGGAAACCGTAGCCCGGGTGTATGGCCGTGGCGTTGGTCACCTCGGCTGCACTGATAATTGCCGGAATGTCCAGATAACTCTCTGCCGAGGGTGCAGGACCCACACAAACCGACTCGTCGGCCATGCCCACATGCATCAGGTCCCGGTCTGCTTCCGAATGGATGGCTACGGTCTTGATACCCATGTCGCGGCATGCACGCAGTATGCGCAACGCAATTTCGCCACGGTTGGCAATAACAACTTTATCCAGCATGTAGAAACTGCCTGGGCAGGAAATCAATCAATGATGAACAAGGCCTGTCCGTACTCGACCGGCTGTCCATTATCAACCAGCTTGGCCTTGATCGTCCCGGCCTTGTCCGCTTCGATCTGGTTTAACATTTTCATGGCCTCTATGATGCACAGGGTATCACCTGCCTGTACGGAATCTCCCACCTCGACAAACGGCTTCTGTCCGGGGGCAGGTGCTTCATAAAACGTCCCCACCATGGGCGAGTTGACTGCATGCCCGCTGGGCAACTCGGGCTCTGGCTCGGGAGCGGCACCTGATGGCGGGGGTGTCTCCGGTGCAGCCACCACGGACACCTGGGGGGAGACCACCTGACCCGGGGCAGCCATGGGCACGCCACGGCTGATGCGAACGGACTCCTCACCCTCGTGGATTTCAATTTCTGCAATTCCGGACTCTTCCAGCAATTCGACAAGTTTCTTTACTTTGCGTATGTCCATACCTAGCTCGCAGACAGTTGATGATGGGCAGCTTCAACCGCAAGGCTGTAGCCCTTGATCCCCAGCCCTGAGATCACGCCGGCGGCAATATCGGTGAGGAAAGAATGCTGCCTGAAGTCTTCCCGGGCAAATACATTGGACAAGTGCACTTCGATGAAGGGGATCGCCACTCCCAGCAGAGCGTCGCGCAAGGAGACACTGGTGTGGGTGAAAGCGCCCGGGTTGAATATGATCATGGCGACACCCTCCTGGCTGGCCCGGTGGATCCGGTCCACCAGTTCATGTTCTGCGTTGCTTTGGAAGTCGTCCAGTTGATGACCCAGTTGCGTGGCGGTATCAAGTGCACAACGAACCACTTCTTCAAGGGTCTCATGCCCGTATACTTCGGGCTCTCGCTGGCCGAGCAGATTGAGGTTAGGACCGTTTAGAAGCAAAATCTTGGCCATGGATGTATCCTGTTTCAGAATGCGTGGAAAGTACAGGCAGTGTGCCCTGCATACCTTCCGTCAAGCTACACTATACGCAGATTCCTGCATTTTATCCAAAATTATATATTTCTATGAATTTAAAGAATTTTCCTTGCATGATAGAGGCAAGATCACGAAAATTAGTAAAATTTTCTGTCTACGATCGCCCTGGAGACAGGTGGACAGGATAGCCGCAAAGGATTTGATGATATCGTTTAGTATGCACGACGCGACGCGCTGATGAATCTCCCAGACATGGATACGAATCCCATCATTTCGGTCGAGGCCCTGTCCAAGGTCTATGGCAACGGGCACCGTGCACTTACCGACATCACCCTGAACATCCATACGGGCGAGATTCTCGCCCTGCTTGGACCCAACGGTGCGGGAAAGACGACCCTGATCTCCACTATCTGCGGAATCGTAAATCCGAGCGAAGGTTCCGTCAAAGTCAGTGGCTACGACATCGAACAGGATTACCGGATCACGCGCGCCATGATCGGGCTGGTTCCCCAGGAACTGACGCTGCCCTCGTTCGACACGGTATGGCATACCGTATGTTTCAGCCGGGGACTGTTTGGCAAGGAGCCTGATCCCGCCTATCTGGAACAGCTCTTGCGGGACTTGTCCCTGTGGGAAAAAAAGGACAGCGCGATACGCACCCTGTCAGGAGGCATGAAGCGACGCGTGCTGATCGCCAAGGCGCTGTCCCATCAGCCCCTGGTCTTATTTCTGGATGAACCGACCGCCGGGGTCGATGTGGAGTTGCGCAAGGGCATGTGGAACCTCGTTACGGGGCTCAAGAAGTTGGGAGTCACCATCATCCTGACAACGCACTACATCGAAGAGGCTGAAGCGATTGCAGACCGGGTGGGCGTTATCCATAAGAGTGAATTGCTGGTCATCGACGACAAGCAGGCCTTGAAGCACAAGCTCGGCAAACGCCAGATGACCATAGAACTGGAGCAGCCGATTGCATCGGTGCCGCACTCGCTGTCCGGGTGGTCGCTGGAACTTTCCGGCGAAGGCCGGCAACTCGTATACACCTACGACAGCCACAGCGAACATACCGGGATTTCCGGATTGCTGGATGCGGTGAACAGTACAGGGTTGCTGCTCAAGGACGTGAGTACATCGCAAAGCTCACTGGAAGATATTTTCATCAGCCTGGTGGGCACGGAATGATCAACACCCAGGCCGCCAAAACCATCTACAAGTACGAGATGCTGCGTGCCTGGAACACGATCATGCAGAGCTTTGTCTCGCCGATTATCTCCACAGTGCTGTATTTCGTCGTTTTCGGTTCTGCAATCGGCTCCCGCATTGAAACCGTTGAGGGGGTTTCCTACGGGGCATTTATTGTACCGGGCCTAGTGATGCTTGCCCTGCTCACGCAAAGTGTCGCGAATGCCTCGTTCGGCATCTATTTCCCGAGGTTCACCGGGACGATCTACGAAGTGCTCTCAGCCCCCATATCCTTTGTGGAGATTCTGCTGGGTTACGTCGGAGCCGCTGCAACCAAATCCTTTATCATCGGCATGATCATTCTCGCGACCTCCGGTTTTTTCGTCGACCTGAACATCAGCCATCCTTTCTGGATGCTCGGCTTCCTGGTCCTGACCTGCATTTCCTTCAGCCTGCTCGGATTCATTATCGGCCTCTGGGCCGACAACTTCGAAAAACTGCAACTGATCCCGATGCTGGTGATCACCCCCCTGGTATTCCTGGGTGGAAGCTTTTACACCATCGACATGCTGCCGCCCGCCTGGCAGACGGTCAGCCTGTTCAATCCGGTGGTCTATCTGGTCAGCGGTTTTCGCTGGAGTTTTTACGAGGTGGCCGATGTCGGTGTCGGAATCAGCTTGCTGATGGTACTGCTGTTCACAGCCATCTGTCTGGCGATCATCTGGTGGATTTTCAAAACCGGCTATCGTCTGAAGCAGTGAAAGACGAGAAACTTTGCCATTTACTACCGCCATACCGTGGGCGTGCAGCCGGACCTGGCATCAATTTCCCATATAAAGCGCCAGGGTTCCGGCATTTTTGAAACGGTCGATGTGGGACGTGAACCGAGAGGCCCCCATGAACCCCACGATACGGTAGTCCCTCATCTCCTGGCCGGTACGGTCATAAAACAAAATGGCGGGCGGGCCAAACAGGCCCAAATGCTGCAACAGTGCCCGGTCCTGTTCATCGTGAGCGGTTACATCGGCCTGCAGCAGCACGAAGTCGTCCAATGCCGTCTGCACACCTGAGTTGCTGAACGTGAAGGCCTCCATCTCCTTGCAGGAAATGCACCAGTCGGCATAAAAATCCAGCATCACGGGCCGCCCCTGTGCTGTGGCAAGTTGCACGGCCGTATCCAGCTCTTTGACCCCCTTGATCTGCCGGAAGGCCAAGCTATGTGCCGAGTTCCTGCTGGGGTTGGCATCGTCTGTGACGGTATATTGGGCAAATATCCCCTGCAAGGGGTGCAGCAGGCTGTGGCTGCCGCCTGCGGCACCCATGACCAGAATGCCTCCGTATACCAGGGCAATGAGCCCGAAGCCCTTTCGCAATCTGAGCCACCCGGAAGCTCCCTCCCGGACGGACTCCAGGGCACCCATGTATACCGAACAGGCAATGAGCAGGGCACCCGAAAGCAGCAGCACGATGGGAGCAGGGATGATTCGTTGCAGCATCCAGATCGCAAGGGCAAGCAGAAACACACCCGTTACGGCCTTGATCGCCACCATCCAGGCCCCGGCCTTCGGCAGTATCTTGCCTGCGGACGTGCCCACCACCAGCAAGGGAATTCCCATCCCCATGCTCAGGGCAAAAAGGGCGAGACCCCCGATGGTGGCATCGCCAACATCGGCGATGTAGATCAGTGCACCGATCAGGGGAGCATTCACGCAGGGTCCAACGATTAGTGCAGACAGAAAACCCATCACCCCGGCACCGGTGTACGAACCCTGACGCTGGGAAGAACTGTAGGCACTCAGTCTCGACTGGATGGCATGCGGGATTTGCAGCTCATACAGCCCGAACATGGACAGGGACAGCAACACCAGGACCCCCACAAACGTGCTGATCACCCACGGGTTCTGAAACCAGATTTGCACGTTTTCTCCTGAAAGACCGACCACCACCCCGGCTGTGGTGTAGGTAAGCGCCATGGCCAAAACATAGGCCAGAGACAGACCGAAGGCCCGGGTGGTCGATACATCTTTTCCCTGACCCACGATGATGCTGGACAAAATCGGGATCATTGGGAACACGCAGGGTGTGAAGGCCAGCAACAGGCCCAGACCCAGGAAGCTGGCCATGATCCACCAGAGTTTTCCTGAACCAAGCATGGCAGCAAAGCGGTCCTGCTCGGACTGGAAGCCAGAGTCCCCCGGGGGACTCCCCGAACCCGGTCCTGCAGGGGTAGCTGCAGCGCCGGGCGGGTTGCCGGATGGGTCCAGCGAGACATGGAGAATCTTGGTAATGGGCGGGTAGCAAAGACCTGCCTTGGCGCACCCCTGGTAGGTGACCTCCAGATCGAGTGTCCTGATGTTGCCTGCAATCTGCTGAATCGGAACGGGTGCCTCGAAATCGTGATCGATGGTAACCACGTTGCCGAAGAACTCGTCATGCATTTCTTTTCCGGCTGGCAATTGCACAGCCCCCAGAACCACCTCGACCCCGTCCATGGGTTCAACCGTAATCTTGTCCTTGTACAGGTAATGACCTTCGACGACCTTCCAGTCCGTCAAAATGGTGTAGGCATTCCCCTTGCGCGCTGTAACCTGAAAAGCTTCGTCGGGGTGGAGAAATTCGTCCTCGCCCATTCCCGTAACGAACGGTTCGAGTACGCCGGTTACGGATTCTGCATGGCTTGCAGAATGCCCGAATACGAGCAGTATCCAAAAAATGATGCTGAGACCCTTCATATGCTCACACTTTCGGTCACCCAGCCCAGATAGCGATCCAGGCCCTTTGTAATGGGAGTCGCAATAATCTCTGGAAGTTCATAAGGATGATGGTTTTGTATGTAGGACTGCAGCTTCTTGTACCCGCTTTCAGTAGTTTTCATAAGCGCGATGCACTCCGTCTCCGTACACTGCTCACCTTGCCACATGTACACGGATTGTGCCTGAGGCATGATATTTACACAGGCTGCCAGCCGGCTCTGAACGATCTCTTTCGCCAGGCGCGTCGCAATGGTCGAATCCGGAAAAGTCGTCAGTACCAAAACATGTGGACTCATGTGCACAACCCTTGTAAAAGCTGAGTTTTACGGCAAACCGGAAGGGGTTAATGGCCTTCGGGCAGTTGCCTGCGTCCTGAGTTATTTGGGGCTATGGCCTGCAAATTACACAGGTTATAATTATACGAGTTTCTAGCCCAGAAGGCTCGGGTTCTGATGGCATTCGGCATTCGTCGAATGCCAGCTGGCCTGCAGCCCTTCTCGGCGATCGCTTGGATCAGGTGCCGTTGTCAGGGCCCAGCCCGATGACGTTGTAATTCACCAAGAATTATTTACAATGCCCAAGCGTCTGGTCGGCGACCCAATCCCTGTTTCCGGCCTGTTCAAAGCCCCGAAATCCGTTTGGCTTGTCGTGCAGGTGGTGCCGGGGAAATACCTCTTTAATGACTCCAAAACTTTGGAGCCGGACCCGTAACAACAAACAAGGATGTGATCATGGAATCGTGCAAGAAACTTGAACTTGAACAAGACATCAACCGGATCTACCGGGGGCTTCATGCATTGGCTCACCCCACACGACTGAAAATAATCTGTGCAATTCATCAGCAGGAACAAACAGTAAATGGTATCGCCAAGTTCGTGGGATCAAGCCCCAGCAACATTTCCCAGCAACTTGCAAAACTCTATGACCTCAAGCTGTTACGCCGTCGCAGGAATAAGAATCGAACCTATTATTCGCTCAAGGATGATCAGATCATAAAGATTATCGATGCTATCGACCAAAACACGGCTGCTACATGATTCTTTAATATGCTGTCGCATATTTTTTGCCCTGAAACTGATCGTTTCATTTTGTTTGGTCCTTTCACTGGTCCATGCAAATCAGGAAGACAGTACAGGTGAAAATATAGTTTCCATTCCGGAACCTCCCCCGATTTCCGGACAATCACGAGAACTGCTTGCGACGACAAAAAACCGAATTAGCAATGTCGACACACGCGAATTGCAAGAAATACTGCGTCATCAGCCGGAGACGGTTCTAATTGATGTACGCTTGCCCCAAGAAATCACGTTGCTCGGTGGAAGCATTGATTCAGCAAATCACTTCAACATACCTCGAGGTTGGCTGGAATTCCAAATTGATCAATACGTTATAGGAAAAAATACTCCAATCGTTGTTTACTGCGGCGTGAACCGGCGCAGCCCACTGGCCGCCGAAACACTCATGGACCTGGGGTATACACGGGTGAAGAATTATGCCGACGGATTTTTTGCATGGAAGCAACGGGGTCTCGCGGTTGATATCCCGGACCAGGCACTTGATACCTTTTTGTATTCAAGACCCCAGGAAGTGATACCGGGGGTGGTCTGGTCTGCCATCGGCGCGACCGCCCCTCCCACCTATGCAAACTCCGGCCATAACAATAACCTGTCATTCGTAATCTCGGATGACGGTGTTCTGGTCGTCAATGCCGGAGACAATTATTTGCTGGCTGCCTCACTGCATCAGGAAATCAAAAAAATCACATCGCAACCTGTCAGGTATGTGGTACTTGAAAATGCACAAGGCCATGCGATGCTGGGGAGTAATTACTGGAAGCAACAAGGTGCGACCATCATTGCCCACGAAGATGCATCGCAGGTCATCGCGGAACACGGGGACAGGTTACTGGATCGCATGCGTCGCCGAAATCGTGACAAAAGCTTCCACACGGAAGTCGTTCTCCCGGATAAAACCTTCAGTCAGAAGCTGGCACTTGAGCTCGGATCAGAACGTATTGAGATTTTGTATCTGGGCCAGGCGCACAGTCCCGGAGATATCGTCGTCTGGCTTCCGGAAAGAAAGCTTGTCATCTCAGGTGACATGGCCTTTCACGAAAGGTTGCTGCCGGTCTTTGAGGACACCGACACGAGTGAGTGGATCAAATCCTGGGACAAGTTCGCATCTCTCGGAGCCGAATACGTGATCCCTGGGCACGGCTCCCCGACCACGATGGAGCCTGTGACAGTCTACACAAGGGATTACCTGGTATACATGCGACAGCAGGTTGAACAGTTGTTGGATGCGGACGGCAGCCTTGAGGATGCCTACCGGATCGATCAATCCGCCTACGCTCACCTTGACACATTCTTTGAGCTGTCTCGCTCTAACGCAGGGCAAATTTTTCGAAGCATGGAATTTGACTAAGAGTGCATTAGTAGACTGTTGCTTCCCGTCTGTTCATGACGGCATCGTCCAGCAGGTCGACCTTGTCTTTCGCCTCTTTCAGCCAGATGTTTTCTTGCTCCCTGAGAATCATGGGGATTTGCTTGAGCATCTTCGCACCAACCTCTGATTCCGCAAAATCCGCAATTTCATTCAACTCGTCAGCGGTAAACATCTTTCGGTATTCATCGATGATTTTTGGTTTGAGAATTTCCCAGCTCACATGCTTTCGCATCCAGTGCAAATAGATATCCCGATACGAATCCGCGTCGTCAATCACCTCCTCGTGCCTCCCCTGCATCAGCAGGGCATAGCGTTCAAAGTGCTTTTCAATTTCCAAAGAACGATAAACCCGATCGACCGCATCCTCATAGAGCTGCCCGTAATTACTGGCCTCTTGCAGTCTATCCGTCAGCCGCACAGCACCACTTTCCGTGGTATGCGCAACTTCTTCGGCAATCAAGCCAGACTCGACCAAAGCACCCAACACGTTGCTGCCCGCGATTCTCAATGATTCATTTCTTAGATGGCGTTTTTTCTTTGAGACCAGGGAACCCAGTCGTTCTGCCCAAAATTCCTTGGGTAACTTCAGATGATCCGTGGCGACCATCTCTTTTCTGATTTTCTTGGACCTGGTGTCAATCACAAGCACTTTAAGATAGGAATACAGATAGACGGATTTGAACGACAGTGCATTGCGATAAAGACCGTAGCCCACGAATTCCTGGATCGTATCCTGAATCGGATCCTCTATTTGGTTTTCAATAATCAGGACCAGCGTATCCACACCATGAAGTCGATAAAGATCTTCCAGCTGTGAATCGATACGGCGTATATTGAAATACTGATCACCGGATTTCTTCCGGGAGTAGCTTCTGCGCAGCTCTTCTTTGTTGATCCCGGTATCAACATAGTTGAAGCGCCGGTCCTGCAAAATGGCTTCCTTGATCAAACCCGTTAAAAAGTCATTGATCGCCCAGTCGCCTGCATCCGATTGATGGTACGTGTTGGAAAATCGGGTGACCCCCAGATAAACCGAATGAAACGAGTTTGAAAGAATGGATGCGATTTCTATATTCCGGATGTTGTCCCTGCCGCCTTCCTGCGCTGCCCTGGATTGCTTCAGTCCAGTCGGGCTTGCACAACTCGCCAAGAAAACACAAACCATGAGCATTGAACACAGTAGCCTCACACAAGACAGCATCTCCACACTCCATTCACTTCTTTTCATAAGGATTTCATCACTATTTCAGACGTGATGGACTTTGTAAAATAAAGGCGTGGATAAAATCCATCAATGTGTCTTGGTTTAGGCTGGTCGTGTTCCAGCAGTCGGCAGCGTGTTGGAAAACCCCCCTTGCAGGCTCCTATGCTCT
This sequence comes from Gammaproteobacteria bacterium, assembly GCA_022824965.1. Lineage (GTDB taxonomy): Bacteria > Pseudomonadota > Gammaproteobacteria > UBA4575 > UBA4575 > WTFY01. The sequence goes on from JAJDYY010000006.1 coordinate 298,742, forward strand.
GCACGATGAACGGGCATGGCCTGGTTAGCGCCCCGCGCCGGGGCAGAAACTACGGGGTAAAGGGATACCTTACGTCTTGCTACGGCCCTGAGTCGTGATGAACTTTAGGGCCCGTAAAAAGAAAAAGGCCGGGCGAGCCTGCATGAGAGCAGGCTCGCGGACCTTACCGGCCTAGTATGAAAACTGTACTTGTCCCAGGATTGCGTCCCATTTGTGGTCTGCGAATCCTCCCGTTGCCGCACGTCCCTTGTAGTCTTCCTCATCGCCGCTGACAGAGCGGTAGGATATTTGCACGCGGTTATTGGTTTTATTCTGACCCAGGTACATGTTGACCCCTACTTCCATCGCCCTGATATCCGAATCAGCAGCATCGGCGTCTTCAAAGTCAGCTCCCTCATAGCGGATTACGCCCTGGAGCATTTTATTGAACGCATAGGAGAGTTCCACAAACCATGCTTCTTCTTCATCACCGTCCACACCCCGCACATTGTCGGCCTGGATGAATTCAGAACGGTATGCAAGGTTGGGGGACAGCTTGCCGGAGATACCAACGTCAAAAGTTTCCAGGTCTTCAGTTGACGGGCCGCCTGCTTCGCCCACTTCCCCATACGAGGCTTCCACATGGAAATTCTTGCCCATGTCATACATGGCCCTAGCCACCCACGTGTGCTCATCACCGACTTGATCCTTGTTCTGACTGGCTGTCCCGGCACGGCCTACCGGATTCCCGAAGAAAAGATCGTAGCCTAGCCCGCTGTCCTTGGCCCCACCGATCTTTCTACCGCTCAGCATGAGCCCGAGTGTGCGATCGAATGCGAGCCGGTCCGTAAAGGTGCGCTTGGGAAGCGGTAATTTTTTCCCCGATCCATTGAACGCCATGCCCAGCGGGGTTTTGAACTGGCCGACCTTGATTTTAGCCGCATTGCTGAACTTGTAGCCTGCGTTGGCATCGCGGATGAACGTGTCAAGTCCCCCAACTCGCTTTTCCTCTCGCCTTGTATCGTTGGCGTCGAAATGCAGATTGCCGAACCACTTCCCCCACTTCATTTTAGCTCCGAATCGAACACGGTCTGCATCAAACTCGACGCCGTCTCGATCGGAATCACGGTCAAATTGCTCAACGGTCAACTGAGAGAAACCCCAAAAATCCACCGACAAGCCGTCCATGTCTTCAAATTCAAACTTTACGGCCTGTGCTGATGTACTCATCAGAAGGAACAGGCAGCTACTGATAAAAAACAGTGCAGCATTTTTAAACATCATGACCTCCCATGCACTAAAAAGATGCTTCGTTCCAAGCGAGATGACCGGATGCCAAGCAACACCCCTTTGGCGAATGCAAACCTGGCATACGAGCAAACGTATAAATTCTATTGTGAGTAGAAAAGGGAGGTGCCCTTCTAGGGGTAACTGAACTTGCTTTCCTGCTACTGTGATGCGCTAAATTCACTAGGAGAGCCCCTCCACCGATCCTCATAAAGCATTCGGGTGATGTGCCTGATAAGTGGGTCAACTTTCACTTATCACCATTGTTTCACCCTCACGCCACATACATGGACACAGTCAATGACTGTGTACAGCAATTACCAAGACGGGGTTTCGGTCCAAAGAAAAAAGTACCGAGCAATTTTGCGATACATGGGCCTGGAAAACAGAGTTTGGGCATCCCAGACCTCGCGTTCCAATCACATAAAGATGAATACGCAACTGTCATTGAATCTTAGTATATACGAAATATGTCTGCAACAATTTTATGCTATGGGCAGGCACCGTCTTCACGTACGTATCTGGGCACAAGACACGCATCCAATCGATACCTGACGAACCTGCTGGACACGCCTCGGGCCAGCTTCTGTTGTCGGGATGGATGTGAGCCGAGCAGTGGTGGGAACTTCAAGAATTTCATCCTGGGCCAGTTCACCCCCAAGGCCGATCGATAGATATTCCCTAACAGCTACTCCATAAGTCTTATGACAACGCCTTCAGACTCCAGTCTGTCTGCCCTGTCATGAAGAAAAGGCTGAAATCCCGAATATCTTTTATAGCTTTCAGTCAGCACGTAATCGAGAGCCGACTGGAGATGAAAAGCCTTCACATATCCATCCACACGGAATACCTCATTGCCGCTTTTATCGAAGAACAGAATCGTGGGGATGAACTGTACTCTTCTTTCCTTAACCCAATCCTTGGATGCGTAGGTGTCTCCTGTCGGGGAAACAACATTTTCCTCGCTGTGAATATCAACTACAGCCAAAGAGAATTTTTCCAAGTACTCCTTTGTCTTGTCCCTTTGCAAAATGTCTGTGTGCAGCTCGTTGCATGATGAGCAGTCAGCTTCTTCAAAAAAGACCGCCACAGGCTTCTCTTCTGACTCGATGGTTTCCTGCAGGTCAAACGGTGCAAGTTTGAATTGTCCGGCATACAAATCCTTTTCCAGCAGATCCGGTTTGTTGTTGCTGCGGTATTCCGCGAGGTAGTCCAGAAACTTTACCCGGGTCTCCATTTTGTCCGCCAGATAACTGAGCATGGCTGAGAACTTGTCCAGGGGGTAGTAGCCATTCATTCGAAATATGATTCTGCTGTCTTCATTGTAGACGAGCATGGTGGGAGTAAAGTTTACCCGCAGCTTTTTTGAAAACTCCTTCTCGCTCAGGATCTCTCCATCGGTATCCGTTACATCTACTGAACCGAAGATGTTGATGGCAACGACCTCGAAGTTTTTCTGGGTGTACTCGGATACTTCTGCTTGACCCAGATTATGCTCTATGAGCTTTTTGCAATAGGGGCACCCGGCCTGGTAGAAATACAGGATCAGTCGCTTGCCTTGTGCCTGTGCCTCTTGAACATCCTCGGTCAGGTCAAGAAACGAGTGCTTGAACCAGTCAGGATGAAAGGCGGGGGCCGGAAACGTCACATGTTCTGCATTTGCGCGGAGATCGGCTGATGCCTGTGTTTCCGCATACACGTGACCGGCAGCGGCGGCTAGGGCCAACAGGACTAACCCGAGAAATCTGTCGATATTACACATTGTTCTAAACGTTCACTTTCCGTCTCAGTGGCCCGGACCTGTCAGGAGGCCGGACATTAACCTTTCCACCGGGGTATAGCTGTCTGTCAACACAGGCAGGCTGTCCATCGGTGTACCAATGTCTTCGATTGCATCGCTCACGTTCAGCCAGCTTCTATCGAGCCCGCGGCGAGCGATTATCTCACCGGGGAATGCCTGGTCGTCATTGGCTGAAATGACGTATGTAAACCGGGCGCGTTCACCCGGCACATGATCCATCCAGACACCCACATGCAGAAACACTTCCCGAAGAGTCTTCATGATGCTTTTAACCAATTTCGGATCCGGAAACTGGTCAACCACGTTCATCAGGTAGATCCCTCTGCTTGATAACTTCCCTTTGACCTGCTGAGCAAACTCCTTGGTCACCAGATGGTACGGAATCGAAATATCGTGAAACACGTCCGTGACCACCACATCGTATTCACCCGTTTCGTGCGAAAGCGCGACCCGCGCATCCTGGTGGATGACCCTGAATTCATCCATGTCCACAAACAGCTGTTCGGAACTGATCGCAGTCACGGCCTCATCAATTTCAGCAACCGTGATTTTCGAGGTATGGTCGGTCGCCTTGATGGCCCGTGGCAAAGTGTAAGACCCACCACCGGCAAAGAAGTATCTCAATTCATTGTGATAGTCCTGCTGGAACTGGGTAAAGACAATCTCATCGATGGCCTGGGAAAATGCAGCCACGAGATATCCCGGTTCTGTCTTATGATTGATCCCGTGCAGCAAATGATCCAGCACCAGGCCCTGGGCGACACCAAATGAAACATCTTGCGAGCGGTCTACGATATTGATGCAGTAGTATGCAGACTCTTCCTTGCAAACCTTGGCAAACAGTGTCTGGTGCGTAAGGGCCGTCAGGACGACGGCGGCAAACAAAACTGTCAGGCTCGCCAGACCGGCATGGAGTGTGTTCCTGAAAAAATACGGGATACACAACAGCAGCAACAAAATTGACACACCAAATACGACTTGCCGTGTACCGAAATACTGAACAAGCAAGTAGCCCGTCAAAAACACGCCCGTAATACTTCCCAGTGCTGCAAGCGCATGCATGCCGCCGATGATTCTTCCGACATCCTGGCGTTGTCTCGCGGCAATGGTCGTTAAAAGTGGAGTCACCACTCCAAGCGCGATTGAAGGAATCAGGAACATACTGGAAACATACAGAAACGTCGATGTCAGGATACCGACCGAAGTAGGCTGAAGCATGGACGCAATCGGCTGGATCAGATACAGGCTGAGAAAAGAAAACACACCACTTGCAAGAAGCACGAGACCCACTCTCTCATCGCCGTGACCGCGATCCGCCCAGTAACCTCCCAGCCAATTGCCGATGGACAGGCCGGCCAGGATCACCCCGATGATAGTTGTCCATGTATAGAGGGATACACCCACATACGGTGCGATCAGCCTCGCTGCAACAAGCTCAAGAACGAGCAAGGCGCCGGAGGCCAGAAAAGTAGTGACGAAATAAAACGAAATCTTGTACTGACTGGCTTGGATTGGGTGCCCGACTGAACTCATCTTGGTTCAGGGAAACAGGCGAACTCCCAAATGCCGCCCGGATGACACATGGCTATGTCCCTAATCACCGAACTCGATATCCTCTTTGATCGCATCGATACCGACCTGGGCACAGACTTCATCATCCTCCGAAGTGGCTCCCGAAACGCCGACACCCCCGTAAAGATAGCCTCCCAGATTGATGGGCAGGCCCCCTTGGACCGTGATCAGCCGATCTGCAAAGTTCAGGGTTCTGCGATCCGTCAGTTGTGCGGTGGGCACGCGGGTGCTGGCTGAGGTATAGGCCTTTTTCTGACTGATATCGATCGTATGGGGCCCCGCCAGCGGATTTCGCAGAAACGCGACCAAATTACCATTGCGCCCCACGACGGCAACCCCGACCTGGTAACCCATCTCATCACAGGCATGCAAGGCGGCCACGGCAACCCGCTGCGCCATGTGCAGGCTCAACACCTTGGTCTCAAGGACCTGTTTTTCATCGGCGTGCAGGCCCGCTGTCTGCAGGAAAGCGAGGCAAATCACCAATAAAGATGCAAGTCGCATGTTCATCCCGTATTTCACCATGGGTTTCATCTTCCTTTCATTATAGGGCATTGGCAATCCTGTATCGGTCTGTACAGGCTGCTTTAGGTTGTGTAGTCACTGACACCCGGGTTGTCTCCGAGATTTTTCAGTTTGGGCGTGTTCAGCCTGGACACCCTGATGCTCTTGTGTTCGCGTATATATTGAGCGACAACGTCCCACACGGGAGGACCGGGAGATTTTGACCCTACCGTGGCCCATCCGGCCACCTTGTAGGTTTTGTTCGCTTCAATTTTTTCTCCGGTGTCCAAAGTCATCTCTGAAATCCTGTTGCCGGTAGAGGCCATCGGGTCACACACGTAGTTCATGCCGCCCAGGCGAACCATATCTCCTCCCTGCTGATAGTACGGGTCCGGGTTGAACAGGTTGTCGCACACATCTTCAAGTATGAGCTTGATGGTTTCACCACTCATGTCCATGGCATAGGTCTCGGGATACGTCATACAGGTTTGTGTCAGTACATGCTCCATCGTGATGTCATCACCCGGCAGTACCGACACTCCCCACCTGAAGCCGGGCGACAATGAAATCTGGGTATCCAGCTGTTCGGTCAGGGCATCGCAAATCACCTGGTCAAACGACCCGTTGAAGTTCCCTCGCCGGTACAGCAGGGAATCCGCAACACCCAGTTTTTCCTGCAATTCGCCGAGATAGGGTTGTCTGACTTTTTCGATATAGGCAAGCATCTCGGGATCGGCATCCAGCAGGTTGGAAAATACCGGCAGCAACCGGTAGCTGTAACCGGACACTTTGTTGTTTTTGACATCAAGATCCATGACACCGAGAAACTTGCCGTTGGATCCTGCATTGGTCACTAAAGTCACGCCGCTCGCATTCTTCACTTCGATTGCCCGAGGTACCCCGTCATGGGTGTGGCCTCCAAAGATCGCCGTCAGTCCCGTCACACGGCTCGCCATCTTCAAGTCAACGTCCATCCCGTTATGGGAAATGAGTACAACGGCGGCCGGTTTTTCCTTCTCATGTACGGTGTCAATGACTTGCTGCATCTCGTCATCGCGAATACCGAATGACCAGTAGGGAATAAACCGTTGAGGGTTGGCAATGGGGGTATAGGGGAAGGCCTGTCCGATGACGGCAATACGCACACCGCCGAGTTCCTTGATGGTATAGGGTTTGAATATGTGCCCGGTATTTTCATCATAGGCAGGCTGGTCTTCGAAAAAGCCGTCTTCTGTCAGCTTGACATTTTGCGCGACGAACTCACCGTGGAAATTCTGGATATTCTCCATCACCTCCGCGTCGTGATAAGTGAACTCCCAGTGACCCGTCATCACGTCAACGCCGAGCAGATTACAGGCACCAACCATATCCTTGCCACGGGTCCAGTAGGCCGTACCTGATCCCTGCCAGGTGTCACCTCCATCCAGCAACAAGGTGCGCTCTTCGCCGAACTCGTGTCTGAGTTTTTTTACCAGTGTGGACAGGTGCGCAAACCCCCCCACCTTTCCGTATTTTCTGGCTGCGTCAATAAAATCAAGGAAGGTGAACGCATGTACAGCCATGTCGTTTTCCGCACTCAGGCCAAACCGGTCCAGCAAGCGGGTACCCACAAGATGGGGGGCTTTTCCGTAGGCTTCGCCTACACCGATGTTGACGTTTGGTTCGCGAAAATAGACGGGTAGAAGCTGGGCATGGCAATCCGTAATGTGAAGGAGTCTCACATTACCCTTTTTGGGAACCTCGTATACACCGGCATGCTTACCGGCTTTCAGGCCTTGGGATACGGGCAATACCCCTGCCGCAGCAGCTGCATTCAGTAATGACAGGAATTGACGGCGCGTTAAGTGCACTGCGTGGTTGCCGAACGGACCCGGGCAAACCTATTGCAAGTAGGATGGGTGGCCCGCTTTTCCTTTTTGCGAAACGGCCTGCTCGTACCCAAGTTCGCACTGTGTTTTGGCTTTCTGTGCGAGCTTGGTCGCTTTCTCGAAATCTCCGTCAGCCGCGGCTTGCTCCGCCTGTTTCAGGAACTTCCCGACGTCGCGCCATTCGCCGCCTACGGAATTCGCCTTCTTTTGTGCAGCCTTGGCCTCGCTTAACAAAGTTGCAAATTCGGCATCCTCTGCAGCGGATACGTCGGCGAACAAGCCGGTGGACAACAGCATGCCCGTGGTGACGATTGAAATTAAAATATATTTGAGCAGTACTCCCATTGCCTGGTTCTCCCGAATAGATCTACTAGATGGATACAGATTTCACAGATTCATCATTTGCGTGATGAGGGGCCATTCAACACAACCCCGTTACTCATATGTGTATGAAAGTATTCCAGGTTGCGATACTCCTCACCTTGGGCGGGGAAGGGTTTTGCACGGACCTGCTTGTTACAGCCGGTATAACGGCGATGCAGTGTCCCGACAGTCCCCCACTTTGAACGATAGACAGGCCAGCCCGTGGTCTGACCCACGGCCGGGCTCAGGACATCGGAGCGCAAATTCATGCCTGAACTGCTGAAGTGACAGTGGCTGCAGGAAAAATTCAATTGTCCCCTGCGCGTGAAGTAGAACTCCTTGCCTTGTTTATAGGCTTCCAGTGCCCGCGGATCATCCGCAGGTATCACCACGTTGGTCAGCTGCCCGCGGCTCTCATAGGCCATGTACGCCAGAATGTCATTGATGGGTCCCTTCTTGTACTTCAAAGGCTTCTCCCCATTGGCTTCCCGGCACTGGTTGATCGCAAGCGCTAAGGTTATGACCTTGCCCTGTTCCTTGCTCCACTGCGGATACAGGTGCTTGGAACCTGGTCCGTTCTGGAAGCAGTCGGCATAGGATTTTCCGTTCGCAAACGCGGTATTCCACATGGATTCGCCACGTTCAACGAATGGCTCGTAAGGCGGAAATTCCTCAATCGCCTCCCAGTTTTCACGCAACTGGGCATTGACGGCGTAAACACCATTCGCAAATTCCTGAAAATCGATATTAGGAAAACGTTTTTTGAAGTAGTCCTGATATAACCTCACATTGTCCTCAGGGCTTGCGGATAGTGGTTGCACGAATAACGAACATACCAATACCAGAACGGTAGCGATCAATGCATTTTTCATTTTTCCTCCCCAATAACCATGGCCCGTGACCATCACTTGACCACGGCTTCTCTCGAATCAGCATTACCCATATTATCGACCCAGCTGATCTTGATTGTGTCTCCTTTACTCGCACCTTTGAATTTGAATGCGAAGTACGGATTCTTTGCCACACCCGCCCCGGTGTCTGCGTGGAAAACCACCTTACCGTGAGCCTCGGCTTTCACTTCTTGTATGAAGTGAGCCGGGACGAGTTTTTTTGTCTTGCTGTCTTTGCGCGTCCCGGTTTCCATGGGGTGCGTGACGAGCACTTTCACCGTGACGGTGTCGTCCGTGCTCTTGGCACGAATTTTGATCGTTTCAGCCATATCAATTTACCTTCTGTCTATGTATTAACCGCCACATCCGCCGATAGTCACTTTGACTTCCTTCGTGCCCTTGTACAGCTGGCCACCCGATTTCACCAATGCAACGACATCGGATGTTTTTGCCATCTTGATGCGTACTGATACGAACGGCTCGCTGTCGGTAAGATCAAAGCTTGCGACCAGCGGCGAGGGGTTATTCGGTACGATGATGGAAATGGATTCCGTATTGGCGATCTTGCTGGTAACCGAAATAGGCACCACGGCGCCGTTCTCGGCAATTTCAGGTGCCTTGATCACGATATCACCGGCTGCCGATTCGGTTGTACCCAGCAGTGCATTCATCGCGTCATCCATGGATTTCGCCTTGAAGGCACTTTCCGGCCAGGCGGCCAGCAAAAGTTTCGGCAAACCAGCCATGGTCACCAAACCAGCAACAACTGCATTCTTGATTACTGCTCTTCGTGTAATACTCATAGTTCCGACCTCATCAAAATCTCAAAATAGAGTGTACGTAGCTACAGGGTGTACAGATACTCGACAATGTTATCGATATCTTGCTCACTGATCACCTTATGCCTGCCAAACGGCGGCATCATCGCCTCCGGGCGTGATGTGGTGATATCCCATATCATGTCTCGAAGCTTCTGCCTGTCCGGAAAACGGGCTTTCATCGCGACCAGGGGCGGACCCAGATTGCCGGGCGCCTCACCATCTTCCATCAGGTGACAGGACAGACAGTTTCCCGCTCTTCGATCAAATGCAACTTTCTTGCCCTGCTCCACAGCATTTTCATCAGCCAGTACGACAGGCTGCACGACGAACACACTTGCCGCAAACATCGCGGCCAAAAGCACATAGATTGAATGATTGAATGGTGTCCTCATCTGCTCCTCCACCTCATATTACTGGTCAAATGTTATTGTGTATCCGCTTGCCCAATTTTCAATGCCTTGTCGCCCGCAGGCCACTCCGGTCATGTGACAACTTTATTGCCCCGCTGTAAGGATGTCTTCTGTTCCGGCCTCATGCCACGTAATCTACGGCCCGTACCGCACACCGCAATCGCGGCACACCGGTCCAGTGCCTAAAATATATACAAAGACGGGGGTTGAGCCTAGAATTTCTGGCACCAGTAGGGTTTGTGCAGTGCCTTTGTATCGGAAACATGGATTTGGTTTCCTGAACATTCGCCTGGCGCAGTCCGGGAAGGTACTGTTCCAGACACATAAATCTTAGTATATATGGAATTTACTTACAACCATTTTAGGAATTGAATACGGACAGCACTGTCTCGTCTGTTTTTTTGCAAGGACTGGAATCGCGATCGATCGTATATGCCTGAAGAAACCGGAACCAGCCAACTGAATCTACAAAAACCGTTCCCCGAAAGCATGTGGGGATTCGCTGCAGTGGTCTTGATCGCAGTGGCATTGATCCTGCTGGTCCTGTCCATAGCCCGGTTTTATACCTTCAAGGAAGATGTGGGCAACCTGATGAATATCTCGGCGGTTTCCGTATCCAGGGAAATCGAAGCCACGCTGGAAGACCTGCACCGGGACGTTGCCATATTCACCGCAGAAAACTCCGAATTGCTTTCCAAGATCTACAGGGACAAGGATTACGAATCCCGGGAGTTCATTAACCTGAAGAACGCCCTGGAGAGACGTGTGCCCGATATGTTCACATTTACCATTGCAAACGAGGAAGGCACCGATATCTTGGACGATTTCAATTTCAAAGTTGGCGATATCTGCAAGATTGACATCCAGAATTTTGTGCTGAATACGTACAGGCCGGAAATCCGTATTCACCCGCTCCCCGGGGGCTACCACTTTGATGTCATGATCCCATTCGTGGGGTTCAATAATGAAGTACTGGTATTTTTCGTCAGTTTCATCCCCCGGGAAATCACAAGGATACTGGAGAGCTATACCAATCCGAATTACGAGGTCATCGTCTCCAGCACCCTGCATCAGGGCCTGATCGAGATCACGGAACATGGATCCAGAGACATGATCAGTGAGCCGTTTTTCCTGACCGACCAGGTCGTCAGCTCGAGCATACCGATCCAGGGAACCGTCTGGGAATCATCCGTCGTTCCCAAACCGGGCCTGTACTCGGGCTACATCAAAAGCATCATTGCAGATGCCGCGGTCCTGTTTGGCCTGTTTGTCCTGACCTGCACCCCGATGTTCGTGATCATCGTCAGGCAATTCAGAAAGAAGCAGTCTGCGCTGCTGGCCCTGAAAGAGAGCGAAAACCGGTACTTCGACCTGTATGAGTATGCACCGGACATGTACATGACGATTACACAGCAGGGAAGCATCGTGCTTGCCAACAGGCATGCGCGGGAGTTCTTCAGTCAGGACAAGGACAGCCTTGAGAGCGAAAACATATCGGACCTACTGGACCCAGAAAGCGCACAGGCACTCAGAAAGCTCAGTGAAAAAATGTACAAATTCGATCGTCAGGCGTCCCAGATCGAACTGGTGCGAAATGAAAAATTAGGATTCAAGTCCATACTTCATGCAAGATTACGGTTGACTTCGGTTGTGCGAGATGAAGCCAGAAACCTGCTCATTGTCTGTCGTGACGTGACCTCGCAAAAGACAGAATCGCAGCGCAAGCTCAGGTTTGCCCAGGCACAAAGGGATTCTTTAGTCCGGGAAGTGCATCATCGGATCAAGAACAATCTGCAAAATGTAGTTTCCCTGCTTGCCACCTACTCAAGGAAAACTCCTGACCTACAGCCCATCATACATGATGCATCTGCTAAGATTAGTTCTATTGCAGAGGCCTATGGCCTGCAAAGCCGCTCCACCAAAAGCATCGTTTATATCGGCGACCTTGTAACGGCCATCATCGAAAATGAAAGAAAACTGTTTTTGTCGCAGCTCAACCTGAGCATTTCCGATGAGCTTAGAGAAAACGGAAAGGTTGCGGAACGCGAAGTCACACCGGTTGCAGTCATATTGTCTGAACTCATCACAAATGCAATCAAGCATGGCGAGAAATCACTTGGGGCACGCGTTGTGCATGTAAATCTGACCAAGGAAACCGAATCCGTTCGCATCGAGATCGTCAATAGCATCCGCAAAGACGCACTGGATTCGCCTACCCCGAACAACCTGACCTCCGGGCAGGGACTCGCGCTCATCCGGTCTCTTCTCCCGCCCGAGGGTGCCACCCTGACTCACACCGATAAGAACTCCCGAATGCACGTGGTCCTGAAACTTTTCTCACCCCAGGTCATCACGTTCGTACAGGATCAACCTAGCAAGTTCGCGGTTTGACCCATGCAGGAAAGGATCTCCGTTTTGCTTGCCGACGATGACCGTCTGGGCCTGGTCGCGCTTCGCAACGGCTTGCAGGATGCCGGCTTCGAGGTGCACACGGCTGAGAATGGAACCGATGCCCTGACCCTGGGACTGAAGCATGGTCCTGACATTGCCGTACTGGACGTGAAAATGCCGTCCTTGGACGGTCTGGAAGTGGCGAAACGCCTGTTCTCGGAGAAACAGATCCCGTTTATCTTCCTGACGGCCTATTCCGAGGAGGCGCTGGTACAGCAAGCGACTCGCAACGGTGCCCTGGGATATATCGTCAAGCCTGTCGAAACCGATCAGTTGATCCCGATCATCAAGACCAGCCTGGAGAGAGCGCGCGATCTGGAGAAACTCAAGCAGTCACAGGCGCATTTGAATATCGCCCTGAATGCCAACCGTGAAATCAGCGAAGCGATCGGTATCCTTGTCGGTCGAGGACATGCCGGAAATAAAGACGAGGCATTTGAAAAGCTCCGCCGCTATTCCCGCAAGCGGGAAATGAAAATCAAGGACGTGGCCGGCGACCTGGTGAGGCAAGTGAGCGAGGTCAACAAGCTGTTGCAGCAAATCACCGATGCCTGAGCATCCGTCCACAGAACAGCGTTTCACCCTCCGGATCGGGGAATAGGCAAGGGAGCAGATATCAACATGCCACGAATCCATGTGCGACCTTTTCCGCTGCTGTTTGCTGCCTTTGTGATCATTCCGATCATCGAGATCTACCTGCTGATCCAGGTTGGCAGCCTGATCGGTGCACTGCCGACCATCGGGCTGGTCGTGCTGACCGCTGTGCTGGGCGTGGCCCTGCTGCGTGCCCAGGGGTGGCAGACCTACCTCAGGCTCCAGCGATCCCTGTCCGAGGGCCGCTACCCTGCCACGGAGATCCTCGAGGGCGTGGCATTGCTTGTGGGTGGCGCCTTGCTGCTCACCCCGGGGTTTTTTACCGACTTTATCGGCTTTGTCTGCCTGGTGCCCTGGACCCGCCGGAGCCTGATTTCGTGGTCCATGGTCCGTTATGTCCGGGTCTATCCGAATACCCTTCACGGAGGACCCGGGGGAAGCATCTACGAAGGGGAAACTACCCACCGGGACGACTGAGTTTCAAGGCCATTTACGGCGAAGAAACCGCTTGACATCACGCATTTCGTGCGTACTATTAGCACTCTTTCGTGAGGAGTGCTAATACTTGCAGCCTCCATAGATAAAACAAACACGTTATCAACATCCGATTCAGTCGATATTTTTAAGGAGGCAATCCTGATGAAGTTACGTCCGTTGCATGACCGCGTGGTCGTCAAGCGCATGGAAGAAGAGCGTACGAGTCCCGGAGGAATTGTGATCCCGGATTCCGCTACCGAAAAACCGATCAAGGGCGAAGTGGTTGCCGTGGGGAATGGCAAGATTACGGAAAGCGGAGAAGTTCGTCCGCTGGACTTGAAAGCGGGTGACCAAATCCTGTTCGGGAAATATTCCGGTACTGAGGTGAAAGTCGAAGGAGAAGAATTGCTCGTGATGCGTGAAGACGATGTCATGGCAGTGATCGAAGGCTAGTCTCTCACAATCAAAAAGTTTCAACGCATTTAGGAAGGAATAATCATGAGTTCAAAAGAAGTACGTTTTGACGAAGATGCCAGACAACGCATGGCGCAAGGCGTCAATGTCTTGGCCAATGCAGTGAAGGCAACGCTGGGTCCCAAGGGACGAAATGTCGTTTTGGACAAATCGTTTGGGGCTCCCACGGTGACCAAGGACGGAGTCTCCGTTGCCAAGGAAATTGAACTGGAAGACAAGTTCGAGAACATGGGCGCACAAATGGTAAAAGAGGTTGCCTCGCAAACTTCTGACGTTGCCGGTGACGGCACGACGACTGCTACGCTGCTGGCCCAAGCCATCGTGCGAGAAGGCATGAAGGCGGTTGCCGCAGGCATGAATCCGATGGATCTCAAGCGTGGCCTGGACAAGGCGGTCAGTGCTGCAGTTTCCAGTCTGCAGGATCTTTCCATCCCCTGTGAAGATTCCAAGGCCATTGCACAGGTGGGCAGCATCTCGGCCAATGCGGATACCTCCATAGGCGACATCATTGCCGATTCGATGGATAAGGTCGGCAAAGAGGGCGTCATCACTGTCGAGGAAGGCAATGCCCTGGAAAATGAACTGGAAGTGGTTGAAGGCATGCAGTTCGACCGGGGTTACCTGTCACCCTACTTTGTCAACAACCAGGACAGCATGAGTGCAGACCTGGAAGATGCCTATGTCCTGCTGCACGACAAGAAGGTATCCAATATCCGTGATTTGCTTCCTTTGCTCGAAGGGGTTGCCAAAGCGGGCAAGCCCCTGATGATCATTGCAGAAGACGTGGAGGGCGAAGCCCTGGCGACCCTGGTGGTCAACACCATTCGCGGCATCGTCAAAGTCTGTGCAGCCAAGGCACCCGGCTTTGGTGACCGGCGCAAGGCCATGCTGCAGGACATCGCCGTACTGACCGGCGGCACGGTGATCTCCGAGGAAGTTGGGCTTTCGCTGGAAAAAACCAGCCTGGACGATCTCGGCAACGCCAAGCGCATCATGGTTTCCAAGGAAAACACAACCATCGTGGACGGTGCGGGACAGGCGAACGACATCAAGGCGCGCATTGACCAGATCAAGGCCCAGATCGAGGAGGCGACCTCAGATTACGATAAGGAAAAACTGCAGGAGCGCATGGCGAAGCTTGCCGGCGGTGTTGCAGTCATCAAGGTCGGTGCCGCAACCGAAGTGGAAATGAAGGAAAAGAAAGCCCGCGTGGAAGATGCCCTGCATGCAACCCGTGCGGCCGTTGAAGAAGGTGTCGTTCCGGGCGGCGGTGTGGCGTTGCTGCGCGCATACAAGGTCCTGGACGATCTGGAAGGCGACAACCACGACCAGGACATGGGCATCGCAATTGCCCGTCGGGCGATGCAAGAGCCCTTGCGCCAGATTGTGACCAACTCCGGAGAAGAAGCCTCTGTCATCCTTGCCAAGGTCGATGAGGGAGACGGCAACTTCGGATACAACGCTGCGACCGGTGAGTTCGGTGACATGATCAAGATGGGTATACTGGATCCCACCAAAGTGGCACGTACTGCACTGCAAAATGCAGCCTCCATTGCCGGTCTGATGATCACGACACAGGCCATGGTCGCTGAGAAAGCGAGTGAAGAAGCGCATGACCATCCGGGGGCTACGGACATGGCCGGCATGGGTGGTATGGGTGGCATGATGTAATCGAGCACGCCGCTTTTCCCTGTTTAAAGGCCCCGTATCCCGGGGCCTTTTTTGTGGGTCATGTATCCCGCATACTGCGCCTCATGCGTGTCGATCCCGCAAGCCACTTGATTGCCGGCGTGAATTTTGTAGTTTCGCCGAACGCCAATGAACGCCCGCAAGGCTGTCAGCCTTCCGTGATCGTTCTCCACAACATCAGCCTACCCCCCGGTGAGTTTGGAGGCCCTGGTATCGAGCAGCTGTTCACCAACCAGCTCAGTCCGGATGCCCATCCGGATTACGCCTCGATTGCCAAGCACAGGGTATCCGCCCATGTGCTGGTACGACGCGACGGCAGCATCGTGCAGTTTGTACCGTTTCACCGCCGCGCCTGGCATGCAGGCGTCTCAAGTTACGATGGACGGGAGAACTGCAACGATTTCAGCATTGGAATCGAGCTGGAAGGCACGGACACCCTGCCCTATGAAAGTGCCCAGTACCAGGTGCTGGCCACGCTGATCGATGCATTGAGAATTGCCTACCCGTCGTTGAGCAAGCAAAGAATCGTGGGTCATTCCGAGATTGCCCCTGTGCGGAAAACCGACCCGGGCCATGCATTCGACTGGAACCGCCTGCACCAGGAACTGGCCTGATCCCGTTGCATCCATGCAGCACCATCCATAGAGTGTGTAAAATGCCCGTGAGAAGATGAATCCAAGGGCTGAATGGATACTTCACAGGGCAAAAGGAAATCATCAGCCTCCCCGTATCAATGTACGACCAGCTACACAGCCATCTCGGCAGGATCACTCAGGACAGGCAACAGAACCTATTATCTGGCGGCAAGATCGGCCTGGAGAAGGAGTCGTTACGGGTGGACAGTGAGGGGAAAATCTCCCAACAACCCCATCCGTCTTCACTGGGTTCCGCGCTGACCAACCCCTACATCACGACAGACTACTCCGAAGCACTGCTGGAGCTGATCACGCCGCCCATCCGGGGAATTTCTGCGACCCTGGAATTTTTGGAAAAAATCCACCAGTTTGTCTATGGCCAGTTGAAGCACGAGTCCTTGTGGGGCGCGAGCATGCCGTGTGTTATCGACGGTGAATCAAGCATCCCGATTGCAGATTACGGCCCGTCCAACCTGGGCATGATGAAGACAGTGTACCGCCGCGGTCTCGGCTATCGTTACGGCAAGATGATGCAGGTGATTGCCGGCATTCACTTCAACTATTCGCTGCCGGATCCGTTCTGGCCGTACTACAGCGAATTCTTCCCAGGTCCTGTCTCGAAGCGGGAATTCATTGACGACCGGTATTTTGCCTTGACGCGCAATCTGCAGCGTTACGGTTGGCTGATCTACTACCTGTTCGGGGCCTCGCCCGCGATCTGCAAATCCTTCGTCAACGGGCAACCCGGCACACTGCAGCAGTTTGATGCCACCACGTACTATCTCCCTCATGCGACATCATTGCGCCTGGGAGATATCGGCTACAACAACAAGATAGAAAGCGAGATTGGCATCAAGGCGTGTTACGACAGCCTGGATTCGTATATCCAATGCCTGACCCACGCGATCGAAACGTCCTGTCCCAAGTATGAAAGGATCGGTGTCAAGGTGGCAGGCGAATACCGGCAGCTCAATACCAATTTTCTGCAAATCGAGAATGAATACTACAGTACGGTTCGGCCCAAACAGCCTTCGGTAAACAATGAAAAACCGGTCCATGCCCTTCGACAGCGCGGTGTCCAGTACATTGAGTTACGTTCCCTGGACCTGGACCTGTTCGAGCCGTTGGGAATCAGCAACGGTCAGCTTCATTTTCTGGAAGCCTTCATGATTTTTTGCCTGTTGCAGGAGAGTCCGCGCATCGATGCAGCCGAACGGCAGACGATCGACAGCAACGAAATCAACACAGCGCACCATGGACGTGACCCGGCACTCAAGTTGATGCAGGGGCAAAAACAGGTTCCCTTGCAAGGGTGGGGACAGGAAATCCTGCACGAGATGCAAGCCATCTGTGAAGTGCTCGATGAGGCAAACTCCTGCAGTGACTACGGTGCAGCATTACGGCAGCAAACTGCGGTCATGCAAGAGGCTGCCTTGACACCTTCTGCAAGAATACTGCATGAGATGCGTACCACCGAGGAAGGGTTCTTCGAGATGGCAAGCCGCCATTCAAAAATTCATCAAACCCGTATATGCGAGCATGTATTGAGTTCACAGGACACGGAGTTTTTCACTGATGCCGTGCAGCAGTCCCTGCAGAGACAGCTCAGGATCGAAGCCTCCGACACGGTATCTTTTGATGAATTTCTGGAGAAATACTTTCAGGAGACACTTCCCGAAAAGGCTGTCACGGCATGAATCTGGTCAGGTTACGGACCCGCAGGCCCATCTGAGTTGGTCCAGACAGGATAAGTCGTGCAAAAGCCGAAAACCAGTACGGTGATCAAGGACCTGGTGTTGATCGGGGGCGGTCATAGCCATGTGGCCGTACTCAAGCGGTTCGGCATGAAACCCATTGCAGGCCTGCAGATCACCCTGATCAGTCGGGATGTGCACACCCCTTATTCCGGCATGTTGCCGGGCTACATCGCGGGCCATTACAGTTTTGACGAAAGCCATATCGATTTGCAGCCTCTGGCCCGGTTTGCCGGTGCACGCCTGATTCACGCACAAGCCAGCGCGCTCGACCTGGAGAACAAGTGTGTGCTGTGCGGCGACCGGCCACCCGTGCATTACGATGTGCTGTCCATCAACACAGGATCCACACCTTCCTTCACGGAGGTTCCCGGCTCACGCGAACACACCTTGGGAGTCAAGCCCATCCACCGGTTTTTACGGGCATGGGATGCCATCATGGACGAGGTGCTCGCACGCGAGGGCGATTACCGGATCGCCGTGGTGGGCGCAGGTGCCGGCGGCGTCGAGGTCGCCCTGTCCACGCAGTACCACCTGCATGAACTGTTGCGCGACCAAGGCCTGCCCGTGGACAAGCTCCGCTTCCATCTCGTCTGCAGCAACGGCACGGTATTGCCTACACATAACCGTTCCGTGCAGCACCGCTTCATGCGCATCCTGGCCGAACGCCAGATCACGGTACACAAGGCCTGCATGGTCACGGCCGTGGACACCTGCACCCTGCAGCTCGATACTGGCGATTCCGTGCACGTGGACGCGACTATCTGGGCAACGCATGCATCCGCGCCAAGCTGGTACAGGGAATCCGGCCTAGCCGTGGATGAGCGAGGGTTCATCAAGGTCAACAGTTCCCTGCAGTCGGTGTCTCACAGCGACGTTTTCGCAGCGGGTGACATTGCCGCGGTCACCGATTACCCGCGGCCCAAGTCCGGCGTGTTTGCCGTACGACAGGGAAAACCGCTGTACAAGAACCTGAAACGCGCACTGGAAAGCAGACGCCTGAAAGAACACGTACCACAGATCAGCTTCCTGAGCCTGATCAGTACCGGCAACAAGTATGCGGTTGCCTCGCGTGGTGCATTGGCCACCGAGGGGGCCTGGGTCTGGAAGCTGAAGGACCTGATCGACCGCAGATTCATGCACAAGTACAACCGCCTTCCTGAAATGAAGGAAAAGCAGGACGACCTCATCGACAGTCGGCTGGCGAGTCGCGACACGCTTGAGGAAATCTCTGCCATAGCCATGCGCTGCGGCGGGTGCGGTGCGAAAATTGGCAGCAATGTACTCAGCCGCGTCATCAACCAGCTTTCGCCCCATCTTCGTGAAGACGTGCTGCTTGGACTGGATGCACCGGACGATGCCGCCGCGGTCACGGTACCGCCCGGCAAGGTGCAGGTTCAGTCCGTCGATTATTTCCGCGCATTCATCGACGACCCGTTTGTGTTTGGACAGGTCACTGCAAACCACAGCCTGAGCGATGTGTTCGCCATGGGTGCAGAGGCGCAGGCAGCCATGGCCATTGCTACCATCCCGTACGGGAGAGAGAACGTGGTTGAGCAGCAGCTTCTGCAAATCATGGATGGTGCGGTGCGGGTTCTGGACCAGCACAAGGCTGCCCTGGTCGGGGGGCACTCCAGCGAAGGCGCCGAACTCGCCTTTGGACTGAGTGTGACCGGATTGATTGAAAAAGAGAGGCTGCTTGCCAAGGGAGGCATGCAGGTTGACGATGCCATCATCATTACCAAACCGGTCGGCACGGGCACCCTGTTTGCAGCCGAGATGCGGGGCAAGGCCAGGGGGCGCTGGATCGTGGATGCCATCGACTGCATGCTTGTTTCAAATTATGTGGCTGCGCAATGCCTGTACAAGCATGACGTGCATGCGTGCACCGACATCACAGGTTTTGGCGTACTCGGCCACCTGCTGGAGATGGTGCGTGCCGCCCAGGTGGATATCACGATTGACCTGAATCGGCTGCCCGTGCTCGACGGTGCCACCGAAACCATCGAGATGGGGATTTTCAGTTCCCTGCAGCCTTCCAATATACGTCTGCGCCGCGCACTCAAGAACCCGCAAGCAGCGACCCGGCACCCGCGCTACCCGTTACTGTTTGATCCGCAAACTTCCGGGGGCTTGCTTGCCACCCTGCCCGCCGGACGAGCCGATGCCTGCATCCGGGAACTGCATGATCTGGGCTACCGGCAGGCCTGTATCGTGGGACAGGTACAGCCCCAAAGCGACATGCTGGAATCCGTGCAAATCAACCTTGACAGTGACACCCGATGAAGGGCACCCAGTCAAGCCCGTAAAATAAGAAAAGCCCGCGAAATGCGGGCTTTTCCGGCAGACCATTTTTTACTGGTGATGTTTTATCGCACCGATTCGTACTTTGAGACGTTCAGGTTGTCCCCACTTCGCAGTGACCTGCGACCGGGACAGGATTGTAAAGTTACGCCAAGTCGATCTGCGAACTGTTGCTTATCAGGCCTGCCAACAAAACAACAATAAAACATCCACAGTGCCTAGGCTACGTGGAGCCTTCCCAAGGCACAACTAAAACCTCATTATGGGAAAAATCAAATACTTTGATACGCGTATAACTGGCTGAACTTGAAGGCCTTTTACGACTTTCCAGCTCCGCACCCGCAAGATCGGATGCACCGTGGTTCTCAGGCTGTACGGTTCAGTAACGCCCTCCAGCGATCCTTTTCCCGCGCAAAGGAAAATAGTCCGGCTTTTCCCCGGCAGGCCGTTCGTAATTTTCCCAGCCAGGCACGGTCGGCCTCCGCCCGAAGCAGCAGTTCGCGCAGTGCCCGGGTATCGCCGGTCGCATAATAGCCGGGATAGGCTTCACCCAGTAATCCGACCGACCCGGCAATATCCGAGGCAATGACCGGCAGACCTGCGACACAGGCCTCTGAGATTACATTGGCCCCGCCTTCCATCCTGGAACTGAGCACCATGACATCGGCGCTCGCGTACACCCTGCGTACCTGCCAGTGCGGCACTTCACCATGCCAGCGGTAGCGAAGGTTTTTCTGCATCTCCTTCTCGGCGCGCTCTGCCCACACCCGGCTATGGGCCTTGCCATACTGGTGGATTTGGATGCGGGACCTCGCCGGCAGCCTGCGAACCGCGTAGGCGGCACGCAACGGATCCTTTTCCTCTCGCAAATGTCCGATCACACAGACGTTAAAGCGGTTTTTCCGACTTGCCTGCTTGCGTACCACCGACTTGGCTGACTGGTGGATCACCGATACCTTGTCCCGGTAGGCGGCGGGGATTGCCAACGCCGCAAGATCATGCAGGGTGACCAGCTGGTCGGCCACACGGATCGAGTACAGCGTGGGCTCCGGGGAAGACTGGATGAACTTGTAGATGTCGGTACCCGTCAGCGCCACGATCAGCGGCCGGCCGGGACACTGCACATGGAAGCGGCGGATGGAATCTGCACTGCGCCATGCATGCAAGGCCACCATGGCGTCATACCGGCCTCCGGCAAAATCAACCTTCACATCCACCCGGTGCCCCAACTCGGTCAGGATGTTTTTCCAGCGGGTGGCCGTGGCGCGGTTTCCGGAACGGGAACGGGGCAACGCCGGGGTGATCAGGACAATTCTCATGATTTTTGACGGATGGTATTACGTTATTGTATGGATAACAGGGTATATTGCATGATCCAAACGGGATGCACACGAAAAGCGGATGCACTACAAAGAAGCTACTGTGGAAAACCTGGAAGCCGCCTTGCGGGATGCGCGCTCCAGGACCCTGGCCCTGATCGAGGGCCTGGACGCAGAGCAACTCCTTGGACCGCGGCTTTCCACCACCAACCCCCTGTGCTGGGAAATCGCACACACCGCGTACTTTCACGAGTTCTGGGTGCTGCGCCATCTGGGGCGGCGACAGGAAATCCTTCCGGATTCGGACAGGCTGTTTGACTCCATTTCCATCCCGCACGAGACGCGATGGGAACTGCCGTTGCCCAGCATGGCGGATACGCTCCAGTACATGGAGGACGTGCTGTCGGCGGAGGTTTCGCAACTGGGTGAAGTCAAGCTGGAAGATTCCGCGAAATATTTCTATCTCCTGGCGCTATTCCACGAAGACATGCATGGCGAGGCACTGACCTATACCCGCCAGACACTCGCCTACCCGGCACCGGCCTACCTGGGCGACCCAGCACCTGCGAACGGTGCCAGCGCTCCCGAAAATGAAGACATCGAATGCGCAGGCGGACGGTTTTTACTGGGTGCGGAAAGAAACGGCGGGTTCACGTTTGACAACGAGAAATGGGCGCACAGGGTGACCGTGGCCCCCTTTCGCATGGCCCGTCATGCAGTGAGCAACCAGGAGTTTGCCGAGTTTGTGGAAGCCCGTGGCTATACCACGCGGGAATACTGGTGCGAAGCAGGCTGGCAATGGCGCCAAGAACGGGATCTCGAGTGCCCGGTGTACTGGAGGAAGGATTCAGATCACAGCTGGTACGCCAGAGAGTTCGACCAGTGGCATGCACTGGCATTGGCCCAGCCCGTGATCCATGTCAGCTGGTACGAGGCCAAGGCGTATTGCAGGTGGGCAAACCGGCGTTTGCCGAGCGAGGCGGAATGGGAATTCGCGGCTGCCTGCGACCCGGAGGAAGGCACCTCGGGCATGCCCTGCAAGAGACGCTTTCCCTGGGGAGACGAGGCCTGCGGGGACTGCGCCAACCTGGATGCCGGGGAATCCGGCCTTGCTGCAGTCCACGCGCATCCTGCTGGCGACAGTGCACTGGGCTGCCGCCAGATGCTCGGCAACGTATGGGAGTGGACGGACTCGACTTTCCAGCCCTACCCGGGCTTTTCACCGGACTGCTACACGGAATATTCCCGGCCGTTGTTCGGGCAGACCAAAGTACTGCGGGGAGGCGCCTGGGCAACCCGAAGCCGCATGATCCACAACACCTGGCGCAACTACTATGGCCCGGACCGTAACGATGTGTTTGCCGGGTTCAGGACCTGTGCCAAGTAAATCCGGTGACCGGCGGCGCATGCGTTCACACGAGACAAAGTTGTATCCCGGGTCGCAGGCTCGTCCATGAGCTGGTGGGGAAAACTGGCCGGCGGCGGACTGGGATTTGCGCTGGGCGGGCCGCTCGGTGCAATGATTGGTGCCATGCTCGGCCACCAGCTGGACAAGTCCTCCGACAACAGGCAGGAGGGTTTCGGCTTTGACCTGGGCTCGCAGGAACGCACCCAGGCCGCCTTCTTTACCGCGACCTTTTCCGTCATGGGCCACATCGCCAAGGCAGACGGACAGGTTTCTCCGCAGGAAATCCAGCTGGCCGAACAGGTGATCTCACAGATGCGGTTGAACAAATCGCAGCGCAAGATTGCCGTGGCCCTGTTCAATCAGGGCAAGGAGGACGGATTCATGCTCGACGAGGTCCTCGAACAGTTCCGTAGGGAGTGCCTTGGCAAAACCACGCTGATCCAGATGTTCATCGAAATTCAGCTGCAAGCTGCTTATGCGGACGGCATCAAGGACCCGGCCGAGGAGCGGGTGCTGCACCATATCTGCAACGTGCTGGGATATCCGCATGCATGGCTCGAGCAGCTTGAATCGATCACCTTTGGCCAGCAACGCCAGTATCGGCACGGCGATCGCTCTGCCTTCGTATCGCCAGAGGAGATCGAAAATGCCTACGGGATTCTCGGGGTTGAACCGCAGGCCTCCGAGGCCGAAATCAAGAGAGCCTACCGCCGGCTGATGAGCCAGCATCACCCCGACAAACTGATTTCCAAGGGCCTGCCCGAAGAGATGATCGACATCGCCACGGAGAAAACCCAGGAGATCCGCAAGGCCTACGACATGATCAAGGAACAGCGCAAGAAACTGCACTGACCCCGGCTGCTGGGACGATTGCGGCACACCCGCCATTGCGTGCTAACATGGCCGCCCTACAAGCCAACGATACCCGATACGAATCATGACAAAACCTTATCCCGTCCTGGCATGGATGGTGGTTTTTGTGCTGGGGGCGGGACTTGCCGTTCTGGCAGCCAACGACCCGATAATTTTTGCATTCAAGACCAATCCATGGTTCAACTCCCTGATCGTTCTCGTCCTGCTGGTCGGCCTGGGCTACAACTTCCTGCAGGTGGCCAGCCTGATCAAGGAAATTGAATGGATTGAACGTTTTCGCAGTGCAAAAAAGGTCGACCTGTCCGGCAGGGTAACCCCGTTGCTGGTGCCCATGGCACACATGCTGGCCCAGAAGACCAGTGACCGCCTGGCCTTGTCCACCTTGTCCATGCGTTCCCTGCTGGACAGCATCACCAGCCGTCTTGAGGAATCCCGGGATATATCACGTTACCTGATCGGCCTGCTGATCTTCCTGGGACTGCTCGGCACTTTCTGGGGACTGTTAACCACCGTCAGTTCTGCCAGCGACGTCATCAAGAACATGTCCGCGGACGGGGAGAACAGCTTGCTGCTGTTCGATAACCTGAAACTCGGTTTGCAGCAACCCCTGTCCGGGATGGGCATCGCCTTCAGCTCGTCTTTCTTCGGTCTGGCCGGTTCGCTGGTGCTGGGCTTCACGGACCTGCTGACCAGCCATGCGCAAAGGCGGTTTTTCAATGAACTGGAGGAATGGCTCTCCGGGGTCACGCGACTGTCCACCGGTACACTGATCGATGATTCAAGCGTCCCGGCCTACGTGCAGGCCTTGCTGGAAAAAACCGCGGATGGCATCGAGAATCTCGAACGGGCCCTGAGTGGCCAGGCGGACGAGCGCTCCCGGCTCGATGACAACCTGCTGGAGCTCACACGGCAACTGGCGGAATTGAGTGAATACCTGAAACGCAACCAGCAGCCGCTGTCGGATGACCTGCGCAATGAACTTCGCATACTGACGCGCACCATCGCGACCTCGCTGGAACAGCGTACATAACCCAGACCACGTGCAGCTGTCCCATACACATCGTCGCAGTATCAATATCTGGCCTGGCTTTGTAGACGCGCTGTCTGCCCTGCTGATCGTGATCGTATTCCTGTTGCTGATCTTCATGATTGGCCAGTTCTTCCTGAGCACGGCACTGACGAGCAAGGAACGGACCATTAACGAGCTCGACCGGGTCACCGCGCAACTGGCCGAGTTGCTGGCCACGGAAAAATCGAACACTGCCGATTTGAGACGGCAGCTGGAAACCGCCACCGCTCAACTGTCGGACCAGTCCGATGCGCTCGCTACCCTGCAGGCGGATGCAGAACTATTGATGGACTTGCGCCGCCAACTCGAACAGGAGATTGCCGCACTGTCCAGCGAACTGCAGGCCAGCCGGGAAAGCCTGAAATCTGAGAAACAGCTTTCCTCACGCTCCCTGGCACAGATCGAATTGATCAACCGTCAGATCAAGCGGCTGCGTGACCAACTGGGAGCAATAGGCCAGACCCTGGGGGTTGAAATGGCAGCCGGTGATGAAGACCTGGAGGCCTTCACCCGCAACATCAACCAGTCCCTGCTGCAGATGGTGCAGACACTGGCGCACTACCGTTCCGACTTTTTTGGCCGTCTGCGGGATGTGCTGGGGGATCATCCGAATATCCAGGTCGTCGGGGACCGCTTCATCCTGCAGTCCGAGCTGTTATTCGATACCGCTTCGGCCACCCTGGGTGCACGGGGCCAGCGGCAAGTGGAAATGCTGGCCCGGATCATCAACGCCATGAGCGAGGAGATACCCGGGGATATCGACTGGGTGATACGCATCGACGGGCACACCGACCGAAGGCAAATCAACACACCGGAATTTCCCTCCAACTGGGAATTGTCCACCGCGAGGGCATTGGCCATCGTGCAGTTCATGATCACGCAGGGAGTCGCCCCCGAACGTCTTGCGGCAACCGGTTTTGGCGAGTTCCATCCACTGGACCCGGGATCAAGTCCACAGGCCTATGCCCAGAACAGAAGGATAGAAATCAAGTTGACCGCCAGGTAGGCAGCGGCTCCAAAATTACGGGAATGCCCTCAGGCCGGCGTGATTTCGGCGTCGCGCCCGGCAGAAGATGCGGCTCTGCCGATCTGCAGGATACTGGGCAGCAGGATCAGCGTGAACACGGTGCTGACCGCCATCCCACCGACGATGACCCCGGCGAATCCCTTGTAGAGCTCAGAGCCCGAACCCGGGATGAGCAGCAGGGGCAGCATGCCGAAAATGCTGGTCAGCGTGCTCATGAAGATGGGCCGCAGGCGCACCCGTACGGATTCATGTACCGCTTCGGGGCGCGACAGGCCCCGACGCTCAGCGGCACGGGCCTGGTGGACCAGCAGGATCGCGTTGTTGACAACCAGCCCGAGCAGGACAATGAAACCGAGCATGGTCAGCAGGTCTGCGGGAAGATTCAGCAACTGCAACATGAGGACCCCGCCCACGGTGGCAAGCGGCAGGACCAAAATGACCAGGACCCCGTCGACAAAAGATCGAAACAGCGCGCTGATCAGTAAGTAAAGGATGATCACGGCCAGCATGAAGCTGCTTGAAAAGCCCTGAATAGCCTTTTTCAGATTGTCGGCAGATCCGCTCAGGCGAACCGCCCCGTCCTCGGGCAGTTCCTGTTCTATGACCGGTATGATCTCCTGGTGAATCCTGTCTAGCACCACTTCCAGGGGAACCCCGGGTGGCGGGCGCAATTCCAGGGTCACGGTGCGTCGCCGGTCGAGACGGCGTATGAGGTCCGGACCCGCGGTGCGCGTGACCTCGACCAGCTCGCTGACGGGCAAGACACCGCCCTGGGGCGTATACAGCGGGATGGCGGCCAGCTCTTCCGGGGTACCCCATGGCTGGACCCTGGCGACCACATCCAGTTTTTCATCGCCGTTGAAGTAATCGCCGACGTACAGACCCTGGCCTAAAAAGCGCGTCAGCAAGGCCATGGTTCCACGTCCCCAGCCGACTTCGACCAGGCGGCTCTCCCGGGGCTCCATCTGCAACTCCGGCTCTGCCAGTTGCAGCCCGGGCTTCGGGTTGGCCCGTATTCCGGGAAACACAGTGGGGATTTTGAAAAAGCCCGTCCGGGCAGCGTGCAGCAGGCTTTCGATATCATTTCCCTGAATGTTGATATCGACGGCGGTTCTGCCGCCGATACCACTGAACAAGGACGCCTTCTGTACGATGGCGAAGGTGTCAGGAAAACCGCTGACCGCACCTTGAACAACCTTCATGACCTTGTTGATTTCATCCTTGTGCGGGTTTTGTGCCCGCGCACCCAGGAACATTGTCCCGGGCCTGGCGACAAAGAAGTAATGCTTGATCTGCGGTGACCTCGTGCCGTCGAGATACGGCTGCAGGCGCTGGGCAATCACTTCGCCCATTTCCTTCTCAACGTGATCAATGTTGACACCCGGAGGAGGGATCACGATGCCAAACACCAGGTTGCGATTGCCTTCCGGCAGGTAGTTCAGCTTGGGAAAGGCCAGGTAGGTGATCGTGACGGCCGCCCCGATGAGGCCGAGGATCCAGACCCAGCGCATTTTCGGTGTGCCGGTGAGGTTCATGATCATCGAGGTGGCCCGGTCCTGCCAGGACTCCGGTCTGTCAGCAAGCTGTGTTTGCGATGTGAATTCATGGGCTGCCACAGGGATCACAAGGCTGGCCACGAGCAATGACGTCACGGTGGCCACTGAAATCACGATGGCCAGATCCGAGAACAGCTGCCCACTTTGATCCTTCAGGAAAATGATCGGCAGAAAAATAGCGACGGTCGTCACTGCAGAGGCAAACAGGGCCGGCCACACCTGCCAGGTCCCCGCAATCGCGGCATCCCTGGAGGGCATGCCCTGCTCGCGCATGCGCACGATGTTCTCCAGCACGATGATCGCGGCATCCATCACCATGCCGACCGCAAATGCCATGCCCGCCAGGGAAACGACATTGATGGTGCGGCCCGTCATGTTCATCATCACCAGAGCCATGAACAGGCACAGGGGTACCGTCAAAGTGACTACCAGCGTTGGCCGCAGCCTTCTCAGAAACCACCATAAAATGGCAATCGCCAGCAGCACTCCCAGGCTCAGGCTGTTACGCAGCAGCTCGATCGCACTGTTGATATAGTGAGTCTCGTCGTAGACCTGTTCAATATTCAGGCCCGCCCGTTTAAGAGGCCCCTGCTCGATCTCCCGGACCACTTCCTTGATCCTGCTCATGGTCTGCAATACGTTGACACCTGACTCCCGGTAGGCATTGACTGCAATCGAGTGTCCGCCCTTGGTAATCACGAAGTTGTTGCGATCGACCGTGGTCAGTTCAACCCGGGCGATATCCCGCAGCACAATGGCCCGGCCATCTCGCCACTCCAGGATCAGTTCATTGAGCTTCTGTACGTCCAGCGAACCGGCATAACGCAATGTATAGCGCCGTTTGCCGACGCTTGCGGTGCCACCGGAGATATCCTCGTTGCCGTTGACCAGGGCGGCGGCCCTGGTCAGGTCGATGCCCAGCCCCGCCGCCTTGTAGGGATCGACAGTAATCCTGACTTCATACTCATTGCCGCCACGGACCTCGGATAGCGCGACTCCGGTGATGCGCTCAAGACGGGCCTGTACGGCGTCCTCGACAAAATCCCGGTAGGTTTCTATGGGCCGGGGGTTGCCCTCGTCGGTCCGGATGATGAACCAGGCAATCGGCCGACCCCGGCCACCGGCCGTGCTGAGCACGGGCTCGTCGGCATCTTCGGGATAGCTGGGAACGCGGTTCAGCCGGTTGATCACATCGATCAGTGCCCGGTTCACGTCGTGTTCCACCTCAAAGGAAAGTGTGATCCTGCCCATGCCGGTACTTGCTTCTGAAAGCAGTTCCGTCATGCCCGAAAGGCCACGCAGCTGCTTTTCCTGGGGCTCGATGATCTCGGACTCGACCTCCTCCGGGGCTGCCGCGCGCCAGCTGGTCGAGATCACGATTTCAGGCTGTTCCACGGCGGGAGTCAGCTGGATGGGGAGCTGGGTCAGGGTGACCGACCCGAACAGGATAACCAGCAGGCAGCCGACCAGGGTTGCAGTGGGATTGCCCAGTGCAAGTTTGATCGGGTTCATGGGTCTGCCAGCAGCGGTCGCACCTTGACTACCATGCCGGGCTGAAGGTTCTCGCCGCCGCGTGTGATGACCCGGTCACTTTCCCAGATTCCGCCGATCACTTCGATACTGTCAGACTCGGCGATTCCGGTTTGCACAGCGACTTTTTCTGCCACCGATTGATCATTCACGCGAAACACATACATCCCCTCCCTGCGCAGCACCAGGGCATCGCGCGGCACCAGCACCACTTCCCTGGGGTGCGCCGTCGGGATTGCAACGCGCAGCAGGGTGCCCGCACTCAAAGACGCGTCCGAGATGGAAATACGCAGCTCATACAGCCGGGACAGGTCTCCACCGATTGGCACCAGGGTGCGCACCCGGCCCGTGCCGTTGAGTTTTCCATGGCTGTAGATCAAGGGTGTACCGACCGTCACAAAGGGCAATGCACTGGATGGAATGTGCGTTTGAATCTCGAGGTTTTCACTGCTGACCAGCCGCACGATGGCCTCCCCCTTGTCAGCCCACTCGCCGGCCTGCAGACGCCGTTCGGAGACGATGCCATCAAACGGAGCGATGATTTGCGTACGCCGCAGGTGCTCTTCGGCCTGGACCAGGCGGGCTTCTGCCGAGAGGATGTTGCTGCGCGCCACCGACTGGTCCCTGCGGGCCGCATCCACCTGGCTCATTGCAATGTTGTCATCCGTCAGGAGCTTGCTGAACCGTTCCACCTGGCGGGTGTGGTACTCGTACCTGGCCTTCTCGCTCTGGATGATGGATTGCTCTTCGATCAGTTGCTGGCGGATGAAGACGTCATCCAGTTTTGCAACCGTTTCACCTTTTTGAAAGCGGCTGCCGACATCGGCAACCCACGTCAGGTGCCCGGGAACCTCACCCGCCAGATAGGCATCGTCCCGACTGATCAGCGTGCCGCTGTACAGGACGGTGGGCGAGACACTTTTTTTCACTGCCGGCTCAGTGACCACAAACACAGGAGGCCGTTCCATCATCTCCTGTGCATGAGCCGTCGCCGCAAAAAGGGCCAGGACTATGTGTGCAAGCAATTTTCTCATATCCGTATGTGAGGCAGGTTACAGCAGGCAGACTGCAGCCGCTAGCTCAGTGAACCGCCACAACTGCTCCCCTGTCCAGCGGTACAGCCATAGCAGTGATCCGCCACGGCAATTTCGCTGCCTTCCAGATCGACACTCATCAGCTCGGACAAATGCGTGCGCACCTGGTTGTGATACGGCAGCGGCAGGCCGAGCATCTGGTTGAAGTCACAGTCATACACGTAGCCCCGCCAGTCCACGCTGATCAGGGAACGGCACATCACCCCCTGCAGGTTTTTTTCACAATAGGAATCCTTCAGCAACTGCATGTACTCGTCAAATTTTCCCTGGCTCACCAGCGTGCTGCCAAACCGCTTGATCGGCATGTTGGTGATGGTGAACAGGTGATCGAACCTGACCCCGTACTTGAGCAGGAATTCATGATAGTCTCTTTCCAGGCCTTCCTGGGACGGCGGCAAATCCGGGCCCTGCGGATTGTAGACCAGCGTGAGACTCAGGTGGGCATCATCGCTTCCGTAGCCGAGCGCGTTCAGCCGTCGCAACGCCCGTATGCTCTTTTGAAACACTCCCTTGCCGCGCTGGCGATCGACATTTTCTTCGAGATAGCATGGCAGGGAGGCCACGATCTCGACCTGCTGCTCGGCCAGGAACTGGGCGAGAGATTCCTGCCCGGGTTCCTCGAGTATGGTCAGGTTGCAGCGATCGATGACGCGCTCGACCTGCCCGCGTGCCCGCGCGACCAGGCTTTTGAACTGCGGGTGCAGCTCCGGGGCCCCGCCGGTGATATCCAGCACCTGGACATCACGCGCGCACAGGTAGTCCAGCACGGTGTCTACCGTATCCGAAGCCATCATCTCCTTGCGGTTCGGGCCGGCATTGACATGGCAATGCACGCAGCTCTGGTTGCACCGGTAGCCCAGGTTGATCTGCAGGGTCTCAAGCCGGGCCCGGTGAATTACGGGGAAGTCGGACTGTTTCAGCAGGTGCAGGGTTTCATGCATAACCGGGGTGCTCTCAAATCAGGGGGGCATCAACCTCGTTCAAAGGCATGATACCTTTTTACCCAGCTCAGCACTTTCTCAGGGGCATGCGCCTTCTTCCACGCGCCGGCGGCATACTTGTTTGCCTCGGCCAGGGTCGGGTAGATATGAATCGTGCCGAGAATCTTGTTCAGACCCAGCTTGTGCTTCATGGCCGAGACATACTCGGAGATCAGGTCACCGGCATGCTCGCCGACGATGGTGACGCCCAGGATCCGGTCCTTGCCGGGAACCGTCAGTACCTTGACCACCCCGTGCGCCTCTTCATCGGCAATGGCGCGATCCAGATCGGAGATGTCATAACAGGCCACCTCGTGTGCGATCCCACGGCGCTGTGCCTCCTGTTCATTCAGACCGACCCTTGCCACTTCAGGTTCCGTGAACGTGCACCAGGGGATGACCGAGTAGTCCACGCGGAATTTTCTGAAGCGCCCGAACAGTGCATTGACACTGGCGTACCAGGCCTGGTGGGAAGCCGTGTGCGTGAATTGATAGGGGCCTGCGAGATCGCCGCAGGCATAGATGTTCGGGTAACTGGTTTGCAGAAATTCATTCAGCTCGGGCTGCCCGTTCTTCTGCACCTCGATCTGCAGGTGCTTGTCCCAGGTGTGGTGGGAGGTCACCTTGCGCCCCACGGCAACCAGAATGGTATCGAACGCAATACGGACCTCTTCACCCTTGTGGCTGCAGATCAATACCCTGGAGTCCGGTTCCTGCACGACCTCCCGTGCGACGTGTTCGGTCAGTATCTGCACACCGTCGCGCTGGAAACTTTGCGCGACCATGACCGCAATTTCCGGGTCTTCACGCGGCAGGATCCTGGACCTGCGCTGTACCTGGGTCACTTTGGAACCCAGACGCGCAAAGCACTGCGCCAGCTCGCATCCGATCGGACCCCCGCCGAGGATGATCATGCGCTCGGGAAGGACATCGATATCCCAGATGGTATCCGAGGTATGGTAGCCCGCCTCCACCAGCCCCGGCAGGTCCGGGACCAGGGGACTGGCTCCGGTCGCCAGAACGATACTTCTGCTCGTCAGCGTCGTCCCGTTTACGGCAACCGTCCACGGGTCCTTCAGTTCCGCCTCGCCCTGGATGCACTCGACTCCCAGTTTCGTGTAGCGCTCCGCGGAATCATGAGGCTCCACCGTCTGGATGACGCGTCGTACCCGCTGCATGATCTTCCTGAAATCAAATTCCACCTGTACCGGCTCACAGCCGTACTGCTGTGCCCGTTTGGCCTGCGCGATGAACTTCGCCGAACGGATGAGCGCCTTGGAAGGCACACAGCCTGTGTTCAGGCAGTCGCCGCCCATCTTGTTTTTCTCGACCAGCGTGACCCTGGCCTTGACGGTCGCGGCAATGAGTGCTGCGACCAGCCCTCCCGAGCCCGCCCCGATCACGATCAGGTTGCGGTCAAACTTTTTCGGCCTGCGGAAACCGGCATACACCCTTCGGGCTCGAAGAAGCTCAACGGCCTTCCTCGCGATCCATGGGAAGATCGCCAGCAGCAGCAACGCGAACAGCAGTCCCGGCGTCAGGATCCCGCCCAGGGATTCCAGGCTGGCCAGCTGGGTGCCGACGTTCACGTAAATGATGCATCCGGCCACCATGCCGAACAGGCTGGTAACGAAAAAGACGGAGGTTCGCATGGGGGTGAGGCCCATGACGAGGTTGATGACAAAAAACGGGAAGATCGGGATCAGCCGCAGTGTGAACAGATAAAACGCCCCGTCCTTCTCAATGCCGCGATTCACGGCCGCCAGATTGTCCCCGAAACGGTTCTGCACGAAATCACGAAAAATGTAGCGCGACAGCCAGAACGCGATGGTGGCTCCGCAGGTAGCTGCAAGCAGCACGACCGCGGCGCCCACGGGCAGCCCGAAGATCGCACCGGCAAGCAGGGAGAGCACGGCCGCACCCGGCAGCGACAGCCCGGTCACAACCAGATAGATCAGGAAATAGATCAGTGCCGTCTTGACAGGATAGGCATGGAAGTAGTCGGTGAACTGGACCTGCTTGGACTTGATGTACGAGAAATCGAGGTAGTGGTGCAAGTCAAGAATGAAAAAGACTGCGATCAGGGCGATGACGACAAAAAGGACCGCTATTTTCTTCATGGCATTGACCCCATGGTGCTTTGCGACACACTGCGCAAAATCTGGCTTCGGGCATCAGGCTGGGATTACAATACCCATCCCACAAAAACCGTGACACTCCGTTATGAAGCTTGCAACCTGCAGACACGACAGTGAAGCGCATCTTGCCGTGGTGCAAGGTGATTCTATCCTGTTACCAGCAACCTGTCCCGGCTGGTCGCGGGAAATAAACAGCCTGCTGCAGGTCATCGACCAAAGTGACCGGCTGCTGCCGCAGTTGTACGAGCTGGTACGACAGTCCCGTCCGGAGCAGTGGGCCGCACTGGCCTCGGTCGAACTGGACTCGCCCATCCCCAGACCGCGTCAGAACATGATGTGTCTTGGCTGGAACTACATGGACCATGTGGAGGAAACCACGCGCAAAATCGTCGAAGCGCCGAAATTGCCGAAATACCCCATCGTCTTCACCAAGTCGGTCTCCAGTATGAACGGTCCCTATTCAGACATTCCGGTGGATGCAGAAGTTTCCGACAAGATGGACTGGGAAGTGGAACTGGGTGTCGTCATGGGTAAGGGCGGTCGCGGTATCCGCCGCGAGGATGCCCTGCAGCATGTGTTCGGGTACACGGTGATCAATGATGTCTCTGCACGTGACCTGCAAAAACGTCACAAGCAGTTCTTCATTGGCAAGAGTCTGACCGGTGCCTGTCCCATGGGCCCCTGGATCGTCACCGCGGACGACATCCCGGACCCGCAGGCGCTGAACCTGACGTGCCGCGTCAACGGGGTGGTCAAGCAGGATTCGAACACGAAGTACCAGATCTTTGATATTGCGACCGTGATCGAGACCTTGTCCCGGAGCATGTCGCTCGAACCCGGGGACATCATCGCTACCGGCACCCCGAGCGGTGTCGGCTATGTGCGCAATCCGCCCGAATACCTGTTTCCGGGGGATGTAGTAGAATGCGAAATCGAGTCGATTGGCACGATACGCAATACGGTCACTGCAGCGTGAATCATCGGAGCGAACTCGCGCCCCTGCCCACAGTATCCGAATGCCCATGAAACCACTGCGCCGCCGGTGAGCACGTATTGAGTCCCTGGAGATAGCGAGATGGATGTCAAAAAGCGCGTACGGGAAATTTTTGAGCAGGAAGCCGGGGCCATCGCCTCCATTCCGGTCACGGACAACTTCGAAAAAGCGGTGTCCTTGCTCAGGGACTGCCATGGCAAGGTACTGACGACCGGAATGGGCAAGGCAGGTCATATCGCGAACAAGTTTTCCGCCACCCTGTCATCGACCGGCACACCGGCCTCTTTTCTGCATCCGGGTGAAGCCGCCCATGGTGACCTCGGGCTGATCGAGAAAAATGATGCCATGGTCGCCTTCTCGACCAGCGGCAAAACCCGCGAGGTCCTGGAGGTGCTGGTGGCAGGACGCGAACTGGGCCTGCACACGGTCATCGGCATCACGTCACACCCGGACTCGAAGCTGCGCGACCTGAGCGATGTCATTTTGGACATGGGTACAATCCGCGAGGCGTGCCGGCTCGATTTGACCCCGACCTGCAGCATGGCGGTCATGCTGGCCATCAGTGATGCCCTCGCCCTGTTGCTGATGGAGCAAAAGGATTTCACCCGTGAAGACTACGGAATGCGCCACCACGGCGGGTATCTGGGGAAAAAAGCCCGCCGCGCTGGCTGACAGGCCGGTGGCGGCATGACCACGGACCGTATACGAAG
Organism: Gammaproteobacteria bacterium; assembly: GCA_022824965.1. Lineage (GTDB taxonomy): Bacteria > Pseudomonadota > Gammaproteobacteria > UBA4575 > UBA4575 > WTFY01. The sequence goes on from JAJDYY010000006.1 coordinate 333,313, forward strand.
TCTCACCCTGGTTCGCCATGCGAAATCGAGCTGGGACCACCCCGAGCTGCAGGATTTTGACCGCCCCCTGAACCGACGCGGACTTCAGAATGCACCGATGATGGGCCAAAGACTGGCCGCAGCGAACTACCGGGCAGACATGATCATTTCCAGCCCGGCCAGGCGTGCGATCACAACGGCCGAAAGCATTGCCGTGGAAATCGGCTTCGACCCGGACAGCATCGTGCAAAACCCGCTCGTGTACGGCGCCAGCCTGGGAGCACTCACGGAAGTGGTCACGGGAATCGACAACCGCGCCCGGCATGCCGTGCTGGTGGGACATAATCCGGGAATCACGCTGCTGTGCAATTTTCTTGGCGACTCCCGGATCGACAATCTGCCCACTTGCGGCATTGCCCGGATGGAATTCGATGCACGCAGCTGGGAGGACGTTCCGCGCAAAAAAGGCCGCCTGGTCGAGTTCGATTACCCCAAGAAGAAATAGCCGTGCCCAGGGTACACAGCTGGGTGTGCAGGGAGCCAGAAACCGCTGAATCCCGGGACCAGGCGCTCAGAACTCGTATTCGACCTTTTTCATCTCCTGGTCCGAGGCATGGGCCGCCCACAGCTCTGCAATCGTGCATTGTTCCTGCGGATGCTGCACATCACCTGCAAGTTCGGCCAATGGCCTCAGCATGAAGTTGTAGCGAAGCACATCGGGGTGCGGCAGGCTCACGCCGTCCACTTGCAGGACCAGGTCATCGTACAGCAGCTGGTCCAGGTCCAGCGTACGGGATACGAACGATTCCTTGCCGTGAGTACGATGATGTTCTGACTCGATCCGCTTCAGCGTCTGACTGATTTCCTGGGGGGATTGATCGGTGTCGAAGCCGACGACCAGGTTGTGAAAATCGTCTCCCTCGAAGCCGAAGGCCGGGGTCTCGTAGACATTGGAGATATCCAGGGGGCCAAACTGGGCACGCAGGGTGGCCACGGAGGAGGCAATGTTTTTTTCCTTATCGATATTGCTACCGATACCGATGAACACGCGCGCCATCAAGGATTGCGCTTGCCACGCTCGATGGTGATTCCGACATCGCGTGCTCCGCGCACGGCCCGGGGCTTGCTGATCGTGATGCGCAGCCACGGGATGTTGAATTCCTCGATCAGCATGACGGCTACTTTTTCGATCAGGCTCTCGATCAGCTCGTAGTGGCTGGCTTCCACGAACTGTACGATGCGCTTGGCCACGGCCTTGTAGTCCAGGGTATCGTCTACGGAATGTGAAGTGGCAGCCGGCGCGATGTCTGCGGCCATCTCGAGGTTGACGCATACCTTTTGCCGGATACGCTTCTCCCATTCATAGACACCGATGGTGGCATCGATTTCCAGGTCGCGCAAAAATATCGTGTCCTTCGCCATGTTCAGTTGTCCCATCGGGGAAATCGTCCATCCTGGGCAAAAGCCAGGTCAGCTTGTGCCCGTATAGTGATTCTGGTATCTTGCGCGCCCTACAGAATGACTGCATCCAGTACGGAAACCACAGCCATGTCACGCGTATGCCAAGTAACGGGAAAACGGCCGATGTCCGGCAACCACGTCTCCCATGCACATAATAAAACACGGCGTCGTTACATGCCTAATATACATACTCACCGCTTTTGGGTGAAGAGCGAGAACCGCTGGGTCAAGCTGCGCGTATCCTCGCAGGGCGTGCGCATCATCGACAAGAAAGGCATCGAGGCAGTACTTGCAGATATTCGAAAACAGGGGGTCAAGGTCTAGCGTCGCAAGACGCTCCCGGGAATCAGGATGGCAAAATCAGTACGTGAAAAAATCAAGCTGGTCTCCAGTGCCGGTACGGGCCACTACTACACGACCAGCAAGAACAAACGCACCATGTCGGACAAGCTGGAGATGAAAAAGTACGACCCGGTCGTTCGCAAGCACGTTCCCTACAAGGAAGCCAAGATCAAGTAGCCCGTCACCCTGCCCAGCTCCCCCTGGGCTGATGCATCCAGTGACTTTTCGCCTAGCCCACGGGAGTGGGCTGCAGTGCATAGCCTCTCAGGCCTTGTGCGAAGGTCTGCAGGACACGAATCCCGGTAGCCTCCGCTTCCCTGCACCATTCGGTGATAGCCTGGATCAAACGCTCGTGACTGGCGTAGGTCTCGCTCCACAATTGCTGCAGACGCCCCTGAAACTCGTACACCGTGTGCAGGGCCTCGCTGTCTTGCAAAAGCATCTGCAGGTGCTTGTGATGCAGCGGCTTGAGGCGGGACTGTTCACGGATCAGGGCAGTTCGCATCTGACGCATCAGTTTTTTGCCGCGCATTTTGTCGCCGGACAACTCGCTGCGGAAAGTCGGCAGCGTCACGTGCTGGGCATAGTCGGCCATGACGTGCAGCTTGCTGGAAATAATGGCCTTGGCAGTGTCAAGGTCGATTTTGTCCTTGATGGCTACACGCACGGGTTGCGGAGCGCGCCGGCGAACCTTGGCCAGGCGCAGAAAGGACAGAGCCCGGATGTAAAGCCAGCCCGTGTCGAGCTCCCAGCGCTTGCTGGAAAACTTTGCCGAACTCGGGTAGGCATGATGGTTGTTGTGCAACTCCTCGCCACCAATCAGGATGCCGAGATTCATGATGTTGGTCGAACCGTCCGGCGTTTCGAAGTTGCGGTATCCCCAGTAATGACCAAAGCCGTTGATGACGCCCGCTGCGGTGACCGGTATCCAGGCCATCTGAACCGCCCAGATCACGATCCCGAGCAGGCCGAACAGCCCCAGGTTCAACGCCAGCATCAGGACCACGCCCATGAAGGAAAGGCGCGTGTACAGCTTGCGCTCGATCCAGTCATCGGGAGTGCCATGGCCATAATGTTCCAGGGTTTGCGCATTTCCGGCTTCTTCCCGGTACAGCTCCGAACCCTGCCAGAACACCGTGCCGATCCCCACCACGTGCGGGCTGTGCGGATCTTCTGCCGTCTCGGTCTTGGCGTGATGCTTCCTGTGGATTGCCACCCATTCCTTGGTCACCATGCCGGTGGTCAGCCAGAGCCAGAAGCGGAACAGGTGTGCCGTCAGCGGATGCAGGTCCAGGGCGCAATGTGCCTGGCACCGATGCAGATACACGGTGACCGAGACGATGGTGAGATGGGTGAGTACGAGTGTGAGGACAACATACCCCCACCAGGGTAAAGCTACCAGTCCATCAAGCATGGGCATTTCCTGTCCGGGTGATTTTTTATTGTTTTTTTGAGAACCCGCTTTTCGGTCCGTGCATCATACGTGCTGACAGGGGAAGTACACAAGCAAGCCGTATGCGGGCTCGGCAGGCCTGGGGACCGCGCTAGCCCGCGTGTTCCAGCAAAAGGCTGCCCGAATCCTGCTGCGACGCCGTCCAGTCTGGAGCAATGTACAGGGTTGCCTGGGGCTCGACGACGATGACCGGGCCACAAAGCGTTTGATCCCGGGTAAGGTCGGAGCGGTTGAATACCGGGACTTCCTTGGCGTGCTCGTGCAGGCGGGTCGTCCCGGTCGCCACACCCGGCTGACAGCGTGTTATGCGGGGCAGGGGCAGCTCGGGCGTATCGGTGGCTGTGGCCGTGAGCCGCAGGTTGACCAGCTCCACCGGCATATCCAGTGCATAGCCGTAGCGCTCACGATGACGCTCGTGAAAGGCCTGCCCGGCCTGGGACGGGTCCTGCCAGGGCAGCCTCAATGTGGTCGACTGGCCCTGGTAGCGCAGATCGAGTTCCCTTTTCAGGGCGTACGACGAGGTGGACTCCGCCTTCAGGTCGGCGGCAATCCTGAGTTCAAGTCGGGCAAACACCTCTACCAGCTCCTCTGCCTCGCATGCATCGAGTAACTGGATGCGGCTTTGAGACACTTCCTTGCCGGATGGCGCCGCCAAAAGACCCAACGCGGACAACACCCCGGTATGGGCGGGAACCAGCGCCTGGTGAATATGCAGACTCTCGGCGAGATCGCACACGTGAAGGCCGCCCGCCCCCCCGAAACTGACCAGTGTGAAATCTTTCGGGTCATGCCCCCGGTACACCGACATCACGCGCAGGGCCTGGGCCATCTGTTCATTTGCAATCTGCACGATCCCCCGGGCACAGGCCTCGGGATCCAGGCTCAGGCGCAGGGCGAGGCGGGAGATGACGCTTCGCGAAGCCGCAGGGTCCAGTGCCAGGTTCCCGGCCAGCCTGCAACTCGAGGGCAGGCGCCCCAGTACCACGTGGGCATCGGTCACGGTCGGGTGATCCCCTCCCTGTCCATAACACGCCGGACCGGGCGAGGCCCCGGCGGAATCCGGGCCCACCTGCAACAGTCCGCCTTCATCCACCCATGCTATCGAGCCGCCGCCGGCCCCGATGGTATGAATGTCCAGCATGGGCACGGCCACGGGAAGTCCTGCAATCGTGCCGCGGCGGGTCAGTTCGAATGCCCCGTCGACGATGGAGACATCCGTGGAAGTTCCTCCCATGTCGAACGTCAGCAGGCGCGTACAGCCGGCACCGGCCCCCGTGTGCAGGCTCCCCCAGAGCCCGCCTGCGGGACCGGACAGCAGCAGGCGCACGGCATTGCGCTCGGCAACCGTCGTACTCAGGGTCAGGCCGTCGCTTTGCATGACGGACAGCGGCGAGTCCGGCAGCGCCTGGCCCAGGCGTGACAGGTAGCCCTGCATGACCGGGCCCAGGTAGCTGTTGATCCAGGTCGCCAGCCCGCGTTCATATTCGCGGTACTCGGCCAGCACCTCGGAGGAAATCGAAACGAAATACCGTCCACCCAGGCGTGCCTTGAGCGCCTTCTCGAAGCGGTTGTCGACGAACGAAAACAGCAGGCAAACCGCTACGGCCTCGGCATCGAGCCGGTCGATGGATTCGGCAAGCACATCCAGTTCTGTAGCGGACAGCGGCAGGACCGTGTTTCCGTGCGGGTCCGTGCGGCCTCCGGTTTCCAGGCACAGCTGCGGCTCGATCAAGGTGGGTTTTTCCCGGGGCGTGAGGTTGTACAGTTCATCGCGTGTCTGGCGGCCGATCAACAGCAGGTCCTTGAAGCCGTGGTTGGTGACGAACACCGTTCGCGCCCCCTTGCCCTCGAGCAGTGCGTTGGTAGCCACCGTGGTACCATGCACGATGTGCAGACCGCAGGTGTCGATCCCCAGGGAGGCAATGCCCCGCAGGATGGCGCGCTCGGGTGCCTGCGGTGTGGACAGTTCCTTGTGTGTCTGCACGGATTGTCCATTAAAATAGACCAGGTCCGTAAAGGTTCCACCCGTATCGACACCTAGCAAGCGCATGAAGTCATTCCGGTTCAGCCCATCGGGTCACGTCTTCGCAAAAACACGCAACCGGGAGCAGCAAAAGGCCATAGCATGTCGGTTTTGAATTCTGTAATGGTGATGCCGTGGTGTAACCCGGTGCAAGCGCTACCGGTCGCACAACACTTTAAACATCCTCGCCGGGGATTTAAAGCCGACCCGAATCCGCACTGCGCCTTTTGTTCGCAAGGCTGCCATTCGCAGGCTACAGTATTGTCATGACCGCAGGTGACCCCAAGCCCATCCCCTCCACCGCGGTATGCGACCTGGAAGTTGCCGTCCATGAAAGCACGGACCGGGCTGCCAACACCCCCGATTTGCTGGCACAGGTGTATTTTGGAGGTCCCGGGCAATACCAGGAAAAAGGCTGGTCGGTCGAAAGCAGCCTCGAGGTGCTCCCCGGATCCGGTTTCCATTCTCAGCACTGGTACACGAACGGTCCGGTCACGCAGGGAGAGCATGCGAACATACGGTACTCGGGCCACGCCCAGGTACTGTTTGGCCACCTCCGGCTGGCCTGTCCGGAGCCGTGCGATTTCCAGGTGCTGGTCAAGCAGGCCTACCAGGAGATCTACGACTGTCTGCAGCATGGCACCTGCAATTACCTGCTGCGTACCTGGAACTACTTTCCCGGCATCACGGATCCGGCCGCCAGCCAGTCCAGCCGCTATGACCTGTTCTGCAGCGCACGCCTGCAGGCCATGCAGGCATGCAACGCCGAAAGCAGCATCTATCCTGCGGCCACCGTGATCGGCAGCCAGAGCCCATTCCTGCAAATCTATTTCCTGGCCGGGGATGCCCCCGGAATTGCCGTCGAGAACCCGCGACAGACGAGTGCCTACGACTACCCGACCACCGAAGTGGAAGCACCTCCCCTGTTTTCGAGGGGCGTACTCAAGCCCTGGGGCGGGCGCATGCACTTTTATGTCTCCGGAACGGCCAGCATCATCGGGCACGAAACCCAGCATCTGGACGATGTCGGCGCGCAACTCAACGAATCCCTGAACAACGTCGAAACCCTGGTCGTGCACGCCAATGACCGGCATCAGACCCGACTGAACGCGCAGGACGATCTGCTCTGCATCAAGGTGTATGTCCGCCATCGCCGTGACGTGCCCCACATCCAGAGAGTGCTGGCGGCACGCTTGCCCAACACGACACCGCGCATATTGCTGCTGGGGGAGATGTGCCGCAGCGACCTGCTGGTGGAGATCGAGGCCCTCTACCAGTCCTGAGCCGCGACCCGAATGCCTGAACTCCCGGAAGTGGAAACGACCTGTCGCGGCATCCGCCCGCACATCACCGGCAGGAGAATCACCGATCTCATCGTGCACCAGCGCCAGCTTCGCTGGCCCGTACCAGCGCAGCTGAAAAGGTCGTTGAAGGGCCAGCGAATCGATTCGGTCGGTCGGCGTGCCAAATACCTGCTGCTTGAGTGCGAAAGCGGCTGCCTCATCGTGCATCTCGGAATGTCCGGCAGCTTGCACATCGTCGCAAGCGGTGTGCCGGCACAAAAACATGACCAGGTGGATTTCGTGTTCACCAACACGGTCCTGCGGTTTCATGACCCGCGACGTTTCGGCAGCATCCACTGGACCCGCCGCGACCCCCTGCGGCACAAGCTGTTGCGAAACCTCGGTCCGGAACCCTTCAGCGAGGCATTCACCGCCCGTTACCTGTATGACCGGGCAGCGTCCCGGAAGGTCAGCATCAAGAATTTCATCATGAGCAGCGGCATTGTCGCCGGTGTGGGGAACATCTATGCCAGCGAAGCGCTGTTTCTAAGCGGCATACACCCGCAGCGCGCTGCAGGTCGTATCGCACTGAGCCGATATGAAAAGCTGGTTGCGAACATCAAGCACGTCCTGGGCACCGCCATTGATGCGGGGGGTACAACCCTGCGCGACTTCACCCGTGAAGACGGCCGTCCCGGCTATTTCGCACAAAAACTCAATGTCTACAACCGCCGTGGAGAGCCCTGCCCGGTCTGCGGCCACCCCATCCTGCTCCGAACTCTCGGCCAACGCAGCAGTTTTTATTGCGGCCGGTGTCAGCATTGATGCAGGCCATCACTTGCCGACCTGTGCCAGACCCATCCCGCGGGGATCGCTGGCCGCGCTCACCCGGCCGGTCTTTCGGTTCCAGATGACGGCATGCATGTCCCCGTAGCTGCGTGATGTGGCCTGCAGCGTGTGGCCGAGGGATGCCAGGGCCGCCAGGGCAGCGGCATCAAAGGCCCCGTTTTCATGCTCGATGCGGTCCGGAATGAACTGATGATGAAAGCGCGGGCGCGAAACCATGGCGTTCGCATCCCCGCCGCGGGCAAATTCCAGCGCGGCGAGCAGCACCATGGTGATGATCCGACTGCCACCCGGGGTCCCCAGGATCGCAACTCGCTCGCCGTCATCGAGGAACGTCGGTGACATGCTCGAGAGCATGCGTTTGCCCGGCTCAATGGCATTCGCACGGCTGCCGATCAAGCCATACAGGTTGGGATGTCCCGGCTTGACCGCAAAGTCGTCCATTTCATTATTCAGCAGGATGCCCGTACCAGGCACGACAAACCCTGAGCCGAACGGGTAGTTGATGGAAAGTGTCGCGGCCACGTAGTTGCCGTGCCGGTCGATGACGGAAAAATGCGTGGTGTTGCGGCCTCCTGCGGACTTGCCGCCCGATTCGACCTCACGTTTCTCAAGATACGCGGCACTCGAAGTAGCCCGTTGCGGTCTGAAATCCGCCAGCTTGCTGACAGCGTGCTGCACCGACAAAAGTCGCTCGACGGGCACCTCGACATAATCCTCATCGCCGAGATACCGGGCACGGTCCACATACGCCCGGCGCATGACCTCGACCAGCGCATGGCTGTGCTGTGTACCCTCCATCTGCGACAGGTCCAGCAAGGACAGCATGTTGAGCATCTGCACCAGACCGATGCCTCCCGAGGAAGGCAGCGCAGCACTGGTGATACTCATGTTGGCATAGCGCCCGGAAACCGGCTGGCGTTCCCGGACCCGGTACTCGGCCAGATCCTGCATTTGCCAGATCCCCCCCGCCTGCTGCACGCCCCGCACCAGCGATTCCGCCACTTCTCCCCGGTAGAACCCGTCAGCACCTTCATCACGGATGTGTTCCAGCACGCGGGCCAACTGCGGTTGGCGGAGCACGTAGCCGGGTTCGGGCACGCTGCCCTGATCCAGAAAAACCGACCTTCCTCCGGTGGAGTCGCGCAAGTGATCGAGCACGGCCGTGGCCAGTCTGTGATAACGCGTGCTCACTTCGAAACCCTCACGGGCATACCGGATGGCAGCGTGCAGGGTGCGATCGAGGGGCAGGCGCCCATACCTGTCCGACAGGTGAACCAGCGCGGCAGGGGTGCCCGGGATGCCCGCGGCCAGTGGCCCCACTACGGACTCCCGGGTGGGCCTGCCCGCATCATCCAGGTACATGTCCCGGGTCGCCGCAAGCGGGGCTGCCTCCCGCCCATCCAGCATGATCTCGTGCCCGTTGGTAGCCGTGTGCAACAGCCAGAAGCCACCACCGCCGAGGCCCGAGGCATAGGGCTCCACCACGGCCAGGCATGCCGTGATCGCAACGGCCGCATCAAAGGCGTTGCCGCCCTGCTCCAGGATTTCGATGCCTGCCCGGGTGGCCAGCGGATGCGCACTGGCCACGGCATGGTCCGAGGGGGCGTGCCGGGAAGATGGACCCGGCCCGGCTGATTCGCCGAGCGGGGGTGTGCCACAGGAAATCGCTCCCCATGCAAGACACACGAAGACCAGGATTCGCATGGCTGACAAGTTGAAGTCAGTCCGCCAGCTTGGTTTGCAGGGCCCCGGCCACCGGAGGGGATACGAACCGCGACACGTCACCGCCGAGGCTTGCGATCTCGCGCACCAGGCTTGAGGAAATGAAGGTATGCTCCTCCGAGGGCGTCATGAAGATGGTCTCGAACTGATCGTCCAGTCGGCGGTTCATGCTGGCCAGCTGAAATTCAAATTCGAAATCCGAAACCGCGCGCAATCCCCGCAAGATGGCCTTGGCCCCTTGCTGGCGGGCAAAATCCACCAGCAGGCCGTCAAAGCCGTGCACGCTGGCATTGGGGATCTGTACCAGCGACTGCTGGGCAAGCTCGACCCGCTCGGTCAGGTCAAAAAACGGCTGCTTGCCTCCGCCGCGCACCGCAACCCCCACCACCACGCGATCAAACAGCACGCAGGCGCGGCGCACCAGGTCCGTATGACCGTTGGTAATCGGATCAAAAGTACCCGGATAGACTGCCACGAGCGCCATGCGCGGATTCTAGCATGAAGCGATCCCGGCACATCCCGCAGGGTCGCTCACGCGGTTTCCCCTACCAGCGCATACAGCCGGTAACACACCTGTCCCGCGGTTTTCTCGCGGATGCAGTGCAGGATGTCCGGGCACTCTCGGACCTGCCCGTGCGGGGATTCCACATAGACCCGGCCGTGCGGGCATACCAGCCCGCGAGTCAGCAGCACCGGCAACACCCGCCGGCCCAGGTCCGTGGCAAACGGAGGGTCCAGAAACACGATATCAAACGGCTCTGTCGCCTGTCGCACGTAGTCCAGCGCATTCTGGCACACGATTTCCAGCTGCCGGGCCTGCAGGGCTTTTTTTTGCAGCTCCAGCATCGCCACCACCGATGGTTCGCAATCCACCTGGATGACCTGAGAGGCGCCCCGGGAAGCCGCCTCAAACCCCAGCGCACCACTGCCGGCAAACAGGTCCAGACAGCGGGCACCTTCGATTCTGTCGGCCAGCCAGTTGAACAGGGTTTCGCGCACCCGGTCTGGGGTAGGCCGGATCTCCGGGATGTCGGCGAACTGGATGCGCCGGCTTCGCCAGGTGCCGCCGACGATGCGCAGGCTATTCTTTTTCAGGGCCACCAACGACGATCTTGACCATGCGGTCCGTGTGCAAATGACGACGAAACGCCGCTCGAACGTCCGCCTGCGTCACCCCGGCAATGTGTGTCGTGAAGGTGTCGAGGTAGTCCAGCGGCAAGTCGTAATAGCCGATCAGTGACAGGTAGGCGAGGATGTCGCTGTTCTGATCCACCCGTAACGGAAAACCGCCGATGATGCTTTTCTTGGCGAGTTCCAGCTCTTCCTCGCTGGGCCCCTCATCCACATAGTCCCGGACCAGTTGCAGCGCCTGATCGAGCGCCTGCTGTGCCTGATCGGTGCGCGTCTGCAGGCCCAGCATGTAAGGACCTTTGTGCTGCAGGGGGAAGAAGTAACTGTAGACGCTGTAGGACAACCCCATCTGCTGACGGATTTTCTTCATCAGGCGCGAGGTAAAGCCGCCACCTCCCAGGATGTGGTTGCCGGTATACAGGATAAAATAATCCGGGTCTCCCCGGGCAATGCCCAGCTGCCCCAGAAACACGTGCGACTGCTGGGATGGATAGGGAATATACCTGTACTGGGACGTGCTCGCGGGCTGCGGTGGCGGTACAGGCGCGGGCTTGGCGCCCCTGGGAAGACGGGTTGCGATGTACTCGGAGATCCGGCGGGCCTGGTCCGTGTCCACGGCCCCGACGATGGCAATCACGGCATTTTCCGCAACCATGTAACGGCGCTGGAATGCCTGGACGTCCTCCAGTGCAATGGCCTGCACGCTCGACTCACTTCCCGAGACGGGCTGCGCGTAGGGATGAGCACCGTACACGGCCTGGTAGAACGCCTTGCCGGCGATCCGGTCCAGGCGCTGTTGCTCGTCACGGATTGCGGTCAACGCCTGGTTCTTCAGGCGCTGGAAGTCCTTTTGCGGAAAGCCTGGACGGCTCAGGATCTCGACGAAAGTGGACAAGGCCTGCTCAAGCAGGCGCTCCTCGGTCAGGCTGCGCAGACTGACCCGGGAGTAATCCAGGTTGACATCGTATCCGTAGCGGGCGCCGACCTCTTCGAATTTCTCGGCCACCGTATCGGCATCCATGGCTTCGGAGCCGGCACTCAGCAGGCCGTGGGTCAGTTGCGAGAGACCGCCCAGCTGTACGTCACGGTCGCTGCCGGCCCCAAAGGTCACGGCGATATCCAGCATCGGCAGCTCCGGGGCCGCTACGAACAGGGTGCGAACGCCCGGCCCGCTGGTCCACTGCTCGATCGACGGCGCACCCAGGGCACTTCCCAGCGACGCTGCATAAAGCCATAACGTGGCGCAGGCCACGGTCAAGGCCGGTCTAGTGTGCGGCATCGGTCAGCTCAGCTTCACGGGCAGGTCCGGCAGCTTGCAGCGGCTCCAGTTCGGATACGGTCAGGCGATCCTCGACCAGGTAGCGGCGCGCCACCTGGCGCACCTGTTCGGCGCTGACCGCGTTGATGCGCGGGATGTATTCGTCCATCACGCGCCAGCCCAGGCCAGCGGACTCCAGACGGCCGATGAGCCCGGCCTGTGCACGGATGGAGTCCTGCGCATACACCTCGCTGGCAATGACCTGTGCCTTGACACGGGCGAGTTCCTGTTCACTGACCAGGTCTTCCTGCAGTGCCCGAATCTCGGCATAGAGGGCCTGCTCGACAGCATCGAGGCCATGCTGCAGTGCGGGAATGGCCTCCAGCAGGAACAGGGAGGGATAGCGGGTGTACAGGTGGTAACCGGCGCCTGCACTGGCGGCCAGTTCCTTTTCCCGCACCAGATGCTTGCTGAGCCGCGCGCTGCGACCGCCGTCGAGCACACCGGAGAGAACCGACAAGGCATACGGCTCCCAGTCCTGTTCCGCCGTGGTCAGGTTCGGCGCCTTGTAGCCCAGCAGGACGTACGGCAGCTTGGCGACCGCTTTCACCTTGATGCGACGCGGCCCGGCCTGGGCGGGCTCGACCCGGGGCTTGCTGTCGCGGACGGGACGGCGCTCGATGGCACTGAAGTACTTTCGGGCCAGGTCAAACACGGCTTCGGGATCGACATCCCCTACCACCACCAGGGTCGCATTGTTGGGTGCATACCAGCGCTGATACCAGCGGCTCAGGTCCTCGAGCTCGAGATGCTCCAGGTCGTTCATCCAGCCGATCACCGGGTGGTGATACGGACTGCTGGTAAAGGCGGCTGCACTCAGCTGTTCGTAGACGAGGGCATTCGGATCGTCGTCGGTGCGCAAGCGCCGTTCCTCCTTGACGACCTCGCGCTCGCTGGTGAAATCCTCCTGGGTCAGGATCAGGTTGGTCATGCGATCCGACTCGATATCAAAACTCAACTCCAGGTGCTCGCGGCCCATCACCTGAAAGTAGGCGGTATAGTCGCGGCCCGTGAAGGCATTGTCGCGTGCACCGATTTCCGCCAGGGCCGATGTAAACTCCTCGGCAGGATATTTTTCCGTGCCCTTGAACATCATGTGCTCCAGCAGATGGGAGATTCCGGTAATGCCGTTATGCTCCTGTGCGGACCCCACCCGGTACCAGATCTGGGAGACCACTACCGGTGCCCGGTGGTCTTCCTTGACAATGACCTTCAGGCCATTGTCCAGCACCCTCTCATGGGTATGGTCAATCCCGGCCTGTGCATGGCAAAAAAGCACCAGACCCAGCCACAGTCCTGCAATCTTGATGACTTTCATAAATGACCGGTGTTGGGGTGTTAGGATTAGCTTCGCATCGGATGCATTGATGTATGATCAGCGAACCTTACTATAACTGTTTGCCCGAAATCCATGCCTGAAACCGGAGTTTTTTCGCGCCTGCGCCAGGGCCTGCAAAAAACCAGGAATGCGCTGACAGGGGGCATCCCTGCCGCAGCGTGGCGAGGCAACAGCGAGGACCTGCTCGTTGAACTGGAAGACCGCTTGCTGCTCGCGGATGTGGGGATCGATACGACCACCCGGATCATCGACGACCTGAAATCGCGCCTGCGCAAAAAGCGCAATGCAGACCCCCGGGGGGCGGATGCGCTCCTGCAGGAAAGCCTCGCGGAGATTATGGCCGCCTGCAACAAGCCCCTGCTGACCCGCGGCGCCAAGCCCTTCACCATGCTCGTGGTCGGTATCAACGGTGCCGGCAAGACCACCACCATCGGCAAGATCGCGCACCGCCTGATCGGCCAGGACCAGACCGTGATGCTGGCCGCAGGCGACACCTTTCGCGCGGCGGCGGTCGAACAGCTGCAGTCCTGGGGAGAGAAAATCAAGGCACCCGTGGTGGCGCAGAAAAGCGGGGCGGACAGTGCTGCCGTCGTGTTCGATGCGTACCAGTCCGCCAAGGCCCGCGATATCGACGTGCTGATTGCCGATACGGCCGGACGGCTCCATACCCAGCAGAACCTGATGGATGAACTGCTCAAGATCAAGCGGGCCATGCAAAAATTCGACCCCGAGGCCCCGCATGAAATCCTGCTGGTGATCGAAGCCGGCACCGGGCAAAATGCCCTGAAACAGGCGCTTGGCTTTCACGAGGCCCTGAACCTGACCGGCCTGTGCGTGACCAAGCTCGATGGCACGGCCAAGGGCGGCACCGTGATTGCCATCGCTGACAGGCTGGAGATTCCGATTCGCTATATCGGTGTGGGCGAGGGCATCGACGACTTGCGCGTGTTCGATGCCTACCGGTATGCCGAGGCCCTGCTGCACGGCTAGGCAGGTACGGATCGATGATAGAACTGCAAAACGTCACCAAACGGTACCCGGGAAACCGCGACGCACTGACGCAACTGGACCTGGTGCTCAAACGTGGCGAGATGGCCTTTCTCACCGGGCCTTCGGGAGCAGGCAAAAGCACCTTGCTGAAACTGATCGCGGCCATCGAGCGCCCGACCCGGGGCCGGATTCTGATCAACCAGAAAAACATCACGCACATCCCGAAACGCAAGATTCCGAACTTGCGAAGATTCATGGGCATCGTATTCCAGGATCATCACCTGCTGTATGACCGCAGCGTTTTCGACAACGTCTCGCTGCCGCTGCAGATCGCCGGGTATACCCGGGCCGAGATCAGCCGCCGGGTGCGGGCCGCCCTCGACAAGGTGGCACTGCTGAACAAGGAAAAAGCCATGCCCATCACCTTGTCCGGCGGGGAACAGCAACGCGTCGGTATCGCACGAGCCGTGGTCCACAAGCCGGCCATCCTGCTGGCCGACGAACCGACCGGCAATCTGGACCCGGGACTATCGGCCGAGATCATGCAGCTTTTTTCCGAGTTCAACCAGGTCGGTGTCACCGTGCTGATCGCCAGTCATGACCTGGACCTGATTTCCCGCCTCGGCAGACGCATCATCCGCCTGCAGGGCGGACAACGCATCAACGGGCAGGCACAGCAGGCCTGATGGCTGGGGATGCTGAGGTACGGACCTTAACAGGAACATGAAGGGATCCAGACGTAGACCCTCGCCGAGCCGGCCGAACTCCCTGACGCGCCTTCGCGCACTGGTGCGTGAGCACCTGCGCAGCCTGGTATTCAGCCTCGGCAAGCTGTACCGCCACCCGTTCGCATCGACCCTGACCATCCTCGTGATCGCGGTGGCCCTGGCATTACCGGCCTGCATGTATCTGTTGCTGGACAACCTGCAGGCAGTCACGGAAAAATGGGACGACACCGGACAAATCACGCTGTTTCTGGACAGCGACAGCAGCGAAGCCGAGATCGGAAAACTGCGCGAGCAGCTGGCCACGCTCGAGGAGATCGAGAGCATCCGGTACGTGTCGGCCGAGCAGGCCCTGGCGGAGTTTCGCAGTCTCAGCAAGCTCGAATACCTGATCGAAGGGCTGGAAGAAAATCCGCTGCCGCCCACCCTGACCCTGACCCCGTTTGAGCAGGCCAAGCAGGCCGGTCACCTCGATCGGCTGGTGCAGGAGCTCGGCACCTTTGCGCAGGTCGAGCAGGTGCAGCTCGACATGCAATGGCTGCAGCGGCTGCAGGCCATTACCGTCGTGGTGCACCGCGCGATCATGATGCTGGGCATCACGCTGGCCATCTCCGTGCTGCTGGTGGTCGGCAACAGCATCCGTCTGGACATCGAGAATCGGCGTGAGGAAATCGAGGTCGCCAAGCTGATCGGTGCGACCAACCGTTTCGTACGCAGGCCCTTTTTGTACGGTGGCATGTGGTATGGCCTGCTGGGCGGAGGCCTGGCACTGTTGCTGGTACTGCTCGTGATGTACGTGATCGAAGCGCCTGCACAACACCTGATCGGGCTGTACAACAGCAATTTCGAGCTGATTTTTCCGGACCTCAGACAGGGCCTGGCCCTGGTCGCGACCAGCATCGTGCTGGGCCTGCTGGGTTCATGGCTCGCGGTCGGTCGCCATATCGTGCGCATCGAACCCAGCTGAGCACCTGCGCCGAAGCGGGTGCCGCAGCCCTCAACGGCTCAGACCCCGCGAATCCAGCCGCGGGACTTCTTAGAAATATCCTGCAAAGTACCGGCCAATCTGCGACGAGGGCTCTATAAGTTATTGATTTTATACTGACTAAAAGAGTTAGCACTCTATATAAAAGAGTGCTAATATTGGTGCTGAAGAAAATTGAACCGAACACTCCAACAGGGGAGAACCTGAAAAACGTGGCGACATCCATACAACCCTTGCAAGCTTCGACGGCGATTTCCACGGCGAACCTGGACAGCTATATCGCCTCGACGCTGCAGATTCCGGTGCTGAGCATGGAAGAGGAACATGCCCTGGCGCTGCGCCTGTATGAGGACAATGACCTGGATGCCGCACGTACCCTGATCATTCACAACCTGCGGTTCGTGATCCACGTGGCGCGCGGGTACCTGGGGTACGGCCTGCCGCTGGCAGACCTGGTCCAGGAAGGCAATGTCGGGTTGATGAAGGCCGTCAACCGCTTCGACCCGCACAAGGGGGTTCGCCTGGTCTCGTTTGCGGTCCACTGGATTCGCGCCGAGATCCATGAGTTCGTACTGCGCAACTGGCGCATCGTCAAGGTTGCAACCACCAAGGCCCAGCGCAAGCTGTTCTTCAACCTGCGCAACTCCAAGAAGCGCCTGGCCTGGCTGAACCAGGAGGAAGTGGACACGGTCGCCAGGGAGCTGGGGGTCAAGCGCAGCGAAGTGGTGGAGATGGAAAAACGGCTTAGCGGTCACGATCTCGGTTTTGACCAGGACCTTGATGATCACAAGGATGAATCCGGCCACTTCGCGCCGGCGGCCTACCTGAGCCACGAAGAAGACAACCCGGAACAACAGGCGGAAACCGAGGACTGGGAATCTCACCAGGCCCGGCAATTGCAGGCTGCACTGGATGTACTGGATGAGCGCAGCCGGGATATCATCGCGCAACGCTGGCTGGGCGAGGAACGGGCCACCCTGCAGGAGCTTGCCGCCAAGTACAAGGTTTCGGCCGAGCGCATACGCCAGTTGGAGAGCAACGCCATCCAGGCGCTCAAGGCTGCGGTCGTCAGCTGACTACCGGCGTTACCACCGCGTCTCGCTGTGGGCGAGATACACCAGGGTTACTACACTGAGCAGCAGCAATGCGGCACCGCCGTTGTGCAGGACGGCCACCGCGATCGGCAGGTGCAAAACGATATTCGAGACGCCCAGGGTCAACTGGATCAACAGTAACAGCAGGGTCACCACGCTGGCGATGCGCAACGAGGCGGTGGCGGTGCTTGTGACCAGCAGGTAGGCCAGCAGTACCGCCCAGTAGGCAGCCACCACGACGGCCATGTACCGGTGGCTCAGGTGAATGGCCGTGCGTGCCGGATTGTCCAGCACCCCGAATTCGTAATTGGTGCCGAGGCCCCGCCAGAACACGAAACCTTCCCTGAAATCCATGGGCGGCCACCACTGTCCCTGGCAGGTTGGAAAATCCGTACAGGCCAGCGCTGCGTAATTGGCACTGGTCCAGCCGCCGAGAACAATCTGACCGATCAGCAACAACAGGCCGATCACCAGCATCGGCAGGACCGCAGGGTCGAGGCGCTGGCGGTAGATCATCCGCTCGGTACCGGTCGCCAGGTACGTCCACCACAGGAGCGACAACACGGCAAAGCCCCCGATCAGGTGCAGCATGACGATCACCGGCTTGAGCAGCAGGGTCACGGTCCACATCCCGAGCAGGGACTGAAAAACCACCAGGAACACCAGGAACACCGGCAGGCCGACAGGCTGCCCGGGGTCCTTGCGGTTGCGCAGGCCCATGACGGCCAGAAACACGATCAGGATGCCAAGGATGCCCGCAACGTAACGGTGAAGCATTTCTTTCCAGGCCTTGTCTGCTTCCACAGCACGCTCGGGGAAGGCCTGGTTGGCCTGCAGGATTTCCTGGACCGATTCCGGAACCCCCAGCAGGTGGCCGTAACATCCCGGCCAGTCCGGGCAGCCCAGCCCGGCATCGGAAAGACGCACGTAGGCCCCCAGCACCACCACCAGCAAGGCCAGTGCGCAACTGAACAGGGCCAGGTTCCGGAACCGGTTTATGCGTTTACTGTCCATCTGTCTCGTAACACTCATGCATACCTTCGGTGCAGTAATTTCCTTTGTCCGGCATCCACGACCGGCGGTCCCCTGCCGTCACCTACCGCTGTCTGCCTTGCAGGTGCTCGACCGGCACCCTGATCTCGTGGTCGTCCGCAGCTTCAAGAACGGGGTCCGCCGACTTGCGGGCATACCCGTAAATCACTTCGTAGCTTGCCGGCAGCAAGCCACTGTCCAGGCGGAAATCCTCGTAGGCCCGCACCAGCGCGTTGTATTTCTGCCGGCCCATCAACCCCGGGGCCGTGGGTTGTGCGGGGCCGAATTTGCCACGGCTGCCGGTGTTTTTCAGATCCTGCAACAGTTGCGACAGGGATTGATATTGAATATCGATCATCTCCATGTCAACGACCGGGTCCGCGAAACGTTCTGCCAGCAGCAGATCGCCGATATGGTGCATGTCCACGAACTCGTGCACATGCCGGTAATCGTCCAGCCTCGCAAAACTGTCACGCAACTGGTGCAGGGTATCGGGTCCGAACGTGGAAAATATCAGCACGCCGTCGAGGCGCAGCACCCGCATGCATTCTGAAAATACCCGTGACAGGTTCGCGCACCACTGAAACGTCGAAGAGGAAAAAATCAGGTCGACCGAGTCGTCGGCGAAGGGCAGTTGTTCGGCATCATTGCACACCAGTGCACCGGCACACCCGGCATCCTGATGTCGGCGACACCACAACAGCATGGGCAAGGCTAGATCACAGGCCACCATCGAGCTGTTTGGAAATCGCGATGCCAGGCCCTTCAGGCTGCGACCGGTTGCAGTTCCGATATCAAGCACGAGCCGGGGCTGCAGCTTGAGCATGTCCACTCGTTCGAGAGTGCGCTCACAGACCTCATGCTGCAGTACAGCAGCGGAATCGTAACTGGCGGCGGCCTTCGCGAAATCATCGCGTACACGCTGCTTTCTTATGTCCACGTGCTTACCCATGGATTTTCCTTTCCTCCACCCACTTCAAAAACCGTGCGGGATGCGAAACAAACGGGGCATGCCCGGCCCGGGCAACACGCTCGACCCGCGCATGCGGCCAAATGCGGCCTGTAGCCTCGGCGGTCTCGACAGGCAGCACCCGGTCCTCCTCGCCGTGCAGTAAATCGATGTGCAGCTGCGAGAGCCCGGCGTCTGTACGCACATCGACCTGCGCCAGCCAGTCCAGACCCCAGGCGATATCCCCGGACGGTCCCGGCGGACCGGACAGGGCCTTGCGAAGTGCCGAAAGCGCGGGTTTCGCGCCTTCGCTGTTGACGGTTTGCAGCGAACAGAATTTTTTCAGGGTCTGCTCGGGTGCCTGCGCAAACTGCCGCGAAAAATCCCGCAGCGCCGCAGGCGTCATGGCATGTGGCCAGTCTTGCGCCACGGTAAACCTCGGTGCGCTGGAGACCAGCATCACGCGCGCGACCCGGTCAGGATACTGCTGGGCATACAGCAGGGCCCACAGCCCTCCCAGGGACCAGCCCAGGAGGCTGGCCGTCGACGGCAACACCTCGGCAAGCAGTTGTATGCCCCGTTCAATGCTGCAATCCCAGCGCATGGCGTGACTGTATCCGTGCCCCGGCAGATCGATACACCAGACCCGGTGCTGCATGCCCAGCCCATCGATCACCTTGTGCCAGATTTTCGAACTCGAACCCCATCCATGTAACAATACAAGATTCGGACCCTGGCCGGATTTTGAGCAATACAGGTTAGACACGGTACTTCGGATGGGCGTAATCCTTCTTCAGGTCGCAGTGGTCATTGCGGCATATCTGCTGGGCTCGATCAACAGCGCAGTCCTGTCCAGCAAGGCCCTGCGCCTGACCGACCCGCGAACCGCCGGCTCCGGCAATCCCGGGGCCACCAACGTATTGCGCGTGGGCAACAAGTCCGCCGCGGCGATCACGTTGCTGGGCGATGTCCTGAAAGGCTATCTCCCGGTTTTGCTGATCACCGTGCTCTCGGACGACCCGCGGCTGGCGGCGGCAGTCGGTCTGGCGGCACTGCTGGGTCATATCTTCCCAGTCTATTATCACTTTCGCGGCGGCAAAGGGGTAGCGACCACATTGGGTGTCCTGCTGGCCATGGACTGGCTGCTCGGCGTATTCTGGATCCTGGTCTGGCTGGCCACGGCCTTGCTGTTGCGGTATTCATCCGTGGCCGCGATGACCGCCATGTCGGTCACCCTGGTCCTTGCGCTGGTGACCCCGTCCGAACAGATGTGGACCGCCGGGGTTCTCGTGGTCATCACCGCCCTGATCTTCTGGCGGCACCTCAGCAACATCCGCGACCTGCTGGCAGGAAAGGAGGTTCGGCTGGGCGAGGACTAGTCAGACCTCCTCGAGAGCCCAGCGCGACTGAACCCGTATCGACAGCGGCTCCCGGCTGCCGCTTTGCAGCCTCAACAGGCCGAGCTGTGCGACCATGGCGGCATTGTCCGTGCAGAATTCGGGGGCCGGAAAGATCACCTTCACACCCTGCTCGCCGAGTTGCTGCATCAGTTGCTGGCGCAGCTTCCGGTTCGCACCGACCCCACCGGCGACGACCAGCGTCTTCGAACCCGTATGCTCGATGGCGCGTGCGGACTTGATTCTCAGGGTGTCCACGACCGCATCCTCAAAGGCCCGCGCCACGTCAGCGCGGTCCTGGGGGCCCGGCTTGCCAAGACCTTTCAGGGTATTCAGTACATGGGTTTTCAGCCCGCTGAAACTGAAATCGAGCCCTGCGCGCTTCACCATCGGGCGGGGAAACTCGAAACGTCCAGGGTCGCCCTGCTTGGCCAGTCGCTGGATCTGCGGCCCGCCCGGGTAGCCGAGACCCAGCATCAGCGCCACCTTGTCGAAGGCCTCGCCGACGGCATCATCGATGCTCTCGCCCAGCACGGTATAGCGTGCGACCGAGCGGACCTCGACCAGCAGGGTATGTCCCCCCGAGACCAGCAGGGCCACGTACGGGCATTCGGGGGCGGCATCCTCCAGCAGGGGGGCCAGCAGATGGGCCTCCATGTGATGCACCGCCACGGCCGGCTTGCCAAGCGCAAAGGCCAGGCTGCGACCGAGCCCCGCGCCCACCATCAGCGCACCCATCAGTCCCGGCCCCGAGGTGTAGGCGATGGCGTCGATATCCTCGCTCAGGGACAGCTGTGCCGTGCGCATTACAGTCTGGATCAGGGGGCCGAGCTTTCGGATATGGTCGCGTGAGGCCAGTTCCGGGACCACGCCCCCGTATTCGCTGTGCAGGGCCGACTGCGAAAACAGGTGGTGTGCCAGCAGTCCCTGGCGTTCGCAGATCACGGCAACGGCGGTTTCGTCACAGGAGGTTTCAATACCCAGTACTCGCATGCAGGCACTCCGGGGTGGTTCGTTCCGGCAAACATAGCATGGATCTTTGCCGGGCGATCGCCAAACAGGCTCGCATTCCTTGTAAATATGCCGAATCCTCAAGGCGGTCGAATCCATTGTTTCTGCTCAAAATATATTTGAAATATAGGGACCGGCCGGTATAATCGCGGTTCTTTTTGGTTTGAGCATCCCAGGATCAGGACAGTATTGAATGCCCGGTGTACGCGTAAAAGAAAATGAACCGTTCGACTTTGCCTTGCGGCGATTTCGACGCTCCTGCGAAAAAGCGGGCATCATTACCGAAGTACGCCGACGCGAATACTATGAAAAGCCTACCGAGGTGCGCAAACGCAAGGCGGCCGCAGCCGTCAAGCGCAACCTGAAGCGCGTCGCGCGAACCAGCCTGCGCCGTCGCCGGCTCTACTGAATCCCTTCCGGCCCACAACCCGGACAAGCTGCCCGAAGCGCGGGCCTGCGAACACATGCAAGTGGACCCGCTCTGGTGATAAATCCCTGTTTGCCGCTATACTCGAAGCGCTATGCCGCCCTTACGAAACGATCTCCTGATCCGGGCACTGCTCAAGAAACCGGTCCCCCGGACCCCCCTGTGGATCATGCGCCAGGCGGGGCGCTATCTGCCTGAATACCGCGCCACGCGCAAGCGTGCCGGCGGCTTTTTGACCCTCTGCAAGACCCCGGAACTGGCCTGCGAGGTCACGCTGCAACCGGTGGAGCGCTTTGATCTCGATGCGGCGATTCTGTTCTCGGATATCCTGACCATCCCGGACGCGATGGGGCTGGGCCTTTCCTTCAGCGAGGGCGAAGGGCCCCGGTTTTCAAGGCCGGTATCCTGCATGAAAGATGTAGAACGCATCGCCGGCACCCGGCCCATGGACGGCCTGGAGTACGTGTTCGATGCGGTGCGCCTGATCCGGAGCGAACTGGACGGGCGGGTTCCGCTGATCGGATTTGCCGGCAGCCCGTGGACGCTTGCGACCTACATGGTGGAAGGTGAAACCAGCCGCGAGTTCCGCAAGATCAAGAGCCTGCTCTACACGCAGCCGGAAGTCCTCGAGCGGCTGCTTGAGATTCTGAGCCAGGCGGCGGCCGACTACCTGGCGGCACAGATCCGTGCCGGCGCGCAGGCCGTGATGGTCTTTGACACCTGGGGGGGTGTACTGTCCCGGGAAGCCTACCTGAAATACTCCCTGCAACCCATGCAGCACATCGTCTCGGAACTGCTGCGACTCGAGACCTCACACACGGTTCCCGTCATTTTGTTCACCAAGGGAGTCGGAACTGAGCTCGTGAACCTCGCGGCCACAGGATGCCATGCGGTGGGACTGGACTGGACCATGGAGCTGGACCAGGCCCGGGCGCAGGTGGGCACAAGGGTTGCCCTGCAAGGCAACCTCGACCCGGCGGTACTGTATGCGCCGGACCCGGTCATCCGCGGCGAGGTCCGGAAAGTGCTGGAGAAATACGGCCAGGGCAGCGGTCACGTCTTCAACCTGGGCCACGGAATCCAGAAATACGTGGACCCGGAAAAAGTCACGGTCCTGGTGGATGCCGTCAAGGAGCTCAGTCCCGCCTTTCATTAGCCGGCACAGGCAGTTGCACCTGCCCGCACGGGGTCCGGGATCGCAGGACCGGTACAGGGCTGGGCTTACGGTGCCTTGTTGCGCGCGTACCCGAGCAGGCTGGCCAGCGCCTTGCCGTTCATTCTTTGCGCGCTGCGGTGGTGCGTCTTGCTTTTCGGCGGCTGGTGTTGCTGGCGCAAGCTGAAAACGGTGATGTCGATTTCATGTTCGCGGTACGTGAACACCAAAACGGGCAGGCAGCTGTAGTGGCGCCGTTGCCCGAAATGCCGGTCTGCCAGTCGCACTGCCATGCCGCGACGCTGCAACAGCGCCAGGACCTCCTCGGTGCAGTCGCAGGAGACGTGCAGGCTGATCGGTGTTTCCGCCCCCGCGGTACCTTCGAGCACGGGACCGGTCAGGTAGGGGCAATACGGGGTCAGCCAGTTCATCACGGTCAGGGCCGTACACCGCATGTTCCGAAGGACACGTTCATGGTCAGGCAGAAAAGTCCGCGTGAATGACCGGATGGCGGACTCGATCTCGACATTGCTGGGCAGTGCCACCCCCTGCAGCGCATGCAGGCGCTCACGGGCCTTGCACTTGGCTTTCTGGTAGTCGTGCACCCCTTCGCTGACAATGATCCTGGCAGCTTCCTGAGCGAGCTCCAACCGAAGCCGGTCCTGTTTTCTTACAGCCACGATTCGTTAGAAAAGCTGTTCTGGAGTCTCCATCCTCTCGTCATTTCGCGGGTATGCCGGCTGTGTTCCCGGCCCTGAGCCTTCGGCCGGGACGTACCCCGCGCGGAAGGTCTCCTCGATGCCGCGCTCACTGCCCGGGTCCACCCGCTGTCCCGTGGCGGGATCGATGCGCACGCTGACAATCGTCTCCGGTCGTTTCAGCTTGTTTTCCGACTTGCCCCGAAGTGCAGCTCGCATGAACTCGATCCAGATCGGTAACGCCGTAACACTCCCCACTTCCTTGCGCCCGAGCGGCTTGTGCTGATCAAACCCCACCCAGGCTATCGCCACGATATCACCATTGAAGCCGCAGAACCACGCATCGCGCTGCTTGTTCGTGGTACCGGTTTTACCGGCAAGATCGCCGCGGCCCAGCTGGCGCGCACGCCGCCCGGTGCCGCTCTGTATGACATCGTGCATCATGCTCACCATCTGGTAGGCATTCTCTTTGGACAACACGCGCTCGGCGACCCGTATACCCAGGTCCGGCGCACCGTCCTCGGCAAGGATCTCCTCGCCACTGCGGTACAACTGCTGTTGCAGATCCAGGCAGTCGGCCTCGCATACCATCAGGGGACTGGAGCGAAACAGGACCTCGCCCTGCACGTCCTCGATCCTTTCGATCACAAACGGCTCCACGTAGTAACCGCCATTGGCGAACACCGCATAGCCGCGGGCCATCTCCAGCGGCGTCGCCACCCCGGAACCCAGCGCCAGGGACAGGCCCTGGGGTATTTGCTCAGGGCCGAAACCGAAGCTGGTGATGTGCTCCTCGGTGTAGCGGTGGCCCACGCTTCGCAGCACGCGGATCGAGACCATGTTGCGGGACTTCACCAGGGCCTCGCGAAGGCGGGTCGGACCGAAAAACTTGCCGCTGTAGTTTTTCGGACGCCAGTCGCTTTCCAGGCCGCTGCCGTCGTACACCACGGGGGCGTCGTTGACGATGCTGGCCGGGGTGAAGCCTGATTCGAGGGCGGCAGAATAGATAAACGGCTTGAAGCTTGAGCCGGGCTGGCGTTTTGCCTGCGTGACGCGGTTGAACTTGCTGTACAGGTAATCGTACCCGCCGACCAGGGCCAGCACGCTGCCGTTTTGCGGGTCAATCGCGACGAAGGCCCCGGCCGCATCGGGAATCTGGCTCAGGGTCCACTCGCCAGCGCCTTCACGGGTGATGCGGATGACATCCCCCGGGGCGAGCATGGCAGTGAAGTCTTTTGGCGCTTCCCCCGTGGAATTGACGCCGAGGTACGGCTTGGCCCACTTAGCCTGCTCGATCGAGAGCACCGCGAACTGCTGCTCGCCCAGGTAGGCCTCGATTTCCCCGGGTTCGACCCGGGTCACCACGGCCGGCATCAGTCCGCCGGTCAGGTCCATGTCCAGAATTGCCTGGTCCAGGTTTTCATAGGCAATCCGGCTGGGGTCCTCCGTCGTGTACTCCAGTTCGAGATGGGCCTCCGCGCCCCGCCAGCCGTGACGCCGGTCATAGGCGTGCAGCCCGTTTCTCAGGGCCAGCTGGGCCTCGCGCTGGAGCGAGCTGTTGATCGTCGTGTACACGCGGTATCCCTTAGTGTAGGCCTCCGATCCGTATTCCCCGAACATCTGTGCACGTGCCATCTCTCCGATGTACGGGGCGTTCATCTCGACCCGGGGGTAATGGATCGATGCGCTCACCGGTTCCTCCAGCATCCTGCGATACGTGTCATCGTCAATGAATTCCAGCTTGTGCATCCTGCCGAGCACGTAGTTGCGGCGGATGACGGCACGCTCGGGATTGACGATCGGGTTGAACCTCGAAGGTGCCTTGGGCAGTCCCGCGATCATGGCGATCTGCGCCAGGTCCAGATCGTGCACGCTGCGCCCGTAGTACACCTCGGCCGCCGCGCCCACCCCGTAGGCCCGGTTCCCCAGGTAGATCTTGTTCAGGTACAGCTCGAGGATTTCATCCTTGTTGAACTCGTGCTCGATCCTGAGGGCCAGGAAAATTTCCTTGAGTTTGCGCCGGTAGGTACGCTCGTTGTCCAGAAAGAAGTTTCTCGCCAGCTGCATCGTGACGGTGCTGCCGCCCTGTCGCTTTTCTCCGGTCAGCAGGACATGAAGTGCGGCACGGGCCAGGCCCTGGTAATCGACTCCGAGATGTTCGTAAAACCGGTCATCCTCGGCGGCAAGGAATGCCTGCACCATCGATTCCGGGATCTCGTCCACTCCCAGGGGCTCGCGCCTTTGTTCCCCGTACACGGCGATCAGCTTGCCGTCCCGGCTGTATACCTTGAGCGGTACCTGCAGTTCCACGTCCCGGAGCACGGCCACGCCGGGCAGGGAAGGCGCCAGGTAGATATAGATCGCCAGGATCGCGATGACGATGGCGAGAAAAGCCCCCAGGGCAAGGCGCAAAAGCTTCAGGAGATGGGACATGAGCCCTGTAGGGGAAAACCACCGCCTGACATCCTTGCGCGTGCAGCGGGGGTTGAGGCCGGACAGTCGGCTGAAGCCGTATGGCTTGCTTGGTCATTCACCGGTACAGACATACTGACTCCCGCCAATCTCGACAATTCAATTCAAATGGACTGCGCTCCCCGCCCGGGCAGTTTCCTGTCCCGTCATTGTAAGTCAAAGCACCAGACAAGTCATGACACGGACCGGTGCCGCCGGGAAAAGACGGTGCGTATAT
The DNA here is from genome assembly GCA_022824965.1 of Gammaproteobacteria bacterium. Taxonomy (GTDB): domain Bacteria; phylum Pseudomonadota; class Gammaproteobacteria; order UBA4575; family UBA4575; genus WTFY01. The sequence continues at coordinate 359,363 of JAJDYY010000006.1, forward strand.
TAGGTATAGACGCAAACCGCAATGATCCGTTCGAAATTGCGCCGAAAAACATGCATGAATTCCGGGCTCGTGCCCTGCATGGAGATGGGACAGCGGGTGCAACCGCGAGGAGCGATCCCACGGATTTATCCGTGCAGATTCGCTCATCATTCACACACCTGCCCTTGTCTGGAAACCTGCCTGCCCCTAGAATGTCATCCTGTAGGTGATTGGGAACTAAATTAAAATAATCAGGAGAATTTGATCATGTCCTCAACAGAAGACCGCCTCATGGCACTTGCACGCGAAAACCTAGATATTGGCAGGGAACCAGAAATGGATGCCGAATTCAGCAATTCCGGTGTTTCCTCGGTGGATGCCGTCGCCTTCATCAAGAAGGCCAGTGAAGAGTTTGGGACTGCGATCCCTCCAGAAGATTTTTCACAGTTTAAGACCCTGAGGGAAATGGCTGCTTACCTGGATTCGCATTCCGGATAAGGGACTCTGGTTCGAGGATGCGTGCTGAAACCGGCCTTTTCACCAAGAGTGCGCATCTATCTTGGCTTCCGACTTAAGTGTATCTGTGGCAGTCGCTAGTGCAATTTATCAGTCCGGGTTCTGAGTGACATAGCTTAATCTCACATACTTGAAAGTGAGCACGTACAAGAAATCGGTCGCAGCGGCACAAGACTGGTGGTTTCTGTACAGAAAAACCGAGAACGTCACAATTTTCTACGTGGACCTGCAGCCACACGAGGCGCACGAGACTGAGGCACTGGAGTGTCTGAACCGCGAGGAACAGGCACGTTGGCACCGGTTTCGCCATGCCCGTGCCCGGTACGAATTCAGCTTATGTCGTGCTGCACTGCGCTCTATTCTTTGCCACCGCCTGAACTGCAGCAACGAAGAACTTTCCTTCGGGACTTCAAAGTATGGAAAACCCTTTGCATGCGTGGATGGGGTGACAGAAGACCTCGATTTCAATGTCAGCCATAGCAACAGACATGGGCTGATCGCCTTGGCACCGCATGGACGTGTCGGTGTGGACGTCGAAGAACGTAATCCGCGAAAGTGCCTGGATGGGGAACTTCAGTCGGTGTTCACCCGGAACGAGCGCATGGAGCTCGGTGCAGTCAGGGGAAAACAGAAAACCCATCTGTTTTTCAGGCTTTGGACGATGAAAGAGGCCCTGCTCAAGGCCTTGGGTACAGGATTCTCATTGGACATGTCCCGAATAGAGATTCCGAAGGCCCTGCGCCAAGGCATGCCTGCCGGCGAATTCCGCTTCCCGCAGTTGCCAGCGGTCCGGTGGTGGCTCGAAAATCTGGACGACCCGGGTTTTGCCGCAGCCATCGCGTATGAACTCGGCGCAGCAGGTGCTGCAGAAACCTGGAAAATTCCGGCATAGGATAATGATGTGGCTTGTAGCCGGATGCAGACCAGACAGGCTGCAGCATATGACACGGGCAGGTGAATCTGGTTCCTGCGGATCAGGTAAAACGGGGGCACGTTCCCCATTCTAGCGGCTATGTGGAAGATTCCCGAGCCCATCACGGTGCACAAAACCCGACTGGACGAGAATACAGTCACCTTCTTGCGACAGCACGGTAACCCGTCCGGTCCTCGCCTCGTTCTGTGTCATGGCAACGGTCTTTCCATCGACCTTTATTACCCGTTCTGGTCTTTGCTCGCCGAGGACTTCGACCTGATCCTCTATGATCTGAGAAACCATGGCTGGAACAAGGTTGGTGCACAGCGCGAACACAATATTCCCATGCTGATGCAGGATTATGCCCTGATCCTTGAGTCCATCGATCACCACTTTGGGAACAAGCCAAAGATCGGTGTGTTTCATTCCATATCGGCCCTGATCACCCTTCTCTCATCTCCGCAAGTGAACAGCTGTGCGGCACAGATTCTCTTTGATCCGCCCGTATGCAAACCCGGTGCGAGCCAGATCGAGCTTGATGCAGCCACCGAACATGCCGCGGAAATGACGCGGCGCCGGGGATACCGGTTCAAAACGGAGGAGGAATTCTCGGAGTTCCTGAGCTATATACCCGCCTTTACACGGGTCGTTCCCGGCGTGCTGCAACTCATGGCCAAGACTACGCTTCGCAGGGCTTCCAATGGACAAGATTATGAACTGCGCTGCCCTCGCGAATACGAGGCCCAGATCATGGATTATGTCCGAAGCTTTTCTCCGCTGGTGGACTTCACAACACTGCCCTGTCCAACGAAAGTCATCGGGGCTGACCCGACCCTGGCTTACTCCTATCTACCAAGCTTCGACCTTAGCAGTTTCATGACTCTCGATTATGATTTCATGCCCGACGCGAGTCATCTTCTACAATTGGAAAAACCTTCAGAGTGTGTCGAGGCGGTCTACCAGTTTGTTGCACAAAACCGCCTAACCTAGCTACCTCAGGCAGTTCGTGCCTGTCTGGAAAACGGGGATCGCTGACTTGTCGCCCTGCCGGTCAGTTCCCGGTCTCGATCCAGTAACGTTTGCACTGGAACGGATATCCCGGAAGCGAGATCCGACACCTGGACTCGCCTGCAAACAACCCGGCAAACGAAACTGATAATCCTGCCTCGTATGCCTTGGCTACCGCGTCCACGATGCTGACCCTCGGCGTTGGCGTCGCCTCGCCATCCGGCGACTGCCCGAGGCCTGACAGGACGACTGGTTTGGCAACTTTGCCGCACGCTTCCGGCCAGGCTGCCATCAGCGCCGTCTCCATCGCTGCATCCGGACCGGCTGCAACGACCGCATCGACACTCGCCGCCGCCAGCATTTCGACGCCTCTCGTAAAGCTCTCCTGCCCGGCCGCCACCTGCTGGCGCCAATACGCCGTGTCCAGAACTTCATCGGGTGCAATTGCACGACCCGAGACCGCATCAACCAGCGTCAGCGAAGGCGCGCTGATTGCGATTTCATCCAGTGCCGTTCCAGGATCATCCCCCGCCATAGCCAAGTGCAAGCCGTCCTCCAGGCTGAACACGCCGGCGGCCTGCCCGGCCGCAAGTGCCCCGACCTGATGCCCGAAAGCGATGCCCGGCTGGATGCCGACACTCGACCACAATGCCGTAAGGGCGCATTCGAACGCGTAGAGTGCCGGCTGCTCCCACTGCGGGTCAGCAAGGTCTCCGGTCGAACCCGGTCTGCCAAACATCACATCCAGCAGGGAAACGCCTCTTGCTTCGCCGATCACTTCTTCACAGCGGTCGAGTACCGCCTGCACGACCGGTTCGCTTGCATACAGTGACTCATCCATTCCCATCCACCCGTTCGCGTGACCGGCATAGGCGAAGGCGACCTTTCCCGGCATCCGCGGTTCGATTTCGCCGTCTGCCGCCACAAGCGCCCGCAGAGCATCACGCAGCGACTCGCTGTCCTCGAACACTACGGCCACGCGATGGTCGAAATGACTTCGCCCGACGCAGGCGGTCCACGCCATGTCGGAAAGTACCGGGTCAAAAGCAAGTGCCGATTCCCGTTCATCGAGCCACGCAAGATACCGCTTGGCCAGCGCTTGAAGCGATGTTCCCGATTTGCCGGAGAGAGGCAGGAGTCGCTTTTTGCGCGGGGCAAGCCCATCGTTAGTTAGCGGCAGCCTCCCGGCGGCATCCGGCAGCGTGAGGGCGACTGGCTGGGGGGTGCCCTGTGGTCCCGCAGATACGCCGTCCGGGGTGCCGTACCCCTCCACGATTACATGCGCGTTCGTGCCCGATATTCCAAATGCGCTGACCCCGGCCCGCGGTGGCCGGTCCGGCCTGCCCGGCCAATCCGTCGCCTCCGACACCACACGCACCGGCAGCCGGTCCCAGTCCAAATGCGGGTTCGGGTCCCGAAAATGCAGGTGCTCCGGTATCCGGTTGTAATGCATCGCCAGGACGACCTTGATCAGACCAGCCACTCCCGCAGCTGACTCCAGGTGACCGATATTGGTCTTGACCGAGCCGATCAGCAGCGGCCGGTCCCCGTCGCGACCCCTGCCGAATACCGCCGCTGCAGCCTGAACCTCGATCGGGTCCCCCAGCGCCGATCCCGCCCCATGCGCCTCTAGGTAATCCACGTCCGATGGCGGAATGCCAGCCTGTGACAGCGCTTCCTCGATCACCCGCTCCTGCGCCGGACCATTTGGCACCGTTGGCCCTGCAGTCGCCCCATTCTGATTGACCGCCGTGCCCCGGATCACCGCCCAGATGCGGTCGCCATCGGCTTCAGCCTCCGACAGCCGTTTCAGGACGACTATCCCGCAACCCTCGCTGCGCACGAAGCCGTCCGCAGCAGCATCAAACGTGTTGCAGCGCCCCTGCTTCGACAGCATGCCCAGTGCCGCCATCTCCTGGGTCAGTCCGGGCGAGAGGACCGCATTCACACCGCCGACCAAGGCCAGGTCCACGTTTTTGTCCTGCAAGTCCGCAACCGCCGCATGCACTGAAACCAGCGACGCTGCGCAGTTGAGCGTCACCGGAATCGCCGGGCCCATGAGACCCAGCTTGAGCGCAACGCTCCCGACTGCCATGCTGCTCGCGGTGCCAAGATAGTTGGGGCCTTCGCCCCCGGCCACCATCATTAGATCGCGGTATTCACTGGCCGCGACCCCCGCGTAAACACCGGTTCGGCTACCCCTCAGACCCTCGGGGTCGATCCCCGCATCCTCAATCGCCCTCCAGCTCGTTTCCAGAAGAAGCCGTTGCTGGGGGTCCGTCATGCGTGCGCCGATCGGCGTCATACCGAAAAAGCGTGCATCGAAGCGGTCGATCCCTTCAACAAAACCTCCACGCCCCCAAATGCCGTCCGCAGCTGCAGGGTCGCCCGCGACCCCTGTCCAGGAGCCGTTGTCCGTCCGTCCGTCCGTCACCGCGTCGCTACCGGATTCAAGCTTGTCCCAGAAGGTCGCAGTGTCCGACGCGCCGGGAAAACGGCATGCCATGCCGATGATCGCGATTCCCTCGTCCCGGGGCTGTGCAGACGGCGGGGGAGGCGGTTCGGGCGTCGTCTCGGGAGCTGGGGCCGACTCGCCCAGTGCGTCCACAAGATGACGTGCGAGATCATCGATGGTCGGGTAATCAAACACCAGCGTATTTGGCACCGCGTAACTGCCGGAGAAGTCGCGGTTGAGGCGATTCCGCAGTTCGACGGCCATCAGGGAGTCCATCCCCAGGTCAAAGAAACCGACCGCGGAAGCCGGCGCTGAAGGCAGCCTCAGTACCGCCTGGACTTCGCTCTGCAGGAAGGACACCAGCAGGTCCTCGCGCCCCGCCAGCGGCGTCACATCCAGCTGTGCAAGCAGATCCTCCGACGAGGACGAATCGTCGCCGTCATCCTCCGCACCGGCCAGCAGCTCATCCAGCAGGGGCAGACGGTCACCGACAGAATCCCCGAATACCGGCCAATCCACAGCCGCCGCCACAGCACCCGTTGCATCCTGGTGCAGCAGGCGCTCAAGCGCCTTGAAGCCCTGCTCCGGTGTGAACCACCCGGTACCGAATGCCTCCCGCCGCCCGGCGATTCGCTCGCGCTGCTCCTCCGCCTCACCCAGTCCCGACCAAGCGCCCCAGGCAATAGCCTGCCCGGGGAGGCCCAGCGCACGCCGGTGGGCGGCAAGCTGATCCAGGAAGGCGTTGGCCGCCGCATGGTTGGCCTGGCCCGGATTGCCCAGAATGCCGGCGACACTCGAGAACAGGACGAACATGTCCAGGTCGTATCCTGCCGTCGCCCGATGAAGATGCCAGGCCCCCAGCACCTTTGGCCACAACACGGTCTCGAAACTTTCCCAGCTCTGGTTGCCGAGGGCGGCGTCTGACAGTATGCCGACACTGTGGATCACGCCGGCAAGCATCGGCAGGTCGGCGTCCACCCGTGCCAGCATCGCATCGAGTGCAGCCGCATCCGTGACGTCCGCAATTTCGATCTCGATCCTGTACCCGCGGGCACGCAGCGCCTCAATCGTTTTCTCTGCCTCAGCATCCGGTGGCCTGCGGCCGTTCAAAACGACCGTCCCCGCGCCATGCTCGGCAAGCCATTCGGCAAGCGCACAGCCAATGCCACCCAGGCCACCGGTCACCAGATAGGTTCCGTCCTGTCGCAGCCGGCCCGTACTGAGGGGAGACGTCGTCAGCACGATCTTGCCGATGTGCCGCGCCGCGCGCATGAAACCCATTGCGGCACTTGTCTCGGCCAAGGGCCACCGGGTATGCATGAGCGGTGCAAGCTCGCCCGCTGCGATGCGTGCCAGTACTTCTTTCAGGGCTGCCCCCGGTCGCGCCGGGTCCTGTTGCTTCAGCGTGTAGAGATCGAGGATCGAATAGGCGACATCCGGGCGCAGCGCCTCCATCTCGTCCTCTTCCAGGATGTCCCGCCTGGCGAGTTCCACGAAGCGACCGCCCTGCGCGAGGCAGGCGAGACTTGCCTCGATAAAGCCCTCGCCCGTCAGGCTGTTCAGCACGACGTCGACCCCGGCCCCGTCGGTCACGTCGAGAATGTCCCGGCCAAATGCGGTCGAGCGGCTGTCAAATACATGCTCGACGCCAATCGAGCGGAGGTAGGCCTGCTTGCGCGCGCTCGCCGTAGCGAACACTTCCGCTCCAGCTACCTGGGCCAGCTGGATGGCCGCAAGACCGACACCGCCCGCGCCGGCATGAATCAGCACGCGATCTGCCGCCTTCAGCCCGGCCAGTTCGTAGGACAGCACGGATGTCACGAACACCGAGGGAATCGTGGCGAGTGCCGCCGCCGGCACGTTCGCCGGCGCGCGTGCAACCAGCTCCTCTCGCGTCACCACTTCCGGCCCGAACGTGCCGAACGCGAAGCCGGCCACGCGGTCGCCTTCCGCAACGGCGGTTACGTCCGCACCGGTTTCGACGATCCGGCCACAGAATTCCTCGCCGAGCAGACCCTCCTCGACCAGTCCCATGGCCCGGAACACGTCCAGGAAATTGAGCCCGCGAGCATCGACCGCGACGCGCACTTCACTGGGCTCCAAGGCTTGCCTTGCCAGCGACTGCACCCGCAGGGTCTCGATCGCCCCTTCATCGCCCGGTGCCAGCACCCAGTCCGCCTCTTCAGGCAAGACCAGACGCTCCATGCCAGAGCCCGCCCGAACCAGCCGGGCCACTTGGCGGTTCCCCCGGCGATATGCAATGTGACTCTCAGAATCCGGGAACAGCAACTCGTCCATGAGGTCATCCAGCGGCTGCCCCGACTCGGGGTCGAGATCGATCATCCGCGATTGCAGTTGGGGTGCCTCCCGCGCCACCACCTTGCCCAAGCCCCAGAGTGTGGCGCCAGCCAGTTGCCCGTTTCGCTCCCGTTCCAGCACCTGCGCACCCCGGGTGACGAGCCACAGACCCTTTTCCGGCACGGCGTCCGCATCGACAATGCCCTGCACAAGCGCAAGTGCGCTGGCCGTCACCCGTTTCGCATCTGCCGCCATGTCTGCGGTTGTTGCGTCCATACCGTGACCGTCCTGTGCAACGAGGTGCACCACACCCGCCAGGGGCACATCCGAAGGCAGATTCTCGATGAGCGCTTGCCAGGACGTGCGCTCCCCCATCTCGACCGATGCCGTGACCATCCCGGCCTCGCTTTCCATGATCGTGCCCGTGTCTTCAGGACCGTCACCGGCCAGCATCACCCTCTGATTCAGCGCTACAAGCTGTGCGGCAAGTGCCGCTCCCATGCCGCCCCGGTCGGCAGCTAGAATCCAGACACCCTCCGGCAATGCGATCTCCGCAGGACCCTGCGCCACGATCACCCCCCGGTCCGGAAGGCCGGCCGCTTCCGACCGATCCACGCCGAGAATTTCAGTTTCCGTGAACCCCGTATCGGTGAGCACCCGATGCCACACGTCAGGCCCCGCAAGGGCGTGATTCGTGCGGTAGCGATCAGCGAAACGCCACCACCCGTCCAACTGGCCGAAAATCAGATCCATCCAGCCCCTGCTGCGCTGGTTTTCCAGCGCCACCAGCAGCCCCGACGGCGCAAGGAGTGTTCGGCAGTGAGTAAGCGTCTCATCCAGAAAGCGCGTGGCGTGCAGCACGTTGGCCGCGATGATCATGTCGTAAGCGTGCAGCTCAAAGCCCTGCGCCACGGGGTCCTTCTCGATGTCCAGCACCCGGTAGTCGATCGCAGCGCCGACGGCACTGAAGCGCGCCTCGGCATCGGCGAAAAAGCCTGCTGAGATATCGGTGTACATGTACTCGAATCGTCCGGCCGGAAGCACGGGCAGGATGCATTCCGTCGCCGAGCCGATGCCGGCGCCTACTTCAAGCACACGCAGTTGCCGGCCATCCGGCAATTCCTCCACCAGCGTCCGGACCACCTCGCCCATCATCCGGTTCGCCGCCCGCCAGACCGGTGCCCGCCGGTAGAGATCGCCAGCCTGCGGCTCGGCATCACCAAACAGCAACGACAATGGATCCTCATTACCGCAGAGCACCTCGGGCAAGGCGCCGGCACAACGCTTAAACAGCCCGACCTCGTTGGTGGCGTGCGGGAATCGCGCGCTTATCTCGTCCAGAAATACCTGCGAATCGCGCGGCATTTTATCCGGCAACGGATCACCGGCCCCCACCGTGACCACGAAGCCTTCATCCTTGGCCTGCAACACTCCCGAACGAGTCGAGATCTCAAGCAACCGGCGGAGCAGATGCACGTGCTCAGGCAAGACCCCATGGCGTGCGCGCAATTCTTCCGGGTCCACGGCCTCACCTGCCACGCGCTCCCAACCGAGGGTCTCCAGTGCCGCGAGTGCATAACACCACGACGCCCGTTCCATTTCCCCTTGCAGGTCACTCTCATCTGCAGCCTCGACTCCCTCATCGGCCAAATACCGGGAGAACAGCTGCGAGCGGGAAGCCGCAGTCGACGGACTCGGCAAGAAATCCGCCGGCATCAGGCGCGACGGCAAGGTGCGGTCGCGCCATACGACTTCGTAAAGCAGTTCCTCCAGGCCCTCCACCGCGGCGAGCAACGCGCTTCGCGTCGCACGCTTCACCGTGTATCCTTCCAGTTCGCCAACGAGCGTCCCGCTCGGATCGTAAAGCCGGACGTCCCCGGTCAGCACCTCGGCCTGCAAATTCTCGGTTTCCGTCTGCGAGCCGGCGCGCATGCGCACGTGGCAGACCACTTGGTTCGACAGCTGACCCGACAGCCAGAGCCGGTCCCAGCCAAACGGCAGGTAGGTGGCACCATCTTCTGCCCCTGCCCAAAGGCGGGCTGCCCCCATCACCTGGAAGCAGCCATCCAGCAGTAGCGGATGAAATTCGATCATGGAGGACTCGCCGAGTTGCGGTATGGCGACCTCGCCGACGGCCTCGCCCGGCCCGCACCAGAGCTTTTGCAAGGTGCGAAACGCCGGACCGAGATCAATCCCGGCTTCAGAGCGGGCGCGGTAAAAGGCCTGCACATCCTGCATGTCCAGGGTGGACTTGAGACTCGCCAGGTCGGCTGGCGGCGCATTGCCCTGCGTCTGAACTCCAGGCGATGTCCCAAGACGGGCCTCGGCATGCAGCATCCATCCCTCGTCTGCCGCCGAGCGACTGTGCAGCTGAAACCTGCGTGATTGCCCTTCCTCGGGGCTGTCGATCACGACCTGAACTTTCCTGACAGCCTGCTCAGCGTTCTCGCCGGAGTCTTCAGCCTGGAAAATCAGGGGATTGTGCAGTTGCAAATCCTGTACAACCGCTGACGCGCTCCCCTCTGCCAAGGAAGCCGAGACCGCCATGGCCCCGTAGAATGCACCCGGTGCAATGATGCGCCCGAACACCCGGTGATCGCTCAGCCAGTCCGGGTCCGAGGGAAGGATTTCCGAATCGTATGTGATCTCGCCACGGGCCGATTCGTGGCGAGTGCCGAGCAGCGGGTGCCCGGCACCGGAGCGGGTGCGCCTTGCGGTTTTGACCCAGTGGCGCTCGCGCTGAAACGGATAACCGGGGAGTGAGAGACGTCGCCTTTGTTCGCCTGCAAACAGCCCTTCCCAGGACACTGTGAGTCCCGCCTCGTAAGCCGCCGCAACCGCTTGCATGAAGTCCGCCGCTGGCTCTTTCCCCAATGCATCCTCTGCCGGGCGCTGCAGGCTCTGCAACACCACTGGAGGCGGTGCGTCGTGTCCGGCCTCATCCGCCGGACCCGGCCAAGTGAGTGCAATCATCGGGCCAAGCACGGCGTGCGGGCCAATTTCCACGACCAGGTCCACGCCGTGTCGTGCAAGTGCCGCAATACACTTTGCAAACATCACGGGTTCTCTAACCTGCTGCCGCCAGTACGCCCCGTCCATGCGTTCGTCTGTCCCCAGTACCTTGCCCGTCATGCTGCTGATCAGGTCAAATGAAGGCGGTTTGACCGAAATTTCCCCAAGCACGGCTTCCAGGTCATCCAGTACCGGCTCTACCAGCGGGCTGTGGTAGGCAGGGCTTTTTTTCAGGCGCCGCACCCGGATGTCATGTGATTCAAATTGCTGCAGAAGGTTCTCGACCTGCATGGCAGGGCCGCTCACAACCTGGTGCGCCCCGTTGTCGGCAGCAATACTCAGGCCTGCCTGAGCACTTTTCGCATTGTGCTCATCCACGCTCGCCTGAACCTTGGATGGCGGGGCGAACACCGCGCCCATCGCACCATCCTGTGACAGTCCTCCCAACAAAGCTCCACGCTTGGACGCAAAGCGCAGTCCATCCTCCAGACTGAATACCCCCGCCGCTTGTGCAGCGGCAATCTCTCCGAGACTGTGCCCCACCACGATCTCGGGCCCTATGCCGACACTCTGCCACAAGGCCGTCAGTGCGCATTCCAAGGCGTAAATGGCTGGCTGCGTCCAGGCCGGATCATCCAGCACACCGCTGTCCTCACAGCGCCCAAACATGACATCCAGCAAGGACTCGCCACGTGACTCCATACACCAGGCCTCGCATCGGTCAAGCACCGCACGAGCCACCGGTTCGCAGGCATACAGCGACTCGCCCATCCCCGGCCACTGACTCGCCTGCCCGGTGTACACGAATGCCACCTTCGACACACTCCCCGGTTTTGGAGTCGGAGCCTCCGGCTCGATCAGCGCCTCAAGCCCCACACGCAACGAGGCGAGACCCTCGAACACAACGCCCGCACGGTATTCAAAATGACTGCGCCCCGCGGCTGCCGTCCATGTCATGTTGGCAAGCAGCGCTTCCCAAGCCTGGTCATCTTCACCAAGGTGTTGCGCATGCCCGTCCAGCCAGGTCTGATAGCCCGTGATCAGTTCAGCGAGTGCCTGCGGCGACTTCCCTGAAAGCGGCAGCAGCCGTCGCGGGCGATTTTCAAGCCCCGCGCGCGGTGATGCCAAGCCTTCCCCAGGTTTCGGCGATACCATGGCCACCGGCGTGGCATGGCCCGTCACCCAAGACCCTGGGCCCTGGCGAGCGGTCTCTGCACTTACCGTCCCGTACCCCTCCACCACCAGGTGCGCGTTCGTGCCGGACCACCCGAATCCGCTGATTCCCGCCAGCGGCGGGCGATCCTTGCGGTGTGGCCATTCTGTCGCTTCCGAGGTGACCTGCACCGGCAAGCGCTCCCAGTCCATCTGCGGAGTCGGGTTGTGAAAATGCAAATGTTTGGGGATCACTCCCCGTTTCATCGCCAGTATGACCTTGATCAAACCGGCCACGCCGGCAGCAGATTCCAAGTGGCCGATGTTCGTTTTCACCGAGCCGATCAGCAGGGGGTGCTCCGCTTCTCGCCCCCGACCGTAGACAGCGCTCGTGGCCTGGAGCTCGATCGGGTCCCCCACTTCAGTCCCGGTCCCGTGGGCCTCCACGTAATCCACCTCGAAAGGCGAAATGCCGGCTCTTCGCAATGCCTCCTCGAGTACTTTCTCCTGAGCTGCTCCGTTTGGCACCGTGAGTCCGGGACTTGCCCCATCCTGGTTCAGTGCAGATCCCCGGATCACGCCCCAAATCCTGTCCCCGTCCGCTTCGGCATCGACCAGCCGTTTCAGGACCACGATCCCGCATCCTTCGCCGCGCACGTAACCGTTGGCAGCTGCATCGAAGGTTTTGCATCTTCCATCCGGTGACAGCATGCCGGCATTGGCGCGCAACTCCAGCAATCGCCCGGACAGGATCGTGTGTACGCCTCCTGCCAGCGCCAAATCCGTCTCGCCCCGCTGCAGGCCGGAAACGGCCTGGTGGGTTGCAACCAGCGAAGACGAGCAGGCCGTGTCCACCGCCATGGCCGGACCTTCAAGACCCAGCATGAACGCCACCCGGCCGATCGCCGTGTTGAAAGACGTACCCGTCACCGTATAAAGGCTCACTGCGGGTTCAGCCGTGTCGCTGGCCTCAAGCAGCAGGTTGCGATAGTCGTTGTTGCTGATGCCGGCATACACCCCGGTGCGGCTGCCCCTGAGTTGTTCCGGATCCATGCACGCATCCTCCAGCGCCTGCCAGCTGGTTTCCAGCATCAGGCGCTGCTGTGGATCCAGCAATTGCGCCTCGACCGGCGAGATCCGGAAGAAGGCGGCATCGAACAGGTCCAGCCGGTCCAGGTAGGCCCCGAAACGGCACGCCTTGCTTTGCACCCCGGAATCAGGAAAAAGTTCACCGATGCGCCCGCTTCCCGAGCCCGGTGAACCTTCAATCACTGCACACTCACCGTTCTCCAACTGCTTCCAGAAGGCGGCAAGCCCCGTGGCACCCGGGAAGCGGCACGCCATACCCACGATTGCGATGGGGGCCGCAGACGCAAGGGAATCCGATGACCGCTTCCTGGATGCAGTAGATGTGGCTGCTAGTGGATCGAAAGACGGGTCCGGATTCATGTTCTAAAAATTCAAAACACCAAGAACTTCCTATGGTATGTCCAGCTTGCCTGCAGGGCAAACCCTCAGCTTCGCGTGCGATGGAGCAAGACGTTTTCATTTATACTCATGTCACTGCACAGGTACCCCCCTTCATTCGAAACAAGAACACGTACGTCCCGATGAACACCGGACACATCATCCTGATCGGCGCCATGGGGGTCGGCAAGTCGTCGGTCGGGCGAAAGCTCGCCAGAAAGCTGGACCGGCCCTTTTATGACAGTGACCAGGTCATTGAGGAGAAGACCGGCGTCGATATTCCGACCATTTTCGAGTACGAGGGCGAATCCGGCTTCCGGATGCGCGAGGAGAAGGCCATCGACGAGCTGTGCCGCCGGGAGGCCATGGTGCTGGCCACCGGAGGCGGTGCCGTGCTTGCAGCATCCACCCGCAACCTCCTGATGAGCCGCGGCACGGTCATCTACCTGAAGGCCTCGGTCGACATGCTGCTCAAGCGAACCCGCCACAGCGACCACCGGCCCCTGCTGAACGTGCCGGACAAGCGCCAGGTGATCGCCGAACTCCTGCAGCAAAGAGAACCCTTGTATTTGCAAACCGCGGACCATACCATCGACACGGACCGGCGCACCGTGAGCTGGACGGCCAACCAGGTGCTGCAACTCCTGGACCTGACGACGGACTCTTGAATCCCTGCCCGACGATGATTCAATTCGAAGTACAACTCGGCACGCGCGCCTACCCGATCTATATCGGAGCCGGGCTGCTTGGCGAACCCCGCACCCTGAAGCAGCACATCCGCGGAAACCACGTGTTCATTCTCAGCAACGAGCGGGTGGCCCCGCTGTACCTGGAATCGGTCTGCCGGGCACTGGAACCGAAACACATCCTGCACCTCGCACTTGCAGAAGGCGAGGACACCAAGTCCCTGCAGACCCTGGAGCAGGTGTACACCTGCCTGCTCGAGAACCGTTGCGGGCGCGACACGACGGTGGTGGCCCTCGGCGGCGGGGTGATCGGCGATATCGCGGGCTTTGCCGCGGCCACCTATCTGCGCGGCGTGGACTTCATCCAGATTCCGACCACGCTGGTCGCCCAGGTGGATTCCTCGGTGGGCGGCAAGACCGGGGTCAACCATGCGCTGGGCAAGAACATGATCGGGGCCTTCTACCAGCCACAGTGCGTGATTGCCGACCTGGAGTGTCTGCACACCCTTCCGGATCGCGAACTGCGGGCGGGGCTCGCCGAAATCATCAAGTACGGACTCATCCGCGATGCGGAATTCTTCGCCTGGCTGGAAGACAACGTCGAGCGCCTGCTGGCGCGGGATGTCGATGCCCTGACGCATGCCGTACACCGCTCCTGCAGGAACAAGGCCGAGGTCGTGGCCGAGGATGAACTGGAAATCTCGGGAGCCCGTGCCATGCTGAACCTCGGGCATACCTTCGGACACGCCATCGAGACCGGGCTGGGCTATGGACAGTGGCTGCACGGTGAAGCGGTGGCCTGCGGCATGCTGATGGCGGCGCGGATGTCGACGCGGCTGGGCTGGCTCAGCGAGGAAGCCTGTGAGCGTACCCGGGCACTGTTGCAGCGCGCGCAACTGCCTCTCACCCTGCCTGAAACCCTGCAGGCCGAGACATTGCTGGAACACATGGCGCGTGACAAGAAGGTACGTGCCGGCCAGTTGCACCTGGTGCTGCTCAAGGATATCGGCCAGGCCGTACTCACGGGCGAGTTCCCGGCATCGACCCTGAAAGACACCCTGCAGGAATTTTGCGGATCCTGAACGGTGCGAGGTATCCCGGCATCCGATCCCGCGCCTGGGGTCCCGTCCGCCAGGCCGGCTCCATACGGCGCACACGAGTCCGACAGCCTCGGGCGCATTCACGGCGAGGCCCCGGCTTCGCATCGCGGGGAATACCGGCGCGACCGCGAACGGATCATTCACAGCACGGCCTTTCGCAGGCTGGAGTACAAGACCCAGCTGTTCGTCAATCACGAGGGGGACCTGTACCGCACCCGCCTGACCCATTCCATCGAAGTGGCCCAGGTAGCGCGCAGCACCGCCTACCGCCTCGGGCTCAACGAGCCGCTTTGCGAGGCCATCGCGCTGGCCCACGACCTGGGCCATACGCCGTTCGGTCATGCCGGCCAGGACGCGCTCAACCGTTGCATGCAGTCGCACGGCGGCTTCGAACACAACCTGCAGTCCCTGCGGGTGGTCGACCGCCTGGAACTGAAGTACCCGCAGTTCCCTGGACTGAACCTGACGTTCGAGACCCGCGAAGGCATCCTCAAGCACTGTTCGAAAAAGAACGCGCGCACGCTGGGCCCGGTGGCACAGCGCTTCCTGGAGCGCACGCAGCCAAGCCTGGAAGCGCAGCTGGCCAACATCGCCGATGAGATCGCCTACACCAGTCACGACATCGACGACGGCCTGCGCGCCGATCTGATCACCGTACCCCGGCTCAGGGAGGTCGAACTGTTTGGCCAGCACTTCGATGCCGTCGAGCGTGAATTTCCGCAGCTTCGAGCGCGCCGCAAAACCTACGAGACCATCCGCCGGATCCGCAAGCGGCTGGCAGCGGACCTGATCGAGGCGAGCCAGGCGGCGATTGACGATGCCGGCGTGGACAGCATCGATGCGGTGCGCGCCCACCCGGAGCCCCTGGTCCGGTTCAGCGAGTCCATGCGTGAGAAAAACCAGGCGCTCAAGAACTTTCTGCGCGAACACCTGTACCGTCACGAGCGGGTACACCGCATGAACCGCGAGGCCGCCAAGGTGGTCGCGGACCTGTACGGCGCATTCTTCGAAGCTGACCACCGGATGCCGGACGAATACCAGGGGATGGCCCGCGAGGCCGCGGACCGGGACGGCGACAGCGGGCGCGCCCGGGTGGTCTCCGACTACATCGCCGGCATGACCGACCGCTACGCGATCTCCGAGCACCGTCGCATCTTCAACGAAAAGATCTTCTAGGCGCCGGCCGGGACGGCCCGGTCTTGACCCTGTCCTTGCGCAAGGCGCATCATGGAACGAACACACGCCATCGGGACAACCGTGGACGACTGCCCGGGCGTGAACAAGAACAAACCCTGCACCGCAGTGCCTATTGATCCGCCGTGTCGACCCGAATCCCGCAATCCTTCATCGATGAGCTGATCACGCGCACGGATATCGTCGAACTCATCGGTGCCCACGTATCTTTGAAAAAAAAGGGCCGGGAGTACATGGCCTGCTGCCCCTTCCATAACGAGAAAACCCCGTCGTTCACGGTCAGTCCGGACAAGCAGTTCTACCACTGTTTCGGCTGTGGCGCGCACGGCACCGCGCTCGGATTCCTGATGGATTACGAACGTCTCGAATTCCTGGAGGCCGTCGAGGTCCTGGCGCAGCAGGCGGGCCTGCAAGTACCCCGCGATGCCGGCGCCCCGAAACCGCAGAGCCACCACAAGCTGCTGGCCCTGATGGAGCGCGCCCATAACCACTTTCGCGCCTGCCTGCGTGCCGAGCCCGTGGCGACCGGGTACCTGAAAGAACGCGGACTGAGTGGCGAGGTGGCAGCACGCTTCGGACTCGGTTTCGCACCGGACCGTTTCGACAGCCTGCTGAACGCACTGCGGGACGAGGCCAGTGAAGCGGAGCTTCTGCAAAGCGGACTGCTCAAGAAAAACGTCAACGGCAAGCTGTATGACCGCTTTCGAAACCGCATCATGTTCGCGATCCGCGACCGGCGCGGACGGGTCATCGGCTTTGGCGGGCGGGTCCTGGACGATGCCCTTCCCAAGTACATGAATTCACCCGAAACCCCGGTGTTTCACAAGAGTGACGTGCTGTACGGCATGTACGAGGCACGCAAGGCCAAGGGTGCCCCGCGCAACCTGGTGGTGGTGGAGGGCTACATGGACGTGCTCGCCCTGGCCCAGCACGGCATCGAGAACACCGTCGCAACCCTGGGCACGGCGACCACCTCGCAGCATGTCCAGCAGCTGTTCCGTTACACCCAGGAGATCATCTTCTGCTTCGACGGGGATCGTGCCGGTCGCGAGGCGGCCTGGCGTGCCGCCGAGCACACCGTACCGGTGTTTCGCGACGGGCTGGAAGCGAAGTTCCTGTTTCTGCCGCAGGGGGAAGACCCGGACAGCCTGATACGCACGCGCGGCAAGGAGATCTTCCTGCAGTACGTGAAGGACAGCATGTCGCTGTCCGAGTTCATCCTGGACAAGCTGAGCCGCGATTCGGACATTCGCACACCGGCAGGCAAGGCCCGGCTGGCCCAGCGGGCCAAGCCGCTGCTGTCCAGGTTACCGGACGGTGTGTTCAAGAAACTCGTGTTCGAGGAGCTGGAAAAAATGGTCGGTGCACCGGTGCACTACACGGTCGCCAAGCCAACGCCGGCGAGCGCTCACCGGTTCAAGGCGGCCGATGCCCTGACCCGTGCCACCCCGGTGCGCCTTGCCATCTCGGCCCTGTTGCACCAGCCCGAACTCGCGAAGACGGTCGAGGACGTGGACACCCTGCAGGAGTCGCCGGTCCCGGGGGTAGCCCTGCTTGCCAGCCTCCTGCAGATCTGGCAGCACGAACCCGGACTCGCCCATGCGGCCCTGATCGAGCGCTTTCGTGGTCAGGAGGAAGCCCAGCAGTTGCAAAAGCTGATGACCTGGGAGCCGCCGCAACTGCACCAGCCCGAGCAGGCCTTCGAAGATGCCATGAAATGGATCTGCCGCAAGACCGACCAGGCCCGGGTGCAGGCCCTGATCGACAAGGAACAGACCGACGGGCTCAGTGACGCGGAAAAGCAGCAGCTTCGGAACCTGCTCCACGACAAAGTGTCATAGAGTAAATCCAGGCCGGCAGCCGGGGCAATTCCCGTGTACCTCAGAAGCATCGAAGGCAAGTTAAGTCCTTGATTTCCATCAGGGTACTACCCATACCATCCTGATCCTGCTATATTGTGGTGTTTGGTTCACGGAACTCCCGGATCCGGGAGGCAGGGGTTAACTTGGACGAAAATCAGCAGCAATCCAGCAGTATCAAGCAACTCATCGCAAAAGGTAAGGAACAGGGATTCCTGACCTATGCGGAGGTCAACGATCACCTGCCAAGCGGCATCGTGGATCCCGAACAGATCGAAGACATCGTTGGCATGATCAACGACATGGGCATCAACGTCCATGAGCAGGCCCCCGACACCGACAGCCTGGTGCTGACCGACAGTGCCGCCACCGACGATGACGTCGAGGAAGCGGCTGCCGCCCTGGCGACCGTGGACAGCGAGTTCGGCCGAACCACGGACCCGGTGCGCATGTACATGCGCGAGATGGGAATCGTGAACCTGCTGACCCGCGAGGGAGAGATCAAGATTGCCAAGCGCATCGAGGAAGGGCTACGCCAGGTCCTGCTCGCGATCGGCCATTACCCGTCCACCATCGAAAAGCTGCTGGCCTTTTACGACAAGGTCAAGTCCGAGGAATTGCGCCTGACGGACCTGATCGTCGGCTTCGTGGACCTCGACGAGGACACCGATGCCATCCCTCCACCCGCCGCGCAGGTCACCCAGGAAAGCAAGAATGCCGGGGACGACGAGGATGATGTCGATGAGAAAGAGGTGGACACCGGACCCGATCCCAAGGAAGTGCAGGCCTATTTCAGGAAACTGCAGCGACTGTACAAGAAGTTCTCGTCCGCCAACAGCGATGCCAAGAAACGGCTCAAGGCCCGCGAAGACCTGGCCAACGAGTTCACCCTGATCAAACTCACGCCCAAGACGGTGGAGATCCTGACCACGGACTTCAAGAAAATGGTCGGCAGGATCCGCAGGCATGAAGCGCGTATCCGCAAGCTGTGCATGACCGATGCCAAGATGCCGCGTGACCGGTTCATGAAGGTCTTCGTCGGCAACGAATCCAGTACCGAGTGGCTGGACAGCCTGAATCGGTCCCGGGCCAAGTACGCGAAAGCCCTGCTGGCGGTGAAACCGGACATCGCCAAGGAACAGGACAAGCTGTTCCTGATCGAGCAGGAAGCCGGCCTGACCATCAGTGAGATCCGCAGCATCAACCGGCGCATGTCGATCGGCGAGGCCAAGGCCAGCCGGGCCAAGAAAGAGATGGTGGAAGCCAACCTGCGCCTGGTCATTTCCATCGCCAAGAAATACACCAACCGGGGACTGCAGTTCCTGGACCTGATCCAGGAAGGCAACATCGGCCTGATGAAGGCGGTCGACAAGTTCGAGTACCGCCGCGGCTACAAGTTCTCGACCTATGCCACCTGGTGGATCCGCCAGGCCATAACCCGCTCGATCGCGGACCAGGCCCGCACGATCCGCATCCCCGTACACATGATCGAGACCATCAACAAGCTGAACCGGATTTCGCGCCAGATGCTGCAGGAAAAGGGACGTGAACCGACCCCGGAAGAACTGGCCGAGCGCATGGAGATGCCCGAGGAAAAAGTTCGCAAGGTGCTGAAGATCGCCAAGGAACCGATCTCGATGGAAACCCCGATCGGGGACGACGAAGACTCGCACCTCGGGGACTTCATCGAGGACGTCATCATCGAGTCTCCGGTGGATTCGGCCTCCTCCGAGGGCCTCGGGGAAGCCACGCGTGAAATACTGGCCTCGCTCACCCCGCGCGAAGCCAAGGTGCTGCGCATGCGTTTCGGGATCGACATGAACACCGACCACACCCTGGAGGAAGTGGGCAAGCAGTTCGACGTGACGCGCGAACGCATTCGCCAGATCGAGGCCAAGGCGCTACGCAAGCTTCGCCATCCCAGCCGGTCCGAACAGCTACGCAGCTTTCTCGAAATCGAATAAAATCCTTCTCGAGACAAACCGTTCGGGGCCTGTAGCTCAGTTGGTTAGAGCAGAGGACTCATAATCCTTTGGTCGTAGGTTCGAGTCCTACCGGGCCCACCATATTTATCATATACTTATGTATATTCCCTTCTCAATCCCTGTGTCATTCGGTACAATTTCAGTACACTTCTGCTGGAATTGATCTGTGGCTACCATCACAAAGACTCCTTCAAGTACCTGGAAGGCAATGATCCGCAAACGCGGCTGGCCGACTACCATCAAGACCTTCCGCACCAAACGAGATGCCCAGGACTGGGCACGGCGTATTGAGGATGAGATGGTGCGCGGGGTATACATTGACCGGGCCGGCTCGGACCGTCTCCTGCTCAAACATGCACTGGACCGCTACCTACGTGAAGTCTCTACTACGAAACGTGCAACTACGGCCAATGCCGAGGGGCACAAGGCCAAGACTTTGAAGGAAAGCCTAGGGGCCTATAGCCTGGCTGCCATCACTCCAGATATTGTGGCCCTGTATCGAGACGAGCGGCTGGAGGCTGGCAAATCCAATAACACTGTCCGACTAGAGCTGGCCTTGCTCTCGCATTTGTTCACGACTGCCATCAAAGAATGGCGGGTAGGCTTGCTCTACAACCCTGTGGCCAACATCCGCAAACCCTCACCTGGGAAAGGTCGGGACCGAAGACTAAGTAAGGAAGAAGAAATATCACTGTTCAGGGCCTGCGATGCCCATTCCAACCCAATGCTGGGCTGGATCGCCCGCGTTGCCCTTTACACAGGCATGCGTGTTGGGGAGATCAAATCATTGACGCGTTCACAAGTGAATCTGGGCAAGCGCACTGTTCACCTTACTGAAACCAAGAATGGGGCATCTAGAACTGTGCCGCTCACGAGACAAGCCACAGAGGTTTTTCGTGCGGCCCTGAGCAATCCTGTGCGGCCAATGGACACAGATCTCGTCTTCTGGGGAGAACCTGGAAGAGATGGAATACGGCGGCCCTATGAGTTTCGTCCAGCCTGGGCCAGAACTCTCAAGAGAGCCGGCATCGAAGGCCTGCACTTTCACGACCTGCGCCATGAGGCAGTTTCTCGCCTAGTAGAAGCAGGCCTAGGAGACCAGGAGGTGTCTGCAATCTCAGGCCACAAGTCCATGCAGATGCTCAAGCGCTATACGCATCTCAGATCAGAAGACCTAGTAACACGCTTAGATCAGTTAATAGGCTAAGCAAGTAAAGTGGGTTTGGGATTACGTTAGCGCTCCGAGAAAAATGATGGCCAAAAAAAATCCGAAAACAAGCACGAAAAATACCAGCACTGGGCCAGCATCACTCCAAAATTCGTGTCGATTCTGCATTTTCAGCTTTTCTAATTCAAATTGAGAAGCACTGTCTAAATTGTTGCCTAGATCAGGATATCGAGTGTACTTTTCCCAAGCAGGGTAAAACCCATACACAAGAAGTGCTGTACCCAAACCTGCCAGAACAAAATTCCACCATTGCCAGCTGCCTATATCTAATTTTCCCCAAAAACTTTTAATTCCTTCAAATGTACTTGGGATTGCAAGCAGCCATAAAAGAAAGCCAACAAATGGAGAAAAATTTCGTAGCATAAATTTATACTGACACACCCACGACTTCTTGTAAAAACTGGTTTCTGTTACTGCTGTCAAATCGCTCACACAATTCCCAAATGTACGCAAGAGATGTGTCAGTTCTCCATAGTATTTTCCTGACACCTTATGCAGTCTTGTGTGTGCAAATTATCTACCAGGAGAAGAAGAGTCATGCAAGACACCGAGAGTCCACCTGCAGTCACATTAGAAAACCAACTGACCGAACGCTTCGGCCTGCTGCTGTCGCAAGCCCAATTGGCCCAGCTGCTGGGCCGCACCACCGGCGGCCTGCGCTACAGCCTGAGCTATCCCAGCGACCGCCAGACAAGGGCCCTGAAGGCCTGCGGGCGCAAGATCGGGCGCAGGGTCTATTACCCGGCCGGCGAGGTCGCCCAGATCATCCTCGAGCCGAGCGGGGAATGAGGGATACAGCCCCAAATAAGCCTGAGCCGTGAGCATCATTGCCCGGGACTGGGCCCTGGCCCAGTCCCTCGCTCCGGGCCCGAAGTTCGTCCTGGTGGTGCTGGCCGATGCTGCCGATGACCAGGGCGTCTGTTGGCCGCGGATTTCCACCGTGGCCGGTAAGGTCGGGGTGTCCACCCGCACGGTACAGCGCTCCATCCAGTACCTGGTCCAGCGAAAGCTGGTCACGGTCGAAGCTCGTCTGCGCCCGGACGGTTCGAGTTCCTCGAATCTGTACCGATTGAGATTGAAGGAGGGTGTCAAATTGTCACCCCCTCCTGACAAATTGACACCATTCCCTGACGCCACTGTCACCCACCCCCGACACCAGTGTCATGGGGAGGGTGACACGGGTGTCACCCCTTTAACCGAAAGAAGAACAGAAAGGGAACCACCACCAGGTGAACCCATGCCAAACGTTGAACCCGACATCCCGGACCGTGGTGGTGGGAATGTCATCGACCTGCACTACCCGAAGGATCTGTTGCCCTCCGAGAGGGTCCGCTCCGAAACCATGATCCGCGGGCTGGGCTCACCCCTGGACCAGCAGGTGCTCGACGAATGGGCCGCCATCATCGCTGCAGGCGACATCCGGGCCTCGCCCCTGGGGTGCCTTCGCGCATTGATCAAAAACGCGCGAGAAGGCAAATTTACGCCGGAGCGGGGCCTTCGCATTGCACAGGCCCGCCTGGCGAAGCGCAGGACGGAGGCACAGGTGACGCAACTGCCCGAGCTGGCCCCGGCCGATCCCAACAACCCACTGGTGCAGCGCGTGCAGCAGATGGCGAGCCGCCAGGGCAAGGGATAGCCCCGTGCTGAAGCCGACGCATCCGCTTCTGCCTCGAACTGGCTGCGGGCGATCTGGTCGCCCCAGGGAAGTCTGCCAGGCAACAGCAGGCCACGTATCTCAGGGCAACGCGCCGAAAGCCACGCACGGACCCCGCGTCACTCCAAGGGCGCGCAGCAAACGCGGGAGTGACGCGGGGGCATTCGGGGTGCGGGGCCAGGCAGGAACTATGGGTTCGGGCTGCAGTCTTGAATGCCCCGTGAATTACGCCGTCCACGGATCCGGTCGCATGCGATTTTTTTGGGCCCCGGACCGGAATTTCCCCGGGACCGATCTTCGCTGCGTGCTATACTGGTCCCGAATTGATTTTGTACCGGAGCCGCTACGGTATATCAGCGGCAACCAAGGCACCGCCCGGACCGTGCAACCGGTGCATCAGCGTAAAAGCTGCGGTCCATCTTGAAACGTCCTTTAGGGACTCCGGGCACGTCTGTAACAGGGCGGGTCCACCTTGAACCTAGGCATCCGCCTGTTCATTCACAACGTGCTTGTGATCTTTTGCAATGCAGCTGCGTGCGCCGTGCGCAGGCCTGGACCCCAGGGTCCGGGTCACGCCGTACTGTGAATGCGGCTATTTTTCAATCCCGTGGATCCGTATCCACACCATTTAAAAGGAGGTATATCCATTCTTCAATATCGCCCTGTAAGGGCACCTGGCCCCTTCGGGGCCATCTTGGACTGGCACAGGAGCACTCTTCGACCGAAGAGGCCCTGTGTGGCCTGACTGAGGCCCATTCGAGTCATTAGTAGGGAGTTGTGTCCCACGAGCGTATTCGCGCAAGCGAACCTGTCTAGCTCAGGCTACCAGGGCTCAGAAACACTCACCGAAGAGAAAGAACACGGAAAGGCTTGAACCATGAGGAATCTGAACTACACACTGAAACAGCTCTGCCGGCACTGCAGGGAAGGCAGCTATGCCACACAAAGAAACCGGGAACGTATGCTGACGCTGATGGCCAACGAACTGCATGCCATGGGCTACCGGCAGATGCAGGCACGCTCATTAAAACCGAAACACATCGAGGGCCTGGTCCAGAAATGGCAGGACCACCACCTGTCCATCGGGACCATCAAAAACCGGATGGCCGTCCTTAGATGGTGGGCTCAAAAGGTCGACAAGCGCAACGTCATCGCAAGATCCAATGAACATTACGGCATCCCGGACCGCAGGTTCGTGACCAACGAGAACAAGGCCAAGGACCTCACTGAAAGCCAGTTAAACAAAATAAAAGACGAACACGTTCGCATGAGCCTCGAGCTGCAGCGCGCCTTCGGCTTAAGACGCGAAGAGGCCATGAAGTTCATGCCCAGCTACGCGGATAAGGGAGATCACCTCCGGCTCAAAGCCAGCTGGACCAAGGGCGGCAAGCCACGAACGATCCCCATCCGAACGGAACACCAGCGAGACGTGCTCGACCGCGCAAGAGAACTTGCCGGCTTCGGCTCCTTGATCCCGCCGCAGCGAAGTTATGTACAGCAGCTGAGAGTCTACGAGGGCCATACCACCCGGGCCGGGCTCTCCAGCATGCACGGGCTTCGCCATGCGTATGCACAGGATCGCTACGAGGAGCTGACCGGCAGCAAGTGTCCGGCTGTAGGAGGACCGGACAGCAACTCGTTCACCCCGGAACAGCGCGAACTGGACCACCAGGGCCGGATGACCATCAGCCAGGAACTGGGGCATGGAAGAGAGCAGATTACCGCAGCATATTGTGGAAAATAGATTCTTTATTAACAATTCTTCTTTCGCAAAGAGTATAATTACTGTGCCTAGAATTCACTTGTATGTAACGCTTTGCAATTCACTAAACAGAAGTGACGGTCGAGACGAATCTGCAGTTATGCCTGTTTCTCACGTAGACACTCTCGCATCGAATTTCGATGGAGAAAGTGTACAGCTAGACCGTACCCGCCGTGAACACCGTCGATCCTCATACAACTTTCTCTCAGTAGAAAAAAGCAGCAACCAAGTCGAATCACTCGACCGATCCACGCTCATTCAGGGGCATGCGATAGATGCATTGGATCTACTTCCCGAACGGAGCATCCAGACGGTGGTTACATCACCGCCATACTGGTCCCTGAGAGACTATGATGTCGATCAACAGATTGGATGCGATGACACTCTTGAAGATTACATTGCCGACATTGTTCAGACTTTCAGCAAAGTGCGGAGGGTACTGACTGAAGACGGCACTGTCTGGCTGAATGTGGGTGATGCCTATACTTCGGGCAATCGCAGGTACCGTGCACCAGATAAAAAAAATCGTGCAAGAGCTATGTCCATGCGCCCTCCTACACCAGATGGCTTAAAGCCAAAGGATCTTATCGGGCTTCCTTGGAGGCTGGCATTTGCGCTTCAGGATGCTGGCTGGTGGCTGCGGTCCGAGGTAATTTGGTGCAAACCGAATGCGCATCCAGAATCTGTCAGGGACCGCCCGACGAAGGCGCACGAAACAGTATTTCTTTTGTCAAGAAGCCAAGACTACTACTACAGTGTGGATGCAGTCCGTGGACCTAACGACCGTCGCCTTCGCACAACCTGGGACATTCCTACAGAACCTCGGAAACGATTCAATGGCGATCAGGATGCTCACCCAGCTATCATGCCGGCGGCATTGGCACAACGTTGCGTGGAAGTGACAAGCAGAAGTGGTGACATAGTGTTGGACCCATATGCCGGTTCAGGCACAACACTGCTAGCGGCACAGCACCTGCAACGACGATGGGTCGGCATCGAACTAAAGCCAGCTTTCATTGACCTTATCCAGCGCAGGCTAGAAACGGGTGACCCTCGCTGAACTGAAAGACCAGTTGGAGGCACTCTCACCGACAGGAATCCTGTTCGTTGCCAAGATGGTGGAGTCTCTGGCTACACCTCCACAAGCCAGGGCAATTCACCCGGAAACGTGGTTGACCAGCGAGTGGATCGAATATTTTGGATTAGCACTTTCCGTACATCATGGAACGACAACAGAACCGCTTATGCAAAAAAGCTTCGAAACCGTTTTCCGCAATGCATGCGAATCCGTTGGCTGGGAAATCCAGAATCCCGTGTCAGAAACCCAAAGGTTCCTGGACCTTGAAATCAAGCGTGACGATTATCCTGAGCAAAGACTGTCACTTAAATCGACAGCTGCACAACGACTCTCCCGTACCACTGTACATATCTCGAAACTTACCGAAGCCGCATGGGTGCAGGACATGCGTACAGCGAGGGATCGTCGGGACTGGACATTGATGCTATTCAAAGAATATATGGCAACAGTGGATTCCATCATGATGCTGCGGGCATTCCGCAAGGGGCAGGATATTCCATCCGTGTATCAGCTTGTTGAAATTCCGAGTGAAATTTTTCGATCATTGGAGCATGCGCCTCTAGCATCGTTCAATGCGGATGGGCCAACCATTGACTGCCCCTATGGTGGACATGAAGTGGCAGCCCGAGTGTCCCTGGACCGGTCCGATGCAAAGATTACGATCAAACAGATTCAGCTTTCTGCCTGCACTGTGCATGTGGAGTGGGAGATTCAGCCACGGTAAGTTTTGAAAGCATGCGAACTTCCGATAGGGACGCCGAGCCCGGTCCTCAGCCCCCTGAAGGCTATCTTCCTTGAGATGCCAAACTAGCAGCACACCACCGTCATCTTCTCACCATCGAGAAGCCGGGCTACAAATCGAACACGTTCGTCCATAGGTTTACATGCTTTCCAAGGCATCGGAAGTTCCCTCCAAATACCCGATTATGTAACCTATGTTTCAGGAACCACGCAATACTTGTGGCTACAGTGCCTTGTTATGCGTTGCTTATTATCTGTATACTCTCGCGCTTAAAATTTGTACATGAGTTTAGGATGACTGATCAAATTAATCACAGAAAAGATATCCTTCAGCGTATCGCGGGCATTCGAAATTCCTCAGCAATTCTCTATGTTACTGGGGATCGTCCAGGACTAGAGACTCGAATAGGTCAAGATGTCATTGATCTGTTTGTAGACCATTTAGATGAAGTAGGTCCAGTTGAAAAAATTACCCTTATCCTATACACAACGGGTGGTTCAACTTCGGCTGCTTGGAATCTTGTTAATCTATTACAAATGTTCTGTGAGTATCTTGAGGTCATCACACCTGGAAAATGCATGAGCTCCGGTACTCTTATATCACTTGGTGCGAACAAAATTATAATGACTAAGCAAGCCACACTGGGCCCTATAGATCCAAGTCTGCAACATCCTCTTGCCCCGCCCATACCAGGGGCGAGCCCAGATGCACGTGCTCCTGTTAGTGTTGAAGAAGTAAGAGGTTATCTTGATGCAGTCAAGAACTGTAATGCAGGTGAGCCGTTTGAAGGCCAAGCTCTTTTGGACCTGTCAAACAAAGTTCACCCCCTTGTACTTGGCCAAATTTTCAGATCTCGCCAGCAGATACGTGACCTAGCTAAGCGGTTGCTAATAAAAAGTAATCATGACCAAAAAAAGTTAGAAAGTATAATTGACTTCTTATGTTCCGATTCGGGTAGTCATGACTATACTATTAACCGCAGAGAAGCTAGAGAGCTAGGATTAAATGTCGAAAACTGCTCTGAGGAGTTGTACACAATTTTACGTGAATTGCGAGATAGTTACTTCACTGATCTAGAACTTCAAGTGCCTTACGACATCAATACTATTTCCCAGCCAAACCGTAGTACGCCCTATATATTTACACGTGCCATAGTTGAGAGCCCTGATCATGGGGCACATCACTTCATATCAGAAGGTGAAGTCACTCCACAGGAGATTCCACAACAGCTGCCAAATGGTGCTACTATTAACCAGATAGCCATCGGTGATCATAGAACGTATGAAGGATGGAGGAAGATTTTATGAGAGTTAAGACACAGACTGCGAATACTCCCCCTACGTGCCAAGAAACGGCCGCTTCATCATTTCACCTTTCTGATACGCTAGACTGGGCAAGCTTCTCTGCTCAAATCAAGAATAGAGTACTAGTAGTCCCAGCTAACAGCCTAAGTTCTGAAATACACGACCAGACAGTAGAACCATCTGCAAAGTAGCAGGCAGCCAGTTCTACTTCTCATTTTTGTTCATCACCTTCTATGAGTCCAGCGCCGGACTCTAGAGAGAACACACCGTATTAACGCGCGTCTGAAATTTCATTAATTTCCTTTTTTCTTTACGGGGTTAATGCCATATCAACTGGTTTAACAAAACTAGAGGTTGCACGCCGCCAACTCGCTGTTGCGATTCGATTGTTCTTTGACGGCCGAGATGCGGTATCTGTGTATTCCCTTACAGGGAATGCGTGGGAGATTGTAGATGTGCTATGCAGAAACAAAGGCGTAGATAGCCTGTCAGAACAGACACGAGAAAATATTCCTGAGAACAAGTCGTTGGAATTTTACATTAATCCATATCGAAATTTTTTCAAACATGCAGACAGAGACCCTGACGCAGCACTTGAGGGATTTTCTGACAATTATAATGACCACTTACTTATTCAGGTTGTTGAGGACTTAATACGACTTGAGCAACGAGCACTGTATGAATGCCAAGTCTTCCAACTTTGGTACTTAGCAGTTTATGAAGAAAAGATAGCTACAAAGGACCTTGAGAGAGTTTTACCGAAGGCTCGCACGGCATTTCCTAATATTGGCCAACTAGCGAGGTCCGGACAGAAGAGAATGGGTAGAGAGATTTTATATGAGTACTGTAATAACAAAGAGCTTATAACCCATCCGAAAACTGACATGACAGAATGGAACCGGTGGGGGGCACAGTCGTAAATAATCCCAATGGTTGGTTTGTTAGGCTGGAAACCTCGTTTCCGCGATTCGCGGGATTGTATTCATGAGCGTGCAACCGTGAGCGCGATCAATCAAGGACCTGCCAAAGCCATTTGATGCTGGTGCCCAGTCTAGTAGCCTCAATTACACAACAACTTCCTGTGACTGAGGATGAAGGATTAGTGCCTAAATAGAGCTTTGTGATGAATCCATCTACTGCACCAGAAGATGCTGGATGAGTTTATCGGTACACTCTCGGTACATTGCCCAAGTTTGTCAACATACATAAGGATCATTTAACCTGCTGATTCAACAAACCTTTTTCTAGTTTCACTGAACACTATCTACATCAAGATAATCAATAAGTTACCTATTTTCCTCACTCTCATAATCCTTTGGTCGTAGGTTCGAGTCCTACCGGGCCCATCAACTCCGTCAGTAGTGTTGCATCTCGATTTGGAGAAGCCGCACGAACCCGGCATAATCATCCGATGACCCGCGAACCCGTCAAACGATCCAGTTCCCGTTCACTCGCGGACCTCGCGCCGGAGCACGTGAAGTCGGTAGTCGATGAATATTCCGGACTCCACGAAACCGACTCCCCGGAGGGCAGAAAAGAGCACTACCAGTCGCTCGTCAACCACTACTACGACCTAGTCACGGACTTCTACGAGTTCGGCTGGGGGCGATCCTTTCACTTCGCACCACGACGCAAGGGGGAAAGCTTCAAGGCATCGCTGCTCAGGCACGAGCATTTCCTGGCGGACCAGCTGGACCTGAAACCGGGCATGCAGGTGCTTGACGTGGGCTGCGGCGTGGGCGGGCCGATGCATACCCTGGCCGGTTATTCCGGGGCCAGTTTTGTCGGCATCAACAACAACGCCTACCAGATCGAGCGCGCGAAAGTGCATACTCGGGATATCCAGTCGCAGTGCCGTTTCATTCATGGCAACTACATGCAAATCCCCGAAGAGGCCGACAGTTACGATGGCGCCTTCGCCATCGAGTCCATGCCCCACGCACCCAACAAGACCGAGGCGTTCCGGGAGGTCCTTCGCATCCTGCGCCCGGGGGCCTGCTTTGCCGGCTACGAGTGGTGCCTCACCGAGGATTTCGATCCGCAAAACCAAGAACACCAGAGGATCAAGAAAGATATCGAGGTCGGGGATGCCTTGCCGGATATCGCGCGCACCACCGAGGTGTGTGCAGCCTTGCGTGAAGCCGGATTCGAGCTGTTGGACGCCCGCGACCTCGCCCTTGAGTCGGACCCTCAAACCCCCTGGTACCGTGCCCTGCAGGGCCGTGACCTGACTCTTTCGAGCATTCCGCGCACACCGATGGGCCGTGCCCTGACGAACATCGTCCTGAGGGTGCTGGAGCGCCTGAAGCTGGTCCCGGAAGGCACCCGCGCGGTCAGCACGATCCTGAACGAGGGGGCGGATGCGCTGGTCGAGGGCGGTGAGACCGGCATCTTCACCCCGATGTACTACTTCCTGGCCCGAAAACCCCTGCCCTCGAAAGACTGATCGCGCCGGGCCCTGCATACGGGCACCCCGTACTCGAGGATTAGGCTGAAGAGCGTAAAGGCTCCGCGGACTTTGAAGCATCCTCCGCATCAGGCGATTTTGCGGCGACGTTGTGGATGACGGGATTCGTCAGGTCCTGGCGGGCCCTGCGCCGCTGCTCGTAGAGTCCGAGCGCATGCAGCGGGAAGTACTGTCGATAAAGGACATAATCCAGCAGGGCCGTGCGAAAAAAGACCCCGGCCATGTCCTGCCTGGGCCAGGACCCGTCTTCCTGCTGGGTTTCGAGCAAGAACCGGGCACCCCTGGAAATCGCGTTCCAGCTTGAATCCCCCGCCTCAAGGAGTGCAATCAGCGCCCACGCGGTCTGGATGACCTGGCTTTGTTGATGTGCGATGTATCGACCGCCCAGACAGCCGCTGTGATGCTCGCCCCACCCGCCGTCATCGCGCTGGTGCTCCAGCAGCCACTGACAGGCCTGGCGCAAGGCCGGATCACCGGGACCGGCCCCGGCGGCCAGCAGGCCCCGGATCCCGAACAGCGTGCCATAGATGAACTGAACGCCCCACACGCCGCGCCATGACCCGTCGCTGGCCTGGGACCCGCGAATCCAGGTGTCCGCGCGCAGAATCGCCGCCATCAATTGCCGGTCGGCGAGTTTCGGAAAATGTTCCCGGCAGGCGGCAAACGCCGCAAGACACGATGCAGTGCACTCGATGTAGGAATGCTCGGTCATCGATTCGCCGAACATCTCGGCCGGATTCAGCCACTCGAGCCCGAACACGGAGCGTTGGGATTCGTAGCTTCCAAAGCCGCCGTCACGGTTTTGGGCACGCAGCATGAACCGGATCGCATCGCGAAGCACGGTTTGGTCCGTGGCCTCGCGATGGGTGGCGATCAATCCGAGCACGGCCTCGGCCGTACAGTCCGATACCGGCCAGCCATGCCATCCGCCGGCAAAACACCAGCCGCCCCTGGGGTCGTTCCGGTAGGCCTCGCGGTAGCCTTCGAAACTGGTGGTGATCTGCTGTCGGTACAGGAACTCGGCACCCGCCTTGCGGGCCTCCTCCACCCCGTCGATGTCGCTCGTCGAAGCCAGCGCCTGCAGTGCAAACCCGGTATCCCACGAGGCGCTTCTTGCACCGGTAACCCGCGCCCCCATCTCTTCGTCTTCCCAGATCCAGCCCTCAAGCTGGTCAAGCGCCTGGCGCAGATCCGGGTCGTCGGGATCGCGCAGCCACAGCGCCAGCATGTTCAGGATCCCGCTGACCGGGGAAATGCTCGTATGGCTGGTGGTCTGCAACTCCCACCGGATCTGGCGCAGGATCGCTTCCACGCACCGGTCGCGAAAGCGTTGGCCGTGGTAGCGCTCGAATACCTGCGCAAGCCGGTAGCCGGCCCGAAGCCACACGCCGGGACGGGCGAAGAGGTCGGCGTCTCGAAGCCGGTTGCGGCCCTGGTCGAAATCGATGGAGTCGTAGCCCTGCGGGTACAACTCCTCGCGCAAGGACGTGATCAGGGGAGTCACCGGGGTCTGGAAACGGTGCGAATACATCACCGACATCGCCATGTAGATGAGCCGGGTGTGACAGTACCAGTTCGAGGGATGCAACGCGATCCAGCGCGGCAGGCTCCACAGCTCCGGCAACACGGCGTTGACACCGCGCCAGTCGTAGAGATTGAGCAGAGCCAGCCAGAACTTCCCCCAGCTCGGAATGGCGAGAACCCCCTCGGCATGTAGAAATTGTCTTGCGGGCACGAGCAGCGGGTCCTCTCGCTCGGTGCCGAGCAGTCTCGCCGCAACGTAGACCAGGGTGGTGACGAACAGGTGGGGCCGGGAGTGTTCGTGCATCCCCCACGTGCCCCCTTCAAGACGGGTATGTTCGAACGAGCGCAGCACGAGCCGGCGCCGGGTGGGCTCAAGCGGCCTGCCAATGATGTGGTGCAGCAATACGTACTGTGCCGTCAGCATGGGGCACCAGACCATTTCGCCTTCCCAGCCCCCCTCCTCGTCCTGCAGATCCAGCAAGCGCGCGCTTGCTCGCTGCAATGCCGGCGTGGCATCGCGCGAGGGCACTTCCTTCGGGCGACTGGGCTGGGGATCCCGGGCTTTGGCTGGCATGGAAATCTGCAGCACGCCGGCCAGCGTATTCCACGATTCGGTATCCAGTTCACCTTTGCTGCTTCTCGCCCTGGAGAGTTGCAGCATGCTTCGCAAAAACCACCCGAGCCGGACCGTGATCGCACGCACGATGTCGCGTGCACGTCGCCACGCCAGGTGGTTCCAGGATCGCGGAACTTGCTCGACGATGGCGCGTACCACGGTCGTGACGAAGGCTATCCCCATGCGGACCGCCGAGGTGTCCTCACAGGCAAGCAGCCGCACGGTCTGGTCCCTGAACGCCGTGTTGGTGCGGGCACTTCGGTAAATCGTGTGCCGGAAGGCGACCGCCTCGGCGCGGTGATCGGCAAACACCTCGTAGAGACCCATGGCGAGAAACGCCGGGCCCCGGGTTGCACGGATGCGCTGGTGGGTAAAGTCGCGAAAGCTGTCGCTTTCGGCAAGCGCCAGCGCATCGCCGAAACCGAAGGTCATTCCCATGGCCGTCATCGGGTGGTAGTGTCCGGCCGCATCGCCGATCAGAACGCGCTGCGCACTCCCGTAGGTGAGCCGGGGCCTCAGCTTGTTGGCGGCGACATGGAACTGGCCGGCGCGCAACGCATCCACGAATGCAGGGCGGAAGGGTCTCGGCAGCAGTTCGGTATACGAATCCAGCAGGAAACCGATGCGGTCCCGTGGCGTGGTGCGCTCCAGCGGAACATCGACGATCAACCGCACCTGCTGCTCGTCAAGACGGTAGATGAGGACCGGGCCCGGACCGCCGAGCAACACATGCCCGTAACCCTCCATCGGCAACGATACCCCGCTCAGAACCACGCCCACTGTCTGTGAGCAGATGACCGGGTTTTTTGACAGCCCCAGCGATTGACGCACGACCGAGGCCTGGCCGTCGGCACCGACGATGCGCGGCGCCATGACCGTTTCTTCCGTGCCGTTGTAGCTGAACGTGAGACGCCCGTCCTCGACCTCGCGCACGCGGGCATGAACGAGAAACTCGATCTCCGGGTGGCGGGCGACCGCTTCACGCAGGTTCGAAACCAGTGAGGCATGCTCGCAGGTCATTCCCCTGGCGCCTTGTGGATAGGGAAAGACGATCGGCTCCGTGCCGTCTTCCGGGAACACGGCAAAGCCCTTGCCCTTCGGGTCGCTGAGCGGCAATCCAAGATCGACCCCGAGCTCGTGCAAGACCCGCACAGCGGGAGGATGCAGCCATTCACCGGCCAGGCGCGTGGACGCCTTGGGATTGGCTTCGAGCAGGATCACCCGGGCACCCGTGCGTGCGTGGGCCAGTGCGCACAGGCTGCCGACCGGACCCGCGCCAACGATGGCTACATCGTAACGCCGGGCCGAGGCTGCGTTCACTGGAACAGGCCCGTGCTCGGGCGCCGTCGGTAGCGCAGCCGGCAAGGCTCCACCGGACCGGTCACCCAGCTGCCGTAATTCGGGGCGGGAAATTCGGAGTCGAGATGAAAGTCGAAGCGATCGAGCAGCACGGTCCAGATCGCTTTCAGCTGCATGACCGCAAAATGCTTGCCCATGCACCGGTGTTTGCCGCCGCCGAAACCGATCAGGGCGAAGTGGTGCTGCTTGTCCTCGCTGGCAGGCGCATCGAAGCGCTCAGGGGCAAAACGCTCGGGGTCGGCAAAGACGTGCGGCAGGCGATGCGAGACCGCCGGCGAGACGACGGCCAGAGTGCCTTCCGGCACGCTGTAACCCTTGTACTGCAGGGGTTTGAGCACCTTGCGGATCAGCATGATCAACGGCGGGTGCATGCGCTCCCCTTCGCGCACGGCGTGCTCCAGCGCCACCTGCTGCTTGAGGCTCGCAAATCCCGCCTCCGTGCTCTCGCGGTAGACCTCCTGCATCTCGGCGCGGATGCGCTCCAGGTAGGCGGGGGCCTGCAAAAGTTCCAGCAACGTCCAGGTCGCCAGCACGGCACTCGTGTGCTGTCCCGCAAACAGCACCGTCAGCAGGATGCCGGTGATCTCGTCGTCGCTCAGTGCGCGACCGTCCTTGTAGCGGGCATGCATGAGTGTCTGCATGAAATCGTCGGGCTGCGCCCCGGTGCGCCGGCGTTCCGCCATGACCCGGCTGAAGATCTCGGCCACCTTTTGCCGGGCCCGGTCGCGGGTGCGATGGGCGGGGGTCGGCAGCCTGGGAAGGAAAAACCCCAGGGTGTTGATGCCGTTTTGCAGATCGTGATAGGCCTCGGCGAAACCCGTGTCCACCTGTGCCCTGACTTCCTCCCCGATCAGGCAGCGACTGGCGATCTTGACGGTGAGCTCGTTCATGGCATGCGGCAGATCGATTTCTCCGGACTCGCCGAGGGCATCGGCAAAGCGGCGGGTTTCCGCAAACATGATGCGGGCAAACCTGCGCATCGCGGATTCACGAAGTGCCGGATACAGGAACCCCAGCTGCTCGGCCATCAACTCGGGGGAGATGTCGTACGCCACCCCACGCCCGAAGATGGGTACCGTGAACTGGTAGACGGCCTTCGCATTCAGCTGGTCCTCGGGAGTTCTGAAATAGAAATCGTGGGCCTCGGGCCCGGAGAAGAGCACGAACTTGCGCGGGCCGATACGAAACTGGAAAAGCTCACCCTGTTCCTGCCAGCCTTGCTCCAGCATCGAGACCGGGTCCTTCAGGAATTCCGGCAGGTGGCCGATCAGCGGCCAGCCTCCGGCCATCTCGGGCACGGACCTGTCCGGAGGCGAGGGGTTCTCGGAACCCACCGTGCTCACCCTGTCCGATCGCTGCACCATCGCGGCCCCCTAGTAGACGAACGGCAACATGGAATAACGGACCCGCTTCTTGTAGCGCCCCCAGAGTTCACCGTACTTGGCACGGCAGCGGCGTTCATCCCGTCGGGAGCGGTGACACAGCAGGCTCGCGAGCCAGGCCGGCAACAGGTACGGCAGCCAGGATGCGAACCCGGTGGTCAGGGTAAACGCGAGGTAGACGCAGATCTCGCCGGTATAGTTGAGATGGCGGCCGATCCCCCAGAACCCGGATACCAGCAGGCGCCCGTCCAGGGTCTCGGCGGGCCGCCCCCAGATCTTCACGTCCGGGTCACGCTTGAATCGGTGCTTTTGTTGATTTGCGCCGCGAAACAGCCAGAAGCCGAAGGCGAACAGCGAGACGATGGCTGCGGCAGCCAGCATCGACAGCGGCTCCGTGGCGTGGACCAGCCACCAGCCGGCAAGGCAGTAGAAAAACGGCACCAGCACATAGTCGCCCCAGACCAGCATCCAGCCGAAACGCTCGCTGACGATGTCCCAGGTATGGATCATGCCGTGTTCGAACTGGAAGTAGTTCAGTACGTACAGGAACGTAAAGATCTGGTAAAGCGCCATGGCCAGGGTCAGCTCGCCGTAGGTTTCGTACTGCACGACGGCAAAGGACAGGTTGAACAGGGCCAGCCCGATCAGGGAGGGCCGGTAACTGAACAGCTTCAGGTCCACACCGAGCCAGCCCGGGTTGAGCTCGACGCCGAAGAAAAAGCCCCGCCACAGCCCCGGGTGTTCCTCCCGGGTCTTCACCCCTTGCCAGTACAGCCAGGCGGACAGGGCGAATGCAAATACATTCGCCGCCACGAACAGGGCGCCAAAGTGGGTGTACAGGGCAGCGAGCGAAAACCAGCCCAGCGCCTGGGCCATGCCCGCCACGATCACGGTCGCCAGGAACAGGGCGAAGCCGTTGAGCTTGTAGGTGCGTACCTCGCCCGCCACCTGAGGTCCGGTGATGCGGTGCCCGGGCAGCAGGATCGAGCCGGCAAACAGCGCGGCGACAAACACCGCCAGCATGGTCGCGGCCTCAAGCAGGGTTGCCCCGGTCAGCAGAAACGGTTCGCCCGCGAGTTCAGGCCACGGCACGACCGTTTTCCGCCTCGCGCGCCAGGTACTCCTCCCACTTGCGCACGGTCACGTTCTGGAAGGCCTTGACCACCGGGTTGAACTCGATGGGCGGTGCATCCCAGTGTTTCTCGTAGCCCAGCTGCTCGGCTTCGACCGCGTAGCGGTCCTGGTCCAGCAGGGGTGCAATCAGCATGCGGTTGGAGAGCTTCAGCACCGTGGTCATGGCAAAACGCGGGATGTGGACCGGCAGCATGGGAATCTTCAGTGACTTGAAGTAGAACATGAAGAACACCCGGGTGGTGCGCTCATCGATCGGCAAGACGAACAGCCAGTGCTTGATCGCATCATCGGTGTTGGACCACTGGTAGGGGTACTCGAAGCACAGGTCCATGTGGTTGGTGTCCAGTTGCCGGTGATCGACGAACCGACCGGAGATGCGCCCGCGCCCCACCTTCGTGTCATACGCCAGGTGCACGTTGTCGCCGATGGTCTCGCAGCGGGTCAGGGTGGCGCCCTCAAAGGGGCGGTAGCGCCGGTGCAGGTGGGCATGCGTGAAGTCGCTGACGTTGTCGATGATCATGGAGTGGTGTGCACCCCAGGTGAAGCTCAGCGGCACACACGCCCAGCGGTCCGGTCCTTCCAGTTCCGGAATGTCCGGAATCCGGCGTGCCTCGGCACGCTCGGGATTGCCGGGGAACAGCCACACCAGGCCGTAGCGGACCTTCACGGGATAGGCCCGGATGGAAGGCTTCGGAAGACCGCCCTTGCTGGCATCATGGATGATGTCGACCCGGCGGCCCTCCTGGTCGTACTCCCAGCCATGGTAGGCGCACACCAGCTTGCAGCCCTGCACATCGCCCAGGGAAAGCTTGATCTGGCGATGCGCACAGCGGTTCTCAAGTGCATGAAACGAGCCGTCCTTCGAACGATACAGGGCGATTGACTGCTTCCAGAAGATAACCTCGACCACCGTGCCCGGTTTGATGTTCCGCACTTCCTCGACGGCATACCAGTAATCCGGGTCGAGCCCGGTGGCGCGCACCTGCTGGCGCAGGTTGGTGGACTGCGCAAAGTCCGGCGGTGGACTCATCATCTCGCTCACAGCGGACCCCCTTCCGAGGCGATGGAGATGTCCGCACCGGAGGCGGAATTTTGCACCCGTGTCATGGCCTCCTCTCGCGGGGGATTCGCCAGCGGATTCTCGATCGCACCGCGGTGATAGTGGAACGCGTACGCCTGATGGACCGCATCACGGATGCTGGTCGGGCGGTAGCCGAGTTCGTGCTGCGCCTTGCTGGTGTCCGCGTGGCGGCACTTTTTCAGCAGGCGGATGGCGCCGGGTGTGAAGCGCTGCGGGAAGCTCGGGTGGAAGCGGCTGAGATAAAAGCTTGCCACCTCCGAGAAGGCGAGCATCATGTGGGTGGGGATGCGCCGGCCGGGCCGCATGACGCCGGTGACCTCCTCGTAGAGGTCGAGGATATCGGAGATCGTCTTGTACTCGCTGCTGAAAATGTACTTCTCCCCGGCGCGCCCGTGCGCCATGCACAGCAGGTGGCCTTCGACGATGTCGCGCGCGGCGACAAATTCGAACCCGCCGTCCACGTAGGCGCGCAGCTTGCCGTTGGTATAGTCGCACAGGGTCCTGCCCAGGCGCGACGGGAAGTAATCGGCGCCGCCAATCACCGCACAGCAGGTCGCGACCATGACGTCCTGGCCGTGGGCCGCGGCGCGCCAGCACTCGTGTTCAACGAGCGCCTTGCTGCGCTCGTACGGCATGGTGCGCTCCATGGGGTAGAACTGCATCGTCTCGTCGCTGGGCAAAGACGGGTTGTCCAGGTCGTAGCCGACGGCACTGAACGAGCCCGTCACGACCACCCGTCCGGCATCGTTTTCGCGCGCGGCCTGCAGCACGTGGCGGGTGCCCAGCACGTTGCACTCGTAGATGTTGCGCCGGTAGGCAAGGTTGCCCTCGATGGTGGAGATCATGGCGGCGACGTGATAGACGCCCTGGCAGCCTTGCAGCGCGCGCCGGGTCTCGTCGAGATCACGGATGTCCCCGTAGACGCGCTCCACATCCAGCCCCTCCACGGCCTCGTTGTTGTCCTCGCGACGCAGCAGCACGCGCACCCGGACCCCGTCCTCGAGCAGACGCAGCACGAGGTTGGCCCCGACGTGCCCGGCCGCACCGGTCACGAATACCGGCGGCGATGAGGAACCGTTGGATTTGTGCTGCCCTGGAGTCATTGGCTGTCCTGAATGTAAATCTGGAATGTCCTGGTTTTCCCGCCTTGCGGCTCCGGGCAGGGCAGGCACCCCGCCGTACCCCTGCCTGTGCACTGCCGAGATGGAACTGTATGGTACCGCTACTGATCCATCACTGACAATAGCGCGGCCCGGGTAAGCCACTGATTCATAACTGCCGCCGGGCGGCTCGACGGCACGGCGGCGATGGAATTTCGTTGGAGGCGACTGCCAAGCGTAGTAGAGTAGCAGCCTTTGATTCGCAGATCGCCAAGATGCCAAGGAAAGTCGCAATTATCGGTGGGGGAGTCTCGGGACTGGGTACGGCCTGGGCGCTGCACCACCACCCCGAGCAGTTCGATTTCAGGATCTACGAGGCCCAGTCGCGCATCGGCGGCAACGCCATCACGGTGGACATGCCGCAGGAGGACGGCAGCTCGATCCCGTTCGACATTTCCGTTACCGCCTGCATCCCCTCGGCCTACCACCACATCGTGCTGGTCATGCAGCAATACGGCATCGACCTGGTCGACACCCGCTTCAGCTACAGCGTGAAGTACAAGGGCGGGGTCTACGCGCACGACTACGACTCCGACATCCGCCGGCAGCTGCTGCCGGAAATCGAGAAGTTCCAGAAGCTGTTGCGGCGCCTGCAGTGGTTCGGCCGTCTCAACCACACGAAGTCCGCCCTGCTCAATGCGCTCAACCCGTTCAACTACGTCAGCATGGGCACGCTGCTCAACCTTGGCCGGTTCTCGGGCGACTTCCGCTACAAGATCCTCAAGCCGATGTTCGTCAACTTCCTGATGGCCACCAACGTGTTCGACATGCCGGCCGCGCTGTTTTCCCGCTACCTGGAGTTCTTTGACATCGAAACCGCCACGCCGATGCAGTCCTGGGACCAGGGCACGCGGCGCGTCTACGAAAACCTGTCGGCGGAGTTCCGGGACAAGATCTACCTGGAGCGGCCGGTTCGCAAGGTGTACCGGCGCGAGAACGAGGTCGTGGTCGAGGATGAAAACGGAAACCGCGAAGCCTACGACGACGTGGTGTTCGCATGCAACGCGAACCAGACCCTGATGATGCTGGACCAGCCGACCCTGCTGGAAACCTCGATGCTGTCCTCGGTCCGCTACGAGAGCGAACTGCACAACCACACGATCGTGCACTCGGACGCCTCGGTGCTGCCGGACACGGAGGTCAGGGAACTCGATACCCGCAGCAACCACATCGAGCAGTACGGGGTGCGCCCGGACAACTACGAGATCACCTACATCATGCACAACCAGCAGCCCTGGGCGAAGCACTCCGACAAGCCCTGCCTGGTGACCTACAACCCGATCAGCCGCATCGACGAGGCCAAGGTCATCAAGAAGTGGTGGTTCCAGCACATCGTCCACGACGTGCGCCAGGTGGCCCTGCTCGTTTTGATGTTTCGCTTCATCCAGGGCAAGAGGCGAACCTGGCACTGCGGCGCACACACGCTGATCAACAGCCAGGAGACCTGTTTCGTGACCGGCCTGGTGACAGCGAAACAGCTCGGCGCCGACTATCCGTTCCAGGACAGCGAGGCGAGAAAGTGGTTCAACTTCTACGGGCGCATGATGTACGGCTGGCGTTTCAAGAAAGCCTGAGCCGGAACGCGCCGGGGCACCCCGTCAGGGTTCCCGGACAAATCAGGATTACCCCAGAACCCGGACGGCGAGGCGTTGCCGTCTGTAGGCAAGCCGGAAATTTCATGTAACTATAGGCCATGGGCAACACAGACACTCAATCCTCCACGCGGCGCAAGCCCCTGGATGCGATCCCGTCCGAACTGGTAGCACCGTGCGATTTCGAGCGGCTGGCCCCCGAATTCATCGAGGCCGCAGCCTGGGCACATGTTGCCGGGGGCACCGGGGGCGAGCAATCCCTGCAGGCGAACATCCGCGCACTGGCCGGTATCGAGCTGCACAGCCGCATCCTGCAAGACCTCGAGGCAGCCTCGACCCGGACCACGCTGCTGGGGCAGGCGTTTCGACACCCCGTGCTGCTCGCGCCGATGAATGCGCAGTCCCTGGTCCACCCGCAAGGTGAGCTTGCCACGGCCGCCGGTGCCGCAGCACAGCAAGCGTGTCTCGTCGTCAGCACCCAGGCGTCCAAGCCCATGGAGGAGATCGCCGCTCAAACCGATGCGCCGAAGTGGTTTCAACTCTACATCCAGCCCGAGCGCGAACACACCCGGGCATTGATCGAGCGTGCAGAAAATACAGGTTTCGGCGCCCTCATGGTGACCCTGAACGTGCCCATCCTGGTCCCCGTCTACCGTGCAGTGAGAGCCGGCTTCGCCCTGCCCGATCATGCACGCCCGGCACACGTGTTCGAATCGCCCAAGCGAGCGCAGGCCGAGTTGAGGCCCGATCAAAGCCCGATCTTCCAGGGCAAGATGCGCGAGGCGCCGGACTGGGACGAGCTGGCCTGGGTGCTTGAACAGACCTCGCTGCCGACGATTGCGAAGGGCGTGACGCATCCGGACGATGCCAGGCGCCTGATCGACATGGGCATCGACTGCATTGCCGTGTCCAACCACGGCGGTCGGACCCTGGATGCCATGCCGGCCAGCATTCACTGCCTGCCCGGAATCCGGCAGGCGGTCGGCGATGATTTCCCGCTGCTCATGGATGGCGGGGTTCGAAGCGGGTATGACGTGTTCAAGGCCATCGCCATGGGCGCCGATGCCGTGATGATCGGCCGATTGCAGCTCTATGCGCTGGCCGTCGCAGGCAGCCTGGGCGTGGCGCACCTCATCAAGCTGGTTCGCGAGGAACTGGAACTCGCCATGTCGTTCGCCGGCTGCACGTCGGTCGAGCGCATCAACCGGGATTGCCTGTTTGCGGGAACGGGTTCCTGAAATTCTGAATCCAGCGGGCGGTCCCTAGCTGCCCATCAACCGGTCCCCGTCATGGGAAATGGCCACGATGGCCGGTCGCGGCGGCACGCCGGCATCGAAATCGGGCCACCGGGTTGAGGGGGCATCGAATCCCGACCCTTGACCGGGGTGTTGCACGGAACAGAACATCGTTTTGTGATCCGGCGTAAAACACGGACTGCAGATCTCCGCCCCGCGAGGTGCACTCAGGAAGTGTCGCGGCAAGGCACGGTCGCTTCCCTGGGTGGCGCTGACCCAGATGCCGTCCGCGATGCCCTGTCTTCCGAAGCCGTCGGTGGCAATCCACAAATTGCCTGAGCGATCGAACGTGCCGTTGTCCGGACAGGAAAACCAGCCCGGTGCGCTGGTGTCCGGATGGTAGCGAGCCTGGTCCACCGGGCTTTGCGGGTCACCGGCCAGAATGAAGATCTCCCACGTGAACTGTGCAGCACTGTGATCACCGCCGGGTGCGATGAACTCGAGGATATGACCATGGCGATTGAATCCCCTCGGGTTGGCCGGATTGCCTGAAAACGGCTCGCGCATCTTGTTGTTCGTGAGGATCGCAAAGACGTGGCCCGTGACCGGGTTGACCTTGATTTCCTCGGGCCGGTCCATCGGGGTCGCACCTGCAAGATCGGCCGCGCCTCGCATGTCGATGACCACATCCGCCTGGCTGGAGAAGCCGTTCGCCGGTGTACAGGCACCCTGTCCCCACACCAGGGGGTGCCAGATCAGCGTGCCCTGTTCGGTGAACTCGGCCACCGACAACTCTCCTTCATCCAGCAGGGTGCGGTTATGCCTAGTCTCCCCCGGTCGATAGCGTTGCTTGCTGACGAACCGGTAGATGTATTCGAAGGCCTGGTCATCGCCCATGTACACCACCACCCGTCCGTCCGGATTGATGACCACATCGCAGCCTTCGTGCTTGCAGCGCCCGAGCGCCGTTCGCTTCACCGGCACGGAGTGCGGATCGTACGGGTCGATCTCGACGATCCAGCCGGCGTGCGTGCCCGCCTGCGGGTGCAGGTCCAGGTTCCACGACTCGTGAAACATCCCCCAGGCCGAGCGGGCAACGTCGCTGCCGTGCATGCCAAAGCGCTTGTAGCTGGCCATCTCCTCCGTCAGCCTCGCCTCGCCCATGAAATAGGACTGCACGTTTTCCTCGGCCGTGAGCACCGTACCCCACGGCGTGACCTGACCGGCGCAGTTGGCGAACGTGCCCATGGACTTCACGCCCTCGGGGGAGAACGCGGTCTTGAGCCTGCGGTGCCCCCTGGCCGGTCCTGAGAACCGCATCCCGGTCAGCGGCGTAATGCGCCGGTTGTAGCCGGAGGCCAACCTGGCCTTCCAGGTGCCGGCTTGCCGGTGCACCTCGACGATGGACAGGCCGTGGGCCTGCATCTCGACATCGACCTGTTCGCGACTCAGGCCGAAGGCGTCCGGCGAGCCCGGGTGCATCAGGGCACTGCTCACATACTCGTGGTTGACCGCCAGCAGCCCGGACTCCGATGGGCGGGAGGCGCCCGGCAGGGGAAGCCAGCCGAGAAAGTCGTTGTTGTATCCGAATTGTTTGGCCTGGGCGGTGGAGGTTTGCCGGTACGGATCGAAGCCCGGGGCATCGGTGAACAGGGGATCGCCCCAGGCGAGCACCACCTGCCAGGCATAGCCTGGCGGCACATGCAGGGTGTCATCGAGCCCGTGGGGCAACTCCTTGAACGCCAGCGATGATGCCGCCCCCGAGGCCAGCGCCTGGCCCATCCACGTGGACTGCGCCCCGGCAAGCGCGGAGCCTTTCAGGAAAGTGCGCCGGGCGATGCGGCGCTCGAGGATTTCACCCAGCGGGGTTGCCTGGTGTTCGCGAGGTATCGGCAGATCGTCTGCATCCAAGCTGCTCATTGTCTGTCGAACCTCTGGTC
The DNA here is from genome assembly GCA_022824965.1 of Gammaproteobacteria bacterium. GTDB lineage: Bacteria > Pseudomonadota > Gammaproteobacteria > UBA4575 > UBA4575 > WTFY01. Next base: position 402,245 of record JAJDYY010000006.1, read on the forward strand.
CTTGCGCAATAAAGTCGTGATGCTGGAGTGTGACAGGGCTTGCTGGCCGATGGCTCTCAGGTCGAGGCCGGAAGATCCGGGAAAGCACTGGCCACGCCCGCATGGGTGATTTCCCCACCATGGATGTTGAGCGCCTCGCGCACACCGGTCTCATGTTCGAGAAACCCCTCCAGGCCCAGCCCGGCCAGCTTGCGGATATAGGGCAGCGTGGCGTTGCAGTAGGCCTGGGTGCTGGTGCGACTGACCGCACCGGGCATGTTCGGCACGCAGTAGTGCACGATGTCATCGACCAGGTACACCGGGTCACTGTGCGAGGTGCGCCGGCTGGTCTCGAAACACCCGCCCTGGTCAATGGATACGTCCACGAGCACCGCGCCGCGTTTCATCTCGCCGAGCATCTCGCGGTTGATCAGCCTCGGTGAGCGTGCGCCCGGGATCAGCAAGGCGCCGACGATCAGGTCGGAGCGTACTGCGAACTCGTGCACGGCATGCGGATCACAGAAAATCGTCGTGACATTGTCCGGCATGACCTCATCGAGACTCCGCAGCCTTTCGATATTGATGTCCATGATCGTGACGTTGGCGCCGAGTCCTGCCGCCACCCGCGCGGCATTGGCGCCCACCACGCCGGCCCCGAGCACCAGCACGTTGGCCGGGGCCACCCCGGCCACGCCACCCAGCAGGATGCCGCGCCCTTTCAGCGGCGTCTCCAGGCACTTCGCGCCTTCCTGGATCGACATCTTGCCGGCCACCTCGCTCATGGGTTTCAAGAGCGGGCGCTCGCCTTTTGGATTGCCCAGCGTCTCGCAGGCCAGCGCCGAGATGTTTTTCTCGATACAGGCTTCGACCAAGGGCCTGGAAACCGCCAGGTGAAAGTAGCCGAAGACGATCATGGAATTCGCGTACTGTCCGACTTCGTCCATCTGCGGCTCCTTGACCTTGAGCAGCAGCTCGCATTGCGCATGGATGGCATCCGCCGAGTCCACGATGCGGGCACCGGCCTTTTGGTATTCCTCGTCCAGGTAGCCGCTGCCGTGACCGGCTTTCGCCTGCACCCACACCTCGTGGCCGTCCTCGACCAGCAACTGGGCACCGACCGGCAACAGCGCGATGCGGTACTCGTCGACCATGGTCTCCTTCGGTATTCCTATCCTCATGATGGCGATTATCCCAGAATCAGTTTCCAGATGTCTTCCAGTATAGCCTTCAGATGAAGACAGAAACGCGCGGCCTCAGCTCCATTGATGACCCTGTGATCATACGACAGCGACAACGGCAGGAAATTCTGTCCGCTGCGCACGATCATGCGCGACAAGCCCAGGATGGCCACCTCGGGCGGGTTGATGATCGGCGTGAAGGCCTGCCCGCCGATATGCCCGAGGCTGGTGACCGTCATGCTCGCACCACCCATCTCGTCGGGCTTCAGTGCTCGCTCGCGGGCACGCTGGCCGAGGTCCGCCACCTCGGCGGCCACCTCGGCCAGGGTCTTCTTGTCGACATCGCGCAGCACCGGCACCAGCAGGCCGTGCGGTGTGTCCACGGCGATGCCGATGTGGAAGTACTTCTTCAACACGATGCGCTCGCCCGCCGCGTCAAAGGAGGCATTGAAGTGCGGGAACTCGGCCAGTGCACCGGCGAGGGCCTTGATGACGAAGATCGGGGGTGTCAGGCGCAGTCCCCGGGACCCGGCTTCCTCGGCGAGCTGTGAACGGTAATCCTCGAGGGCGGTCACATCGGCACGCTCGAAATGGGTCACGTGCGGGATGGACTGCCAGGCCGAAAGCAGGTTCTCTGCCGTCAGTCGCTGGATCCGGGTCAGGGGCTCTTCCTCGGTGTCCCCGTACCTGGAAAAGTCCGGCAGGGGAGCCGGGGAGGTCGCCGCCTGGGCATGCGGGGCTTGCAGACGGGTGCGCACATGCTGCTCGATATCCTCTTTCAGCACCCGCAGTCCGCGCCCGCTGCCCTGCACGTGCTCGAGCGAGACCCCGAGTTCGCGGGCATACCGGTACATCGCCGGGCTGGCGTACGCCTGGGTACCCGACCCGGGTGGTGTCGAACCCGGCTCGGGGTGCTGTGCCGGTTCGGGATCCGGTACGGGTTCGCGGGATACGGGAGGCGGCGCCTCATCGGGTGTGTCCGGCTTTGAATCGGGGGCGGGCCCGGCAAGTTCCAGGGCAAGCAAGGCGTCCCCCTGCACCATCCGGTCGCCGGGCTGCACGTGAATCTTGCTCACCACCCCGGCATGCGGGGACGGGAACTCCACCAGCGCCTTGTCGGTCTCCAGCGTGGCCAGGGGCTGGTCCACCTCGACGTGCTCGCCGGGCTGCACCAGGATCTCGACCACGTCCACCGGGGCGTCGTCTTCAAGCTCGGTGATGCAGATGTCCCTGATTTCGCCCATCTGTGATCAGTTGTGCACCGGGGGTGGTTTTTCGGGGTCCAGCCGGTACTTCTTCATGGCGGCCCCGATGTGCTTGCGCTCGATGACGCCCTGCTCGGCCAGCGTGTGCAGGGTCGCCACGGTGATGGACTCGGCATCGACCTCGAAGTAGCGGCGCAGGCTGCGGCGGGTGTCGCTTCGCCCGAACCCGTCGGTGCCCAGCACGGCATAGGGGGCCTTCACGTAGGGGCGGATCTGGTCGGCGTAGATTTTCATGTAGTCAGTGGCCGCCACCACTGGCGCATCGCAGCCGTCGAGGCATTGCTCGACGAAGGACCTGCGCGCCTTTTTCCCGGGGTGCAGCCGGTTCCAGCGCTCGCCCTCCATGCCTTCCCGGCGCAGCCGGTTGAAGCTCGTCACGCTCCAGACCTCGGCGCTGATGCCGAAGTCCTCGAGCAGCAGGTCCGCTGCGCGAATGACCTCGCGCAGGATCGCCCCGCTGCCGAGCAGTCGCACCTGGGCTTCGCTTCCGGGAGCTTCCTGCAGGCGGTACATGCCCTGGATGATGCCGGGCTCGCAGCCCTTCGGCAGCGCCGGGTGCTCGTAGTTCTCGTTGGTCACCGTGATGTAGTAGTACCAGTCCTTCTGCTCCACGTACATGGCCTCGAGCCCGTGGTGGATGATGACGGCGAGCTCGTAGGCGAAGGCCGGATCGTAGGCGCGGCAGTTGGGGATCGTGGAGGCCAGCACGTGGCTGTGCCCGTCCTGGTGCTGCAGCCCTTCGCCGGCCAGCGTGGTGCGCCCGGAGGTGCCGCCGATCAAAAAGCCGCGTGCGCGGCTGTCGCCGGCCGCCCAGGCCAGGTCGCCTACGCGCTGGAAGCCGAACATGGAATAGAAGATGTAGAACGGGATCATCGGCATGTTGTGAATGCCAAAAGAGGTCGCCGCGGCAATCCAGGAAGACATGGCGCCGGCCTCGGTGATGCCTTCCTCGAGGATCTGCCCCGCGCGGTCCTCGCGATAGACCAGAACCTGGTCGGAATCCACCGGGTCGTATTGCTGGCCGCGGTGCGCGTAGATGCCGAGACTTCGAAACAGGCCCTCCATGCCGAAGGTGCGCGCCTCGTCCGGCACGATCGGCACGATATGACGGGCCAGCGCCTTGTCGCGCGTCAGGTTCAGCAGGATGCGAACGAAGGCCATGGTGGTGGAATACGAACGCCCCTTGCTGCCGTCCAGCAGTTCCTTGAAAGCCGCAAGCTTCGGGATCTTCAGCTCGATCGTCGGGCTCTCGCGCCTGGGCATCTCGCCGTGCAGCTTCTCGCGCAGGCGCTTCAGGTAGCGCATCTCCGGACTGTCCTCGGGCGGCTTGTAGAACGGCACGTCCTCGAGTTCGGCATCCGAAATCGGGATGCGGTAGCGGTCGCGAAACGCGACCAGGGATTCACGCGCCGGTTTTTTCAGCTGGTGGGCGATGTTCAGGCTCTCGCCGCTCTTACCCAGGCCATAGCCCTTGACGGTCTTGGCGAGGATCACGGTCGGCTGGCCGGTGTGCGCCACGGCGCGCGCATACGCGGCGTAGATCTTCTGCTGGTCATGGCCGCCGCGGTTCAGGCGCCAGATGTCGTCGTCGGTCATGTGCTCGGTCATCTTCACCAGTTCCGGGTACTTGCCGAAAAAGTGCTCGCGCACGTAGGCGCCGCCCCTAGCGCGGTAGTTCTGGTAGTCGCCGTCGACCGCCTCCTCCATGCGCTTTCTAAGGATGCCTTCCTTGTCGCGGGAGAACAGCGGGTCCCAGTTGCCGCCCCACAGCACCTTGATGACGTTCCAGCCGGCACCGCGGAAATTGCCTTCGAGCTCCTGGATGATCTTGCTGTTGCCGCGCACCGGCCCGTCGAGACGCTGCAGGTTGCAGTTGATGACGAAGATCAGGTGATCGAGTTCCTCGCGTGCGGCCAGGGAGATGGCGCCCAGCGATTCCGGCTCGTCCATCTCGCCGTCGCCGGTGAATACCCACACCTTGCGCGAGCCCTTGTCGATCAAGCCGCGGTCGTGCAGGTAGTTCATGAAGCGCGCCTGGTAGATGCCCATGATCGGGGCGAGGCCCATGGATACCGTCGGGAACTGCCAGAAGTCCGGCATCAGCCAGGGATGCGGATAGGAGGACAGGCCCTCACCCTCGACCTCGCGGCGAAAGTTCACCAGCTGCGACTCGCTCAGGCGCCCGTCGAGGAAGGCGCGCGCATACACGCCGGGGGCGGCGTGGCCCTGGAAGTAGACCAGGTCGCCGGCAAACTCGCCGTTGGCCGGGCGAAAGAAGTGGTTGAAGCCGATGCTGATCAGGGTGGCCGCCGAGGCATAGGTGGAGATGTGCCCACCGAGCTCGGGGTGTTTCAGGTTCGCCTTGACGACCATGGCGAGCGCGTTCCAGCGCTCCAGCGAGCGCACCCGGTGCTCCATGCGCGGGTCGCCCGGCAGACGCGCCTCCTCCTCGACCGGGATGGTGTTGACGTAGGCCGTGGTGTTTCGAAACGGCAGGTTCACGCCGCGGATGCGCGCACTGTGGATGAGCTGCTCGATGAGGTGATGGGCCCGCTCGGCCCCGTCCCGCTCAAGCACCGCATCGAGTGCGGCCAGCCATTCCCGGGTCTCCTGCGGGTCGATGTCCTGCCCGGAGGATTGCGGTTGCGAAGAGGACGGGTTCTCGGGTTTTTGAGGGCGCGGCTCGGACATGGCGATACGGTATACTTGGGATTCAACGCTAGTCTAATTGTAGACCGGATACGCGGTTCATGCGTACTTTGTCCGCAATCGTCCGAAGGCTGCGGACGCGAACCGCACCGGTCCACCCGGACCTGGATGGGACATGACTGATGCCACCCGCTCGCAGCTTGGCCTTGCAATGACCGGCGGCGGGGCCCGCGCCGCCTACCAGGTCGGCGTGCTGCGCCATATCTGCCGAAATTTCGAGGACTTCCACCCGCCCATCCTGACCGGCGTATCGGCCGGGGCCCTCAATGCCGTGCACCTGGCCTCGCATCCGGGCAGCTTCGCCGAGGCGGTCGAGCACCTCACCGGCATCTGGACGGACCTGGATGCGGACCAGGTCTTTCGCACAGACAGCCGCTATTTCCTGGGCAACTTCCTGCGCTGGGGCCTGAGCCTGGTGCTCGGCGGGCGGCGCATCGGCGCGGGCCGGCGAAGCCTGCTCGACAACGACCCGCTTCGCAGGCTGCTGGAGCGAAACCTCGGCACTCCCGCAGGCCAGCCCGTCGCCGGCATCCAGGAGAACATCGATCGCGGCACGCTGCGCGTGCTCGGCATCACCGCCACGAACTACGGCACCGGGGTGTCCACCACCTGGGTCCAGGGACACGTCGGCGAGCACTGGCGCAGGCCGCGCCGGCGCAGTGAAAACGCATTCATCACCATCGAACACGTGATGGCCTCGACGGCCCTGCCGCTGATCTTCCCGGCCATCCAGATCAACGACGGCTGGCACGGCGACGGCGGCATCCGCTCGATCGCGCCGCTGTCCCCGGCCATGCACCTCGGCGCCGAGCGCATCCTGGCCATTTCCACGCGCTTCCAGGACGCGCACCGGGGGGTCGAGGAATCCATGATCCAGGGCTACGTGCCGGTCGCGCAGATCATCGGCATCCTGCTCGACTCGATGTTCCTCGACCTGCTCGATTACGATGCCGCCAACATGAGCCGCATCAACGACGTCTACGAGCAGCTCAGTGAAGCCTCGCGCGCGCAGTACAAGAAGGTGCGGGTGCTGGTGCTTCGACCGAGCGAGGACATCGGCAAGCTGGCCGGCCACTACGAGATCAACCTGCCGCAGCCCTTCCGGTATTTCACGCGCGGCTTCGGCACGAAGGACACGAAAAGCCCGGACTCGCTGTCCCTTTTGATGTTCCAGCCCGACTACCTGCGCTACCTGATCGAGCTCGGTGAGCGCGATGCGAGGCGCCACGCCGGGGAAATCGAGGAATTTCTGCACGCACCCGCCTCGCATTGAATGCGGGGCTTGCGCGCGGGCACGTCCGAGTTGGTTTCCGAGCGAGGCCTGATCTGTCGAAGCGGCGCGCGTGACGTGGGGCGATGCGGCTCAAGCGTCTACTGGATCGTCGGACGGGCGTCCCTCCCGGGCTCGCGGCCCGCGGCTGTCTGCAAGCTTCAAGTGCGCGGATACGGGGCGCGGGGATGCTGCAAGCCCCTCGGCCTTCTGCTAAAATTCGCGCGTCAGTTAGTTAGTGTCTCGCGGGTGAACGAAATCCATCATGGCGACTGCAAACTTGCGGGACATTGCTATTCCTGCAGGAGCGGTGGCCCCTCCGTCCACAGATGAACAGTGTTCTCTTACCTCGCCAGTTGCGCGGGGAAATGGCCACGATGGCCGTCAACGGATACCCCCACGAAACCTGCGGTGTGTTGGCCGGGACTTGCGCGGGCGGCGAGGTGCGGGTCGAGAGAGTGTTCCAGGCCCGCAATCTCAATGTGGAGCGTGCACGGGACCGCTACGAGCTGGCTCCCCATGACCTGATGTCGGCAGACCAGTCCGCGCGCGAGGCCGGTCTGGAGATCGTGGGCTTCTGGCACACGCATCCCGATCGTCCGGCGCGACCGTCTGAGACGGACCGCGAGGCGGCTTGGAACGAGTACTCCTACGTCATTCTTTCGGTGAGCGACGCGCGCGTCGAGGACCTGCGTTCCTGGCGGCTGAACGGGGGAGGATTCGTGGAGGAGCGGGTTGTGACATGAGCAAGGCAATCGGATACTCGCAGTGAGGGCCAGGGACCGGCGACTCGCCGACATCAGGAGCAAGGGAAAGTAGCAGTTCATGGATACGGCCGTTCTCTTCGACCTCGACGACACCTTGATCGACCTGCAATACAGCCGCCGCCTCGGGCTGGGCGCGGTGCAGGAGGTCCTGCCTAAGCTGAAGCGGGTGCCACTGGAGGAGCTGGAACTCGCCCATGACGAGGAGTTGAGGGCCAACTACCTGCGCACCCTCGACAAGAGCCTGCCGGATGAGGAATCCCGTCTCGAGCACATGCGCGGCATCTGCCGCCGCTACGGTCTGGAAACGGACCGGGTGGCCGATGCAGCGGGCGCCTACGCGCGGGAACAAATGTCGAACCCGCGGCTGGTCCCGGGCGTCGAGGAACTGTTCAAAGCCCTTCGCGGACGGATGAAGATCGGCGTTGTCTCCAATGGCCTCGCACAACGCCAGCGGGACAAGCTGGAGCTGTTCGGCCTCCTGCCGCTCGACGCCCTGGCAATATCGGAGGAGGTGGGCGCCCTCAAGCCGGCTCCAGAGATCTTTCGATTCGCGCTTGACGAACTTGGCGTGCGCAAGGCTACGATGATCGGGGATTCTTGGGAACACGACGTTCTGGGCGCCATCGACAGCGGGCTGGACGCAATCTGGCTGAACCGCTACCGGCGGACTTGCCCCGACCCCTCCCTCGCCGTCGAGATTCGCGGGTTCGAGCCGGTGGAGGACGTCCTGCAGACTTTGATCGCAACATCCAAATAGAACAGGAGAAACGCAAATGACAGTGTCCGTGCAAGTACCCGGCCCCCTCCAGAACCTGACGAACGGCCAGGCGATGGTGGAGGTTACCGACGTGGCTTCCATTGAAGAGTTGATCGACGGCCTGGAAAGGCAGGCACCCGGCATCAAGCAGAAGCTGCTCGACGATGACGGGGAGGTCCGGGGTTACATCAACATTTTCGTCAATGACGATAACATTCGATTCAGCGGGGGCAAGGCGACGAGGGTCCGGGACGGCGACCGCGTCACGATTGTGCCCTCGATAGCAGGGGGCGCGTAACAGCCCTTCCCGGGCGGTAGGAATGTCTGCCATCCCCAGCATTTTCCACGACCTGCTCCGACATGACGGGCTGACCTTTAGCGACGGTGTGACCAGCGCGTTCACCTTGGGGTATCGGATCGAGGACCGGCCCGACGATGAGTGGAGCGCCCGGTTCACGAAGTTCAAGTTCGATCCCGACGATGCCTCGACCGAAGGCGCGGCAAGGCTCATGGCCCACGTTGCCCCCATCCTTGTTCGCGGTCTTGGGCTCGATCCCAGCCGCACGGTCTTCGCTCCGGCCCTGCGCTCTGCGGAGGAAACCGCGGACCCAGAAAGTGTGCTGGCCCTGCTTGCGAGCCGATGCGCCGAAACCTGCAGGTATCAGCCGGGGCTGCTGCAAAAGGAAGCCTACCTGCCCACCGGCAGAGGCGGGTTGTATCCCGAATTTCGCAGTTTGTTGGTGGAAGATGCGGATTACCGCTCTGCCACCACGGACGCCGAGGCGGTTTTCATCGTCGACGACTTCATTGCAACCGGAAAGACGCTGTCTTTGGCCGCCACAGCGGTCCTAGAGCGCAACCCGAACACAGCCGTGTACGGTCTTGCACTGGCAAAACCCGAGTGGCACAGCCTGCTTCTCGATTGGTATGGCGTGGACGTGGGCAACGACCACATGCCCGCCCACTGGTCGACCATCTGGTCGACATCGGAGTAGCGGCCCGGAACCACGGAGGAATCGGGCGCGGCGCATCGGTGCGGGCAGGCGAAACGTGCTCGACAACAACCTTGAGTAAAGAGGAGCACGCTGATCCAGAAAAGATGTGTTCTACTTTACTGCTGTTGGCGAATGGTTGATTGACCCGGCTAACCAACATAAAGCCACCAGACATAGAGCAGACTTGATGCGTGTGTGACTTCAGCATACTTTATGGCCAATACTGCCTCGATAGTCGATGCATCCTCGGCACAGCACGCACCGTATATGACAACCGATAAGCCAGACAAACCCACAGATCGACTGGTCGTGCAGATCAACGGAGAGCCTGTACTCGAGTACGATCGTGGCCGGGCATTAAGTCCGAAGCAGCGCGCATCCCTCATGATGCTCGACGAGAAGCTCGATGGCGGCATCCTGCTGAACGGCGAGTTCATCACCTCTCCGAGCGAGCAGGAGCGCGTGGAATTCATGGCGGGGCACCTGGTATCGGCGCTGCTGGAGGACGATGAAGGGATCGCGGCGGCAAGCTGTGCCTACCTGGCCAAGGTGCTGCCCGAGCTCAAGCAGGTAAAGGCGAGTGAAAAAGACGGGGCCGTATCGATCGAGCTGATCTTCGATCGCGATTACCAGGAAGAGTTGCAGATGAAGTTCGTGCCGCTCGATGAGCTTCGCTCGCGGCACTGAGCGCCCCTAGCGTTTCATCGCGTTGAAGAATTCCTCGTTGGTCTTGGTCGACTGCATGCGCCCGAGCATGAAGTCCATGGCCTCGATCTCGTCCATCGGGTGCAGGAACTTGCGCAGCACCCAGATCTTCTGCAGTTCTTCCTTGTCGGTAATCAACTCCTCGCGGCGCGTGCCGGAGCGGTTGATGTTGATGGCCGGGAAGACGCGCTTTTCCGCGATGCGCCGGTCCATGTGGATTTCCATGTTGCCGGTGCCCTTGAACTCCTCGTAAATGACCTCGTCCATCTTCGAGCCGGTCTCCACGAGTGCTGTGGCGACGATGGTCAGGCTGCCGCCTTCCTCAATGTTGCGCGCCGCACCGAAAAACCGTTTCGGGCGCTGCAGGGCATTGGCGTCCACGCCGCCGGTGAGCACCTTGCCGGAGGCCGGCGCCACCGTGTTGTAGGCACGCGCCAGGCGCGTGATGGAGTCCAGCAGGATCACCACGTCCATCTTGTGCTCGACTAGGCGCTTGGCCTTCTCGATCACCATTTCCGCGACCTGCACGTGGCGGCTCGCGGGCTCGTCGAACGTGCTCGAGACCACCTCGCCCTGCACCATGCGCTCCATCTCGGTGACTTCCTCGGGCCGCTCGTCGATCAGCAGCACGATCAGGTAGGTCTCCGGGTGGTTGGAGGTGATGCTCGTCGCGATGTTCTGCAGCATCAGGGTCTTGCCGGCCTTGGGCGGGGAGACGATCAGGCCGCGCTGGCCCTTGCCGATGGGCGCGCAGATGTCGATGATGCGCGCGGTGATGTCCTCAGTGGAGCCGTTGCCCCTGGAGAGCTTCAGGCGCTCGTCGGGGTGCAGCGGGGTAAGGTTCTCGAACAGCACCTTGCGCTTGGCGTTCTCGGGCTTGTCGAAATTGATCTCGTCCACCTTGAGCATGGCGAAGTAGCGCTCGCTGTCCTTCGGCGGGCGGATCTTGCCGGACACGGTATCGCCGGTGCGCAGTCCGAAGCGCCGGATCTGGCTGGGCGAGACGTAGATGTCGTCGAGGCCCGCGAGGTAGGAGCCCTCGGCCGAGCGCAGGAAGCCGAAGCCGTCCTGCAGGATCTCGAGCACGCCGTCGCCGAAGATGTCCTCGCCGTTTTTCGCATGCGCCTTGAGGATGGAGAAGATGATGTCCTGCTTGCGCGAGCGCGCCAGGTTCTCGACGCCCATCTCCGCAGCCGTATCCACCAGGTCAGCGGCCGGCTTCTTTTTCAGTTCCGTCAGGTTCATAGTCGTTCACACTCGTCGTGTTCAATGGTTGCAGTGGGTTGTGCACGGCTCGGACAGGGTCCGGCAGGACCGCGCAAAAAAATGTCGTTTACACCGGGATACAGCGCCGGTTGTATTCAGGGGGTTCGGATGTGGCTGGCCTGTATCGTCGTGTACTGTGTATTAAAGTTCGTGCGTTCTGATCGTGGTTGCCAAAGCCTGTGGGTATTATTTTGTCTAGAGGCTCTGGTCAATGAATGCAGTTAACTGTGATTTTGACAGCGCGCCGACCTTGGTCGCCTCGGCATTGCCGTTTTTGAAAATCATCAATGTCGGTATTCCACGCACCCCGTACTTCGGGGGTGTGTCCGGGTTGTCGTCCACGTTGAGCTTGGCCACTTTCAGCCTGCCCTGGTATTCCACGGCGATCTCATCCAGGATCGGCGCCACCATCTTGCACGGGCCACACCACTGCGCCCAGTAGTCCACCAGCACCGGTTCCTCGGACTGCAGCACTTCCTGTTCGAAAGTACTGTCCGTTATGTGACTGATCGCCTCACTCACTCGACTGTTTCTCCCTATCCGAAATAATAAAGTGATGTTCGTGAAAGCATGCGCACGGGACGGCGCACTCGGGATCCTGCAGACAATGCCTGCACCCGTAATTTTATGCATTCCTGACAGGATTACAAGCCCGTACCCTCAATCCGTCGCAACCACCGGCCGTACAGGCCCGGCGAGGGTACCCGGGTGTATGCTCAGATGGCCGTCACCTCTTGCGACGGCCAGTCCAGTTCGTCCTCCTCGACGTGATGGGTTTCCTTCAGGGCCAGGCAGATCCATTCGCGAATGGAGGGGCACTTGTCCATGGTGCGGCTATAGTCGGCGGCAACGTCATCGAGCTCCACCTCGACGCTTCGAAAGCGCATGAGCGCCGGCGCGGACAGGGTGTCAGCGACCGTGGGTTTCCCGAACAGCCAGGGGCCGCCCTGGCCGAAGTTCTCCCGGCAGTAGCGCCACACCTCCTGGATGCGGCGAACGTCCGCAAGTGCGGCCTCGCTGAGAGTGTAGCCGGGGAAGCGCTTGCGCAGGTTCATGGGCGCCTCGGTGCGCAGGGCCTCGAAACTGGAATGAAATTCAGCACACACCGAGCGTGCCACCGCGCGGGCCTTGCGCTCCCCGGGCCAGGCGTGCGACTCGGGAAAGCGCTCCCCCAGGTATTCCAGGATGGCCAGCGAATCCCAGACCTCGGTGTCCCCGTCGAGCAGGACCGGCACCTTGGCGCCGGAGAACCGCTTTGAGAGCACCTGGTTGAACTTGTCGCTGTTGAGGTCGTAGCACTTCACCTCGACCGGCAGCTCGTGGCGGTGCACGAACAGCCAGGCGCACATCGACCAGGTGGAATAATTGTAGTTGCCAATGATCAGCTTCATAACGGGATACAACCTGTACGGGAGTTCAGTCGGGGCACGGAGTGTACCCGGTTCGAACCGATTAATCACGGAGCCATGGTCCCTTTATCCCTGAAATAATCCTCGCCCCCGGCGTGCAAATCCAGGGGGATCGGGGCCGACACGCCGGCGAGTCGTATCCGGTGCAGCATGGCGTGCAGCGCAGGGCTGTCCTGACCTTGCCGATGCTCAGCGGGGTGCGCACAATGAATCCTGGAAATGGTGGCCGGTAGCGGGCAACGCTTTGGTACGGCACCATGCAAAAATGAAGGTTCACGTACAGGCCCGGACTCACAAACCGAACGGATGGATAGACCCGCCTCAAATGCCTTGACCTGGTTCTGCGTTCGCCACCATGGTGCCGCGCGCGCCAGCGGCTGGCTGCAAGGTGTCGCTTTGAAGGACTTGCGAAAGAATGTCCATGCCCGGCCCGGGGATACGGTGGAAGCAAGCGTTGCAGGCGAGTTTTCCCGGGTGGACACGGCACAGTTCGCACGTGTGTTCAGTAACTGCATGCGCGGTGTCATCGGCATGGAAGCCAGCTACCGTGGCGAGGTCGTTCGCTTTGCACCGACACGGATGATCGCCTCCAACTTCAGCTTCAAGCGTGCTCTGGACAGCTTTCTCGAAGACCGCGGGATCAGCTTCGACGAGTTTTCCGTGGATGGCCGGCTGCGATCCTTTACCGCCAGGCAGTTTTTGCTCCCGGATCCAAAAAAGGAAAGGCCGGTCTCCCTGTTCCGGGGTTCGACCCCGGTCGAACCCATGCCGGACCGCGTGCCTGAACGTGCACAGGCGCTCGCCGACGGCATCGGCAAGTGGCTGATGCAAAACCTGTCGGCCGACGGCTCTTTGCCCTACAAGTACTGGCCGAGCCAGGGCAAGAACTCGCCCGCGGACAATGCCATTCGCCGTTTTCTGGGCACGCTGTCTTTGGCTCGCCTTGCGACGCTGCGGGGAGACCCGGCGATGGGCGAGGGTGCACAGCGCAACCTGCGTTTTAACCTGAACCGTTATTTCAAGGATCTTGGTGATGGACGGGGAGCCATCGTTGAGGAGTCCGGCGCCAAGCTCGGCGCAGCAGCACTCGCCGGGCTGGCAATCCTGGAGTGTCCGGACCGGGAGGAGTTTTCCCGGGAACTCGCCATGCTCGCCGCAGGCATAGAATCCCTTGTCGATGACCGTCTCGGCTTTCGCACATTCTTTTTCCCCGCAGAGCGCGACGGTGAAAACTGGAACTTCTACTCCGGCGAGGCACTGCTGTTCTGGGCCGAGGCCCTGCGCCGCGGCATGAGCTTCGCCCCGCCGGTCGAGCGGTGCGCAACGGTGTCCGAGCGCTGTCGCAGAATCCACCGTAAGAAACGCAACCCGGCGTTCGTTCCCTGGCATACACAGGCATGCACCTCGCTGTTCGCCCACACGGGCCGACGGGAATTTGCAAGGTTCGCACTCGACATCAGCGACTGGCTGCTGCCCATGCAACAGTGGGATATCGCGCCGGCGGACCTGGCTGGGCGATTCTACAACCCGAACCGCCCGGATTTCGGGCCGCCGCATGCGGCCTCCACCGGCGCCTACATGGAGGGTCTCGCCGATGCGGCTGCACTGGCGCGGGCCCTGGGAGACGGTGTTCGCCTCGAGGCCTATGAGCTGGCACTGCACCGAGGACTACGCTCGCTGCGACAGTTGCAATTTCGCAGCCTGCATGACACCTACTACATCTCCAGGAAAAAGCGGGTCGAGGGAGCACTGCGCACGGAAGTGTACGACAATGCGGTCCGCGTGGACTCCGCGGCCCACGCCCTGCTGGCGGCCATCAAGATCCTGCAGCCCCTGGAGCTGCACTCGCCTCAGTCCGGGATCGGGGGTATCGGTGGAGCCTTGCGCAGCACCGTGTCCTTCCTGAGGTCCGCCAAACGCTCATGAGCTGCGGGGCAACGCCGCGGGCCCGGCGTCTCGCCCGGGACTTCAAAACCGCAGGATAAAAGGCTTCTCGGGCCGGGCGACTTCGGGCAAATACGTATAGAACCCGCGCCCCTGGTCGGGAAGCACATCGAAGATCAGGTGCACACGCACTTCCTCGGACGGGTTTTTTGCCCAGTGTCGCTGCTTGTTGTCGAACACCCAGAGCTCTCCCGGATGCATGCGCACGGTCTCATTCCCGGCGCCCAGCAGGCTGCCGTCGGTGCTTTTCAGCACCAGGTGCAGGCGATCCCGGATCCGGTAGTAGGCACCGCTGTCGACATGTGCGAAGACCTCGCATCCGGGCAGCAGGGCGACCAGCGTCGCACGACCGAGTTCACCCCCCAGGCTTTTGGCTACGCTCTCGCAGAACACCTGCGCACAGGGAAACTTCTCGGCTTCGGGCATGATGCGGATCTCGTGGACGTCATTGGCGTTCTTGGCACCCGGGGGCAGGGGCTTCTTGGCTGCCCGCAAAAAGATGTTCCGGGTATTACGCTGACAGCGGACCTTTCGTTGACGGCTCGTATCCGCCAGCCACAGTTCCGGCGATGCATCCAGTTCCTCGAGCAGCGGTTCGATATGGATGTGCTCGGCGATTTTGGTGAAGTGCTGCAGGGAAGTTTCCTTTTCTGAGATTTACACGAACGATGCTAAGGCGTTTGACAGCCGCGGATACAGCCGAGGTTTGCTATAAGGCCGCCCGCATATAACAAATGTTGAATGCTGTACGAGACACGGAAAAGCCATGACGTGCAGGCCCTGTCGACCGCCATTCCCCTTCCAGCCTCCCGCATGCCCGTCCTGCATCGGACTCACCTGAACGAATACCGCGCATCCTCACAAAGTCCGGGCGTTCACGGGCAGTCTTGCCCATACAAATGTCATATGTCCTCGCATTCCCTACAAACCACGGATTGTCCAGCAGTACATGGGGGCTGCAAGATTATCGATACAAACACGATACACATTGATTTGGGAAACACGCGTACGAATGAGCATCGAGATCCTAAATGAAAGACTCGCTCATGCCTCACACGGTTGGAGGTGGCCATGAACATTCGAAACATACTTTTACTCATCCTCAGTTCTTTCGCATTCCTCGCTACCGGGTGTGGTGGCGGCGGCGGTGGCGGTAGCGATATGGCCGCGATGCCACCCTCATCAACATCACCCGGTAGCGGAGACGGAGACGGGGACGGAGACGGAGATGGTGACGGAGACGGAGATGGTGACGGGGATGGAGACGGAGATGGTGACGGAGACGGAGATGGTGACGGGGATGGTGACGGGGATGGTGACGGAGACGGAGACGGAGACGGAGACGGAGACGGAGACGGTGACGGTGACGGTGACGGTGACGGGGATGGTGACGGGGATGGTGACGGGGATGGTGACACCAACTCCGCCGGATCCCCCAGCAACATCATGTCACTGGTCGGAGACTCTGGGCCTAGACTCAGTGAGCAAGGAAACCACGTGGAGACGGGCACCAACCACTCCTTCAATAACTGGGGATTTTGGGCCCGCGAAGGAAACCAGACCCTGTTCAAAGTCGGCATCAATGATGACAGTGGCGGCATCACCCCCTACTCGCTGGATGTTGAAGGCACGCCTTCGGGTACAAGCCCTGTAAACGGTTCGGCAATATGGTCGGGTGGACTTCGTGCGTATGAAACGGATGCCGACAGCCTGGGTGAACCCGTCAGCGGCCAGGCCCGCCTCGAGGTCGACTTTGGTTCCGCGACACTCGACATTGAGTTCACGAACCTGACTGAAGGTCACGGTGACATGGAGTGGAGTGGGGTCAGCCTGGACAATGGCACGTTCCAGCATACCGGCGGGGCAAGCTCCATTGACGGTGCGTTCTACGGTGACGATCATGAAGGGGCAGCAGGCAAATTCGAGCGTAACCAGCTCAGAGGCGTGTTCGGTACGATTCGGGAATAGTCTCCATGCCCGGTACCTGGACGGGAGATGGCGTGGACCGGGCAGGTATCTGAGACCGGTACTCCCGGTCACAGGCCTTCGGTGTCAACAGGCGTTACGCACTACTGCTTCGCGTTCGCACCTGAAGCCTCAATGCAGCCCGGCCCCCGGCTTGGCCGGCTTATCGGGAGTCGAGAACTCTTCGGGAATGGACAGCAGCAACGGCTGGAATACCTCGGCGACGAACTCGGCACGTCCCTTGACACCGGCTTTCGAATAAATGGAAGTGGCCTGAAACCGGGTAGTGGTTTCCTTGACCCCGCGCAACAGGGCGATCTCGGAGAAACTGTACCCTTTGATAATCAGCCACGAGATCTGATTCTCAGAGTGGGTCATCTGCCACTCATCCAGCTGGGCATTGATGCTGTCTGCAAGTGCACCGGACAACGCCTGAGTCCGTTTCTTTTCGATTTCGAGCAGCGCTCGCAAATGAATCAGGTCGCGAGCACTGAAGATCAGCGCCATCGACACGCCAACAAAGACGATCAGCTCGATTATGAAGTGAGCGGTCAGGTATTCATGCTCAAGAAATGCATCCACGATGAGGTCATACCCAAAAAACAGGATGGCGCCGGTGATGGCCACCATTGCATAAATGCGCCGCCGTATGAATTTTTTGGGTATCGCAGTCATTCCAATTCAGAGCCTCTTGCAATTCAGATAAGGTGTCAAGCCCCGGGCCACGTACCTGCACAAGGGGAGCAGGTGGCAGGTTTCCGTTGTCCAGTATTTGCGCAATTTTCGTATCGACCATGGCAGAAACCACATATCCGACATGCCAGGCCGACCTCTCTGGTATAAATGCAAGGGACAGGATGCAATAAACAGGATCAACATCCATGCTTGAACTCAAACCGAACTGTGAAGTGTGCGACAGGGACCTGCCGCCTGCCTCGATGGATGCACGCATCTGCTCCTATGAATGTACTTACTGCAGGGACTGTGCAGATCATGTGCTCCACAACGTGTGTCCCAACTGCGGCGGCGGGCTGGTGCCACGCCCCATCCGGCCCGCAACAGCACGAAGACACGGGGTTGGCCTGGCACACCAGCCTGCCTCCACGCACCGCGTGCACACCAAATACAGTGCCGAGGAGATCCGGGACTTCACCAGTCCGATCCGGGATATCCGCCCCGAGGACCGCTAGGCGCCTGATCCGGGGCCGATTGCGGGGCTGCACTCCTTGCAGTATGTACCAATTAGTATATACTGTACCAATTAGTATACTTCAAGGAGAGTAATAATGTCAGAAGAACGCCCACCCTTTCCTCCCTTTACCTATGAAGAGGCCGTACAGAAGGTGCGCGCGGCCGAAAACGCCTGGAACCTCCGGGACCCGGTGAAGATCTCGATGGCCTATTCCGAGGACAGCCGCTGGCGCAACCGCGCCGAGTTTTTCCAGGGCCGCGAGGCGATCGTCGAGTTCCTGACGCGCAAGTGGGCGCGTGAACTCGACTACCATCTGATCAAGGAAATCTGGACCCACCAGGACAACCGCATCGCGGTCCGTTTCCAGTACGAGTACCGCGATGACTCCGACAACTGGTTTCGGGCCCACGGCAATGAAAACTGGGAATTCAATGAAAAGGGCCTGATGCAGCGGCGCGAAGCCAGCATCAACGATGTTCCGATCCAGAAGTCGGACCGCAAGTTCCTCTGGGGCGAGGGACCCCGCCCGGACGACTATCCCGGACTGACCGAACTCGGGCTGTAGGCACATGCCGCGCGAAGTCGCTGAGCGAGGCGACGCCATCGCCGCGGTGGCCGAGGTATTCCGCGAGCACGGCTATGCCGGCAGCTCACTGGCGACCATCACGCAGCAGACGGGCCTCGGCAAGGGCAGCCTGTACCATTTTTTCCCGAACGGCAAGCAGGAGATGGCCGAGGCCGTGCTGGAGGATGTCAGCCACTGGTTCGAGGAAAACGTGTTCGCGGCCCTGCGCGATGCCGGGGCGCCGGCCCGCGGCATCGAGCGCATGTTCGAGGCCGTGGAGGCGTATTTTCACTCCGGCGAGCGCATCTGCCTGCTCGGGGCCTTTGCCCTGGGGGATGGGCAGGAGGCGTTCGAAGGGGTGATTCACCGGTACTTCAGCACCTGGACCGAGGCCCTGTCCGGCGCCTTGCTGCGCACCGGCTTCACGCCAACGAAGGCAGAAGAGACGGCCGAGGAAGTGGTGGTCGGCATCCAGGGCGCACTGGTGCTGGCCCGTTCCCGCCAGGACCCGCAGGTGTTCACCCGCACCCTGGCACGCCTGAAAAGGCGCATCCCGACCATCCAGTGAGCCGCCGGGCGGGACCGGTGCCCGAACCGGGCGAGTGCTTCGACCCGTGGCCACGCAACCCCTATAATGGGCGCCATCCTTGGGCAGATACAGCATGATTCTCGACGATTCTTCATTACTGCGCACACAAGGCTATATCGACGGCGCCTGGGTGGATGCCGAAAACGGCGCAACCCTCGAGGTTTGCAACCCGGTGGACGACACCCTGCTCGGAACGGTGCCGCACATGGGGCGAGAAGAGACCCGCCAGGCCATTGATGCGGCCCATGCGGCACTGCCTGGCTGGCGTGCACTGACTGCCAAGGCGCGGGCTGCACTTCTGCGGGACTGGTTCGAGCGGATCCGGGCACGCCTTGAGGACCTGTCCGTACTCATCACCACCGAGCAGGGCAAACCGCTGGCCGAGTCACGCGCCGAAATCGCCTATGGGGCCGCCTACATCGAGTGGTTCGCCGAGGAAGCCAAGCGCATCTACGGCGAGACCATCGCCGCCGACCGGGCTGACCAGCGCATCGTCGTGATCCGCGAACCGGTCGGCGTGGTGGCCGCGATCACGCCCTGGAACTTTCCGAATGCCATGCTCGCGCGCAAGCTCGCCGCAGCACTCGCCGCCGGCTGCACGGTGGTGGCCAAGCCCTCGAGCCGCACCCCCTACTCCGCACTCGCCCTGGCAAGATTGGCCGAGGAGGCCGGCCTGCCCAAAGGGGCGCTGAACATCGTCACCGGGCCCGGGCAGGAGATCGGCGCCGAGCTCGCCACCCAGCCCCGTGTTCGAAAACTCAGTTTCACCGGTTCCACGCGCACGGGCAAGCTGCTGATGGAACAGGGTGCAGGCACTGTCAAGAAGCTGGCGCTGGAGCTCGGTGGCAATGCCCCGTTCATCGTTTTCGACGATGCCGACCTGGATCTGGCAGTGGCCGGAGCCATGCAGTCGAAGTTTCGAAATGCCGGCCAGACCTGCGTGTGTGCGAACCGCATCTTCGTGCAGGACGGCATCCACGATGCGTTCGTCGACAAGCTTACCGGAGCTGTACAGGCCCTCAAGGTGGGCCCCGGGCTCAAGGCGGATACCGACATCGGTCCGCTGATCAGCCAGGCGGCGATCGAGAAGGTCGAGCGCCACATCGACGATGCACTGGCCAAGGGGGCGCAGTTGCGCTGTGGCGGGGCACGCCATGAAAAAGGCGGGAATTTCTTTCAGCCGACGGTGCTCACCGGGGTGCGCCCCGAGATGGTGGTGAGTTCGGAGGAGACCTTCGGGCCGCTGGCCCCGATCTACCGTTTCAGCACGGACGAGGAGGTGATCCGCCTGGCCAATGACACCGAGTCCGGGCTCGCGTCCTATTTCTATACCCGGGACTCCAGGCGCGTCTGGACACTCGCCGAGGCACTGGAGTACGGCATGGTCGGCATCAATACCGGGTTCATCTCCACCGAGGTTGCCCCCTTTGGCGGCGTCAAGGAGTCCGGCACGGGCCGCGAAGGCTCCCGGCACGGCATCGAGGAATACCTTGAGCTCAAGTACCTGAACATCGGGGATATCACCTGAACATGATGCGGGGTCCTCCCGCAAAGGAAATGTCGTGGCCTGCCCCGAAGCCCGGTCATTTATGGCAGGGGATGAGGCGGGAATGACGAGAAAAAACCTTGGGAGATACAGATTTCACTGAATCATTTCTCCCCGCCATTCCCATAATCTACCAGTACCCAGAACCCCGCCACCCGGTATGGCTGGATTTCGCTGTACCAGCCTGGCGCTCCCTGACCCACACCTGCAGACCATCCGAAGAGCAGTATGGGCAGCAGTCGGTACTGTGTTCTTAAGAATGCTCTCCCCGTACAGTCCAGTCAGCAATGGAAAGCATAGCGGCAAATGTGGCAACTCAAGTACATCACCTGTACTACTTCATCAGGGGTATTCATCAAGACGAGATTGACTGGAGATAGGGCAAGCTACGCTACGGTGAGACTGCCCTACCGGAAGTTATTCCACCGCGGGCGGGCACCCCATGCTGCCCGAGGGCCAAGGAGGGCTCTTTACATACCTACGGTTGAGGAGTACGGATATGTGGTTGTCCGGCGTTTAGAAATGATGCCTGAAGCCGAGCGAGATGGCCCAGTAGCTTTGCCCGCGCGTCGCGATCCCGTAATGCACCGGGGCCCCTCCCGGGGCTACCGTCGAGGCATGACCGCGCAGGCTGGCCCAGGGATGCCCGTCATCGCGAAAATCCCCCAGCGTACTTGCGTAGCGCAGCTTGGCACTCATCACCCGGTGCGCGCCCAGATCGTAATCCACTCCGGCCATCAGCTGGTAACCCCACAACCAGTCCGACAGGGTCTTGTCCGCGATCGAGGACTGGTTGGCAGCCGCCGGATGCCGGGGCGGGTCCAGGGCACTCAGGGCAGCCTCGTCACGGCGGGTGGAGATGGCCGAGTACTCGATCTCAATGCGCGAGAGCCCGAGGCCCGCCCCTATAAAGGGTGTGCCTCCCAGGAACACCGGTTGTGCAAAGTCGTAGTAGAGATTCGCGTACAGGCTGTCCGCACGCAGCCGGTCAATCTCCTCGTCGCGCACGGAGAACTCCTTTTGCTTGGGATCGCCCGGCACGAACAGGCTGACACTCTCACCGTCGTGTCGGCGATGCTGGTACTCGGCCTCGATCCTAAACGGCCCAAGGCCCGCGTAGCCGACCTGGATGCCTGCCAGCCAGCCGGTGTCGAGATCGAATTTGCTGGTACTCGCGGGCAGCACGCGGGGCTGGCACTGATCTGCCGGCAAGGGCAGTTGCAACCCGCCGAGGTTCACCGGCGGCAGCCACTGGTCGCAGTTGGTCGGAATGCCGACGTTGGTACGCGTGGACTTGATCGATCGCGACTCGACTGCACCGAGTTCAATGCCCGCATAAAATCCGTGGCGGGTGTCCTGTGCAGTAGCCGTCAGTGCTGTCGCAAACAGCACCGCAGTCATAAAAGCTGAAAAAATATAGTGCATGGGTCCATTCCTATGTGGTGCGGTTCGTGGAGTTCACTCGACTCAGGGGAATTATATAAGTGTTTGTCCGCGAAAAGGGCGGAAACCTACCGCTTGAACACCGCCTTGCCCATGCCCCCGCCAAAGCGCCCGGCATCGTCCCCGCCGCGTGAAAGCGGGGAGGTGGCTGCGGCGATCGAGCGACCGATATGCATGCCCGCCCAGACCATCATGGCACTCCACAACAGCGGCAGGCCCAGGTAGAGGCTGGTGGTGATCATGTTGAGCAGCATGCGCTTGAGGTCGTGCTCGCCGGGGTTGGCGAAGACCTGCAGGAAGACATTGACGTCCGGGTACATGGAAAGAATCAGGTTCTGGTCCACCCAAAGGGCCAGGTACCACAGCACGCTCCAGAACTTGACGGTAAAGATGGCAAGCGCGCCGGTGACCATCATCGACAGCGAGTAACGCGACAGCACCACGACCATCGGCAACAGCGCGTAGATGCCCAGCAGCAAGATGGCCTGCACCATGGGCAGGGCCTGCAGCACCGTGGTGACGGTCACGGAAAACAGCGCCGAGGCGGTCACGATCCCTCCGGCGGCCAGGCCTCCCTTGAGCCATTGTTCGGTGGTGCCAAGCCAGCCTCCGTGCCCGGTATTGCGTGCCACCAGGTCGTTGTTCGACCACACCGGCGGTGCATTGGCCAGTACGGCGCGTGCGGCGGTGTCGAGATGCTGCTCATGGGCCAGGCCGGGAGCCACCGACACCACCAGGCCGGAAAACCCGGCCGAGGTGAGGTCCGCCTGGGCCACCAGCTTGCGACGCAGCCCGATACCGGCCTCCTCCCACCACTGCTTGCACCAGGGCCTGCCCCAGCGAGGCGGGGCGCCCGGCAGGTATTCGCTGTCGCGCACCGCATCGAAGGCCCAGCCCGGAACCGGCAGGGTTGGGCGAAGGGCATTGTAGTAGCCGGCGGTCTCGCGGTAGACGTGCGAGCCCATCCAGTCCGGGTCATCGCCCCCGTAGGTCGCGAGCAAGGCCCGGATGGCGGGGCTCACCGGGCGCTCGGCCAGGTATCTCGAGCGCGCCGCCACGTAGCACTGGCTGAAGAAATCACTCACCTCGCGGCGCAGCGCAGGGTCGGCGATGGTGGCCAGGCGCGCCTGCTGCTCGTAGGTGCGAAGATCGCTCGCCGATGGCAGGCCCTCAACCACCGCGTGGTTGAGCCCCGAAGTGACGGCAAGTACCGCGTACCACCAGACGGGCACCTGCACTAGGCTCGGTGCCCCGGCAAAGCCCGTGCTACCGAAGCTGCTCTGCGGGCTCGCCGGAGTGGCGGTGAGCGGACTCGGGTCGAGCAGGCTGGGCGGCGGCGTGTAGGCCAGCGTGCTCGCCTCAAGCGGTGCCAGGGCTGCGGGCTGACCGGCCAGTACCACCACCAGCAGGGCCATGAACAGCTGGATCTCCATGCGCCGCAGGGACAATGCGGGTGCGCTGCCGAACTCACCGCCTTCGGCCGGCTCGCGCCAGTGGTCGATGAGGATGCCGAGAAAGGGCAGGAACACGATACCGGTGCCGGCCAGCACCTCCCAGAGGATGTTGTAGAAAGTCCAGCCGAACAGGGTGGTGAACAACTCCAGGTAACTGTCGACACTCACGGGCCACCGCCTGACAGGGTTGTGAGGAAATGGCGCAGCAACTGCTGACCGAGGAGCACCTCGATTGCCAACAGCCAGGCGATCACACGCCAGTGCCGGCCCTGGCGCAGCTTCAGGGCATGCACATCGATGTGCCCACAGCGATACCGCAAATACAAAAGCAGGGATCCACCGAAGGCGACCAGGGCCAGTGCGCTGCACCGGATCACCGACCCCAGCGGCCGCAAGGCATCGAGGTGTTCCTGCACGCTGGACAGGGAGGCGACCTGCACCGACTGCCAGAGCACGAACCCGGTGAGCCCTGCAAGTACGAGTGCCAACAGGCTCAACCACACGCTTGCCAACCGCATGGGCAACTCAGGGCACCCGGCCGCGCACCAGCGGCCTGGGATCGAGGCTGCGGGATTCCGGGACCTGCAGGGATGCGCGCCTTCGGGCTTGCGCACGTTCAAGCAACACGCCCGCGGTCTCGGAGACGATCTCGCGGCGCACGCGCGTCTCAAACAGCAGGCTTTCGATCTCGCGGTCGAGTTCCGCGATCGAGGCATCGGCATGTTCGCGGGCCACCTCGGTGGCATAGACCTCGGGCACCTGGCGCCCGCTCAGCAAAAGGCGGCGCGCAAGCAGGGCTTTCTCGAGCGTGCGCGCGGTGCTGATCTCGGATACCAGCCGGCCCATGACCAGCGACTGCTCGGTACCCGGCATCTCCCGGATCGCCTCGATCAGCTGGCGGGTGACGGCCACCCCGGGCGCTGCGACCTGTTCCAGGTTGGCCAGGGTCGGCCGGCTCGTCCCGCTGACCAGGCGCTGCAGCTCGAGCGTGACCGCGCCTGATTCCTGGTGCAGCTTGGGCAGCAGTCCGGTGCCCGGAATGCTGTCCTTGCGACAGGTATCGCAGGTGGTGACGATGTTCTCGCCAACGACATCCACGACCCAGCGCTGGGCCTCGGCCGGGGTTGTCCAGACCTCGGGCAGACGCGAGCCCGGCAAGGGCGGGGCCGCGGTGCTCGCGGTCACCGGGCGGTTCAGGTTGATGTTGTAGCCGGCCTTGACGATGTCCCCGGTAAACTCCAGTACCGGCTGGGCCGAACCCCCGGCCAGCCCGCCGATCCAGGGCACGCCGTTATCGCCGTTGGCCGCCTCCACGGCCGCCTCGGCACTGACCGCATCGTTGCCGCCGATGCCCATCTCGCGCTTCCAGTCGTTGCCCTTGGACAAGACGATAAGATCGGCATAGGGATTCTTGCCCTGGGCGATCTCGGTTTCCATCTGCTGACAGGACTTGGTGGCGAGCGACAGGGTTTCCTCGGCCTTGATCAGCGCGTTCTGGAACAGGTCATAGAGTCCCGGGTTGGCACGCTGCAGGATCAGGGCTGGCAGGGCGGCCAGCGCCGCGGTCGCGGCATTGGTCATCGCGCCCATCATGCGGTCCGCACCCGCGCCGATCTCGTTGAGCGTGTTGGTGATGGCGGCTACCGGGTCGAACTGCGAACAGCTGTAGCCGAGCCCGAGCTGCGCCGAGCCGCCGAGGGTGACCGAGACCACCGAGGGGTTG
Organism: Gammaproteobacteria bacterium; assembly: GCA_022824965.1. Classification (GTDB taxonomy): domain Bacteria; phylum Pseudomonadota; class Gammaproteobacteria; order UBA4575; family UBA4575; genus WTFY01. Next base: position 426,966 of record JAJDYY010000006.1, read on the forward strand.
GCCGGTCGCGAGATTGGGCGCGCGCCGCCGATCTCGTAATACCAGAAGCCATCCTCGGTCGGGGCCATGACGGCCGCCAGGTTCATCGGCATGCACAGGATGGCAAGTGCAACACCGGCACCCGGCCAAATCCCCCAGGGTTTCATGGCGGGTAGTCCATCCAGTCCACGTTGAACAGGAACCACTGGCCTCGGCGCCGGCAGCACTCGTACGGGCGCCACAGGGTCCAGGCGTAGTCCCCGCCCTCATCGACGAGCCCGCCGCCCCAGCCCACGGGATCGGCCCGGTCATCGTCTCCGAACACGTCACAGCCGGACTCGGGCTGGGGTAACAGGCGCTGCCACTGACCGCTGCGGGCATCGCCCTCGATGAGCGCACCGGGCGGCCACATCCGCTGGCCCGAGGCGGACGATCCGGCGAGGGGGACATAGACGTGCGGCTGTGCGGGCCGGGTGACGATATCGCCTGCGCGCTGTGCGATGACGGCCGCGGCCTTGGGTTCGTCGGTTTGCGTGACCCAGCCGGTGCGCGGAAACACAGGGCCCCAGCTCTGCACCACACCTTCGCCGATCTCGCGAAGTCCCGGGGTAAGGCTCGCGGGGTAAAGCATCTCCGGGGCGGCCATGCGCCAGGACAGGGCGTCGATGCCGGACTGGAAGTATGGCACCAGGGGGCGGGTCTGGGATCCGCACACGAGTCCGGGCAACGGCAAATGCGCCAACGGGTGGCCGATTGCATCGGCCTCGCGAAATATCAGGTTCGTATGGGTGCGCATCGAGCCCTCGGTGCGGTTGCCGGCACTTCCGGGAGGCACCGAAAGCAGCGAGCCCAGCAGTCCACGTGCGACCGTTTGCTGCGCCAAGCCCAGGGTGGCACGGATCTCGCGCCAGGGATTGCCGCCCAGCTCGTTGTAGGCGGCGACCACCAGGTCCGGGTTGTAGTGTCCGACCTTGAGCGAGGATCGCACCCGACAGCCCCGCCACGTACAGCGAAGCCAGAAGCAGGTACCGATCGGCATCCACTGCATGCATGAAGGGGCAGCGGCCGTGGTCCGGGCCAGGATTTTCGAGGTGTTGATCGAACCGCCCAGGACCGGGCCAGACCCGCCTGCGAAAAGAAGCAATGCCAGGACACAGAACCCCGCCCGGTTCATGGTCGGTGCCAGTGCCGGTAGTGGGCCAGGGCGGTTTCGAGGTCCGTAAGGCCGTACACGACTGCTTGGCCGTTGAACACCATAGCCGGGTAGCGGTCGATGCCGTAGTGTGCCGCTCTTGCCAGGCCAACGGCAGCGTGTCGCAGCCGTGCACGGGCTGTCTCATGGATTTTCTGTAGTCGCTCAAACGCCTGCCTGCGGGCCTGCGCGGGATCGACTGGCAGGTTCTCGGACAACCGCGACTCCAGGCGGTGCAGGCGATCGACTTGGTAGATGCGAACCTCAGGCAGGCCGGGCGCTGGATGCCGGAATTCCCGGATCGGGTGTTGTGCATCCGTAAACACCTCGATCAGGTGCAGTGCCTCGGGTGCAGCCGGGGCAGGCGGCGAGTTTACCACCGCGAGAAGCACGAGGCTGGCCCACCCGATATAATGCATCCCCGGCAGGATCGAGGCTGCCCTTGTCGGCTGTTGCAGTGCGTTGGCCATGTCGGGGCTATCCTCGCCCAGCCATACCCAGGGTAGAAGGGAAAAGGCGTACAAGGCCTGGCGTGGTTTTTTAATGGGGGCGGGACGTTATAATCTGCATCAGAATTACAAAGGAGGACATGCCCCGATCGGCAAACGACCGGGACGGGATACCCTCCCGATCATGCCAACCCAGTACCCACGAGTGACCTTATGCTGACAACGGATCGAAAGACGCCCCTCATCCTGTTTGCATTTCTTGTCATCCTGACTAGCAGTATCCCGGCAATGACCCTCGCGGACGAACCTGCCGAGTCTGCGGATCCCGTCGTTGAGCTCGGGCAGATCGTGGTCACCGGCTCACACATCCAGCGCAAGAACCTGGTCAGCGCAAGCCCCGTCACCTCGGTGGATGCGGACGAACTGCTGTACCAGGGCACGGTGCGGGTGGAAGACATGGTGCGCACCCTGCCGCAGGTCTATTCCCCCCAGAACACCAGCCAGTCCAACGGCGCCACAGGAACCGCGACCCTGGATCTGCGCAACCTGGGTACGGAACGCACCCTGGTACTGGTCAACGGTCGGCGCCTGCCGGCCGGCTCATCGCTGCAGGGCGGCATCGGGGCCGACGTCAACCAGATCCCGAGCGCGCTCGTGCAAAGCATCGAGGTGCTGACCGGTGGTGCCTCGGTGACCTACGGCTCCGATGCGGTGGCAGGCGTCGTCAACTTCCTCATGAAGAAGGACTTCGAGGGCGTGCAGCTCGACTACCAGTTCAGCCAGTACTCGCATCACAATGATTCGCGCAAATGGCAGCGCATCGTAGGAGAAGCTGGCTACCCGTTCGCCGATGGCACCGAGACGGACGGCGACACCTCCAGCGCATCCCTGGTCGTCGGCACCAACTTCGACGACGGACGGGGCAACGCGACGGCCTATGCCACCTGGCGTGACGTCGAGGCGGTGTGGCAGCGCGACCGCGACTACGCTTCCTGCGGCCTGAGCGACGATGCACAAAGCTGTCTGGGCTCATCGACCATCCCGCAGGGTCGCTTCACGAATTTCGCACATCCGGCCTACCCTGACCCCGTCGACTTCATCGTACAGGGCCATGAATTCGTACCCCGCCAGGGCGAGACCTACAACTTTGGTCCCCTGAACTACTACCAGCGCCCGGACGAGCAGTACACCTTCGGCGCCTTCGCCCACTACGACCTCAGCGAGCAGACGCAGGTGTACACGGAGCTGATGTACATGGACAACCGCACGGTGGCACAGATCGCCCCGTCGGGCGCATTCTTTGTCACGGAAACCCTGCATTGCGGCAACCCGCTGATGTCCGAACAGCAGTTCCAGGCCGCCTGCGGGGCGATCGGCAGGACCCGCGACGATGTGCTCGACCCGTTCTGGATCGGCCGTCGCAATGTTGAAGGCGGCAACCGCCAGCACGACCTGCAACACACCTCGGTCCGCGGGGTGCTCGGTATGCAAGGCGAGCTCAGCGAGTACTGGAGCTACGACACCTCACTGCTGTACGCCGAGGTGCGCACGGACAACACCTACCTGAACGACCTCGGCACGACCAAGATCAAGCGTGCCCTGGATGCGGTGCGTAACCCGGCCAGCGGCGAGATCGTCTGCCGTTCCGTGCTCGACGGCACGGATCCCGCTTGTGTGCCCTGGAATATCTTCCAAGAGGGCGGAGTCACCCAGGAAGCGCTTGACTACATCGTCTTGCCGCTGACCGCGCGCGGCAGCACGGACCTGCTGTCCGCAAGCGGCATCCTGTTCGGCGACCTGGAAGAATACGGGCTGCGATTGCCCGCGGCTGAGACCGCCATTGCCGTCGCACTCGGCGCCGAGTTCCGCGACGAGAACCTCGATTTCAGGCCCGATGAAGCCTTTCGCAGCGGCGAGGGCGCAGGCCAGGGGGGAGCGACCCGTCCGGTCTCTGGAGGCAGCAGCGTTGCCGAACTGTTCCTGGAAACCAATATTCCGCTGGTCGAAGCGCATCCGTTTGCCGAGGAGTGGATTCTCGATCTCGGGCTGCGTTTCTCCGATTATGAATACGGCGGGAGCGTGGAGAGCTACGGACTTCGCAGCGGCTGGGCGATCAACCGGAACTTCAAGTTGCGCGGCAGCTTCCAGCGGGCCATTCGCGCCCCGAACGTGCGCGAACTGTTCCAGCCCGAGGGCTTCAACCTGTTCGACATGAACAGTGATCCCTGCTCCGGAGCGGTTGAAGACGGGGTGACGAGTGCGGGGCGCACGTTCGAGGAGTGCGCGCGCAGCGGAGTGAGCGAGCGGCAATGGGGCAGCATCCCCGACTCACCGGCCAACCAGTACAACTTCCTGCAGGGCGGCAACACCGACCTGAAGCCGGAATCCTCCGATACCTGGACCATCGGAATCGTGTTCTCCCCACAGGCCATCGACGGGCTGAGCGTCACGCTCGACTACTACAGCATCGAGGTCGAGAAAGGCATCAGCAGCCTGACGCCGGAGTTCGTGCTCACCGAGTGCCTGGATGGCGACCTGGTGCTGTGCGAACGGGTCCGCCGGGGCGCGACGGGAGACCTGTGGGTGGGCTCGAACGTCGAAAGTAGCGGTCATATCGTCTCCAGGCAGGAGAACCTGGCGATCGAGAAGGTGATGGGCTATGACCTGATCGCCGACTACACCCTGGGCCTTGGCACCTGGGGCCATCTCGACATTCGCAACGTGCTCTCGCTGATCGACAAGTGGGAGCAACAGGAGGTGGCCGGGGCCCCGGTCGAGGACTGTGCCGGCAAGTGGGGATTCGTGTGCGGATCGCCAACCCCGGATGTACGAAACCAGATGCGCCTGACCTGGACCACGCCCTGGAACCTGACCGCGACCCTGATGTGGCGTCACATCGGCGAGGCGGATGACCACAACGAGGACGGCGTGGATCTCGAGGACATCGACTACTTCGACCTGTCGGCCCTGTGGCAGGTGAACGACGGCCTCCAGTTGCGCACCGGCATCAACAACCTGTTCGACCGGGAACCCCCCATCGCCGGCAACGGTGCAGGACCGGCCAGCGAGGGTAACGGCAACACCTATCCCGGTCTGTACGATGCGCTGGGGCGGTACGGGTTCCTCGCCGTCAGCCTGTCCTTCTAGAGCCCTCGCTACACTTGGCATGCAACACCTGGAACACTTCGGTTTGACAAAGACATGGTGAATGACGTTGACTGCCATGATTAGCATTTGGGGATGAGGTGGTGGTCATGCAGAATCCTCCGCATCCGGGCGGAATTGTAAGACGGCAATGCCTGGAGCCTCTTGGCTTGTCAGTCACCGAGGCCGCAAAACACATCGGTGTTGCCCGGCAGACCTTGTCGGCACTCGTCAATGGAAAAACGGGTGTCTCCACCGAGATGGCCATTCGTTTGTCCAAGGTGTTTGGCTCAACCCCTGAAACCTGGCTAGGCATGCAGACGGCTTATGATCTGTGGCAAGCCCGTGAGTACGCCGACAAGATTCACGTTGATCGATTCGAGGCCGCCTGAATCCTGATTGTTGCAGAATCGATAAAAGCGCCTTTGGCGTTCGATCACGCACTACTCCGTTCCCGTTTCGTGTCGAATCGCACCGAACGCGCCGATGATCGAATTGCGGTCGAAGGTCCCGGTGGCATCGGTGTGCTCCGATCCGTAGAACCGGCCCCGAATCTCGTTATACGGATTCGCATCAACGCTTGAAAACGCGCCTTCGGTCACTGACAGGTTGCTCCACTGCATGCTCGCGACACTTTCGCCGGCATCCCGGTCATGAAGGCCTGTAAAACTCACATTTACCATGACATTGGTGAAATCAGGGATGGAGACTTCCGCGGTGCCGTGAACCACGTGCCCCTCCTTCCCGCTTGAATAACGTATCCCGACCACCGCTCCGGTCCATGTACCTCCCAGTCCCGAACTCGAAAGATCCTGTGGATTCGCCCTGTAGTTGTTTCCCGTATTGTCTATCAGCCAGTGGGTATAGCCGAAAGCATGTGGGAAGCCTGCCGTATGGGCATCAGACGTATGACGCAAGCTGCGAACAAAGAAGGCGCTGTGCTCCATCCATCCGCCATAGAGCTGTGTATCAGTCGACCGGGACGTTGCACGAACCTGCCCGATGGACACTCCATGGTGTGACATGACGGGCTGGAGTTCGATCGCGGTATGGTACAGGTTGAGACCGTTTTTATCATGAAGGCCGTAGTCGGGGGCATCATTTTCCCGCAGATTATGGCAGCTCCCTCCTTCGCAGTCGTATGGACTGTGTACCAAGGTGCCACCCTGTGGCTTGTACCAGAAGCGGCTGGCATCAATCTCGTTGGATCGTGCAGCGATCGCATTGATCTCTCCCAGGCCCTGGCTCGAACTCAGCGGTAAGGCGACCGCCGTGGAGATTGCGTTTCTCGCCGTACCCGGGTCAACCAGCCAGGCGATGTGGGACAGGTTGGGCACGGGAGAAGATGAAGTGCCGGGCGGGCTGGACGTGCCGGTGGCCGGAGGTGGAGATGGCGGAGGACTGGACATGCCGGGCGGCGGACTGGATGTGACGGGAGGCGAAGAGTCGCCACTGGGATCAGACCCTGCACCGCCACCACCCCCTCCGCAGGCAACCAGCATCGGAACCAGGACCACACCGACAAGCCTCCAGCCTGCGGCTCCTCTCCTCATTAAGGCAGGCAGGCAGGCAGGCAGGCAGGCAGGCAGGCAGGCAGGCAGGCAGGCAGGCAGGCAGGCAGGCAGGCAGGCAGGCAGGCAGGCCATCCCTATTTCACCGTACC
>JAJDYY010000003.1 GCA_022824965.1 Gammaproteobacteria bacterium
AGGCTGCTGCGTAGTGTCCGCCGCGATGGCCCATCCCTGCAAGGCCCCTCCGGCCTGCGCCCTCCAGGGCCTTGCAGGGAACAGGAAAAAAGCGGACAGTCTATGTGCTACAGAACCGGACAAGTCTATTTGTTCTTAACATTGCAAGTGCCCCTTTTGGCATTGGAATAGCTACACGTACCGTAGCTTGGGGTGCACAGACTCTTGTGGTGAGTGAATTTGGTTAAGCGCAGGCTGGAAGCCTCTTCCGAGGCCACTTCAGCTGCCCCGGATGAGCAAGGGATTTTATCAAACCCGGCAGCAAAAGAATGTCGTCAATTTCCTATTATCCAACGCGAGTGTACAATGCCATTCAACTGTGAAGCGAAATAGAGACTAAGCCATGGTGTCCGCCTTAAGTGCGTTGACAAGCAATGATTTTGCCTATCAGGCAAAGGCCTTGAAAGGGGTGTCACGCACATTTGCCCTGACGATTCCGCAGCTTCCGGATGGATTATGTAATGTGGTCGGCAATGCCTATCTTCTGTGCCGAATTACAGACACCATCGAAGACGAACCGGCACTCTCTGCAGAACAAAAACGTGAGTTCTCCGAGCGCTTTGCCGAGATTGTTGCTGGCAGGCAGGAGCCGGATTCTTTCGCGCGTGATCTCGGCAGGCTGTTGTCTTCGTCGACGACTGAAAGTGAGCACGATCTGATCGCGAATACTGCCCGGGTCATCCGCATCACAAAGGGATTCAGCGATACTCAGCGCGATGCACTTGAGCGTTGTGTCAAAATCATGTCACGGGGAATGGCGGAATTTCAGCAAAAGGCAACGATCCAGGGCCTGGATGACCTGCCTCACCTTGACCAGTACTGTTATTACGTTGCCGGGGTCGTGGGTGAGATGCTCACCGAGCTGTTCTGTGATCACTCCGAGAAAATCAATGAGCGGCGTGAGGAATTGCTTGCACTCTCGGTTTCCTTTGGTCAAGGTCTGCAGATGACAAACATTCTGAAGGATATATGGGATGATCGACGCCGTGGAGCTTGCTGGCTGCCGCAGGACATCTTCCTTGCAGCGGGCTTCGAATTGAGTTCCTTGTCCTCCGCACACAACGACCCAGGCTTTACCAAGGGGCTGTTTGAGCTGGTTGCAATCGCCCGGCATCACCTGTCAAATGCATTGCGGTTTATCATGATCATTCCTTCTCGTGAAACAGGCATTCGGCTGCATTGTTTATGGGCGCTGGGGATGGCTGTATTGACCCTGCGTCGAATCCATGCAACCCCGGCATTCAAAAGTGGCCAAGAGGTGAAGATTTCACGTCGCAGTGTGTGGATGGTTACCATTGTCACCAGTGCTGTGGTACGGTCGAATCTGGCTTTGAAATTGCTGTTCGGGATACTGACCTACAGTCTTCCACGAGTTGAAGGCAGCTACCTTGAGCAAGCAAGGTCATAGACGGCAGACAAGACCTAGTGAGAGTACACCTATGGATGGATTACCGAAAATGAAATCCTCTGATCACCTGGAAGAGGGGAGACAAAGAATACGTGTGGTTCTAGCCCAGCCGCGCGGTTTCTGTGCGGGTGTGGATCGTGCGATCGCCATTGCAGAGGGAGCGTTGAAACTTTATGAGCCTCCTGTGTATGTCCGGCATGAAATTGTCCACAACAGGAGGGTGGTCGAAAACCTGAAAGCGAAGGGTGTGCAGTTTGTGGAAGAAATTCATCAGATCCCCGACAACGCAATCGCCGTGTTCAGCGCTCATGGTGTGTCCAAAAAGGTCCAGCAGGATGCCGCGGAGCGTGGCCTTGAATCACTCGACGCAACATGCCCGCTGGTTTCCAAGGTGCACAAGGAGGGCCAGCGTTATGCCGCCAAGGGCTATGATGTGATTTTGATCGGGCATGAGAATCATCCCGAAGTTGAGGGTACTCTGGGCCAGATCCCCGGGCCTGTTTATCTGGTCAGTGATGTGCAGGACGTAGAGGCGCTGGAAGTACGTGATCCGGACAAAGTGGCTTACGTGACCCAGACTACCTTGTCGGTCGATGACACCCGCGATGTGATCAGGGCGTTGAAGCGGAGGTTTCCAAATATTGCGGGTCCAAATATCAAAGACATCTGCTATGCGACCCAGAATCGCCAGGCCGCAGTCCGCGATCTTGCAGCCCAGGTTGACCTGGTGCTCGTGGTGGGAGCGCACAACAGCTCCAATTCGAATCGCCTATGCGAGGTCAGCAATGACAGCGGTACACCAAGTCACCTGGTTGAGGATCCGGCAAAAATAGATCCCCAGTTGTTGCAGGGGATCGAAGCTGTTGGAATAACGGCAGGTGCCTCGACACCGGAGGAGCTGGTGCAGGAGTTGATCGGCAAGCTCAGGGAATTTGCAGACTTGGAAATCTCGAATATGGATGGCATCGTCGAGAATGTGTCCTTTGGTCTTCCAGCCTCCTTGCGGGAGGTAGTCCAGGCCGGGTGAGTCGGATTATCGGGCATTCCTGTATTGCCCGGGATCATCGCGCCGTTGCGCTCTGTGTTCGCCAAGGGCGGGTTGTCAAGCCGGCTAAAAGTTGTAGTTCAGGCGAAATTCAAGAAAGCTGTCCCGCCGAATGGGGTCAAGCTGGACATCCTTTCGCTCCACGTTAGCCAGTGAAAAAAGCTCAAGATCTGCTGACCACTGGTCGGTGATACGGCGGCTGAACTCGATCACGAAGGCGCTGGTGGAATAGTGCCGGTCTTTCAGAAAGCTGGAGAATATCTCCGTGTTCTGGACATCATTGAAGGCTACCCTTATACCGACGAGGAAGTCATCGTCGAAAATGTTCGTTGCGTCCTTGCCGCGTTCGTCGTAACACCACTCACCGAGGATTCCGAAGTCAGCGGCCGACTCGAATACGGAATAGAACGTGTACTCGGCACCAATCACGAAAGCAGCAAAATCCTCTTCTGCAAAACGCAGGTTTTGAGAGTCGGAGCGATGTATCGCTTCAAGCTTGAACAGCCATTCGTCGGTCGTCAGCTGTGCGTCTATCCCGAACTGGCGGATCTGCTCGTAATGCGGGACAAGCACCAGCTCCCCTTCACGCTGTTGACTGACCTGAGGCTGCAGGAGAGGATCCCGGCTGGTGCCGTCAAAATAACTTACTCCTACATCGAATGGCCCGAAGTTCTGGCTGTACCGGACCGCAAAATCCAGATGCCATTCCTCAGCTCCATGTTCGTAGGAGGGATGGTCGTCATCGACGACGAGTGATGAGCGTAGTCGGCCGTTGCGGCTTGGATAGGTGCGCTCCCGGTGGTGTGGAAGGATGAATACCTCAGCGACGCCCAGATCCCCGGACCAGGTGGCGTGGGCCATGAGCTGACCCAGTTCGACTTCTTCATCCGGATGCTCGATCAAGTCCGTCTGGTTGATGATATCGACCAGGTGATTGGACTCGACCACCCCCCAGAATACCCGGTCCACGCCGAGGCGCAGTTCCCACTCGCCATCTCCAATTTCACCGAGGAGCAGGAAATATGCTTCACGCAAGTCCGCATGGCTGCGATGGGGATCAGCGCTGTCATAGCGCAGGAACGGGACCAAAGTGAAGCTCCAACCATGGACACTTTCAAGGTAGAGTTCGGGTTCGAAGACGATCCCGCTGGCAAGTTCCGACTGGTTTGGATAGGCAGGATTCTCAGGGTACCAGCGGTTTTCGATCCTGATTTCTCCGAAGATCTCCTGATCCATCTCGTCGCCTGCAGATACCTGAGCCCCCAGGGCCATGGTCGAAAGCCAGGCTGCATGCAATAGGGTTTGCAGGGGTCTGCACAGCACGACCTTAACGTGCTCGTCTCAGTCCGGTTTTCGTGAAGTCACGACCATCAAGGTCGGTTTGGAACTGATAATCCGTCCAGGTAATAACGGTACTTTTCCCGGTCAGGTGATTGACCATCGTCATCTGGCCGGCACGCCAGTAACGATCCAGGTAGAGCTTGTAGTCACTCAGGGTAAGCGTTTTCAGGTGTGCATTTTTGCGATCGTAGTACTCGATTTTCCACGTACGCAGATCCTCCCTGTCTTGCCAGATCACTTGGCGGCTGTAGCTTGATTTCTTATTGACCGGAAACCGTTCCATGACCGTGCAAGTCAAATCTCCACATGGCTCATCACGCAGATACCGATAAGTAAATTTTTCAAGCTCCGGACTGCTCATGTCCTCATAGGCAAACTCGCTGCCCATGAACGAGCCCGACTGATTTGAAGAGCTGATGCGTTTTACACGCTTCAAGGCAGGCAAATAGAGCCATTGGTCATCCGGTGCAACCTTGTGACCGTGGATTAGTAGCGCAGTCCCTTGAACGTCGCGGGGATTGTCAAAAACAAACAGGCTTTTGTCACCGTCCTCGGGTACTTCCAGCACTTTCACCCGAAGCTTGCGCAGACTCTCTTGCCCCTGCTTGTTGCGCAGAATCATGATTTGTTGTGCCGTGATGTTTCCAAAACCCTGGCCGCGTGCCTGGGTATCGCGCGCGATTCTCAAGCCCATTTCCTCGGGGGTCAGGGTCTCCGAGTAGACAGGCACTTCGGAAAAGGCCAGTAAGGACAGGACGGCTAGCCACAAAACTGATCGCAGGGAAGGGTGGATACCGGTCATGGGTTTCTCCAGTGGGATACCATCAGCACTGCATCGTGCACAAGGCAGTCAATCTTAACCCTACAGAGTGCAGGGAGGTATGAACAGGGCACTAACCGTAGCATAGCGGTGTAAAGCATCGCAATCTGGGTGATCCGGCTTTTCGCAGTCGGGTGCGTTTCACCACTCGCATGATTTCGATGCAAGGACATGGTCGGGCATCTTGTAGCTCATTCCGACCTCGTCGTACTGTGAAGCGTTCAGCAACTGGAGAAAATTCTCCGACTTGATCAACTGCACATCCTTTGTCAGGCGCAGGCTAAGTTGCTTGGCCCGGTACATGTACAGTACTCCCGAACTGCTGCCTCTTGGGAAACGCAGTTGATCGGCAAGGTGGTTTCCGATCAATGCCCTAGATATGCGGTATGCCAGGTCTCTCATGGAATCCTGTTCATCGGGATCAGTCAGTCCGGCGACCAGAGGAATGGACTGGATCAGGGTGTTTGATATGGCTGCGGCATCGGCATCCGGAGGCGGCTCGCACTTGAAGCCGATCTTGAACAGCTTGCGTGCTTCTTGCGGGGTGGTGTACAGGATCGTTTCAGGTACACCCATGAGGTGACCCACATAGCGCCATAATTCGAAGATGCTGTCCTTCTCATCCTGGCTGTAGTTGGCGCCCACTGCAGTCGAGTGCTCCAGGAGCCTGTACGAAAACAGGGCGGTTGAAAACCCCATGTGCGCCGCACTGATGGGCATGCCCCAGGCCTCCGTGTTCCATTCTCTGGAAGATTTCATCAACTGTCTCACCCGGGCATGGATAAACCGGATGCGCACGGACAATTTCCACCCGTCTCCTTTTCTGAGCAGACCGCCCGGGAAAAATATTTCCAGCAGATGGCGGTTTACCTGCTTCAGTTGCCGGATGCTCGTATCGGTTTCCTGCAGCATACGGCCCGTAATGCTAAATGGCTTGCTCATCAACGTCGAAAAGCCTTCGGTCAACACTCCGGTCACCATAGCAAGCAATATGTCTGTGGCCTTGGTATAGAACGCCTGAATGGCCGGGTTGAAGGCCTCGTAGTCGAGCCAGGCAGGGGGTTCGTTGATGTGGTCGAAAATCTCTCGCAATGCCTGGGGTGCAGTACCCAAGACCTCGGTTTGCTGTTCTATTCCAGCGCCGATGAACTTGTGCAGGTCTTCACTGGGAAGAGTAGAAATCTCTTCCATGACCGGGTCCAGCTCGGGATCGCCCATGTGGGTGTGTTCGATGTAGTTGTCCGCGGTTTCAAGGTCATGTAGCCGGGCCGAGACGTAGTGCTCGATATAGGCACTGGGCGACGGTTTCATTTTCATCACAAAAATTTCCGGGTCAATTCATCCAAAACTGTATTCAGTGGCCGTCTCGTGTACTCCCACCGTACTATCTTTCGGGAGGATTTTAGCAGTGCATGTTCCTGCTGTCAGATACCTGTCCGCATGCGAGTCGAGGAATGCAGTAAATTCAATGGGGGCTGCCAAGTGCAGAGCTGTCCTGCTGGAACAATTCCCCTGCTAGGTCTTCCAGTTCGCGACATCGATACCATGGTCGAATTCCCATGTGAAATCGGTCTGTTCTTCATCGCATAAGGGTGTCATGATGCGGATGTAATCCTTTCTTGGTATGGCTTTTGCCCCAAGGCTCAGCAGATGAGCTGAGGGCAGTTGGCAATCCAGTAATGGGCAGCCCCAGTGGTACAAGTGGCTGATCATGTAGGCAAGGGCGACCTTGGAGGCGTTGGTCTGAAAGCTGAACATGGACTCGCCAAAAAACATTTTTCCTATCATGACCCCGTACACGCCACCGATTAACCGCTCCTGATAATCCCACAATTCAACGGAATGCGCATAACCAAGCTGATGCAGGGCGGTATAGGCTTCCGTCATCTCGTCGGTAATCCACGTGCCTCGTGCATAGCTTCTGGGTGCCGCGCATGCGGCAACCGTCTTCCTGAAATCACCGTCGAAGGTTACTGTCCATTCATGCTTGCGCAAGGTTTTTCTCAGGCTGGAAGAAATCCTGAACTGCTGCGTATAGAGGACGCCTCTCGGATTGGGCGACCACCACAAGATCGGCTGGCCTTTTTCATACCAGGGAAAAATTCCCCTGCGATACGCATTCAGCAGTCGTGTAGCACTCAGGTCTCCTCCTGCTGCAAGTAGTCCATCGGGGTTTTGCAGTGCTTTTTCTACGTCAGGAAATGGAGCGAGGTTGTTCGATGGGTCTAGCCAGTGAATGTCCACTTCATCACAATAAAAATTGTTTTAGTTAATCCTGTAGGGGGATGACGTCATCAGTTCTTTGCATTCCTGCTGCATGAAACGCTCTTCACGCTGGCAAAAGTCCCCGATCGCAGCTCTCAGGCGTGAGTCCGAAATCCAGTGTGCGGACCAGGTCCGGGTTGGCAAAAAGCCACGGCTGATCTTGTATTCACCCTGGGCGCCGGGCTCAAAAGAGGAGAGCTGGTGTTCGATAGCGTATTCGATGCCCTGGTAGTAGCAAGTCTCAAAGTGCAGCCCGTGGAATGGTTTCAGACATCCCCAGAATCTCCCGTACAGCGTGTCATCATCGAGAAAATTGATTGCACATGCAATCAGCTTTTCATCGTGGAAAGCCAGCACCAACAGGACCTGTGAGCCCATCCTGGTTCCGAGTTCCCTGAAAAATCCGAGGCTGAGCGTGGGCAGGCTGTGTTTGCGGTGGAAGGTACTTACGTAAAAGCCGTGTATCTGTCGCCATAAGTCATCGTCCAGTTCCGAGCCGTGAAGGCGCTGGATGCGGATTCGCTGATCCTGTACGAAACGCCTTTCACGCCGGATCTTTTTTCTTTTCCGGGATACCAGGTCTTGCAGGAAATCATCGAAGCATCCGTAGTTCCGGTTGTGCCAGTGGTACTGGCATCCGAGGCGCAACACCAAATTGCTCTGCTTATAGAATTTGCATTCCTCGTCCAGGTTGAACAGCCAGTGCATGCTTGACATGTCGAGTCTCTGTGCTTCCCTGATCGTGGCATCGATCATGGCCGTTGCAATTTTGTTTTTTTGCTGCGTGGATAATTCCGGCAGGATCAGCAGCCGGGGCCCCGTCACGGGCGTGTAGGGTATCGAGGCCACGAATTTGGGATAGTAGGTCAGCCCGACCTGCTCATAGGCAGATGCCCATGACCAATCGAATACGAACTCTCCATAGGAGTTGGTCTTGACGTACAGCGGGCTGGCAGCAATGACTCGCTTGTTCTCGTCGCGTACGACCAGGTGATGCGGGTACCAGCCAAATCTTTCCCCGAGGCAGCCATTGCGTTCCAGGGCATGCAGAAACTCGTGTTTCAAAAAGGGGCTGTTATCAACCAGCAAGCGGTTCCAGTCCGCATCCTGGATGGCACTCAGTGAACTCAGGAAGCTGCAGGTGTACGCCGAGCAATTTTTTTCAGGAATCGAATTCTGGGCACTCAAGGGATGGCGAAAGGACGGTTTCAGTCGTTTGCGAGATTGTCCAGGTATTTTTCGGCATCCAGTGCCGCCATGCAGCCTGTTCCTGCGGAAGTGACCGCCTGCCGGTATACATGGTCCATCACGTCTCCGGCGGCAAATACGCCCGGAACGCTCGTTGCAGTTGCATTTCCGTGCAGCCCGCTGTTGACCTTGATGTAGCCGCCCTGCATTTCAAGCTGGCCTTCGAAAATGGCAGTGTTCGGGGTGTGCCCGACAGCGATAAACACACCACTCAGATCGATGTCCTGTGTCGAGGCATCCAGGGTGCTTTTGATCCGCATCCCGGTCACCCCGGTGTCGTCCCCCAGGATTTCATCCAGCGTGTAATTCCACTTGATGGTGACATTGCCGCTGTTCTCTCTTTCAAACAGCTGGTCCTGCAGGATTTTTTCGCTGCGCAAGGCATCTCGCCGGTGTACCAGGATCACCTCGCTCGCGATGTTGGACAAATAAAGCGCTTCCTCAGCAGCCGTATTGCCGCCGCCAATGACCGCGACTTTTTTCGCCTTGTAGAAAAAGCCATCGCAGGTTGCACAGGCCGAAACTCCCTTCCCCTTGTAGGTCTCCTCCGAAGGCAGTCCCAGGTACTTTGCTGATGCACCGGTGGCAACGACCAGGGCATCACAGGTGTAGGTCCCCATATCGCCGGTCAACGTGAAAGGGTGCGACGACAGGTCTGCGGTACGTATGTGGTCGAAGATGACTTCCGTGCCGTAGCGCTCTACATGCCTCAGCATGCGGTCCATCAGGTCGGGCCCCTGCAGGCCTTCCACATCTCCAGGCCAGTTGTCGACATCGGTCGTCGTAGTCAGCTGACCGCCCTGTTCCAGTCCGGTGATGATCGCGGGATTCAGGTTGGCCCGGGCGGCATAGACACCTGCAGTGTATCCCGCCGGTCCGGACCCCAGGATCAGTAGTCGGAAATGTCGGGATTCGGTCATCCGTTGTACCTTTGTGTAACGCGCTGACTAGGTGAATGGCTGAGAAACCATCCTGTGAATTTACTATACTCTGGATATTGAATTTGGCGGTATCGCCGTTGTGCTCATGGAGGTGAATTTTACATGAGTTGAAGCGGTATTGCTGTACAATAAAAGCCCTGTTGAGGAGTTTGAACAAGTCTCAGAATGAAAAAATATTGAATTATAGTCGTAATTAATTCAATATCTTAAACGGACAATTTAAGGATAGATGATCAACTCGGTGTGAGCTGCTTTGAAAAAGCCATCGAAATCCAGTGATCGGGCTTCTTTGCCGAGGGGACTGCGTGAAAGTGTTTTACTGATACTGGTTGCGCTGGGCGCCTACCTGATGCTGGCGTTGCTCACCTACCTGCCGTCCGATCCCGGCTGGGCCCAGGCCAGTTTTGATCAGGCCGTAAACAATCTTGGCGGCAAGGCAGGCGCCTGGTTCGCAGACCTGTTCTTCTTCCTGTTCGGATATCTTGCCTACCTGGCGCCCGTCATGGTGGCCTACAGTGGATGGCTCCTGTACCAGGGTGGGACGGATACGCAGGCGATCGATTACCGCACACTGGGATTGCGCTGGGCCGGCTTCTTGCTGACGTTGGCGGCCGGCTGCGGGCTGGCAGCGCTCCATTTTCAGCCGGCCTTCCTTCCGGATACCGCAGGGGGGGTGCTGGGCAATATCGTAGGCAGTGGATTTCTGGCGGTTTTCAATTATGTCGGAGCCACCTTGCTGCTCCTGGCCCTGTTTTTTGCCGGCATCACGGTGTTCTCGCATTTCTCCTTGCTATGGCTGCTGGACATGACCGGCAAGTACATCCTGAAGATCAGTTCATGGCTTTGGAGATTGATCAGCCTGCTGAAAGAGAGGCACCTGGGCAAGCAGGCAAGAACGGCCCGCGAAAAGGTCGTCAAGGCCAAGAAGGTGAAGATCCAGAAATCCCCGCCCCGGATCGAGCCTACCGTGGAAGAGATCACGCCCAGCATGCGAACCGAACGGGAGCGTCAGATCCCGCTGTTCGATTCGGTGGAGACGGCTTTGCCCCCGACCTCCATGCTGGACAGCGTCGCGGATGATGCGAAAGGGTACTCAGACGATGCACTGGAGGCCATGTCGCGCCAGGTCGAGCTGAAACTGCTCGATTTTGGTATCGATGCGGCCGTGGTTGAGGTTCACCCAGGGCCTGTGATCACCCGCTTTGAATTGCAGCTTGCGGCAGGTATCAAGGTGAGCAAGGTCTCGAACCTGGCCAAGGATCTTGCCCGTGCGCTTTCGGTGGTAAGCGTGCGGATTGTCGAGGTGATTCCGGGGAAATCCCACGTTGGACTTGAAATCCCCAATGAATACCGGGAGCTGGTTGTACTCAGCGATATCCTGCGCTCCGAGACCTATGACGAATCATCATCCATCCTGACCCTGGCTCTGGGCAAGGACATCAGCGGGCGACCGGTCGTCGTGGACCTTGCGAAAATGCCCCACCTGCTGGTTGCAGGGACGACCGGGTCCGGTAAGTCGGTGGCCCTGAATGCCATGTTGCTGAGCATACTGTACAAGGCCACGCCGCAGCAGGTACGGATCATCCTGATCGATCCCAAGATTCTGGAATTTGCCGTTTACGAGGGTATTCCGCATCTGCTTTCGCCGGTAGTCACCGATCTGAGGGAAGCCGCCAATGCATTGCGCTGGTGCGTGGCCGAGATGGAAAGACGCTATCAGCTGATGTCGGCGCTCGGGGTTCGCAGCATCCAGAGTTTCAACACGAAGGTGAAGCAGGCCATCGACAAGGGTGAGCCGATCCCCGACCCGTTTGCCAGTCCTCATGAGGACGATGAACCGCAGGACAGGGCTGTCGAAACACTGAGTCCATTGCCAAGCATCGTGATCATCGTTGACGAGCTGGCGGACATGATGATGGTAGTTGGCAAGAAAGTTGAAGAACTGATCGCACGAATTGCACAAAAGGCCAGGGCCGCCGGCATTCATCTTATTCTGGCCACACAACGTCCCTCGGTGGATGTCATTACCGGCCTGATCAAGGCGAACATTCCCTCAAGGGTCGCTTTCCAGGTTTCATCGAAAGTCGATTCGCGAACCATCCTGGATCAGATGGGTGCCGAACAACTGCTTGGCCATGGTGACATGCTGTACCTGCCTCCGGGAACCTCCCTGCCGGACCGTATCCACGGCGCATTTGTCTCCGACGAGGAGGTCCACAAGGTCGTCGCCTTCCTGAAACAGAAAGGGACGCCGGCGTACCTGAATGAAGTCACCCAGGACCCCGAGGATGGCAGGGATGCAATACCTGGACTGGAGCCCATAGACAGCCAGGACGGAGAACTGGACCCGCTTTACGATGAAGCAATCGCCATCGTCACGGAAACGCGCAAAGCCTCGATTTCCTACCTGCAGCGAAGGTTGAAAATCGGCTACAACCGTGCGGCAAGAATCATTGAAGAGATGGAAAACAGTGGTGTTGTCAGCGCTGTCCTGGCCAATGGCAGCCGAGAAGTTATTGCACCGCCGCCTGTGTGATGCTTCGAGTCGTGCCGGACCGGCGCGATGCATACTGCGCATTACCGGGTACCATCGGCCTTATCGTACCCAGGAGTTCAGACAGGACAGCACGTGATACGGATCTGGAAATTATTTTTGGGGACTGTGTTCTTGTCATTTTCACTGGCCTGCCAAGGCAGTGAGGCGGTGGACCTGCTGAATGCATTCTTCGCCGAGGTGGACTCTTTCCGGGGAAGCTTTCTGCAAACCGTCTGGGATGAGAACGGCAGGCGGGTCCAGACCGCTGAGGGGACTGTCGCCCTGAGCCGCCCGGGCCGGTTTCGCTTTCAGTACGTACGTCCCCACAGGCAGTTGATCCTCGCCGACGGCAAGGACCTCTGGGTCTATGATGAAGAGTTACAGCAGGCGGTGGCCAGACCCATCATGGAGGCATTGGGCAATGCACCGATCATGCTGCTGATGAATGCCCGAGTGCTGCAGGATGAATTCGAGATTTCTGCTGGCCCGGACAGGGAAGACCTCAGCTGGGTCAGGTTGGTTCCCCATGTTCAGGACACCGAGTTCCGCAGCGTGCAGATAGGCCTCAATGACCGGGGAATCCAGAAAATGGAGTTGCACGACCAGTTCTCACAAAAGACAATTATCGAATTCCGGCACCTTGAGCTGAACGTGAGCTTCCCTGCCCGGCATTTCACATTCAAGGCCCCCCGGGGTGTGGATGTCGTGGGCGTCCCTTCAAGATGATCTCTGACTCACCCGCCCATTCGACTACCGATCTGTTTGACCGGGCCGGTGGCTATCGTCCACTTGCAGACCGCATGCGTCCTGCCAGCCTGGCCGAATTTGTAGGCCAGGCCCACCTGCTGTCTCCTGACAAGCCGCTGCGTCTGGCAATTGAGCAGGGCAGGCTGCATTCCATGGTTTTCTGGGGGCCGCCCGGCACGGGCAAGACCACGCTGGCCCGCATCATTTCAAGCAGTTCGCATGCACAATTTCTTTCCCTGTCGGCCGTACTGGCCGGAGTCAAGGAGATTCGCCAGGCGATTGATCAGGCCAAGCTGCACAGCCAGGAGAAGGCCTCCAGCACCGTGCTTTTCATCGATGAAGTCCATCGGTTCAACAAGGCCCAGCAGGATGCATTCCTGCCGTATATCGAAGACGGCACATTCTATTTTATCGGTGCCACGACGGAAAACCCGTCCTTTGAACTCAACAATGCATTGTTATCCAGGGCGCGTACCTACGTGCTCAAGCGGTTGACGGAATCCGAGGTGGGCCAGTGCATCGACGCTGCACTGCAGGATGAGAAACGTGGCCTGGGCCACAGGCAGATCGGTATCGATGCGGAGGCGAGGGAACTGCTTGCCGTGGCTGCCGACGGGGATGCACGGCGCGCACTGAATTTCCTGGAGATCGCCTCCGACTGGATCGATGAGAACGAGATGGAGAAAGTAATCAGTTGCGAAATCATCAAGGAGGTCACGGCACAGGGCACGAGGCGCTTCGACAAGCGAGGCGAGTATTTTTACGACCAGATCTCCGCCCTGCACAAGTCCGTGCGTGGCTCTGACCCCGACGCGTCCCTGTACTGGTTTTGCAGGATGGTCGATGGGGGCTGCGATCCTTACTATATCGCGCGCCGTGTCCTGCGCATGGCCGTTGAGGATATCGGTAACGCCGATCCCAGGGGGCTGCAGATAGCCATGAGTGCCTGGCAAACCTATGAGCGGCTGGGATCACCCGAGGGCGAGCTGGCCATCGCTCAGGCGATCGTTTACCTGGCATGCATGCCCAAAAGCAATGCCGTGTATCGGGCGTACGGCCTGGCAATGAAAGATGCAAAAACCCACGGCAGCCAGGAAGTGCCGATGCACCTGAGGAACGCACCCACAAAACTGATGAAGGAAATCGGTTACGGACAAGGGTATCGTTATGCACACGATGAACCGGATGCCTATGCACAGGGGGAATGTTACTTTCCTGAAATACTGCGGGGAACGCGGTACTATGAGCCCGAACCCAGGGGACTCGAAATCAAGATCCGGGAGCATATGGACAAGCTCCGCAATAAAACCGGAAACCGCAACTGAACACCGACGGAGCCATCCAACATGGACCAGCTGAAACTGTCAAGGGAACTCATTGAGAAGATTCAGGGAACCCTCATCGAGGAAGACGAGCGCGCCGAAAATCCGATTTTGGCAGGTCAGTACCTGGCAGCCATCACAGGCTTCATGGTCGGAAATCATGACCTGCCCATCGGCGAGAAAAATGAAATCATGAATGAGATCGTCGCCTTTTCGAAGTATGTCTACGAAGATATCACCCGGCAAAGACAGGCTCATATGCGCCCCAAGGGCGAGGCATTCGGGATCTGGAAGCCCGGGGACCCCTGATCCCGGTCCGGAGATGGCGGGCGTCTGGCTCCCTGCCGGCTAGACCAGCAGTTCGATCCAGTGTTTGACTGGCCGTCGCGTTCCAGACTGTAGATGCATCAAGCATCCGATGTTGGCCGTGCAGATGATGTCCGGCTCTCCTTTCTCCAGGCTATCCAGCTTGTTTTCCAGCAACTGGGTGGATAGTCCGGGTTCCAGCAGGGAATAGCTGCCTGCGGAGCCACAGCACAGATGCGGGTCCGTTGTGGGAACCAACCGGTATCCGGCGTCCTCCAGCCGGCCCTCGATGTTGCCCAGTACGCCCTGGGCATGTTGAAGCGTGCAGGGACTGTGAAAGGCTACCGAGCGTGTTTCTTTCACGGCTCTCGTACCCTGCGCGAAATCGAGGTCGGAGAGGTCCCGGCAATGTTCGCTGATGAAGGCTGCACGCTCCGCATAGTGGGAGTCTGTCTGCATAATCTCTCCATACTGCTTGATAAAGCTGCTGCATCCACTTGATGTGACAACAAAATACTGGTATTCGCCGGCAAGTCCTGGATACCAGTTGTCGATGTTTCGGCGAATGGTTTTCTCGGCCTGTGCAGTGTCTGCCAGGTGGTAAGACAAGGCCCCGCAGCAGTTGCCTTTTGCTTCTTCAAGGCCGATGCCCGAGCGCTCCAGGACCTTGGCAGCTGCCTGGTTGATCTGCGGGGCGACGACTGACTGCACGCAGCCGCGAATCGTGAGCAGTTTGGGTGCCCCGGACTTGGCTGCCAGTGCCCTGGATGCGGGGGGTCGGGCAGGTATCTTTGTCGCCAGATCCTGAGGCAGGAAGGGTCTGGCGAGTCGGGCCAGGGCCAGCATGGCCCGGACAAGGTACGGCCTGGCAAACACCCGGGCAATCAGGTGCCGCTTGATTCGGCTTGCCAGCGGGCGATTGATGGCCTGGTTCATATGTTTTCGCCCGATGTCCAGCAGATGACCATACCGGACATTGGAAGGACAGGTGGTTTCACAGGCTAGGCAAGTCAGGCACCGGTCCAGATGCCTGAGGCCCACGCTGCCGTCATTCTGGTCTTCCAGATGATTCTTTATCAGGTAAATCCGGCCCCGGGGCCCGTCGAGTTCATTGCCGGTCAACTGGTAGGTCGGGCAAGTTGCATTGCAAAGCCCGCAATGCACGCAACTGCGCAGGATCTCATTCGCCTTGAGGCCCTCTTTCGTTTGCAGGAATTCTTTCGGCAGTGAAGTCTGCATGGGAGTCAGAATTGTACGTACATTTTGCCGGGATTGAGAATTCCCGCCGGATCAAAAGCATGTTTGAGCCTTTCATGGATTTTGAGCAGTGCGGGTGGCAGGGGATGGAACACCTGATCGATGGGCGGTCCTCGAAACTGGCAGGCCTGCCCGCCCGCCTCGCGGGCGATTGCGCGGACCGTGGAGGCCTCGGCTTGCGTGGCATACCAGCGAAGGGCGCCGTTCCATTCCATCGCACAGGGTTCTGGGAGGTCGAGAGGTCTGGTGGAGGGAGGCACCCGGATCCTCCACAAGGGCACACCGGGTACAAACATTTCATGAGTTTGCTCGCGGACACGGTCCCAGAAGTGCTCGCTTTGCTCAATGCGATCCCCGCCGATTTCATTCTGGCATTTTTCAATCGTCGACGAAGAACCGGTCAGGCGAACATGAAGGTTCTCTCCATCGTGAAAGGTTGCCGTGATCGGCATTGGCGTGCCCGCCCAGGCATTCATTTTATGGATTGCATCGGCAGGTGTTTCAGCCATGACCACGGTTTGTTCGCGCTGCGGCTGGGGCAACAGGCGCAGAGTGACTGACATCAAAACACCGAGTGTTCCCAGTGACCCGCACATCAGGCGCGATGCGTCATAGCCGGCAACATTTTTCATGACCCTGCCGCCAAAACGCAGGTACTCACCCTTTCCGTTAATGATTTCAGCACCCAACATGCAGTCACGCACGCCGCCGCCGCTGATGCGCCGGGGCCCGGCCAGGCCTGCGGCAACGGCACCGCCAAGAGTGGCTGGTGCCCCGAAGTGGGGTGGCTCAAACGGAAGCATCTGGTTTTCCCCTGAGATGACCTGCTCAATCATGCTCAAAGGAGTGCCGCAGCGCGCGGTGATATAAAGCTCGGAAGGTTCGTACTCGACAATTCCCGAGTGCCCGGCAAGACAGAGAGGTGTGGCCTGGATGCTCCGCCCGTACCAAGCCTTGGTGTTACCACCCTGAAGCTGCAGGGCGGTCTTGTGTTCTGCTGCATCCCGGACTTGGGCTGCGATGGTTTCCCTGCTATCCGTCACATCCGGGAGCCAGCTGTCAAAAGCGGGGCAGGTGGGCGTGGGGCAGCTTCCCTTTGTGCACGTGCATGGCGCCGAACTCGGCACAGCGGTGCAGGGTCGGGACGGCCTTGCCAGGGTTGAGCAGCCCGTGCTCGTCGAAGGCGGACTTGATGGCATAGAAGGTCTGGAGTTCCTCCGGGTTGAACTGCACGCACATCTGGTCCAGCTTTTCAACGCCCACGCCATGTTCCCCGGTGATGGTGCCTCCCATTCTGACGCACAGCTGCAGGATCTCGCTGCCGAACTCTTCCGCCCTCTCCAGCTGACCTTCCTCGTTGGCATCGTAGAGAATGAGCGGATGCAGGTTTCCGTCTCCTGCATGGAACACATTGGCAACGCGAAGTCCGAATTTGCCGGAGAGCGCATAAATTTCCTCAAGGACTTCCGCCAGGTGTTTGCGTGGGATGGTGCCATCCATGCAATAGTAGTCGGGAGACAGGTTGCCAAGCGCGGGGAAGGCCGCCTTGCGGCCTCGCCACAACAGTTCCGCCTCCTGTTCGTCGTTTGCCAGGCGCACCTCCGTCGCCTGGTGCTGCTTGAGCAACTGTCTGGTACGCTCCATCTGATCCGCCAGTTCCTCCTCGTAACCGTCCAGTTCACAGATCAGGATGGCCGCGGCCTCTTTCGGGTAGCCGGGGCTGCAGTACTGCTCCGTGGCCTGGATGGTGAAGTGATCCATCATCTCAAGGCCGGCGGGAAGGATTCCATGGGAAATGACGGCAGCTACCGCATTTCCGGCATCGCGCACGTGCGAGAAGGCGGCCAGCAGCACTTTGCGGTCATGCGGTCTCGGCAGCAACTTCACCGTCGCCTGCAGCACCACCCCCAGCATGCCTTCCGAACCGTTCATCAATGCCAGCAGGTCAAATCCGGAGGACTCCAGGTGCTTGCCTCCCAGCTCGAGGATCTCGCCGTCGGTCGTCAGGACCTCCAGGGCCTGGATGTTGTGCACAGTCAAGCCGTATTTCAGGCAGTGGATTCCTCCTGAATTCTCCGCGATGTTGCCGCCGATCGTACAGGCGATCTGCGAGGAAGGATCCGGTGCGTAATACAGGCCATATGGTCTGGCAGCTTCCGAGATGGCAAGGTTTCGCACGCCGGGTTCAACGGTTGCAGTACGGTTCTCCGGGTCGATTTCCAGCACCCGGTTCAGCCTGGCGAAGTTGAGCAAGACTCCTTCCGGGTGAGGCAGCGCGCCCCCGGACAGGCTGGTGCCGGCACCCCGGGCCACGATGGGAAGTTCGAGTTCCCTGCAGACTGTCACCGCAGCCAGGATCTGCTCCCGGGTCGCCGGCAGCAGGGCGACACGGGGAAGCTGGCGGTACGCCGTCAGGCCATCGCATTCATAGGGGGCCAGTTGCTCGTGCTTGACCAGCACCGCATCCTCGGGCAGGACCTGGTGAAACCGTTTTGTCAATTCTGATAGACTGGCTTGCATCTTCATGCCACTGGCATTTCACGTTTACCAACTGCTGGCCATTCCTGTCTCGTGCCAAGACGCCGTCGCCAAGAGTTTCATCATCGATGCGCCAACTTGCGGTACCATTGTTTGCGACACACCAATATACCACCGATCAAAGCAGCTTGTAATTGACGGTCCGCACGCAAAAAGGAGACTGATTTGACGCTAGCAAGCATTGCAGTAGGGGGAGCGCTGGGTTCGGTGCTGAGATACTTGATCCAGATGCAGTGTGCACACTGGTGGGGCAGCAAATTCCCCCTGGGAACGCTGCTCGTCAACATCTCGGGGTCCCTGCTGATCGGTGTATTGTCGATCGTGTTGCTGGAGCGCTGGATGGTCACGGATGAAATCCGGCTGGGGCTGCTGGCAGGACTGTTGGGCGGGTTCACCACCTTTTCAGCGTTTTCGCTGGAAACCCTTCAGCTTCTGCAGCAGGGCAGTGTGGTGAGTGCGGCGGCCAATGTCGCACTCAGCATCGTCTTGTGCCTGGGGGCCTGCTACCTCGGTGTTGTCCTGGCGCGTGCCTTTTGATCGTGGAGCATCACTCATGCTGAATCCCAAGATACTGCGAGCCGAACTGGATGAGATTGCCAGGCAGCTTGGGCGCCGCGCACTGACGATCGACCGGGACTGGTTCACCATCCGGGAACAAAAACGCAAGCAACTGCAAACGAATGCAGAACAGTTGCAAAACCAGCGCAACACGAATTCCAAACTGATCGCACAGGGCAAGTCCGCGGGACAGGATGTCTCGGGCATCATGGATGAGATGGGAGCGATCAATGCGAAGCTCAAAGCGGGCGAGGGCGAGCTCGAGCGCCTGCAATCGGAAATTCACGCATGGATGCTGACCCTGCCCAACCTTCCCCACGAGAGCGTCCCGGACGGAAACACGGAAGCGGATAACGCCGTGGTGCGAACCTGGGGCGAGCCCCCGGAATTTGATTTCCCCCCACTGGGTCACGTGGAAATCGGAAAGCGCACCGAGGGTCTTGATTTCGGGAAATCCGCCAAGATTGCAGGCAGCCGGTTTGTCACCATGCAGGGCCAGGTGGCCAGGCTTCATCGCGCACTGATCCAGTTCATGCTGGACGTGCATGTTTCAGAGCACGGCTACCGGGAAGTCTACGTACCGTACATCGTCAATGACGAAAGCCTGACCTGTACCGGCCAGTTGCCCAAATTCGAAGCGGACCTGTTCAAGCTGTCCACGGACAGTCCGTATTACCTGATCCCGACTGCAGAAGTGCCGGTGACCAACCTGTGGCGCGATACCATTGCGAAAGAGGAAGAGCTGCCTGCCAAATACGCTTGCCACACGCCTTGCTTTCGCTCGGAAGCCGGCTCGTACGGCAAGGACACGCGGGGGATGATCCGCCAGCACCAGTTCGAAAAAGTCGAGCTCGTGCAGCTTGTCAAGCCCGAAGCTTCCTGGCGTGCGCTCGAGGAACTCACGCAGCATGCGGAAATCATCCTGCAAAAACTTGAATTGCCATACCGGGTGGTGACCTTGTGCGCAGGTGACCTGGGGTTTGCCGCGGCCAAGACCTACGATATCGAGGTCTGGTTGCCCGGCGAAAACCGTTACCGTGAGATTTCCTCCTGCAGTAATTTCGTGGACTTCCAGGCCAGAAGGCTCAAGGCCCGCTGGAAGAACCCCGCAACCGGCAAAACCGAACTCCTGCACACGCTGAACGGTTCCGGTCTGGCCGCTGGCCGAACGCTGGTGGCGATCCTGGAGAACTGCCAGGACAGCGAGGCCCGGGTCCGTGTCCCTGAGGTCCTGCAGCCCTACATGGGTGGACTTGAGATCATCACTTCCCCGTAAAGATACCGAAGGACTGTTTACCCATGTCTACCGAACTCAAGGACCGCTTCCCGCAAAGCGGCAAGATCGAGTGGATCGGACTCAGAAAGGCAGCAGGCGAGGCCATGGATGTTGTGGAAACTGCCACGTTGCTGCAAGGCCACGGGCTTGAGGGGGACAAGGCGGGCCAGCGTGCGGGAAGCCGCAGGCAGGTGACCCTGATCCAGGCTGAATACCTTCCGGTGATTGCCGCCTTGCTGGGCAAGGAGGCCATTTCCCCCGACGTGTTCCGGCGCAACATCGTGGTATCGGGCATCAACCTTGGGCTCTGCAAGGACCTTGAAATCGGGATCAACGATGCAGTGCTGCAGGTCACTGGTGATTGCAAGCCCTGCGCCAAAATGGAAAAGGCCCTGGGGTACGGTGGATTCAATGCCATGTGGAACCATGGAGGCGTCACGGCAGCGGTGCAGGCAGGAGGAGTGATCACGGTCGGCGATGAGATCCGGGTACTGCAGAGGCCGGTTACAGACACCGGACCGGCCTAGCTTCCGTCCGCGGCTCCACTCAAGATCAGTTTCTTCTGAAATAGGCCACCATCACCAGGCCCCATGAGGCGATGAATGCGACCCCGCCAAACGGGGTGATCCTGCCCGACCAGGCAAGTTCTGTCAGGCTCAGAAAATAGAGACTGCCACAGAAGAGGATCATTCCGGCCAGCATGACAGCTGCGGCGGCCTTGAGCAGCCCCCGGTCGGCATGCTGGGCAAGCAGGATGCCAACCACCACCAGGCCCAATGCATGGTACAGGTGATAGTCCACCGCAATCTGGAAAATCGAATATCGATGCTCTGGCCAGGCGGGGCGCAGTGCGTGGGCAGCAAAGGCACTCAGTGCAATTGCAAGTGCGGCATTGGCTGAACCGAGGAGGATGGCTAGTCTGGACATTGTATAATCTTAACCGCTTTGAACCCGCCCAGACAGGAGAACACGAATCATGCCTTCATTTAATGCCGTATCGGAAGTGGATACTCACGAGCTGACCAATGCACTGGACCAGACCAACCGGGAAATCTCCAACCGGTATGACTTCAGGGGGTCGGATGCCAAGGTTGTCCAGGAAGATTCTGCCTTGCGCATCGAGGCACAATCCGAATTCCAGATCGACCAGATCTATGACATTCTCACCCAGAAAATGGCCAAGCGCCGAGTCGATGTGGGTTGTCTGGAAAGAGGTCAGGTGGAGGAGGCGAACCTGCGTGCGAGACAGGTCGTGGCAGTGCGACAGGGGATAGACCAGGCCATTGCAAAAAAGATGATCAAGATCGTCAAGGATTCCAAGATCAAGGTTCAGACCGCCATCCAGGGAGACAAGGTGCGTGTTTCCGGGAAAAAACGGGATGATCTGCAGAAGGTGATGAGCCTGCTCAGGGACGCCAAGCTTGGCATCCCTGTACAGTTTGAGAATTTCCGGCATTGAGGCCAGCTGGCCCGGCAACGCCGACCCCGGGGGTCCGGGTCCTGGGTCCTACTGGCCTACGATCCACATCAGGCCGACCACGAACAGAATCACCAGGCTGATTGGCAGCAGGAATGCCTGCCAGTCACCGCGCTCGGCCTTCGGGCTGTTCTTCAGCCAGTATTTTGCTGCCGGAAAGATGAAGATCAGCAGAGCGACGATCAGCGCCGCGTAGGCAAACTTCATCCAATCCATCGACGATCCGCTTCAGTCGTTGCCTGCAGCTCCCAGTAAATGCAACAGGGAAATGAAGATGTTGTATATGCTGAGGTAGATCGAGGTGGTGGCAATGATGTAGTTGGTGACCCCGCCGTGGATGATACGGCTCGTATCAAACAGGATGAAGCCACTGAAGATCAGGATGACCGCAGCATTGATGGCCAGCCAGAGCCCAGGCATATTGAGGAAAATTCCTGCCAATGCCGCCAGCAACACCACCATCAGCCCGGCAAACAGGAATCCTCCCAGGAAGCTGAAATCGCGTTGCGTGGTCAGGGCATAGCCTGAAAGTCCAATGAACACGACTGCGGTACCCCCTAAAGACGTGGCTATGGCCTGAGCGCCATGCGTCATGTTCAGATAGAAGTTCAGTACCGGTCCAAGCCCGAAGCCCAGCAGGCCCGTAAAGGCGAAAACGACGGCAATGCCCGCCGCAGATTCAGCGGTGCGGGGCAGCACAAACCAGATCAATGCAAGGGCGGCGAAGGAGCAGATGAGACTGGTGCCGTGACCGACGTGCAGCACCGTTGACAAGGCGGCCATCAGTGCACTGAAAATCAGGGTAACCGAAAGAAGTGCATAGGTATTGCGCAGCACCTTGTTGGTGGCTAGGACACTAGCCTGGCTCACACTACCCATTTGCAATCTTGGATCGTTCATATCTGCTTGCTCTCCAGAATAAAATAAATGCTTGATGTTACTAACATAACGGTTTTCCAGACGAATTCAAGTCATCTTTGCTACTTTATTTAGACAGCATCGGTGCTGGCAGTTCCCGGTACCATTCGGGTATTCTTCGTGACCTGACCGGAGAGGTGGCAGAGTGGTCGAATGCGGCGGTCTTGAAAACCGTTGACTCGAAAGGGTCCGGGGGTTCGAATCCCTCCCTCTCCGCCAGTTGCCACACTACCTTGGAGCCAGGCAATCGGCACATGAAGTCGAGATTGCAGATACTGCCATCCATGACCAAAATCGTGCAGGGTCGGCCCTGCAGATCCTAGGAGTATCAGGCCGGGAGATTCATGAATCCCGGGATATTTTCGTGTAAGGTGATGCAGGTACTTTGGGTGCGAGAAATTCATACGGGATTCCATGACTAAATTACTCGTTGTGGCAGGCGCTGTTTCTGCATTCATCGGTGCTGCAATCGGGGTGTTTGCACTGGTCAGGTCTGGTGTCATCGAGCCCGGGCTTGGGATCTTGATGCTGATCTGCCTGCTGGGGATGTACGTGGGCTTTGGAATACTGATCGCCGTGTACCGGCTCGTGAACCGGCTGCAGTGAGCGGCCTTTCGGCATGCATGCGTCCCGCATGCCTTGAATGGATATCGACGAAGTAGTCCCATGTACGACCTATTGATCACTAACTCAAAACTGGTCAACGATCACGCCATCACCGAACAGGATGTCGTGGTCACGGACCAGCGGATCGCACAGATCGGTGCAGACCTGCAGAGCCAGCCTGCGAAACGCATCATCGATGCCAACGGCAAATTCCTGATCCCCGGGATGATCGACGACCAGGTGCACTTTCGCGAGCCCGGTCTGACCCACAAGGCCGATATCGCCACGGAGTCACGCGCGGCGATTGCTGGCGGCATCACGAGCTTCATGGATATGCCCAATGTCTCACCCCCGACCCTGACGGTGGACAGGTTGCGTGACAAGTACCGGATCGCAGCCAGGAGCGCGCATGCGAACTACGCCTTCTACATGGGTACCAGTAATGACAACCTGGAAGAGATCAAGCGCCTGCCCAAGGACCTCGCCTGCGGCATCAAGGTCTTCATGGGGGCCTCGACCGGAAACCTGCTGGTCGATCGCGACGAGGCCCTTGAGGGGATCTTCGAATTCGCGCCCGTACCGGTGATCACGCATTGCGAGGACTCGCCGATGATTAACGAGAATCTTCGCAAGTTCCAGCAGGAGTACGGGGACGACATTCCCGTGGAATACCATCCGATCATCCGCTCTGAAGAGGCCTGCTACAAATCCTCGGTGAAGGCCGTTGACCTGGCGACAAGGCACGGCACCCAGCTGCACGTCCTGCATCTCTCAACAGCCCGGGAACTGGAGCTGTTCTCGAAAGGAGAGATCCAGGGCAAATCCATCACCGCAGAGGTCTGTGTGCACCACCTGTTCTTCAGTGATGCGGATTACGCCACCCGCGGGGCACTAGTCAAATGCAACCCGGCGATCAAGACGGCCCGCGACCGCGAAGGACTGCTCAAAGCGGTCATGGAGGACCGTATCGACATCATCGCCACGGATCATGCTCCGCACCTGCTTGAGGAGAAGCGCGGCAACTACCTGGAGTCGCCTGCCGGACTGCCGCTGGTGCAGCATGCCCTGCTGAGCCTCATGGAGCACTACCATGACGGCATCCTGAGCCTGGAGAAAATCGTGGAGAAGACCAGTCACAACGTGGCCCGGCGGTTCTCGGTCGTCGAGCGGGGGTTTATCGAGGAAGGCTATCGCGCAGACCTGGTGCTGATCGATGCCTCCAGGCCCTGTACCGTGACCGAGGACAGCATCCTGTACAAGTGCGGGTGGTCGCCGTTTGCCGGCTACACCTTTCGCTCATCGATCGACACCACCATCCTGAACGGCCAGGTGGTGTACGAGAAGGGCCGGGTAGCAGAACAACCCTTTCTCGGAGAGCGATTGACGTTTGACCGCTGATGCCAGGCAGGTGATGCCCCTGCAAGTGCGTGCCCCAAACTCGCAGGATGGACGAACAGGATGCAGATCGAAATGAAACTCCCTGAAAGCCCGGCAACGCGCAAGGACATCAACATCCTGTTCGTGTGCATGGGAAACATCTGCCGCTCTCCCATGGCCCATGGCGTTTTTCAAGACCTGGTCAGAGAACACAAGCTACAGGAGATCATCGCGGTAGATTCTGCGGGCACGTATGCCTATCACACCGGCGAGCCGCCGGACCCGCGGGCCGTAGCCGTGGCCGCCCGACGAGGCCATTCCCTGGAGCATCTGCGAGCCCGCAAGGTGAGGGCTTCCGATTTCACGGCGTTCGACCTCATCCTTGCCATGGATCATCAGAACCGGGAGCATCTACTGTCTCACTGTCATCAGGCGCACCGGCACAAGGTGCGCCTGATGCTGGAGTTTGCCCGTCACGTCGAGTGCGAGGAAGTTCCAGATCCATACTATGGGGGACTCGACGGGTTTGAAGCCGTCCTGGACATGATCGAGGATGCATGCAGTGCCCTACTGGAGCACATTCAAGTCCAGCACGCACTGGAAACCCCCGCATAGACCTCTGGTCCGACAGGCATGCTGAAAAAGGGGGTGCCGGTACCTTGTGAGGCTTCTACGAGGAAGACTTGCCAGGGTCCGTCGACGGCGGCTGGCCCGGATCCGTTGGCGGGGTCTTGTCCGGGTCTGGCGGAGGCGATTGGCCGGGGTCCTTCTGAGCAGGCTTGCTCGAGTCTGTAGACGGGGACTTGGCTGGCTTGGCGCTGGCCCGGTCCCGGCTGCCATGGCTTTTTCGTTCGGGGCCTGACCTGCGTTGATCGTCCGTTTTTCTGGAGCCGTCCCTGCGCTGACTGTCCGTCCTCCTGGAACCATCCCTGCGCTGACCATCTGCTCTCCTGGAGCCGTCCCTGCGCTGACCATCCGCTCTCCTGGAACCGTCTCTGCGTCGGTGGCTACCGCGCGTATGATCACGTGATCCTCGCCTTCTTTGATCACTGCGTGTGCGTGCCGTGGAGCGGTTCTCACCAGAGGGCTCCTTCACCTTGGCCGGTGTGGTCTCTTCTGGAGTTTTATTACCGCCGGAAAGCCACCCGAAGAGGGCTTTCAATGGGCGGGCACGCCCCTTGGAGCCGGGTTGAGTCTTCGAAGAAGGGACCGGGGCGGTCGCGTGGATGGTTTTCACGGCAGGTTGTTCCACTGTCGCCGGAGCTTGCCGATAGGGGGCAAGCCCGGTCTCTTCCTGGGGGATGTGCTCGTAGCTAGGCTTCTGGTCGGGTTTGGCGTCCTGGTTGCGTACTCTTTCGACGGTGAAGTGCGGGGTTTCCAGGTTCGGATCCGGTACGATCATGAGTTGCACGTCATGGCGCGCCTCGACTTCGCTGATGCCGATGCGTTTTTCATTCAGCAAAAAGCTTGTCACCTCCACAGGCAGCTTGGCAATGACCTTGCCTGTACTTTCCTTCATGGCCTCTTCCTCGATCAGGCGAAGGACTGCAAGCGCAAGCGATTCGATGCTGCGGATCGTTCCGTGGCCGGTGCACCGCGGGCAGACGATCTGACTTGACTCTTCGAGCGAGGGCCGCAGCCGCTGGCGTGACATCTCCAGCAGCCCGAACTGGGAGATGTGCCCGATCTGCACACGGGCTCGATCAATCTTGAGTGCCTCACGCAGACGCTTTTCCACTTCGCGACGATTTTTTTCAGGCGTCATGTCGATGAAGTCGATGATGATCAGCCCGCCAAGATCACGCAGTCGCAGCTGTCTCGCAGTCTCGTCCGCTGCCTCGAGATTGGTGTTGAGTGCAGTCTCCTCGATGTCGCTGCCCCTGGTCGCCTTGGCCGAGTTGATGTCGATGCAGATCATGGCCTCGGTGTGATCAATGACCATGGACCCGCCGGAGGGCAGGGAGACTTCGCGCTCGAATGCGGATTCAATCTGCGATTCGATCTGGTAGCGGTTGAACAGGGGGACATGGTCCTCGTAGAGCTTGAGCTTATTCAGATTGTGCGGCATCACCTGCTCGACGAACTTCTTCGCGTCACGAAACACGTCCGGGTCGTCGATGATGATCTCGCTGATGTCATCCCTCAGATGGTCGCGCAGTGCACGGATGATGACGTTGCTTTCCTGGTAGATCAGGAACGGCTTGTTCTTGGAGTCGGCAGCGCCCTTGATGGCGTCATAGACCTTTTGCAGGTAGTCCAGGTCCCACTGGAGTTCTTCCGGTGAATGTCCTACTCCCGCCGTTCGTGCGATGACCCCCATGCCCTTGGGCACCTCGAGCTTGGACAACACGCTTCGGATTTCCTCGCGGTCGTCACCTTCGATGCGTCGGGACACACCGTTCGCGCGGGGGTTGTTCGGCATCAGGACGAGGTAGCGCCCGGCAAGGCTGATGTACGTGGTAAGGGCTGCACCCTTGTTGCCCCGCTCTTCACGCTCGACCTGCACGATGATTTCCTGGCCCTCGGAAATGAGGTTGCGGATCGGTACCCGCTCACCGTTGTTGCTGGGAGAGCCGCTCAGGAAATCGCGCGAGATTTCCTTGAAGGGCAGAAACCCGTGGCGTTCGGCACCGTAATTGACAAAGGCAGCCTCCAGACTCGGCTGAATCCGGGTGATGGTGCCTTTGTATATATTATCTTTTCTCTGGTTTCGTGAGGGTAGTTCGATGTCGAGATCGTACAGTCGCTGTCCATCGACCATCCCGACCCGCAACTCTTCCTGTTGCGTGGCATTGACTAAAATTCTTTTCATTGCAAACTCTGTGTAGTGTCCGCTTTCCACGCGATGCATGTAATGGATGCCGCTCCATGAGGGTTCCGGCAGGGCCTTGATGTGCCTGGCCTGCAGGTTCAGTGGAGAGGGGTCCGTGGAACAAGTGGACTGTGAAACTTAATAAACCAATCATTTTTTATCCTGAGCCGCTTTGCGTGGTTCCTTGTAAACCCATCGCCCGGTGCAGCTCAAGCTTGCTCCCGTAGCCTCGGCAGAAACGCCCGAGACTGTGGAGGTAGAAAATCCAACACTAAGACAGTGCCGCATCAAACATGCATTTCATCATTGGCACCGTGACAGCAATGGTACGTAACTATTCCAGAATTAACAAGATATACTGTCGTGATACACGATGCCCCGGTCACCGGCGCAATCGTGCTGTCGCCAGCGCGCCGTGAATCCACCATGAAGTCGACCAGCTACGTCATTGACTCCACCCGGGAAGGCCAGCGGATCGATAACTTCCTGTTCGCGAACCTCAAGGGGGTCCCCAAGGGCCTCATCTACCGGTTGCTGCGCACCGGTAAAATCCGGATCAACGGCAAGCGCATCCGGCAAACCCACCGGCTGGTTGCGAATGATCAGGTGACGGTTCCTCCGCTGCGCACTGCACCGGCCCGCATGCCGGTGATCCCGCAGGACATACGGTCTGTGATCCAGTCCTGCATCCTGTACGAGGATGCATCCGTTCTCGTCATCAACAAACCGGCGGGCATCGCCGTGCACCCGGGTCATCTGGCCCCGTTCGGCGTGATCGAGGTGCTGCGGGCTATTCGCCCGAAAGCCCCCTTCCTGGAACTTGTCCACCGGCTAGACCGCCACACCAGCGGCTGTCTGCTTATCGCCAAGGACAAGGCCATGCTGGGTGAGCTGCACGCGCTGCTCAGGGACCGTGAAATCGAAAAGGAGTACGTGGCCCTGATCAAGGGAGCCTGGGACCAGGGAGTGAAGAAGATCCGTGTGCCATTGAAAAAGAAGACGGAGCGGCCCGACCCCGACGGGATGAACGGGCGCTATCGGGAGGCCATTAGCCACTTTCATCCGCTGCGGGTCTTTGACGGACTTTCCCTGATGAAAATCCAGATCCGGACCGGGCGCACTCACCAGATCCGCATCCACGCCGCACAGGCCGGCCATCCGGTGGCAGGGGACCCGAAATACGGAGATTTTTCCTTTAACCGCGCCTTGCGCAAGGACGGGCTCAAGCGCATGTTCCTGCATGCCTCAAGGCTGAGCTTCCGATGTCGAAGCAACGGCGTGAAATATGCTATAAAAGCACCGTTGAGTCCCGAACTGAACGACTTCCTGGAAAGCCTTCACGCGCATGCGTACATGCACGGAAAACAGGCCGGAAGTTCCAAGCCGGATAGCGAATATGGAGCCTGAGATCAACCTGGAAGGCGAGCGCGAGCGCTTGCGTCCTGCCCGAACCGTGTCCTCCTGGGAACAGGATGCCATCGTGAAGCTGGCCTCCGCCGGCCTCAGGGAACAGCGACGGGCGAGGCGCTGGGGAATATTCTTCAAGTCACTGGGCTTTGCCTATCTCGGCCTGTTCCTGATCGCCATGATGGACTGGAACCTTTCTGAGCTTCCGGACGGTACGCAGCATACGGCGATGGTGGAGATGACCGGCATTATCGCCGATGGTGAGACGGCCAGCGCCCACAACGTGAATTCCGGACTGCGGGCAGCCTTCGAGAATCCTCGTTCCGTGGCGGTGATCCTGAAGATCAACAGCCCGGGAGGAAGTCCCGTGCAGGCCGGCTACATCAATCGCGAGATCACGCGACTGCGTGATCTTCATCCTGAAAAACCCCTGTACGCCGTGGTCACCGATGTCTGTGCCTCGGGCGGCGTGTTCGCCGCGGTAGCCGCTGATGAGATCTATGCGGACAAGGCCAGTATCGTCGGCTCCATCGGGGTGATGATGGACGGCTTCGGTTTTGTCGAGGCAATGGAAAAGCTCGGTGTTGAACGTCGGCTCATGATCGCGGGCAAGCACAAGGGACTGCTGGACCCGTTTTCTCCTGAAGAGCCGTTCGAGAAGGCGCACGTGCAGAAACTGCTCGATGAGATCCACCAGCAGTTCATTGAGGCGGTGCGACAGGGCAGGGGCGACCGGCTCATCGATGAGGAGGAGGTATTCAGCGGCCTGTTCTGGACCGGTGAGCAGGCGCTCGAAATCGGGCTCGTGGATGGTTTCGGCAGTCCGGGTTACGTGGCCCGTGAAGTAGTGGGTGTTGCGGGCATCCAGGATTACACCCAGCGCGAGGATGTCCTGCAGCGGTTCGCCAAACGACTGGGAAGCGCACTGCTCAGCCCGGTTCGCGAACTCCTTGTAAACCCGGCGCTTCGCTGAATCCAGTGGCACCCAGCCAGGTCCCATTGACGATGGTGCCCGCACCGCTACCCAAGCGCTTCAACCCCCAGGCGCTGGCAGATCGTCATCAGGTCCTTGCCGGTGAGTTGTCGACAGACTCCATGGCCCGTCTGCGTGAGGCGGTGGTCTCGATCGGCTCGACCGTCAGTATTGACCTGCAACTGGCACGTGTCCGGTCCGGGTGCCAGATCGATGGGGAGATCGCCTGTACGCTGGGGCTATGCTGTGTGCGTTGCCTGGGCGAGGTCCGTATCCGGGTCAGCCCAAGTGTCAGGCTCGTTGTAGGCCCCCGTCTGGAGAGCCCCATCGAGGCTCCCGAGGGGTACGATCTCTACGAGTACGAAGGCTCCAGCCTGGAGCTGGCACAGTTGATTGAGGACGAGCTGCTGCTGGCGCTGCCCCTGGTCCCTAGACATGTGGATATTTCACTCTGTGATCCAGGTATGGTAGCGTGGCTAGGTTTGAAGGAGAGGGCGAGCGGTCCTGCCAGGAATCCGTTTGCCATTTTGAAACGCCCGTGAAGCGAGGAGAATCCCATGGCGGTACAAAAGAACAGGAAGACACGCTCAAAAAGAGACATGCGTCGTGCGCATGATGCGCTCACCGCTGCCACCCTGTCCACGGATTCGACCACCGGCGAGCGGCACCGGCGTCATCACGTGACGGAGGATGGCTACTACCGGGGCCGGCAGGTGATCGTGAAACCCGACGAATACGAGGACGACGAGGAATAGCCGCTTCCGTACCGGTTTCTCAAAACCAACTCCACCGAACCCTGATGGCCCGTCTGCCCGGCTCGCATACGGCTTTCAGGGACTTGCCTGACATATCGTGATCCACTACACAGTCTCCCTGGATGCCATGGGCGGTGACTTCGGGGTCGCCGTGGTGGCCGAGGCCGCCGTCGCCTATCTGAAGGACCACCCGGACACCTCACTGATTCTGGTCGGCGACGAGCGGGAGATCACCGATGAACTCACCCGCATCAAATCCGCACCTTCCGACCGGCTGCGCGTGCATCACGCGAGCCAGCGCATTGAGATGGATGAATCGCCTTCACGGGCACTGCGCAGCAAAAAGGACTCATCCATGCGGGTGGCCGTGGACCTGGTCAAGGACGGCGTAGCGCACGCCTGTGTCAGTGCCGGGAACACGGGGGCACTGGTGGCCACGGCACGTTACGTGCTCAAGATGCTGTCAGGCATCGATCGCCCGGCCATCACCAGCGCGATCCCCTCCATCCAGGGCCAGACCTACATGCTGGACCTGGGGGCCAATGTAGGCTGCAGCAGCGAGCACCTGCTGCAGTTTGCCGTCATGGGCGCGGTGCTGGCCTCCGCCATCGACGAGATTGAGAACCCGAGGGTCGGACTTCTCAATATCGGCGAAGAGGAGATCAAGGGTAACGATCAGGTGAAGCATGCCAATGAAATGCTGCAAAAAAGCGGGCTGAACTATATTGGCTATGTCGAGGGTGATGATGTCTATTGCGGGGATGTCAACGTGGTGGTGTGCGACGGCTTTGCCGGTAACGTCTCGCTGAAGTCCAGCGAGGGAGTCGCAAAAACGATCTCCCACTTTATCCAGCAGGAATTCAGGCAGAACCTGTTCACCCAGCTCTGCGGATTGCTGGCCCTGCCGGTGCTGAAATCATTCCGGCGGCGAATTGATCCGCGGTGCTATAATGGCGCCAGTCTTCTGGGGCTGCGAGGCGTGGTTGTCAAAAGCCACGGCGGGGCGGATGCCTTTTCGTTCCAGCACGCAATCGACATCGCACGCCTGGAAGCGGTCAAGCAGGTGCCTCAAATGATCGACACCCACATCGCAGAATATCTGAAATACAACAGTTGACCATGACGTACTCGAAAATCACCGGCACTGGAAGCTACTTGCCGGAAAAAATATTGACAAACAAGGATATGGAGGAACTTGTTGATACTACGGATGAGTGGATACAGGAGCGCACGGGCATCCGGCAGCGCCATATCGCAGCCGAGGGCGAGACCACCTGCGACCTTGCAGCCCGTGCCGCCCTGCGCGCGATCGAGATGGCCGGCAAGTCCCACGCCGAAATCGACCTGATCATCCTCGCAACCACCACCGCAGACAAGATCTTCCCTGGCACTGCCTGCCTGCTGCAAAAGCGGCTCGACGTGCACGGTTGTCCGGCGTTCGATGTACAGGCGGTATGCACGGGCTTCGTGTATGCCTTGGGAATCGCGGACAAGTTCATCCGTGCAGGCGAGGCCAAGTGTGCGCTGATCGTAGGCTCGGAGACCCTGTCCCGTATCCTGGACTGGAATGATCGCAGTACCTGTGTGCTGTTTGGTGACGGGGCCGGTGCAGTCGTGCTCGAGGCCTCTGATGAACCGGGGATCCTGTCCACGCACCTGCATGCCGACGGCAGTTATGAACACCTGCTGCACGTGCCACATGGCATTTCCAGTGGCTACGAACAGCTCAAGGCCGGCGAGGCGTACGTGTACATGGAAGGCAATGCCGTGTTCAAGATGGCGGTGAACAAGCTGGGCGAGATCGTGGACGAGGCCCTGGAGGCCAACCAGATCAGCAAGGGAGACCTGGACTGGCTGGTGCCGCACCAGGCGAACCGCAGGATCATCGAGGCCACGGCGAGAAAGCTGAAAATGTCGATGGAGCACGTCGTACTGACGGTATCCGAGCACGGCAACACTTCTGCGGCATCCATCCCCCTGGCACTGGATACGGCAGTGCGCGACGGCCGGATCAAGAAAGGGGAGACCCTGATGCTCGAGGCTTTCGGAAGCGGGTTTACATGGGGTTCGGCGCTTTTGCAGTTCTGACCCGAGGCGACCGCTCCGGTGTCTACAGTACACTCATCGACTTACCGGGAAGACTGCAGGCGATGCCCCCGCATTGCCAAAAATCTGGCACTCAAGAAATCACTGTACCCGGAGTATCACTGCAAGCCGGTTGCAGCCTTCGGTGACCCGGGTGCGCAACTGCTGATTGTCGGGCTGGCTCCGGGACTGCACGGTGCCAATGCCACCGGCCGACCTTTCACCGGGGATCATGCAGGTCTCCTGCTGTACCGCACGCTGTACAAGTTCGGGTTCTCGACGCGCCCGGTCTCGGAAAATACCGGCGACCGGCTTGAACTGAGGAACTGCCGGATCACCAACGCTGTGAAATGCCTGCCGCCTGCAAACAAGCCCACGGTCAGGGAAATCAAAAACTGCAATCCCTACCTGCACAACGAGCTGGCTGCACTTCGCGCGGACAGCGTGGTGCTGGCCCTGGGCAGGATCGCCCATGACGCGGTATTGCGGGCACTGGGGGTGAAGTTGAGCCACTATGCATTTGCCCATGGCGCGCTGCACCGCATCGAGGGCAGGTGGGGTCTGCTGGACTCGTACCACTGCAGCCGCTACAACACGCAAACGGGCCGGCTGACCCGAAAGCAGTTCGAGGCCGTTTTTTCAAGAGCGGTCACAGCGATGAATGGCTCCCAATGAGTGACCTGGACCCGCATGAGTGAATTTGATCCCAAGCAGTTCATCCAGACCCTGAGCCCGCACCCGGGTGTGTACCGCATGCTCGATGCACAGGGAAAGCCACTGTATGTCGGCAAGGCCAAAAACCTGAAGAAAAGGGTCGCCGCCTACTTCAATCGCGGCCAGCGAGGCCCGCGCCTGACCAAGATGATCTCGCAAACGACGGCGATCGAGACCACGGTCACCAATACGGAGGCCGAAGCACTGTTGCTCGAGAACAACCTCATCAAACGGCACCACCCGCGCTACAACATCCTGCTGCGCGACGACAAGAGCTATCCCTATATCTTCATCTCGAGCGAACACCGATACCCTCAGATCACCTTCTACCGGGGCAGGCGGGAGCGAAAAGGGCGGTACTTCGGTCCCTATGCCAGCCCGGGTGCAGCGCGCAGCGCCCTGAGCCTGCTGCAAAAGGTTTTCAAGGTACGCCAGTGTGACGATTATTTCTTCAGCCATCGCAGCCGGCCCTGCCTGCAGTACCAGATCGCCCGCTGCAGCGGACCCTGTGTAGGGTTGATCGACGAGGACAGCTATCGCAGTGAAATCGAGGCGGCCATCGAGTTCCTGGAAGGCAACAGTCATGCGCTGATTGCCCGTTACGTGAACGAAATGGACCGGGCTTGTGCAGACCTGAATTACGAGGAGGCCGCACGCTGTCGCAACAAGATCGAGATGCTGCGCAAGGTCTCCGAGCAGCAGTACGTCAGCGCCCAGACCGGCGATGTCGACATTGCGGCCGTCGAATCGGAAGGCGAGGTCGCCTGCGTGCAGGTATTCAATATCCGTGCAGGAATGAACCTTGGCAACAAGAGCTATTTTCCCAAGATTCCGGATGTCGCAAGCGAGGAGAAAATCATCGGTGCATTTCTGGGCCAGTACTACCTTGGCCACGCAATCCCCGAGGAGATTATACTCAGTCATCGCCCGCAGGAAGTCGGACTCCTGCAGGAGATGCTGAGCAGCCAGGCGGGCAGGAAGGTATCGATTGTTTGTGCACCGCGTGCCCAGCGTGCCCGCTGGCTGGACATGGCAAGAAAAAACGCAACAGGAGCACTGCAGGGCAAGCTGGCCTCCAAGGCCGGTCTCATGCAGCGCTTCGAGGCCGTTCAGGACGAGCTCGGGCTGGAGTTTGTGCCCCAGCGCATCGAGTGTTTCGATGTCAGTCACACCCGGGGCGAGGCCACGGTGGCCTCGTGCGTGGTGTTCGAGCAGGAGGGGCCGCTTAAGACGGATTATCGGCGCTTCAACATCGAGGGGATCCGGGCCGGTGATGACTACGCGGCCCTGCACCAGGCGCTGACACGCCGCTACCTGCGGCTCAAGAAAGGGGAGGGCAAATTGCCCGATTTGCTGTTGATCGACGGGGGCAAGGGTCAGGTCACCCAGGCCCGGGACGTGCTGCTTGAACTGCAGGTGGAGGGGGTTTGCATCATCGGGGTTGCAAAAGGGCCACAGAGAAAAGCCGGACAGGAAACACTCATCGTGGCCGATACCGGACGCCCGGTGCGGCTTGCGCCGCATTCGCTGGCGCTGCGCCTGATCCAGCAGGTCCGCGACGAGGCACACCGCTTTGCCATCAGCGGGCACCGCAAGCGGCGCGCACGCGCACGCGTTTCATCGCCGCTTGAGAGTATTACAGGGCTGGGTCCGAAACGAAGGCAAAACCTGCTGAAACATTTTGGCGGAATGCGCGGGATCTCGCGCGCAGGTGTGGAAGAGATTGCGAAAGTGCCTGGCGTGAGCCGCCATCTTGCCCAGGCCATTTACCAGGAAATCCACAGTCACTGAATATCGATCGGTATGGTATACGGCATTGCCAACATCCTGACAATGATCAGGATCCTGATCACACCGCTGCTGGTCGGTGTCTATTATTTCCTGCCCGAGCACTGGGGCATGCCGCTGGCGGCCGTACTGTTCGGAGTGGCTTCTGTCACGGACTGGCTGGACGGTTACCTGGCGCGCAGGCTGGACCAGGTCTCGAAGCTCGGGGCCTTCCTTGACCCCATTGCCGACAAGCTGATCATCGTCACGGTACTTGTGGTGATCGTCGACCGCCACGGACAGCTGTACATACTGATTCCGGCGCTGATCATTATTGCCCGGGAGTTGGTGGTTTCGGGCTTGCGGGAGTGGATGTCAGAACTCGGCAAACGGGATTCCGTGGCCGTTTCGATGCTTGGCAAGCTCAAGACAGCAGCACAGATGATGGCGCTGCTTTTTCTGCTCTACTACTATCCGCTGCTTGGCATCCCCGTATTCGAGATCGGGATAGGGTTGCTGTACGTGGCCGTAGTACTTACACTTTGGTCGATGATGATCTATATTAGCCGTGCGGCCCGGTCCTACCGGGGATAGGGATTATCCTACACCCTGATCTCCTGACCGGCCGGCGGATATCGGTCACCTGCGGGAATAGCTCAGTTGGTAGAGCGCAACCTTGCCAAGGTTGAGGTCGCGAGTTCGAGCCTCGTTTCCCGCTCCATCCCGTTGCCGCGCCGGCACTTCCGACAGGGCTAGACACCGGGCACCACGAGTGCGCCCTGGATCGCCTTTTGCAGCCCCGTCGCACTGCAGGACTCCAGGCGAACCGGCTTGTCTGCGACCAGTTCGATTCCCGGCCACTTTCTTCTCAAGGTGACATGCACGATGTTCACCGCATCCTGTGTCCGCAGTTGTCCGACCTCCGACGCCCCGCTTGTTGCAA
Organism: Gammaproteobacteria bacterium; assembly: GCA_022824965.1. GTDB lineage: Bacteria > Pseudomonadota > Gammaproteobacteria > UBA4575 > UBA4575 > WTFY01. The sequence continues at coordinate 35,482 of JAJDYY010000003.1, forward strand.
GATCTTGTGAAGTGAGCCCTTTGCTGGCAAAGATGCCTACCGCACTTCCCCTGTCCAGGTCCTGAATGATCTGCTGATCCACGGGGAGCGCCCGGGAAGATGCCTGTGGACCCGGGGAGTCGGCCAGGCGGTCGGCGGCCTGAAGCAGGAAGGTCGACAGGCGTGAGTCAAGGTATTCGGGGGCCACGAAAAGATGCACCGGGCGTCCCAGCCAGCTGCTCAGGATCAGCATTTCGAGGAGGCTTGCCGTGTAGCAATGCACGACCAGGGGCCCCTGCTGGGGCAGGTTCTCCAGATCAACGGCCTTGATGCGGTATACGGCCGTCATCGAAGTCCAGATGATCAGGCGAACAAGAAACTCGGGCACTCGCGTGAAAATGAAAAGGGCCACGGCGGCATTCAGCAGGGCCACCGTGAGGAAAAGCCCGGGAATGCTCAGGCCGGCGCCGAGGAGCGTGATTGCATACACGGCGGAGCCGATCATGGCAATGGCATTGAGGATATTGTTTCCGGCAATCACCCGCGCGCGCTCCTGTGCCCGGGTGCGTGCCTGCACCATGGCATACAGCGGCACGATGTAGATGCCGCCGAACAGTCCTACTAGGAAAATGTCCGCACACAGACGCCAGTTGGAGGGGTTGCTAATGAATTCCTGCAGGCCGAGGAGTTCACCGGTGGCCTGCATGGAGGTGGCAAAGAATATATCGATACCGAAGAGTGTCAACCCGATCGAGCCGACCGGCACCAGACCGAGCTCGATCGACCGGTTGGAGAGACGTTCGCACAGCAGCGATCCCACGCCGATGCCCACACACAGCAGGGCCAGGAAAAACGTAACGACCTGTGCATTGGCGCCAAGGGCCAGCCGGGTGAAGTTCGGCAACTGGGTGAGGTAGGTGGCCCCCAGGAACCAGAACCATGAAATACCCAGGATGGAAAAAAACACCGGCCCGTATTTTCTCAGTGCCGCCACGTTGCGCACGGTCTCCACGGCAGGGTTCCAGCGTACCCTGAGCGAGGGTGCCACCGGCGCGGTGGAAGGAATCTGCAGTGCGCTCAGGTAGCCGAACCCGGCCAGGACAATCACGGTCACGGACACCAGCGCCCGGGCATCCTCTGCCATCCCGACCAGTACCCCGCCCAGCATCGTCCCCAGCAGGATGGCCATGAAGGTGCCCGATTCAACCAGTGCATTGCCGCCGATGAGCTCCCTTTGGCGGAGGTGCTCGGGAATGATGGAGTACTTGATCGGGCCGAAAAAGGAGGACTGGGTGCCCATGAGGAACAGGCAAAACAGCAACAGGGGAATGCTGTCGAGATAGAATCCTGCTCCGGCAAACAGCATGATGGCAATCTCGCCCAGCTTGATCTTGCGAATCAGTTCCGCCTTGCCGAAGCGGTCCGCAATCTGTCCGGCGGTCGCGGAGAAAAGAAAAAACGGCAGGATGAAGAGCAGTGCGGCGAGATTGATGATGTAGTTCGAGAGATCGGTTCCGGAATAGCTGCTCTGGAAGGCGATCAGGATGATCAGCGAATTCTTGAATACGTTATCGTTGAAGGCACCGAAGAACTGGGTCAGGAAAAAGGGGGCAAAACGTTTCTGTTTCAGCAGCTGGAGCTGGCTATTCGAGCCCGGTTGGCTGGCCTCGGACAAGATGACTCACTACCCGAAAGACAGGTGCGCTCCCGTCGGGCAGCGACAGGACCAGGGGTTCGGCGGCCTGCACACCGCACGACTGGCAGGGTCACACCCGCAGGTGCTCATGGTCAGATGTATTCCGGGTTGACCGCCGTCTGGTCGAAATCTACCTCCACCTCCACGTCCGTCTTCAGCCGTGCCTGGCAGGCCAGGATGTAGTTTGCCTTCAGCATGTCTCCGTCCAGAGTGTAGGTGAAGTCCGTCAACTCCTTGACCTTGCCGCTGACCAGTTTGGCACGGCAGGTCCCGCACGAACCGACCTTGCAGTCGCATGGCCAGTCAATGCCGGCATTCTTGGCTGCTTGCAGCAGGTTGATGCCGCCTTTGACATCAAAGGTCTGGCCCGTGTTTAAAATCGTTGCCTTGAAGTCCTTGTTTTTTTTGCCGAACCCAAACATGTCTCCTCCTTCTCGTGTCGTGTAGGGGTTGCTCTGCAAGCAAATGCATTCCCTGTCACATGGAACCAGCGCCCACTATAGCGCGTCACGGCATGGGTCTGCACGCCATCATCAACCGAATGCCTTGCTCATTGCAACAAACTTCGGAACATCCAGGCAGTTTTTTCATGGGTCTGCATGCGATTTGTGAGCAAATCTGCGGTAGGTTCGTCATGGGCTGCCTCGATGACCGGAAAGATCTCCCGGGCCGTGCGTACCACGGTTTCCTGTCCCAGGACCAGCTGCTGGGTCATCTCCTGTGCGCTCGGCACGCGGGTCTCTTCATCGATCCGTGTGAGTTCCTGGAAACGGCTGTAGGAACCGGGCGCGAATATTCCCAGGGCCCGGATCCGCTCGGCGATTTCATCGACCGCCAGGGCAAGCTCCTGGTATTGCTCCTCGAACATGGTGTGCAGGGTCGTGAACATAGGCCCGGTCACGTTCCAGTGGTAGTTGTGGGTTTTCAGGTACAAGGTATAGGTGTCCGCCAGCAGCCGGCTCAAGCCGGTGGCGATTTCCTCGCGCTGGGACTCTGGGATGCCGATGTCGATCGGTGATGGGGTTGTCTGTGCCATGGTCTTCTCCTGGGTCGATATCCGTTTCTATACAGTGACTCCATTGTAGGCAAAGGGCTAGATCGGAACATCGAGTAATAGCGATGGCTGTCATCGATTTTATCCATCGACGCGCGGGTTTTGGCACACATGCCAGCGAGGTTTGCTGCCCAGGTCAGGGGCAGGCGTGTGCAACCCGGTAAGCCCTTACCAGGGATGCAGGCTCAGCCAGTAGCCACCCCAGACAACCAGCCCTGCGCCCGTCATCATGCGGGTCGCAGTGGGTGAGAACGGAAGGATTTTCTCAATCAGGACGAAGACTGCGATCAGCAGGACCCAGAGCATGTTCATCACGCCCACGGCGAGCAGCACCGCCATCAGCGCCCAGCAGCACCCCACGCAGAACATTCCGTGGTACAGGCCCATCTGGAAGGCACCGCTCTTGCCATCCTTCCAGGCAGCCATCAAGAAGCCGAGCGGTGTCCTGCACTGGTTCAGGCAGGCGTCCTTCATCGGGGTCATCTGGTAAATGCCGGCCAGCAGGATGATTGCCCCACTGAGCAGGTAGCTGTTGTTGTACATCATCGGGTCGAGCACGTTGCTTGCATGCAGGGGCCACTGGATGGCGCTCGCAAAAAAACTGTACAGGGCCCAGGCGACCAGATACCCCGCCAGGAAAATGAAGGTGGGGGCGTATGGCTGCTGCCTGAGTTTCTTTTGCCGGCTGACGGTGGTGAACATCATGACCATCGGGGACACACTCGGCGTCATCATGGCGATCATCATGATGAACCACATGAGAAACAGCATCAGGAAGTCCCAGGCCGTCCAGGCACGCATGCCGCCCATCGGCGGCATCCACATATCCACGAGGTGCATGTTCTCCATGGCCCATGCCATATAGAGAATGTATAGCCAGCACACGCCTGATACCAGGATCAGACCTGATATGACGATCTTTCTGTCCTGGGGAGAAAGTCCCGCAACGGGTGGAGTGGGAGCATTCATGGGAGTACCTTCCTGACTTTATTGGACGATCGGATTACGGATACGTGAATCGCGCTGCGAAGAGCAGACAAACCGTCTGAACCATCAGCGGCAATCATACTTGATTGCCTGTACGCATAAAAGCCCGGCACCCGACCGGCTCGACGAGAGCAGGCAAGGTCGACTGACCCGCAGACCTGCGCGGCGAGCCGGTGCACAGTATTTCAAGCCCGACTTTTTTAGGCTATACTCAAATGCAGTCCTGCATGTGTTTTGGCAGGTTTCATGTTTTATTCTTAAATAGGCCGGGAGGTTTGCTATGGCGACGACAGACTGGAGTGTAGAGGGCAACTATTTCGAGTCCTGTACCTGTGACAATTTATGCCCATGTCTTTTGCTGAAGGACCCGACCGTGGGATCGTGTACAGCCCTCGTTGGCTGGAGCATCGATAAGGGACATTATGGCGATGTCAGTCTGGACGGAATCAAGGTCGCGGTTTGGCTGCATGCCCCGGGTAACCTGACGGCCGGCAACTGGCGTCTCGCACTGTATGTTGACGAGGCTGCGGATGATGCACAATTCGAAGCCATCTGCGCCTTGTGGAGCGGCGAGGGTGGTGGTCACCTGGCGGTGATCGCGAGCCTGGTCAGCAATGTTCTGAGTGCCAAGAAAGCCAATATCAGCTTCGAGAGCACACCGGAGAGGAAGCACCTGGTGATTGAAGGGATCGGGGAGAACGAGATCGTCCCGATTGAAGGAGAAGAGGGCAAGCCTGTCGTCGTATCCTGCACCCCGCTTGCAGTAGCTCCGGGAAATCCGATCACCTTGCATCAGTCCACGACTGCACAGTACCGCGATAACGGCATCGACTGGTACGAGTCCGGCAAGGCCGCGCTGGCTTCACCGTTCCAGTACGGGCCCGGCTGAGTCCATACCGCAACGAACTTCATATGCATTGAGCACCCAGGCGTTCCCAAGCCTGGGTGCGTGTGTACAGGCGATGTGAGACAGCACGCACCCTCGCCCTGATGCTGTTTACAGCCCTTCCTTGACCCGTTTTGCCAGTCCGGCAAATCCGCTCATCCGGAGACAGTCAGGAAAGCTTCCTATACTGTTGATTTGAAAAGGTATCCACCATCCTTGCTTGGGGAGTAATATCCTGCAGCCCGGGCAGCCTGCCGACCTGTTTAAAGAATAGCCATTTTGGGCTATGATATGCGGTAGACAATTTTTCGAGACGACTGGTTTGTTTCATGCAAACCGGAGCGATTTCAGACGAGATGGCAGGAGAACTAACATGTCAATTTTTAACAGAAGAAAATTTTTAAAAGCCACCGGGTGCACGATGGCTTTGGGTTCGGCGGGACTTGGGATCTCGCAGGCCTCGACCGAAAATGCAGTGGACTGGAAAGTGACAGGCAATTATTTCGAGTCTTGCACCTGTGACAACGTCTGCCCGTGTCTTTTGCTGAATGACCCGACCGTGGGTTCATGCACGGCGCTTGTCGGCTGGCGTATTGACAAGGGTCATTATGGTGATGTCAGCCTGGACGGCACGAAAGTGTCCGTGTGGCTGCATGCCCCGGGAAACCTTCTCAATGGCAACTGGCGCGCTGCCCTGTATATTGATGACCAGGCGAACGATGCCCAGTTTCATGCCCTGAAGTCATTGTGGAGCGGTGAAGGCGGGGGTCACCTGGGTATAATTGCCAGTCTGATCAGCGACCTCATCAGTGTCAAGAAGGCCCATATCACCATCATGGACACGCCAGAGAGGAAACACCTGGTGGTGCAAGGCGTGGGTGAAAACGACATTTCCCCCATCAAGGGAGAAGATGGCAAGGACATCGTCCTGGCGCATACTCCGCTTGCCGTTGCGCCGCACAACCCGATCACGCTGCACATGTCCAAGCGGGCGCGCTACCACGATAACGGCATCGACTGGTATGAGTCCGGCAAGGCCGGGCTGTCCTCGGCATTCCAGTACGGACCTGCCTGAGCGTACACTCGCGATCTGATTTCCTGGCCACGGCCAGTATCCTGCCCGGTCGACAGACCGGGCAGCCATCTCTGTCTGCGATTCGCTGACAACAGGCACTCGACCACCCGATGATACCTACCTGGATCAAGGCCGCGCTTGCATGGTGCGGGCTGGCGGTTTCCCTGCTTGCAAGTGCAGGGGCAGGTGATCTTTCGCTGACCGGCAACCTGATTCAGGGCGGGCTGGCTTTCGGACAGGTGAGCCCGGACTCGAAAGTATGGACCAACGGGCACGCGGTGCGCGTTTCCCCGACCGGTGAATTCATCCTCGGGTTTGGCCGGGACTACCCACCCCAGGCCACCGTCATCGTACAGGCGAAAGACCAGACCGTGCGCTCACACACGTTCAACATCGCCGGGCGCGAGTACGATACCCAGCGTATCGACGGCCTGCCAAACGCCCAGGTGAACCCGGGGCCGCAGACCCTGCGGCGGATTCGCAGGGAAAGTGCCGAAATAACAGTGGCACGAAGCCTCGATGACGACCGTATGGATTTCAAATCAGGATTCATATGGCCCGTGCATGGGCGGATCTCAGGAATTTACGGCAGTCAGCGGATTCTCAACGGCGAGCCGCGCCAGCCCCATTACGGCATTGATATCGCAGCACCCGTCGGTACACAGGTTCTCGCGCCTGCCCCCGGCCGGGTGACCTACGCCGAGGATATGTATTTTTCAGGAGGCACGCTGGTCGTCGACCATGGCCAGAACCTGTCATCCTCCTTCCTGCACCTGCACAAGATCCTGGTAGCGGTCGGGGAACACGTGGAGCAGGGACAGCCGATCGGCCTGGTGGGCGCCACGGGCCGGGTCACGGGTCCTCACCTGGACTGGCGGATGAACTGGCACCAGCAGCGACTGGACCCCGGCTTGCTCATGGACGGGACGCAGCCCGGTAACTAGGCGAGTACAGACCGCCGTCGCGCTCTGCAGGGCCCTGGTTGCAGCCTAGGCGTTCTGGTAGTAATCCATCAGGATTTCGGCGACTTCCGGTCTTGCAAATTCTTTCGGCAAGGATTCGCCAGCCGCCAGCATGGCGCGGACCTTGGTTCCGGACAGCAGCACAAAATCCTCTTTTTCATGGTCCGGCGCATCGCGCATCATGACGACCTGGTTCAGTTTTTTGGAATAGGCCGTGTGGTCTGCGCGGAAGATCTCGATCCCCAGCGTTCCCGGGGGAACTTCCTGATCGAAAATCTCCTGTGCATCGAACGCACCGTAGTAGTCGCCCACTCCGGCATGGTCACGGCCAATGATGAAATGCGTGCAGCCGCAGTTCTGACGGAAAACCGCATGCAGTACCGCCTCACGCGGGCCGGCGTACAGCATGTCGAATCCATAACCTGTGATCATGACGCTGTTGGGCGGGAAATAGAGTTCCACCATCTTGCGAATGGCGGCATCACGCACGGGGGCAGGAATGTCTCCCGGTTTCAGTTTCCCGAGCAGCATGTGCACCAGTATGCCGTCCGCGCCCGTGGCTGCCTGGGCCATCTTGCACAGTTCTTCATGGGCACGATGCATGGGGTTTCGGGTCTGGAAGCCCACCACAGTTTGCCAGCCCCGCTCGGCGATTTCATCACGGATTTCAACCGCGGTGCGAAACGTGTCCGGAAACTCATCCCGGAAGTAGCTGTAGCTGAGTACCTGTACGGGGCCGGAAATCACCGATTTTCCCTGTGCCATGAGGGTGGCCACGCCGGGATGCTCCTTGTCGGTAGTGCGGTACGTCTTTTCCACGATGGTGGCCAGCTGCTCGTCACTGAGTTCCTCAACGGCCTCCACTTCCTGGACCGCGATCACCGGTGAGCCGTCCACATTGGGGTCTTTCAGTGCAATGCGCATGCCCGGGCTTACGGAAGATGCATCCTGCACGAGATTCATGATCGGGACCGGCCAGAACAAACCGTCGCAGGTGTGCATGGTATTGGCCACCGAGATTGAATCCTGGATGCTCATGAACCCGGCAAGCGGTGTAAAGTAGCCGGCCCCGAGCATCACGACATTGCAGGAAGCCGCCGAACTCAGCGTTACGGAGGGCAGGTGCTCCGCTTCCTGCTTCAGGCGTTCGCGCTGTGCTCCATCACTGACATACAAAGGTTTCAAGGCATCGGATCCATGCGGCTTAATCATAGTCTCTCCAAAACATACTTGAGGAAATAAAAGTCTTGTCGGTGCACCCAACCCTGCCGCAGCATGATCGCTCGATTCAGCGCCGAAAGCCCCGGACCTGCCATTCGCCGGCCTGGATCAGTTACTCATTCTTCAGGCTTTCCCGCATCCGCCTTAAACCCGGCTTCGCAAATTCCCGCAACGGCGCAATGCTCATCCTCGTCAGACACATCGCCGGAGATGCCGACGGCACCAATGATCGCATCGCCGGCATCGCGCACGAGCACGCCTCCAGGCACAGGCAGCAGCCGCTGGCCGGCAACCTGGGCGAGCGCATTCATGAACACGGGCCGCTGCTCACCCATCTGGCCCAGGGTGCGTGATGAGACGCCGACACCGATCGCACCCCATGCCTTCGCGATCGCCATCATCGGGCGCATGAAGCTCGCGCCATCGGCACGCGACAGGGCCTTGAGGTGGCCTCCGGCGTCCAGCACGGCTACCGCCAGCGGCGCCAGCTTGCGCTTGCGTCCTTCGCGAAGGGCAGCATCGATGATTGTGTTGGCAAGTTCTAGCGTGATCTCGGTCATGAAGGCCTCTGTTTGGGTGCGTTATACAGAGGATTGCCACATTAGTAAACCGAAGCAGGGGCCCGGCCTCGCCACTCCCAACCGGGCAGAATATGGACAGAGCCCAAGCATCTTTACGGGCCGGCGTTCATGCTAGTATCTGCACATGGATGCATTGTTGCTTGTCGCCCACGGCAGCCGGAAGCCCGGCTCGAATGACGAGATTCGGGCGCTGGCCGAGAGGCTTGCACAAACTCCGGGGCACCGCTTCGACTGGGTCGACTGCGCATTCCTGGAGATTACCGAACCCTCTATTTCCGAAGGCGTGCTCGGCTGTGTACGAAAAGGGGCAAAGCACATTACCGTGTTGCCTTATTTCCTGGCCGCAGGCCGGCATGTCGTCGAGGATATTCCTGCAGAACTCGAGAAAGCCAGGCGTGACCACCCGCAGGTGCGGATCACGTCTACCCCCTACCTCGGCGCAGCCCGGGAAATTCCGGGTCTTTTGGCCCGCCTCAGCCAGGAGACCGGGTGATCGAGGGTTTGGAGCCGGGCTGGGCCTAGTCCCGCTTCTGGCGGGAAAGCGCCTCGATCTCTTCTTTGGTCACCGCCGTGTAGGGCGAGTTGCGTATCCGGTCGTGGATCTTCATCCGGTAGCGGACGAACTGGTCCACCTCGGTAAAGTGCATGAAGGGATTGCCTTCCAGCTCGTCTGCCAGGGTGGAAGTCGCCTGTTCCGCATAATGATGGCCCGGGTAGATCACGATCGATTCGGGAAGTACGTCGCGAAACCGTTTCAGCGTGGTATGCATCTGCTCCGGATCACCACCGTGCAAATCGCAGCGCCCGCATCCGAATACGAAAAGCGTATCGCCGGTGACGAGGTCATTGCCGATCCGGTAGCAGGCCGAACCGGGCGTGTGCCCGGGCGTGTGCAGGATCTCGACTTCGGTTTTGCCGATCCGGATGCGGTCACCTCCATGGTGCAGGCTTGGGCGAACGAGATCGGCCCCCCAGAAAGCGGCCTCGGATTTCAGCAGGTGGATTTCGGCATCACACCGGTCCAGTAGCTGGTCGATGCCATTGATATGGTCGTGGTGGCTGTGGGTCAGCAGGACATCAGTGATCGTAACGCCAAGCTCATCGGCACAATCCAGGATCGCGGGAACGTCCCATGCCGGGTCGACGACGGCAGCACTTTGCGTGGCACGATCCGTGAGCAGGTAGACGAAGTTCTCCATCGGCCCCAGTTCCATGGTGGTGATGGAATACGTGGTCGGATCGGCAGGCATGGCGTTTACTTTGACATACGAATCAGGGTATAGGGTATCGGATGCACCGCGACACCTCAATCTGCAATCTTCCGGACAGCGCATGAAGACACTGCCGGATTATCTCGACCACGGGCTCAAAGCCCTGTCCATCGGGCTGAATCCTTCCACGATTTCGGTTGAACAGGGCTTTTACTTTGCCAACCCGAGAAACCGCTTCTGGCGTGCACTGGATGCCAGCGGCCTGGTGCCGGAGAAGGTGGTCCCCGGTCCGCAATTCCAGATCAGGCTCTTTCGGCGCCACCGGATCGGATTCACGGATGTGGTCAAGCGCCCCTCGGCCTCGGCGAAGGCACTGAGGGCGGCGGACTACCGGGAGTGGGCGCCCGTTCTGGAGGAAAAAATCCTTGAGTACACGCCGTGCATTTGCTGGTTTCACGGGAAGATGGCTGCGAACAACTTCTTCCGGCACACCGGGCGCGCGGATGTACCGGTGGACTGGGGCATGCAATCCGCTGTCATCGGGCCTTCTGCGGTGTTCGTCAGCCCCAACCCGAGTCCTGCGAACGCCGTGTTCTCGCTGCAGGACATCACCGGCTGGTACCAGGAACTGGCTGCTGTCCTGCGTGGCACGGAACCTGTTTGAGGTTAGTGTATGCCAGGCGATCGCGCACTGAATTTCCTCGGGCTGCTGGCCTGCATCGCCTCGCTTTCGTTTGCCATCATCTACCTGGAAGGGGTACTGGGCCTGGACCCGTGCCCGCTGTGCATCCTGGACCGGGTCGTGCTGGTTGCGCTCGGGTTTGTGTTCCTCCTCGCCCTGGTCCACAACCCCGGTGCCTGGGGATCGAGAATGTACGGGGGACTGGCAAGCGTGCTCAGCCTCGCCGGGGTTGGGCTTGCGGGCCGGCATGTCTGGTTGCAGGGCCTGCCAGTCGACCAGGTGCCAGAATGCGGGCCGGACCTGTATTTCATGCTGGAGACCCTGCCCGCCCTTGATGTCGTCAGGCAGGTGCTGACCGCTTCGGGCTCTTGCGCGGAGGTACACTGGACCTTTGCAGGACTGAGCATCCCGCAGCAGACATTGGTCCTGTTTGCCGGGCTGCTGGCACTCTCGCTATTCCTGGCGCTTAGGCCTCGCCCAGCGGCTTGACGGAAAACGTCCCCTTGGTAATGTTCCATCCGGAAATGGAACAAGGTACATTTAGGCCATGAGTACAGTAAAGGAACTGGAGCCGGCATCCCGCTGGACACCGCCTGCCACCCGTTTCGTGGAACTGCATGGCGATTACGGCACGACGGACTTCCACATGCGCCGCGGCGGGACCCTGCCCAAGGTGGTGGTCGCCTATGAAGCCTGGGGCCGGCTCTCGGAGATGCGCGACAATGCGGTACTGGTCTTCACTGGCCTGTCGCCCACGGCGCATGCCTGTTCGTCCGACGAGGACCCGTCACCGGGCTGGTGGGAATACATGATCGGACCGGGCAAGCCGATCGACACGAACCGGTTTTTCGTGGTGTGCGTCAACTCCCTGGGAGGCTGCTTCGGCACGACCGGACCCGGATCGATCAACCCCGCAACCGGCCGGCAGTACGGCCTGGACTTTCCTGACCTCACGATCGAGGACGTTGCCAAGGCCGGCCATCATGCCCTTCAGGAACTGGGGGTCGATCATCTTTGTGCGGTCGTGGGATCGTCCATGGGCGGTATGACCTCCCTGGCTTATGCGCTGCTGTATCCCGATGAAGTGGGTAATCTCGTCACCATCTCCTCGGCCTGCCGCTCCCTGCCGCTCGCCATCGCCATGCGTTCCATACAGCGCGAAATCGTGCGCTGCGATCCTGCCTGGCAGGGTGGCCATTACGAGCCGGACAAGGAACCCAAGGACGGCATGGTCCTGGCCAGGAAGATCGGCCTGGTTTCCTATCGGGCAGGTGAGGAATGGAACCAGCGATTCAATCGTGCACGCGTGGAATCAACGCGCAAGGACGAAAACCGCTTCGGTATCGAGTTCGAGGTCGAATCCTACCTTGACTACAACGCCCACAAATTCGTGGATGCCTTCGATGCCAACAGCTATCTGTACCTGTCCCGGGCCATGGACTGGTTTGATGTTGCCGAGCATGGAGGCTCCGTCAACGCGGGACTGGCCAAGATCCATTCCATTCGGACACTGGTGGTCGGCGTGGAGACGGACATTCTATTCCCGGTCAAGCAGCAAGAAGAGATCTACCACGGCATCAACAAGGCCGGCTGCGACGTCCGATTCGTGCGTTTGCCCTCCATCCAGGGCCACGACTCGTTCCTGATTGACGAGGCGAACTTCGCGCCCGTGCTGAAGGAATTCTTTTCCGGAATCGGCTAGTCGCGCTCGTCGATGTGCACGTAGTTGCGCTGGTCTTCACCTGTGTACAGCTGGCGAGGGCGTCCGATACGTGCCTGCGGATCGCTCATGTGCTCCTTCCAGTGGGAAATCCAGCCAACCGTGCGGGCCAGGGCAAAGATCACGGTGAACATGTTCAGGGGGATTCCCATGGCGCGCAGGATAATTCCGGAATAGAAGTCCACATTGGGGTACAGCTTGCGCTGGATGAAGTAATCGTCTTCCAAGGCAATCTGCTCGAGTTCCATGGCGGTATCGAACAGGGGCCGGTTGGGGTTGTCTTCACCGAGTTCTCCCAGCAGCTGGTGACAGACTTCCCGGATGATCTTGGCACGCGGATCGTAGTTCTTGTAGACCCGGTGGCCGAATCCCATCAGCCGGAACTGGGATTGCTTGTCCTTGGCCCGTTCGATGTAGTAATTGACATCCTTATCGGATTGCACGATGTCTTCGAGCATGTTGATGACCGCTTCATTGGCCCCGCCGTGTGCCGGGCCCCACAGTGAGCTGATGCCTGCAGATAACGCGGCATAGGGATTGGCTCCCGAACTACCGGCCAGTCGCACGGTGGAGGTGGATGCATTCTGCTCGTGGTCGGCATGCAGGATCAGGATCAGGTCCATGGCCCGGACAAAAGAAGGGCTCGGACGGTAGTTCACGGGAGGGAGTCCGAACATCATGTACAGGAAATTCGTAACGTAATCGAAACGGTTGTCCGGGTAGATGAAGGGCTGGCCCACGGTGTACTTGTAGACCCAGGCGGCCATGGTCGGGACCTTGGCGATCAGCCGGTAGGCAGCCGTTTCCCGGGAGGTGGCATCGTGTACATCGATCTGGTCATGGTAGAAGGCAGACATCGCGCCCACCGTCGCCACCATCATCGCCATCGGGTGGGAGTTGTTGTGAAAACCCAGGTAGAAGCGGCGCATTTTCTCATCGAGCAGGGTATGCGTCTTCAGCCGGTTCTCGAAAGCATCAAATTTGTCCTTGTTCGGGAGTTCGCCATGCAGGAGCAGATAGCAGACCTCCAGGAAGGTGCTGTGCTCGGCCAGCTGTTCGATGGGGTAGCCCCGATAGCGCAGCAGGCCCTGTTCGCCGTCTATGTAGGTGATCTGGCTGTCACAGCTCGCCGTGGAGACGAAGCCCGGGTCATAGGTGAAATAGCCCAGGTTCTTGTACAGCTTTCCAATATCGATGGTACGGGGCCCGTTGGTGCCCTCCAGTACAGGTAATTCAACCACCTTCCCGGTCGTGTTGTCGGTTACCGTTACGGTTCGCTCTGCCATGAGAGTTCGGTTCCTTGTGGTAGTACAAAAGTGTCCGTGTACAGGCCGTTCACAAGCGACAGGGGCGGCCTCTGTCTTCCTGGAAGAAAATTCAGCGTGGACCCGGCACCTTACGAACAGACTGGCTTCAATCGTCTGAACGCCTTTTGCCAAACAAGATGTCGTTATGGCGCTTCGCTGTTACAGCTAGCAACGTTCTGTTCTTATAAACCCCAATTATAGCATTTATAACGAATGAGTTGAGAGTCAGATTTCGCCTTTATTCGCCCGGCAGGCGATGAACTGTTCGATAAAGTCTGCAACCTGTGCGGGATCGTTCAGGGCCAGACGTGGAAGCGAAGGCCGTTCCTGCACCAGCCCGTCGGTCGCGATGGCGACGACATGACGGTCTGTCGAAGCAATCAGGGGGGTCCCAAGGGCCGGGCGGTGAATCTCGATTTTGCTGACGGGGGCAGACTTGAAGCCTTCCACGATGACTAGGTCGACGCAGCCCGTATCGATACGTTCCAGGGCCTCCTGAAGGGACAGTTCTGCCTCATCCTGGGCCATCTCGTGCATGAGTGCCCAGCGCTTTTGTGAAGAGATCAGAACCTGCCGGGCGCCGGCTTTGCGAATCTTGAAGCTGTCCTTGTCCGGGTGGTCGATATCGAAGGAATGATGTGCGTGCTTAATGACGGCGACATCCAGCCTGCGTGCACACAGCACCGGCAGAAGCCTTTCCAGCAGTGTCGTCTTGCCGGAACCGCTGTACGCACACAGCCCGATGACCGGTTTCACACATTCGATTCGGTCCGTCACTGCGCAGGGTCCCTCAGGTATCGCGACAGCGTATCCAGATCCTGCGGCGTGTTTGCATTTTGAAAACAGTATTTCTTGTCGCTGAAGTCGACCTGGATGAGCCTGTGCTTGCGGTACCAGTGTTCGATCTTGCGATCCTCGCCATTCAGGTACGCCGACAGGCTGTCCCTGAGTCTGCAGTCGATGAGGGCACAGACCGGCTGCAACCGGTCGCCGTCATGCACCACACCGATCTGCGCATCCTGTTCATCCAGGGCCGCATACAGGCGGGCGACGACATCTTCGGGCAGCAAGGGCCCGTCACAGGGACAGGTGAACAGGTAGTCGGTGGATGCCCGGTTCATGGCCGCGGCCATGCCGGCAAGCGGGCCCTGGAAGCCAGCCAGTTCGTCGGAGACAAGTTGGTATCCGTATTTCCGGTATTCGTCGTGGTTGCGGTTCGCATTGATCATGATTTCCGAGACCTGGGGGCGAAGGGCACGCAGGACATGCACGATCAAGGCCTGGTGATTGAGTTCGACGAGCCCCTTGTCCTGGCCCCCCATGCGCCTTGCACGGCCTCCTGCAAGGATGAGGCCTGTAACCCTATGCTTGTCCATCACCGAAAGTCTGAACCTTGAAGAATCCCATGAAACCTTTTGTGAAATGCAAATATAATAGCAGAGGGCCATCCCCGGACCGGCTGATGCCGCGTGCGAACACCGGACAAAGAACCGGATGCCATGGAGGGCAGAGTGCCTGCTTGCGGGGGCGGTCATCCGCGGCCCGCATATCCATACAACCAGGGAGAACAGAATGAGTGATCCGGTCAGCCATCAGGACCGCCTGGAAATCGAAGCTGCCGTATACCGCCGGCTGGTCGAGCACCTGCGTGAAAAAACCGAAGTGCAGAACATCGACTTGATGAACCTGGCGGATTTCTGTCGCAACTGCCTCTCGAAATGGTATGTGGCAGCTGCCCGGGAGAAAGGCATCGAGGTCGACTACGAGCAAGCCCGGGAAACGGTCTACGGCATGCCCTATGCCCAATGGAAGTCCCACTACCAGAAAGAGGCAAGCGCTGAGCAGAAAAAGGCGTTTGCCGAAGGTCAGGCGCGGCGCGGGGAAGGTTGACCCCGTGTCGGAATGCTAGACCCGAAGTGGACCAGGAGGCCAACAGCCCGGAACTGAACGACCGGGAACTGCTGCGTTACAGTCGTCAGATCCTGCTGCCCCAGATCGATATTGCCGGCCAGCAGAGACTGCTTGCCTCGCACGTGCTGCTGTTCGGAGTCGGGGGCATCGGTTCTCCGGCGGCCATGTACCTTGCCAGCAGCGGCGTCGGCAAGCTGACGCTGGTCGACCCGGACAGCGTCGATGCATCCAACCTGCAAAGACAGATCATCTTTCGCAGTGACGACGTCGGCGAGGAGAAGGTCACGGCGGCAAACCGGACCCTGGCGTCATTGAATGCACAGACCTCGGTACATACGATCCATGCGGCACTGTCCGGGGAAAGGCTCCGGCAGGAAATCGCGAAGGCCGACCTGGTGCTGGATGCGACGGATAATTTCGCAGCCCGTTTCGCCATCAACGAGGCCTGCGTGGAGACCGGCACGCCCCTGGTGGTGGGTGCAGCCATTCGGTTTGAGGGCCAGGTGATGGTGTTTCCCATGCACCGGCAGAGCGCCTGCTACCGGTGCCTGTATCCGGACCTGGGAGACCTCGAGGAAAGCTGTACACAGACCGGCATCCTCGGCTCGGTGGCCGGGTTGATCGGTTGCCTGCAGGCAACCGAAGCGATCAAGCTGTTGCTGGATACGGGCCAGTCGCTTGCCAACAGGATGCTGCTGGTGGATGCGCTGAATATGGAATGGCGTTGCGTGACCATCAACAAGGATTCCCAGTGTCCAACCTGCGCGAATCCGGACCGCACTGGCTGAAACAAAAAAGCAGGAGGAATGAGCAAAATGAGCGAGCAAGACCTGGATGACCTGAAGCGGGAGCTGCGGGAATTTGCAAGGGCACGGGACTGGGAACAATTTCACAGCCCCAAGAACCTCAGCATGGCGCTGTCGGTCGAGGCCGGCGAGCTGGTGGAGCATTTCCAGTGGGTGACCGAGGAGCAAAGTACGCGCCTGGATGCGGAAAAACATGCGGCAGTGGCATCCGAGATGGCCGATATCTTTATCTTCCTGCTTCGCCTGGCCGACCGCCTAGAGGTGAACCTGATGGAAGCCACCCGGCACAAGATCACCCTAAACCACCAGCGCTATCCCGAGGACAAGGTGAAAGGAAGCTCGAAGAAATATAATGAATACAAGTAGTAATATCCTAATGTTCTTTCATTTTATCATTCAGGGCCCCGTGACACTGGACACCCGAGCGCCGTGAACGAACCGTTGCAATCCCTGCAGATCGGCGACAGCAGGGTCACGCTGCTGGGTACGGCGCACGTCTCCCGTGCCAGCGCCGAGGCAGTCCGTGACATGATTCGCTCCAGGGAATTCGATGTCGTCTGCATCGAGCTGTGCCAGAGCCGGCACAATTCGCTGATGCACCCGGAGCAGCTGGCCGAGATGGACCTGTTCGCGGTCATCCGCCAAGGCCGGGCCAACCTGGTGACCGCTCACCTGGCCTTAGGGGCCTACCAGCAGAGAATGGCGGAGCAACTGGGAGTGGAGCTGGGTCTGGAGATGAAGACCGCGATCACGGAAGCTGCCACGCTCGGACTGCCGGTGGTGCTGGTCGACCGGGAAGTCGGGATCACGCTCAACCGGGTCTACCGGAGCATGCCGTTCTGGAAACGTGCGTACCTGGTGGCCGGGTTGTTCGCGGGCGCACTGGCGCGCCACAAGATTTCAGAAGAGGAAATCGAGCAGATGAAGGCCGGAGACGTCCTGGAGATCGCGTTCACGCAGTTCTCGGAACAAAGCCGGGAACTGTCCGTGCCGTTGATCGATGAGCGCGACCGGTACATGGCTGCAAGAATCCGCCAGACCCTCAAGGAGCACCCGGGCAAGCGCATCCTCGCGGTGGTGGGAGCCGGCCATCTGAAAGGCATGACGAACTACCTGAAGGACGAAGCCCTCGATGCGCCTGTACTCATCAAAGAGCTGAATGCGGTTCGCCCCAAGAAATCGTGGCCTAAATTTATCCCGTGGATTATCGTTGTCCTGATCGGGATCGGGTTTTATTTCGGTTTCAGGGAAAGTCCGGAACTGGGCTGGAAGCTTGTCTGGCAGTGGGTCCTCATCAATGGCAGCCTGTCGGCACTGGGTGCTGCCATTGCCGGTGCACACCCGGTGACGGTGGGCACGGCCTTTGTGGCCGCACCGATCACGTCCCTGAACCCCACGATCGGCGCAGGCATGGTCACGGCCGCAGTCGAGCTGGTCGTTCGCAAGCCCACGGTCCGGGATTTCAGGGAGCTACGCAAGGATACCGCGACATTCCCTGGCTGGCGCAAGAATGCGGTCGCCAAAACACTGCTGGTATTCGTGCTGAGTACTCTGGGTTCTGCGATCGGAACGTATGTGGCAGGGTTCAGGATTTTCGGACAGCTGATCTGATCGCTAGAAACTGCGCTCACCGAAAGCGCTGGCCTGCTGGGTCTCCAGAAGCCTTGCCAGGTCCGCGGCTATGTGTGCGGTTTCCTCCAGCAGCACGTCCACAAATTCATCTTCCCCTTCTTCGCCCTCAACGGACGGGGCGTGTACAGTTTTCAGCAAACGGTCGCGATTGGCACGTACCGCCTCGGCCTGTTCATGCTCCTCCTTGCGGGTCGATTCGAGCAACGAGATCGTGCGCTTGTTTCTCAGTTCATAGTCGAGCTGGACCATCTCCATCAGCAGCCGGTATTTCTCATCCTCCCGGACCCGGGACTTGTGCAGGTCCACGGCCGCATCGACGACCTGCCGGTCCACCACGCCGTAAGGGTGTCGAATTGCGGAAATGGAACTCCACGGCAGGGCATTTTCCAGTGCACGCTCGCCAAACTCCTCATCCGCATAGTTGGTCTGGAAGCTGATATCCGGGACGACGCCCTTGTGCTGGGTGCTGTTGCCGTTGATCCGGAAATACTGGGCAATCGTGGTTTTCAGCTGTCCGAGCCTGGCCTTGGTAACCGGGTCAAAGCTGTTCAGGTCGATCAGCTGCTGGACAGTGCCTTTGCCGAACGTGGTCTCTCCCACCACCATGCCGTACTGGTAGTCCTGGATCGCACTGGCCACGATCTCGGAAGCCGAAGCACTGAACCTGTCCACCAGCACTACGAGAGCGCCCTGGTAGGAAATCTTCGGATCACGGTCGCGGTGAACCCTTACGTTCCCGCTGGAATCCTGGACCTGCACGACCGGCCCCTCGTCGATGAACAGGCCGGCAAGCTGCGTGGCTTCGGTCAGCGACCCGCCGCCATTGCCCCGCAAATCCAGCACCAGGGCATCGACCTCATCCTGCTTGAGTTCGGAAATCAGCCGATCCACATCGCGCGTGGTACTGCGGTAGTCGGATTCTCCTCGCTGGTAGGCTGCAAAATCGATATAGAACGCCGGCACATCGACGACGCCGACCCGGATGTGCCGGGCTCCGTCCTGGATGTCGATGATTTCGCTTTTCGCAGCCTGCTCTTCCAGGGTGATCTCGTCACGGGTGATCTGGATTTCCTTGATCTTGGCAGAAGGGCCGTCAGCACCCGGCAGGATCTGCAGCTTGACCACCGTGTCCTTGGCACCGCGAATCAGTTCCACCACTTCCTCAAGACGCCATCCCACGATGTCCTTGAACTTGGTTTCGTCCTGCTGGGCAATGCCGACGATCCGGTCCGAGGCATGCAGCAGGTTGCTCAGGTCCGCGGGTCCGCCGGGAATGATGCTCTCCACCAGCGTATAGTCGCCGTCGGCACGAAGCAGTGCACCGATGCCCTGCAGGGAGAGGCTCATGCGGATCGCGAAGTTCTCGGAGGTCCTGGGGGAAAGGTACTTGGTGTGCGGTTCGAGCGTGCTCGCAAACGCATTGATGAACAGCTGGTAGACATCCTCGGCATCCAGCTGGGCGCGCCGGGTAATGCTGCGGTAGCGCTTGGCGAGTATTTCCCGGGTCTCCTCCGGAGTCTCACCCGCAAGGCGCAGGCTGAGCACGTCATTTTTTACACGCTTTCTCCAGATCTCGTTCAGGCCATCGACATCCAGGGCCCAGTCCGATTCCGAGCGGTCGACAAGAAATTCCTCTTGCACATCGAAATCAAACTCCTGCTCGACCAGGCCCAGTGCATGGGCCACGCGCTCATCGACCCGTTTGCGGTACAGACGGAACATGGCAAATGGCGCATCGAGTCTGCGCTGGTTCAATGCCTCGTCCAGGCCAAACCGGTGCACCTCGAAACCTTCGATATCCGCCTGGTGGAAATAGCTCCGGTTCGGATCGAGTGCGCCGACGTAGGCCTCCAGGATTTTCTCCGAAAGGAAGTCGTCGATACTGAAGTCCATGTAGTGGTACTTGTCCAGAAAATGCGTGATCAGCCGGGTGGCCCGCTCATGCCGGTCCTGCGGGACCAACTGCGAGCCGGTACCCCAGCAGGGTGCACTGGCCAGTACGGCAATCAGTGCAAGCGCAAGGGGCAGTTGACGAGATTCATACATGGGTTTGGTCAGGATAGCGGAATGCCCTTGTGTCTATTTGCGGCTTTCGGACCTGTCCCCGGGAAGCCTGTTTTTGTGCACAGGCCAAGTATATAGCTAAATCGTGCCGGATGGAGAAATGCAGACTTTCCATGGATACCCCGGTGTCTGTGAAATTTGCACCATAAGCAGGTATCCTGCCCGCAGCCAAAACCATGCATGGCGGTTCATATCACCTGCCTGGCAACGTCAATTCAGTTTTCGCGGGAAGTGGGATCAATGGAAGCAAATCAAATACTCAACGACTGGCAACGGTTTCTCAATCAAGGCGATCTGGAAAATATCGTCCGTCTCTATTCCGAGGAGGCGGTGTTATGGGGCACGTTCTCGGGCATTCTCCGGGACAGTCCCAGGCTGATTGGGGAATACTTTGAAAAACTGCTGGAGAGAGATGGCCTGCGGGTGGAGTGGGGCACGGTTTGCTCCAGGGCCTGCGACGGTTTCCATTTGTATTCCGGCACCTATGATTTCTCCTACACGGACTGCAAACCCGTCACCTTGCCGGCGCGCTTCACGTTTGCCATTGGGCGAGACAAGGATGCCGGTTACAAGATACTGACGCACCACTCCTCATTGATTCCGGTGGATCCTGAATCCTAGCCTGAAATTGCGCCCAGGCCTTTCCTGAGCCGTTCGAGCCCATGGTGGATCTCTTCATCTGAGAGGGCTCCGAACGAGAGCCTGAGATGACAGCCTTCGGACAGCCCGAAGGCCGAGCCCGGCAGGGTCGCAACCCCGTATTCCGTGATGAGTGACTGCACGAGCGCCAGGTCTTCTCCTGAGTTGTCGAGGTCAAGCATCACGTAAAAGGCACCTTCCGAGGTCGGTGCATAATTCAGGCAGGCGATACCCTCAAGCCCCTCGAGCACCATGTCGCGCTTGCGGGACATGTGCTCGCTTTTTGACTGGATGAACGCCTGGCCGGCCTCCAGTGCACCAAGCGCCGCATGCTGGGAAACCATGGGCGGGGAAATCAGGATGGTGTCCTGAATCTTCTTCACGGCCTCCAGCAGGTGCACCGGAATGACCATGTACCCGACACGCCAGCCTGCCAGCCCGTAACCCTTGGAAAACGAGAACAGGGAGATCGTGTGGGTGCTGCTCCCGGAAGCCGAGGCCGCAGAATAGTGCTCATGGCGGTCGTAACAGAAATCCTCGTAGGCTTCATCGCTGATATGGTAAAGGCCGTGCTTTCGGCACAGCTCGTTCACGGCGGCCAGTTCCTCGCGCGTGTACACGGCCCCGCTGGGGTTGTTCGGGCTGATGGTGGCGATGGCCCGGGTGCTGTCCGTGATGGCCGCCTCGATCTCATCGAGTCGCACATGGTAGTGGTCGTCGGTTGAAACGGTGACCGGCTTGCATCGCTCCATCACCAGCGACATTTCGTGATTGAAGTAGTAGGGCAGGGGGAGAATGACCTCGTCCCCCGGGTCGCACAGGGCGAGGATGGCCGTGTTGAAAGCCATGTTGGAACCGGCCGTGACCACGATCGCATTGCCCTCGCCGATGCGGATGCGGTTTTGGGCATTCAGTTTCTGCGCCAGTGCGTGCTGCAGTTCCGGAATGCCCTCGACCGGCCCGTAGCGGTTGATGGCAGGGTCTGCCAGACACTGGCGGACCCGGTCAAACACCTCGGATGGAGGCTCGTAGAATGCAACTCCCTGTCCAAACGAAATCGTGCCCCGGTGCTTTCGTGCGAGCGCCCCCACCAGCGGGATTACCGGGCTTTGTACCGCCCGCATGCGTTGACTGCTGCTCATGGTATCCGGTTGTGGTCGGGAATCCGGGCCGGGATCAGAAGGCAATTCGCCGGTAGATGTCCGAGACCCGGTAGGGGAGCTTGTCGACATTGTCCACCACCGTAAAGTTCGCGGGGCCGTACATGTGCTGCAGGTAATCCATGGCCTCGTCATCGATCGTGATACAGAAAGGGTGGATGCCCAGGTACTTGGCCTCGATCAGTGCGCGTCGCGTATCCTCGATGCCGTAGGGGCCCCGGTAACCGTCCTGGTCGTCCGGGCGGCCATCGGACAGCGCGATCAGGAGCTTGGTACGGGCCTCCACCTGGTGCAGGCGTTTCGTGAGGTGGCGCACGGCAGCACCCATCCGGGTGTAGCCCTGAGCCTGGATGCCGCTGATACGCGCCTTGACCGCAGCATCATAGGGCTCGTCGAATTCCTTGATTCTGTAGAGCTCGCAGCGCTCGTGGGTGAACCCTGAAAAGCCGTAGATGGAATAGCGGTCACCAAGGATTTCCAGCGACTCACAAAGCAGGACCAGGGCCTCCCTTTCCATCTCGTTGACCCAGCCTGCTGTCGAACCGCTCATGTCGATCATGAACATGACCGCGATGTTGCGGTCTGTCTTGCGCGAGCGTGTGAAGAGGTTCTGCGAGGCTTCCAGGCCGATCCGGGTGTCCGAAAAGGCCTCGATCACCGCATCCAGGTCCACATCGTCCCCGTATGGCTGGCGCTTGACACGCCGGTCGTCCTCGCGCAGGGCCTCGAAGGTCCGGTGCAGGTGTTTCAGCAGGCCCCTGTGCTTGTCCAGGGTCCTGGGCACGAAGTCATCCTGCACGGGGGAGACTTCCAGCTCCTTCAGGTGGCACCATTCCTTGCGGTATTTCTGGCGTGAGTGATCCCACTCGTCATACAGCCAGGTGGCTTCATCTTCCTGCGAGGAGGCCGCCTGCGGTGAAGCCACCGGCGCGCCCTCATCCGGGGGCGGTTCCGTCGCCAAGGCGTCCAGATAATCATCCGGGACCCGGCCCAGGTCCTGCACGATGGAGTCCAGCAGTTGCTGGATGTTCTCCGGCGGCTCGATCGGGTCCCCGCCGAACTGCAGCTCGACCTTGCGCCCGTCCGCAAGGGCCTCGCCTTCCAGTTCCTCGACGGTAAAGCCCGCCTTGGCGTCCTTTTGCTCCTCTTGCGGGCTCCCTGCGCCATATTTCTCGAGTTCATGCTGCAGCTCGATCAGGCGTTTCTCAAGTGCGCGCCGGTCCCGCTGCACCCGGGCCTCGCGCACCGTCCAGGCCTCCTTGGGGTTCAGGCTGCCCTGATAGACCTTGTCCTCGGGAGTCGCCTCGTCCTTGTATACGGCCTCAAGGAAAAAGACCGTGTCCTGTACGGTCATGTCGGCATCACGCAGCCTGCGGATGGCGTTTTTCCAGTGCTTTGACAGGGCATCTGTCTGCAGCTTCGGGCTGAAATTCTGCATGGCCCGGAAGGTGCCGGGCAGCTCACGCTCGATACAGGCGTCCAGGCGGACGGTCTCCAACTTGTGAAACAGCGACTGTGCGCGTTGCGGGTCCGGGTAGGTCGCCAGGAAAGCGCCGATGTTGAGGGTCCACGTGCCGAACCAGGTCTGTGCCCACTGGTGCACGGCCATGGCCTTGTACAACGCGAAATTCTCCTCGTAGCGGTCGAAGTCGCCCAGCACTTCCGGCAGACGGATGACTTCGGTATCGGTGTAGAAAGCGGCGCCGGGTTCGATGGTGAGCTTGCGGCCGTTGAGGCCCATGGCGAAGCTCTCCAGGATGCGCGAGATCCTGTCGAGGGAAACGCTGTTCGGGGCGTGGGTGATGGACTGCACGTACTGGTCCACGTTCTTCATCGCCTCGATCGCAGCCGCGGCACCGTCCGTGCTGTGCAGTTCCTGCAGACGGGTGATCCAGCTGTCCCAGTTCGCCTCATCGACCAGCTGCAGGCTCGGCGCTGCGAAACGGCAGAAGTCGTAGGCCAGGTCGACACTGGTAGCGCTGAGCCTCTCGGCGGACTCCAGGAAGCGGTCCTGGTCGGCCTTGGCATGTTCGGAGAGCTGCTTTGCCGGGATCAGCATGTCCTTCGCAGAGGTGACCTTGTAGTCGGCGACCAGCTCCATGCGCAGCTTCAGCTCCAGCACGCCCATGCCGCCGTAGATGGAGCTGTTGGTCGGGGTGCTAAGGCGTTCCTGGGGTTTTTCCTGCACCGGAGCGGACCCGGGTTCCCGGGTCTTCTTCTTCCAGAACATCAGATGTTGCCACATGACGGTACCCTCGACGGCCTAGCCCAGCAGCGTGGCCTTGGCCTGGTTGATCTTGGCGGACAGGTAGTCATTGCCTCCCCGATCCGGGTGCAGTTTCTGTATCAGTCGCCGGTGCGCCTCGATGACCTCATCCTCGGAGGCGCCTTCATCCAGGCCAAGTATCGCATAGGCTTCCTGGCGGGACAGGCTGCCAGGATCCGTCCTTCGCTTTCGCCCCGCATCGCCCTGGCTGTAGTGGTCCTGCCAGCCGGTCTGCCCGGAGCGCTGCAGGTAGGCTGCCAGCAACTGCGCTGATTGCGGGTCCTGGCGGGAATATTCCCGGAGTAGGGCGGTGAGCTCGGGCTGGGAGAGATCCTGCAGTTTTCTTCCCTGGTGCGCTCCCTGCTTGATCTCGCCGCCAAGCTGGCCGGTGGCCGGGTCCAGTTCGACTTTCAAAAAGCGCGTTTCCATGCTGGCCTGCCGGTTGAAGGAAAAATCGGGGGGCGGGTCGCGAAAGCGGTGCAGCAGGCCCTTCAGCATCGGCAGGTAGCTGATCAGCCCGAGCATGCGGCGGATGAACGGCACGATTGCCGCCACCAGGGCGAAGATCCAGTGCAGCCTGCCGGTAACCGCAAGACCCAGCAGGACGATCACGGCCAGCCCGGCCATCCACTTCCACTGCACCTGCCTGGGCTG
The DNA here is from genome assembly GCA_022824965.1 of Gammaproteobacteria bacterium. Taxonomy (GTDB): domain Bacteria; phylum Pseudomonadota; class Gammaproteobacteria; order UBA4575; family UBA4575; genus WTFY01. The sequence goes on from JAJDYY010000003.1 coordinate 59,975, forward strand.
CCTGACCAGCCAGCGAATTCCGAACCAGAGCCCGACGATCAGGGCGATCAGGCCGACTTCACGTATCATGAGATGATCCCTTTGCCACGGCTTGCGCGTGTGCGCCTGCGACTCCTGGAATTATTGCGGATAAAAGTGGCATCAGTGTACCCGAATCCTTGCCGCTCGGCTGTTCCGGCTCCCGGACTCCGGGGCATACCATCTGGTGCGGATGGCAGCCCTTGGCCTGTATCCCTATACTGGCGGACATGGAAGGCACCAGGGAACATGGAAGAACACCGGATGGCACGTGCCCTGGCAGGTAATCCATCATGCAGCATGCGAAACCGTTAGACTGGCTGGGCCTCCTTGCCCTGACTGCAATGTACGGCAGCGCCTTCATGCTGACCAAGCTGGCCGTGGCCGAACTGATGCCCGTCACGGTGACGGCCGGGCGAATTTTTATCGCTGCCGCGCTGCTGCTGTCGCTGGCCCTGATCCGGAAGGAATCTTTTGGCTTCCTGCGCACCCTCTGGCCCTTGATCCTCGCGCTGGCCGTCTTCGGCAACTGCCTGCCGTTTTACCTGATCAGCTGGGGACAGCAGACCATCGACAGCGGCATTGCGGGAATCCTGATGGCCGTCATGCCGCTGGCAACGATCGTGATGGCGCATTTCTTCGTGCCCGGAGAAAGGCTGAGCACGTTCCAAGTGCTCGGTTTCACGTCCGGGTTTGGCGGGATCCTGATCCTGCTCGGGCCTGCAGCGGTCACGGAATTCGGTAACGAAACCCACACGCTCTTGCCCATGCTGAGCGTCCTGGGCGGTGCCCTGTGTTATGCACTCAATACCATCCTCGCCAAGCAGTTGCCAAGGGAAAGCCTGCTGGCCATATCCGCAGCCGTAATAACGGTGTCGGCCCTGATCATGCTGCCCGCCTGGTGGACAGCCGGAGGTGAGGTATCCATCCAGCTGGTGAGCACAGAGTTTCTTGCAGTGGTGCTGCTCGGACTGTTCCCCACGGCACTGGCCACCCTGATCTATTTTGCGGTGATTGCCCGGGCGGGGCCTTCGTTTCTCTCACAGATCAACTACCTGATCCCGGTCTGGGCACTGTTGATGGGCATTGCGTTGATGAACGAGCCTTTCAGCCTGCAGGCGTTTCTTGCACTGGTCGTTATACTGACCGGCATGGCCATTGCCGGGCGGGGCAGGCCGTTGCCGGGCTACAGGCAGCAGGTCACCACACCGCCTGAGCGCTGAGCACGGGTTTGAATGCCGCAGGCACTGCCATTTGCAGACCTGGTCTACTAGACCCCGTATCCGGCAAGTATAATTGCTGAAACCACGCATCTTCCCGGAACGTGTGCACGGACCGGTGAAGCAGGAGCCAGCACTGAATACCCAGTATGGCAGGGAGCATTTTCATGACAGCAAACCGTGTGCAACAGATTTTGGATCAGGTCGGTGCCCTGGCATTTCCAGGCATCTACGACACCCTGTCTGCGAAAATCGCAGAGCAGGTCGGTTTCCCGATGGGATTCGTGTCCGGCTATTCACTGGCCGCAGCCACGATCGGTGAGCCGGATTTTGGCCTGTTGACCCAAACCGAGGTGGTCGAGCGCGCACGTGCGATCTGCTCGAGTGTGTCCATCCCCGTGATCGTCGACGCCGATACCGGCTACGGCAATCCGCTGAACGTGCACCGCACGATCGAACTCCTGATGAATGCCGGAGCCGCCGGCTGCTTTCTGGAGGACCAGGTATGGCCGAAGCGGTGCGGTCACATGCGCAACAAGAAAGTCATTGCACGCGAGGACTACCTGCAGAAAATACGCGCGGCGGTGGATGCCCGCTCCAATCATGACTTCTTCATCGTGGCTCGCACCGATGCCGAAGCCGTGCACGGCCTGGACGAGGCCATCGCACGCGTCACGGAAGCTCGCGAGATTGGGGCCGATGCAAGTTTCGTGGAAGCGCCAGGCTCGATTGAGCAGCTCGAGCGAATCGGGGAACGGGCCCCCCAGCCGATCGTTGCCAACATGATCGAGGGCGGCAAGACCCCGGTGCTGGAGAAGGCGCGGCTGGAATCCCTGGGGTTCCAGCTCATCCTCTACCCGCTGACCGGCCTGTTTGCGGCCGGGCATGTGCTGCGTGGCCTGTATGCGCACCTGCACCAGACCGGCACCACCCTGGGCATGGAAAACGAACTGCTCAGCTTCTCCGAGTTCAACGACCTGATCGGGGTCGAGGAGAAATACCGGTTCTCCGAGAAATACGGCGAGTAGCCGGGCGCCTAGCCGGTCACCATCCGGATCATGAAGTCGCTGAGGGCTGCCGCCGCCAGCGTGATCACCGTCAGGCAGATGAGGTTCAGCCAGATGCCGGTCCTTCGCATCTGCTGTGAACTGATGTGTCCCGAGCCGAAGACGATGGCATTGGGCGGGGTGGCAATGGGCAGCATGAACGCGCAGCTAGCGGCGATCGAGGCGGGGATGACCAGGGTATAGGGGTGGATGCCGAGTGCCGGGGCGATTGCGGCCAGGATCGGCACCAGCGTCGCCGTAGTCGCGGTGTTCGATGTCAGTTCAGTCAGGAATACCACGGCACTGATGACCACAAGCAGGATCAGGAATACGGGCAGGAACGAAAGCCCCAGGGCCTGCGCTCCGATGAACTCCGTGACCCCGTTGGCCTTCACGGCTGCGGCCAGGCTCAGGCCTCCGCCCAGCAAAAACAGGATCCCCCAGGGCAGGTTCTTGAGGTCCACCCACTGCAGGATGAACTGCCCGGAATGATTCCTGGCAGGAAGGATGAACAGCACCACCGCGGCGAAAATCGCAATGCCTGCATCCGTGAGCCCGGCCAGCGGCACGAACACCTGGCCGAATGCGGACACCTCGACCTGCTGCAGGGAAGTGCGCGAGAGCCACAACAGGACGGTGAACGCGAACACGCCCAGCACGGCCCTTTCCTCGTAGTCCATGGACCCGAGCGCCAGCCTTTTATCCCGCAGGACCGCCGCTGAACCGGACAGCCGGATGCGATCGACCTTGTAGACGACCTTGGTCAGCAGCCACCAGCTCAGGGGCAGCAACACCAGCACGATGGGTACACCGATCTTCGACCATTCGAAGAAACTGATGTCCTGCTGGTAAGGTGCATCAATGGCATCGCGTATGAACGAGACCGCAAACGAATTGGGGATAGTACCGATGACTGTCGAGATCCCGCCGATGGAGGCGGCATAGGCGATGCTCAGCATGATGCAGGTCGCAAACGCATGTTCGCGGTGGGCGTCTTCGCTGGAATCACCGTTGAACAGCACCAGGCCGATGACACTCAGTCCGATCGGCAGCATCATGGCGGTGGTGGCCGTGTTGGAGATGAATGCACTCAGGAATGCGGTGGCCAGCATGAACCCGCCGACGATGCGCGCCGGGGAGTTCCCGACCCGGCTCAGGATGCCCAGTGCGATCCGCTTGTCCAGTCCCCACCGCTGAATGGCAATCGCGATCAGGAACCCTCCGAGCAGCAAGAAGATAATGTGTGAGGCGTAGGGGGCGGTCGCATCACGGATTGAGGCGACCCCGAATACCGGGAAAAGCGCAATCGGCAGCAGGGCCGTCACACGGATATCCACCGCTTCGGTCAGCCACCAGATCGCCATCCATACCAGCATGGCCAGGGTGGCCTTGGCCGGATGATCCAGGTGCGCCAGATCACCTGTCCCGGAGACAAACTGATCGGGAAGCAGCAGGTAGACGAGCAATCCGCCCACGGGTCCGGCGACGAGGTAGATGAGCTTGCGGCGGGCGGTGGTCATATCTCCATGGTCTGCAGTTTGCTATTATTTTACTGGCCTGCCGGAAATCAAGTAACGGGGCGGGCGGACCTCTCCCCATGACAGAAAACACCGTACAGACGCGCGATACCCTATCACGACCGGTCCGGGATCTCAGGATCTCGGTGACCGATCGCTGCAATTTCCGTTGCAGCTACTGCATGCCCAAGGAAGTGTTCAACAGCCAGTATGAGTTCCTGCGCAGGTCGCAGCTGCTGAGTTTCGAGGAAATCACCCGGGTGGCAAGGATTTTCGCCTCGCAGGGAGTCCGGAAAATCCGCCTCACAGGAGGTGAGCCGCTGTTGCGCAAGAACCTGGCGGTGCTGATCAAACACTTGGCGAGCATTGATTCCATTCGGGATATCAGCCTGACGACCAACGGGGCACTGCTCACCAAAGACCGGGCCAGGCAACTCAAGAATGCGGGCTTGAGTCGTATCACGATCAGCCTGGACACCCTGGATGCCGAGACCTTCAGGGCGATCAGCAACGCGAATTTCGGTCCGGACCTCGTGCTGCGGGGCATCGATGCAGCTGAGGCAGCGGGACTCGCGCCGGTCAAAGTCAACATGGTGGTGAAAAAAGGAGCCAATGAAGACTCCATCTTGCCCATGGCCCGGCATTTCCATGGTACCGGGCGGATCGTGCGCTTCATCGAGTACATGGATGTCGGACACACCAACCAATGGAACCTCGACGAGGTGTATACCGCAGCTGAGATTCTCAGCGACCTTCGCGGGGAGTTCGACCTGGAACCGGGCGAGCCCAACTACCGGGGGGAAGTAGCCAGGCGCTGGCGCTACAAGGATGGCGGTGGGGAGGTCGGCATCATTGCCTCGGTGTCACAACCGTTTTGCCAAGACTGCACACGTGCGCGACTGTCTGCTGAGGGAAAGCTGTATACCTGCCTGTTTGCGACCCAGGGGCATGACCTGCGGCATCTGTTGCGCGAAGGCGCCGGTGACCAGTATATTGCGGATACAGTCAGGGGGGTCTGGTCAAAGCGCAATGATCGCTATTCGGAAACCCGAACACCGGAATCCCCCTTACTTCCCAAAATAGAAATGTCGTATATTGGTGGGTAGTGACCCTTGCATGCGGATCAACTGGACGCTTGGGTGCTGGACTTTGTTCTGGTTTCAAAGGTCAGGATCCGGCTTGATGGCGAGGTCTCAGTGGATTTCCGGCCGATGCAAACAGGGCCAGGTGGCAGAGTGATGATGCAGTGGCATGCAAAACCCTCTATACCGGTTCGATTCCGGTCCTGCAGCTTGCCAGCCCGGGTGGCGGAATTGGTAGACGCAAGGGACTTAAAATCCCTCGCCCATACAGGGTATGCCGGTTCGACTCCGGCCCCGGGCACCATTATTTGAACCATCCGATGACATCCGAAAACGTACACATAATAAAATAAGGGAATTGTGGACAACTTTCCACCTGTAAAGGTTCAGATACCTCTGGCACTTTTACGGTGATCGAATGAGGGGGTGCAGAGAGCGGCGTGGCCGCTCTCTGCACCGGATCGGGTATCCTCCAGTGAACCAGCAAAGCCACTGGAACAGGAGACCCGAGCCTGCATATTGAATCGCTACGCATTCGATCCTGCAAGAGCTTCAGGGTAGACCCGCAGGTGCCGGCGTCTGTGAAGCTGCGCCTGAAGAAGCTGGAGGGCTTCGCGCGGCTTCGCGCCGCGGGCTGCAGCGAGGCCGGCGCCCTGGAGCAACTGGAGATCAGCCGGCGCACGCTGTATCGCTGGAAGGCCGCACTGGCCGGAGGCGGCCTGCAGGCCCTGGCGTTCCCGCTGCGCTCGGTCCAGGTGGACGGCACCAGCGAGTTCATGGCGGACTTCGAACAGGCCTGTCAGGACCTCAACCTCGCCCTGTATGTGCTGGTGCCCAGGCGCCCCCAGTACAAGGGCTGCGTGGAACGCACCAACCGCAGCGCCCGCATCGAGTTCCGGAGCCTGTACGACGGCCCCCTGCGCGTCGAACCGGTGCAGGCCGCACTGGCCGACGATGCGTTCTTCTATCACTACCAGCGACCGCATGCCGCACTCGACGATCCAACCCCCAACGAGTACCTTGTCCAGCTGGAGGCCGCCTGATCCCAGCAGTGCCATAGGTGCTGAACCCATATATGCCCCTTGAAGGGGGGGGGGGATTGGCATATACTTGGTTACAGGCGGTAACTATACCTAGAGAGGATACCACCATGGGCAAACAAATTGTTTCAAGGATGTCCCTGTGTTCAGCAGAAGGCCTGCATTGTCAGGCAGTTGAAAGATTGGCTGATACTGAAAATCATTGTGTCCGAAGGATTACCGGGATACTGTGGGCCGCAGTCCTTGCCATATTCCTTTTCATTTCTGATGAGGCTTTCGCGTATGAGCAGTTCCGTGTAGGGGAAAATGAGTGGAAGAAGGTATCGTTCAGCCTGCCAAGCTATCCGCATGAGGCAAGACGATTTAAAAATGCGGGCTATGATGGTGTGAGATACAGTGTATGCTTGTCGGACGGGACTGCAACAGGGGTCGACTGGTCAGTCGTAGGATCAAACATTAGAGACTACTCCCGCTTGGAGGGCAAGGACTACGTAAGCGGATGCGGGTTTGTTTACACGGCAAAGAGCCGAGGCAGGTTCTCCAAGTGGTTTGAATTTTATACGACTCCCCTCGATGACGCGGAAAAGGAAGGTGATGAATATTATTGGTTCTATTTCTCAAATCCCGAGGTGAAGCGGGCCGGGAGCAGTACATGGGAAAGCCACAGCGGGAGCCATCATGTACCGGCAACTATACGGGTACAGATTATCATTGAGGATAACGACTAGGCTAACCACCCGGATGCTGCGGCCAGTGCACATTCTCTAGGGAGTCTACGCATGGAACTCAACGCGGCTAGTTCGAACAGATTGCGCCCTTGCTGCCCCGCCAGCGGGGCAATACTCATCTGTGGGGTCAGTTCCTTGGCAGTGAGGATATCAGGACCAGCCTTAAGGAGAGAACCATCATGAATGAACAAATTATCTCAAATCTCCCTCCCCATGTTCAGCACATCGTCAGGTAACTGGCAAGTCGCCGTGTGCTAAGGAGGGTGTAAACTGTGCTGCCCACCGGGTGTGTACTGTCTTATTCGCCCTGGAGCCCCGCAATCGGATCAAGCCGTGAGGCTTGGTGCGCGGGCTGGAACCCGAAAAACAGCCCGACTGCGACAGCGGTGCCAAAACCGCTGGTCACGGATACCCCCGAAATGAGGAAGTTCCAGCCGGTGAATTGGCAGATTCCCCAAGTTACCACTAAGCCTAGCAGAATTCCGAGTACGCCACCTGCCATCGTCAGGATCAGGGATTCAATCAAGAACTGGCTCTGAATATCCTCGCGCTGGGCACCAAGAGCCCGGCGGATGGCAATTTCCCGGCGACGTTCTGCTACGGAAACGAGCATGATATTCATGATGCCGATCCCGCCGACAATCAGCGAGATGCTACCTACTGCCCCCAGCAGCAGGGTGAAAATACCCATCTGCGCCTCCATCTGTGCGATCAACTCCTTGGCAGAGAGAATGTCGAGACTTACCTGGGGAGAGCGGTCCTGAAAGAATGACTGGACATCTGCGACCGCCGCTGTGTGGTGGATGCCAGCGCGTGACCGGGCAATAACGATGTCAATGTTTGCAGGAATGATGGCCCGTCTCGCGGTGGTGATGGGCACGAAAACTGCATTATTTGCCTCCACCTGGATCGGCAGTGCGTAGTTCTCAGTCGTGTGATTGAGCACGCCCACGACAGTGAACAACAGCCCGTTCACTTCAATGATCTGGCCTATCGGCTGGGTCTCTCCATTTTGACGCATCTTGTCTGCGATGCTGGCACCGATGACACAGAAAGAGCGATCGACATCGAGATCGGAAATGAATCTCCCTTCCCGAAGGGATAGCCGGTTTACAGCAGCGAACGATTCAGTAACGCCCTGGATGCTGCCCCGCCCGACCTCTTTTCCAGCATGCCAGGACTCTCCATGGCTCTGGATCCTGGGTGCTGCCTCGGCAATCGACGGCACTGCCGCTGCCAGTTCTGTCGCATCTTTTAGACTAATCTCAGTGGCATCCGAATTCATGAACTGGGGCGCTGTCCGGATCAGCATGACATCTGTACCCAGGGCTTCGAATTCCTTGCGGGCCTGCTCCCTGGCGATTTCTCCAAGCGAAACCATGGCAATGACTGAGGAAATACCAATCATGATGCCGATCAGGCCGAGAATTGTGCGCAATCGTGCCCTGCGCAGGCTGCTGACTGCCTCCCGGGCATTGGCAGCCAGCACCGGGAGAAGCCTAGATCTAGCTATGAAATCTGTCATCTTGGCAGGATTCCCTCTGGAGCATCTTCCGGTAAAGTTGCACCGGGGTCCTGTTCCTTCACCTCGAGGAGTTTTCCATCCCGAAGATGCAACTGTCGTATACATTGGCGTGCAACCAGCGGGTCATGCGTGATGATCAGGATCGTGATCCCCTGTTCTGCATTCAGTTGCAGGAGCAGGTTCATTACTTCCCGGGCTGTCTCGGAGTCCAGCGCACCGGTCGGTTCATCGGCCAGCAAGAGTTCGGGTTCTCCTACCAGTGCCCGGGCAATAGCGACCCTTTGTTTCTGCCCACCAGAGAGCTGGCTCGGACGATGATTCATACGGTCGCTCATGCCGACCTGTTCCAGAAGTGCGCCTGCCCGGCGCTTCATCTCCGGGCTTCTGATACCCCGGTAGACCAGCGGTAGACAGACGTTCTCAAGGGCAGTCAGGTTTGCCAGCAGGTTGAAAGACTGAAATACGAACCCGATGTGCTGGTTCCGCAAGGCTGACAGGACGCTGTCATCGAGCTTGGAAACATCGCGCCCGTTGAGACAGCAGCTGCCCGAAGTCGGGCGGTCCAGCAGACCAATGATGTGCATGAGCGTGGACTTGCCGCTTCCCGAGGGCCCCATGACTGACAGCAGGTCACCTGCCTTGACCTCCAGGTCAATTTCTTGCAGGACCTCTGTGGTGACCGGCCCAATCGCATAGGACTTCTGGAGGCTTGCCAGGCGCAGCACGCACGGCTGGGCCGTCATGCCGGGATCCCCACTGCCCACAGCGACAGTCCCTTACGGGGCTGGCTTGCATGATGCTGACAGCCCTTCATGGAAGAACGATAGTTTCACCGAAGGAGAGCCCCGTCACGACCTCGACAGACTCCAGCGTAGTGAGGCCAAGCTCGACAGCGCGACGCTCTATTGCCTCGGTCTCCGGGTCAATGACGTGAATCCAGGCTTGGTCTGCCGATTGTTCCACTGCATGGATCGGAACCAGTACCGCCTCTGACTGGCTGTACACGACGATCGTAACATGTGCAGACATTCCAACCCTTAGTCGGTCCAGGGCTTCTGCCGACAGCTTGTCCAGGGTCACGACGATCTCGAATTGCGGGGCACTGCGCATCCCCGTACTTGCATTGGCCCGCGAGGAAACGCGAGTAACCGATCCCTCGAGCCTCAGATCAGGAAACCCGGGTCCCGTAATCCAGGCCTGCTGGCCAACCCGGACTTTTCTTACATCTGCCTCATCAATCTGGGTAGAAACCGAGACACTGCTGAAATCAGCAATTTGCAGCAGCAGCTCTCCCTGCGAGAGTGACCGGCCCCGTGCCAGAGGTTTTTGCCCGGACTCACCCGCAGTCGCCAGAACAACTCCAGAAATCGGTGCTCGAATCCGGGTCTGATCGAGCTTCGTCGCGTATGTGTGCAGCCGGTCTTGAGCATTCTGCGCTTCCAGTTCTGCGATTTGCTTTTCCTCCGGGCTGCCCTGTGCCTGGACGGTTACCAATTCCCGCTCAGCCTCCTCAAAATCCAGTTGCCGACTCTCACGCTGGCGCTGTGCCTCTTCATGCTCTGAAGCAGGGATAATCCCCTGCTTCAGCAGAAAAACGATCCGCTTGAAGTTCCGATCGGCATCATCAAGCCCCATTTTTGCCCGGCGCAGGGCCCGCCGTGCACGCGCCATTTCCGTACTGTTTTCCCAGTCTTCAATCTCGGCCAGCCGGTCACGGGCCTTGATATACTCAATTCTGGCCTGCCGGTGTTCCGCAGTGAGCCGACCGGTATCAAGGTCCACGAGCAAATCACCCTTTGTTACCTGTTGCCCGAGAGCCGTATGTACCGCACTTACATGACTTTCGATTGGGCTGACAACCTCTACGACACGTCCCGGGACCAGATGTCCGCGCAGTGAAATTGTGGAATCAAAGGCTCCAGCCTCCAAAGTCATCGTTTGCATGGTCCCCGGGGAACCTGGAAATCCTGGAAATCCTGGAAATCCTGGGAATCCCGGGACCCCTGGGTCCCCAACGATGAAGCCAGGAGCTAATTCCGGAGGAGGCTCCGGGTCAAGAGAATCCAGTGGTTGGATGTACCAGGTCCCGAAGGCAAGAAACAGGCTCAGGACAAAGACTACTGCGAGACTGCGTGCCGTCTGGATCTTCTTTGTCATCTGGGAGAGTGCCTCGTTACGGGTCTCGAGGTCACGGTATGCGGTTTGAAGCTCACCCAACTGCTTTTCAATGACCTTTTTCATGCGCAGCTCGGCTTCGTGCAGGTCCCGGATTTCAGTGATATCGGACACGACAGCGATCACGGCATCCCGCCTCTTTTCCCCACCGTGGACCGTAGTCAGATATGAAGTCACTACCGACAGGGAGCGGAGCTCTTCTCCGATGCGGACGCGGGCAATCTGCCGTTTGCCGTCTCCCTGCTCCATGATTACATCGAGAACAATCTGGACAAACTCGTCGAATTCTTCGAATGCAATGAAGAGTTCTCCAAAAAGATGGCCTGTTACCTCCTCGGGAGCGAGATCAAACATCTGGCAAAAAGCGGTGTTGGCGATCCGGACAGATCCGTCAAAATCAATGACCATCACGCCATCAGACAAGCTCTCGAGAAGAGTCTGGTAAAGATCCGGGTTGTGATCTTGTTTCACTGGAATTCTTCCTCGATCCGGATGCCCCAGAGATCAAGTGTTCGACCCGAGCTCTGGTCAAGCCGTGTCCGTGCCTCCAGGTAATTGATGATCGTATCAACCTCAGACTGTTCAGCGTTGACCAGCGCGTCTTCAGCAGCTGACACCTCGAAAGAAGAGGCCAGGCCCTGGCCGAACTTTTTCTTTTCAATCACCAGGTTTTCTGCAGCCAGCTCGCGTGCATCGCGGGCCATCTCGATCAGGCGAAGTCCAACTTCGACATCGTTAACAGCCCGGCGGATTTCAATACCAATCGACTCGCGCAACTCGGCCAGGCCTCTTCGAGCTTGGCGTAACCTGTTTCCGGCTGACAGGCGGTTGAGGTTATCTGTCCGGTCGGTCAGGGGAAAGGTGGCGTCCATCTGTACCCGGGTGTCTGTGTCCCCACTGTCATCACGGTTCCAGGAAACTCCCAGTGACAGGTCCGGCAGCAAGTCATTTTGTGCCACCTCCACGGCGATCTGGGCAAGATCGATTTGCAGTTGGGCTTGGAGGAAGTCAGGGCGACGACGCAACACTTCTTCAAGCACGGGGTTCTGGTCCCCTTGTCGATATTTCACTTCTAGCTCATCCAAGGGTTGAATCTGGATTGTACTGTCCAGTTCCAGGATACCGATCAGATTGAAGTTCGCAATGTCCAGGCGATTGCGTGCCTGGGTTAGTGCCAGCTCGCGGTTGGCGACAGTTGCTTCGGAGCGTACAGCTTCCCTTTGTGCCACGCGCCCTGCGTAAATCAGGGCCTGGGTTGCTTTTAACTGTTCCCGTGCGCGGCGCAGCGATGCCTCTCCGATCTCTACCTGCTGAGCCGCTGCAATCAGTGCCCGGTATGATCCGGACACCTGGACGATCAGATCCTCCACTGCCTTGCGCAGGGAGAGGATATGAATCTGGTCCTGGATCTGGTCTTGACGGAATGATGCTGTCTCGATACCTGTCCAAGCCCCTTTCAGCAGTGGCTGGGAGAAGCTTAGGGTCTGCGATCCGGAGTCCTCGAACTTGTCGGAGAGGGTTTCCTCCCACCGCAAAACAAATTGGCCACCAGTATGGACGCGCAAGTTTGTCTCGGCACCTACTCCCGCCTTGCGGTCCTGTCGATCTGTGCTGGCAAAAGGCTGCACGGTGAACTGGGGAACCCATCGGTCGCCAGCGACATCAAGGGCAAATTTCTGTACCTCCCGGTCAGAACGCTGGTTGATGAGTGGTCGATTGTACTCCAGCGCACGCTTGACTGCGTCTTTCAGTGTCAGCTTGAGTGTGCTGGAAGGCAGGACAGAGGGCGAGCTTGCCAACACAGACACTGGGGCAAACAAGAAAACCATAGCCCAGAGGCAGACAAAAAACGACCTGACCCTGAACATCTGCTCCAAGCTACTCTCTTTCAACACCAGTTGGTCAAGTGATTCACCGCCACTCGCTGCTGCGCAGTTGCCATTTCCCTTGCATCAGATCATCCAAACCCGTCTTTACTTCAGGTTGTCGTTACAGTTGCAGTCAGCGCAACCACAGGCCTGATCTTATACTCATCATGCTTCTTCTGTAGCTTGGGAACAGCAAGTAGTACAGCCAATAGGGCTGTACTACTTCCAGTTGGCACCACGTCACTGAGCCTGATATTAGCATTTAACCAACACCAAGTTTAGAGATAGGCCGAGTTTTGGAAGATTGTGGATGCACGATTTCTGATGGCAGCAGAAAGAGTGAAGAATGTGCGAGACTGGTTGGAAGTCTGACTGCCACTGATTCCATCATCCATAACAGACATCCAGACCCTGTACCTTGATACTCCGCTACCCCACCGCCCACTTCACCATCACTTTGGGATTGGATAACGCTGATGTAAAAACTCAAGGGCCTTGGAGTACTACACGAGCTTTCAAAATACCAGTATCCCAACAAGGTCCAGCCCCTGGGACCCGGATGCTGTCTGCATGCGGGCAGTTGCCCGCATGCCTTGAGTCCTGTCTGCTGATCCTGCCCTAGAACTGCATGCCCAGGTTCAGGGCAGCGGAGAGGGCCTGGCTGTCGGTATCCAGGGCCTGTCGGGCCGATACGGTGGTTTCGAGGATCCAGGGCCCTTTCTGCCATCCGGCCCCCAGGCCAAGGATGGCACCGGTATCCTGCGTGCTGGCCCGCAGGCGGGTGCCAGAGACTTCTGCCGTAGTATCCGTACCCCTGATGTGATGCTCCAGGTGCACTGAGGCCCGTAACGAGAGCTCTCCACCGCCTGCACTTCGTGCGCTGTCGGTGGCAATGCCCAGGGCTACACTGGAACGGTCCTCGTCCGAAAAGGAGACATCGGCCTGTACCGTATCGGTAAAGCGGTCAATACTCACCTGGGTATGGGAAAGACGGATATGCGGAATCCAGTGTATCCGGGATCCCATCCGGTGTCCTGCCTCTGTATGGGTTCAGCTCCTATGGCACTGTAGGGATCAGGCGGTCTCCAGTTGGACAAGGTACTCGTTTGGGGCTTGGTAGTCGGGCGCTGATCCGTCGGCAGTACGACATTGAGCCAGCTGCACCTAATTACAGAGGAGGGACAGCTGAGCGTCAGCGCTATGCAGATGGAGGGGATGAAATTGATATTATTGCTTCTGTACCGCAACCGTTTTGGCATCAATACACCCGTGCAAGACCTTCAGCCGAGGGAGAGAAGATATACAATTGCCTTTTTGTATTACAGGGTCAGGACTTGTGGTGCCTGTTGCGTCAGGGCGATGGAGACAAGATATATTTCGGAGGCATGAAAATGGTCTGGGAAAAGAGATCCAGTCACTATTCGGAAATTCACACATCAGAAATACCTATGCTCAAAGAATAGAAATGTCCTAATATTGGCGGGTAACGAGTGCTGTGTCTGGGATGCTTATTCTTGATGCTGGTCACGAAGAATTATTTTTCTTGGGTACTGAATCCAAGTCGCAAAAAGAATATTGTTGTTTTATTGTTGTACAAGGCTAGGTGGCAGAGTGGTGATGCAGCGGCCTGCAAAGCCGTCTATACCGGTTCGATTCCGGTCCTAGCCTCAATTTGGACTGACTCATTTATCGGTCGGGGTGGCGGAATTGGTAGACACAAGGGACTTAAAATCCCCCGCCCGCATAGGGCATGCCGGTTCGATTCCGGCCCCGGACCAGTTGTACCGTCCTACAACACCTAGAAAACTCATCCATATAGCATGATGAAATTAGCGTTTTGCGAAAACTTTGCCATTTTGTGTCTGAACCTGGACAAAAAGCACATCTTCCTTGAGGCTATACAAATTCTTGTGTATCTCTTTTAGGGAATATGGTACGGTAGGCGCGGTGGTTAGAAATCTCTGAAGCACTGAGAAGCAAACCAGAGGATCCAGAAGGAGCAATAACAACATAAATCACTTCTGAACATGAACCACCCGCCAGCGTGCGAAGTATTTGGCAAGCCCTTTCTCCTCTAGTTGGGTTATAAACTAAAACAAAACGCCAAAGCGGACGCGCAAATAACGGCAATGATCAACCCGTCCATCGTGGCGGGTTTTGTTTTTTATTGGTACACTGCAAGGGTGCGTTTCGCCTGACAAGTGCATGGCGCGCGCTCCTCATTAAAATGATCTTTTTGGTATAGCAAGGGGCTCTTAATGGAAGACCAAGATCTTAAACGAGCCGGCCTCAAGGTCACAATTTCCAGGATGAAGATTCTGGAACTCCTTGAAAACTCTGATAAAAGGCACATGAGTGCCGAAGACATCTACAAGGCACTGTTGGATGTCGGGAAAGAAATCGGCCTTGCGACCATCTACCGGGTGCTCACGCAGTTCGAGGCCGCCGGCCTGGTGATCCGCCATCACTTCGAAGGTGGACAGGCCGTGTTTGAACTGGAGCGGGGCCACCACCATGATCACCTGATCTGCGTGAAGTGCGGCAAGATCGTTGAATTCGTCGACGAGTCGATCGAAGCCAAGCAAGAAAAGATCGCCGAGGAAAACGGCTTCAAAATCTCGGATCACTCGTTGATCATCTACGGGGTATGCAGCAAAGAAAACTGCCAGCAATGAGCCCGCCTGGATTCCCCGTTTCCTGAAATCGAACGCCGACCCCCCCTCCGGAAAAACGGTTTCGAATTTTTCGCTTATGTCCGATCCAGTCTTCCCCCCTGGCCCGTCCGGCAACGGCAAGCTGGGCTGCCTGCCTGAAATGCGCCAAAACCCCATGACCTTTCTGCAGGACGTGGCCGAAGAGTACGGCGGCATCGCCCGCATCAACATGGGGGCGTACTGCTCCTACCTGGTCTCGGAACCGAGGTTGATCAAGGAGGTGCTGGTTGACCATTACGACAAGTACAAGAAGAACACCCGCTACAAGCAGGTCCGGATGGTCATCGGCGAGGGCATGCTGCTGAGCGAGGGGATGATCTGGAAGGAGCAGCGCACCCGGGCCCAGCCCAAATTCACGGCCAAGGCACTGAATGCCCAGCTGGACTGGATCTCGAAACTCGCGGCCAAGTTCATCGATGCCTGGCAGGCACCTGCCCGAGCTGGCGACCCGATCGAGCTTGAGTACCAGTTCAACCTGCTGACGCAGTTGCTGGCCGGAGTCTGGGTGATGGGCCGGGGGTTTCAGAAGCGGGCTGCCACGGTAGCCGGCATCTACCACCAGATCCGCATGAACTGGCCGGAAATGACCGATCTCAGGGCCAGCCTGCTGCGCCCCAAAAACCTGAGGAAAGCCGTCAATTTCAGGCTTGCACTGCGGGAACTGGACCGCTGCATATACGAGTTGCTGGACGAATATCCCTCCATCATGCAGGACGACATCGGTTTCCTGAAGCATCTGCTTGAAGAGGGCGAGGCCCCGGAAAAACAGATCAGGCAAAACCGGCGCAGCCTCCGGGACCAAGTCCTGACGCTTTTCGTGACCGCGTTCGAGACGACCGCGACCTCGCTGTGCTGGACCCTGTACGTGATTGACCGCTACCCCGAGGTCAAGCGGCGCATCCGGGAAGAAATGGACTCGGTGCTCGATGGCGGGGAGCTGACCCCGGAGCAGCTCAGCCGGCTGGAGTACACCGAGAAGGTCGTCAAGGAATCCCTGCGGTTGTATTCATCGGTACACTCGTTCTCGCGGGTGGCGCTGCAGGACCACCTGATCGGCGGCTACCGGGTCCCCAGGGACACGACGGTCATCATTTCCTCGTATGTAACTCATCGCCTTGCGCAGTACTGGGAGGATCCGGAGCGCTTTGATCCGGAGCGCTTTGACAAGGCGCGCTCGGTCGGTCGGTCACGGTTTGCCTACATCCCCTTTGCTGCCGGTCACCGCAACTGCATCGGCTCCTACATGGCGCTCATGCAGAGCAAGCTGGTCGTCGCGCTGATCATGCAACGCTACGATCTGTCGCTGGTGCCCGGTCATGTCGTAGAACCACAGGCGGCCACCACCATGCGTCCTAGGTACGGGATGAAAATGAATATCAGCCGCCTGGTCGGCTGAGCGGGCTCCCGGCTTCAGGCGCGGGACCACCTTTTCTTCGACACCTGTACGGTCAGTGCCTTTCGATCATGTATGGCCTTTCCTCGGCTTCGCTGTCCGCACCGGCCGGCTCCTTTCCGGTGCCCAGGCTCCAGTGCAGCACCAACCATGCAGCCAGGGCAGACGCCACGGACCCGATCAGGATGCCCAGACGGTCTCCGGCAAAGTACTCTCCGCCGCCGTGCTGAAAGGCAAGCCCCGCAATGAAGAGGCTCATCGTGAAACCGATGCCGCACGCCCACGCCACTCCCAGGATCTGGAACCAGGTGACGCCCTTCGGCAAGGATACCAGACGCAGCAGCACCCCGAGGCCGATAAAAATCATGATTCCGAACGGTTTGCCCAGAAAAAGTCCCAGTACTACCCCCAATGTGACCGGATGCAGCACATCGCCAATACCGACGCCGCCCAGTGAAAGCCCAGCGTTGGCGAAGGCGAATATCGGCAGGATCGCGTATGTTACCGGAGCATGCAGGTCGTGCTCGAGCTCACGCAACGGCGAGTGCCCGTCCGAGCCCTGCAGTGGCACGCAGAACGCGATCAGCACCCCGGCCAGGGTAGCATGCACGCCGGACTTCAGCATTGCTACCCAGAGCACTACCCCGAGAAAGACGTACGCTGCAACCCGCGTGACCCGGAAGCGGTTCAGGGCAATACCAACGGACAGTGCGATCGCGCCCACCCAAAGGGCCTGCAGCGACAGGTCGGCCGAGTAGAAAATTGCGATGATCACGATCGCAGCGAGATCATCGAAGATGGCGAGGGTCAGCAAGAATACCTTGAGCGCGGTCGGCACCCTGCATCCAAACACGCTCAGCAGGGCCAGTGCAAACGCAATGTCCGTGGCCACCGGGATCGCCCAACCATCCAGGGCTGCCGGGTCCTGCCAGTTCAACGCGATGTAGATTGCCGCAGGGACGACCATTCCGCCGAACGCACCGAGTCCGGGCAGCACGACATCCCGCGCGGAGGAGAGTTCTCCTTCCACGAACTCGCGTTTGACCTCGAGTCCGATCAGGAAGAAAAAAATGGCCATCAGGCCATCGTTGATCCAGAGCAAAAGAGGCTTCGCGATGACCAGGGCACCGACCTGCACGGCGACCGGGGTGTTGAGCAGGGCTGTGTAGGCCTCCGCGAACATGGAATTTGCAGTGACCAGGGCCACGATCGTGGCCACAAGCAGCAGGAGACCGCCAATCGACTCGAGTCGAATGAACTCGCGAATTGCAGATGCGATCGGCTGAAGTCGCTCAGTTTGATTCATGACGTTTCCGTTGATCTTTGCAGGTCTCAGCTACGCAGAGGGCCGGGCGATGCGGGCGGGAAGCACCTTTCCGTGCCGGGTCACCGCAAGCCTTTCTGCGGCTAGCTGCGAATGCCCACCCCTTTGGTCAAAAGATAAAGGGATAACAGAAAAAGCACAACCAGCAACCCGATCATGACGGCCAATGCGACCGACAGGTCGATGTCCGATACTCCAAGGATACCCAGCCGGAAGCCGTTCACCATGTACAGGATCGGGTTGGCCTGGGAAACCCCCTGCCAGAAATCCGGCAGCATGTCAATGCTGAAAAAAATCCCGCCCAAATAGGTCAGGGGCATGAGTACGAAGGTCGGGATAATCGAGGTGTCGTCGAAGCTCTTTGCAAAGATTCCGTTGATCAGGCCAGCGGTGGAAAACAACGCCGCAGTCAAAGTGGCCGTCACGATCACCAGGGTCAGACTGTGGACCTGCAGGCGCGTGAAAAACATCGCCGTGAGGGTGACCGCCACGCCCACCACAAGCCCGCGTGCGACCCCGCCAAGCACGAAGCCGAGCACGATGATGTAGTTGGGCATGGACGAGACCAGCATCTCCTCGATGTGGCGCTGGAACTTGCAGCTGTAGAAGGACGACACCGAATTCGCGTAGGAATTGGAAATGATGCCCAGCATGATAAGCCCGGGAGCGATGAACTCGATATAGGAATAGCCATCCACCCCGCCGATCCTCGAGCCGATGAACTTTCCCATGATCAGGAAGTACAGGGCCACGGTAATTGCCGAGGGCAGGATGGTCTGCACCCAGATTCGCACAAACCGGCGGATTTCCTTCGCCACCAGCGTGCGCAGGGCAATGATCTGATGTGATGGGCTCATGATGGCTCCACGGACTGTCCGGTCAGGGTAAGGAACAGCTCCTCCAGGCGGTTGGCCTTGTTGCGGATACTCAACACCGTCACCGCCTGGCGGTTCAGGAGGTCGAACAGCCGGTGCAGGGTCTTGCCGTGCGAGAGCACGACCTCCAGCGTGTACGCATCGAGCAGCTTGTAGCTGAAGTCCTCCAGGTCCAAGGGGGCGGTGACCGGGCCTTCCAGATAGAGGATGAAGCTTTCCTCCTTGAGCTTTTCGAGCAGCTTGCGCATGGAGGTGTTCACGATGATCCGGCCGTGGTCGATGATGCCGATGTTCCTGCACAGGCGTTCCGCTTCCTCGAGGTAATGCGTGGTAAGAATGATGGTCTTCTTGTCCTCGTTGATCCTTCGCATCAGGTCCCAGATCGATCTGCGAATCTCGATGTCGACGCCGGCCGTGGGTTCATCCAGGATCAGCAGTTCGGGATCATGCACGAGTGCCCGGGCGATCATGAGCCTGCGGTTCATTCCACCGGACAGCTCCTGGGGCGTCTGCTTGCGCCGCTTCCACAGGTTCAGCTGATGCAGGCACTGCTCGGCTGCATCCCGGGCTGCACGCCGGCCCATGCCGAAGTAGCCGGCCTGGTCCGTCAGGATCTCGAGGACGGGCTGGAACTTGTTGAAGTTGAACTCCTGGGGCACCACGCCGACCTTGCTTTTTGCCTGCGAGAAATGAGTGTCGATATCGTGGCCCATGATACGTACCTGGCCGGCCGACTTGTTGACCAGCGAGGTGGCGATTCCGATCAGGGTTGACTTGCCCGCACCGTTGGGCCCCAGCAGGGCAAAAAAATCTCCGGTCTCGACCTCGAGGTCAACGCCGTCCAGCGCAACCACGTCGTTACGGTAGGTCTTGCTGAGGCTTTTTATTGATAAGGCGGGTTCAATCATGGGTTACAATGAGAAGGTTTTTCATGGTACTTGAATCCCCTGTACCGAGGAATGAAGTAGTGACCCCAGACAGCTTGCAATGTTTTTACACCGGAAAGGTTTCAGACAGCATCCCTGTCCATGTCGTATTCCACGCAGACTATGCGGGCTGGAAAGGCCGCCAGTCCCCTGTGGTGCAAAACTGGCTGCAGACCGCCTGCATCCGGCCTGAACCGAACCGTCCTGTGTGCATTCCGGATACCCAGGGCCGACTGGCTAGTGTACTGGTAATTGCCGAGCCTGAAAACATCCTCTGGTCGCTGGGCCAAGGCCCGCACAGCCTGCCGGCGGGCCACTATCACCTTGTAGAAACCGCGGGCGCGCCGGACCCCGACCCGTACCTGCTGGGATGGGGGATGGGAGCGTACCGCTACACCCGGTACCGGAAAAACGAAAACCCGGCCTGCATGCTGTGCATCGATGGTGCGAAAGATCGCCTGCGGATCGAGGCGCTGCTCGAGGCCGTGACCCTGGTACGAGACCTGGTCAATACCCCGGCCTCGGACATGATGCCGCAGCACCTGGAGGCCCACATGCGCTCCATCACCGAGGGCTTCAGTGTTGACCTCAGCGCCTGCGTGGGCGATGCGCTGATCGAGCAGAACTACCCCACCATCCATGCGGTCGGTCGGGCCAGCGTTCATCCACCGCGACTCATTGCCTGGCACTGGGGCCGCAAGGGCTACCCCCGCGTTACACTGATCGGCAAGGGGGTTTCGTTTGACAGCGGCGGTCTGGACATCAAGAGCTCACGCGGCATGCGCCTGATGAAAAAGGACATGGGTGGGGCAGCACACGCGGCAGGGGTCGCAAGTGCCATCATGAAGCTTGACTTGCCAATCCGCCTGCAGGTACTGATCCCGGCGGTGGAGAATGCCATCTCCGGCAATGCCTATCGTCCTGGCGATGTCCTGACCTCAAGGAGCGGCAAGACCATAGAAGTCGAGGATACGGATGCCGAAGGGCGCCTGATCCTGTGTGATGCCATTTCACAGGCGGTGGAGGGCAAGCCTGATCTCATCATCGACTTCGCCACCCTGACCGGTGCTGCAAGGGTAGCCTTGGGCACGGAAGTGCCTGCATTCTTCACGAACGATACAGGCATCACCCGGGAGCTGGTCGGCGCATCCGTGCATGTCGATGACCCGGTCTGGCAACTTCCGCTGCACCGGTCCTACCGGCGGCTTCTGGACAGCGACATCGCGGATATCTCGAATTGCTCAAGCACTGACTATGCGGGTGCAATCACCGCAGCATTGTTCCTGGCCGAGTTTGTCCCCGACGCCATCCCCTGGCTACATTTTGATGTCATGTCCTGGAATACAAGCGAGCGGGCAGGGCGGCCCAAGGGCGGGGAAGCGATGGGCCTTCGCGCCGTGGTCGAGTTTCTCCAGCGGAGATACGCATGACTGCTCCCGGGACGGCCATGAACCGAGCTGCTGCCCATCCGCACATTCTGTGCGTGGCCCCCATGATGAATTGTACGGACCGCCATTACCGCTACCTCGCACGCCTGCTGAGCAAGCACTGCCTGCTGTACACTGAAATGATGGCGGCCGGTGCTCTGGTGCACGGCGAACACGAGCGCCTGCTCGAGTTCGACTCGAGCGAGCATCCGCTCGCCCTGCAGGTCGGGGGAAGCCATGTGCCGGACATGCAGCGCTGCACCGAGTATGCCGCAGAGTATGGCTATGATGAGGTCAATATCAATGTCGGCTGTCCCAGCAACCGCGTACAGGCGGGCCGGTTCGGGGCCTGCCTGATGCTTGAGCCGGACA
The DNA here is from genome assembly GCA_022824965.1 of Gammaproteobacteria bacterium. GTDB lineage: Bacteria > Pseudomonadota > Gammaproteobacteria > UBA4575 > UBA4575 > WTFY01. Next base: position 81,225 of record JAJDYY010000003.1, read on the forward strand.
CCGTGGCAGACTGTGTTCGCGCCATGAAAACCGTGGCGCCCCTTCGGATCAGCGTCAAGACCCGGATCGGCGTAGATGATCACGACCGTTACGAGGACCTGCATCACTTCATCAGCACGGTGGCCGCGGCGGGCTGCTCCATTTTCATCATGCACGCGCGCAAGGCCTTTTTGTCCGGTCTGAGCCCAAAGCAGAACCGCAGCGTCCCCCCGCTGCGCCCTGAGTTCGTATATCGCCTGAAACAGGATTTTCCGGACCTGAGGATCGTTCTCAACGGCGGTTTGTCCGATGAGGCAGAAATCCTGCAGCACCTGGAGCACGTAGACGGAGTCATGATTGGCAGGGAAGCGTATGAAAATCCCTACTTCCTGGCCCGCCTGGATGCCGCGCTGTTTCACACGCGGATGCCTTCACGTGGCGAGGTGCTGGACGCCTACAAGGGCTATGCTCGTCGGCAGCTCGATGCCGGCGTGCCACTGGCCACCCTGTGCCGCCATCTGTCCGGCCTGTTTCACAGCATGCCCGGCGCCAAGGCATGGCGCCGGGTCCTGAACGAAAGCTCCGGTGAAAGGGATGCGGGCCTGGAAACCATTTACATGGCAGAACAATTTGTCACGGGAGGCCTGCATGATTGAAAGCCGACAGACCATCGTCAAGTTTGACCATGTCCAGAAAAGCTACGATGGCCAGGCGCTGGTCATCAAGGATCTGAACCTGAATATCGAGACTGGCGAGTTCCTGACCATGCTGGGGCCTTCCGGCTCGGGCAAGACCACCTGCCTGATGATGCTGGCCGGGTTCGAGCCGGCGACCTATGGCGAGATCTACCTGAACAACCAACCCATCAACCGGGTCGCACCGCATCGACGCGGCATTGGCATGGTGTTTCAGAATTACGCGCTGTTCCCGCACATGAGCGTTGCCGAGAACCTGGCGTTTCCCCTTCAGGTGCGCAAGCTCCCGAGAGCGGAGGTCGAGACCCGGGTCGAGCGGGCGCTGGACATGGTGAAACTACCGGACTTTGGCAGCCGACGTCCCGCCCAGCTGTCAGGCGGCCAGCGACAAAGGGTGGCCGTCGCTAGGGCCCTGGTGTTTGAGCCGGTGCTGGTACTGATGGACGAGCCGCTCGGTGCGCTGGACAAGAACCTGCGCGAGGAGATGCAGTTCGAGATCAAGCGCATCCACGAAACCCTGGGGGTGACCGTGGTCTATGTCACCCATGACCAGTCCGAGGCCCTGACCATGTCGGACCGCATCGCGGTGTTCAACGACGGGGTGATCCAGCAGCTGGCCACCCCGGACGTGCTGTACGAGCAGCCCGAGAATGCCTTCGTGGCCCGCTTCATCGGCGAGAACAACTGCCTAGAGGGCGAAGTACGATCCGTGGACGGGGCCTATTGCCAGGTCGGGCTTCAAAGCGGCGAAGTGGTCCGGGCCCTGAAAGTCAAAGTGGGAGGTGAGGGAATGCCGACCACGCTGTCGCTGCGCCCTGAGCGGATCACCGTGACCGCGAACGCGAAGCCTGGCGACAACCAGGTCCGCGGGCGGGTCGAGGAGTTGATTTACCTGGGGGATCACATCCGTGTACGCCTGACCGTTGCCGGAAACTACGAGTTCGTGGTCAAAGTGTCGAATACACAGCAGCGCACCTCTCTGAGTACAGGGGATCAGGTTCAGTTGACCTGGGCGGCCGATGACTGTCGCGCACTCGATACCCTGCAGGGCCCGTCGCCCGCTTCCTAGCGTAAGGAAAAAATGAAACCCGCTACGGGAACAGGCTGAAGTAGTAGCGCGCGTTGATGTTGAACCGCTTATTCCAGCGGTCGTTGCCGTTGGCACCAAAATCGCCGACCCCGTCATAGATATTGCTGTAGCTGTCTCCCTTGTCGCCGACAAAAAAATTGCCATCGGAGATCCCAAGCTCGGCATAGATGTACAACTGGCCCCAGTACATCAGGGCCCCCATGCTCCACAGGGTGCTGTCGTTGAAGTCGCTGCGGTCCTTGACGATGGTGCTCCACTCGATGTAGGGCGTGACGCTGTCAATCCAGGGAAGGCCCGAGGTGTCAAGGCCGTGGTAGCGAAGCGATACGGCCGGAATCCACCCTTCGGAGGCGACCAGCCAGGCAAAATCGAATGCGCCCATCGGGATCAGGTCCCCGGTGCCCCAGGGCGTGTCATCCGTGATGTCGTACTCGTAGTAGGACAGCTGCGAGAGCAGCGTGAAGTCTCCAAACGCGTTCTCCGCATGTGCGGAGACCGCGAAATGGTCCGCGCCGCTGTCCTCGACATTTTTCCCCTTCAGCCAGCCGTACTGCAGGGACGTTCCGAGTTTTCCAAAACGCTCGGTGGAGTAGATCATGCGGAAGTTGAGCTGGCCGTCTTCCTCGAACCCGTTTTCACCGACGCCCCACTCAACCTTGCCTTCCGAGTCAGCGTGCTCATCCCAGGTCACCACGTCATAGCTGAACCGGGTACTGTTCCGGCTGGCACCGTCCCATTCCCCCTCGTCCTGGAGATAGTAGGCGAGATCAACTTCGAGGTCACCGTAGGACCGGGTCCAGCGGATGCCAAGATCCATGTCGTCGGCCAGCCCGACGTAGTAGTGCTGATCGAAGTACCAGCTGGTCGAGACCCCGTACGGCCCGGGACCGAAAGGCACCCGGACAATGCCGGCCTTGACCGTACCAAGGCTGTCTGATTCGTAGCCGAGCCAGGCCGTGTGCATCATGCTGTAGTTGTCGTACCACCGGTACTCGATTCGACCGATGAGTCCATCGGCGTCCAGGTCGGCATTCAGGCGAAAGAGTTCAAGGTCAACGTCTCCGACGTCCTCATTTCTGCGGTGACCACTGTTATAGTCTCCGTAGGCGTAATTGATGCCGAAGGTACCGCCGACTTTCACGGGGCGGTGTACGGGCTGCACCACGGGTTCCTCGCTGACGGGAGCCTGTGCAACATTTCGGGCCTCGGACTCGGCCAGATCCTTGCGGACCTTGGCAAGTTCGCCCTCCAGCTGTTCGATCCGTTGCTTCAGGACCTCGGGATCGTCCCCGGCTTCGGCTCCTGCAAATACGGAGGATGAAGCCGACAGGAAGAGGGCCAGAGCACAGACCAATATGGATACAAGGCGTTTCATCATGGAAGATTTAACCATAATTGTATCCATAAATTCAAGATTTTATGTGCTCAACTGTAGAGAGCAGATGATCTGTCCGGTTTTCATGGGACCTCAAAGGAGGTGCCCGATGAGACGGACGGAGTGGTTACAGGAGACGAGGATGAAGCAATTCGAGGAGGCCCTAGGGGCCTGGACGGGCTTTTGGACAAGCGCATGAATCAGGCCTCGCAGCGCGGGGCGCCGGAGCAGACGAGGTGATGCGGCTGGTGGACTGGTACCGCAGGCAGCACCGGGGCTGGAACGTGCGCCATTTTCAAGTTGGTTTAAACTATCAATTGCCATGCTATATTATATTCCTATTCGCTTGCATAGATGAATCAATTTTCTATCAGGGTACGTAGCTGATAAGGTACACAAATGGCCCAGTCCACGGAAATAAAGCCCGATCCTGAGGGGGGGGGGGGGCAGATTTGCCTGTCAGACTTGTGTCGTCACTGTCCGGTGCTCTGCACCCCATGAGCGGGCTACGGGCTACTGGCAGTCTTATCGTTAACCATGCCCCGTCCTTCCTTGCAAAAGAGACTGGCAGGGGCTGGCGAGTACTTGCAGTCCTTGCGCTTATCATCCTTGCAGCCTTTTGGGGTGCCGAAAATATCCATGCGGCCGCTGTGTGTCCCCCGGACCAGACGCTCACTGACGGGGATCATGTCGCATGCACGAAAAGCGATGCAACCCACATCAGCCTCAACCTCAGCGGCGTCGATATCGATACGACCGCGGATCAGACGCCTGCAGTGTCCGCCTCGCACACCGGCACCGGCAACGTCACGGTCGATGTCTCCTCGCAAAGCGAACTGACCACCACGGGCGTAGGCTCCCATGGCATCAGTGCCGTGCATACGGGAAGCAGCGGCAACGTCAATATCCGCGTCAACGGCTCAACGATCGAGGCGGGTGTTGAGGGCGAGGTCAAGAGTGCCTACGCGATCAATGCCGTGCGCGGGGCGGGCGTTGATTCCCAAGGTGATGGTCCTCCTCCTGGTAATCATGTGGGTGATCTGTTGATCAGTCTCAGTTCATCGCGCATCACCTCCCACGATAGTACATCGGCGAATGCTGTACACGCGAGGCACAGTGGAGAGGGTAAGTTCGACATTACTCTGGGCAGCTCCACAATCGCCACAACCGGTACAAACGCCCGTGCTGTGATCGGGGAGCACCTTGGGCAGTGCCCTGCGGGGTCAGGCTCGTCCTGCTATGCCAGGATCCGCTCCATGAATGGAGTAAGCATCATGGCACCCGGTGCCAACAGCACCGGCATCAGGCTTACCCGCACACAGCGAACTGAGCAGGGAGTGTTCCAGCCTCACTTGCCAACGGAGGGGGCCATCGAGGTGAGTGGGAATACCATCACAGCAGGGGGCTTTGGCGTTTTCAACTCAACCGAGGAGGTGCGCCCGGGGAATGTCAGGACAAGGATCACCGACACCACGATTACTGTCTCGGAGGATCGTGGTGTTGGTGTCTTCAGTTCAAGATCGGATAGCGGTGAGCAGGCCATCACCCTGGTCTGTACAGGCTCCCCTGCAGCGCCCTGCGAGATTACGACCCAGGGTGCCCGGGGTTATGGCGTTTGGGGCTACCATGAGACAGGCTCCAGCGGTGACGTCCGGATCGACGTGCAAGGCGACTACAGCATCACTACGGAAAGCACGGCCAAGATCTCGGACACCACCTTTTCCAACGGCATCTACGGAAGGCACTCCGGTTCCGGAAGCATTCATATTGACGCGCAGGGCAGCATCACCACGGCTGGGGTAGCATCCAACGGCATCTACGGAAGGCATCATGGTACTGGCGACATCCGGATCAACCAGAAAAGGGGGCATTCCATCACTACGAAAAGTACGAGCGGGCGTTCGGAAACCGATCCCTTGACCCTTGCGCACGGTATTCGTGGATATCACCAGGGTACCGGCGACGTTCACATCAATGCGCAGGGCAGCATCACTACGGCCGGGACCAACTCCTATGGTATCTACAGCCAACGTTGGAGTACTGCCGGGCCCGGCAATATCAACCTGACCACGGGAGGCAGCAGCAGGATCACCACCACCGGTCCCAGTGGTCACGGTATTGTTGCCTACCACTATAACTTGCAAGACACGCGTATTACGGACATCACGGTGGGTGGTTCCATCGATGTGACGGGTACGGGAGCCCAGGGGGTGCGTGTGGGCGCGCTCAGCGACGGTGCGCCGATCCGTGTGGCGGCCCGGGGAGCCGATGGCTTTTTGCAGCAGACGGTGCGGGTCAACGATGCAATTACCAGTGCCGCCGAGGGGGTGTATCTGGCCGGGGGCGGCAGGGTCATTATTGGACCACGGGGCAGCATCGATTCGGACGCGGGGATCGCGGTCCTGGCCACCGGCACGGTCCCGGAGGACAGCACCGACATGGACAACGTGGTCCCGGCCATTCCGCCGAGGCTGCGCGTGGACCTGAACCCCGGCGGGCGGCGGATCGCACAGGTGCTGAATGGCGGCTGGATCCTCAACGACGGCGGCGAGACCACGGTGGCGGTGAACGGCACGGTGCTGCACGAGGGTGCAACCGGGGTCGTTTCGAATGCGGTGGCCCGCAACGGCGCGTGGAACGTCACGATGCGCGCAGAAGGGGTCAATGTATCCGACTACAGTTCCGGTGACCCGATGAGCTGGACGAAGACGGAGCCTGCCGCAGGCCTTGTTCCCGGCCGCGACTTCTCTTCAGATGACTTCACGGAGGTCCGAAGGCCCACACCTCCGCCTCCGCCGCCGCCCATGTGTGCAGAAGGCCAGACCGGAACGCCGCCCGACTGCATGGACCCCGAGCCCGAGCCTTCTCCATCCGACCCGGATCCCGAGCCTTCCGGCCCGATGATCATCGAGGACTACGCCCCGAGGGCGGCCCTGTACGAGGCCCTGCCGGAGTTCCTGCTCGGCCTGCACACCACCGCCCAGCCCGGGCCTGCCCTGCATGCCCCGGACCTGCCGCTGTGGCTGGAAGTGTCCGGGTACAGTGGCGAGCACGACCCGCAGGACTCCACCACCGGGGCACAGTACGACACCGCACACCGGGTCGCGGCCCTGGGCGGCACCCTGGTGCACAACGAACACTGGAACGTGCAGGCCTCGGTGCACCGGGTCTCCGGGAGTGCCGGGGTCTCGTCTGCGGTGCGCGCCGGCGAGATCGAGGCCAGGGGCCGGGGACTATCACTCAAGGCCCGCTGGACAGGAGGCGGCCCCTATCTGCATGGCAGGGTGGCCTGGACCGACTATGAACTGGACCTCGACTCCGATGACCCTGCCGTCAACCGTCTGGTCTCCTCGCTGGGGGCAGAACGTCTTGCCCTGCAGCTCGAGGCCGGGCACCGCCTGCCCTGGGGCACCCGCAGCTTCCTGACCCCGCAGGTGGGCCTGGCGCACACGCAGGTGGAGATCGACCGCTTCACCGACACCGTGGGCGCGCGCGCCGCGTTCCGGGATGCCGAACGCTCCAGCGCCCGCCTGGGTATCCGGGCCGATACCGTGCAGGGGGTCAGCGCCACCGGGGTGGCGCTGTACGCTTCCGTGCACCTGGAGCATCACCTGGAGACCGCCACCACCGCAGACGTCTCCGGCGAGCGCCTGCGCGCGCACACCCGCGACCGCGACCTCCTCCTCGCCCTGGGCGCCGGATGGCAGCATGGACCCTGGACCCTCCAGGCCGGCCTCGGTGCACGCCATGCCCTCGACAACGACAGCCACGAATACTCCGGGAATATCAGGGTCGGCGTGCCGTTCTAGCAAAAGCGAATAACCTGCGAGGTACGCGGAAAGTGTGTCGGAAGCTGCACGCCTTGCAAGTGTAGCCATGGGAGATCAAGTTCATTCTCCCGATAATCCCGGGATCACGCCCCACCCGACTGAAAAAACAGGCTGGAAGGCGTATTGAGTTCTTCTACGCGCATTTCCAAAAAAACAATTATGTATAATGGTAGTTAAAATGAGACCCAGTCACACATTACCAATGACAGAAAAATCTATAGTGGGGATATCCTTATGAAACAATTTTTGCAGATGGCCGTGGTGATGGTCAGTACTGCGCTGGTTGCCGGGAACAGTCATGCCACCGACCTGACGATCGTCTCCTGGGGCGGTGCCTATGCCGCGAGCCAGCAGAAGGCCTACCATGATCCATACCTCGCAATAAATCCGGGGGTCCGCATCGTCAGCGATGACTCCGGAGCAGAAGGGCTGGCCAAGGTGCGTGCCCAGGTCGAATCGGGCAACGTCACCTGGGACCTCGTCGACATGGTGGCCGCGGATGCCATCGTAGCCTGTGATGAGGGCCTGATCGAGGAAGTCGACCCGGACACCTGGCTTGCCCCGGCACCTGATGGCACGCCGGCGTCCGAGGATTTTTTCACTGGCACGCTGGCTCCCGGCGGGACGAACTGTTTCATACCGCAAATCGTCTATTCCACTACCTTTGGTTTCCGTACTGACGCTTTCCAGGGCAAACAACCTTCCACCATTGCAGATGTCTTTGACCTGGCGACCTTTCCAGGCAAACGGGCACTGGAAAAAAGGCCGATCAATAACCTGGAATGGGCGCTGATTGCTGACGGGGTTCCAGGGAATGAAGTGTACGAAGTATTAAGCACACCGGAAGGTGTGGACCGGGCATTTGCCAAGCTTGATACTATCAAAGACCATGTGATCTGGTGGTCGGAGGGAGCACAACCTCCGCAACTGCTGGCAGATGGCGAGGTCGTGATGGCTTCTGCCTTTAACGGGCGATTGTTCTCTGCTATTGCGGAAAAGAATCAGCCGATTGCAATGCTGTGGGACTGGCAGGCTTTTGATCTGGGTGGCTGGGTGATCCCTAAAGGGGGAAAGAACTTAGAAGCAGTAAAAGCCTATCTGAGATTTGCTACCGACACGAAACGCCTTGCAGATCAGGCAAAATTCATCTCATATGGACCTGCACGCTATTCTTCTGCGCCTCTGGTGGGCAAGCATGCCGAGCTCGGCATCGACATGAAACCACACATGCCTACCGACAGCAAAAACAGCAAGACCGTGCTGCAGTTTGACTATGTGTGGTGGGCAGACCACCGCGCTGAACTCGATGAGCGCTTCAATGCCTGGCTCGCCAAGTGATGAGCTAAAAAAGTAGTTTCTTAATCATCGGCCGCTGGCCTCTTGTGGTTCAACACGTGATGTGTCTGACTGAACACTGACCTATATGACACAGGGCTCTGCCGAGGTCATACGTACTGCTGACGGCATACCGCTGGGGATCAGTCTTCAGCGGACACTGTTGCGAAGCCGTCTGCGTGCACTGATGTTGGTCCTCCCGTTACTGGCTTTCCTGACAGTGACTTTCATTTTACCGATCCTGGATATGCTGTATCGCAGCGTCGATAACCAGATCGTTGCATCCGTTCTTCCGCGTACCACTGTAGCCATCCAGATCTGGGATGCAAAGCATCCGAAATTGCCTGATGAGCCAGTATTTGAGGCCTTGGTGCTGGATATCCAGGCCGCCTACGCCGACAAAACTCTGGGCCGGGTAGGACGGCGCTTGAACTACGAAAAGCCTGGTATATCCAGCCTGTTCAGAAAAACAGGCCGCCAGGCCAAGCACATCACTGAGGCACCTTTTAAAGAGCAGCTTCTAAGCGTTGACAAGCGCTGGCATGATGTCAGTGTTTGGCGACTGATTCACCGGGAGTCTGGAGCGCTCACTGCCAGCTACTTCCTGGCCTCATCCGATTTACGCCTTGATGACCAAGGCAAGATCGTACGCCAGCCTGAACCACGCCGGATCTACGTGTCCTTGTTCTATCGCACTTTGTGGATGAGCCTGCTGATCACAGTGCTGTGCCTGATATTGAGCTACCCGGTTTCATATCTCCTTGCAACCCTGCCTACACGTACGAGCAACCTGCTGATGATCCTTGTCCTTCTGCCGTTCTGGACCTCGTTACTCGTTCGCATAACTTCTTGGATTGCTCTGCTTCAGACACAAGGCGTATTGAATGATCTGCTGGTTTTTATCGGTCTCATCCCTGAGGAGGCACGGCTACAGATGATCTACAACAAGATCGGAACTATCATCGCCATGACTCATATCTTGCTGCCGTTCATGATCCTGCCACTTTATTCGGTCATGAAAACCGTCCCTGCCTCATATATGCAGGCAGCCCGCTCGCTGGGCGCTTCCCCGTTCACCGCATTCGTTCGCGTATACATGCCCAACACCGTGCCGGGCATCGGTGCAGGCTGCATCCTGGTGTTCATACTGTCGATCGGCTACTACATCACCCCAGCCCTCGTAGGCGGTCGAACCGGTACCTTTGTTTCAAACTTCATCGCCACTCATATCAGCGGGACCCTGAACTGGGGCCTAGCTGCCGCACTGGGCGTGATCCTGCTTGCCCTGGTGCTGGGGCTTTATCTGGTCTACGACAGGATCGTAGGGGTCAACAACATGAAACTGGGCTGAGGTAATCCGTGGCTTTACCGGTCTACTATTCACCGCTCGAGAAGGGCTGGCACTATACCTACCGGGTGATATGCGCTGCGATATTGGTGTTCCTGGTTGCGCCGATCTTCGTCATCGTGCCTCTGAGCTTCAATGCACTTCCATACTTCACTTTCTCGCCGGAAATGCTGTCCCTGAACCCGGCAGGCTACAGTACGCAGTGGTATAGCGAGTTTTTCACCGAGGAGTCCTGGCAACACGCGGTACGAAACAGTTTCGTAATCGCCATCTTCGCGACACTGATCTCCACCTTGCTCGGCACACTGGCCGCGCTTGGGTTGAGCCGGTCCCAGATGCCGTTCAAAGCCGCCTTCATGGCCTTGTTGATCTCGCCGATGATCGTGCCACTGATCATCTCCGCAGCAGGGATGTACTTCTTCTACACGCGCATCGGAATCGCATCCACGCATCTGGGGGTGATACTGGCCCATGCCGCACTGGGGACGCCCTTCGTGGTCATCACGGTCACGGCCACCCTGACCAACTTCGATCATTCACTGACCCGTGCTGCAGCCAGCCTAGGGGCAAGCCCGACCGCGACATTCTTCAAGGTTACCGTACCCTTGATCCTTCCAGGCGTGGTTTCAGGCGCCCTGTTTGCCTTTATCACCTCGTTTGACGAGGTCGTGGTCGTGCTGTTCGTGGGATCTGTGGAACAGAGAACCATACCCTGGAAGATGTTCTCGGGCATCCGGGAGGAAATTCGCCCGACCATACTGGCTGTTGCGACACTGCTCGTGTGTGTCTCCATTCTGCTGTTGACAGCCCTTGAGCTATTGCGCCGGCGTAACGAACGGCTGCATGGCCCTGGCGCATCCTGAGCTGTTTCCCGGTCCGGCTGCACATCGTGCAGGGCAGGGCACAGCTACCGGCTCAGCTCACGATGGAATCTGCTATCACCGGGAAATTCCAGCAAACAGATGACGATGGTCCTTATGATCAAGGAAATATTGATAATCTTCCAGGGTGTCCACGTCCCGCACTTCCGGCAAGCAGGGAGATTTCCATCGCAGCGCATTGATATTGCTAAGAGTTTGTTCCAGTACCTGGCCGGTGCTCCAGGAAATACCTTCGAAAACCAGTCCGTCGATCCGGGTGACCCCGATCAGGGTGTACCCGCCGTCACGGGCCGGCCCCAGGACAATGTCATTGCCTGCCTTTAGCAAGCGGAATGCCTCGTTGATGTGATCCAGGGCGAGTTCGGGGCAGTCGGAGCCGACCAGGACAACAGGCTGTCCGTCTTTCAGATGGGTGCAGATCGCATGAAACATCCGCTCTCCAAGGCTGCTTCCTTGCTGCTTGTACAAGGGAATATCGTACTTGTTGCTGCAATACTCAAAGAAAGCGTGCTGAGTATCCGGAAAACAGTGCAGTGCAAGGGCATGATCCCCTGCGGATATCGTTTGCACAGTGTGTTCGAGCATCACCCTGTATACAGCGGCAGCAAGCTCCCCGCCCAGGTCTTTGGCCAAACGTGACTTGACCATGCCCGGGTCGGGGTACTTGCAAAAGCACAGCACGGTCTTCTCAGGTTGCATCTTGTCGATACAGCCTGGCAAGCTTTGCAGGGGACTGGCCAAAGAAAAACATCAACCGCAGCCACCACATGATAAGAACAGTCTTCAAGATCCCGTTTTGTTCCCACCTGCGACTGGAGGTGACAACCTTCTCGGACAGGCAGACAGGGGATGCATGTTTTTTCAGGCGCTGGCAGAACTCCACATCTTCCATAAGTGGAATATCCAAATATCCGCCGCAGCTAAAGTAAACTTCCCGCTTGATGAACAGGGCATGGTCTCCCGTTGCGATACCCGTCAGGCAACTGCGCTGGTTCATGAACCAGGCGATGACCCGATAAACCCAACTCGGGTTCGAAAACCGCACCTCGAACCGGCCCCAAAGCCGTTCAGGTCCAACAAGCGCCTGGGCAATCATTTCCGCAGCGCGGGAGGGCAGATGTGTATCTGCATGAAGAAACAAGAGAACATCGTTTTTGCTGTGGCTCGCACCACAGCCCAGTTGATGGCCGCGTGAGGCTCGAGTGCAAAAGACCTTGCAGCCAAGCTCGCATGCGATATTGACTGAATCATCCTGACTGCCACCATCCACGATTAAAATCTCGTGGCCCTCTTGCAGCAAAGAAACAAGCCATTCTTTATTCCCAGCCAGGAAACGCGCTTCATTCAACACCGGGATGATGATGGACAATGCCTGCAAAATATATAACCGATGGATACCAGCTCAAGTGATGTTTGATACTGCCAGTATAAATCTTATTAAATCAGCAGGTTGGTATAGCTTGGATCATATAGCGTAAACGGAGCACGTTACTACGAATGTAGCGAGAAGTGTTGCTGAAGTTTATTGAGAAGGGCAGGCGGCACTCAGCCTATATATCCGCAAGTCAGTACAAAACCGACACAGTCCACCTGAATCAATCTGGAGTATTGTCATCCATGATCTTTTTCTGGCTCTCAATGGATTCTTTTATAACCTCGCTGTAGATACGCTTTTTTTCTTTAGCCGAAGCATTACGTATGAACTCTGAAAAAGCAGAAGAATCCTTGGGTTTAGCCCGGGTTTTAAATCTGAAAGCCATAATGCTTCACTTATCCCAATCCAATTATTTTCTCGATGTCAGTTTTTGTATAGTTTTCTGGTATGTGGTGATCTATTTGGTCGACCCCCGCTTTAAACAGTTTCCGGGAACCGTCGATTTCTTTCAATATTAAGTCAACACTTATCTTTTTTCCAAATTTGTTTTTCAAATTATTAACATTTTCCCTGGCAGCAAAATACTGATCAACGAAATGTTCTGGTAAAATTTTCCTGCCTTCTTTCTTTTCTCTTTTTTGAACAAATTCCCATGCCTGCTCTGGAGTCAGGTATACATAAAGTATCTGAACCCGTCTATTCCTCCTGAGTGAGCGATCAATATTTTCTTCCGCTTTTCGATAATTTGATAGTGTCCCGTCCAAGATGAAACTTTGCCGTTGCTCCAGTGCGAAGTCGTGAATTTTATCTACTAGAATCGAGACTGCAGGCTGGAACACCCATGAGTTGTTTCCGCTGTAATCCTTAAATTCCATACGCAATTCGTCTGGATCAATTCTCAGAATCTTTCTGCCTTTCTCCACATTCTCTAGTTTGTTCAGCAAGGATCTTGATGCTTCTGTTTTTCCAGCACCCGGCGACCCCGCCATAAATACAGAGACGGGCTCTTGGTCAGGTAAAAACACCTCCGGATTTGTGAACCGCTTTGCTATTTGATTTTTGCGCTTTCTAGCAAACCGAATAGCTTCGTTTTTTAGATTGTCATGACGGTTCACCATTTAATAAAGCTCCAGCTTTGATATGTCGGATTAATGTTATACTTTACATAATGTGAGTTGCAGGGCGGACTTTGTTGAAATAGCTGATTACCGTTACGCACGAGCGCGTCCTGCAATTCGCGCCCTTTCTTCCGGTAGCTCTTAATATATAGTCCATGTTTGCCTGTTCTAGTTAAGAGTGAAATATGACACGAACCTCTTATGGACACGATATTCACTAAATAAATGTTTCTTGTTTTGGTGACTATCAGGACACGAACAATCTGCGCTTTGCCTGGCTGAAAAGTGGATCAGTCTCTGCATTCATCACTGGTCAGAAGATGAGTATCTCGTATTCCGGTACACAATCACGCAGGCGGGCATGAGCTACGAATGGCATGACATCCTGGGCAACCTCGGTGTGTCCTTCATCATCGGCACCTATCTCCTCCTGCAACTGGGCCGGATGCAAAGTACAAGCTTTACCTATTCGATCCTGAACGCGCTTGGCGCATTCTTCATCATCATTTCCCTGATGTATGACTTCAATCTGTCTCTTTTCATTATTGAGGTCTTTTGGGTCGGGGCAAGCCTGATTGGCATTGCCAGGCAACTGCAGGCAAAGGGCAGGCAGGCGTGAGTTACGAATGGCATGACATCCTGGGCAACCTCGGTGTGACCTTCATCGTCGGAACCTACATCCTCTTACAGATGGAGCGCATGAGAGGTGAGAGTCTGACCTATTCGATCCTGAATGCGCTGGGGGCGTCTTTCGTCATTATCTCGCTGACGTACAACTTCAATCTGTCAGGAATTATTGTCCAGAGCTTCTGGGCAGGGATCAGCGTAATAGGGATCATCCGGCAGTTATGGCTGAGGTATCAGTCACCCTGACAGGGTGTGATATTCCTGTTTTTCTTTAATTTAACATAATATACATTATGCGAAGTTATGGATTGAAGCAAGCTACAAGCTGTTCGAATTTAGGACTTCCACCCCCCAAGATCTTGACTGTCAGAGACATGCGCTCGGTACGAACGTCTCCTCTATATTCCTTCTGACAAACCCCAGGATCTTCAATTTGTTCCGCATGGTGCATCTGTGCCCCATCGGGATGCAGCATCACGCGTTAGCGCTCGACTAAGAGCTGAATGCGGCCCTTTTTATGCGGTTCGTCGGCTGGCATACAAATTGCTTCAGTATTTTGTATATCGAACAGAATTGAAAACTTTGTACGTTTGGAGGCACCAATGAAGTACCTAGTGTCGTGTCCCGGAAATAAGTTTGCTGAGGCGTTCGACTTTTTCGAGGATGGAATCGGCGGTAGCGGTCCAGACGAACGGCCGGGTGTTGGCATTGTACTGGTTGACGAAGCGCTCGATCTTTGCAGTGAGTTGCT
>JAJDYY010000005.1 GCA_022824965.1 Gammaproteobacteria bacterium
AGGTTATAAATCCAGTGTGGTGAAGGTTGCCCCGCATTACACCAGCCAGATGTGTTCGAGGTGTGGACACACAGACGAGAAGAACAGAAAGACCCGGGCCTGCCATGCGTGTGTGGCCTGCGGCTATCGGGATCATGCGGACCACAATGCCGCATTGAACATACTGGCCTTCGGGAATGGGGCCACTGGACGTGGAGGTGGCGGGGTTACCTGGCCTGGGAAGCGTCAAATGGATACTGATCGTCTATTGCGGACTTAGGTATATAATTCCCATTCCTTTGTTACAAGCCTGCCTGAGAATTGACTGCCGTACTTTCTGGAAAGAGGTTGGGCATGACTGCTACACTCGTTCGACATCGCCCCGCTGTACCCCGTGTTGGTTGGATTCGGGCATGAGGCACTTTACATGCCGCAATAGGGAGAACCGCCTGCCATGGTTGTGGATAAAAGCAGCTATGTACCTAACCGTCCAGTGACACTGCACACTGTCAGCCGCCTTTTCGGGCTGCTTTTGGCAGTCTTGATGGTGCTCGGTGCAGGGCGTCCTGTGGATGCCGGCGAGTCGCTCGGGGAGTTCGATTCGCTACAGCACCGTTTCCAGCTGGTGAAGATCTCCGGAGGGCTTGAGCACCCTTGGAGTCTGGCCTTCTTGCCGGACGGGTCCATGCTGGTGACCGAGCGCCCGGGGCGCCTTCGGCGCATCGTGCAGGGCAGGCTTGACCCGGAGCACGTGGCCGGGGTCCCGCAGGTTTTTGCAAGTGGTCAGGGAGGCCTGCTTGATGTCGTACCCCATCCGGATTTTGATGAGAACCGCCTGATCTACCTGTCGTATGCGAGTCCGGGCAAGGGCGGGGGTACCACCGCGGTGGCCGTCGGGCGCCTCGTCGACAACCGCCTTGAGGATGTCAAGGAGCTTTACGTGGCATTGCCACGCACCCGGGGTGGCCGCCATTTCGGTTCCCGTCTTGTGCTTTCCGAGGGTTATGTTTTTGTGACTGTCGGTGAGCGCGGCGACCCGGACCGGGCTCAGGCGCTGGATGACCCGGCGGGTTCTGTGATCCGGTTGCATGAGGACGGGCGTATCCCACAGGACAATCCGTTTGTGGCTAATGCGGATGCCCGGCCCGAGATCTACACCTATGGCAACCGCAATCCGCAGGGCATGACAAAGGACCCGGTGAGTGGGCAGCTATATCTCGTCGAGCACGGCCCCCTGGGGGGAGACGAGCTGAACCTGATCGAGCCGGGCGTGAACTACGGCTGGCCGGTCATAACCTATGGCCGAAGCTACTCCGGTTTCAAGATCGGTGAAGGCACACACAAGCAAGGCATGGCCCAGCCCGTGCATTACTGGGTGCCCTCGATCTCGCCTTCGGGACTGATGATTTATGACGGAGATGCCTTCGCGAACTGGCGTGGCAGCTTTTTCATCGGGGCGCTTTCTGGCCGACTGCTTGACCGACTTGAGGTCAGGGAGGGCAAGGTGGTGTTTGAGGAACGCCTGCTTGAGGACTGGGGGGCGCGTGTCCGGGACGTGCGCCAGGGACCGGACGGGCTGATCTACCTGCTCACGGATTCCCGAAACGGCATGCTCTTGCGCCTTGAGCCGGTCGACTAGGGCAGCATGAGCGAAGTCCACGAAGCGCGGGCCTGGCGTGCCCGTCTGTGTGCCAGTGCCCGGTTACTGGTTGTGTTTGTCCTCTCGCTGGCCTGTGTGCTGCAAGCGAGTGCAAGTGACATCGGTTCAAGCGAAGTCCCCGAGGATGCAGAGACGATCTCGGATGCCATGGTGCTGGCCGATCGCATGTTGCGAAGGCAAAGTCATGGCCTGCTGCTGAACCCGAAACGCAGGGATCGGCTTGCCCGGGAAATCGGGCAGGTACTGGAGCTGGTCCGGACCGCCTATCCGCCTGCCTGGGAAGTTTCGCCACGCATGGACTTCAGGCCCGGAATACTGCTTGTGGGACTGACGCCAGCTCTCCTGAGTGCAGCCGTCCCTGCCGGGCGCAACGAAGGCCAGCCTACCGGGCACGTGGAATTCGATGACTTGAACACCCGGCTGGGCCTTTCGGACATGCGGGTCTTTCTCCATGTCGGGGCAGCCCTCCTGGAGTTTTCGAAGTATGTCAACCTCGCAGCGGCTGCCCGAGCCTATCTCGAAATTCCGGGCGTACGGTTTGCACACCCCGATGCCCAGCTCGGCGACGGCCCGGACATCGAGGTGGTTCGGGTGCAGGGGACCTGGTATGTCATCGTTCGCAAGGCCTGGGGCGACTGCCCGTCAGGGTGCCTGCATGAGGAGCTGTTTTTCTTTATCGTTGAGAACGAGGTCGGCCGCCGCGTGGAGGCTCCGGAAGCAATGGAAGAGCCCGTCTTCGCCAAACTTGCCGCCATCCGGGACTGGCACTGATCATGGACCCGGAACAGGTGGAGCTACGGCATTTCATGCGTTAACATCAACCTCCCTGTGGTGAGCGTAGCTCAGTTGGTAGAGCGCAGGATTGTGGTTCCTGTGGTCGTGGGTTCGATCCCCATCGCTCACCCCATTTTTCGGCAATAATTCAGATGCACCTCTCTGCCCCTTTCTACACTGATAGGGAATGGGTCCATAACAACTGCCACAGAAACTTGCTTCAACCCGTGGAAAGCAGTGATTGGGTTGTAGACTGATAAGTTACAGGTTACAATTTGGATATGATCCTTGGCTTTCGCCATAAAGGGCTTGAGCGTTTGTTCGTTAAAGGAGACCGGGGACAGGTTTCGCCCAAATTGATCTCGAAAGTCGAGCGTGTTCTTGCTCGTCTTGAAGAGGCGAAGGAGCCCCATGACATGAATCTTCCAGGCTTTGGACTGCACCAGTTGAAGGGGAATCGGGCAGGGTACTGGTCCGTAAGGATATCCGGGAACTGGCGCATTACATTTTGCTTCAAGGGACAGGATGTCAGTGACGTAGATTTGATCGACTACCATTAGGAGGGTCACAGCATGGCCATGAAAAATCCACCTCATCCGGGTTTGTCTGTTCGCCACGACTGTCTGGAGCCTCTGGGGCTCAGCGTGACCGAGGCTGCACATAAACTTGGCGTCAGCCGCAAGCAACTTTCGGATATTGTAAATTGTCATTCGGGGATTTCGCCCGAGATGGCGATTCGCCTGGACAAAGCTTTCGGAGGCGGTGCGGGAACTTGGTACCGGCTTCAATCGGCTTATGATCTGTCTCAGGCCATGAAAAAGGCAAGCCGGATCAAGGTAAGGCGGCTCTCGCCTATGGTGTGACAGCGCGTAAGGAGCCCCATGGTTTTGCGGTTCTTGGGTTCGATTCCCATCGCTCACCCCATTCTCGTTTTTTCTCCGGACGGACGGCTGATTCCCAGGTAGAGCGCAATGGCTAGCACCAGGAATGCGGCTGCCAGGTACCCGATCACCTGATCGTAGCTGCCGGTCAAAAAGGCATAGGCCGAGCCGTCATTCGAATCGGTCACCCGCTTGAATGCCTTGATGCAGAACACCCAGCCAGCGTGTATCCCGATGCACAGCACTAGGCGGCTGGTGCGCACCCGCACGAGGGCAAGCAGGATGCCCGCAGCGAACAGGGCCAGGAACGAATCGAGCACCTGCAGGGGACTGAAGAGGAAGGCGAACGCATCGACAAGCAGGATAAAACCGTTTGCCCATCCCAGCCCACCCGGGTCCACGTGCATTTCGGGCTGCAGGAAATGCACGAATGCGTACAGCACGCTCGTCGAGGCCACGGCCAGGAATGTGGAGCCACGCCGCAGCACGGCCGTGAGCAAGGCACCCCGGAAAAAGGTCTCCTCAATCAGCGCCACGGCCAAGCCAGAAACAAGCGCGGTGACCAGCAGGGCAGCCACGCTCGACAAGGTCCAATCCCATTGCAGGTCGAGTACCCGGTTCTGTGAAAGCAGCAGTCCAGCCATGACCGGTCCCATGATCAGCAGGCCCACCCCGAATCCGTGCAGCGCGTCCTTGAAGAACTGCGCGCCCTTGGAGGGGAAACCGATGTCCTGCCAGGTACGGAAACCGAACCTTCGAAACAGGACCAGCAGGGTGAGCAGGCCAAGGCCTAGTACCGTGCGGTTGGCCACCCGTTCGAACTCCGGCTCCAGCACGAGGGAGAGCAGGGTGTACACGGGATACGCAAGGGCTGCCCCGGCCACCAGCACGAAGGCGAAGAGGAGAACGAATACAAGCAGTGCGTACATGTGTGGTCGAGCCGAAATCAGGTCAGGGAGGTGCCGCTGAAAGCCAGGTACAGGGTTGCGGGTATAATACAGGGTAAGGCATGCCGGGTAATATGGTATGCCGGTCGGGACGGATGCGAAAGTGGCGGAATTGGTAGACGCGCTGGCTTTAGGTGCCAGTGGGGCAACCCGTGAGAGTTCGAGTCTCTCCTTTCGCACCAGACCCCGTGAAGAGACGAAGAGTTCAAGCCCCGGGATGCAATGTGTCCGGGTACTCAATATACTGGGCGCCGGATCGAACTTCGGGGCCCGGAAGGGTCAATCATAGAGGTGAATGGATGCAGGTATCGCTGGAGACAACCGGAAATCTGGAGCGCAAGATCACGGTAGAAGTACCGGGTGAGAAAATCCACACTGCAGTGGAAAAAAAGCTTCAGGACATGACGCGAAGCGTGAAGCTTCCCGGCTTTCGTCTGGGCAAGGTTCCGCTCGGTGTGGTACGCCAGCGTTTCGGCAAGCAGGTCCATCAGGAGGTCCTGGCCGATACGATGCAGTCCAGCTACCGCGAGGCGATTCACCAGGAGAAACTGCGCCCGGTGGGAACGCCCAGGATCGAGCGCCTGGACCCGGAATCTGGACAGGACCTGAAGTACGCCGCGACCTTCGAGGTCTACCCGGAAATCGAACTGGCAGATGTCGCGGGCTTTGAAATCGAAACTGCACAGGCCGAGGTCACCGATGAGGATGTGGAAGACATGCTCGAAAAACTGCGCAGGCAGAAGATGCACTGGCGTGCCGTGGACCGGGTGGCCGAAAAGGATGACCGGGTAAACATCGATTTCAAGGGAATGCTGGATGGCGAGACCTTCCCGGGCGGCAGCCAGGATGACTTTGCCGTGGTGCTGGGCAGCAACACCCTGTTGCCGGAGTTCGAACAGCAGCTCGAAGGCATCAAGAAAGGCGATGCCAAGCCGATCGAGGTGCGCTTTCCGGAAGACTACCGTCAGCCGGAGCTGGCGGGCAAGCAGGTCGTTTTTGATGTGCAGGTGAAAAAAGTTGAAGCCGGTTCACTGCCTGAGCTGGACGAGCATTTTGTTCGAGAGCTGGGCATTGAGGATGGCAAGATCGAGACCCTGCATGCGGAACTCAGGCGCAACCTGGAGACGGAACTTGAGCAAAGCAAACAGAGCTTCGACAAGAACCAGGTCATGCAGAAACTGTTTGAGTCCAACCAGTTCGAATTGCCGGCAGGATTACTGGAACAGGAAGTCCGCAGCGTTTTCGAACAGGCCAAGAGAAACCTGAATCTGGAAGATGAATCGAAATTGCCGAAGGCCCAGCTGGAAGAGCAGGCAAGGCGAAGGCTCTCGCTTGGCCTCATCATCGGGGAAATCGTTCGCCAGAATGAGATCCAGCTCGATGCCGGGCGTGTCCGCCAGCACATCCAGGCCATCGCCTCAGGGTATGACCAACCCGAGGACGTGGTCCAGTACTATACCAACAGTGTCGAGGCTCGGGCCGCTATCGAGTTACAGGTCATGGAAGAGCAAGTGGTCGACTGGGTGCTGGAGCAAGCCCGGCAGACTACGCGATCGTTCACTTTCGATGAAATGGTGAACAATCGGTTCTGATACTATGAAATAGCAGGAGAAGCCTGATGGGAGAAAAACATTCTAAAGCCGGAGTCCTGAATACACAGGCGCTGAATCTCGTGCCCATGGTCATCGAGCAATCCGCACGCGGTGAGCGGGCCTACGACATCTACTCACGCCTGCTGAAAGAGCGTGTCATTTTCATTGTGGGGGCAATCGAGGACCAGATGGCCAATCTGGTGGTAGCCCAGCTGCTGTTCCTGGAATCCGAGAATCCCGACAAGGACATCTCCATCTACATCAACTCCCCGGGCGGTTCGGTCAGCGCCGGCATGGCCATCTATGACACCATGCAGTTCACCACACCGGACATCAGCACGCTGTGTGTCGGGCAGGCCGCGAGCATGGGAGCCCTGCTGCTCGCCGGAGGGGCTTCCAGCAAGCGTTATGCGCTGCCCCATTCGCGCATCATGATCCACCAGCCTCTCGGCGGCTTCCAGGGCCAGGCGACCGATGTCGATATCCACGCCCGTGAGATCCTGAAGATCCGTGAGGAACTGAACCAGGTGCTGGCACAGCATACGGGCCAGCCCGTCGAACAAATCGCAAGAGATACCGAACGCGATCATTTCTTGAACAGTGCCGAGGCCAAGGCGTACGGCCTGGTGGACGAGGTTTTGGACAAGCGCCGCGATAATCTCCCGGATTCGAGCACGTAGATACGCGTGCATTGTTCCCGGCAGGCTGCCCGGGAAGCCCGGTTGCGGGCGCTGTATAAAATTCTAAAAAAGCGTATAGTTAAGCCTTCGAGCAAGTGTTTCCAGGGGCGCTTTGTCTGATTCATTTAGGAACCTAAAGCACACTCTTCACTCTTTCAAGGTACAGATGTCCGGCAAGGTGCGATGAGCGACAACACGACAACCAAGGATCGGGATAGCGGCAAGCTGCTGTACTGCTCTTTCTGTGGCAAGAGCCAGCACGAGGTCCGCAAGCTGATCGCCGGACCCTCCGTATTCATCTGCGATGAATGCGTCGAGTTGTGCAACGACATCATCCGTGAGGAAATGCAGGAGCAGTCCTCGGCCGAGGGCACCAAACTTCCCAAGCCGGTCGAGATCAACTCCATCCTTGAGGAGTATGTCATCGGCCAGGATCGTGCCAAGAAAATCCTGTCGGTAGCGGTCTACAATCACTACAAGCGCCTGGATTCCAGAAGTTCCGGCAAGCAGGCCGTGGAACTGGCCAAGAGCAACATCCTGCTGGTGGGTCCGACAGGCTCGGGCAAGACCCTGCTTGCGGAGACTCTGGCGCGTCTGCTGAATGTGCCCTTTACCATCGCCGATGCCACCACGCTGACCGAAGCCGGCTACGTGGGCGAGGATGTCGAGAACATCATTCAGAAGCTCCTGCAAAAATGCGACTATGACGTCGACAAGGCGCAGACGGGGATCGTGTACATCGATGAGATCGACAAGATCTCCCGCAAGTCCGACAACCCCTCGATCACACGGGATGTGTCCGGTGAGGGAGTCCAGCAGGCGTTGCTGAAACTGATCGAAGGCACGATTGCATCGGTCCCGCCCCAGGGCGGGCGCAAGCACCCGCAACAGGAATTCCTGCAGGTCGATACCAGCAACATCCTGTTCATCTGCGGAGGTGCGTTCGCGGGTCTGGACAAGGTGATACTGGATCGCACGGAGACGAGCGGCATCGGCTTTTCGGCGGAAGTGCGCAGCAAGGACAATGCGATCAAGATCGGCGAGGTTCTGCACAGCGTGGAACCGGAGGATCTCATCAAGTATGGTCTCATCCCGGAATTTGTCGGGCGCCTGCCGGTCGTGGCGACGCTGGACGAACTCGACGAGGAGGCCCTGGTGCGGATCCTGACAGAGCCCAAGAATGCCATCACCAAGCAGTACCACCGCCTGTTCGAGATGGAGGGCGTGGAGATTGAGTTTCGGGAAAATGCCCTGTATGCAACGGCCCGTAAGGCGATGGACCGTAAAACCGGCGCACGCGGTTTGCGTACCATTCTGGAAAACGTGCTGCTGGACACCATGTACGAGATGCCCTCGCAAAACAGCATCGGCAAGGTCGTGGTCGATGAGTCCGTGATCCACGGCGAGAAGCCGTATCTGATCTATGAAAGTTCAGAGTATGAAAAGGTGGCATCGGATGAGTGAGGACGCCCGCTGAAGGCCCGGTGCATGCCATGCAGGGCATAGCAGTGCCCGGAAAGCATTGAATTTTCAAGAAAATGCCCCCATATCAAGGGCAGGGCATGTGTCAGGACAGCCCGATGCGGCCAGGCGCGCCGTTCACGAAATTTTAACCAGCATTCGGATGTATTGATAATGAGCGAAGAACAGATGCCGGAAAAACTGACGGATGATGCGGTCATGCCGGTGTTGCCGCTGCGCGATGTGGTGGTATATCCGAATATGGTGATTCCGCTGTTCGTGGGCCGGGAGAAGTCGATCAAGGCCCTGGATGTCGCCATGGCCAGCAACAAGCAGATCCTGCTGGTTGCGCAGAAAAATGCGGAAGTGGATGAGCCCGGCACCGACCAGGTCCACACGATCGGCACGGTCTCCACGATTCTGCAGTTGCTGAAGCTCCCGGACGGCACCATCAAGGTGCTGGTGGAGGGCGTCGACCGTGCACGCGTGGTGCACTACCTGGATGAAGAAGATTTCCTCAGGGCACAGGTCGCGTTGATGGAGTCGGATACTTCGGCCGAAGATGAACGCGAGCTCGAGGTCATGGCACGCTCCGTGACCAACCTGTTCGAGCAGTATGTGAAACTCAACAAGAAGATTCCTCCGGAAGTCCTGACCTCGCTGGCGGGTATTGATGAACCCACCCAGCTGGCCGATACGATTGCCGCGCACATGTCCCTGAAGCTGGATGAAAAGCAGTACGTGCTTGAGATCAGTGACGTGCGCAAGCGGCTTGAGCACCTGGTCAAGCTGATCGAGGGTGAACTAGATGTGTTGCAGATCGAGAAACGGCTGCGCGGGCGGGTCAAGCAGCAAATGGAGAAATCACAGCGCGAGTATTACCTGAATGAGCAGATGAAGGCCATCCAGAAAGAACTGGGTGAGCTTGAAGAAGCCCCCAATGAAGTCGATGAGCTGGCAGACAAGATCGAGAAAGTCGGCATGTCGAAGGAGGCCAAGAAGAAAGCGACCACGGAGCTGAACAAGCTGAAGATGATGTCGCCGATGTCCGCGGAAGCCACCGTGGTGCGAAACTACATCGACTGGCTGGTGGGGGTGCCCTGGAAAAAGAAATCCAAGGTGCGCAAGGACCTGGCTGCAGCAGAACGCATCCTGGAAGAGGATCATTACGGCCTGCACAAGGTCAAGGAGCGCATCATCGAGTACCTGGCCGTGCAGCAGCGTGTGCGAAAGCCCAAGGGTCCGATCCTGTGTTTGGTGGGTCCCCCCGGCGTGGGCAAGACCTCAATTGGAAAATCCATAGCCCGTGCGACCTGCCGCAAGTTCACGCGCATGTCCCTGGGCGGGGTACACGACGAGGCCGAGATCCGCGGGCACCGGCGCACCTACATCGGTTCGTTGCCCGGCAAGATCGTGCAAAACCTGTCCAAGGTCGGAGTGCGCAACCCGTTGTTTTTGCTCGATGAGATTGACAAGATGGCCATGGATTTCAGGGGAGATCCGGCGTCCGCCATGCTGGAGGTGCTGGACCCGGAGCAGAACCACACCTTCAATGACCACTACCTTGAGGTGGACTTCGACCTGTCCGATGTCATGTTTGTGGCTACGGCCAACAGCCTGAACATTCCCGGTCCCTTGCTCGATCGCATGGAAGTCATCCGCCTGCCGGGCTATACCGAGGACGAGAAGAAAAACATCGCGACGCGCTACCTGATTCCCAAGCAGCTGAAGGCCAACGGCCTGAAGAAAAACGAGCTGCATATCAGTGAGCCGGCGATCCGCGACATGATCCGCTACTACACGCGGGAGGCGGGTGTGCGCAACCTGGAACGTGAGATTTCTAAGATCTGCCGCAAGGTCGTGAAATCACTGGTACTTGGCAAGGGCAGGAAGCGGATTTCCATCACTCCCCGTTCCCTGACGAAGTATCTTGGCGTCAAACTTTTCCGTTACGGGCTTGCTGAGGACAATGACCAGGTCGGGCAGGTCACGGGCCTGGCCTGGACGGAAACCGGCGGTGAACTGCTCACCATCGAGGCAGTCGTGATTCCAGGCAAGGGCAAGACCAGCCGTACCGGACAGCTCGAGGATGTCATGCAGGAGTCCATCCAGGTGGCGCAAACCGTCGTGCGCAGCCGTGCCCGGGTGCTGGGAATCCAGACCGATTTCTATGAAAAGTCGGACATCCACATCCATGTCCCCGAAGGGGCGGTAAAAAAAGACGGACCCAGTGCGGGGGTCGGCATGACGACCGCGATCGTATCGGCCCTGAGCAAGGTGGCCGTGCGCGCGGATGTGGCCATGACGGGCGAGATCACCCTGCGCGGTGAGATTTTGCCCATCGGCGGACTGAAAGAGAAGCTGCTCGCGGCGCATCGCGGCGAAATCAAGACGGTCCTGATCCCGAAAGACAACGAAAAGGATCTAAGTGAGATTCCCAAGAATATCAAGCAAAAGCTTGAAATCATTCCGGTACAGTGGATCGACGAAGTGCTTGAGGTGGCGCTGGTCAAGATGCCCGAGCCCCTGGGTGACCCGGAGGTCGTGGGCGCGGTTGATCCTGAGCACAAGAAGTCTGTCGGGAAAAGTGAGCCGGTTCAGGCCCACTGAGCACACGGTTTATTGACTTGGTTCGGGCACAATTGGTATAACAAATGTCATTCAAATGGCCTTTGTCACCACGTGCACATTACATATCTCGACTCGCAACGATGAATTCTCAGCTTGTTTTGTATGCTAATCATGCGGTCCGCAGGCTGTCTTCAGTTCTTAGAAATTAACGTGCGATTGTCTGGGTTGCATACTAACAATCAGGGGAGTTTAGTCTAATGAATAAAAGTGAACTTGTAGAAGCCGTATCCGAAGCAGCGAAGCTTTCAAAAGCGGATGGAGCACGTGCTGTGGATGCCGTGTTCGGTTCTATTGCCGCGGCATTGAATCGCGGGGATAACGTAACACTGGTAGGCTTTGGAACCTTCTCAGTTAAACACCGGAATGCACGCATTGGTCACAATCCCCGAACCGGTGAGCAAATCCAGATCGCCGCAAGCAAAGTCCCCAGTTTCAAGGCTGGCAAAGCACTCAAGGATGCTGTAAGCTAGCGCGCCTTTTGGGTGCTTAGCTCAGCTGGTAGAGCGTCGCCCTTACAAGGCGGATGTCGGGGGTTCGAATCCCTCAGCACCCACCAGGGGCCAAACTTTTAGGAGTGGTAGTTCAGCTGGTTAGAATACCGGCCTGTCACGCCGGGGGTCGCGGGTTCGAATCCCGTCCACTCCGCCACAGCTTGTAAGCAAATCTTTGATCAATCACGAGGTCTGGGCCCGGGTGACTGATGCCTTGGTTGCTGTTCCCTGTCTGAAATCAAGAATGCGTTGGCGTTAGGCACCGTGGCACCTGCATGGTTGGGTGTATTCCTCCATCGCCTGCGCAGATGCCGCCGATGTTCAGGCGAGCCAGTGCTTGTCCATGATTCTTTCGAATTAAAGTGACATGGTGCCATCCCGACAAAAGTCTGGAAATCCTGTAATTTAAGTCATCCAAGGACAATGACCCGAAGCCTCGTACTGCACCCGACCGGTTGCTGACCAGGATGACCGGTTTAGACATTGGGGGGTTGGCTGTACGCAGGGATGCACAGACGGACAGAACCATTACAATGCGAGAATCAGGACCTAAAAAATGCAGATGACAGCGTTGCAGGAAAAAACACATGTTGATTGAAATCCGGGACCGTGCCAGCAGCCTGGTGGCCTATGTGATCATTGGCCTGCTCATTCTTTCCTTTGCCTTGTGGGGTATCCAGGAGTACTTCGGTGCGGGCGGGGCGCCTGCTGCTGCGGCCATCAACGATGTGGAGATCACAGTCCCCGAGTTCAGCAACCGGTTCCAGGAGTACCGCCAACAGCTTCGCTCCAACCTTGGCAGGAGCTATGAACAGCAGTTTCCGGATGAGAGCGTGATCAAGCAGCAGGTCATCGAGGGCATGGTAGACATGGAAATACTGCGCCAGGAAGTCACCGAGGCCGGATTCCGGATCAGCGATACCAGCCTGGTGCAGAAAATCCAGCAAGTACCGCAGTTCCGAAGAGAAGGCAAGTTTGACCCGGACCTGTATACGCGGCTCCTGCAGGCACAGCGCTATGACAAGGCGCGCTTCGAGTCAGAACTTCGGGAACAGGAAAAGCTGGAGCAGTTCGAGCTCTCGCTGGCATCCTCTTCATTCATGACACAGGCCGACCTGCAGCGCTTCCAGCAACTGACCGGGCAGTCCAGGGACTTCAGCTACGCGCTGGTGCAGGCCAATCCTGATTCGATCGAGGTGTCTGACCCGGAGGTGGACGCCTATTACAGCGAGAACGAGGCGCAGTTTCAAACCCCCGAGCAGGTCAGGCTCGCCTACCTCGAACTGGCAGAGGAAGCCTTGTTTGACCAGATCGACATCGGCGAGGATGAGGCGCTTTCCATCTACCAGGAACAGCCGGAACGTTTCATGACAAGCGAGTTGCGCAAGGCGCGCCATATCCTCGTCCGAGTGGCGGAAGAGGCTGCTGACAATCCGGCTGCATGGGACCGTGCACGGGATCGGGCCAACGAGTACATCCGCCAGCTCAAGGCGGGGGCCTCCTTTGAGAAAATTGCCACGCTCTACTCGGAAGATACCCTGTCTGCCGGTAAAGGCGGCGATATCGGATTCATCGCAACCGGCGATCTGGCCAGCGGTGCACTGGAGGATGCCCTGTTCAGTCTGGATGTGGGTGCATACAGCCAGCCTATCCGTACCGACCAGGGGGTCCAGATTGTGCAACTGGTCGAGGTTCAGGAGCCTGAGCAGCAGCCGTTTGCCGAGGTGCGCGAGAACATCGTCAACGAACGCAAAAGCCAGATGGCCCAGACGCGCTTTATCGAGATGGCTGACGAACTGGCCAATCTCGTCGTGGAACAGCCTGATGAGTTGACAGAAGCGGCGGAGACCTTCGGACTTAAAATTCGGGAAACCGGCTGGCTCACAGCTTCATCCACCACAGGTATCTTCGCCAATTCCAGGGTTCGCCTGACCGCGTTCACCCCCGACATCTTGGAGGAGGGGCTGAACAGCGAGCTGATTGAAATTGCGGACGGGCATGTGCTGGCCTTTCGCGTGCTCGAACACAAGATGCCTGAACTGAGGGCGCGCGAGGATGTGGCCGCACAGATCCGGGAGCGGCTTCGTACACGCAAGGCAGCCGCGCATGCGGTCGAGGCAGGGGAGGAGATGTACGCACAGCTGCAAAGCGGCATCAGCCTGGAGGAGCTGTCGGACAAGCATGCACTTGAGCTGATCCACCACGGTGCCCTGCGTCGTGACGATGCCCGTGTTCCCAGCAAGATTGCCGACTCGGCCTTTACCATGGCACGCCCCGAAGCAGGTCACGTGTCCGTGAACGGTCTGGCCCTGGATGATGGAAGTTTCGCCCTGCTGGAACTGCATTCAGTCATGGATGGGCCTGAAGTTCTGGACGAGACTGCAGCCTTGCAGCTGTCGCAGCGCGTGAACTACGGACGCAGGGAGTTCAGCGCCGTCCTGCAGTCCATCAAGGAAGACTTCGACGTGCGGATATTTGAAAACAACCTCTAGTCTTCCGCCGGGTTGGGCTCAGTGATACCCGGACATGCCGATGATGTTGAAGCCAGCATCGACATAGGTAATTTCACCCGTGATACCGCTTGCCAGGTCGGAGCACAGGAATGCGGCGGTGTTGCCCACCTCCTCGATGGTCACGTTTTTGCGAAGCGGGGCATTCTGTTCGACGTGGTCCAGCATCTTGCGGAAATCTGCGATGCCTGCAGCTGCAAGGGTACGGATGGGACCCGCGGAAATGCCGTTCACCCGGATCCCTTCGGGACCCAGGGCATAGGCCATGTAGCGTATGTTGGCCTCCAGGCTGGCCTTGGCCAGGCCCATGACGTTATAGCTTGGCATGGCACGCACAGAGCCCATGTAGGTTAGGGAAAGGATTGCCCCGGAGTGCCCGCGCATCATGGGGCGGGCCGCCTTGCCCAGTGCCGTCAGGCTGTAGCTGCTGATGTCATGCGCAGTTTTTGAGCCTTCGCGGGTGGTCACCTCGACAAAATCTCCTGCGAGCTCCTCTCTTGGCGCGAAGGCTGCCGAGTGGACCAGGATGTCAAGCCCGTCCCAGCGGTCTCCCAGCGTATCGAAAAGCGCCGAAATCTCGCCATCGTTTTCCAGGTCACAGGGCAGGGCCACCTGGGCGTCGCATTCGGTAGCAAATTTCTCCACCCGGGACCTGAGCTTTTCGTTCTGGTAGGTGAACGCCAGCTCTGCCCCTTCGCGTCTCATGGCCTCTGCAATTCCCCAGGCAATGGAGCGGTTGCTCGCAATACCGATGATCAGGGCGCGTTTTCCTGCCAAGAATCCCATTATTTGTCTCCTTGCCTGTTATTCGATGGGTCAAGTACGCGGAATGCCGTGGCCCCGGACCGAATTATTTTGTCAGTGGACCGTCTATAATGCCCGCCCAGAGAAAAGCTATCCGTACCTGACAGAAGTAGACCCGGTGTTGACGTGAACGACCGTATCATTCCTTGGTTTCCGGCCATTATAGCTTGCCTGCTTGGGGCATGCAGCGAAGGTGCCTGGAACAATCCCTACCCGAACGGAGAGCAAGCCTCGAATGTCGTATACTCATCATTCAGTGAACGTCCCAAACACCTCGACCCCGTCAGGTCCTACAGCTCCAACGAGTACCAGTTCATCGCGCAGATCTACGAGCCGCCCCTGCAGTACCACTATCTTGCACGCCCGTACAAGCTGATTCCCCTGACCGCCGCGCAATTACCGCAGGTGCGCTACCTGGATGCCGCGGGCCGGCCGGTGTCCAGGGAACGGCACGGGGCCATCGCCTTCTCCGAGTACACGGTTTCCATCCAGCCGGGCATCCATTACCAGCCTCATCCTGCCCTGGCCAGGGATGAGCAGGGGAATGCCCGCTATCTTCACCTCAACGCCGAGGATCTCAAAGGCGTTCACGTGCTGGGTGACTTCTCGATGACCGGTACCCGGGAGCTGACCGCAGCCGATTACGTGTACCAGATCAAGCGCATCGCCAGCCCTTACCTGCACTCGCCGATTGCCGGGGTGATGCGTGAGTACATCGCCGGATTCGATGCATTTCGCGAAGAGGTGGGCGCCCGTTACGGCAACAGTCCAAAGGGCGTCTGGCAGGACCTGAGAAGCATTGATTTTTCCGGAGTGTCGGTAGATGACCGCTACACCTACCGTATCCGCATCCATGGGGAGTACCCGCAGCTGGTGTACTGGCTGGCCATGCCATTTTTTGCACCGATGCCCTGGGAAGCTGAAAAGTTCTACAGCCAGCCAGGCATGGAGGAACGTAACATCACGCTGAACTGGTACCCGGTGGGCACCGGACCTTTCATGCTCACGGAAAACAATCCGAACCTGCGCATGGTGATGGAGAAAAACCCGAACTTTCATGGCGAGCAGTATCCAACCTATGGTGAGGCGCAGGATCTGGAAAACGGATTGCTGGACGATGCCGGCAAGGCGCTGCCCCTGGTACCCAAGGCGGTCTACAGCCTGGAGAAGGAGAATATCCCGTACTGGAACAAGTTCCTGCAGGGCTATTACGACGCTTCCGGGGTCTCCTCGGACAGCTTCGATCAGGCCATTCAGTTCGGCTCCCAGGGCGATGTTCAGCTGACCGAGTTGATGCAGGCCAAGGACATCCAGCTGGAAACCTCGGTGACGACCTCCATCCTCTACATGGGCTTCAACATGCAGGACCCGGTGGTCGGCGGATTTTCCGAGCGCGCACGCCTGCTGCGACGGGCGATCTCCATCGCCGTGGATTACGAGGAATACATCTCCATCTTCGCCAATGGCCGGGGGATTCCGGCCCAGGGCCCGGTTCCTCCCGGAATTTTCGGTAACATCGAGGGCGAGGCCGGAATCAATCCCTACGTCTATGACTGGGTCGACGGGGAGCCCAGGAGAAAGGACATCGGGGAAGCCCGGCAGTTGATGACCCGGGCCGGTTACGAGGATGGCATCGACCAGGCGGCCGGCAAGCCGCTGGTCCTGTATTTCGATACCCCTGGGGCAGGGCCGGGAGCCAAGGCGCATTTCAACTGGATGCGCAAGCAATACCAGAAGCTCGGCATCCAGTTGGTGATCCGTGCGACCGACTACAACCGCTTTCAGGAGAAAATGCGCAAGGGCACCGGCCAGATCTTCCAGTGGGGCTGGAATGCGGACTATCCGGATCCTGAAAATTTCTTTTTCCTGCTGTATGGGCCGAATGCCAAGGTGAAACACGGTGGCGAGAACACCGCAAACTACCAGAACCTGGAGTTTGACCGCCTGTTCGAACAGATGAAAAATATCGAGAACGGCCCGGTGCGCCTGGAGATCATCCGGCAGATGACCCGGATCCTGCAGCGCGACGCTCCCTGGTTATGGGGGCATCACCCCAAGGCATTTTCGCTTTTTCACAGCTGGTACAAGAACGTCAAGCCCAACCTGATGGCCAACAACCTTCTGAAATACAAGCGCGTGGACGGTGAACTCAGGGACAGGAAGCGTGCGGAATGGAACCGGCCCAATTACTGGCCCCTGATCATCCTGTCCGTGCTGTTGCTGGTCTCATTCATCCCGGCCGTGGTCGGATTTTACCGGCGTGAACACGGTACCCTGAAATGATTGCCTACATCGTCCGCCGTGCCCTGTACGCCATCCCGATCCTGGTGGGAGTCAACATCATCACGTTCCTGCTTTTTTTTGTAGTCAATACGCCCGACGACATGGCGCGCATGTTTCTGGGGCAAAAACACGTCACCGAGGCACAGATCGAGGACTGGAAGACAGAGCGGGGTTATCACCGCCCACTGTTCTACAATGCAGAAGCCGAGGGCATGGACAGCCTCAAGGACACCATTTTCTATACCAAGTCCCTGCGGCTGTTTGTTTTCGATTTCGGACGCTCGGACAGCGGCCGGGATATCAGTTTCGATATCAGCCAACGCATGTGGCCAAGTCTCGCCATCGCGGTCCCGCAGCTGCTCATCGGCCTGCTGGTCGCGATCACCTTCGCCCTGCTGATCGCCTTTTTCCGTGCCACTTACATCGATTACTGGGCGGTGGTTCTTTGCGTGGCCCTGATGTCGATCTCCAGCCTCTTCTACATCATCGGCGGGCAGTTTGTCATGGGAAAACTCCTGCGGGTGGTGCCGATTTCCGGATTCGAGAGCGGGATATTCGGGATCAAGTTCCTGATTCTGCCAGTGTTGATCGGCGTGGTCGGCGGCATCGGCTCGAGCACGCGATGGTACCGAACGATTTTCCTTGAGGAGATGAACAAGGACTACGTGCGCACCGTGCGGGCCAAGGGGATCGCTGAACAGACGGTGCTGTTCCGCCACGTGCTGAGAAACGCGCTGATCCCGATTCTCACCGGCGTGGTAGTCATCTTGCCACTGCTGTTCATGGGCAGCCTGATCACCGAATCCTTTTTCGGCATTCCCGGACTCGGCAGTTATACCATCGATGCGATCAACCGGCAGGACTTCGCGATCGTACGCTCCATGGTGTTCCTGGGTGCTGTGCTGTACATCATCGGCCTGCTGCTGACGGATATTTCCTACACGGTCGTGGACCCCAGAGTCAGGCTCAGCTGATCATGTTGCCAGGCAAGCCGGTTTTTCTGCTCACCGACCTCCTGATTTTCGTGCTGGTGCTGAGCATTGTCTCGTTTTTTGCCTACGCCATGCGCAAACCGCACCTTCGCCAGCCCTGGGGCCAGGTGGTGCGCGCCCGTGCCGGTGTCATTTCCATGATCGTCCTGTCCGTGTACGTGGCGATTGCACTGCTGGACTCGCTGCATTTTCATCCCGTACTGGAGAACCCGGCAGCCCACAGCGAAGAGGTGCAGTACAGCGGCGAGGTGATCAGTGTCTTTGACCAGCTGGTTTCAGATCTGCGGGCAAGCACCGAGAAGACCTACTCGGCGCCGTTTGCCGCCCACCTGTATGCCAAGGAAACCGTGCAGCAGGCAGACGGTGCACGCATACGGATCTATCCGCGCCTGTTATGGGGGGGCGCCCACCTTGAAGACCCCCGTGCCCAGAAGGCGACCGATATACTGCTGCTGGCCGGGGTCGGTACACTCAAGGCGGCCGCCGTGTGGGCCGTGTTGCTGGTGCTGTGGGCGCTGTATCTTTCCACAAGGACTGCACGCACGTTTCCGGCAGCATTAGGCACCCTGTTCGACGGGCATTCGGAAGTGCCCTGGAGGACCGTGAGCGTGACGCTGGGAGTCGTGTTGCTGGTGCTGCTGGTCGGTGCGGAATGGGCTTCGAAATACCATGTACTGGGCACCGACAAGGTGGGCGAGGATGTCCTGTACCAGGCGCTCAAGAGCATCCGCACCGGCGTGGTGATCGGTACGCTGACCACCCTGCTGATGGTGCCTTTTGCGATTGTGCTCGGCATCATGGCCGGCTTTTTTCGCGGCTGGATCGATGACGTGATCCAGTATCTCTACACTACCCTCAATTCCGTGCCGGGCGTGTTGCTGATCGCCGCTGCCGTACTCATGCTGAACGTCTACATGAGCAAGCACGCCGAGGCATTTGCAAGCCTGACCCAGCGTGCCGACATGCGACTGCTGTTCCTGTGCCTGATTCTCGGGCTGACCAGCTGGACCGGCCTGTGCCGGCTGTTGCGTGCGGAAACGCTGAAGCTGCGCGCCGTGGATTTCGTGCAGGCGGCCACCGCGTTCGGGGTGGGTCCGATGCAGACCATATTCCGGCACATCCTGCCCAATGTCATGCACATCGTCCTGATCACGCTGGTTCTGGATTTCAGCGGGCTGGTGCTGGCCGAGGCCGTGCTGTCCTATATCAACATCGGCGTGGATCCGACCATGAACAGCTGGGGAAACATGATCAACAGCGCCCGCCTGGAGATGGCCCGCGAACCCCTCGTCTGGTGGTCCCTGGCCGCTTCCCTGTTCTTCATGTTCACCCTGGTGCTGTTTGCGAACCTGTTTGCCGACGTGGTGCGTGACGCGCTCGACCCGAGAGTGTCCAGGTAGCCATGTCCGGGGCTCTCCTGCAGGTACGCCGGCTGACGACGGAATTCCAGGCCCGCCGGCGCACCCTCACGGCCGTGAACGAGGTCAGTTTCGAGATCCGGGAAGGGCAGACCTTTGCCCTGGTCGGGGAGTCGGGCAGCGGCAAGTCGGTCACGGCCCTGTCCGTCATCCGCCTGTTGCCCGAGGCTGCCCGGCTGGTGTCGGGGAGTATCCATTTTCTAGGACAGGATTTGCTGGCGCTGCCCGAGCGTGAGATGCGGGATATCCGGGGCAGCGGCATCTCCATGATTTTCCAGGAGCCGATGACCTCCTTGAACCCGGTGGTCCGGGTAGGCAGGCAGATCACGGAGGTACTGATGCGCCACCAGAACATGTCTGCGAAACAGGCCCGCCAGCGTGCCCTGGACCTGCTCGATGCCGTCAGGATCCCCAAGCCTTCCTACACCATCGATACCTACGCGCATGAACTGTCCGGGGGCATGAAGCAGCGGGTCATGATCGCAATCGCGCTGGCCTGCAAGCCCCGGCTGCTGATCGCCGACGAACCCACGACGGCACTGGATGTCACGATCCAGGCCCAGGTGCTGGAGCTGATCAATGACCTGCAGGAGCAATTCGGGATGGCGATCCTGTTTATCACGCATGACCTGGC
Source organism: Gammaproteobacteria bacterium (assembly GCA_022824965.1). Classification (GTDB taxonomy): domain Bacteria; phylum Pseudomonadota; class Gammaproteobacteria; order UBA4575; family UBA4575; genus WTFY01. The sequence goes on from JAJDYY010000005.1 coordinate 19,738, forward strand.
AGTCGTGAAGCAGGTGGCCGACCATGTCGCAGTCATGAAGGAAGGCGTGATTGTTGAGCAGTCCAGCAACGAGGTGTTCTTTTCCGCACCGCAACACACTTACAGCTGGGACCTGTTCGCGGCCCTGCCGGCGATGGAAAAACGCGGCCAACCCCTGCTGCAACGCACTTATGAGTCGCACAGGCTTGCATCCGCGCACCCGATGGATAATGACACGCTGCTGGTCCATGACCTGGCCGTGTACTTTCCCATTCGCAAGGGCCTGTTCAAGCGTACCGTCGGCCATGTCAAGGCCGTGGACGGGGTTTCCCTGGAAATCCCGCCGGGCAAGACGGTTGCCCTGGTCGGGGAGTCGGGCAGCGGCAAGACGACGGTTGGCAAGGGCATCTTGCGCCTGATCCAGCCGACACTGGGCGAGGTGATCTACCAGGGGCAGCGTCTGCACGAGATCGACTCCGGACAGCTGCTGGAGCAGCGGGCCAATCTCCAGATTATTTTCCAGGATCCCTATTCCTCGATGAACCCGCGCATGCTGGTCGGACAGATCATCGAGGAGGGCATCAAAGCCCTGAATGTGATTACGGATGCCGGTGCCCGCAGGCAGCGGGTACTGGAACTGCTTGAGCAAGTGGGCCTGGACCCGGATGCCCATCTGCGTTATCCGCATGAATTTTCAGGCGGACAACGCCAGCGCATCTGCATTGCCCGTGCACTGGCTGTCAATCCGAAGATCATCATCTGTGATGAGCCCACCAGTGCCCTGGATGTATCCGTGCAGGCACAGATCCTGGATTTGCTGAATCACTTGCAGGCGCGCTATGGCATCAGCTACCTGTTCATTACCCACAACATGTCCGTGGTGGCCTACTTTGCAGACCGTGTCGCGGTCATGTACCAGGGCAAGATTGTCGAGCAGGGAGAGGTGGAGCAGGTGCTGGGCAACCCGCAGCATGAGTATACGAAACGCCTGCTGAGCGCAGTGCCCAAACTGGTGCCGCCCGTGCGTGCAGCATGATTTGCTGGCACACGAACGTCACGGCGGGTGCGGGCTTCTGCAATCCTGGGCCGGTTGATTCACCAGGGAGGCTCCTTTACGATGAAATGACGGCAAACGATACATGGAGCCTGCTGTGCAATGCAGGTCGTCGGGAACAAAAGGAGATGTTGGGATGAGATCAGGATTACGAAGGTCATGCGGCACGATTTTGCTGGGGCTGGGTGTCCTGCTGGGGACGCCGGGGATGGCCGGGGATGCGCAGCGTTCGGGCTGGTACGTGGGTGCCGGAATCGGCGCCAACTGGATGTCCGATATGAACCAGTCGGGCTGGAACCGGGACACGCTCTGTTACCCGGGTTGGGATTGCAGCAACCGGGCTTCCGTCGACGGGTATCGATGGTTTTATGACCTGGATACGGACCGCGGCAGCATGTTCGAGCTTACCGTAGGCCGCATGCTGGGCAATGTGCGCCTGGAACTGTCGGCGAACCGGCGCGAAAACGACATTGACCAGAAATTTTCCGACATCACCCACTTCGACGGCTCGCAGATCCTGGCGGATTCCACGAGCAACTACATCAGCCAGAGCGAGGCAACCATGGACCGCCTGAGGACGCAGACCCTGCAACTGAATGCCTACTACGATTTCCCGCTTGCGCACAGCCGGGTCACCCCGTACGTGGGAGTGGGAGTTGGCGTTTCCGACGTCAAGCTCTACGGTCTGTATTTCCGGAGCGAGTATTCGTGCACCAGTGGATGCAATGCCGAGCTGTCGCCTCCTGCTGCCTATAATTCATGGCAGGACGAGGACCTGAGTGACACCGTGTTTTCCATGCATCTGAACGCCGGGGCGGACTACAGTCTGGGGGACAAGCTGTCGCTGGGCCTGAAACTGACCTACAGCGAGATGGATGACATGCGCGACACCGGGCGCTACATCGATCATCCGCTCCCCGATGAGATCAACCACACCAAAATCAGCGACATGGACCACTGGTCCCTGACGCTCGGCCTGAGGTACCTGCTGGGCGGCTGAGCCACTGCGAGCGACTCGGATCTATTCTTCGGCCACGGGAAAAAACGGGGCCTGTCGCTTCAATGCGGAATGATCAGGGTCTTGCCTGCCAGGATCAGGGAGCTTTTCAGTTTGTTTGCCCTGCGAAGGGCCGACACCGTGGTCCCGTAACGCACAGCAATGACGCTCAGCGACTCGCCGTGGGCGATCCTGTGCCGGTACCAGCGGGGTTCCTCGGGCAGGCGCTCCATCGCCAGTGAGACCAGTTCGGTTTTTTGATGTGGTACCAGCATGCGATAGCCCCGCGGCAGGGGATAATGCAGATGCTGCATGGCCGGATTCAATCTGCGCAACTCACTGGCAGAGATGCCCGCTGACTTGAAGAGTTTCCCGGGCGAGATACGCTTTTTGGTTTCCAGGATTTCCAGGTGCGGGGCATCGGCCACCGGGTGCAGCAGCGTCCGGCTCAAGCGGGGATCTGCGACAATCGCACAGAATGCGAGCAGCTTGGGCACGTATTCGCGGGTTTCACGTGACAATGCCAGGTTCCAGTAATCACCATCTCGGACCGCATCAGCACTGGATCGCAGTACCTTTTTGAGCCGGTTGGGTCCGGTGTTGTAGGCCATCAAAGCCAGCAGCCAGTCCTGGTTGAATTGCTCATGCAACTCCTCGAGGTAATCGAGTGCGGCCATGGTGGAGGCATGGATATCGTAGCGGGCGTCATAGCAGCAGGTGTGTTTCAGGCGGAATTGCCGGGCGGTCTGGGCGGTGAACTGCCAGAGTCCGGTGGCCTTGGACCGGGAGCGGGCCATCGGATAGTAGCCACTTTCGACAAAGGGCAGGATCGCAAGCTCCGATGGCATGTTACGCCGCTCGATCTCATCCAGGATGAAATAAATGAAGGGCTCGGAGCGCTGCGAGGTGACTCGCAGCAGCCGCTCCCGTTGCAGGTATCTTTGCTTTTGGGCGGCTACCCGGGGGTGGTCATAGAGGTGCGAAAAGGCAAAGTTTCGTGCAATGCGCTGCCAGATCAGTGCAGGGGTTTCCTTGGCATCTTGCTCTGTCTGGGGCGGGGCGTCCGTAATGATTCCGGGGATGTTGTCGAGCCGGGCGGCGGCGGGGGTTTCCCCGTGTACGTTTTCAGCGAGAGAGTCGGCAGGAGGGGTCACGCCGGTGCAGGCGGTGAGAAAAAGCGATGTAGCTGCAAGTAGCAGGCAGGCTTGACTCTTCATGGGCGAAAATGCATTCGGGGGCCGCCAAAAGTACCGATAACCCGGTTTTATAGGACACATATAGTAAACGAATCCTCCGTCCTGTACACCTTGTATAGCCGTGGTCTTTTTAGGCTAGAATGAGGCAATGCGAGAATCGGAACCACGGTCTCCGGTACAGGTCATCCAGGACCTGCAGGACTGGTATGCCAGCCCGGCCGGCAAGCATCTGTACGAAGAACTGCAAGACTGTCTGTCCCAGGTGTTGCCCGGACTGTTCGGTTATTACGCACTGCAGGTCGGGGCATTGTCCAGGGAGGCTGACCTGTTGCAGAGCAGTCGTATCGGCCGAAAGATCTACATGGCGCTGGAACCGTGTCAGGGTACGGTTTCAGCCAGCCCACTGGCCTTGCCCTTCCAGCATGATTCGCTTGACTTGATGGTCCTGCTGCATACTCTCGATTTCTCGCCTGATCCGCACCAGGTCCTGCGTGAGGCGCATCGGGTACTGATTTCCGAAGGCCATCTGGTGGTGATCGCCTTCAACCCGCTCAGCATGATGGGCCTGGCCAAGCTGGCCTTGCTGCGCAGCCGAAGGGCACCCTGGGGGGGTCATTTTTATACAGCCAGGCGCCTCCGGGACTGGTTTTCCCTGCTGGATCTCGCGATCATGGAAACCCGGCACATCGGGCTGCGTCCTCCCGTTCGAAACCTGCGGGTGCAGCAGCGCCTGGGGTTTCTTGACCACGCCAGCCGTTACGGGCTGGCTCGCCTTGGCAGTGTGCAGATCTTCGTGGCCAAAAAACGGGTGCTGACACTGACACCACGTCCACAGCCCTGGCGAGCGCCGAAGCCGGTATTGCCGGTGAACGTCGCAGAACCCTCCGCACGGGAAGCCAATCATGCCAGAGCAGGTCGATATCTACACTGACGGCGCCTGCCGTGGCAATCCCGGCCCGGGAGGCTGGGCCGCCCTGTTGCGCTATGGTTCCCGGGAAACCACGATTCACGGCGCAGTGCAGGAAACCACGAACAACCGCATGGAACTGCAGGCGGCATTATCTGCCCTGCAAAAACTCAAACGCCCGTGTGCGGTCCGCATCACGACGGATTCCAAGTACCTGATGGACGGCATCCAGCAGTGGCTGCCCCACTGGAAGCGCAACGGCTGGAAGACCTCTTCGAAAAAGCCCGTCAAGAACCAGGACTTGTGGCAGCAGCTAGACGGGCAGGTTGAGCGCCATACAGTCTCCTGGAACTGGGTACAGGGGCACAGTGGACATGCGGAAAACGAACAGGTCGACCGGCTGGCCAATGAAGCCATTGATGCCTTGCTGTCGTAACCGTTAGGTATATCTGGAGAGGGAGGAGAAACATGCGGCAGGTTGTACTGGATACGGAAACCACGGGCCTTGAGGTTACGCAAGGACACCGCATGATCGAGATTGGATGCGTGGAAATTCTGCACCGCCGGCTTACCGGCCGGACATTTCACCAGTTCTTGAATCCGGGCCGTGATATTGACGAGGGTGCATTGCAGGTGCATGGGATTACCCAGGAGTTTCTTGCCGGCAAGCCCGAGTTCGCCAAGATCGCCGATGATTTTCTCAGTTTCGTGGAAGGGGCAGAACTCATCATCCACAATGCCAGCTTTGATGTCGGATTCATCAATACCGAATTGTCTTTGGTCAGCCACGAGATTACCGATATTGGCAGTTGCTGCACCGTGACCGACACGCTGGAACTGGCCCGGAAACTGCACCCGGGACAGAAAAACAGTCTGGATGCCCTGTGCAAGCGCTATGAAATCGATAATTCAGCACGTACCTACCACGGGGCGTTGCTCGATGCCCAGATACTGGCCGACGTCTACCTGGTGATGACGGGAGGGCAGTCGGTGCTGGGTCTCGGCACGGAGTCCGAGCAGGCGGCAAAACAACGACTGGCGGCCCGGCAGTCGACAGGACCCCGTTCAAACCTGCGTGTGATCGAGGCCAGTGCGGAGGAACTGGAAGCACATGAAGCCTTGCTGGAAAAAATCCGCCAGGAGAGCGAGTCCGGCTGCGCGTGGCCGGGTGAATCCGGTCACTGAGCGCACAAGCGGTAACGGTTGCCGTACTGCCTGATTTCCGTTACATTGCTGCGTAGTAGTTCAGACCAACCTCTGAGGGGGCATATAATTATGAGACAAAAGCCTTTGGCATGTTTGCTGCTGATCAGTTTCCTAGCCATTTCCGGGTGCGGTGAAGACAATGCAAGGTCCAAGTGGTTTGGTGCGACGGGCTCAGGCGCTGATGCCGTACACATGGAATTTGGCTCTTATGAAGAATGCGTCGCGGGGATGCAGCCTGAGGCTGCCTCCGGAGTGTTCAACTGCGGTGTGAACTAGCCGGCATACTGCACAGCCTCCCGAAGGGCGCCCGGCAGGCCCTTACTTCGCTTTTTTCAGCAGTCGCTGCTGGTCGCGTTTCCAGTCCCGCTCCTTGATGCTCGCACGGCGGTCCTGCTTGTGCTTGCCTTTCGCCACGGCGATTCCCAGCTTGGCGACCCCCTTTTTCCAGTACATGGACAAGGGGATGATGGTGTAGCCCTTTCGTTCCACCGCGCCCACCAGCTTGGCAATTTCATCCTTGTGCAGGAGAAGTTTTCGGGTCCGGGTCGGGTCTGCCGGCTTGTGGGTGGAAGCGGTGGGCAAGGGGGCGATGTGCGCGCCCAGCAGCCAGGCCTGCATGTCCCGGACCAGGACATAGCTCTCCTTGAGCTGGATGCTTTTTTCCCGCAGACTTTTGACTTCCCAGCCCTCGAGTACCAGTCCTGCCTCCAGCTGTTCGATAATGAAGTAATCGTGGCGGGCTTTCTTGTTGACTGCAATGCGGGAGTCCGGTTGAGGCTTGGATCTGGACATGCGGGTATTGTAATGAATTCATTCCGTGTGCGTTCAAAAGATCGGTCTGCCGCTATAGTATAGAAGGGCGGTTGGCCGCCGTTGGTTTTGCAAAGGGATGACAGTGCGCTGATGACTGTGACAAGAACATCGATCCACGGATACTGGTCGTCCCGGTTCGTGTTCGTGCTGGCGGCGGCCGGCTCTGCCGTCGGTCTTGGCAATATATGGAAATTTCCGTACATGGCTGGCGATGGCGGGGGTGGCGCGTTCGTGCTGCTGTATATCACCTGTATCGCATTGCTGGGCCTGCCCGTGATGATGTCGGAAGTACTGCTGGGGCGCAGGGGCCGGAGCAGCCCGATCAACACCATGCGTGCGCTTGCCAGGGAAGAAGGCAGAAGCACCTTGTGGGGTCTGCTGGGGGTGATGGGCATGCTGGCAGGATTCCTGATCCTTTCCTTCTACAGCGTCATCGCAGGCTGGACACTGGCCTACGTGGTTGAAGCGGCCAGCGGCTCGTTCGCAGGAATTTCCACCCAGGGAGTAGGCGAACTGTTCAACCGCCTGGTCGGCGATCCGTGGCGGCTGATGTTCTGGCACACCCTGTTCATGGTCCTGACGGTTTCCGTCATTCTGCGTGGAGTGCGCAGGGGGCTGGAAGCGGCAGTGCGGTTACTGATGCCCGGCCTGTTTGTGCTGATCGTAGCCATGGTCGTGTACGCGGTCATCGCCGGGGATTTTCTCGATGGGCTCAAGTTTCTGTTTGCCCCCGATTTCTCCAAGATCACTCCGGATGTGGCACTGAAGGCCATGGGTCAGGCATTTTTCACCCTGAGTCTCGGCATGGGCGCGATCATGATGTACGGATCCTACCTGCCTGAGGATGCATCGATTGCAAGTACGAGCGTCCAGGTGGCACTCACGGATACCCTGATTGCCATACTGGCCGGGCTGGCAATTTTCCCGATCGTATTTGCCAACGGGCTGGAGGCGGGGCAGGGTCCGGGGCTGATTTTCATTACCCTGCCGCTTGCCTTTGGGCACATGCCGGGTGGCACCCTGTTTGGACTCCTGTTTTTCATCTTGCTGGTATTTGCGGCCTGGACCTCGGCTATTTCACTGATAGAGCCTGCGGTGGCCTGGATGGTGGAGAGGTTCTCGTTCACCCGTATCCGCGCCTCCCTGTTCTGTGGCCTGATTGCCTGGGCGATCGGAGTGGGCACGGTGCTTTCTTTCAATCACTGGCCCCGGATCCGGTTGCTGGACGGCACAGCCTTTGAGGGCAAGTCATTCTTTGATCTGCTGGATTACCTGACGTCCAATATCATGCTGCCGCTTGGCGGGATTCTGATCTGCCTGTTCGCGGCCTGGGTCATGGGTGAGTCCTCGCGCCGGACCGAACTTCGCATCACGCATCCTGCGGTCTACGCCTTGTGGCGCTTTCTGGCGCGATATGTTGCCCCGCTGGGAGTGGTTTTGATATTCCTGCATGTGCTCGGTATGGTCTGAGTCCCTGGAAACTGCAGTCACTTCACATGACACGCATTCAACGCAGTGCACGGTTGCATTATTCGACAGCGCAGATGTACGCACTGGTCAACGACATCGAGGCCTATCCCGAGTTTGTGACCTGGTGCGTTGGCAGCGATGTCTCCGAGGCAAGTGAGCATACCAAGCAGGCCACTCTGCACTTTGCCAAGGGTGCACTCCATGCCTCGTTGACCACACGCAATGAACTCACCCGCGATCGCAGCATCGTCCTTCACCTGGTCGAGGGCCCGTTTCGGCACCTGACAGGGACCTGGGAGTTCCAGGAAATCGACGAGCACTCCTGTCATGTAAAGCTGCTCATGGAATTCAAGTTTTCCAACCGCCTGTTTGAACTGACCCTTGGGCCGATCTTCAGCCAGGTGGCCAACAGCATGATCGCGACCTTCAAGAAAAGGGCGAATGCTGTATATGGGCAAGCCTGACACGATTTCAGTCACGGTCTGCTTTGCACAGGCGGACCACCAGGAAGTGATCCCGCTGAACGTCGCTCCCGAGACGACGGTCCTGCAGGCCATCGAGCAATCCGGCATCGTCGTCCGGTGTCCGCAGGCCAGGGTGCATGAAGGCAATGTCGGAATCTACGGCACCCCGGTCCGGCTGGATCACCGCCTGCAAAATCATGACCGGGTCGAAATCTACCGGCCCCTGGACAGGAGCCCCTCAGAGGCCCGTCGCGAGCTCGCCAAACGGGAGAAATAAGTATCTGGCCATGCCTCGGGTGCAGGCAGTTCCGTCTGCCGTGCACGGGGTCGGGCCGCCCGATTTCAGTCTGTGGGCTCCGACTCCTCGGCAGGGACCTGGACGCCCCCCGAATCGTGCCGGATCATCTCGATGACCTTGTCGCGGTCAAATATCAGGGTCAGCTGACTGCGCTGCGTTTGTGCGTAGCCGGGTTTTAGCATGTAGATGTAGTCCCATCGGTCCGGGTGAAAACTGTCCACGATCAGGGGACTGCCAAGCACAAAGAGCACCTGCTCCCGGTTCATGCCGAGCCTGATTTTCTCAACGTCCTCGGCCTGGAGGGCATTGCCCTGCTGGACGTCGATCTTGTAGATCGTCAACAGGCCCTTCTCACAGCCCGAAAGTGCCGTCATGCAGCAAACCACGCACGTCATCGCTCTCAACCACTTCATGCCGACCGCCGTTTTCCCTGTTGCAGCATCTCCTTGGCATGCTCTTGTGTGTGGCGGGTCATCTCGATGCCGCCAAGCATGCGTGCCAGTTCGTCGATGCGGGCCTGCTCTTCCAGCTGGGAGATTTCGGTCCGGATCGAGGTGTCGTGTCCGCATTTGTCCACCTTGTAGTGATGGTCCGCCTGGGCGGCGACCTGGGCCAGGTGGGTGACGCAGAACACCTGTGCATTGTAGCTTAGTTCATGCAGGTGTTTGCCAACGATTTCCGCCGTGGCTCCACCGACGCCCGTATCCACCTCGTCGAAGATCAGGGTCGGGATGGCGAGATTGTTTGCCGTGGTGATCTGTATGGCAAGACTCAGCCGGGACAGCTCGCCTCCCGAGGCCACCTTGTTCAAGGGGCGCAGTTCCTGGCCGGGGTTGGTGCTGACCAGAAACTGCAGTTCGTCCAGGCCGTAGGATGTCGGTTCCGCCGGGGTACGGGGCTGGATATCGATCTGGAAGCGACCCCCCTGCATGCCGAGTGTCTGCATGGAGTCTGTAATTTTCCTGTTCAGGATGTCGGCTCCGGCCTTTCTCTTTGCACTGATCTGTCCTGCCAGTGCGCGGTAGCGCTGCTCGATTTCCCGCAGTTCGTTGCGAAGCTCCTCGGGGTCCATGTGACGGCTTTCCAGGGTTTCCAGTTTTTCTCCAAGGGTCAGGTACAGGGTTGCCAGCTCGCCCGCCTTGATCCTGTGCTTGCGTGCGATCTCCTCGATCGTCGAGATCCGTTCCTCGACGGCCTGCAGTTCCTGCGGATCTGTGGAAGTCTGTTCCGAGTAGTGGCGCAGGCTGCCCGCAGCTTCCCCCAGCTGGATCTGGATTCCCTGCAGGTCTTCCAGGGGGCCCTTGAGTGCCGGATCGGTCACGCTGAGTTTCTCCAGTTCGACCAGCAGCTGTCCAAGCGTATCGAAGACCTTGTCATCGCCGTCTCCGGCAAGCCGGTCTGAAATGCACATGCTGCCCTCGCGCAGCTCCTTCGCATGACTCAGTTGAATGTGGCGGGTATTCAGTGTTTCGTATTCTCCGTCTTCCAGGCCCAGCTGTTCCAGCTCCTGGTACTGGTAACGCAACAGCTCCAGTTGCGAGTGCGCGCTTTCATGGGTTTGCTCGACTTCCTTGAGCTGCTTGCCGAGGTCCTGCCAGCTTCGGAATAGTGCGGCCAGCTCCCCAACCACGGCTTCGCTGCAGGCGAAGCTGTCCAGCAATGCACGCTGCTTGTCCCTGTGGATCAGCGACTGGCACTCATGCTGGCCATAGATGTCCACGAACAGCTCGCCGAGACTTCGAAGTTGCATGACCGGCCCGGGCGAGCCGTTGATGTAGGCCCGGGACTTTCCGTCCGTCGAGATAACCCTGCGCAGAACACAGTGCGCATCGCTTGTATCCAGGCCATGTTCACGCAGCCAGCACAGGGCCGTATCCATCCGGCTGGCATCAAGGGTCAACGCGATTTCTATCGGCTGGTCCGGGGTGCGGGCCATGGAGCTGTCTGCCCGGCTGCCAAGCGCCAGGTTCAGCGCATCGATGATGATGGATTTACCGGTACCCGTTTCTCCCGTGAGCACACTCATGCCGGAATGAAAGTCCAGTTCCAGTTCGTCGATGATGGCAAAGTTGCGGATATAGATGGACTTGAGCATGATTTGTGCCCGGGGGGCCTGCGGGCTACTTCTTGCCGCGCGGTGCCGCGTTCCAGCGCAGTTTTTCCTGCAGCACGTTGAAGTAGTCGTAGTTGCGTGGCTGGATGAGACGCAGTTCATGCCTGGCCTTTTGAATGGTAAGAAGGTCCCCCGGCTCGAAGTCGAGGTTAATCTGGCCGTCCACGGAGGCCAGTGCAGAGTTGCGTGGATTCTGTTTCGCCAGCACCAGTTCAATGCGGCTGTTGGCATCGACCACGATAGGCCGGTTGCTCAGGGTATGTGGACAGATCGGAACCAGCACGATGGCCCCGAGGTTCGGGTGAAGGATGGGCCCTCCGCCCGACAGTGCATAGGCGGTCGAGCCGGTCGGGGTCGATACGATATACCCGTCGGCGCGCAGGGTGTCGAGGTGCTGGCCATCCACCCGTGTTTCTATTTCGATCATCCGCACCATCTGCATGGCGTGCACGACGACGTCGTTGACCGCATGGGCCACGCGGTGGGTCTCGCCGCCACGCATCAGGGTGGTCTGCAGCACGAAACGTCGTTCTTCGATAAACTTGCCCGCGAGGATCGCGTCCAGTTCCCGCTCCATGTCTTTCGGGCTGATCTCCGCCAGAAATCCCAGGCGCCCGAGGTTGACACCCAGTAGCGGGATGCCCAGCTCGATCATGCTGTGGGCGGCATACAGCAGTGTGCCGTCGCCACCGACCACGATCACGAGGTTGCTGCTTTGGGCAATCTCTTCGGAACTGCTGGCACCGACCGAATACTGGTCGATCAGGGAGGCCGTCACATCATCGACGGAGATATGCAGGGACCGTTCGGACAGGTAGCGGTACAGGGACCGTACGGTATCTGAAATCAGCGGATCATCCGGCTTGGAGATGATCCCTATATTGGTAAAGGTACTCACAGTCCTGTCCCGTGTCTGGATGAGCCAAAAGCTATCACGGATTCAGCAAGCGCACTAGTCCAACATCTCCTGTTAAGAACAAATAGACTTGTCCGGTTCTGTAGCACATAGACTGTCCGCTTTTTTCCTGTTCCCTGCAAGGCCCTGGAGGGCGCAGGCCGGAGGGGCCTTGCAGGGATGGGCCATCGCGGCGGACACTACGCAGCAGC
>JAJDYY010000007.1 GCA_022824965.1 Gammaproteobacteria bacterium
AGGTTATAAATCCAGTGTGGTGAAGGTTGCCCCGCATTACACCAGCCAGATGTGTTCGAGGTGTGGACACACAGACGAGAAGAACAGAAAGACCCGGGCCTGCCATGCGTGTGTGGCCTGCGGCTATCGGGATCATGCGGATCACAACGCCGCATTGAACATACTGGCCTTCGGGAATGGGGCCACTGGACGTGGAGGTGGCAGCATCAGCTGGCCTGGGAAGCGTCAAATGGATACTCTAGGCCCCTTGCGGACTTAAGTATATAATTCCCACTCACTGATGCAAATGCGACAGATTCCATTGCCTGTTTGCCTGTGGCTTGCCCTGGCTTCGGGCAGCCATGCCGCCTGCGACCCGGAAGATGTCGCCTTCTACCTGGACAAGGGCTTCAGCCAGGAGCAGATCACGAAAATCTGCTCGATCGATGATTCCGAGGTTCCCGAATACACCCCGTACGAACCCCCGGCCGCCGTCATCCCGCGACCGGTGCTTCGAGTGCCAGGAGATCGTCGTGCACACGGTACACGTTCGGAGACTGCGGATGCAATCATGGACCTCAGCACCTTCAGCGGCCGGGAGCGCACCGCGGTCGAGACCCTGGTCTCCGGGGCCGACGTGCTCGCCCTGTTGGTCGATCAGGACTCGATCCAGTACACCAAGCAGGCCTGCCTGGAAGTCCGCGAGGACCCGGACTTTCCGTCGGACCTCAGGCTGTGCCCCGAGGTCGACTACCGCATTGCACGCGAGGGACTCGCCGTCGGCAAGTACGGTCGCGAATACGGCATCTTCGGCAAGGCCACGATCACGATCGAGGGCAGGATCCAGCGCTTCCCGCAGCAGAACTTCGCCGACTACCCGAGGAAATACCAGCAGAAGCTGAAACCGCACTTCAACTGGAGCGCAGGCGCCAGGACCACCCGGATCCCGGTCCGGAGCGGGCATACGGCCACCCAGCTGGCCGACGCCCTCAAGACCCTAGCCCGGGCGAAGAAGGCCCCCGCAGCTACATCAAAGGTTGAGAGTCCGGCCAACCCGGACAAGAAAGACCGCTGGTGGAACCCGTTTGACTGAATGACCGGCACGCAGCCGGAGCGCTCTCAGGTCAAAGAAAAGAACAGGATTGAAGCCCTGCCCCGGGTGGCATGTGTGCCACCCGGGAAGAGCGGTAGATAGAAGCGTTGCCTAGAGCTCCGCTTCGAAGTCGTAGCGAAAGCCGATGCTGATATGGTCCTGCTCTTCGCCATGTTCAATGTCACGCTGCAGCCATTCGGCATGGACACGCACCTGGTCGTTGAGCTGCCTCTCCAGTGTCAGGTTGTAGCCGTCAAAACTGCGGCGAATGCCGTCTTTAGTCGGCTGATCGTCACCGTCCCAGTCGAAGTAGGAGGCCTTGAGCTTGTAGCCCCCGCCAAGCGCCATGGCGGCTGCGATGTCCAGCGAGGACTGGTCGAAATCCATGAGAGTTCTACCAACCACGTTGTCATCATCCTCGATGTCCTGGTAGGTGACGGCGAGATACAGGTTCTCCGATACGTCCATGCTGGCGGCAAGCCCCATGAAGGTCTGCTCACGGTCTTCGGCATGATGCACCTCAAGGTAGGACACCCCGGCATACAGCGATCCCATGCGGTAGCCGATGCCGATTGAGCCAGCATCCATGTCGTCGGGTTCTGAGGCACCATCATTGTCACCACCTGCACTGTTGTCTGATGAGCCGTCAAAGCGTGCACCGGCCTGGATGTTGAGGCTACCCAGATGGGCCTTGTAGGTCACCAGCTGGCTGGTGCGGAACGGGCTGATCTCATCGTAGCCAAACGGGCTTGAGCGGTGATTGAAGATATCGGTCACCTCCGCCACGATGTTGAAGTGCGGATCCCACTGCTTGCCGATGGCAATTTGTCCGAGGCCGGTCTGAAGCCCGACATAGGCCTGGCGCGCATCGCCGAAATCGCCGTTGTTTTCAATGTCGGCGTCCCACTCCCCCTGGTAGATCGCGGTCAGGCCCTCAGTGATCGCCACATGGCCCTTCACGCCCACGCGGGTGAGAAAGTCCGTCACGTCGTAGTTGGTGTCCTCACCGTTATCGTTGTAGGTCAGCGAAGGACGCAGGCTGCCGTAGACGGTCACGCCGTGCTTCTTCTGTGCCTCGGCCATGGCTTCCTTGGCGTGGCTGTCAGCGGCTGTGGTCTTCGCCTTGAGATGCTCCACCTGCTTCTGCAGTTCCTCCAACTGGCGCTGCTGCTCCTTGATGGTCTGTACCAGGTGTTCCAGGGTGGGCTCCCCGCCACCAGCATGGGCCGACCCCACCAGGAACATGACAGCAGCTACCGCCACGGCCTGAATGGGCTTCAGGGCCTTGCGGAATGTAATCATTCTGTAGTATTGCATTGCTACGGTCCTCTAGATTTGCTTTTTAACGGTCCACAGTATAGTCCAAAGTGGAGCGTGTGTGCTAGGGATTAAACTGGGAATGAGGAGCCGACGCTCATCCAGCCTTGTTGAAGAGGGCCTGCGCGCCGAGGAAGCCGCCCAGGCTTGCGGCGCCAGTGCACACACTGCGTGCAGGTGGCGGGCCCGCTACCTTGACACGGGGGACGGGCCGTAGGCGCGGCGGTATTCGCTGGCCAATTGCCGCGCGCGCTCACGCTCGGACAACGTGAGGACTTCGTCGATCATGTTCAACGTGTCGGTGGCCAGCCCATCCCAGCGGGTGGCCGCAATGCTGATCCAGGCGTAGGCCTCTACCGGATCGCGGGGCACACCGGTGCCGCGAATGTACATGGCACCGAGCTTGGACTGGGCCGGGGCGTGGCCTTGCTCGGCCGCTTTTCTCCACCAGCGAACCGCCTTGGCGTCATCCTTGACCACCCCCATGCCCTTGTAGTGCATGAGACCGAGATCGTGCTGGGCCAGGGGATATCCCTGTTCGGCTGAAAGCCGGAACCAGTGCACGGCCAGCACCGCATCCCGGGGAACGCCTTCCCCGAACGCATGCATCACGCCGAGCGCATATTCTGCCGCGGCGTACTCCTGGGCGGCGGCCCTGCGAAACCAGTACGCCGCCATGCGGGAATCCCGGGAGACCCCTTCGCCCTCGGCATGGCGCAACGCGAGTCGAAATTGTGCCCAGTCATGCCCGGCCTCGGCGGCACCCTGGAGCTTTTGCAAGGTTCCGTCATCGAGGGTAGCAGGCGCATCCGCCTTGGGCAGGGGCTGCAGTTCCAATGCCCGGCTCCGCGCATCGCCCTCCGGCAGGCCGGACACCTGCACGGACCACCCCGACAACAGAAAACCAACCAGCATCCATCGGAACATGACAGCGTTATACCGCAATTCCCGGCCACGCTGAATCCTGGTCCTCGAATTGCAGTCTGCCAGCGGGCGCCGATAGGAAGTGCATGTCGTATTCCGTGAGACCGGATCGCGCGTGAAGGCCCGGGCGTAGCCTCGCCCACGGCAGGAATTTGCCAACTTTAAATGCAAGCTGCAAGTTATATCTCCCTGTTTTGCGGTTTAATAATCTGACAAATTCCGGGTATAATCCCAACAACCGATTTAAGAATAAAGCACAGACAAGGAGATTCTCCAATGAGAACAACTAAAATTATAATCCTCGGCGCGATCCTGGCGCTGGTCTCCACGATCACCCAGGCAAGCACACTGGAAGAGGTGAAAGCCCGCGGTGTGCTGAACTGCGTGGTGACCACCGGGCTGGCCGGCTTTGCCGCCCCGGATGAGAACGGTCGCTGGGAAGGTTTTGATGTCGAGTTCTGCCGGGCCGTGGCTGCGGCCGTGCTGGGCGATGGCGAGAAGGTCCGCTTCGTGCCGTCCACCGGCAAGACGCGCTTCACGCTGCTAAACTCTGGTGAAGGCGACATCCTGTTCCGCAATACCACCGAGACCATGAGTCGTGACACCGACCTGAAACTGACGTTTTTGCCGGTCAACTACTACGACGGACAGGGCTTCCTGATCCGCAAGGACTCCGGCATCACCTCCGCGATGCAACTCGACGGTGCCTCCGTGTGCATCCAGACGGGCACCACCACCGAGCTGAACCTGGCGGACTTCTTCAGTTCCAACAAGATGAACTACGAGCCAGTGAACTCCGAGACCAACGAAGAAAGCATCGCCAACTACACGTCGAACCGCTGTGATGCCTACACCACGGACGCCTCTGCACTGGCCTCCACGCGTGCGGCTCTCAAGGATCCCTCCGCACACATCATCCTGCCGGAGATCATCTCCAAGGAACCGCTGGCAGGTGCCGTGCGCCACGGCGATGACAACTGGACGGACATTGCCAAGTGGGTAGTCAATGCGCTGATCATCGCCGAGGAACTGGGCGTCACCAAGGCCAACCTGCATGATCATTGCGCCGCCCCCGGCGACAACCCGAGCATCAACCGCCTGTGCGGCACCGAGGGCAACATGGGTGCCTTCATCGGGCTGGACGCGCAGTGGGCCGTGCGTGCGATCGACAATGCCGGCAACTACGCGGAAATCTACGAGGCCACCATCGGCCCGAACACTCCGCTCGCCCTGGAGCGCGGCCTGAACGCATCCTGGAAGAGCGGCGGCATCCTGTACGCGGCGCCGATCCGCTAACCGCGGCGGCCGTAAACCCGGCGGGGATCCCTTGCGTGGGTCTCCGTCTCCTGGCGACTACCTCCGTGCGCACTTGGTGCACGGAGGATGACCGGGGCCTATTGACAGACCCGGGGGTCCGGTCCATGCTCATGCAAAACGACCCAACCGATGCAATCCGCCCGCCATCCCGATGCCCGCGCTGAGCGTTTTTGAAGGCAATTTCCTGAGCCGGCTCTGGAACGACAAGGAGACGCGCTCGCTTGTCGTGCAGGTCATCGCCACGCTGGCCTTCTTCGCCTTCTTCGCCTATATCATCCGCAACGCCTACGTGAACCTGGAGGCGCTCGGCAAGGGCTTCAGCTACGAGTTCCTGTTCCAGACCTCCGCCTACGACATCAACCAGCACCTCATCGAGTACTCCTCGAAGTCGACGCACTTCACGGCCATGCTGGTCGGCATCCTCAACACCCTGCTGGTGGCCGTGTGCGGCATCGCGCTGTCCACCGTGGTCGGGTTCATCCTCGGCGTGTTGCGCCTGTCGAAGAACTGGCTCACCAACCGGCTTGCCTACATCTACATCGAGTTCGTGCGCAACGTCCCGGTGCTGCTGCATATCCTGCTGGTGCACGGCATCATCGTGAACACGCTGCCCATCCCGCGCCAGGCCATCAGTGTCGGCGACGGTGCCTTTCTCACCAACCGCGGCTTCTTCGTGCCAAAACCCATCTACGAGCCCGCGTTCTGGGGCGTGATCGCGGTGTTTGTCGCAGGCCTCGCCTTCTTCGCGTGGTTCCGCAAATACGCCAAGCGGGTGCAGGATGACACCGGTGCGCAGTACCCGGTGTTTTGGATCGGGGTCGGCGCGATCGTCGGTGCGCCGCTGCTGGCCTTTGTCGCATTCGGGGCTCCGATCAGCTGGGATGTGCCGAGCCTGCAGCGCTTCAACTTCGCAGGTGGCATGGTGGTGCGCCCCGAGTTCATCGCCCTGTGGCTCGCGCTGTCCCTGTACACGGCGGCCTTCATCGGCGAGATCGTGCGCGCCGGCATCCAGGCGGTCAGCCGCGGGCAGACCGAAGCCGCCTACGCGCTCAGCATCTCGCGCGGGCGCACGCTCACGCTGGTGGTCATTCCGCAGGCACTGCGTGCCATCATCCCGCCGCTCACCAGCCAGTACCTGAACCTGGCGAAGAACTCCTCGCTCGCGATCGCCATCGGCTACATGGACATCGTCGCGACCATCGGCGGCATCTCGCTCAACCAGACCGGGCGGGAAATGGAATGCATGCTCATCGTGCTGCTGCTGTACCTGCTGCTCTCGCTGGCCATCTCGGCGACCATGAACTGGTACAACAGACGCATCAAGCTGGTGGAGCGCTGAGGTGATGGCACCGGTCCCCTACAAGGTGGGAGAACACCCCGATCTGCCACCGCCTGTGAGCGTCACCGGGCCGCTCGCCTGGCTGCGCAACAACCTGTTCTCCTCGCCCACCAACATCGTCATGACGCTGGTCTCGGTCTGGCTGTTGTACGAGCTCATCCCGCCCATGCTGGACTGGATGTTCTTCGATGCGGCCTTCTCCGGCGAGAACCGCGATGCCTGCCGTGCGCAGGCCGGCGGCGCCTGCTGGGCCTTCATCGCCGAGCGCTTCCGCCTGTTTACCTACGGCTTTTACCCGGCCGAGGAGCGCTGGCGCGTGAACCTTGCCTTCGTGCTGCTGCTGGCGGCCCTGGTGCCGGTGCTCTACGACCGCCTGCCGGCGAGAAAGATCGGGCTCTACTATTCTATGGCCTTCCCGCTGATCGCGGGCTGGCTGCTGCTCGGCGGCTGGGGGCTCGCCCCGGTCGATACCGACCAGTTCGGCGGCTTCATGCTGACCCTCGTGATCGGCGTGACCGGCATCGCCTTCTCGCTGCCGATCGGCATCCTGCTCGCGCTCGGGCGCCAGTCCTCGCTGCCCATCATTCGCCTGTTCTGCGTCGGCTTCATCGAGTTCATCCGCGGCGTGCCGCTGATCACTTTGCTGTTCGTGGCCTCGACCATGCTCAACTACTTCCTGCCCAAGGGCACGGTGTTCGACTTGCTGCTGCGCGTGCTGATCATGGTCACCCTGTTCGCCTCGGCCTACATGGCCGAGGTCATCCGCGGCGGCCTGCAGGCCATCCCCAAGGGCCAGGTCGAGGCGGCCGAGGCGATCGGCATGAAGTACTGGCAGTCGATGCGCCTGGTGGTGCTGCCCCAGGCCCTGAAGATCTCCATCCCGGGCATCGTCAACACCTTCATCGGCCTGTACAAGGACACCACCCTGGTGATCATCATCGGCCTGCTGGACCCGCTCGGCATCGGGCGCTCCTCGCTCGCCGACACCAAGTGGACGGGACTCCACAACGAGGTCTACCTGTTCGTCGCCATCTTCTTCTTCATCTCCTGCTTCAGCATGTCGCGCTACTCGCTGTACCTGGAAAAAAAGCTCAAGACCGAGCATGATCACTGAACCGGACCCCAAGGAACCCCCATGAGCGAAGACCCGAACGATTCCCACCCAAGCGAAGGCAGCGAGTACGCCGTGGTCATGCGCAACGTGCACAAGTGGTTCGGCCCGTTCCACGTGCTCAAGGACCTCAACCTGAACGTCGCCCGCGGCGAGAAGATCGTCATCTGCGGGCCGTCCGGCTCCGGCAAGTCGACGCTGATCCGCTGCATCAACCGCCTCGAGGAACACCAGGAGGGCGACATCATCGTCGACGGCACGGAACTGACCAACGACCTCAAGCACATCGACCAGGTGCGCAGCGAGGTCGGCATGGTGTTCCAGCACTTCAACCTGTTCCCGCACCTGACCGTGCTCGAGAACTGCACGCTGGCCCCGATCTGGGTCAAGAAGATGCCCAGGGCCGAGGCCGAGGAGATCGCCATGCAGTACCTGGAGCGGGTCAAGATCCCGGAGCAGGCGCACAAGTACCCCGGGCAGCTCTCCGGCGGCCAGCAGCAGCGCGTCGCCATTGCCAGGAGCCTGTGCAAGCGCCCGCGGATCATGCTGTTCGACGAGCCCACCTCGGCGCTGGACCCGGAGATGATCAAGGAGGTGCTGGAGGTCATGGTCGAGCTTGCCGGCGAGGGCATGACCATGCTGTGCGTGACTCACGAGATGGGCTTTGCGAAGACCGTGGCCGATCGCGTCATCTTCATGGACGGCGGCGAGATCATCGAGCAGAACAGCCCGCAGGAATTCTTCGACAACCCCCAGCACGAGCGAACCAAGCTCTTCCTGAGCCAGATCCTCGATCACACCTAGCACGAATAGGCCTTTGGAAGGTTAGTCTACCTACGGGATAGCCTCTGAGAAATTGTTTCGATGCTCTTTCAGACAGTTCAAACAGTTTCAATCTGTTTAAACTGTCCAAGAACGTATTTTATTTGGATGGGTACTACACAGGTTCGTGACAAGCAGCTATCCAGAATAAAAAAGCTGTATTTATAAAACTTCCTGATGAAAATGGATCGCCTCAGAGATGCGAATTGAATTTGCCAATGAGAAATTTGAAAAACACCAAGCCATACCGTGGCTGAAACTAAAATCTATCGATGGTGGCACCTTATGAAAAAATATTGGGAGCCTATGCCGGAGGGAGGTTATATCCCTATACCTAATTCCAACGAAATAATGTACTGGCTGAGGTCAGGGCTTATGCCTGAAGGTAAGAATTTTCACCCCTGTGCCGCAATCATTAAAAAAGATGGGAACGAGCAAGAAAAAATCAAGTTTCTTGAGCTGGCAGAAGAAGCTCTTATGCAACTATCTAAAATGGACAAACCAGTTACTACTTTTGCACAGATTTTACGAGCACTGGTTCAGGACGAGGATATCTATGAATATGAGTTTGGCGTATTTTTTATGTTATATGCTCATTTTCAGCGTCAATACAAAATTGAAGACCATAAGGAGCAAAAAAATACCAGGGAAAAGATGTTAAAAATAATTGAACTTGAGAAAGAGGATTCAATGCTAAGTAAAAAGTGGATGCTCAAGAAGTACAAACGCAATGGGAAAGAACTGACAGAGCCTCTGCCTGTATACATCAGAAACACCATTGTTCATCACGGAACAAATGCAGGAAATCAATTTACTTCAGAAGAACTAGGAATGGCTATATATTTCCTAAGACAAACTCTCCGCAATCCCAGAATTATCAACTCGTTTAAAAACCCATAACATCCCCGAATTAAATGTCGGCTGGCAGGGTGTCAGAGCTGTTGGCATGACGAGGCACCATGCTGTGTGTGGCCCACAAGGTGGGCTGTGCCAAAACAGCTGCCGGCAGCGTAACCGTTACCAACCCAGGCGGGCGTTGAGGAAGTAGGTGCGTCCCCTTGTGGAATCGTAGCTCAGATTCGGGTTGTTCGGATTTGCCGGGTTCAGGGCCGGCTTGCGGTCGTCGATGTTGAGTGCGCCGGCGGTCAGTTCCAGTCCCTGCAGGCCGTAGGCACCGCGCCACTGCAACGCCAGGTCATGGCCCGTCCAGCTGCCCCATCGCCCGGTGCGCGTGGCATTGTAATAGCCGGACATCGTGTGCACGTTCCAGCTCGCCGTCCAGTCGCCGCGCCTGGCGCGCAGCACGGCATGGGCACGGTGGCGCGGGAAGTCGCCCGGCTGTTTTACGCCCTGCACCCGCGACTGGCTGTCGATGGTGCGCAGGTAACGGATGTCCAGGTCCAGCAAGGCCCAGGCGTGCTCCCATTTTGCGCCTGCACGCATGGCCAGCCCCTCGCTGCGGGAGTCGTTGTCCCGCTGGTTGAACAGCGGCCGTATGATCTTTTCGATCGCTGCGCTCTCGCTGCCTCCGATGCGCAGCACCTGCGCACCCTGCGGCAAGTCCTCGCCGTGGTTTTCCAGGATCACCAGGTGCTGGGCCCCTGGCCTGGAGGCCTGGTTCCAGGCTTTCTGCCGATACCAGTCGGCCGCGAGGTACAAGGTTTCAAAGCGCAGGGTGGCACCAATGCCCACAGCACGGGCCTTCGACGGCTCAAGGTCCGGGTTTCCGACATCCTCGGTCTTGACCTGGACGACGGCGACCTGTTCCACGCAAGCCTCCGGGTCATCGACGTGGGCCTTGCAGTCGCGGATATAAGGGAAAACGTTCCGGTCGAGTTCGTACAGTTGGCGCACACCGGGCGAGAACTCCGCGCGATCCGTGTGCAGGCGAATGCTCAACACCTCGTTGGCCTGGTAATGACTCGCCACCCGCCAGGCCGAGGTCCCGCCAATGTCATCGTATTCGTGGTGGCGGCCCGTCACCACCAGTTCCAAACCCGGCAACACGGGCAGGGCTGCGCCGGCCTGTGCAAGCATAATATGACGGTCCGCCCGAACGATGGAGCCGCCGCCGCCGAGCACCTGCGTGACGTCATAGGTGCGGTTTTCGAAGTCTCGGTTGTGAATGACATCCCGGAAGGCATAGTCCTCGTACTCAAACGCGACCGTCCAGCGTGCCGGACCCCCGGGCAATTCCCAGGCGGACCCGTCCAGTGCGGCGTGCAGAACAGTAATTTCATTGTCAACGTTCTGGCGGGAATGCAGCGAGGTTCTGTGGATGGCCTCAAGGTGGACCGGATCGTTCGAGAGTGCATCGACGATGTCGTAGTCCCCCTGCAGGACCGCCTCGGTGACCCGTTCTTCGCTGACGAAGGTCGCGCCCTGTTCCAGGCCGCGCGTGCGGTAATGGCGCAGGTGCACGTCAAAATCCAGGTGTTCGGAAAACGCCCCGCGGATTCCGGCCACGAGATTGCGGTCGTCCCAGTCCCAGCGCCAGCTCCTCAGGCCGTGCCCGACAAAGCGGTGGGCGACCGTCACGCTGCCGTCCACCGGGATTTCGAGGCCCGGCACGGCGGCCTCCAGCGCATCCCTGACGGGGCTGTGTTGCGGGACATCGAAGTCGAATGTGCCGGGCGGCGGGGCCCAGGTATAGCGGGTGCGTGTCTTGGCAGCCAGCACGTCCAGATAGAGCTCCGCGTTTTCCCCGACGGGATGATCGGCATGCAAGAACAGGCTCTCGCGCTGCGTTCTGGGATATTCGCTGAACCACGCGACATCGCTGTACGGGTACCCGCAGGCCTGCCCGTCACCGTTTTGCAGGGGGCCCGTGAAGACCTGGGGATCACAGGGGCCGAGGGCATACGAGTCTTCGCCGACAAACAGGGTGTTGCCGGCGGTCGACACGCCCTGCGAACCGGCCAGTGAATCGGTGAACCGTGTGCGCTTGTAGCTGCGCTCGGAGTCCCGGACTTCCTCGCTGAACGCATGATCGATGCCCACCAGAACCCGGCCATGGCCCACGGGCCCGCCCCACAGGGCGCTGCCCGCGTTCGAGTCCATGCCGGATTGAACGGGCCGGCCAAGGCCTGCGGAAACCTCGCTGCCCTGAAAGTCGCGACGACGCACGATGTTGATCGTGCCATCGCCGATATGCCCGCTAAAACGGGTCGCACCTTCCTCGATGAGTTCGATGCGCTCCACACTTGAGAGCGGGAAAATGCCGAAATCCAGACCCGTCACCGGGCGCCCGTCCACCAGGTAGGCGCCACCGATCGCCGCCGACAATCCCCGGATTCCGAACACGTTGAACGCCGAACGGTCCGACAGAAGCTGCGACAAGGTCGTCAGGCCCGACATCTCGATCGCCACGCGGTCGATGACCACCACAGGCTCCGGCGCCTGACTGTGTACGGGCCGGGCCGTACATGCCAGTGCAAGTACGAGCAGCAGTCCCACCAGAGGCTGGCGGACTCGCCGGTTTCGACAGGGGATCAGGGAAATAACAGAGGCATTGTCGGACATCATGGTTCCTCCTCGCAACCCAATGGAAGTCTGCGCCCGAATGATGGATGTCCCTCAGGCCATGGGATTCGCACCGCACGTCCGACACTATAGAAACCCGTGTCCATCCATGTCAAATTTGGGCGGGGCCCGAGCCTGACCTGGCCACCCTTTTGGTCTTTCGCGGCCAAGGATCTCGGACATGCGCCCGAGCAGAACCACCCGCAGATGGCCGGCAGCTTGAACGCCAAGCTTGAATACGGCCTGCCGGCACTCGGCGGACAGGGGCTGTGGGTACCGTTTGCCGACATCTCGCTGATCGATGAAGGCGGCCTGGACATCCGTCCCGGCGGTAGTCTCAAGGTCGCCGACTCGCGGCACCTGAGCCTCAAAGGCGGGCATCTCGGGGACACCGAGGATGTCTCGGGTTACGGTATCGGGCTGTGGTCTAGGATGTGCTTCCGATCCGCTGGCCGGGCTTGCGTAAACGTCAGGCCTGGTCCAGACTGCTTCGATGCAAAGCCGCCAGGGATTCCTGCCAAGCCTGGACTGTGATACCTCGGTCCCGGTGCTGGTGACCGGCGCCACCGGCTACATCGCGGGCTGGCTGGTCCGGCGACTGCTGGAGATGGGGTTCACCGTGCACGCGGCGGTGCGCAACCCGGGGCTGGCCAACCGGATGGCGCACTTTGAGCGCATGCGCCGCGAATTGCCCGGCACCCTCCAGTTCTTCCAGGCCGACCTGCTTGAGCGTGGCAGCTACACCCGGGCCATGAAAGGATGCCGGGTGGTCTTTCACACGGCGTCTCCCATGCGACTCGCCGTTCGAGACCCGCAGCGCGAACTGATCCAGCCGACCATAGAAGGCACACAGAATGTGCTGGAGAGCGCCAATTCCATTGATGACGTGCAGCGGGTGGTGGTCACCAGTTCCGTGGCGGCCGCCTGCGGCGACAGCGCGGACATCGCGAAGCTGCCCGGCCAGGTCCTCAACGAGGAGGCCTGGAACCATACGTCTACCCACAAGCACCAGCCCTACCCCTACTCGAAGACACAGGCGGAACGCACCGCCTGGGAAATTGCTGAAGCCCAGGACCGCTGGCGCCTGGTGACCCTCAACCCGGGGCTGGTGCTCGGACCCTGCGTCACCGACCACATCCCCGAGGCCTATTCCTTCTCCCTGATGAAAAAATTTGCGGACGGCACCATGAAGGCCGGTGTGCCTCCTTACGAGGTCGGCATGGTGGACGTGCGCGATGTGGCCGAAGCCCACCTGCGGGCGGGCTTCATGCCCGGGGCCGAGGGACGCCATCTCATCTTCCGCGATGTGAAAAGCCTCATCGACGTGTCCGCCGTGCTGCATGCCCAGTTCGAGAGCCACCGGCCGTTTCCCCGCCGGGTGCTGCCGAAATGGCTCCTCTGGCTGGTCGGGCCGCGAACCGACAGGGCATTCACCCGCCACGTCGTTCGCAGGAACATGAAGCATCCCTGGCGCGCGGACAACTCGAAATCCAGGCGCGCACTCGGTATGCGGTACCGCGCAACCGAGCAGGCCATCACCGACATGTTTGCACAGATGATCGAGCGGGGGGTGGTGTAGGCCTGGCGCACGCTTTTGCGGCGCGCAACTGCACGGCGGTGCAGTGGCAATTTCAGAATGTGTACAGCCAGCCGGTGAGCAGGGCGTGCTCGTCCCCGGCCGCCTTGCGATGCTGGGGCTCGCGGGACCAGATGCCCAGCAGACGCCACTCTCCCCTGGCCAAGGGCCGGGTCCAGTGTGCAGCGACATCCACCTGGCGCCCGCTCGGCGCGAGGTGTGTGTGCATGGAACGGTGCACTACGCTGCCGGTCGGGGTGCGTCCCGTCGGCACCGTAAGCTGCGCGTGCCCGCCTTCGATGCGAAGCGGCTGAGACACCGACAGGCGAAGCGTGCCGGCACCTGCCATCTCCCGGCTCGCATGCACGGCAAATGCACTGGTGGCCAGCGCAGATACCCTGCTGATAAGCCCGCGCACGGAGGCAGGCTGCACCCGGCCGATCTCGGCACGCGCGCCGAACTGCCAGCCTGCGATATCGGCATCGGCCTGCGCTCCGAAGAAGATGGCGTTTGAGGCCAGATTTCCGAACGCCCCCTCAGCCATGCTCCCCAGCAGGGTTTCACGTTCTCTCAGCCAGCCAGCCCGCAGCGCGAATGGCGAATCCCCGGGCCGCCAGGCAAGATGGGCGCCCGTGACCGGGTCCTGCCCCGGAATCCCTTCGGTCGTGAACGCGCTGGCCTCCAGGCCATGTTCCCCGGACACGGATACGGTCAGGGCTTCTGGGGCCAGTGAGAAGTGGCTAGCGCTCTTGAGTAACGCCGAGGGCATGCGGGCCGGTCCGATGCCCGGAGGCCAGAGGTGCGCGGCCACCAGGTTGTCCGGGAAACGAAAATCAAAGCCCGGCAACGGCAGGGCCCGGGATGAAGGCTGCGGGGACAGGAAGGACTGCAGCCTCGCGCCCATGGATGGCCTGGGGGCCGGGTGCGCAAAATCTGCCAGCTCAAACCAGAAAGGAGCCCCGAGGGCATCGAAGGCGGCCAGTTCGTGCCCGCTCCACGATTGCTCAAGCCCGTCACCAAAGGCCGGGCTGGTCTGCAGCTGTGTGGTCTGCAGCAGGCTGCCCGGAGCGCCAATGCTGTCTTGCTGGGCAACCTCGAGCACGCCGACCGGCGAGGTGGCGGCTCCCAGGTCCATCAGGCCATGGCCGTAGACCGAGCGATCGGCATACACTCCGCTGTCATTGGCGGTCTCGAGCAGCCTCGACAGCAAGGCCGTGTTGGAGAGCTGATTGCGAAACAGGTGTTTCATGACCGCCAGCCCGCCGCTGACCATGGGTGCTGAAAACGAGGTGCCACTGACCGTTGCAATACCCCGGAATCCGTCCTGGACCACATCCTGGTCATCCCTCGGGCCGTAGTAGGCGACCGAGACGGTGTCCCCCGGGGCCGCCAGACACCAGTTGGCGGCAACGCCGCAGCGGCTGGAAAAGTCCGCGATCCTGCCGTTCTCGCCGGTGGCCACCACGGCGACCGTATGGCCCTGAAGTTCAGGGAAGCGTGCAACCAGGCCCGGGTAGACCTCCACCGAGGCCGCATTGATGTAGTACTTGTCATCGACGCTGTCGTATTCGCAGTTGTCCGTGCCGGCAGCGCACGGTTTTCCATGGGCATTGCCGGCCGCCCATACCAGGATGGTTTTCTCGCTTGCCCCTGCCTGGGCCATTGCGGCAACCGGCGTGGCGAAGTGGGTGCGCAGATCCGAGGTGCTGTAGTTCTCGATGATCCCCGAGACACCTACGCTGAGATTCAGGAAGTCAATGGCCCGTGTGCCGTCCCGCCAGGCCAGGGCGCTGTTGACGATGGTCACCCAGTTATTCTGGCGTGCCTGCAGGCCGGACAGCGAGACCGGGTTGTACACGGCAGGACCGGTGCCCGTCGGGATGGCAAACATGGCGATGTCTGCACCGTAGGCGACTCCGTAGCTGGTATTGGTGAACTGGGGATTGAGCGGAGCCGCGGCCACGCTCGCGACCGCTGTCCCATGGGAGAAGCGCGTGCCGTCCGGCGCGCTGGCCCCGAGCAGGAAGGTGGTATCGATGTTCGCACCTGCGAACAGCTGATGGGCCGGGTCGATGCCGGAATCGACGAAGCCGATCGTCACGCCATCTCCCGGATCAGCACTGCTTCCCTTGAGCAACTCGACATGGGCATAGGCACGTTGTGCCTGGATGCTGGCAAGTCCCCACTGGTGCTGGAAATTCCGGATTCTGGCACGCTCGCGCAGGTTAAGGGTAGTATTGAAGTCCAGGTTCTGGTACTTCATTGCCAAGGCATCCGCCGTGCTTTCGTAGTCGGCCGGCTCAAGGCAGCGGCCATCGAAGAGTTCAATACATGCTGCGGATGGTGGCGGTGGCGGCATGGTGCAGTTGGGCGGCGTCCCGACCTGCCCCTCCGGGCATCTGGGTGGCGGCGGATCCATCAACACCGGAGCCGGAGGGTCGGGGGTTTCCTCGGGGGGTGGCGTGCTCGGGACCGGAGGATCCTCTGGAACGGACCCGCCTGGAGGCCGGTCGGAGGGAGGCACATCCGGAGAATCGACGGGTGGCCCCATCTGGGAATCGGGAGCATCCGGGCCTCCGCCTCCGCCACCCCCACAGCCGGCCGCCAGGAAAAGCAGGAGCAGCAGGCAGATACAGGAACGCACCCTGCAAAATCTGGCGCCACCCCCCTGGCAGTCGCAGAAAAGGGGCATTCCCTGCCGGCGCGCTATCATGAATTTTGATCGGTACTGTGGCATGGATCGGACAGGCCCTTCGGGAGTCTTGCGTATGGAGTCACTTACCATTTCCCGGTTGTCGGCGCAAGTTGGCCGATGGCCTGGACAGCATATGCGGGTTCAATAGGTGGGCTCATCCGCCGGACCTATGAGGCCAGTGAATTTCTGACAGAGTTATCTTGCAGCCTGTGAAACGAACTCATAGCAGTAGTGCCAGGCGAATTTCTTGCTCCAGTTTTCGACTTCTCCACGCACCTCTAAAACTTTGTTTCCTGAATGGCAAGAAACTTAACAAATCCCGTATGAGGACTTCACTATGGAAGCCAGTGAAGGGCTGCGCAATCCTCAGGCTTGACAATTTGTCGCTTCAGCAGATGAGCACCGTTAGTCGGCTGGCATAGAAGCATCACCTGCTTGGTGCATGCGGAATCCATGCGAGAGAGGATCGAGCCAATTTCTTTGATTACTGAACGCAGCGTACCTCGAGTGTCTTCGGGCATTCTTGTGGAGGTTCATTCAGGTCGCTTCTTCACTGTCTGAGTTCAGGTTTCGCGTCGTGTTGGACATACGGTCCGAATGAACAACGTATCGAGAGGTCACATCCAGAGACTGGCTCATGCCACCGTTTCGCACCGTGGGGAAACAAGGCCTGCCATCTGCGGGAACATTCCTCCCGTCGTGTAGTCCCAATCTGTAGGCGAAACAGGCAGTTCCATGCCGATTCGCAGCTTGCCCGGACGGCTTTTGCTCCCGATAGCTGTAACTATCGGGAGTAAATTTGTAAAGGCAAATTTATTTCGCCGCCCGAACCCCTGTGATGCCTGCGGGCACATCCCCTGGACCGGTCAACAACTCCCTGATTCCATAGACGTTCGGGCAGGCAGGCCGGTGCGCATGGAGCCATCCGGGTTTTCGGGGTCCGGGGGGACCCCGTCCGTTTTGCTCCCGATAACACCCACACTGTTGGGCGCCACGGAATGTGCAATGAAAAGCCCCCGCGCACCCTTTGGCCCGCGTCCGTCACGGGATCCCTCCCCAGCCATTCCTTTCGCCACCCTGTTGCAGTCTTCCTCCGCCGATCCCCTTCACCTGCGCCCCTTATCTGCGTTGCTGTCGCTCGGCCAGCTGCGCCGCACCACTGCGCCGGGCCAGCAGACGCTCGCCATAGCGATGCACCATGGCCGTGCTCTTCCAGCGTCCGGCCTGCAGGATGGCTGGCAACTCGATGCCACAGGCAATCATGTCCTGCGCGGCCCCGACCCTCGCACTGTGCCCGGACAACCCTTCCACGACCTCGGCCCCCAGACCTGCGGCCCTGGCCATCGCCTTGTAGATGCGGGGCACCTGGCTGTCATCGAGCTTGTCCCCCAGACTGCCATCCTTGCGCAATGACCGGAACAGGCGGCCCTGCAAGACGCCACTTCGCCCCAGCCATCCCTGCACCAGGCGGACGGTATCCGGGGCCAGGTACAAGACCGTCCCTTCTCCCCCCGGATCGGTCTTGCCCCAGCGGATCAGCAACGTGCCCGAGCCATCCATCTCCACCAGCAGATCCGATACCTCTAAAGCCACCAGCTCTGATCTTCGCAATAACGTGTCATAGGCCACGGCCAGCAGGGCCTGGTTGCGCACATCGATGAGGCGCCCGCGACAGGCCCCCAGCATGCGCTCGCGCAAGGGCCAGGTCAGGCCCCGCGCCTGTTCCTGGCGGTGCCCGTACTGGCGGTACATGCGCTGCATGGCCAGCCGGACCCGCGCCCGCTTCAGGGGACTTTGCAGCTGTACGGCCTTGTGCAGGGTGGTAATGCTGTAGATATAGCGCCGTACCGTCGCCGGGGCCTTGGTTCGGGCCATGGTGTTGATGAAGGTGACGAGGGTCTGGGTGCTGGCTGGCAAGGCACGCAGGCCATGTGTCTCGCACCAGTACGTGAAGATCTCCACGTCCGAGCGTATGGCACGCTCGGTGTTGTCACTGAAGGCCCCGTGGGCTTCTTTCAGGTACGTCACCAGACGCTGTCCGAGCACAGTGTCCGGGACAGGACAGGGCATCATCGGCTTGCGTGGTTGCAGGGCAGCATGCTGCATGTAGGGGCCTCCATTTCACGGTCAGAAGCCTCGGGATTTTACTCCCGATAGTTACAGTTATCGAGAATAAAAGCATCTGCCCGGGCCGGGTCGGGCATGGGTCGGCTAGTGTCTTGGTCACTCCAGCTCCGATAGAGGAGGAGTTATGAAAAATCATTGTCTTGTAATTGCGCTTTTCTCCTTGCTCATGCTCTCTGCCTGTGGTGGCGGAGGGGGCGGTGGCAGCGATGGCCCGCCGGACAGTACGAACGGCACTCCAACTGGCGGTGGTGCCGGTGGAGGCACTGGCGGTGTCAGCCAAAATCCGGCTATTCCGGCAACAGGCAGTTACACCTCAGCCAATGGTCCCGTTGCCTCTTGGGGCATATGGAGGAATGCAGCTGCTCCGCAAACCGGCCAGCGTTTCACTGTCAGCAATCTGACCGGGACCGGCTTTTACGCTTCTTACCAAGTTACGGGAGTACCAACGCCAACCCCCCGTCTACTCCCAGACAATACGGACTCAATCTTTAGCGGTACTCTTACTTGGAACGGGCAATACGAAGGCGTTTATCAGGAATACACAAACGGAGTCTGGGGCGAGCGAATGGACGATAGCGGAACCGCTTCTATTGAAGTGGATTTTGATGCTCTGGTGAAGGAAGATGACGAGGGCGAGGAGATCGAGGGTCTTTTCGACAGCGCTGTAACGGTCACGCTTACAAGTACAAGCAGCAATGCCGGCAGTACCTTTGGGGACGGTGCCGGAGGCCGTAGCGCATCATGGGTATCAATGGCCGATCTTTTCAAACCGAGAGGCATTTTCCAGAACAACGGACCAGATGAAAACAACGATCACAGCAGAATCGCCGGTGCTGTGTTCGGCCCTGGCGGTGAAGCCCTCGCCGGTGTATATGAGTACGCGCATCGAGAGGATCATGCCAGCTCGGTGGACGTCAATAATGACCCTGTAAGAATCCACGACATTCGCGGTGCGGGCTGGTTCGGCGGTTGCAAGGATGTAACGGACTTTTCCTGCTTCCAAGCCGATGCTACCGATCCCATGGACGATCCCGATCCCATGACCGATCCCGATCCCGTGACGCCGCCGGGCACATATAGCTATTTGAATTTCGGGGCATGGGCCGACACCGACAGGCCGGCGGATTTCAACGCCTTTGCTAATGCTGGCGATTTCGAGGCGACGCTTCAAGACAATCAATATTACTACCTGCGTGGTACGCGTACATCGGCAAGGGACATCAATGCCCTTCCGCAAATTGGCACAGCAACCTGGGCCGGGACCTATGTGGGCCAATACCGCACCAACCCCGTAGATGATCCCATAACCAACGACGAGGAACACGTTTGGAGTGCCTTCACCGATGATTCCGGAACGGTCAGCATGGTGTTCGATTTGTCGGGAACCAGTATGGATATTACACTCACAAGCACGGTCGGGAATACGTTCCCCGGTGTAAGTTCGAACGTGCACACACCGAAAAGCTCGTTTGCTTTTGATTCCACTGTCTATTTCAGTGGCAATGATGTCGGCGGATTTTTTGGCGATAATCATGACACGGACGAAATTGGCAACAATGCAAATGGCACAGTGGAGGGTGCGTTTTTCGGTAGCGGTTTGGCAGAGGCTGGCGGTGTGTATTCCATCACGCAAAATGCAAACCTAATGAAAACGATGATGGAGACCCAGGTGGAAGCTGTAGGCGTGTTTAGCGCAACGAAACAGTAGCCGCCTCATCCAACAACTGACCTAAGAAAACCCCCGCTATCGTTTCCGGTAGCGGGGGTTTCAATGCCTGCTATACTTCGCATTGCACAAGCTGTCCTGCAGCGAGCTGCATCAACGACTGAACTACTTACACTCCAAGGAGCGTAATACGCATGAAGATTCCCGCCCTGTCAGCGACCGTTGCGGTGGTACTAGCCGCAAGTCTTACCCTGTCCGCCTGTGGCGGTGGCGGAGGAGGCAGTGACAGCCCGCCCGAGGTAAACAACAACGGCAACACTGGTACAAGCACTGGTCCAGGCAGTTCGTCTACCACTACGGCCGACACCAGCGCTTCCGGTCTCACCACGGTCGAGATCATGGGCCTGCGTTCTGCCATTGCACAGGGTTCGACGAGTGCTCCGAGCACGGTGGACTCCGGGATTAGGGCAGACACAGACACAAGCACCCAGGCCGGCACAGATACAGGCACCGGGGCGACTGACACAGGCACCCAGGCCGGCATAGCGGTGCCCTCCCTGTCCCAGGGGGCCGGGCGCAGCACTCCGACCGGGGTTTCGATCCGCATCGACCACCTGCTGGGCCCGACGGTCATCGACCTCGAGTCCGGGGTCACCAGCGTGGCATGGAGTGATCCCGTGCGCATCCAGACGGGACGCTATGACGGCTTCCGGATGACCCGCCCCGGGGGCGAGATCACGACCAGCGGCAACCCTCCTTTTCACACCACAGACGGTATCCCGGAGACCGCCTGGGTATGGACCGACATCCAGGATCCCGACTATGTGGACTTCGAAGAAGTGTATCCACTGGATTACGACTCCGACAGCGACAATACACATGACTCCCTTCGCATCACCCAGGCCAATGTAAACCACGTCACCCACATCGGCCGCCTGGCCGATGACCTGCGTGAAGGGGACACCGAGTCCGTCAGTCCCGTGGACCGCGGCATTCTCGGCCAGGACACGACCTTTGTCATGGGCCACCGGATCTCCGCACGCTTCGACGGGGCTTATGGCCTCTATACCTGTGTGGAGTCCTCCTGCAACATCAACATGCCATTTCCCCGGGATGGGGACCTGTCCATGAATGGCTGGGTATTCACGCCACAGGACGAGACCGGTGCCGGCGGTGGGACACGCCCGCCCCAGGTCCCGGTATACGATACGGATTACCGGTACTTTGGTCTTTGGCTCAGGGGTCCCTACGATACGAACCAGTTTGATATCGAGACCTTCGCAGGCGGCACGGAGTCCTTTACAGGCGATGTCACGGCCCTGACCGGCCGGGCCACCTATGTGGGCCCTGCCGGAGGGCAGTATATATGGGATACCGGGGACGGGAATCCACACAATGGCCTGTTTACGGCAGAGATCACGCTGCATGCGGACTTCGGGGCACAACCGAGAATCCACGGCGGCATGGACAGTTTCAGGGGCAGGAACCACCAGGAGCTCGGCTGGGACTTGTTCTTCAATGAAGCACCGATCACGGGCACGACCTTCTCCGGCACGACGCAGGCCAATTTACGGGGGCCGGTCCAGCGGGGCCGCTACGCAGGCGGGCTGTACGGCAATGAGGAGGGCAGCACATATCCCACGGCGGCGGTGGGCACCTTTACCGGCACCTTCGACGAGGGGCTGGTCATCGGCAGCTTCGGCACCTGGCGGCAGATTACAAACCCGTAGACATCCGGCCCTGCCGGCGGATGTTGGTAATCCGGGCGCGCAATTCCGCTTTCGTACAGCCAGTCGGCGGCCAGCAGATTTGCTGTCGCAGGACCTTCCAGCCTTGCTGCCGGGTCACAGGCTGTCGAAAAGGATCGATTGCACCTGCCATGAATGTTGCTGCTGACCCGCTCCAGCCTGCCTTAAAGTTCAACAGATCGCTGGCCAATGTCAGAACATGCAGCCTTGCCCCTTGCCCGGTCTGCTCAAGTCCAGGTGAAGTGCAGGACAAAAAAACAACTGCCGGGCACTCAGAACCGGTACTTGAACCCGACTGTTACCGCCCGGTACTCGATATCATCCATTTTCACCTGGTCCCCGAAAGGGGTGACGCCATCCACATCCACAGGCTCATGGCTTCGGATCCGGGCATAGAAAGCGCGGTCCCTGAAATCATCGAAGCGCGCCCATCGTGCCTTCATGCCGACCGAGATGTGATCCGTCAAGGCGTAGTCCGCACCGGCAAGCAACTGAACCCCGAACAGCGTATCAGACAGCCCGGTATCCATGGAGCTCAGGGTGCCCGCCGCATTGCTGCGCCACTCGAGCCACGAATCCTCGTCCCAGCCATACCCTCGCTGCACCTCCGGAACCTCGGGTGCCACCCCCAGATAGCCTTCAGCCTCGGTCTTGCGCAGGAGCCTGCGTTTGTACTGCATCTGGACACGGGCCCAGCCTGCCCCGAGGCCGACGTAGGGAGTCCATCTGGACCCCAGTGCAAAATCATAAAACAGGTTGGCAAAGTAATGCCGAATGCGTAACCCCGAGACCCATTCATGGGGCGGCTCAGTCTCACTCCACTCGCGATCCTTGCTTGCCAGACCCGGATGGGTCGAAGCCGTGATGATGGGATGGCTCGCCGAGCCGGGCTCGACCTGCATGAATTCCAGCTCGAAGCGGATCCGGTCACGAACATAGCCGACCTGCAGACCTGCAGCCAGTCCGCTTCCCGCATCAAACCGGGAATTCCACTTGCTCTTTATGTCCAGATTCCTGCAGGCGGGATCACTGGCGATCGCTGCGGACGGGCGGGTCGCATCACTGTACATCAGCACATCGCACCGCGTCGGCCTGCTGTGCCCGGTGACACTGGAGCCCAGGGCCCGCACATCACCCAGGCCGATATCAGCACCTGCATAGAAGCCGGCATGTGCGACGCTCAGCATGTTCAGGCCGAACACAGCCATGCACATGTGAAGCAGTGCTGAAGACCGCATTTTCCAAGAAGTATCCGCAGACATGGAGAGGTTCATTGTATGGGGAAACTGCCGGTTTGTGAACTGAATGTATGGGTTCAATGTTTGAAAGAGTTCAATGACACTAGTCGTGCGCTTCTACGCATGCGCGAGGATGACAGGTGAAGTTTGATGGCCGGTAGGACTCGAACCTACGGCCAAAGGATTATGAGAGCTAGTTACACCGATAATGTATTGATTATTCTAGGTATAGAGATGTCCGGTACAATTTTGGATTATTATTTTGATTCAGTATGTTAGACAAGTTTAATATAGGTGATGGAGACTGGAGAGTGTACCGGGAATGTACCGAAAAACTAAATATATACCCTTTGACTTAAACAGCCTTTTGGAGACCCAACAGTGAGAGCCAGCAACAAGCCCATACTTCTGGCCTGCCTGATGCTAAACCTAACAGCCTGCAGCCCCCTCATTCACGAGAAACAAACAATGGAAGCCGTTGGGATATTCAAGTCAAGTGTGTTTGATTCCGGCGACTGGCAGCACGTCGCAACCCTTCATGGCTGGGCGGATGATCTGACGGTATGTAAGGAAATCACAAGGTTTCTCAACAGCAAGGAACCTGGTCGGTATATTTGCCGAAACCTGTAGTCGGCCCCTACAAACAACTTACTCTGCACTACCTTTTGCTGTGGCGACTACGTTTTTTCAAGGTATCGCCTAATTGACGGTTTTTGCCAGTCTGCATAGCCTGCAGATTTCGGAGATGATCTGACCCGCCTCTATTGGCCGGTTTGATGTGGTCAATTTCCCA
The DNA here is from genome assembly GCA_022824965.1 of Gammaproteobacteria bacterium. Taxonomy (GTDB): domain Bacteria; phylum Pseudomonadota; class Gammaproteobacteria; order UBA4575; family UBA4575; genus WTFY01. The sequence goes on from JAJDYY010000007.1 coordinate 23,268, forward strand.
GCCTTGTGGCCCGTCATTTCCATATTGATCTCTTTTAATCTGGTTGCCATAAGGGTCTTTCCGGACTTTATTCGGATCTTTTCCTCGAATTGGTTGAGCTCTTTCCCAAACTTTGTCTACGAGTTCATCATCAGTCATTTTGCTTATCCCAATATGATATTGACTTGTGACATGGCTGGTACCTATTTGTTTTGCCTTACCCAATTGAGTCAGTGCAAGTGAGATTGATCGTTTATTAAAAATCTTTAGTTTGCGCTGGCTTGCTGTCTTACCCCCAGTCCAATGCTTCAAACCATCCATGATCCGTTCAACGGATGGTTCTACATTTTCTATTTCCAACAGCCAATCGACGGTTGCCAGTAATTCCATGCCGAAGGGAGACTCAAAACCATCAATCGTTGAGGATGCCCACTCTAGAACACCGGAATAGGCTTTACCTTCCCCTGAGTTGAGATACGCACTCACTTTGTCTTTTTTGTCATTATTGAACCAGATCAGATCAAGTGGTCCTGCATCGGCAAGACGTTTGTCACAATGCAAATAGCTGCCATCCAAAGCGTCAAGAAGTTGTTGAAGGTTATGCGAATAAGGACCGAATCTGTCTGCCGCGAACTTGAATTTCAAGGGATCCTTTACTTTGAGGCGTTTAACGCCCCGTTCAATAAACCAAGCAAGTTTTTGCACCTCGAGAATCGAGCAATCAATGCCCAACAAGGAATACCGGCGTACCATCTCTACCACAAGAGCCCGAGCGGGTGTCAAGTTCTCTACACCGTTACGCTTTGTGACATTCTGATATTTTGCAGTCGGCTCATAAACAACTGCGTCAAGTCCCTCGACTTCTTCCAAAGCCGTAACTAGAAGTGGTCTGACATCGCTCCAATCAAGGCCACCATTGCCGCAACCAAGGGGCGGAATAGCGATCGAACTGATATTCTTATCCTCAATTACCCGAAGAAGGTCTCGAAGCCCTTCCTCTATCCATTCAAGCCTGGTGTCCACACGCCAGTGTGTTTTTGTAGGGAAATTTACAATCCATTTTGGACCAAAAAATTCTCTATTCTCACTGACGAACATTTTCCCTATACGTAGCTCTTTGTCTTTGCAAGCTTTCTCGTAGGCTTTGAAATTCTCGGGGAATCGTTCCTTGAACATGAGGGCAATACCTTTGCCCATGATGCCAACAGTATTCACGGTATTGACCGCTGCCTCGACATCAGCCTCTAGTAGATTGCCTCGGGCGAATGTGATCATTAGAAGTACCAGTTGCGATACACTTTGACTTCCACTTCTGTACCAGATTCTTCTATCTGCTCTTGGAGAATTCTCTTCTGGTTTGCTTCATAGCAAATCATCCCCATTAATTGCTCTACTGGTAAGTGTTGGTGAATTAAGGCTTCGGCTTGATATCGATCAGTTTTCTCAAGATCGTCCAAATCACGTTTGAAGTCTATGCGCCGCAGAATTTCCCAATCGATATTTGCGAGACCTTCCAGAGACGAATAAAACTGGGCAGAAGACATATACGCATGGCGGTCCGTGTAGATTGCTGTAATGTTACTATCAGCCAATCTACGCAGTGAGGAAACCATGATCACAATCTCAGAGTTTGGTATTTGGCAAATTCCCCGATGCCCGGTATTGATATTGTACATCATCATCGATAATGGCGTGAAATAGAACGAGATATAGTCAGAAAGCGTACCGCCTGGCGGTACTGGAACGTTTCTTGTCGCACGCTTCGATATCAATTCAGGATCACCAATCTGCACAAAGTTGGGATCGCCAACATCCGAGTTTTTGCAGTGTAAGCCATTGTCAAGAATCCAACGTATATTGTTGATATGCGTTACCCGGAAAATTAGAGCTTTGTCCGCATTCAGGTCCAATGGCATAACACTTCATCCGTGTGGTAGGCGTCACAATTCATCGATTAAGTGAGGCAGAGTTCCAGTCGGAATCATCAGCATAAACGAACCCTTTTGGGGTATGTGTCTCATGGATTCTGGCCCTTGAATTGCCATCTTATACTTTCAATTTCCAGTGTATCTTACTGATTTTAATTCTATGGGCTGTAATCAGTCCGAGCAGTTCTACAAATGAATCAGTGGATGCAATAGGTGGGTTATCTAGCTCAGTTGTAGAGCATGAAACAAAGCAAGGCAACAATAAAGAAGGCTGCTGCTTCTATGAACAATAATGAAGCGGAAATTTCGTGTAGTTCTGGAGGTGTCGTGGGTAGTGTTGGACGGTGGCGCACCGTCGTCTGCCATCCAGAAATAAAACAGAAGCTACCCCAAAGAACCGCAAGAGTCCCAAAAATGAGCAACACCCAGTTCATGGTTGAAAGAAGGAATAACCGCAATTAAATGACAAAGACAGATACAGACGTTCTTGATTCTAGTTTCACCTGTTCAGCTTAGTTGCAGTAGTTCCGACTTAATCTGACAGATTCCTTGCAAAGGTGAGGGTTACCGGTTTTGATCATGAAGTGCAAACTTCAATCAGAACCGTAGGAGGTAACCCTCATGTTGAATACGAACGGGAAAATCATCAAACCCAAGGTGGGCCTGCTGAACCTGGCGGAGGCGCTGGGGACCGTATCGAAGGCCTGCAAGGTGATGGGCGTATCCCGGGATACGTTTTACCGCTATCAGGCGGCAGTGGAGGAAGGCGGTGTGGAGGCGGGGCTTGAGCGTTGCGGCGCAAGGCGAACCTGGCCAACCGGATCGACGAGCAGACCGAGGCGGCGGTGGTGGCGCAGGCTACGGAGTTCCCGGCGCATGGTCAGTTGCGCACCCGCAACGCGCTGCGCAAGCGGGGGGTCTTCGTCTCGGCCAGTGGCGTACGCAGTGTCTGGCGGCGCCATGGCCTGGAGAACTTCAAGCTGCGGCTGGCGGCCAGGGTGGCGGCCCTGGAGAGGAAGAAGCACGACGATGAGGCCTGTGGGGAGATCGAGACGGCCCATCCCGGTTATCTGGGGTCCCAGGACACGTTCTACGTCGGCGCATTGAAGGGCGTGGGCCGGGTCTGTCAGCAGACCTTCGTCGACACCTGCAGCAAGGTGGCCTTTGCCCGGCCGTATGCCACCAGGACGCCGATCCCCTCAGCGGACCTGCTGAATGACCAGGTGCTGCCCTTCTTCGAGAACCACGCCCTGCCGGTGCTTCGCATCCTGACGGACCGGGGCACCGAGTACTGTGGCAAGGTGGAGCCTCATGATTACCAGCTGTACCTGGCGGTCAATGACATCGAGCATACCAGAACCCGGACCCGCTCCCCGCAGACCAACGGCATCTGCGAGCGCTTCCACAAGACCCTCCTGCAGGAGTTCTGCCAGGTCACGTTCCGAAGAAGCTGTATGCGGACCTCGATACGCTACAGGCGGATCTGGATGAATGGCTGCGGTACTATAACCATGAACGCACCCACCAGGGCAAAATGTGTTGTGGCAGAACGCCGATGGATACCCTGGAAGAGGGTCAACAACTCTGGAAGGAGAAGCATATACACTGATCTTTAACTGACAGGCACTGACGTCAGTACCGGTACCTGTCAGGTCAAGGCTGAACCACTACAACTTATATACAAAGGTTATAGGGCACCGTCGTCACGCTCTTCTACAGCGAAAGTCCGCACCGCATCACCCAATGGGCGGTTGTCTCCAAATTCCTTTTCTCGCTCTTCAAGAAAATGAGGGCCTGGTGTATGTGTTTCGTTTTCAGATAAACAAAAAATCCTCTCCAATTTAGCACTATATTTGAGTAATGCAGCCTCAGGATTTGCTGCTTGTTCCGGGTGGAAATCTGTTTCTCCATCTATATACAAGCGATAATAACGAATGATCATATCACCGGCTGCTCCCAGTTGTTTTCACGATTTCTCATTTCGCGAGCAGTTAAGATCGCTTTTACAGCACATCCAAAGCGACCACGTCTCTGTTTCTTTGCTTCCGTTTTCATCATGTACCCCTAACTTGATGGAGAAGCTGACATAGGAGAACCAAGCCTTTATCGCAAGGATCATACGTCACTGATGAGGTTCGAGTTCACATACAATAATCCGTTCTGTTCTGAGGCTTTTGTTGAGGATTCCAATTAATTCTAGTTGCAGCATCTCTCTTGCTCTTGCATTTAATAGCAGAGGATTATTTCTTATCCTACTTGTTTGATTCGTTTGCACACACCTTCGAGGATTGGGTCTGTTGTTGATGCTGGCACACTGACATCAGTAGCCAAAGTAGCTATCTCCTCAATCACATCATCGATCGAGGCAGTGAGGCTGGAAAAGATGCTATCGATATCCTGCTCACGCAGTCCTGCTTTTTGGCCTGTCTGATAAAAGTGCCGGAGCTGGATTTGATTTAGACGGTAATGATTGTTGTTTCCCAGGGCCATGGCCAGTTTGGTTTTCTGATCCGGTAATTCTGGCCAGGGTGCAGCCGAAATCACATCGTATAAGGGGGTGAGTCGGTAACCATCTGGCGAGAGAGATATTGAGAAGTTTTTAGCGTGTCCATCAATGGCCGCCAGTAGCCAGAACACGATTTGAGCTCTCATGAAGGTCATGCGGTCTTCATGCGGGCTGATAGCACCGTTCAGGAATTTCAGAACACTATCAATGCTTGGGCCACCATCACTTTGGTATTTCCGTACGGGCGGCACTCCCAGTGCTTGACACATATCTTCCTGCGGAATCCGGTATATCACTCCATCCCGCCAGACTCGATCAAAACGCTCAATGACGATTACGGGTTTGTCGTCTAATTTCAAAACCTCAGCCTTTGCTGACTCGGCCCCCAAGGCACGGCACAGTTCAAGACAGAGCCACTCATTCCAAGGTGTATCAGAAAAATCAGCACCGATTGCGCTTTCTTTCATAGCGGGTTTGAAGATGTGTGAGGTTGGTGTTGGGCCAAGTGGTAACTGCCATTGCTTGTCGATCAGCAGGAAGGCAGTTTTTTCTTGCACCCCTGCAATGGAGATACGAAAGTCATCATCGTTGATATTGACACCAAGAGGCGTAACTTCGAGGGAAGCGATCCGAGCAGCAATTTCATCATCACTTACCGGTCTGTACTCCATATTTGTTGGATCACCAGGATCAAGTCCCTCGGGAACAAAGCGCAACGCTCCCACACAATCTCGTCCAAGGACTGCTAGGAGATCAAAAATCCCAGCGCTATCTGCATGCTCATGGGCCGCAATTTTTTCTCTTACAGTGCGATCATCAGGCAACAGCCCATCAAAGTAGTTGGCTGCACTTTCACCGGACCAAACACGATCAGTCAGCGGCATAGACACAGAGATCGGAAATGCTTTATCAAATGACAGCCAGTCCGGATCATAACGAAACGATGTTGCACCACTAGGCTCAAGGGAATACATGCCGACTTTACTAGAGCCAACATACACATCAAGCACGCGTCTCTGGCGTTTGCGCCCCACTCAATACACCGTTGGGTCGAACCCTGCTTTGCGACGCGGGACAATAGACAGGTCTATGTCTAGAGCAGCCAATACCCTGAGCACAGTGTCATGTTTTGCTGCATTCAATCCGTTCTCAAGGTCAGATACCAGTGCTTGGCGTACTGAGGCTTTTCGAGCAACATCAATCTGCCGTAATCCCTTATTCTTGCGTGCATGACGAATCGCTGCGCCGAGGTCTTTATTGTTGCGTATAACCTTACTCATCCCTATTATCCTTCTTTATACGGTTTATTGTATATTATCTATATATACTATTTTATGTATAATACTAATATATACGAATAAACTGATATATTTGCCAAATTATTGATACATTACCTCACAATTTTAGGCTTAGTTTTCGACGTTATTTGGTGTCATTTTATTAGGCATTGATCTAATTTGACTGCAACGGGCGACCAAAGATCGGGCAAAAGAGGGTCCGAGCAATGTTCGATGAAATCGAAGAGGAATATGGCGGAATCGAATCGTGGGCGGACGAAATAAAGAGGTATTCTGGAGGAATACTAGATTGTAGAGAGCACATGATCTATCCGGTCTTGTTATTGTGATGTATAAATCAACTTTAACTATAGGGTGTCTAGTGCACTGTATGAGTATCACAAACCCAGCCCAGGACCCGGAAATTAGGGTAACGCTTACATAAAACTCAGGCCCTGTTCCTAATCCTCGTACCAGGCCACGTCGTAGTATTCATTACAATGGGGTCAAAAATCAGCGAGCCCAGAGGAATTGGACCAACTCCTGCAGGATATCAACCCTCGATTTTGTCACGCATATATTTACAAATATGCGTGACAAATGACTTTGTGCAGCATCTATGCATCACAAAATCTTGTCCCCTTCTGCAGTTCTCAGAAGATCTGTGTAAACAAACAGGGTAGATTGTTGCCCTCTTGCCGGCAGAACGACCTGCAAAACTCCCTGTTCTCGTAAGGCTGTTAAAAGCCGGGGTACTGTAGTCTGGGGGATACCGGAATGTTGTGAAAAATAAGAGGCTCTGAAGACTGGTTTTTCAAATAGCCAGTCTAATGTACGCAAGGCATATTGTGAGCGTGTTATCTCTACGATGCGTACCTTCATGCTTTCATACAGGGCAAGTATGTCTTGAGTTTTTTTCAAATTATTTTCAGCCTGGGTTTGTACTGCTTCGAGGAAGAACCTGCACCAGTCAGTCCAGTTATCGTCTCTGGAAACAGCCAGCAACTTTTCGTAATAAGCCTCACGATTCGCCTCAAAGTAGGCACTGATATAAAACGTAGGTTTCCTGATAAGGCTGTTTTGCCACAGAAACAAAGGAACCAGCATGCGCCCCAAGCGGCCATTGCCGTCCAGGAAAGGGTGCAATGCCTCAAATTCGGCATGCAGGATGGCAAGCTGTACAAGAAAATCAGGAGAATCCGCATGCATGAACTTTTCCCATGAGCCTATTGCATCTGGGAGCTTGTCTGCCCCAATAGGAACAAATCTGGCATTTTCAATGGTGCAACCGGATGACCCAATCCAATTGGGTATTTTTCTATATTCACCTAGAGATTTGCCCTGACCACGCACTCCTGAGAGCAGCACAGAGTGCGCACTTCGAATCACGCGCCCAGACAGCGGTAAACTTTTCAGCATTCCTTCAGCGTGCCTGATGGCATTACGGTAATTAAGCACTTCATTGAAATCCGCAAGTCGTGCAGGAGTGTCTGGTTTTCTGCCTGCTTCAAACTCTAAAACCTCTTCTACAGTCGTCTGAGTGCCTTCTATTTTTGAGGAAAGTACCGCCTCTTGAGTGGACAGGGGCGATAGCAAAATCTCAGGATTAGGGATGGCGCCGAGCATCCCGTCATACCGAGCAATGGCTGCAGAAGCAGGACCAATCAGGGGAACGAGTTCCGTCCAGTCGAGCAGGTCAACAGGCGGGAATTTCCCATCGTGGTAGTAAACTGGAGCCATTAGTCATTCAAAAGTCTGTCTGGATTACTGCGCCTGTACTCTTTGAGTGGCTCCAACTGCGAAGCTAGCCCAGATATTGCACAAGAGGGTGGGCAAGGGTTCCTGTAGTTCGATATAATTCAGTTAGTTACACCAATATCGAAGGAGCTCCTGCCCATGACGGATTGTACCCAAGAAGTCCTCTTGTTTCCACGCTGTATGTAGGCAATCCCATACAGTTAGTAGTTGATCATGTAGAAATTGAGCGCACTTGATGTTGCCAGATTAATCTTGCTAACGGTATTGTGCTGGAAAATATAGGTGACTAGACAAAGTGCTAGTCTGAAATGTCAGTGAATTAGAAAATGATGTGAAGCTTTTTATTGCACAGGAATAAAGGCCGCAGCAAAAAGCAAGGATATTTCGTCTGGATTCATGACAAGCCGGTTTATCCCCAACGCGGTGAAGCCCTACCTGTAAATCCTGACCTATCAGACGACATACGTCGAGACTATGATGAAGCCAGCAGTACGCAAAGACGGGGGGGAATCGAAAATGCCGCTGACCAGGCCGAAACGGAACATTTCGCACTTGCGCTTGACTACTTGGACCGGAATTGGAAGCGTGTATCTGACGAAGCTAAAGCCGTAAAGTCCGGCCAAGCAGTCGAGGCGCCGCTATGCATGACGCCTTATCTAGCTATTGCCGGCCACGGCGGCGAGGACGTCATTGACAGTGCCACACTCCGATTGGCACTTCTGCAAGCAGAGTACGACAGGTTGACTACTGTGTGAAATCCCTGGGGAAGCTTCATGGTGTAGAAAACCTTGATGAAAGCACCTTGGAATTTGGTTAAAGACGAACAATATCTGGGTCACCATTCCTTAGGTTTATAAATTTCCGTACCAGGAATGGGGTTTGGGAGTTGGCTCTTTGCCAAACTGGCTTTTCGAATTGTTCGCTGAAAACTTGAATGCCTCATAAGTTGTTTTGACACATACCTCCTCCAAGGGGTAAAAAGCCCTACCACTTTTCCATATTCGTCTTTAACAATACGCATCGCTTCCGCTAAATCGCTGTCATTGCTAATGATTATCGCGCAATCAAATATACCCTTATGTGCGTCATTCACCAGATGTACTGCCAGATTTACATCAGAGCCTTTTTCTTCTATGCGGAAAACCTTAATCAGATTTCCGTGTTTCGGATCAACTGGCCTATAAGACACTTTGGTTTCAAGGAAATGTCCATAAATGATAGACAATTCTGGGATATAAGACTCAATAGCTTTAAGGTAGGTCGCTTGCCGTATGGGAACACTTGGATCTTTAGGTGTGGGCCTGACTTTTGCTGTGCAGTAAACAACAGAAATAATGTCGAAGTGTGGCCTTAATATAGCTTTGCAGAGCTGCTTAGGGTCTAACCACTTGTAGGGTGTACCCTTAACAGCCCCATAGTAAAAGTTGAACCCATCGACATAAACTGCTGTACGCATTTCGTGCCTCAAAAAAGCAAAGGGTCCTGAGAACTTCTTCTCAAGACCCTGCAGCCCGCCGGCGAAACGACGGGGGTAGTAACCGTAAAATTTTTAGGAAATTATAGCAGAAATTAGAAAGAATCAAACACAATCAAGTGACCTGGTAGTGTCTCAGTTTGAGATTCTTTTAGGTTGATATTTATGAGCGGAATCTTATGGCATAAACGTAAGTATTGAAATCTGTAAGACTATATATCCATCTTTCATCTCCATGTTCATGGAATCGCCAGGTGGCACCAGCTACCATGTCAGCCAACTGAATGCCAATGCTAGCGTTATCCAATCCTAAAGTGATGGTGAGCCGGGGAAGCGGGGAAGCGATGTATGGATCCGGAGGTCTGTTGAGTTCTGTATGAGATGATCCCCTGCCTGGGGATGCGGTCAAGGGGCGTTGTCCAAGGGAGGATGAGCCTGAAGTGGAGAGGGTTCAATGAGGCCATGGCAGGTGTCAGGGCAGGGCGTAGCGGATCGTGAACAATGCAGAAAACCGGCTGGTATCGTTGGTGCGCGACCGGGTGCTGACCGGCTCGCTGCCGTCGAGGCGCAGGTTGGGTGCGTGGCTGCGCACCAGTTCGCCCTGGTAGGGGCGGGATTCGAACGCCTCGAAATGTTTCCACTGCACCCTGAACCCGAACGAAAGCACCTCCGAAAACCTGCGGTCCACGCCCAGGACCAGCGCATAGCCCGTCAGGGTGTCTCGCATCCTTTCGCGGCCTACACTGACCGTTCCGGCCAGGTTGCGGCGAATCTCCGCCGCGTTGGGCTGGCCAGCGCCGGTCGCAATGTCCCGGGAATCCGCGCTCCGGGCCCAGAGCCAGGAGAAATCCATATGCGACCGGGCAATGCCCAGACCCAGCCCTGCATAGGGCGTCCACCGGGTCCGGTTCGGCCAGTCACGATAGCCCATGACGAACAGTTCGTCCGAAGTTGCGGTGTCGAGCGTCTCCTCGCCAATGGAAAGTTCGTTGCTGATCTTGTCAAAATCCACGCCGGTGGCATCGGACGATGAAACCGTCTGATCGAACCGTGTGACGTGGTGCGCATAGGACACAGCCAGACGGAATCGAGGCGATACCCGCAGACCCAGCTCCGTCTCGATGGAAAGCCCGCTGCCCCGGTCGAAATGTGCCTGCCATCCGTCCCCATAACCGCGATCGGGCGCGGTGCAGCCGGACACTGCAAGCGCCCTCGGGTTGATGTACTCGTCGCAAAGGCTCGCCCGGTCGTTGCTGCGGCTCACCACGGTCACGTCCCCCGAAGTGTTCCCACCGACGGCAAGCCCCCAGTACCATTGTGCAGCACTTGTCTCTGTGGGTACGACGAAAGCCGAAAGTGCCAGCAAAGCCATCGCCGCGGCCCACTGACGAACCCAGTTGAACCTGTACACTCCGAAGGTCATCGCTTCGCGCACCGACGAGAATGACGTGTGCCGCCTGTCTGTCTCCCTGTCAGGTAATGCATCACCAATGAGTATCACGATTCAGATTCCGGGAATTCAAGTAAAATTGATTTCTCCAATACTAAAATCGACAGGACAGGCATTGTCAACCGTACGTTCATGAGTGTGGCATGCGGTCTTTGGCAGTTGTAGAAGAACTCGTAACCAAGCAGATATCCGCCGCTCGCGGGCGGCGGCCTCATTGAAGCGATGGCCTCCTGCTGCTTCGCGGTTTAAAGAAATGTACCTCTGAATTTTCCTTTATAAGGGCCGACCGAATGTCCATTCGGTTTGCGACCTTTCTAAAGCACCAGCCAGATACAGCCTGTCAATGTCTTCAGGTTTCGAATACGAACCCTCTGCAGAATGGAA
>JAJDYY010000001.1 GCA_022824965.1 Gammaproteobacteria bacterium
GACAATCTCCTGCCCGGTAACGCCAGAGACCACCAAGCGGGCCGGTCAATGCCTTACCCGTGCGGCGCGGGTTTTCCATTCCGGCAATGCGCCTGTCCAAAAAATCAACAACGCGCTGTGCCATCGGCCTGTCAAGCTTGCTGCGCTGTGCCTTGGCAAGCACTATCAGCGAGCCCCAGCCGAGCATACTGCCAAGTTTCATCTTTCCCTCGACATTCGACTTAATCGTCTCAAACGCCGTACCACCTCATTCTCGGGAAGGAATATCGTGTCATCCTCATGAAAGATTTCAAGAGCATCATGCAGAATTCGAATTTCGACCACTTGATGTCTCTCAAGTTCATCGGTTACCCACAGAACGCCGTGGGCTTGGATGCCGACACTCTCAGCGGCCTGCCTTAAAGAACTGTCACCGCTCAACAGCGTACAGTCTTCTGTCTCCTCGGCCAAGGCAAGTGCGAAACAATCGTTCAGGGCCAGCGAAGCATGCTGCTTGAAGTATTGCGAGGCTTTTCCGACCGCTTCGGCAGTCAGCTCCCTGACCTCAAGACCCTCTTCGCATAATGCTGCCTTTTCGTCCTCTGCCAAACAAAGCCACTCGCCATCATAAAGTACATCTGGTACCACGAACACGCAGGGAAGCTGCAGGAGTGCCTCGAGCAAGTCGACCTTTCGCAAATCGATCATGCATGAGGTATCAATGATGATGACAGGCATCCGCTTCTGCCGGTCCTTTCAGTCCCTTCTCGATTACCGACAGGGGTTGTCGCAGCAGTTCAGCCGCCTTGATAGGGGAGATCAGCTTTTCTGCCAACGCCCGGTAACACAGGCGCTCAAAACGGCGGGGCACTTCATGTGTACCTTCCTCACCTTTCTCTTCGAAGGGCTCCGGTTCCACGGAACGCCATTGCCTGGCAAATGTCTGGAAAGCGTAGGACACGGCAGATTCGCTCAGGATACCCGACTGCTTCGATCGTACGAGAAGGGCAGCTGCACTCACTCGGTACATTCGTTTCAGATGGATGATCTCCCGGTACCCCAATGCATTCCTGTGTTCTCCGGTCTCACGGACCAGATGTGCTTCGGGAATCAAAAATGCGCCTGCAAACACATTCGAAGCCTGCTCATGATCCACAGTGGAATCCGGATCCAAGAGTCTGTGGGCGAGTTCATGGGCCAACGTGAGCCGCCGCCTCTCCAAGGTGGTGCACCGGTTGACAACAATGACGGGCATGGCTTGCTTGTGATTTGGCCTTCGCACCAGGGCCGTAAGCCCAGAAACCCCTGCAGGCAGCGGCAGAATCACGATCTTGATACCTCGGTCTTCCAGCAAGGAGGTCATGTTGGGAATGGGGTCGATTCCAAGTTTCCATTCCTGCCTCAGATCCTGGGCCAGTATTTCGCCCTCGTCCGCAAGTCCGAGAAACCGGTTGCCGAATTTTGGCGAGTTCCATGAATGGCTGTCCAGCCCTAGGATTTCCTCGATGGCGATATAGCGTTGCAGGCTGTCGATCACGACCGCCTCTACGCGCGCGCGGTCCCTTGCGCTCGTGCCAGAGCGCTTCCTGAATTCGATCTCTTCAAGCCTTTCCACACGCTCGCTGAGAAGATACTCAAGCGAGACATCAAGCGTTTTCGCGAGATCAAGCAGAACACCCGAGCTTGGCATCATTTCACCACGCTCATACTTGCCAATGGCTTGGGCACTGGTCTTGCGGCCAAGTGCATCGGAAAGGCTGCGCAGCGAGTATCCTGCCCTTTTCCGGGCCAACTTCAATCGTTCTCCAAACATGAGTCCTCCTGCTGGACAACAGGTTTACATAATTATACTATAATATAAATCTGTAAACTATTCGGATTTGTTGTCCATGCCAGTCGGGTGATTGGCCGGGACAGGAATTCCAGCAGGATGGGGAGATTAAGATGTCAAAGCGTAACCAACATATTGTGCCGCACGAACACGGGTGGGCTGTCCGCGGTGCCGGCAGTCAGAAGGCTTCATCCGTACACCGGACCCAGCGTGAGGCGATTGATGCAGGTCGGGAGATCGTTCGAAATCAAAACACCGAGCTTTTTGTCCACGGCAGGGATGGCCGGATCAGGGAACGCGATTCCCATGGCAATGACCCGTTTCCACCCAGGGGATGAGTGTTATGAAGCAGGGCCTGAGGGCGCTGACATGACTACCGGCGATTAAAAGCTATGGAAATCTTATTCAGTTTCCTATATTCCCTCCCTGCGCTGTTGCTCGGTTATCCAGTTCATCTGCTATCCAAGCGTGTGCATAAGGGATATCTAAAGTACAGGAGAATGAAACGTTTTCATGAATTCAGTAAAGAGCATGGAGTTCAGGTACTTGTTTTATCTAGTCTCCTTGTTTGCTTTGTTTTGTATCGGTGGGAAAAAGGTTAGTACACTCATTGAGACTAACAGGCGTTACTAAGTGAATGGAAATATACGACCCTTGTAATATTTGGTGAGCCCTTTTCGACTCGTTGCAAGGAACTGCAACACTCTCCACCTCGGACTCAAGTATCGTGTATGGCTAGAGGTGCTATTTCTTGCTACTTGGCATTACTGTGTTGGATTAAATTCAGGTTGTAGTGCATCATTACACCACATACCTTCTTTTAATCGGCCAAGTGCCGTAGTCCACGCCATCGTCTGAAAAGAAGTCCCTCGCACAATCTTCAGGCCCGAAGTCAGATAACACATCCATATGTTCAATCAGCGTCTCTTGTGCCGGCTTTGGCAAGCTTTCCCACCAACAAGGGTGAATATGTACGTTCTCACAGCACTCGAAAATGAACCTAAGCAACGAGTCACTTAAATCCGAATCAGGCAACTCCTGCAAGCTGTCCACCAGCCGGTCACAATGGTCAAGCCCATCGTCTAGCCAAGCAAACACTATGAACCCACTTGCTGTATCAGCGAACGACGAAAAACATATCTGACTTGGGCGTCTGGAACCGTTACCCAAAACTTGCAATCTTTCGCCATTAAAAGTGTGCTCCGGAAAGATGCCCCCGGAACACATCACTGGTGGCGGCCTGGACAACTCCACCACATAGGCCTTGACTGCATCGTATTCCTGGGCTAACAAAGCGTGGTCGTACTCTAGTTTGTGCGACTCCATATCGCTCTTTGCCTTGGTTGTTCCTTTCAGAAAATCGGCCACGGGCGCTAAAACCAGTTCTTTAGGGATTCCTCGCTCTAAGGATAATTTGCTGCTCCTTGTATCCCAAAACCGCAAGATTCCTTTCTTCAGGTAGAGTTCCCTCGCTAGTGCTCGGTACGCTAACAGGAAGCACTGTTCACTCGTCCCTGTAAACGGAACCTTCTCTAGCGGCGCAAATACTGTGTCATCATGTTTGGTACAGAACCCAGTGAAGGTTGATGCATGCCGTACACCTCGCTTTTGAGGACGTAGGGATGATCCATACTTTTCTAGATTCGTAGGATTTGGCACGAACGACAACACATGTCCGTCAGTCGAGATTTGCCTCAAGCTCGCCTTCTATACTGTGTGTGCCTTAGCGAATTTTGCACTGCAGCCAGCCTTCAACTGTGGTGGTGCGGAACACTCTCCCTTAGACATCTCTTCCACATAGACGGTAAATTCTGCGAACCTATTACTTTGGTGCCTATTTTTCCTAAGGCAACAATGCTTGAATTTTTTCCCAGAGCCGCACGGGCACGGATCGTTTCGTCCAATCTTCACTTGTGGCATATCCACGTATAGAACATACAAAGCTTAGCCAGCATCACTTAGTGGCAGTCTTGGAAAGTCTTGCATGCCCATCCCTATTTAGGGCATTTCTTCAACTAACTCAAACCTCTATCACAGGCTTGTATCAATCTGATACAGCGCTGAAAAACTTCTAAAATGGCTGGGGATTCCCCAGCCGAGACATCTGTTAACTGGGAATCATTGCTTGCTGAAATAGCATGGGATGCACTAGGTACTAATGCCTAGAAGGTGGGGCATATACCTTCTTCAACGCCCGTTGTAAGGCACCAGCAGGGAGCGTCCTGTCATCGCCTTGGGCTTTCTTATCCCCATCAGCTGCAGAATGGTCGGGGCGACGTCGCTGAGACCACGCCCGTTGGCGAGGTCCCAGTTGCCCTCATCGATGACCAGGCACGGCACCGGGTAGGTGGTGTGCTGCGTGTGCGGTTCGCCGGTGTGCGGGTTGACCATCTCGTCGCAATTGCCGTGATCGGAGGTCACCACCACCGAGATGCCCTGCTCGACCGCGGCATCAAGCACCCGCCCGGCATGGACGTCCACGGCCTGCAGGGCCGCGATCACCGCCTCCTTCTTGGCTGTGTGCCCGACCATGTCGCCGTTGGCGAAGTTGGTCACCACCAGGGCATAGGCGTCGTTGCGGACCGCCTTGATCACCTCGTCGGCGACTTCCTCGGCGCTCATCTCGGGCTGCTGGTCGTAGGTGTCGACCTTGGGCGAGGGGATGATCTTGCGGTCCTCACCCTCGTAGGCCTCCTCATGCCCGCCGTTGATGAAGTAGGTCACGTGCGGGTACTTCTCGGTTTCCGCGCAGTGGAACTGGTGCATGTCGAGCTTGCTGATGATCTCGGCGAGGTTGGTGTCCGGGCGCCTGGGCGGAAACACCACCGGGCCGAGAAACTCCTTGCTGTATTTCGTCATCATGGTCAGGCGCACCGGCTCGAAGCGCTTGCCGCGCTCGAAGGCCTGGAAGCCTTCCTTGGCGAGCGCCTTGCTGAGCTGCAGCGGGCGGTCGTTGCGGAAATTGCAGAAGATGACCGAGGCGCCGCCACCCATGGGGCTCGCCTCCGGCAGCACGGTCGGCTGGATAAACTCGTCGGTCTCGCCGCGCTCGTAGGCGTTGACGATCGCGCTCTTGGCGTCGACGGCCTCTTCACCCACACCACGCACCAGCGCGCGCCAGGCCTTTTCCGTTCGATCCCAGCGGCGGTCGCGGTCCATCGCGAAATAGCGACCCATGACCGTGGCGATCATCCCGTCGGCCTTGTTCAGGGCGCGGTTCAGGCGCATCAGGTATTTGCGCGCACTCTTGGGCGGGGCATCGCGTCCATCCGTGATCAGGTGCAGCATCGGGCGGGTGTCGTGGTCGCGACACAGCTTGATCAGGGCAATGATGTGGTTGATGTGCGAGTGCACGCCGCCGTCCGAGAGCAGGCCAATCAGGTGCACGTGGCCGTCCTTCTTCTTGCCCTTCTTGATGGCGCGAACCAGCGGTGACATCTCGAACAGGCTGCCGTCGGCAATGGCATCGTTGATGCGGATCAGGTCCTGGCGTATGATTGCACCGCAGCCGATGGTCATGTGGCCGACCTCGGAGTTGCCCATCTGCCCAGGCGGCAGGCCGACCGCCTCGCCGGAGGCCTCCAGCACGGTGTGCGGATAACTGGAGAAATAATGATCCAGGCGCGGAGTGTCCGCGCGCAGCACAGCATTGTTGGCCTTGCTGGGGTTCACGCCGAAGCCGTCCAGGATAACCAGCAGGACGCGCTTACGAAGCTTGATCGGTTTTTTCACGAAATACGCAAAGCATTAAAGGTCGGCAATTATGCACCAAATGCCGGAGAGTGTCTGCTACCTGGAGAACCTGGTTTTGCCCTCGCTGTCGGCCCCGTCACGAGGTATTTGACAGTGAAAAGACTTTAACGGGCAAGCTTGGTGAACGAAAAGACCAGCATTGGCCTACGGGGCACACGAAAAACGTACCGGTTGAGACAAGCAGCTGCCTCGCTCACCCCCCCCCCCATAATGAAGCGGCTTCTGTCAAGCAGCGCTCCTTATTCGGGAAGGAGTCTGCCGGATTTGCAAATCCTGGCAGTGCTGGGCCTTGCCGTCCTTGCAACCCTCGGTAACGTCGGGGAGGTTCAGGCAGCCGCCGTATGCCCGGGCCCTCCCACTAACCAGGGGGACTATGTCAAATGTGAAGAGGGCAGCATGTCAACCAATGACATCGATATCAATCTCAGTGGTATCGATATCGATCTGACCGGGAGCGGCGTTGTCTCGGCGGGGGTGCAAGCCTTGCATACAGGCAGCGGGGATGTGGATATCAGCATTGCCGGTACAACGACCGGCATGGTGACCACCCCATCGACGATCGATACGACAGGAGTAAACACTTACGGCATCCGTGGCGTGCTGGTCGGCGAAGGTGCTCTCACTTTTTCACTGGAAGATACCGAAATCCGAACACAGGGTACTGGCTCCATAGGACTGGAGGCCATGCATGAGGGCAATGGCCATCTCGAAATGAACTTGAGGAACGGTGTCGTGATCGATACTAAAGGAGGGCGCAGTGCAATCGGCGTCCGCATGGTGCAGGAGAATGCAGTTACAGACCAGATAAACGACATCACCTTTCTGGCCGAGGGAATTTCCGTTACTACCGCAGGAAGTCGGGGGTACGGCCTTTTTGCCACTCGAGAGGGCGGTCCCGGCAATATCCTCATGGCGGTCCGAGACAGTACGGTCATGACCCAAGGCAACATCGGGGTAGGCGTATATGGCCAGCACTCCGGTACAGGCGACACAACGATCACTCTGGTCTGCACGGACTCCCCTGCAGTTCCCTGTGAGATCACGACGCGGGGGACCGAGGGACATGGCGTGCAGAGCTGGCACCATGCCAGCTCCAGCGGCGACGTCCGGATCAAGGTACAGGGCAACTACGACATCCGCACGGGGAGCACAGCTACCAACAACGCCTACGGCATATACGGGCTGCATCAGGGTACCGGAAATATCGACATCGACCTGCAAGGCGGCTCCGTCACCACCGCCGGGGCTTCTTCCCACGGCATTCATGGGTGGAAATTCACAGGGACCCGGGGCAATGTTGACATCGACATGCAGGGTGGCTCGATCACCACGGCAGGAACAGCTGCTCACGGCGCCTATGGGGCGCACCAAGGTACCGGAAATATTGATATCGACCTGCAGGGCGGCTCCGTCACCACCGCCGGGGCTTCTTCCTACGGCCTATACGGCTTACATTTTGGATCCGGTAACATCAACCTTGCCACAGAAAGCGGCCATGGGGTCACCACAAAAGGTTCCAATGGACACGGTATCGTGGCCCTCCATTTGGGGACAGTGACAGGACGCAGCATCGATATCGCGGTGGGCACCATCACCAGGCTGGGCGGCCCGGTCAGGGCAAGTGGTGCAGGTGCACGGGGCGTGCATATAGGTGGACTCAGTAATGGCACACCGACCCGCACAGCGGCCCGCGGGGCCGACGGCTTTTTGCAGCAGACGGTGACGGTCAACGATGCGATCACCAGCGCGGCCGAAGGGATATTCCTTGCCGGGGGCGGCAAGGTCGTCATCGGCCCTTCGGGCAGCATCAGCTCGGGCTCGGGGATCGCCATCCTGGCCACCGGCACGGTCCCGGAGGACAGCACCGACATGGACAACGTGATCCCGGCCATCCCCCCGAGGCTGCGGGTCGACCTGAACCCCAGCGGACAGCGCATGACGGGAGAGAACGGCTGGCTGGCCCAGGCCCTGGGCGGGGGCTGGATCCTCAACGACGGCGGCGAGACCACGCTTGCGATGAACAATGTGGTGCTGCACGAGGGGGCGTCAGGCGTCACGGGCCGCACGGCCCGCAACGGGGCGTGGAACGTCACGATGCGGGCCGAAGGGGTCAATGTATCCGACTACAGTTCCGGTGACCCAATGACCTGGACAAAGACTGGGCCTGCCACAGGCGTGATCGCCGGGCGCGACTTCTCTGAGGCAGACTTCACGGAGGCGGCCGACATGTGTCCGGCAGGGGGGAGTGGAACCTATCCCAACTGCACACCTCCACCGCAGTGTCCGCCTGGTCAGACTGGAACACCACCCAACTGCACCATGCCTCAGCCAGAACCAGAGCCCGAACCGGATCCGGGCCCTGCTGACCCGGAACCATCTCCGGACCCCGACCCGGAGCCTGTTCCTGAGCCCGGTCCCGAGCCTGCCGGTCCTGTGCTGATGGAAGAGTACGCCCCGCGTGCCGCCCTCTACGAGGCCCTGCCCGGGTTCCTGCTTGGCCTGTCCACCGAACCTCTGCCAGGTCACACCCTGTTCTCTCCTTCCGTTCCCGTCTGGATTTCCCTGTCAGGGACCACAGGTGACCAGGAACCAGACCGCTCCACCGTAGGCGTTACCTACGATACCGAACACCAGGTCGCACAGCTTGGCATCTCCTTTGTCCAAAATCCCCGCTGGAGTGCACAGGCCGCCCTGCATCATGTCTCCGGGAAGGCAGATGTCTCCTCTCCTGTCCAGGGCGGAGATATTGATGCCGAAGGCCGGGGATTCTCGCTGGAGGCCCGCTGGACAGGAGGCGGCCCCTATCTGCATGGCAGGGTGGCCTGGACGGACTATGAACTGGACATCGACTCCGATGACAGGACCGTCAACCGCCTGGTCTCCTCGCTGGAGGCCGAGCGCCTTGCAGTGCAACTCGAGGCCGGACACCGGAGGCCCTGGAGCGA
The DNA here is from genome assembly GCA_022824965.1 of Gammaproteobacteria bacterium. Classification (GTDB taxonomy): domain Bacteria; phylum Pseudomonadota; class Gammaproteobacteria; order UBA4575; family UBA4575; genus WTFY01. The sequence continues at coordinate 8,509 of JAJDYY010000001.1, forward strand.
ACGGACCGCCTTCACCCCGCAACTGCGCCTGGAGCACACGCAGGTGAAGATCGACAGCTTCACCGATGCCACCAGCACGCAGGCCGCGTTCGGCGACGAGACCCGCACCCGCGCCAGTGCCGGTGTGCTGGCCGATACTGTCCGCACGGCCGGTGCAGCCGAAGTCTCCCTGTATGCCTCCCTGGAACTCGCACACCACCTCGATTCCCACCGCACCACCGCCACCGTCTCCGGCGAGCGCCTGAGTGCCCAGGCCCCGGACAGCGACCTTACCATCACCCTCGGGGCTGGGTGGCAGCTCGGACCGTTAGTACTGGATGCAACCCTGTCCGCGCGCGAGGCAGGGTCCGGAAACTCCATGCACTCGGGTACACTCCATATCGGAGTGCAGTTCTAGAGAAAAGACCCCGGGATTCCGGGGACCGCCCCCGGAGTCCCGTCGTGGCTGGACGGGCCAAAGCATTGAGGCGTCTGTAAAGATGGCCTTTAGATGGCCCAGAGAATCCTTCGGGCCAGACGTACTCATCAGTCCAGGGGAATGCGAATCACCACACCACCCATGACTTCACCCACGCTGAGATCCTTGCGCGGGGAATCCTTGTGGTTGTTGTGGCACTGGACACAGGCTTCAACGACCGCATAATCCGGGTACACCGCACTGAAGTAGCGCTCACCGCCAAGTTCCTCTTCGCCGTAGAAGTTTTCTCCCGGCGCATTGGCGACATGCTCAAGCCCCTGCCGCTCCAGGTCCGTGGCAGGCCCGTTCTTCTTGTTGATCGGGTGCAGGGACAGCAGGGAATAGGAGAAGTCTTCCGTGTTGTCCAGCACTTCCTCGGCCACGAATCGAAACATCTGCGACGGCAGGGGCAGGGCTGCATCGTCCTCGAAGTGCTCCGAGGCCGTCAGGACCTTTGCGTCCACGGTCAGACGCTGGACCACGACCCGGGTGTAGACCTCACGGTTGGCCGACATGACCTGGTAGAGCATGTCGGTGACCTTCTCGTAGGGCATGCCTTCGGAGGCTGCGGCACCTGTCATGGCCGCACCAATCCCCCACATAATCCCAGCTATGGCTGCAATTTTCCTCATGACTGCTGTCTCCTGCGCGGTACTGAAAATTCATTGTTACTGAAAGTGCCGTACCGCTTCAAGTGGACAAGCGGAGCGTCGGAGCCGATGCGTAGCAAGTCATGACTCAGGCGAGTGCTTCGAACTCCTTGGTTCTTGCAGGGCGGGAAATTGGCAGACCATGGGCTGACTTCCCTGCACAGTAACTGGTACTGGGTCGGCGCATCCTGATTGGCCTGGCTGGCCTTGTATCAAAGTAAGGAATCCTGATTTAGTAAGATTATGCAGGCAACTATCACCAGTAAAGGTCAAATCACTATCCCTAAAAGCGTGCGAGATGCTCTACACCTAAAGGCGGGTGACCGGATTGAATTTATCGAAAGCAAAGCAGGAGACTATCGGATGGTGCCGGTCACCGCCTCGATCAAGCAGCTGAAAGGGATGGCTCCCAGGCCTGGCAAGCCAGTTACCCTTGCCGAAATGGACGAGGCAGTCGCTCTGGGGGCAGCACCTGATTGGCCTGGATACCAGTGTGCTGGCGCGCTACATCGTGCAGGATGATGCAAAGCAAGCAAAAGCGGCTGGCAAAGTCATTGATGAATTGACAAGCGAGAACCCCGGCTATGTGTCTCTTTTGGTGTTATGCGAGCTGACCTGGGTGCTCGGGCATGCCTATGGGTACGATAAGGAAACGATCATTGCTGTAATTCACCAGATACTCTTGACGGCAGAACTGGTTGTACAGTCTCCTGAAATAGCCTGGGCCGTGCTGCGTGACTATCGTTCAAGTCCAGCAGGTTTTTCCGACTGTGTGATTGCGCACCATGCCAAAGCGGCAGGATGTCTCGAAACGTTAACCTTTGACATCGACGCTGCGAAACATCCTTTTTTCAGGAAAATATAAACAACCAGACAGGACAGATTTTAAGCATGACCTTCCGTCAATTCTCTGGCGGTTCGGGATTTGACAGGCTGCGCGCGATGGCCCAGTCGATGCTTGGCACGTGAACCCGGGGCCTGCCGGCAAAGTTCTGCCGGATGAGTGCGGCATCGGCCAGCGCATCCAGCGAGAAACCGAGGCTGTGACAGTCCAGGCAGACCGACCGGATCATCTTCTCGTTGGGCCGCAGGTTGTCGTTCTGGTTGTGGTTGGTGCGCACCTGCCCGCGGTATTCGAGCTTTGGCATGTGACAGCTTGCACAGCTGACGCCGCTGCCGGGCGGAGCCTCACCGGCCTGTTCGCGCAGCCACAGCGCATGGTGGGGGCTGTCGAAATAGCTGCGGGTGTGCGCATCGTCGTGACAGGAGGCACAGGCGTTTACCGCAGCACGTGCCATATCGAGGGCGTGTGCACGGTGGCAGGTACTGCAGCCGAGCGACGAGGAGGGGTCTGCATCGGCGTGCATCGGCAGGCGCGCCTCGCCCACGGTCATCGCGGCGGGCACGGTCGGATCCCTGAGCCAGCGGACCATCCATGCAGGTACGGCCCTGCCGGATTCCGAGTCCGTATTCCTGGGTTTTGCGATGCGGGGATGCTGGCGCATGCCATGGCGCCCCAGGACGAACGTACGAGCCTGCGGCTTGTGACACTCCATGCACACCCCCATCTGCGGCACATCGATCCAGTGCGTGAGCGCCTCGGTGTCCGGCGCGTCCCGGGCCGGCCTGGGAACATGACAGTCCGTGCAGTTGATCCCGGCCGGCGCATGACCGGATTCCACCCAGTGATCCAGTGCACCCGGCTCGGCAAGTGCATGCGGCGGTGCCACGGCATCCTCTCGACCCAAGGCCTTGTCCGCGGACACCGGCCGGGCCAGGTAGCGTGCGGACAGTGCGTGCACGGCCGGTCGGACCGGTTCGGGCCGGCCGGCATGCGCGAGCAGGAAATCCTCGAAGAGCGCCTGGTTGTCGTGGAAATTGTGGCAGCCTGCCGATGCGCAGGTCGTGAAGTCCAGCCCGGCATGACTGGCCCGGGTCGTTCGGATATCCTGCTCACCCTCGGAGTGGCAGGCCACACAAAAATCCATCGCGACGGTGACAGCGCCCGCCCGCGTGATCTCAGGGCGGTGCTCAATGTGACAGCTCGTGCAGCGCCGCGCATCAAGCAGGTCCCAGTACTGCGCCATGCGCGGGTTGCGAAAGCGCTTTCGCGAGTGGCTGTCCCTGGCCGCCTTCAGCTCGTCCTCGTGGCACTGCCTGCAATTTTTGTTCAGTGCCTTTTCTGCAGCCTCCGCACCCGCGAACACGGATTTTCCGTGACAGGTCTCGCAGGCCATCTCCAGCTGGTGATGGGCATCGGTGGTCTGCCCGCCCGGCAGCAGGCGACGATCCCCGGCAACGGTCATCGTCACGATCATATATACAGCCCCCAGCAGGCTCACCACGAGCACGGCCTGCATGAGTCTTTGAACCATGCGACGCGCCCTAGTAGAGATACACGGACAGCACGTGAACGATGAGCAGGGCCGGCAGCAGGCAGATCGCCAGACCATGGACCCACAGCAGGGTGCGCCGGGCCGTGCCGATCCTGTGCAGGCTCACCTGCTTGAGAAGTCGCGGTGCGCCGCCGACCACCATCCCGACCAGCGCACCCGACAGCAGCACGGTGAGGTAGCTGCCCATCAGCACGGCATCCAGGTTGGTTCCCAGGCGAAATCCCGTGTGCAGGAAGAGGATGAATACACAGCCGAGACCAAGCACGATGTGGGAAAGCCGCCAGCGATGCGAACCCGAGACCCAGGCCAGCAGCTGCTTCTTGATCGCCACGGCAACCGTCAGCCCGGCGAGGCTGAACGCCAGCAGCAGGTAGCCGCTGAACTGCTTCCAGAACCCGTCGAACCAGAGCAGTCCCTGGAGCGAAGGACCCCAACGGTCCGGAACCCCGATTCTCGGCACCAGCAGGGTGGCAATCACGGTCGCACTGCCCACTGCGGCCAGGCTCAGCAGGGTTTTCCTGAAGCGTTCGGCCTGGGCACGGGCCGCACGGATGATCCGGTCCTGGATCTCGGTGATGGTCCCGGTGAGCTCGCGACCGATCAGGTCCATCCTGCGCAACAGATCAAGCCGGGAGTCGGTGCTTTCCGCCTCCCACTCGGGGAACAGGTCCGGGAGGATCTGGCAGGCATCCACGAGGCAGATCAGGGCCAGGTCCCGGGGGTCCGGGATGTCATCGGAGATGACCGCCTCGATGCGGGACTTGATCGCCTGCACAGGACGGTCGTCCAGGGTGGGATAGCAGGCGGAGCGAAATACCCCGAGAAAGCGGTTGTGCTGTCTTTTCAGGATGCGGCGCTCGACCAGGCTGTCCAGGGCCTGCTCGCGGATCACCACGGCATCCTCGGTGGCCAGGATCCGGATCCAGGCCGGGGTGTCGGTGATGTCCTTGCGCGCTGCAATCTTTGCCAGCACGTAATCGAGCATGGGATTGCCCGTGAGGGTGGGATCAGTGACCACGAGCGCCTGCAGGTCCGTGTCGATACGGAAGGCAAAGGCAAGATCCATCAGGATGGCGCCCGCCAGCGCACATTCGAAGGCATGTTCCTTGACGGGAAGAAACAGGCCCTCCTCATCGCCCAGCAGGAGCAGGAGTTCCTCTGTGAATGTCAGCATCGGCCGTCTTGCAGATTAATCAGTCCAGCACATGCATATAAGTCGTGACCAAGTCTACGACCTCACCTTTCGGACCTCAACCTTTACACCGGATAAACAACTCGCGAGCAGTTCTGGGAGCTTCGGGTCAGGCCCGAATGAACAACGTACTGAGAGATCACATCTAGTCCGATGGGCCTTTCGGGCCCCCGTCCTCCTCCAGGGGCGGGATCGGGGCGAGTTCTGCTTCGCGTTCCTCGGGCGAGAGCGGCACTGCAGAAGATGCGGACGAAGAGACCGGCCCTTCGGCGGCGACCGGCTCCGTATCCGCGGTGCCAGCCTCGGCCTCCCTGGGTGTCACCAGGCGCGAGAACAGAAGGCCCATCTCGAACAGCAGCCACACCGGGATCGCCAGCAGCACCTGCGAGATCACATCGGGCGGGGTCAGGAGCATGCCCACCACGAAGGCGGCCACGACCACGTACGGGCGCTTGGCCGCCATCTGTTCAGGGGTGGTCACCCCCATGCGCACCAGCACCAGGGTCACTACCGGCACCTCGAACGCCACGCCGAAGGCGATGAAGATCTTCATGACGAAATCGAGGTAACGGCCGATGTCGGTCATCACCGCGACCCCTTCAGGCGCCACCTTCGTGAAAAAACCGAACACCAAGGGAAATACGACAAAGTAGGCAAACGCCATGCCGACGTAGAACAGCAGCGAACTCGAGACCAGGATCGGGAAGGCCAGGCGTTTCTCGCTGCGGTACAGCCCGGGCGCGACGAACGCCCAGACATGGTACAGGATGATCGGCACGGACAGCACGAGGCTGACCAGAAACACCAGCTTGAACGGCGTCAGAAACGGGGAGGCCACCTCGATGGCCACCATGGTGCTCGCCTCCGGCAGGTGCACCATCAAGGGACCTGCGAGCCATTCGTACAGGGTATTGGCAAACGGGAACAGCACGATCAGCAGGGCAAACACGCTGCCGACGATCCACATCAGGCGCGAGCGCAGCTCGTAGAGATGCGTGAGCAGGGTCTCCTGTTTGGAATCGGTGCCCTCGGGTTCAGTCGCCATCGGGCTTCTCTGTCACGGGCGCGGACTTGGGCTTGGAAGACTCGATCTGCTCCTCGACGGCGGCGACCAGCGACTCGTCGTCATCGTCTTCGAAGTCCTCCTCGATCTCGCGCTGCGTGTCCTTGAGGATGGATTTCAGCTCGCCGATCTCGCTCTGCTGCTTCTCCAGCATCTCCTTGAGCTCGCTGGCGCGGATCTCGGATTCGATGTCGGCGCGAAAGGCGCTCAAAGTGCGCTTCGCCTTGCCGAACCAATGGCCCGCCTGGGCGGCCAGGCGCGGCAGGCGTTCGGGTCCGACCACCAGCAGCAACACCACCATGATCAGGGTAAGCTCCCAGAAGCCGAAATCGAACATGGGCCGGGGAGGTTATTCTTTCGGCGGGGCTTTCTCGGCCTTGGGCTCTTCGGGCTCGCCGTCTTCCTTGACGGATTTCTTGAAGTTCTTGACCGCGCTGCCGATGTCCCCGCCAATGTTGCGCAATTTTTTCGTGCCGAATATCAGCACGATGATCAGTAGTACGATCAGTAGCTGCCAGGGGCTGATTCCCATAACGTGTACTCCGGTTCGCTCAAATAAAAGTCCGGGCTCAACGTGAGCGCTCGCGTTGGGCCTTCTCCACAAGTCCCGAGGTTCCGAACCTGCGCTCCAGCTCGTCCAGCACCGCCCCGGGACCCAGGTCCCGGAAGGCCAGCAGCACCAGGCAGTGAAACCACAGGTCGGCCACTTCATGGACCAGGTGCGCGGAGTCGCCTGCGCCGGCCTCCACGGTCTCTTGCGCTTCCTCGCGGATCTTGGCGAGCATCGCCTCAAGCCCGCCCGCATACAACCCGGCCACATAGGAGTCCCCGGGCGAGGCCTGCTTTCGAGCCTCAAGGGTCTCGGCCAGTCGGTGCAGGGTATCGTCGGTGCTCATCTCGTGTTCGCCAGGCTGCGGCCCCCTACAGTATCACAGGCCCGGCCTGCGCCTCTATTATATGTCACCCCCCACAGGAAACGCACATGGGCACGTACGTTATCGATCTTGAGCCGGCAGCGGCGCACGCATCCTCCCGAGACCCCGGGCGCTGCCTTGCAGCACCCAAGGTGTGTGCGGTACAGGCCAGGTAGGTGGTGCTGGCGGGTGATATTCATCATCTGCCTCACCAATAGTCAATACTCCCGATATAGCCCACTCAGCCGGACACCTTATATGTTCTGAAACCGGACATGTCTACAGTGTGGCTACACCTGTTGAGAGATCACATTTTGCCATCATCTATCACTTCCCAATGGCCTCCTTTGGTTGACCCAACATGCCGGACACGGCCTGCCTTATTAAGGTTGGCCAGGTGATACTTAACACCATCCGCGGTGATTCCGATGTGGTCTGCCAACTCCTTTCGGGTAAGCTCAGGATTCTCGCGTAACAAAGCAAGTATTTTTTCTTGGGTAGTTTCTTGGGTAGTTTCTTGGGTAGTTTCTTGGGTAGTTTCTTGGGTAGTTTCTTGGGTAGTTTTCCCCGAATCCCTACCGGTTCTGCCATCTGCGATAACAGTGCTGCGAATGCCAGTGGCAACTACACTCTCAATGTAAGCCTCTGAAAACACGAATTCAATACCTATCTGTGGCTCCACCTGTATGGTTGGCTCAGGTATGCCGGCCTCTTGGCAGGCTTCAAAAATGCGCTGGATACCGCGTCCCCAGGATTCAATTTCACCGGCCCGGAAAAAAGCATTCGCGATATCCGGGTTGGATGGCTGCGAAGGGTGCTGGCCTAGAAGCTTTTCCAAGGACCAGCCCCCGGGCAGCCTTCCCGGGTTCCAAATCTTCAATCGATCAGCATAGACCCGGACCTGAATCTGTGCTGCCACAGCATAATCACGATGGACCACAGCATTCAGCACGGCTTCTCGAAGTGCACCTTCCGGTATTGGGTAGGTTTCAAAACGCTGAATCCCCTCGTAGCTGATCACCGCCTTGAGATACTTGGTCATCAAAAGATCCATTGTCTTGCTGACCTGAGCAAACAGGTCTCCACCTACCTCATCGTGATAACGTAACTCCGTTTCGCTATCAAAGTAGCCGATCTTGATTGATGCCCCGGTAAAAAAACGCTCGGGGTCAGGATGGAACAGGAGGACTGCGGCACGCTTCAGATACTGGTTCTCCATCAGGCGCAGCTTTTCGATCAGACCAGAGTCTCCCTCCTCCTTGAGGACGCCCGTTTCCAGGCGATTGGCGTGCGCTGCATGCTCACGAAATCGTGCCAAAGCCGCTGCAGCCAGGTCATTGATCTCAACATTTGGAACTGGAACTGCATCCCAGCACTTGCCGGTTTTGCCCAAAAGGAAGCGGTCAAGCGCCGCACCTTTGAGTACCTGCTTGGTGCTGCCACTCCGATAGTGGTACTCGCCTTTGTAACTGATAGGTACTGGATAGGGCTCCACCGTGATTCGCAGATACGACAGGCCGCCCTCATCCGACAGTTCAATATCCACCACGATTCCAAGCAGATCACGTATCTTGTTTGGCAACTCTTCCATGAGCCGCTCAGCATCCTTGAGGCCCACCACTTCCCCTTTATTGTTACGGCCCACTTCCAGCACACCACCCTGTGCATTGGCAAGACTACACAGCCACTTCAGGTATTCATCCCGCCAGGATGCTTTCCATTCTGTATTCTGGCCCTCTTTCACGTTTCAATTTCCCTCAAGGAGCGTAGTCAGCTCGCGGATATTCCTGGCCCATGACTGCTGTGGCAGGCTGGTGCTCCAGTCAAGATGTTCATGGACTTCACTTGCTGCAACCGGCTATTCCGACATCCTTGTTGCCTACCGCTACAAACTGGAAAGCGGCTTTAAGCGACAGGTGTTCCCGGATTTGTTCAGGAATCATCACTCGGCCCTTCAAGTACATTTTTGCTGTCGAAACTGTTGGAGCAGGATTTGTCATGATGCACGACCGAGACACTACAGCATTTGGACAAGCTTTGTTCAGGCACGAACTACAATGCCCTGACTGGCTATATAGGTCTTGGCCTCGCCAATCGTGTATTCCCCGAAATGAAAGATACTGGCAGCCAGTACTGCATCAGCACGCCCGAGGCTCACGCCCTCTGCCAGGTGCTGCAGGGTGCCGGCCCCGCCCGAGGCAATCACCGGGATGCCGACCGCTTCGCTGACAGCACGGGTAAGCTCCAGATCGAAGCCCGTCTTCATGCCGTCGCAGTCCATGCTCGTCAAGAGAATTTCGCCAGCCCCTAAGGCCTCCATCTTCTTCGCCCAGCGGATCGCCTCGATGCCGGTCGGCTTTCGCCCGCCGTGGGTGAAGAGCTCCCAGCGAAGCGGCTCGCCTTCGACACTCACGCGCTTGGCATCGATGGCGACCACGATGCACTGCGAGCCAGTCTTGTCACTGGCCTCCTGAACGAACCCGGGGTTGAACACCGCGGCGGTGTTGATGGCGACCTTGTCGGCACCGGCATTGAGCAGGGTGCGGATGTCCTCAAGCTTGCGGATGCCGCCGCCCACGGTGAGCGGGATGAAGACCTGGGCTGCGACCTGCTCAACCACGTGCACCATGGTGTCTCGCTCATCGGAGCTTGCGGTGATGTCGAGGAAGGTGATCTCATCAGCCCCCTCGGCATCGTAGCGCTTGGCCACCTCCACCGGATCGCCGGCATCGCGGATATCGACGAACTGCACGCCCTTGACCACGCGACCGGCATCGACGTCCAGGCAGGGGATGATACGTTTGGCGAGCGACATGAGTGGGCGAGCTATGAAATCCAGGGGAATTATATACTTCGACCCTGCAGCAAAACCGGAATCTCCTCGAGGGCTTAAGGGCTCAAGCGACTTCGCTGTAGTCAATCGGTGTTAATGCCTTGGTGTCTACCGATTGGCGCGCTTTCCGCAGATCGCAGCTCTCCTGCAAGGTAAGCCAGCTTTCTGCGGAGCCACCCAAAACCCTGGACAGGCGCACAGCCGGTTCCGGCGAGACTCCGGCAACACCATTCAGCAGGCGACTGAAGGTGCTGCGTGCAACGCCGAGTTGGTCGGCGACTTTATTCGCGGTAATTTCCGCGAACGGCTCAATGTACGTGCGCCGGATCAAAGCGCCCGGGTGCGGGGGGTCATGTTGCTGAAGCGTCATCAGTGATAATCCTCATGGTTCACTACATAAGCATCGCCATCTTCGAATTGGAAAACGATCCGCCAGTTCCCGGATATATTTATCACCCGGAACCCCTTCAGGCCCCCTTTGAGTCGGTGCAGCCGATACCCCGGCTTGTTGATATCCTCAATCACAGTGGCCGCATGGAGGAAACCCAGCCGATCACTGATTTCCGTTGCATGATCTGCCTGGATCCTGGCCGTGTTGTGCAACAGGGAACATAGAACCATGAAGGGGACACATCATGGGTCCGGCTCCAGCTTGGCACAGCCCGGCTGCACGGGCGCAGCGCAAACACCAGGGTGCCATGGCGACCAGTTCGTGCCAGCCCCTATCCCGTAGCATGTAGACCCGTCCCGGCATCAAGCGTCGGTAACCGGGCGATCGTCGTTCCATGCTTTTGTTCCGCACACCGGAGTTCGTACAGCTTCTGGAGGTTGAGCCAGAATTCGCCTGAGGTACCGAAAAAACGCCCCAGGCGCAAGGCGGTATCGCCGGTGACCGAACGTCGGCCATTGAGGATCTCTGTGATTCGGTTCACCGGCACCTCGATCCGTCGCGCCAGTTCCGCTGCACTCATGCCGAGCACATCGAGATCCTCGCGCAACGTCTCGCCGGGATGGATTGGTTCACGCATTTCCTGCCTCCTCTTGATGGTAATCAACAATTTTCACTTCAGTCGGGCCGGAACTGCCCTCGGGCCACTTGAAGCAGATTCGCCACTGATCGTTGATACGGATGCTCCACTGCCCCCTGCGCCAACCCTTGAGCGCCTGCAGGCGATTACCGGGGCGTGCCAGGTCGCCCAAACAGATGGCTGCATCAAGCTGGTCGAGCTTGCGCGAAGCGCTGCGGGCAATGCCGGCGAAGGCCGCGACCCGGTGGCCCGCGTAGAACGCCCCGGTCTTCCTGTCAAAGAAGCCGACGATCACGATAATTTGTGTTCCTGCTACGACCGTACTGCGTACACTTTAGCGGAGATATACGCATTACGTCAAACATAATTCACGGACAGCGGCGCACATGCTGTTCCAATGCCGGCAGCACCGGTGTCGCATGATCACTGCGATCTATCGCGGCTCAAGGGGCTGGCCAGTTTCAGAACCCCCCGACGAGGTTGCCGGGCTTTATCATCCGGGATCATGTTGCGACGAACTGTGGAGGGCGGCTCATCCGGAGAAGAAATCGGGCACTTCCTGACGTTCGCCATTTCGAATCCGGAGTCTCAACAGCTTCTCCTGGAACAGGAGGCGTGGCGGACTAGGGTTGCACCTCATCGGCGATCACTTGGGCATGCTTGAGCTCGATCGTGCCCTCGTACAGGGCGCGCCCGACGATTACCCCGACAATGCCCTCCTCACCGGACTCGCGCAGGCGCTTGATGTCGGTCTCGTCGGTGACCCCGCCGGAGGCGATCACCGGGATGTGGACATTGTTCGCAAGCTCTACGGTGGACTCGACGTTTATGCCCTGCATCATGCCGTCGCGGCTGATGTCGGTGAAGACGATCGCGGCCACGCCGTCGGCCTCGAAATGCTGCGCCATGTCGATGGCATCATGGTTGGAGAGCTTCGACCAGCCGTCGATCGCGACCTTGCCGTTCTTGGCATCGAGCCCGGCGATGATGTGGCCGGGAAACTCCAGGCACAGGTCGTTGACGAAGTGCGGGGCACTGACCGCGCGCGTGCCGATGATGACGTACTGCACGCCGATGTCGAGATAGGCCTGCACGGTGTCCTCGTCACGGATGCCCCCGCCCGCCTGGATCGGGATGTCGGGATGCTTCTCTGCGATCGCCTGGATGATGGAGGCATTGCGCGGCGCACCCGCGTAAGCTCCGTCGAGATCCACGATGTGCAGGCGCCTCGCCCCTTCCCCGACCCAGCGGTCCGCGACCGCCACCGGATCCTCGGAGAACACGGTGACATCGTCCATGGCGCCCTGGCGAAGGCGCACGCACTTGCCGTCCTTGAGATCGATTGCAGGGATGACCATCATGGAGGGAATCTCTCAGCGGGTGCCCGGCTCCCCGTCCCAGTCAACGAAGTTCTGCAACAGGCGAAGCCCGGAGGCGGCGCTTTTCTCCGGATGGCACTGCAGGGCGAAGACGTTGTCTTTGGCGATCGCCGAGGTGAAGGCCAGGCCGTAGTCGGTGGTACCGGCGACCAGTGCGGCATCCTCGCAGGCGACGAAATAGCTGTGCACGAAATAGAAGTAACTGGAAGGGGCGATGCCTTCCCAGAGCGGGTGCGCCCGGTCCTGGTGCACCGCGTTCCAGCCCATGTGCGGTACCTTGTAGCTGCCCGGACCCGTCCCCACGGATACGTGATCACCGAAATACTTCACGCTGCCTTCAAACAATGCCAGGCATCCGGTACCCTGGTTTTCCTCGCTCCTTGCCATCAGGACCTGCATGCCCATGCAGATGCCAAGAAACGGCTTGTTGCGTGCCGCCTCCAGCACGGACTCCTCCAGACCATGCGCCCTCAGCGCCTGCATGCAGTCCCGGGCCGCGCCCTGGCCGGGGAACACCACCCGGTCGCTTTTGGCAATCGCACCGAAATCCGAGGTCGTGAATACGCGGTCCGCAGGGCCTGTCACATGCTCAAGCGCCTTGATGACAGAATAGAGATTTCCGATGCCGTAATCAATGATCGCAATTTGGCTCATGAGTGCATGTCGGGATGCTGGAATGCGCGGTATGTCGAGTTAGCCTGCCTGCACTTCTCTTCGGCTGCGCCGGGCCATCAAGATTAGCATACCAAATCAGGAACGGCTTTTGTCCCTGCTGAAGGTGCAGCGGCCCGGGGCTGGCATTTAACACCGAAAATCATAGCCGTCCCTGATAGCCGGGGTCCATGTGAAAACCTGAAGTCACCAGCACCCGGCTGGTGAGCGAGTAAATCCAGTGGTTAGGGTGCATGTCCCTTTTAGAAGTTCAGCAGGGGCAGTCATGGGCTCATTGGACCAACAGTCTCCGCGTCCTGTCGCCTTCCTCATTTTATTCGGTAAGTACGCAAGTTTTGGCAGTTTCGCTCAATTCGCCGTCCAGGGATCAATGACCTCAACGTCAAGGTGCTCAAAGTCTCGGTAGTGTATCCGGTTGAAATTTATTCAACCGGAGACTGGCAGGGGGAAAGTGTTTAGATGTTAAGTAGTATCGCCATTGCTTAATTTGAAAAGTTGCAACATCTTGGCAGTATCTAGCTTAACTTCCTGTGAGTTCTTAAAAACACCGATCAGGACAAATACCAAAATGGCTATGATAGATACTATGGGAGAAATTGCAAGGAAAACAAAACTGCTACCCATGTCTTGATAAGAAACGATTTCATATAAGATGTAAAATTCAAGAACAGCCAGTGCTATGATGACCATCGCAGCCATAAAGAGAGCAACCCGTCTTAAATTGACATAGTGTTCTTCCAGGCGGCCCAGTTGTTTGCGCGAATCCTCATCAAGGGTTTCAATATCGTCAGGATCAATTTCTGGGGGCGATTCAGGCATTAGCCTACTTGCGCCCATTGGGGGCCTTCTTCTTTTGCTTCTTTTGCTTCTTTTGCCCTTTCCAATTTTGAAATAAAGTGTTCCTTGATCAAATTATTGGGGATGACTGTTCCTAATTCCCCCGCTCTATACGTCATATCCCATGGCCCGCCCTTAATGTGTGTCAGGGCGGATAATCTGTTAGCTGATAAGCCTTGATACATTTCATCAATATGGGATAAAAAACCTTTGGTATCTTGATCCAGTTCATCTTCCTTAACAAAAGGGAACAAGCCAATGATTATCCCTTGAGGACGAAATGCATAATAGATACTTGGGATGACAGGGCCATGTCGCCATGCCTGGACAGGTTCGTTCACCAAGGGTTCATTGGTCAAAGCAAGATGCCAGCCGTGAGCCATATATGCGAGCTTAAGAACGCGCAAAATCGTCATTGGTTTGCCACGGTTTTTGGCAAATCTTATGAACTGATTGGCTACTTTACGACTGTCGTATGGAGGCACCATTTTCTTTCCGCTTTCTGTCCCCAAATCAGAAAACGAATTCCCAGAAAAGGAATTGGACAAAAATTGTACCATATTATCCAAAAAGTGGCACTCAAATAGGAGGAACATCCGCCTGTGGCGCAGGGTAACCGGCAGAACGGCATGCCGCCGCCATGTCCGCATATTTTTGCGCAGCGCTGCTGTCGAACGGGAGAATCCGGCCCGCGAAATCCTCTTGCAGAATCGCATCCAGGGCCAAGGCAAGCCCCGCCTTTCTCCGGCCGGCTGGCAGCATGGCAAAGCCGTAACGAAGTTCCGCCTCGCCGATTGCTGAAAAGTACAGGTCTGTTTCCCAGTGGCCGTCAATCCATCTCTCGACCGCAGCATCGGGGACGTGCGCAAGAGTTCGGATACCACGTTTGTATCCAGCAGGAACATCACCGCCCCCTCAGTCAAAAGAGGGTGGCTCGCGCCCGGGCTCGCGTGGAGGCAACTCCAAGTCCACTCCGCCCAGAGGCGCGATCCTGGAGCGAATCTTGCGTGCCAGATTGCGGGCAGACCCCTTGCGCCCGACTGCATCACGCAGAATGAGCCGTACTTCCGCTTCCATAGAGCGATGATGCTTGGCCGCACGCACCCGAAGGCGTGTTTTCACCTCCTCGTCGAGATTGCGGATCGTGATACTCGCCATGGCGATGTCCCCTGAATCTTCCAGATGTCTAATCAATATTCTGATTGCGATGCAATCATCCTGCTGAAACCGTGTGCAGAAGTCAATGCACGGACCGTACCCCGGCCGACCGTAACGCTTGCATGAATCCGTTGCCGCTGTTCCAGTGATTCATGGGGACAAAATCTCCTGGTCTGTCTATCAGCAAGTTGGCCGACGCCCATTTCTCGAGAACCCGGCGCCATGGACCTCCGGTGACCGGATTGCATCCACCATGTCGATCATTTCACCCGGGGCTGCCCACCCTGGATGGAGACAGGTGCCGCGGACTTTGCTGAGTGGTCCTGTGCAGGCAATTTACGGGTTCAGTCCCTACGGCACTGGGGGGTCAGGCGGGCTCCAGCGGGACAGGGGACTTGCTGGAGTCCGATCGCCGGGCGCGGCATGCGGGCCCGGGTCGTTGCAGAAGGACGGCACCGGGTCGGTGTTCAGGGGGCCGTCGCAACAGCCCCGGAACTCGATGCGGGCACTGCGGTCAGCACGTTCCGCACTGCAGTTGCTGCTGGTCTGTGCTTATGGACGTTTTCTCGCCGGGACGGCTTGGTGTCCGCTTGCCAGTCTCCCGGCTCACAGGCTGCCCTTGGTGGACGGGATTTCCCCCTCGAGACGATCGTCGAAGCCTGCGGCCATGCGAAGCGCACGCCCGAAGGCCTTGAACACGGTCTCGGCAATGTGGTGGGAGTTGTCGCCCGAGAGGTTGTCGATGTGCAGGGTCACACCCGCGTGGTTGACAAAGCCCTGGAAGAACTCGTGCGTGAGGTCGACATCAAAGTCCCCGACCCTTGCCCGCGGGAAGCTCACCCGGAACTCGAGACCCGGCCGCCCGGAAAAATCCACCACGACTCTCGAGAGCGCCTCATCGAGCGGCACGTAGGCGTGCCCGTAACGGCGGATCCCCTGCTTGTCGCCGATCGCCTGGGCAAACGCCTGGCCGAGCACGATGCCGATGTCCTCCACGGTGTGGTGCGCATCGATCTCGAGATCGCCCCTGGCATCGATGGCAAGGTCCAGCATGCCGTGGCGGGCCACCTGGTCGAGCATGTGCTCGAAAAACGGCAGGCCGGTCGCAAGCCTGGATTTCCCGCGACCGTCCAGGTCCAGGCGGACCGTGATCTGGGTCTCGCGGGTATTGCGTTCGACACTGGCGGATCGCGGGCTCACGGCTAAAAGTCCAGGAAAGTGTATGGAGAAAAGCGGTTGTGTGTTGTCAGCAACTAAACTTCGAGCCAGAACGTGACCGGCCCGTCATTGACCGAGTGCACCTGCATGCAGGCCCCGAATCTACCGGTCTGCACTTTAGCACAGTTTGCCCTGAGATGATCCGAAAAACGATCGAACAGGCCGGCCGCACGCGCAGGCTCCGCCGCCCTGGAGAAGCTTGGCCGAAGGCCCTTGTGCGTGTCGGCCGCGAGCGTGAACTGGGGCACGAGCAGCACCTCGCCCTTAACGTCCATGACGCTCCGGTTCATGCGACCGGTGCCGTCATCGAACAGGCGGTAGGCGAGCACTCTCTCGCCCATGCGAACAAGTGTTTGCCCATCATCATCCTGCTGCACGGCCACGTAGACCAGAAGGCCCGGACCGATGTCGGCCACGGTCTTCTCATCGACGGTCACGCGGGCAGTCTTGACACGCTGGAGCAGGGCAATCATGACAGGGTCAAGTGTGTGCCAGGGAGGACACGAATGAAAGGCCCGGTGTTTTAGTTTTGAATCAGCTTTTGCACGGCGCGCACCAGCGCATCGACGATCTCGGGTTCGGCCGCCGAGTGCCCGGAGCGCGCGCAGACCACGAACTCGGCCTCGGGCCAGGCCTGGTGCAGGGCATGCGCCTGCTCGATCGGGCACACCATGTCGTAGCGCCCGTGCACGATGACCCCGGGGATGCCCTTGAGCCTGTGGGCATCCTCAAGCAGCTGGTTTTCGCGAAGGAACGAGTCGTGCATGAAATAGTGGCATTCGATGCGCGCCAGGCTGAGCGCGGTCGCCTCCTTGGAGAAATGCTCGATCACCGATTTCTTGGGTTCAAGGTTCGAGGTACTGCCTTCCCAAAGCGACCAGGCGCGGGCCGCCTCGCTTCGCACTCCCGGGTCCTCCGAGGTCAGGCGCCGGTGGTAGGCACCGACCAGGTCGCCCCGCTCGTCCTCCGGGATGACCTTGAGGTATTCCCGCCACAGCTCGGGATGGATGCGCCCGGCCCCGTCCTGGTAGAACCACTGGATGTCCCGGGGCCGGCACAGGAAGATACCGCGAAGGACGAGGCCCGTGACGCGCCCGGGGTGGGTCTCGGCATACGCAAGACCCAGGGTCGAGCCCCAGGAGCCGCCGAACACGAGCCAGGCCCCGATGCCGAGGTGTGCGCGGATGCGCTCGATGTCCTCGATGAGGTCCTGTGTGGTGTTTTCCTTGAGTTCTGCATGCGGGGTGGAACGACCGCTGCCGCGCTGGTCGAACAGGATGATGCGGCAGTGTTCGGGATCGAAAAAGCGGCGGTGAAAGGGCTCGCAGGCGGCCCCCGGACCGCCGTGCAGGAACACCACGGGCACGCCTTCAGGGTTGCCGCATTCCTCGACCCACAGGGTGTGCCGGCCGGAAACCCGGAGCTGGAACTCCCTGTACGGATCGGCCTTCGGGAAGAGCGGTCGAAATTTCATGGGACTAGCCAAAGGGAACAGGGTGTGCGATGGCTGTGTCTGAATCGTTTATACAGGGTGCGCATAGGAGCAGCTTTAAGGAGCCTCTGATTCACCAGGCTTCAGGGATTATAATACCTGTCAGGGATTGAATGGCGATTCAGGAGCGTGCCTGAATGTCATACGTGACACCGATCCCGAACTTGAACAGGATCCTCGATTCCAGAGCTTGCCAGAAATCTTACGGACAAATGGAAAAGATCGGGTCTGATCCACTCATTGCAGTTGGACAAGTGGCAGCACGTTGCTACCCTTCACGGCTGGGCAGACGATCTGACAGTATGTGAGGAAATCAAAGGGTTTCTCAACAGAAAAGAGCCTGGCCGGTACATCTGCCGAAACCTGTAGTCAGTTGTAGTAGATTTAGAGCTTCGAACTTTTCCCGACTAGCAAGCGCAACTTTAGTGCATTAGTAACCTTGAGCACAGTTGCAAGCTCAGGATTACCCTCTGAACTGAGTGCACGGTACAGCGCTTCACGAGCAAGTCCGGTCTCCCGGGCAATCTGACTCATACCCTTTTCCCTAGCCAACTGTCCCAGCAACGAAACAAAGGCTTTGGAGTTACTATTTTTCAGCGCCAAATCCATGTCACGTTTCAAATCGAAACTTATATCCGATTTCGTATCCTCAAGGTCCGGGTCCGGCATATCAAGATCCGTTTGTGCAAGGGGGGCTAAAGACCATTCGGTTGGCAAGGCCCGGTTTTCGAGATCCCGGCGCAAAGTACCCGTACACTGCAGAAGAAAGGCATCCCAGTCCGTCTCACTATTGAAGGTCAAGGTTTGCTTTTCCTGCATATTGAATAAAACAGCCTTTTTCGAAGCACGTACCAGGCGCAATACATTCAGAATCGTTCCCGGACTTTTGCCATCCCACACCATGAACCCAAACTCAGCCTCGCGTGCCATCTCACGATCCTTCGCAGCATAAAACTGGAATTTCTTTTTATTCCCGGAGGCATTGATATAGCGTGTTGTCCATTGACCAACATTGTTACGGCAAGATTCACCGGAACAGTACACAGTCACATCATCGTACTGCTCGTTAGCAAGGTATTTCTGGACGGCTTTATCTACCCCATTAGCATCTCCAACCAAGATCGAGTAACTCTTCTCAATTACACCGTCAAGCCAATGTTTCACCTGCTCTGGCAAGAGTGAAATGTGACGCGAACCTCCTATGAACACAGTATTCATCTAGTGTTTCTCGTTTTGGTAATCGCTAGAATACGAACAACCTCTGCTTCACCCTGGCTGACAAGTAAGTCAGTCACTGCGTTCATCGTAGCTCCAGAGCGGTAAAGGTCGTCAAACAATAGAATACTTTTCCCTTGGGTATAGGTACGATCGACTGCATAGAGTCCATCCAGTAATTCCTTTCGCTTCTCGCTATCCTTGACACCCTTTAGCTGGGTTGCCGGGCGGGTAGTGGTTACACATTCGACAACAGGCAAACCAAGCTTTTTACCTATTCCCCGAGCTAAAACGATTACTGGTTGTAAAGGCCGTTTCCCAGAAGGCGGAACTGGAATGATCAAATCAAACTTGTTTCGAATGCTGCAAAAACGCAGTAGCAGCTTCAATAATGCCATCTGCTGCTGCGGCATTACTGCGGTATTTAAGCTGTAATAGCAGTTCGCCGAGCTCAGAACGTTTTGTCTCGAAAACGTCATGACCATATTCATTGATCCCGAGATAAGTACTGCTTAGTGCATGGATATCCAAAGCGTAGCCCAATGTCCATTTGCCCTTGATTCGCCTTGGGTTGATCGTTATAGCCATAGGGACGTTACTTAGAAGGTAACATTAGCTCTATAATAGAACTTTTACTGTAACCTACAGGTTACAGTCTAGCAAGGGCCCCCGTTGATCTTCCTAGCGGGCGTACTTAAACCTAAAAATTGTCCCGCCTGTCATAGCACAGTAATTATCCAAACGATGGGATTTTTCGCTAGACATCATGGCCTGCCCGGGTAGCGGGTTCAGGCAACCAAAGGCAGTGGTTGAGGCGGTCTGCCTCCGGTACCGTGGGTTGCACGCCAGGCGTGCAGGGTCACCTGCAAAGCGCTTGCGCGTCAGATTGCACTATAACCATCTGGAGGCAGACCATGAGAGACGATACCACGATTTACGCTGGACTGGATGTACACAGGGACTCCATTGCGGTGGCGGTCTCCGAACCGGGCGCACGGGCGCGGTTCGTGGGCACGGCAGGCAGTGAGTACGGCGAGTTGCGCAAGGTACTGGAGCACCTGGGTGAGCCCGGGGTGCTGTCGGTGGTATACGAGGCGGGCCATGATGTCTAGAGACGGATGTTTGCCGAGTACGATTTGATCTGCGGCACATGCAATCATTGTTGCAGCCGACATGGCAAGTAGCGGCACAATGACTCGAATATCAGAGAAACGCGAGCGCAAGTAGGAGACAATAGCCTCGACCGCCTCTGGAGAACCTCCAGGACTATGGATAATCAAATCAAGTGTTGCGCCTTCCAGCGCATGACAGACTTCTTCGAACACTGTCAAAATCCGGGAACTGTCCCGGTTGGCCTGCCGAGGCTCGTAGTTCTTCGAGAATCTCACTCCAAATCGGCATTTCTGGAATCCCGTATGCCTTAGATTCAAGAAATGTTGGAGGAGTTTGTTGTCGTGACTCTTACAGGATTTTGGGTAACAGAGCGGTAGGGGTTCAAGCCTTGATCCTTCTCCAGCCAGTTGCGATAAACTTCCATAGCCTCATGAATGCCGGGACGGGCAAGTGCTGCCTCGAGCATCTCGGCATGTGCTTGGTTTCGTTTAGCGGGCGGGCTTTGTGCAGGCATTAAAACTCTCAATATTTTATATACTTAGCCACCATATCACAGTCTTTGCCGTTCTGCGAACGTATAGGCCCTATCCGCGATTTCGGGCCTGAGGTCACAGATAATATAAACGCAGGCGAAGAAGTCAGAACCTGACTTGATTCTAGCCCATGTAGCCTACAGGCGGCGCTAAATATTGAAAGATTTTGTCAATGAGCCAGCCTAACCATTATTGCTTCCAACGGTATATAAGGTGGGTGCCTCTAATTCAATGGGCTACACCCTGCTGCCGTGACAGATAAACTCGAACAAGCGAACAGTGTGGCGGTCAGGAGCACACGCAATTAACCTGAGGAACCTCTGATCAATCAGGCTTCAGAAATTATAATGCCTGTCAGGGATTGAATGGCGATTCAACGGAGGTGTATGCCATCAGAAGCCGACCTTTTCTGGAACCGGATTCGATCAGTACAGGAAGAAGACCCGCGAGGAAGCGTTTCCGGAGGACATGGGACAGATCATTCCCCGGCAAGAGCGGGTCGCGGTCATCGAGCCGTTCTATCCGAAGCTCGAGGGGGCCGGGAGAAGGCCCATCGGCACCGAGCGCATGCTGCGCATCCGCTTTCTGCAGCACGGGCTCAACCTTTCGGACCGGGGGCCGAAGAGGCCTCGTATGGCTCCCGGGCCATGCGCCGCCTTGCGGGCATTGACCCGGAGCGTGAGCCGGCCCCGGACGAGACCATGATCGTGGATGCCAGCATCATCCAGGCCCCGAGTTCCACCAAGAACCGTACGAAGGCCCGGGGTCCACAGATGCATTCTACTGAGGCCTGTGGGGGCGTGCGTCTGAAACATCGAAAACAGGGAAATCCCTCGCACCTGCCTGCCCACGGGGGCAGATTCCAGGCCTCCTGATCCTCCGGAACAGACTGAATTCCATGCCCGGCAGAAATTGCCTCTCAGAAACCTGATTGATCAGACCTTAATGGACTATTGCGCAAACAATAAATACTGCATGCTCCCCTGCGCCCGTCGTTCACGATAAAGCAGAAATAAAATGTAAGGGGAACCGGAGATGTTTTCGCACTTGGACAAGCGGTGCTCAACCCCCCCCCAACTGCCTGCATATGGCTGTTTGAGCCGTTTGTTACAGGAATATTTGCATAAAAAAGTGGTTGCAGTATGTGTGGAGACGATGTAGATTTGGTCTAAATCATACAGGCACTCTCACCGTTCCGGGGAAGTTCGGGCGCTGAAGTGTATGCTTGTACAATCGTTAGGATGGGCAACATGCCTGTTAATTCAAGTTAAGGGAGCTTCGAAAGATGTCTACACTTTCCAGTAAACTAGCGGTGATTTGCCTGATCACTGCAACCTCCATGGTGATGTATGGCTGCGGTGGCGGCGGTGGCAGTTCGGATGACGCGCCAGAGACAATGGACCCAATGGATGGGGGCGACACGACCGTGACGTGTGATGATGGGTATATGCCTGATGGGGATGCGTGTGTGCCTACTGAGGAGACCCGTGCAGCAATAGTAGCAGAAGCTAAGCGCGTGGCAGGTATGATAGGGCCAGATGCTGACCTTGCCGATGCTAATACCAGCACGGCTGATGTTGATGATCCGGTGGTGTCATTCGGAACCGGTGACACTGCAAATACTCCGGTATTTGTGGGCGACGCTGAACTTGACGCTGAGATGAGATTTGCCGAGACAGACACTGCGGTCGCAATGGTCGGCGATGATTGGGAAGGAGCAGAGTATTCCCGCACGTCAGCAGATGGCATGACTGTGGACACGGTTGTCAAGTATGTCAACAAGGAAGCTCCGGGACCTCTGCCCTACAGCACGTATTACAATCAGGCTCAGCCTGGAGTTACTGGTGCTCATACTGCTGGTGTACTGACACTTGCAACTACCGTGACTGGTGACACTCGGGGATTGATCAGTGCAGATTTTGGCATTACGGCTGCTCACCAGAGCATCCCATATGCTGCAATAGAAGATGACCCCAATACTGTTGATCTTGATGAAAGCACAATGGGGCACTCGGTCACTGGCTCCTTTAATGGCATATCTGGAACGTTCTCCTGCGCTGCGGGATCAGCATGCCCTGTCACATCAGATGATATGGGCATGCTATCCAGCCTCACGGGTTGGACTTTTACACCTGATGCCGCAGTTGATATGGATGGCGAAGCACTGACAGGTCAGGACCTTACAGATGCCCTTGCAGCCCTCATGGTTCAAGGCGTGGCCCCGGATACCGACTTCATGCTTTTCGGTTACTGGATGCGAGCTGTTACGGCTGACGATGAAACCACCCATACGTTCCTCCCGCTCCAGGCTGGAACCATACCCTATGGCACCACTGTCGCAGATGTTGCTGGAACAGCCACCTACAGTGGACCTGCAACTGGCTTGTACGTGACGAAGACAAAGACGTTTGATACGGAAACCGGCGAGCAGACGTTTACCGGTTCAGGCCAATTCACTGCAACTGCCATGCTGATGGCTACTTTCGGTCAAACTCCTGGAGGTACTCTTACTCAGGGCAACCTGTTTACCCTCTCTGGCATGATCAATGGCTTCGTGGATAGTGATGGAGAAACGATTGCGGGGGCAGAGGACTGGGAGGTCTCCCTTGATCGTACAATCATTGGTTCAGAAAACAGCGAGTTTACTACTGCTGGTGATGGTACTGCCGGGGACTATAGCGGCACGACTAGTGTCGGTGATGATGGCACAGCTGGCAATTATTCCGGTACCTTCTACGGGACCGCCGGTGACAACGATGCACAACCTAGCTCTACGGCAGGCATCTTTGATGCCCACTTCCAGAATGGGCATGTACGAGGCGCATTTGGAGCTGATAAAATGGAGTAAGACTTGGGTATAGCATAGAACCAATCCTAACTTTTGGAAAAGGGCAGCCCCTCAAGGGGCTGCCCTTTTTTGTGTGCGCCAAACGAGATACCGTGACAGGTACTGTCCCGGTACGCATGGTGGTGATCAGATGACTTGGCGGTGCAGGTCCGCTTATCGGCCCGCCAAGGGTGTCCATCGCGAGGTGGGATCGGAAGGAAGCAGGAAGGGGCGCAGAAGTCGGCCAAGGCCCTAGTGTCACGTCATACATGATATGTCGTATATAATGTGATAGATTCCTCGTCTCCCGATAAAGACGAGGGTCTATACATGAAACGCTATGTGGTGACGTTGGACGAAGTGGAGCGCAACGAACTGGCGGGGATCACGAGCAAAGGCTCACATCGGTCCCAGAAGGTGATCAACGCCCTGATCCTGCTTAATTGCGACGAGGGCGATTTGAATGACCATCAGGCCACCGGAGAAGCCATTGCGGACATACTGCGCATCAGCATGCGCAAGGTGGACCGGGTAAAGAGGCGGTTCGTGGAGGAAGGTCTGGATGCGGCGCTGGGCGGTCGCCAAGGGCGCAGGCCCACGTACATACGCAAGGCTGACGGTGAGTTCGAGGCACGCCTGGTGGCCCTGGCCTGCGGCGAGCCTCCGGAGGGTCACTCGCAATGGTCGTTGCGGCTGCTGGCCGACCGTGTGGTGGAACTCGGCTACATCGACGCAGTATCCCATGAGACGGTGCGGCGGGTTCTAAAAAAAACGAACTCAAGCCGTGGCGGCGGATCGGATGGGTGATTCCGCCCCAGGGGAACGCCGAGTTCGTCGCCGCGATGGAACAGGTGCTCGATGTTTACCATCGTCCCTACGATGCTGCTTTCCCTGTGGTGTGCATGGACGAGACGCCGCGCCAGTTGATCCGCGAGATGCGCACGCCGGTTCCCATGGGCCCGGGACGCCCGGCCCGCCATGACTACGAGTACCGGCGTTGCGGAACGTGCAATGTCTTCATGGCCACCGAACCCCTGGCCGGCAAGCGGATGACCAAGGTGACCGAACGCAGAACCAAGACCGACTGGGCACAGTTCCTCGCCGACATCGCCACACGCTGCCGGGACGCCACCCGCATCACCCTGGTGATGGACAATCTCAATACCCACCGGCCCGGCGCACTCTACGAGGCCTACCCGCCGGCACAGGCCAAGGCGCTATGGGATCGATTCGAGTTCGTCTACACCCCGAAGCACGGCAGTTGGCTGAATGTGGCCGAGGTCGAACTCAACGTGATGAACCGCCAATGCCTGAATCGGCGCATCGGCAGCGTGGATGTCCTGGCCCGCGAGGTCGCTGCCTGGCAGGCTTCACGTGACCGCATCCGGGCCAAGGTGGATTGGCAGTTCACTGCCGAGGATGCACGTCTGAAACTGAAACGCCTCTATCCGACACATGTGGTATGACGTTACACTAGTAGATTGCGGACCAGTAATGTAAGGGCTGAACATGGTTGGGTGCTGTGTACAAAAATCTTCTGAAATACCCCTTCGGAAAAATCAGTCTTTCCTTCGCTTATCACAATAATTACCTTGCGCACCAGCTTCATGCTATTCTGCGTCCCTTGGTGATCCTGAATATTCAAGTCTTTGCTTACAGGCAACTGTCTGCCCGAGCAGAGCTATATTTTCTAAAAGCACGAAATAAGGTTCACGTTATTCGAAGTTCCAGTTTGCATATGTAATTCCTACCACCAAAATCTTCCTCACAGGCCCAAACACTCCAATGACCACCAGACTGGCTTGCCATGCAGTGATCGCCGCTGCCCTGTTTCTTTTGGCAGGCACTTCCCTTGCGCAGACCGGAAGCCCCGACCAAGATCAGCCTGCAGCTGCTGCATCACTAAGCAAGGAGGCGATCCGGACACTCATCCAGCAGGGAAAATACGAAGCGGCATCCACAAGCCTCAGGCATCTTGCAGAATCCCGTCCAGAAGACACCAACAGCCGCTTCCTGCTGGCCTTCTCCCTCATCGAGCACTCGCGCCAGGTGGGAACCAAAGAAATGCAGGAAGCGCTGCTGGACGAAGCCATTGCCGTCCTGCATGCGATCTTGATCAACCATCCCGGCCTGGTACGCGTACGGCTCGAACTGGCCCGCGCCTTCTTCTACAAGAAAGAGGACGGCCTGTCCCGCAAGCATTTCGAGCGGGTGCTCGCCGGCAAGCCGCCCGCTCCCGTGGCCGCCAACATCCAGCGTTTCCTGAATGAAATCCGCGCACGAAAGCGCTGGTCGATGTACCTGGGCAGCACCCTGAAGCCGAGCTCCAACATCGGCCGCAATTCGGAGACCGAGATCATCAACATCTTCGGCCTGCCCTTTCGGCGCGATACCGTCGAAGAGGAAAAATCAGGGGTCGGGCTTTCCGTCTGGGCCGGGGGCGGCTACTGGTATCCCCTGGCACCGCGCCTGCGCCTGCGTTTCGGCACCGATCTCGCACGCGAGGAATACCCGGGCAAGGAATATGACCAGTCCTTCCTGGGCGTCCATGCCGGCCCGGAATGGTTTCTCGATGCAAACACCAGCGTCAGCCTGCTCCTCGATGCGCGCAGGCGCTGGCTTGTCACCACACCCTACTATTTCGACTTCGGTGCGCGCTCGGAAATCAAGCACCGGCTGAACCGTCGCCTGTGGCTGACCGGGCGGGCTTCCTGGCACGACCGCGAATACAGGGAAGCCGACTACCTGGACGGCTCGGTGCTCAGCGTCTCGGTGGACGGCAACTGGATCCTCATGCCGACCCTGCGCCTGGAGGCCGCTCTCGGCTATTCCGATGAGCACACGACCACCAAGATGTGGCGCCACGATACCCGCTGGGGCCGCATCGGTGCCTCGATGTCCCTGCCGCGCGGCTTTACCGTGGGCGGCAGCACCGAGTTTCGCAGGACCCGTTACGAGGGCAACTGGTTCCCCTTCACCAGCGGCACCCCGCGCAAGGACCGCACCAAGATCTACCGCGCATCCGTGCACAACCGGGCCTTCACGCTGTACGGATTCAGTCCGCAGTTCGTGCTCACCCATGAGGAAAAGAACACCAACTCGCAGGTCTATGGCTACGACAGCACCAGCGGCGAAATCCGCTTCGTGCGCCAGTTTTGAGCGGACAGCCTGATTGCCTTGGCAGGCCAAGGATATGGACTTAATCAACTATCATTGGGAAAGTCTTGACATGCCTATGAACTCGGGCTTGTCTGTGTGTCACGATTGCCTTGAGTCTCTTGATCTCAGTACAACAGAGGCGGCATATGAGCT
The DNA here is from genome assembly GCA_022824965.1 of Gammaproteobacteria bacterium. GTDB lineage: Bacteria > Pseudomonadota > Gammaproteobacteria > UBA4575 > UBA4575 > WTFY01. The sequence goes on from JAJDYY010000001.1 coordinate 34,798, forward strand.
TGGTGTCGGTCGCAAGCAATTCTCAGATGTGGTGGATGGCCGTTCGGGGATTTCCCCTGAAATGGCAATTCGTCTTGACAAGGCGTCGGAGACAGTGCAGAAATCTGGTACCGGCTAATCGGCTTATGAACTGCCCCAAGCCATGAAACGAGCAACCGGATCAAGGTGAAGCGGCTTTCGCCGGCAGCATGACAGAAGCGAGGGGCAATAGGTGTGCTTTCTGAAATCCAAGGCAACATCAAACGATGAGTTCTCAAACTCACCAGAGAGCTTTTCTGTCTCCATCGCACCTGTGCGCTGCGGCGGGCATGCCACAATTGTTCGCTTGCCAGGATGATTCCTCTTGACAATCTCGAGTGGGGGCACCAGATCACTGTCACCAGACACAACGTAGCAGCAGTCGTAGTGATCAAGATGTGCGTCGTTCAGAATCCGGCAGGCGATGTTCACGTCGGTCTTCTTCTCTTCAAAGCTGACATACTGTTCGTCACACTTTCCGCACTTCTGGGATTTGGACATGAACCGGCCATAATGAATTTCCAGTTTGTCGCAATGTGTCTGTAATGCCTTCAGATAGAGTTCCTGCCGCTGCCTTGCACCCACCTGCTTTACGTGGGTCGTATCTTGTACAATAGCAGTGAAATACTTGACGGCAGTCAAAAGCATGTCTGGCTGCAGCAGACTCTCTGAAAGGGCCTGTACGTCCAGCCATTTGTACCGGGCTCCATATGCCGAGAGTAGGCCATGGTAGAGGTTGTGCCCGTCAATATAGACAATGACCCGTTGTGTTTCTTTCACGCGCGACACCATACCATATTGACAAACTTTTCTATTCTGCTACAGTTGACCTTGACCACACCGAGGATTTCGTGCCTCGGCCCGACGCCAGCCACTAATGCTGGCGTTTTTTATGCGGGAAAGCTTTTTGATGCAAAGCCATTCGCACTGAATGGCTTTCAAAGTCCACCCATACCAAGCATAGGGTCATCTCCCACAATATGCCGTAACTATTTGGGCTCTCTCATGTCCGAGTTCCTGGCTGATGGTCAGCCGGGAATTCCGGTCTAGGTGGGACCTCTCAGTACGTTGTTCATTTGGGCCGTATGTCTGGCCCCAGCAAGAAACCCGAACTCACATAGCGAAGGAGCGACCCGAATGGACATGCACGAGAATACCGCTTGGCTACGCGAGTTCGAGCGATCCTGATTCACCCTATCTTGGAAGAAGGTCTGCGTGTCGAGCCGTCGGTGTAGTCGAGACTGTTACACCTGTCCGAAACGGGTTGCTGGTAGTGTAGGGGTTTCGGCCCGTTCAGACGATGACGCGCCCGGGCTGGGAAGCACACCCAGGTGCAGAGTGTATAACCTATCAGGGCTGTACCTGCATGCGCCCGAAAGATCAGAGACGGTATGATGACGACCGGTCCGCTCTCCGTTGCGCCACCAGACAGGCGATATTGCGAAGGCCCTGCCCCGGGTCCCCGGTTCGGCCCTCCTCGTGAAAAGCCAGCACATGCAGGGGTGCGAACAGTTCAAGCAATTCATTCGGGCCCAGCCGATAGGCCGGATTGGACGGCCCGTTATCCGTGACCCGCTCGTGGATGAAGGTCTGGTAGTACAGCAATCCACCGGGCCTCAGCGCGTGGCGGATGCGGGCCGTAATCGAGCGCTCCAGGTAAAAGCTCACACAGATCACATCGAAGGATTCCGGGGATGGCGGGCGCTCACAGACATCGCGCACGCATGTCTCGATCACGAGATTCTCCCGGTCGGCCTGTCGCCTCAATGCCGCGATCGCCGTCGCAGAGAGATCCCATGCCTGCACATCCAATCCCTTTCGTGCGAGGAAAAGAGCGTTGCCTCCCCGCCCGCAGGCCAGGTCCAGGGCCTGCCCGGTCCCGGGCAGGAGGTGCGCGTAGTCCTCAAGCACCCGGGCCGGGGTCTGGTCAGGCGGGGCTTCTGCATGTTTTCGTTCCCACTTCTCCCGGGCGACTTCATCCACCATGGAAGCAATACCTACCTGCGCCAGAAGGCCGGGGTCAGCACCACCAGCAGGGTGAAGATCTCCAGGCGCCCGAGCAGCATGCCAAGGCACAGCACCCACTTGCTGAATCCGTTGATGCCGGTGTAGTTCAGCGCCACTTCACCCAGGCCCGGCCCCAGGTTGTTGAGCGTGGCCGTCACCGCAGAGAAGGCCGTGACCTCATCCAGGCCCGTGGCCATCAGCAGCAGCAGCATGAACACGAACACGGCGACGTAGGCCGAGAAGAACCCCCACACCGCTTCCACCACCCGCGAGTCCACGGCCTTCTCGCCGATCTTCACCGCAATCTTGGCACTCGGGTGCACCAGGCGCAGCAACTCGCGCAGGCCCTGCTTGACCAGCAGCAGCACGCGGATCACCTTCATGCCGCCGCCCGTGGAGCCCGCACAGCCGCCGATGAAACTCACCAGCAGCAGCAGCACCGGCAGGGAACCCGGCCACAGGTGGTATTCGGAGGTGGTGAAGCCCGTGGTCGTGCCGATGGAGATCGCATGGAAGATCCCCTTGCCGAAGGACTCGACCAGTCCGGGGTAGACGTTCGCTGCGTTCAGGGTGATGACCGTGACCACGGTCACCGCCAGCAGCACCCAGAGGTAGGTACGAAACTCCGCATCCTGCAGGTAGTGGCGCAGGCTCGCCGACTTCCAGGTGATGAAGTGCAGGCCGAAGTTCGCCCCTGCCAGCAGCATGAACAGGATGGCGATCACCTCCACCGCCCCGCTGTCAAAGTAGCCGATGCTGGCATCGTGGGTGGAGAACCCGCCGATGGCCACCGTCGAGAAGCTGTGGGCGATGGCATCGAAGACGCTCATGCCGGCGAGCCAGTAGGCGAAGGCGCAGGCCACCGTCAGCAACAGGTAGATGTACCACAGCGCCTTGGCGGTCTCCTTGATGCGAGGCGTCAGGCGGTTGTCCTTCACCGGTCCCGGAGTCTCGGCCCGGTAGAGCTGCATGCCGCCGACCCCCAGAAGCGGCAGGATGGCCACCGCCAGGACGATGATTCCCATGCCGCCCAGCCACTGCAGGCTCTGGCGGTAGAAGAGGATCGATTTCGGCAGGGCGTCGAGGCCGGTGATGACCGTTGCCCCGGTCGTGGTCAGCCCGGAGATCGACTCGAACACCGCATCGGTCAGCCCGAGGTCCAGCGCGGATGAGAACAGAAACGGCAGTGCCCCGAAAAGCCCGAGCACCGTCCAGAACAGCACCACGATCAGGAAGCCCTCGCGAAGGCGAAGGTCGTCCCTGAAATCGCGTACCGGGTACCACAGGGCCACGGCCGCGGCCAGGGTGATCAGGGTCGAGGCAACGAACGGGGCGAGCGGCTCGCTGGCATCGAGGAAGCGAAACACGATGGGTGCCAGCATGGTGAGGCTGAAGGCGGCCAGCAGCAGGCCGAGAATGCGCTGGATGACCTGTCGTTGCATGTCAGTGACTCCCCAGTACTACGGGTGCTGCAAACCCCGTCCTAGTATACTGTCCCATAAGTAACATGTATTATTGAGGGATCTTTCCATAGACAGGAGAATCCCCATGTCCCGTGGCCCATCCCTTGCCCCGCTGGTGCTTGCAGAAGGCGACCAGGCACAGCTGCAGACCCTCGCCCACT
>JAJDYY010000002.1 GCA_022824965.1 Gammaproteobacteria bacterium
CCCTCATACGCTTCTTCAAACCTCATTCTCCGGGTCTCCTGTAACCACTGTGTCTGTCTCATCTGACACCCCCTTATAGGGGCCTATGAGAACCGGACACATTACGTGCTACAAGACCGGACAGATCATGTGCTCTCTACAAAAGGGGCACTTGCAATAGTGAAAATTTGATAGATAAGATACAATAGATTTTGTATAGTCTGTGCCAAACCAATATCTTCGGAGAAGTACCATTCAAAATCATCAAGTAGAATTGCAGGTCGATCAGGTTGAAGGGACTGCACTGATTATAAGCGTGACGGGCCGTATTGACGGTGTGAACGCTCAGGAATTTTACAACAACCTCAACAAGGAAATTGATGGCTCTGATAATCCAGTAGTACTGGACTTGGAGAATTTGTCCTATATCAGTAGTGCAGGATTACGTTCAATCCTGCTTATTGCAAAAACGCTCAAGGGCAAAAATACAAAGTTCATGCTTTGCTCTCTGCCCGAGCCCATAAAAGAAATCGTTGAGATTGCAGGTTTTGACAAGATCATTGATGTACTTCAATCTCGAACTGCAGCAGTAGAAGCGATCAAGGGTTAGGGGCACACAGAAAAATCCAAGTGACAGCCCTGCTGTCAACCCCTGCTTGAGCGAAAGTAGCAAATAGCTGCTTGAGTTCAGGGGTGGGAAAACACGTGAAGGGCCAGCAGCACATACCAACCTTATCGAGTCCATCGTAAGGCGAAATCGGCATGACGGGTTCAAACCATTCACCACTGGAGGAATTGTCACTGTGACCCAAGAACTGCATCTAGCAGACGAGACGATTGATGGCATTCTGGTTATCCACGTAGGTGGCCATATTGATGGTGTAAATGCCAAGAGATTCCAGAATGGTCTTGAACGCAGAATTCAGGACATGGATGGACCCGCTATTCTGGATTTTGAAAAACTGACCTACATCAGCAGTGCGGGGCTGCGTATTATCTTGCTGGCTGCAAAAATTTTCAGGGACAGAAATAAGAAATTCATATTGTGTTCGCTGCCTGCCCTAGCCCTGCAGGTTATACGAACTTCGGGCTTTGACAAGATTATAGAAATACAGGAATCACTTGCTGAGGCAATTCCCGCAGCAAGCAACTGACACGTCAGGAAGGTGCAGCAGCGACACCTTCTCCATCTGCAGATTCTCCCGCAGCCTCCTTTGCTTCATGGGCGACCTGTTCCACAGGTAACACAACGATCATATCGGTATATTCGCCCTCCTTGGTGTCGACACGGATTTCTCCACCATGCTCGCGCATGATGTCACTGGACAGTGACAGTCCCAGGCCTGTTCCCTTGTCCGGTGGCTTGGTCGTATAGAATGGATTGAAGATACGCTCCAATGCCGATTCGGGAATGCCGTTACCATTATCCCGGACATGTACCTCTACAAAATCTCCAACCTGCCGGGTGCTCAGCTTGAGTACCGGTTGGTATTCCTTCCCGGCATCACCGCCTTCCTCTAGCAAACCTTTTCTTTTTTCATCCGTGGCGTAGCAGGCATTGGTCACCAAATTCAGGAACACCCGGCCAAGATCCTGCGGGCGTACCATGATCTCCCGTAAACCTTCCTCGTAATCTTCCTGGATCTCCAGCTGAAACTCCGTGTCAGCGGCGCGGGCACTGTGGAATGCAAGCAGCGCATGATCATTCAACAATACGTTCAGATCAGTTTCCTGCCAGTCCCCACCACCGCGGCCCATTTTCAGCATGTCCATCACGATCCGGTTTGCGCGCTTGCCATGCTCATGGATGCGCTGCAGATTTCCCGTAAGGTCCCCGGCCACCTCCTCAACCAGTTCCGGGTCGTAGTCATCTTCACCGTTCCCTTGCCCGGCTTTACCTTTAGCCACCTCTTCCAGAAGTTCTTCCAGCAACTCTTGAGAGACCTCTGAAAAGTTCATGATGAAATTCATCGGATTTTTTATTTCATGTGCAACCCCTGCGGTCAGCTGGCCCAGCGCGGCAAGCTTCTCACGCATCACAATCTGGTCCTGGGCACGCTCCAATTCCTCGTTGGTTTTCGCCAATTCCTCATTTTTTCCTTTCAGTTCCTCGGCGAGCGTCTCCACCAGGTTGAGACGCTGCACTTCCAGTGCATTATTTCTGAACACATCCAGCGCCTTGGCCAACTGCGCGATCTCATCGCGACCATCGACATCAATTGCAACTTCCAGGTCACCGCCAGCCATCTGTTGCATCTGGCTTGATATCCTGTCCAGGCGCTTGATCAGGCGACGCTGTACAAGCAGCCAGACAAACAGGAATGCACCGCCAATGCTGACGATGTTGACAGCCAACAAGATCGTTGTACTGGTATCCGTTGCCGTAGTCGCCATGTCGGCCATTTCTCCTGCAGCCATGCTGGAGTCATCCACAAAACTCTCGACCTGTGCAACGACGTCAATTCCCAAAATTTGGCTGTCATTGAGCAGGTCGACCAGCTCCTCATTGACCGTAAGTTCCCTGTAACGCAAATCAAATCCGTTACTTTCCCTTCTGCCAATGGACAACAGATCAATAAAGGCCAAAGACAGCCGCTCGTGGACCGGTGTATTTTTGAGCGCGTCGAGCGAGCGCTCTGCACTGCCAACAGTGGCTTCAAACCGTTCCCGCAAAGGCTCCAGTAAAGCTTCGTCCGTGACGGTGAATGCTGTTGCCAGTAGCTCTGTGGCAATGGCAGCCGCTTCACGCAACTCGACCAGGTAGCGGTAGGTCAGAAACTCCTGTTCCGAGAAATGAACAGAAAGAGGGGACCGTTCCTCATCAAGAGACCGGTAGCCCGTCATCGTATAAAACATCTGGTCATCAATTTCCTTGACCAGGATGGTTGCCAACTCGCCCTGCACCACCTGCAGCTCATCCCTGAGATCGATAATTTTCTGGCGAACATCGAAACGTTCCCTGACGAGCAGTTTTACCTGTTCGATATTCTTTACAATGCCGGCTCCACCGGACTCAATCTGTTCCGCTCTCGCATCCCTCCCCTGGTTTTCCAACATGATCGAAAGCTGTGCCTTGAACTCATCTGCCTTCCAGCTGGTTGTTGCAGCAATGGTTTCAAACTGTTCTGGAGTAGCTGTTGTCAGGCGTGGCACAGCTGCAACCAGCGATGCCGTTTGCTGCGCGATAGCAAACGCAGAGGTCATTTCCGGGACACTTTTCTCACTGACGTTCTGCTGGATTTTCCCGATGTAGTCCAGAAAGAAGAGCGCCAGCAGGCTGATCATGATGATCAGTGCAACCGCACCGCCAAAACCCACATATAGCTGTGTGGAAATACGGCTCCAGAGTTTTGAAGGCATCCTTTTCTGCTCTAATTCATTGCGTGTGCGTGGCCCCTGCGGCTGTGGTGACAGGGGTTAGCGATGTCAGGGGTAAATACTGGCCATCAGGGCCGATCACCGTCAGAAAGACGTCATCCGAGCCCTGATTGTCGTTCTTGCCATAACGCAACCTGAACCCATCCAGATCGAAACTTTCATCCGTCCTCAGTACCGAATCGATACAACTGCGTTCTACCTGCTCGCCACAACGCGAGACGACATGAGCTGCCAATCGCCCTGCCAGATACCCTTCAAATGATATAAAGCCCGGTTCAATCGACGGATCATAGGCGCTGAGCGCCTTGCGGTAGGCAGCCGATGCACTGATCTCATTCCCTGTCGGAAAGGGTACAACCTGCGTCACCAGAACTCCCGACCCGTAGGTGCCCAGTTCCTTCGCCAAGGCATTACTGCCTACGAAAGACAGCGTCATGAAAATAGGATCCATGCCAAGACGTCTTGCCCACCGGATGAAGGTTGCAGTCGGCTTGTAGGGGCCAATGATGACTACAGCCTGTGGTTCGGTGGCGCGCAAATCAAGAAGTGCCGTCTTCACTGCAATCGTGTTTCGGGGAAACACGCCCATGCCAACAGCAGAAAGTTCGCGGCGCTCAAGGGCCAAGAGAACACCCTGTAGTCCGGCGCGCCCAAAAGAGTCGTCCTGGTAGAGGATAGCAATCCGGTCATAGCCCATGTCCGTGGTTAGCCGCTCCACCATCTCCTCGGTTTCCTGGTAATACGAAGCCCGGAGGTTGATCACCGTATAACGGGAAGTATCACGCAGGTATTCTGCTCCTGTCATCGGTGCCAGATAGGGCACGTCGCCGGCTTCGGTCACCGGGACGGCTGACTGGGAGGTGGGTGTGCCGACGGCACCTATCAAGGCAAAAACACCCTCTTCTATCAGTTGCTGTGTGTTGGCGACAGCGGCTTCCGGTTCGTAGGCATCATCCAGCGAGCGCAGCTCCAGGCGACGCCCATTCACACCACCCTGGTCATTGACCTCTTTAAATGCCGCAAGAATTCCTGCCTTCATGCTTTTGCCAAGTTCACCGGCTGGACCACTGAAAGCCGCTGACTGACCGAACAGAATCCGCTCACTGTTCACACCGGGGGTGGTGATGATGCTTTCCTTGACCTCTCCGGCTGCAGCGCTTGCGAAAAGTGCAGCAAAAAATGTGGCAGAAGCTTTCCTGAGAGATAATCTGTGCAGAGCCCGCACCTTACTATATCTTCTTTACCAGGGTTAAGTGGTTGCGCTCACTGTTGCGCTGGTAGCGCAACTCCGTCATCAGCTGCTTGGCCAGCCGGATACCGGCACCACCAACACTGCGTTCCTCGAGGGAACTCTCAATATCCAGCTCGGGCGCATCCTGCAGCGGATCAAAGGGACACCCGTCATCCGCGATCTCGACAGTAATGGTCTCACCCTCCCTGGAAAGCGTGATCTCGACTTCATGCTCCAGATCATCGTCATGAGCATAGCTGACCACGTTGGTAAAAAGCTCCTCCAGAGCCAGCTGAATCTGGAGCAGTGCATCCATGGGGAACCCGTGCTGCTCGCCAAATTCCTCCAGTGCTGCCTCGATCGTGCGGATCTCCTCCATTCGATTGGCAACTATTAGCGTGCGAGAAGCTTGCATCACTTTACCCAGAACTTTTATGTGACCCGCAGGACCAGGCAGGTGATGTCATCAGACTGGGGGTTTTCTCCTGCAAACTCCCTGACTGACTGGAACACCGTATCGGTAACATCCTTGGCGTTACCGAACTTGCTGTTTCGGAAAACTTCGAAAAACCGGTCCATCTCGAACAATTCACCATCTTCCTTCTCGGCTTCCGAAACCCCGTCTGTATAGAAAACGATCATGGAGCCGGATTCCACTACTACCGATTTTTCGTAATATTCCAAATCCGGCATGACCCCAAGTGCGGTACCTTCAGTGGACTCCAGCAACTCGATGGTCTCGTCCGGCTTGACGACGACGGGCAAATTGTGACCACCATTGGAGTACACGAGTTCTTTTGTCTGTGGATCGTAAATTCCGTACAGCAGGGTCACGAAAGTCATGTCGGCATTACTTTCTGCAAGCATTCTGTTGACTTGATTCAATACCTTGGCCGGAGAACTGGAAGTTGCAGCGCAGGCCTTCAACAATGTACGGCTGGCCATCATGAACATGGCGGCCGGCACCCCTTTGTCGGACACGTCGGCGATCACCACCCCGATCCTGCCACCCGAGAATTCATAGACATCAAAAAAATCCCCGCCCACCGAGCGTGCCGGCACCATGCTTGCGTAGAGATTAAATTCTTCTGAAGTGGGAAACGACATCGGAAGTATGCTCTGCTGCATCTTCCTGGCCACATCGAGCTCGTTTTGTAGGGCGACCAGCTTGTCGCGTGTGCTCAGCGCCTGACGCCAGAGTGTAAGATTTTCAACTGTGCGTTCAATGGTAACCTTCAGGTCCGTGAAGTCTATTGGCTTGGTGACAAAATCGAATGCACCCCGATTCATTGCGGTTCTGATATTTTCCATGTCTCCATATGCAGAAACCATGACAGCGCGTATATCAGGGTCAACGTCCGGTATTTGCGCCAACAGGGTCAGCCCATCCATGACGGGCATGTTGATATCCGACAGCACGATGTCGTACTTGCCATTCTGCCGCAGTCGTTCCAGGGCCTCAGCACCATTGTGCGCAAATTCAAAAGTATAATGGCCGCTGCGAACCTCGCGTCTCATTTTCTGCAGCATCAACTGCTCTAAGTCCACCTCGTCATCAACAACGAGTATCCGGACTTGATCTTCGCTCACATTATTCCTCGTCTCAGTAGTTTAGTTAGGCTTCAAGTTAACATCAGACAGTTACAGATACTGAACACCTATCAACCAACGGCACATTAGAAACGCACTATGAAATCTTGCACTGTAACTCCCGATAAACCACGCGAATTATATCAGTAAAACCTGCCATGGGGAGATGAAACTGTCAAACCCGGAGTTCAGTCCCCGTTTTGCCTGAAACTTGTTTTTGCATAGGAGCGCAATTTGCATTGACGCCAGTCAAGCAGACTTTGTGTCCCCGCACTTCCCTCCTTTTCAGCCGCTTGCGTTTACCGCTTTGCTCGGGTCATCATTACCCCATGGAACGTCATCCTGGGTATCTTGCGTGTTCCATATAGCTCACGCAGATTTGTGTAAACCGGAGAAGAATTGTGGAGAACCGGACCCGATTTTATATCAATGGTGAATGGGTCACGCCCTCGACGGGCAAGACCTCGAATGTCATCAATCCTGCGACCGAAGAAGTCATTGGCTGTATAGCCATGGGCGGTCAAGACGACGTGGACCAAGCAGTCACTGCTGCAAGATCGGCCTTTGTCTCCTATTCACAAACGACCCAAAAGGAAAGGATCGAACTTCTGGAAGAAGTCGTCCGTCACTATCGATCCCGCATGGATGAGATTGCGGAAGTGATCAGCGAGGAAATGGGGGCGCCCATGAAACTCGCAAATTCAGAACAGGCACCCATGGGATTGGATCACCTGCGTATAACGCTTGAGGTCTTGCGGACATTCAAATTCGAGGAAGAGATTGGTTCTTCTCGCGTCATCCGTGAACCCATGGGAGTTTGTGGGCTGATCACCCCCTGGAACTGGCCGATCAACCAGATCACATGCAAAGTCGCACCTGCCCTTGCAGCCGGTTGTACCATGGTCCTGAAACCTTCCGAAATTGCACCATTTAACGCGGTTCTGTTTACTGAAATTCTGGATGCCGCAGGTGTGCCGGCAGGCGTCTTCAATCTTGTGAACGGGGATGGACCTACCGTCGGTACAGCACTTTCTTCGCACCCTGACATTGACATGGTTTCATTTACGGGCTCGACACGGGCCGGAATCCAGGTAGCCCGGAATGCAGCGCCCACAGTGAAACGGGTGGCACAGGAGCTGGGTGGGAAATCTGCCAATATCCTGCTGGACGACGCCGACTTTGAACGAGCAGTTGCACGGGATGTCACACGGTTGTGCACGAACTCAGGCCAATCCTGCATCGCCCCATCGCGGATGCTGGTCCCTCAGCAACGGATGCACGAAGCGGCATCTATCGCTGGAAAGGCTGCAGAAAAAATCAAGGTCGGTGACCCATCCAGCAAGGGCACAAGAATGGGGCCTGTGGTCTCCAAGCGGCAGTTTGAACGAATTCAAAGCCTGATTCGCTCGGGCATTGAAGAAGGTGCGAATCTGGTCGCGGGCGGTCCTGGACGCCCGGATGGCCTGACCGCAGGCTTTTACGTGAAACCTACTGTATTTTCCCATGTCAGCAACGACATGCAGATTGCACAGCAGGAGATTTTCGGACCGGTCCTTTGCATGATCGGCTACGCGGACGAAGAGGATGCTGTGCGAATCGCCAATGACACAGTCTATGGACTGTCCGGGTATGTCTCCTCGGGTGATCCGGAACGCGCTCATGCAGTTGCCCGGCGAATTCGTGCAGGAAACGTTTACATCAATGGAGCCTTGCCCGACAGCAGGACACCTTTCGGCGGATACAAACGATCCGGCAACGGTCGCGAATGGGGACGATACGGCCTCGAGGAATTTCTCGAGACCAAAGCTGTTATAGGGTACAGCAGCTAAAGTGCGCTATTCATGGATTCCGCCCACTCCGCATGGCGTGGATCCCGGGCTTACAGATTTTCCAGTATCGCTCGCCGGACCGAATCCAGTTCCGCATCGATATTCATGAGTTCGGTACTGCTTTGCCGAATGGCGATGTCCGGATCCTTCAGGCCGTGCCCGGTCAAGGTACAGACCACGGTGCTGCCCTCCGGTACATTGCCGCGTTCGATATCATGCAGTGCGCCGGTCACGGAGGTTGCCGATGCCGGCTCGCAGAAAATACCCTCGTGGGTTGTCAAAAGCTTTTGCGTGGCTAGAATTTCCTCATCGGTGAACGCATTGAACCAGCCGTTCGACTCTTTCACCGCGCCCTGCGCGAGATCCCAGCTCTGGGGGTGCCCGATACGGATGGCCGTGGCGACCGTTTCGGGTTTTTCAATGGGTTCGCCTGCAATAAAAGGGGCTGCCCCTGCCGCCTGATAACCCAGCATCTTCGGCCTTGATGTCTGCCCGGATGCGGTGACCACCTGCTTGCCCTGGTTGTGGACGTCCGCAGCAAGTTCGCTGTAGCCCATCCAGTATGCTGAAATATTGCCGGCGTTGCCGACCGGGATGCAGTGGAAATCCGGCGCGCAGCCCAGAGCTTCGACAATTTCATAGGCAGATGTCTTCTGGCCCTGCAGGCGATATGGGTTGATCGAATTGACAATATCGACCGGTGCGGTTTCTGCAACCTCCTTGACCAGGCGCATACCGTCATCGAAATTGCCACGGATCTGCAAGATGATGGCCCCGTGCATCATGGCCTGTGCAAGCTTGCCCATGGCGATGTTGCCCTCCGGTATCAGCACAAATGCCTTGATCCCGGCTCTGGCTGCATACGCTGCCGCAGAGGCCGAGGTGTTTCCTGTGGAGGCGCACAGTATTGCCCGGCTGCCCTCGTGAACCGCCTGGGTGACGGCTACCGTCATTCCCCGATCCTTGAATGAGCCGGTGGGATTCAAACCCTCATATTTGAGATACAGCTTGATGCCCTTGCGGTTCACCAGTTCGATGTTATGGCACAGGACCAGCGGGGTATCCCCTTCACACAGGCTGACCGCCCGACTGTCCTCGGCCAGTGGCAATATGTTGCGGTACCGGTCAATCAGCCCTGTGTAGCGGCTGTTTTGCATATCACGCCCGGTGCTCATGAGAGCAGTTCCAGGCGGATGCGCATGACGCTGCTGGTCACAGTTTCAAGCTCTTCGATCTCGGAGATTGCGCGTTTCATGTTTTGTTCATTCACCTGGTGCGTGAGGATCACGACAGGCACGCTGGCAAGACCGGACTGAGGCTCCTTCTGGATAATGGCTTCAATACTGATCGTGTGCGCTGCAAATATTCGGGTGACATCTGCCAGCACGCCCGGCCGGTCCAGCACGTGAATGCGCAGATAATAGGCCGTGGACACATCGTCCATGGAGAGTACCGGAATGTCAGACAGGGCATCCGGCTGAAATGCCAGGTGAGGCACGCGGTTCTCGGGGTCCGAGGTGAGCGCCCTAACCACATCCACCAGATCCGCCACGACGGCCGACCCTGTCGGCTCGGCGCCTGCCCCCGGGCCATAGTACAGGCTGGGCCCCAATGCATCTGCCTTGACTACCACGGCATTCATTACCCCGTCCACGTTTGCGATCAGGCGCCGTTGCGGGATCAAGGCCGGATGCACGCGAAGTTCAAGACCCTGGTCCGTGCGCTTTGCAATACCCAGGTGCTTGATCCGGTAACCAAGCTCGGCAGCATAGGAAACATCCTTGCGGGTGATCTCGGCAATCCCTTCGGTGTAGACCTTTTCCAGTTGCAGCGGGACACCAAAAGCGACCGAAGCCAGGATCGTGAGCTTGTGTGCGGCATCGGTACCCTGGATGTCGAAAGTCGGGTCCGCCTCGGCATATCCCAGCCGTTGAGCATCTTTGAGCGCAGCATCAAAATCCCTGCCCCGGTCCCCCATTTCGGTCAGTATGAAATTGCCGGTGCCGTTGATGATCCCGGCCAGCCATTCAATGGAATTGGCTGCGAGTCCCTCACGCAGTGCCTTGATGATGGGGATTCCACCGGCCACGGCCGCCTCAAACGCCACGGACACTCCCCTTTCCTGGGCACGCTGGAAAATTTCATTGCCATGGTATGCAATCAGCGCCTTGTTTGCCGTCACCACATGCTTGCCATGATCAATGGCCTTGAGCACCAGTTCCCGCGCCTTCTCCGTACCGCCCATCAGTTCCAGCACGATGTCAATCTCCGGATTGCAGACCACCTGGTTTGCATCCCGGGTCAGGGTGACAGCCGTGGTGTCACAGTCACGCGGCTTTTCCACATCCCTTACACATGCAACGGAAATCTGGATACCACGGCCTGCCCGGCGGGCAATTTCATCTGCATTGCGCGACAGGATACTTGCCGCCCCGCTGCCTACCGTACCCAGGCCCAACACACCGACTTTTACTGCTTCCAGCACGTTCCCATTCTCACTTCAAGTAATTTTCAACATTTTGCGAATGCTTCGTACAGCTTGCCGGGTCCGATGCTCGTTTTCAATCAGGCTGAAGCGTACGTGAGCATCGCCATACTGACCGAACCCGATACCCGGTGATACGGCCACATGGGCTTCCTCCAGCATTCTCTTGGAGAATTCCAGTGAACCTTCCTCGCGATAAGGTTCGGGAATCTTGGCCCAGACGAACATGGTCGCCTGCGGCTTCTTGACGGCCCACCCTGCACTTTCCAGACCTTCGCACAATACATCACGCCGGCTCCTGTAGGTCGAACGGACTTCCTCTATCACTTCCGGAGGGCTATCCAGTGCAGCGATTGATGCCACCTGTATCGGCGTGAATATGCCGTAATCGACATAGGACTTCAGTCTCGACAAGGCAGCGACCAGGGCCGGGTTTCCGCACATGAAACCGACCCGCCAGCCCGGCATGTTATACGTCTTGGACAAGGAATAAAATTCGACGGCGATTTCCTTCGCGCCCGGCACCTGCAGTATGGAGGGTGCCTCGTAGCCGTCGAATGTGATTTCCGCATAGGCGATGTCGTTCACCAGCCACATGGAGTGCTCTCTCGCTACCGCCACGACCTTTTCGAGGAAAGGCAGGTCCACGCATTGTGTCGTGGGGTTGCACGGAAAATTTAGGATCAGCATTTTCGGGCGCGGCCACGAATCCTGTATGGCTTTTTCCAGTTCGCGAAAAAAGTCTTCGTCCTCGGCCAGTCGAACGTAAATTATATCTGCGCCCGCAATCACGCAGCCGTACGGGTGAATCGGGTAGGCGGGGTTGGGTACCAGTACGGCATCCCCCGGGCCCAGCGTGGCCAGGGCCAGATGGGCCAGACCTTCCTTGGAGCCGATGGTGACGATCGCTTCGGTTTCGGGATCGATTTCGACATCAAATTTGCGCCGGTACCAGTTCGCCACCGCCAGTCGCAATTTGGGTATTCCACGGGAAAGCGAATACCGGTGCGTGTCTTCCCTGAGTGCGACTTCGGCAAGCTTTTCCGGGATGTGCCGGGGCGGTGGCTGGTCCGGATTTCCCATGCCGAAATCCACGATATCCACACCGCGCGACCGGGCACTGGATTTCAACTCGTTTACGATCGTGAATACGTAAGGGGGGAGACGGGAAATTCTTGCAAAGTCTTCCATAGACAGATCATCCTAACCGGAACAGCGTATAATACGTGATTCAATATTTGCTGCCTATGCCAGACCCCTTGCTGCACTGATGGACCTGACTCAGGATTTTTCTGATTCGAGCTTCGTGATCACCGGCTATCAGGCAGGGCGCGTGCTGATCAACAACGAACCGTACTCCGAAAGCCTCATTGTCTCCCCTGAAAAATTGATCACCGCATGGGAGGTCACCGGTATCCGGCAACTGGACAAGGATCGCATCTCGGCCATCCTCGGATTGCAGCCGGAAATCGTCCTGCTGGGCTCAGACGAACCGGGAAGGTTCCCCGATGGAGAAATTATTGCGTGGTTTGCACAGCAGAAAATCGGCCTGGAGTGCATGAACCTGACCGCGGCCTGCAGGACCTACGGAATCCTGGTCTCGGAAGGTCGCAGGGTAGCCGCAGCCCTGATTCTCCCCGGCTGAAACACTCATAATTTGGGCAGGTAACGAAGCGGGTTGACCGGCTTGCCGTGGCGGCGGATTTCAAAATGCAGCCGGGGTGAGCGTGCCCCGGTACTGCCCAGTTCGGCAATTTTTTGTCCCCGGGTCACCGTGCGTCCTTCCTTCACCAACAGCCTGCGATTATGCGCATAAGCGCTCAGGTACTGGTCGCTGTGCTTGACGATGATGAGGTTGCCATACCCCGGCAGTCCATTGCCGCTGTACACCACTTTTCCTGAAGATGCGGCAAGGATCGGCTGCCCGACCTTGCCGGCAATGTCAATTCCCTTGTTACCCCCGCCCTTGGGGGAATATTTCTGGATAACCTTTCCGCGGACCGGCCAGACCCAGGTATGCCTTACCGTCCGGGACGCCTTGGGCTGCTTGGTAGTTGCCGCCTTTTTCCTTGTACTCGAAGGCGGCTGTTTCGTACTCGCCCTCTTTTTGGGAACCGCTGCAGTCTGCGTTCGGGTACCCAGGGGGATCTTGGGGCCCTTCAACTGCAGGCGCTGGCCCGGGTAGATCGTGTAGGGTTTGGCGATACGGTTCCATGCCGCGAGCTCGCGGTAGTCCAGGCCGTGCTGGTAGGCGATCGAGTACAGGGTCTCGCCCTTCAACACCTTGTGGTCGTCCTGGACGTACTTGTAGTAGACCGGTATTTCCTGGTACGAGGCACAGCCCGCCAGCAGGGAGAAAAAAATTCCTGCAACGACCAGTCGTAGGCAAGCAGCCATCAGAAGTATCCGAAATAAACGACAGCGACCACAAGTGCGAAGACGGTAGCCCAGCCGATCCTTTCCACGTATTTCCGGACCCAGGGCTCTAGCCTGGGGCCCGCGTACCTCAGCAACCCGGCGACCAGGAAAAAACGGGCACCCCGGCCGATGAACGAGGCAAGCACGAACGGAAGTATGGCCAGGGAAAGCAGCCCTGCGGTGACGGTGAACAACTTGTAGGGGATGGGAGAGAACCCGGTGACAACTATGACCCAAACCCCCCATTCCCCGAACCAGGCCCGCGTGATTTCAAATTCCGGCCAGTAGGAAGAGGCACGCAGCCAGGGTTCAATGTACTCGAAGGCGAACGCGCCGATGAAGTAGCCCAGCACCCCGCCCGCCACGGAAGTAACCGTGGTGAGAGATGCAAACCACCAGGCCCGGGCAGGTCTCGCCGCGGTCATCGGGATCAGCAGCACATCCGGCGGTATCGGGAAAAAAAAGGATTCCGCAAAACTCAGCCCCCCCAGGTAGTAACCGGCACGGGGATGGCCGGCCCAGGTCATGATGCTTGCGTAGAACCGGGTGAACAATTTCATTGCAGATCACTATGTATACACGTTTCCCTGCACGAGTGGTACGAAACTGACACTGCCAAGGCTCTCCTGCTCCACACGGGTTCCCGTCTTGCGCAACAGCAGGAGTTCCTGCGCTCCCGAGGACTCGCCCACCGGTATGACCAGACGACCGTTGTCCGCCAGCTGATCCACCAGCGCCGCCGGAATCTCGTCCGGAGCCGCAGTCACCACCACGGCATCGTAGGGTGCATAGCTTTCCCAGCCCCACGAGCCATCGGACAGCTTGAACCGTATATTGCGCAAACCAAGCTGCATCGCGCGCTTGCGTGCCTGCTGGTAAAGCGCCTCGATGCGCTCAACGGTGTATACCTGTTCCACCAGCCCGGACAATACTGCGGCCTGGTACCCGGACCCGGTGCCCACCTCCAGCACCTTTTTCGGCGTCCCTCCCTGCAGGACGGCCTCGGTCATGCAGGCCACGACATACGGTTGGGAGATGGTCTGCTTGTGTCCGATCGGCAAGGCCGTGTCCTCATAGGCGCGGGACGCCAGGGCCTCATCGACAAACAGGTGCCTGGGGGTCACGCGCAGTGCATGCAGGACCTGTGGGTTGCAGATACCGCGGTCTCGCAAACGTGAAATCAGGCGGTCTCTCGTACGCTGCGAAGTCATGCCAATGCCTTCGTGCGTGTTCGATTTCAGGGTCACTGCAAAACTTTTCCGGTCAGGTGAATTTGCATGCAGAGACCCACTGCGCGATTGGCTGCATGGCCTTGTAGTGGGTGAGATCAAGGTGCAGGGGGGTTACCGAGACGTAGCCGTTGCGGATGGCATGAAAGTCCGTGCCGGGGCCTGCATCCTGTTCGGGACCGGCTGCACCGACCCAGTAGATCGTATCGCCGCGCGGGTCGGCAGACTCGATGACCGGTTCCGCCTTGTGCCGGCTGCCCAGCCGGGTGGTGTCCATGCCCTTGATGGCCTGCATCGGCAGGTCGGGGATGTTGACATTGATGATCAGGTCCTGGGGCAACTGCTGTACGGTCAGCTTGGAGATGATTTCATGGCTGACCCGGGCACAGGCCTGCAGATCGTTCGGACGATGGGAATTCACGGAAATGGCCACGGCCGGCAACCCGAGGAACCGGCCTTCCATGGCGGCAGCCACCGTGCCCGAGTAAATCACGTCATCACCGAGGTTGGCTCCCAGATTGATGCCCGCAATCACGATGTCCGGCTCATCCTTGATCAGGCCGGTGATCGCGAGGTGTACGCAGTCGGTAGGCGTACCGTCTACGCTGTACCAGTTCTCGGCAATGCAGTGTGCACGAATCGGCGCGTCCAGTGTCAGGGAATTGCTGGAGGCACTGTGGTCCCGGCTTGGCGCGACCACGGTAATTTTCCCCAGCGGAGAAAGTGCTTCGGCCAGTGCCTTGAGCCCTTCGGACCGAATTCCGTCATCATTGCTGAGTAATAGGTGCATTTCTGCTACTGAAATCTGCTGCTGCGGGAAGTAGAATTGAGCAAGCGCCCGATCAGGAATCGTAGCAAAATAATACACTGAAATGGAATGCAAACATGTCAGAGCAAGGAAATGGTTCAGGTAGGAAAGCGCGCTTTGCAGACCTGGTAAAGGGTGTCAGGCCCCTGCGCTCGGACCACTCAAACCGTACCGAGGACACACTGCCCAAGCCAAGCGCCCTGCCCCAGGAAACCATGAAGGACCATGGACGTGTCCTGGAAGAATCCCTGGATGCCAGCCTGGAGTTCGAAGACATGCAGCCCGGGGACAGCCTGTCCTTTCGCGATGACAGAATCCGGAAAAATGCCTTCAGAAAGCTCAAGAAAGGGCAATACAGTATTGGTGCGGAACTCGATCTGCATGGCCTGACCATTGCTGAAGCCAAACTTGCACTGGTGGATTTCATCCAGGCATCACGTGAAAAGAACATTCGCTGCGTCCAGATCATCCATGGCAAGGGACACGGCTCGAGCAACCAGGGGCCCAAACTGAAGCCCATGGTCAACCGGTGGCTGCAAAAAAGAGAGGAGATACTGGCCTTTTGCTCGGCGCGACCGGTCGATGGGGGTACGGGAGCCGTATACGTACTGCTCAAGTCCCTGAACTGACACCAGCTCGTCTGCCGGAGGGCCGCTGCCCTACCTGGATGTATCGTCAGGCGCCTGACCGGCTCCCTCCATTTCAGAGGAGTTGCCTGTGCCGCTCCCCGGCGCAAAGTCATCCACTGCGATGGCCGCGCGCGCAGCAGTCCGTGCCTGTTCAACAAGTTCCGCCTCCTGTTGCGTGATAATGCCCTGGACTACGGCCTTGCCCAGCCCGTCCTGTGGCCTGCCCCTGTCCGGAGGCAAGACACCGGCTTTCGCAAGCTTGCGGTCCGCCTCCTCTGCGGCGACCACGGCAGCCAGGGCATGTTGCACCCGCCCAGCGACATCTTCAGCGTCGGTGCTCTTGAAGATTCCTCCGGTGAGCCGGTCCCGGGTTGCAGACGGTTCAATGAGAGTTTCAGCGACACGTTGCCCCAGCGCATCATTCGGGTAGTGCAGACTCCTTCCCGTCGGAAACACCACGGCGCGCAAAAGCTGTCCGACGATTCGCGAGGGAAAATTCCGCATGATCTCATCCAGGGCATGCTGGGCTTGGTAGAGGCAGTACTTCGCACTCCACTCGACCAGCGGTAAATCCGTTGCCGGCCTGCCCGTCTCCTGGTAGTGCTTCAGAATGGCTGAACACAGATACATGTACCCCAGGACATCCGCGAAACGACCGGAGAGCCTTTCCCTGCGCTTGAGGTTGCCGCCCAGAAACAACAGCGCAAAATCCGAAACAAACGCATAGCTTGCGCTGATCCTTGCCAGCCGCCTGAAGTAACCCTGGGTGGGCCCCGCTACCGGGCTGGGTGCCAGCCGACTTCGGGTTACCCCATACAGGAAGGATCTCGCACCATTGCGGACGGTATAGCCCATGTGCCGGAACAGGACCTGGTCGAATTCCCTCAGTCCGACTTCCTCGTCCGGGTCTGTCGCGGCATTGATCTCAGCCATGAGATAGGGATGGCACCGCATGGCGCCCTGCCCGAAGATGATCAGGCTGCGTACCAGGATGTTTGCACCCTCGACAGTGACACTCATCGGCATGGACTGGTAAATCTGTGCAAGATAGTTGCTCGGCCCCAGACAGATTCCGCGACCCCCGTGCACATCCATGGCATCATTGATGACCTTGCGCATGCTTTCCGTGTTGTGATACTTGAGCATTGCAGTCGCCACGGACGGTTTCTCGCCGTGGTCGATTGCTGAGGCCGTCAGCCTTCGCCCGGCTTCCATCATGTAGGTCAGCCCCCCGATCCTGGCCAGGGCTTCCTGCACGCCTTCAAACTTGCCAATCGGAATCCCGAACTGTTTGCGGACCCGGGTATAGGCGCCGGTCATGTGGCTGATGAATTTTCCTGCCCCTGCGCTCAGGGCAGGCAAGGATATGCCTCGACCGACAGACAGACACTCGACGAGCATGCGCCAGCCTTTGCCAATCTGATCCTGCCCGCCGATCACCCAGTCGATGGGAATGAATACGTCATCTCCCCAGTTCGGGCCATTCTGGATGCAGGCATTGAGCGGGTTATGCCGCGTGCCGATGCGCACTCCCGGGGTATCGGTAGGAACCAGGGCACAGGTGATACCGAGGCTCTCCTTGCCACCGAGCAGGCCGTCCGGGTCATAGGCCTTGAAGGCAAGCCCCAGTACGGTAGCGACCGGCCCCAGTGTGATATAGCGTTTTGCCCAGTTCAGACGCAGGCCCAGGACCTCCTTTCCCTCGAACTCACCTTGACAGACCACACCGGTATCCGGCATGGCACCCGCATCGGACCCGGCATCCGGTCCTGTCAGGGCAAAACAGGGAATCTCTTCCCCTGTGGCAAGCCTGGGCAGGTAATGGCTTTTTTGCTCCTCCGTGCCGTAATGCAGCAGCAGTTCGGCAGGTCCCAGTGAATTCGGCACCATGACCGTGACGGCCGCACTGGCGCTGCGGCTCACGATTTTCATGACTACCGACGAATGTGCGATGGCAGAAAATTCAAGGCCTCCGTATTTCTTCGGTATGATCATTCCGAAAAACTTGTTTTTCTTGAGGAACTCCCAGGCTTCGGGGGGAAGATCATTCAGCTCGCTCGTCATTTTCCAGTCATCGAGCATCCGGCAAAGCTCGTCCACCGGCCCGTCCAGGAAGGCCTGCTCCTCCTCGGAAAGCGCCGAAGTCCTGTGCCCGATCAGTTTTTGCCAATCGGGATCGCCCTGAAACAACTCCGCTTCCCACCACGCAGTCCCTGCCTCAATGGCCTCGCGCTCCGTATCCGACAAAGGCGGCAGCGCCTTGCGGATGTAGGCAAACATTGGCCTGCTCAAAAACGCGGTGCGCAGATCGGACGAGTTGAGCAGCGCCAGGAAAACGAACAACCCCCACAGGACAATGCCGCCGACCACGGACAGCAAGCCGGACAGGGTCAGCAATAGCAGTCCCGCGCCCAGCGTCCAGGTCCAGACCTGAAATGACCACCTGGCCCGGCTCAGACCCATCACCAGTCCACCCACCACCAGGCACCAAATAATGAATGTCACCAAAACTCCTCCGACCCAGCCATATCCGAAGGCCAGGCATCACGTACCTGCATTGTACTCCAACAGGGAATGTGCACTGCTCTCCAGGGCGGCTGGGCGGATCCAACACCCGGCTTCATTCTGCAGACCTGCCCCGATTATAATGGTGCCTCATAATCCCTGGGTATGCCGATGACCTCTACTGACCCGCACCATGACCCCAGTTGCATGGACGACTTCGATCCTGCCTCCCTGGATGCCGGGCAGGCATTGGCACAAATTGTCGATACGGTAAGCCCTCCGCGTGAGATCGAGACCGTGGCGCTCCGGGACGCGCTAGGGCGGGTGGTCGCCGGCGAGTCGCGTTCACGGATCAATGTGCCCGGACACACGAATTCTGCGATGGACGGCTACGCAATTTGCAGCGAAGACATTCCTGCCCGTAACCGGGCCACACTGTCCGTACTTGGAACGTCCTGGGCGGGACGGCCCTTTGCGGGGCCGGTGCGGCCCGGAGAATGTGTGCGCATCATGACCGGTGCCGCCATGCCGGATGGTGCCGACACCGTGGTGATGCAGGAGCGTGTCGAAAAAAAAGACGATACGATCGGCATCGATTGCGATAACCAGCCCGGGCAAAACGTTCGCCAGGCAGGCGAGGATATCCGGCAAGGCGAGACCGTCCTGGAAAAGGGCAAGCTCATTCACCCGGCAGAGCTGGGATTGCTGGCTTCTGCGGGCATCGACGAGGTCAGCGTGTACAAGAAGCTGCGAGTCGCTTTCTTCTCCACGGGTGATGAACTGCGTCCCGTGGGTTCCGAGCTGCAAAAAGGCCAGATCTACGACAGCAACCGCTACACCCTGTACGGCATGCTGTCTCGCCTCGGAGTCGAGATCGTCGACCTGGGTGTGATCGGGGACGAAAGAAATGCGATCGAGCAGGCCTTCTCGGATGCCGCAGCCCGGGCAGACGTCGTCATCACGTCCGGAGGCGTGTCCGTCGGAGAAGCCGATTTCGTGAAGGAGATTCTCGAGCAGCTAGGTACCGTCCATTTCTGGAAAGTGGCCATGAAGCCTGGGCGCCCGCTCGCGTTCGGGAAGGTCGGTGACGCATGGTTTTTTGGCCTGCCGGGTAATCCGGTCTCCGTCATGGTGACCTTCTATATGTTTGTGCTGCCGGCCCTCAGGAAAATGATGGGGACCTCTTACCGGGAACCCCTGACGGTAACGGCCACCTGCTCCTCCAGGCTGCGAAAGCGTGCAGGGCGCATCGAGTATCAACGCGGCATTTTGACTCTGGAAAAAAACGGCGATCCACCGGGCCACGGTTACCGGGTATCGAAAACCGGTCCACAGGGATCGGGCGTGCTGCGTTCCATGTCGGATGCCAACTGCTTCATCATCTTGCCGATGGAATCCTCAGGGATCGAAGCTGGAGACACGGTCAGGGTGTTGCCCTTTGAAGCGATCGTCTAGATCCTGACCTTTTCAGGCCGGGTTCCCCACAGGATCACCCTCCACCCTGGGGTGCAAAGGCAGAGGTCATGGAAGGAGTTTTTCCTCATTGCCCGTCAGCCAGCGTTGCCGCCCCGGCAAATGCTCCTTTTTCCAGATCGGGGACTTGGATTTCAGGTCTTCCATGATGAAGCGGTTGGCCGCATAGGCTGCTGCCCGGTGTGCTGACCAGGTGGCCACGCATACGATCGGGTCATTTGGAAACACCTGGCCTGTACGATGTAACAGCAACACGCCGAGCAGTTCCCAGCGGCGGGCAGCTTCCTGCGCAATCTGCTGCAGATGCTTCTGGGTCATTTCCGGATAATGTTCCAGATGCATCGTATCAACCACCTCCCCGGCATTGAAATCCCGCATGGTGCCTACGAATACTGCCGTCGCCCCGAATTTTCCCGGCTTTTTCAGGCACTGCTCCTGGTAGTCCCGGACTTCCCGCCAGGGATCAAAGACAGTATCGCGAACCTCGATCTTCATACCTGCCGGATTTTTCCGATCACCGTGTGTTTGACTGCATTCACCGTAAAATACTACTGTACAGGATCGCAATGACCATTGGCAGGATGCATAAAGATGGGTGATGACAAAAAGCGCGACTTCATTTCTCTGGATATTGCCGTACTGACCATTTCCGATACGCGCACGGAAGAAGACGACAAGTCCGGAAAAATCCTGTGTGACCGGCTGTGCTCAGCCGGCCACAAGGTGCATGGGAAAGTCATCGTCCCGGACGACAAATACAGGATCCGGGCAGCCGTATCCCCCTGGATCGCCGAACCCAAGCCCGACGTCATACTCACGACCGGGGGCACAGGCGTTACCGGAAGAGACGGCACGCCCGAGGCGGTCAAACCGCTGCTGGACAAGGAGATCACAGGCTTTGGCGAGATGTTCCGGGTGTTGTCATTTGAAACGATCAAAACCTCCACCCTGCAATCCCGGGCCTTTGCAGGAGTGGCCAACCGGACCTACGTTTTCTGCCTGCCCGGTTCAAGCGGAGCCTGTGCTGAAGCGTGGGACAAGCTGATCTCGCATCAGCTCGATTACCGAACCCGTCCATGCAACCTGGTGGAACTGATGCCAAGACTGTAACCAGGGACCCGTTCGATCCTCTGCCCATGAATCCCCGAATAGCCAGAATGACTGGGCCCCCTGGACAACACCATGCATCACCCGTCGTGAGCGCAAGCAGATTAGCCCCCGAATGGGAGCCTCAGGATGCCATCGTTCTCACCTGGCCTCACCGACACTCGGACTGGGCGCCCACGCTGGGGAAGATCGAACCTGTCTACCTGGAACTGTGCAAGTACATCGGCAAACGCCAGGCCCTCATCCTGATCGCCTATGATCATGCCCACGTGCTGGAGATCCGGGACAAGCTGGACACGGCCGACATCGACTGCGAGCACATGAGGTTTGCCACGATTCCCACCAATGACACCTGGATACGTGATTACGGGCCGGTCTGCACCGCATCCGGACGCGAGAGACGGTTGCTCGATTTCCAGTTTGACGGCTGGGGACAAAAATACGACTGGCAGCTGGACAATGCGGTGAATACACGGCTGGCCGAGGGTGCAGGGTTCAGGGCCTCCCATCAGCGCATTGACCAGGTACTGGAAGCCGGCAACATCGAAATCAACGGGCAAGGCGAGCTACTGTGTTCCAGGACCTGCTTCAGGCGCACCCGTGCGCTGCCAGACCCGGAGTTTGCAATACTCGAGAAACAGCTTGAACAATGGCTGGGGTGCCGCAAAGTCCACTGGCTGGATCACGTACAGCTAGCAGGCGATGACACCTGCGGACACATCGACACACTGGCTCGATTTTGCGCCGATGACATCATTGCCTACTCCGCTTCCCCTGCCCCGAAAGACAGCAATCACGAAACGCTGGAGCGGCTCTCGGTGCAGCTCGAAAAAATCAACCGACAAGTCGGCAACCGGTTTGAACTGGTCCCTTTGCCACTGCCTGATCTGATTACCCGGTGCGGACAGCCGCTACCCGCCACCTATGCCAACTTTCTGGTGACCAACGACTTGGTCCTGGTGCCGGTCTTCAACGACGGTCAAGATGATGGTGCTCTCAGGCTGATCGACGAGCTGTTTCCAGACAGGGAGATCGTGGATATTGAAAGCAATACCCTGATCCGCCAGCGCGGTGGCCTGCATTGTGCCGCCATGCAAATACCCGAGGGCTTCATCACGTGAACACCATCCACGTCGCATTGGTGCAACAGCGCATGCTGGATGACTGCCAGGCCAATCTTGAAACCGGCCTGGCCCAGGTCCACGAAGCTGCGCGCAGGGGCGCCCAGTTGATCGTACTTTGCGAACTGCATACCAGCCTGTACTTCTGCCAGGAGAAGTCCGCCCGCCATTTCAGGCGTGCCCAGGAGATTCCTGGCCCACTTACCCGTCAGCTGAGCCATGCCGCCCGAAAAAACCGGGTTGTGATCGTAGGTTCAGTCTTTGAGAAGCGGGCCCGGCGGCTTTATCACAACACGGCCGTAGTCATGGACCAGGATGGCAGTCTGGCGGGCATTTATCGAAAAATGCACATCCCGGACGGTCCCGGTTACTATGAAAAATATTATTTTGCGCCCGGGGATACCGGCTTCCTTCCGATTCAGACGAGCCTGGGAAGACTTGGAGTCATGGTTTGCTGGGACCAGTGGTTTCCGGAAGCTTCCCGCATGATGGCGCTTAGCGGTGCAGAAGTCCTGATATTCCCGACTGCAATCGGCTGGGAACCGGATAACGATGACGAGGAAAAACAGCGCCAGGTGCAGGCCTGGCAAGTCATCCAGCAAAGCCACGCCATTGCCAACAACCTTCCGGTCATCTGTACAAACCGTGTCGGGCATGAAAAGGACCTCTCCAGTACCAGCATGGGGATCGATTTCTGGGGACAGTCATTTGTTACCGATGCGTTCGGCAAGATCGTCACCCAGGGACCGGCCGATATCGCGGAAACGCTGCATGCCGAGATTGACCTTGGCGAGACGCAACGCCGCCGGCAGGTCTGGCCGTATCTGCAGGATAGGCGCATCGATGCCTACGGTGATATCAATAAAAGGTTTGTGGAGGAATCGCGGGATTCTAGGTCAGCGCCAGCATCACCAGATACGGGATCACGAAAAACGCGACGATGATCAGCTTGTAGACGCCCATCATCACGTAGTGGGACCTGTCAAATGCCTCTTTCGACAGTGAGAACCACCGGCTATGCAGCTTGTACACCACATCCTGCGCCAGCGTGAAAATCAAAAACCAAACGAGGAACAGGCTGATGTTGACCAGCGCACACCAGCCCATCACCGTGCGCGTCAACTCAGCATCCACGACAATGTCCCTGCATGGCCTGAACTCCCAGGAGCCGGCACCAGTACTCGGGCAAACAGCCCCTGGGTCCAGGATATGCGGTACGGTATTGCCGCATCCGGCAGGAGGACAACCTAGAAATCAGGGCGCCACCTCGCTGATCACAATGTCCACCGGGTGCGAACCTCTGGTCTTGACAGGCTGCACGCTCCCGTAGAGATCACCTGCCTGCATCCTGGCCTGCCCGGACTTGGAAATCCTTGCGATGACCTCCACCTCTTGCATGCTTGACAAGGCCATCTCCGGAATCATCGCGACGCTGTCATCCAGGGTAACCCAGACCGGAAGCGCGGCCGCATTCATTCTTACCAGGGCCAGCGGCATGGGCGGGCCCTGCAGGGCACGCGCATAAATAAACAGCGTATCGGAGCCTGCAACGTTTTCCCTCAATGCTGCACTGAGTGAAACCTGCACCTCGATGGAAGCTGCCACACCTGGCTTTTGGCCTGCTGAAACCGCATTCCCCGCCTCCAGCCCCGTACTGGCCATGCCGGGCTGCGCTCTTTGCCGGGCATCGTCCAGGTAAACCTGCAGGGTCGACCGCACTTCCGCCTGGTCATCCGGCACCTGGCGCATCAGCCTCTGCCAGTACTCCACGGAGCTTGGGTAATCCTGAAGAAGGTAGGCGGAAAAACCGGCATACCACAGGGCGCGTTCATGGTGCGGGTCAATCTGCAGGGCCCGTACAAAAAACGCCAGCGTATCCTCGTCAAATTGCTGCCCTGCGGCCAGGGCCTGAGCTTCGGCATAGTCGACGAGGATGTCTGCGTCCGTGCCCTTGGACAGGACATACGCCCGTTCATAGGCCTCGACGGCCCGGCTGAAATTGGCGAGTGCCAGGTATGACCTGCCCAGCATGGCCCAGCCCGCCAGATCGTCCGGGTGCTCCCTCAGTCTCCGTTCAAGATTCCCGATCGCCTGCTCCACGGTCAGCGTCCGCTCCTGGTCCAGGACCCCGGCCTGAAAATCATCAGACAACGAAACCAGGCCATTATCGGTCTTCAGGTACATGAACACGGAAATCACCGGAACCAGCAGCAACACGGCTGCCGCCATCGCCTTGCCGCTTTTCTTGAAAACGGGCGGCTGGTAATCCGCAAGATCATCGATCAGCGTGCGTTTCAGATCGGCCCGGGCAGCTTCAAACTGCTCTTTGCCGATCAGGTCTCTTCGGAGGTCCTCATCGAGTTCCTTGAGTTTTCTGTCAAACACCGCCCGGTTCATGGCCTGACGAGAATGATCCGCCCGTGAATCTTTTGCGGTCAGTGACGGCAAAACAATGACGAGTGCCAGCACGATCAGGAATGCACTGATGGCCCAGAACGCAAGCACTGGACTATTCCTCGGGACGACTCAGGATCGAGTCGACCTTGGCCTGCTCATCCTCGGTGAGCGCCACGCTGCCTGCCCTCTTGTGCTTCCTGACAACCAGGGTCAGTGCCACGAGCGCGATGACGAGAAAGACAAGGGGACCAAACCACAGCAGCCAGGTTCTTGGCTTGACCGGCGGCCTGTACAGCACAAAATCGCCATAGCGGTTGACCATGAATTCCGTGATCTCGGAATCCGTGGCACCGGCCTGCAGCATTTTCTTCACCTCGTCGCGCAGGTCCTTGGCCAGGTCCGCATCAGACTCTGCAATGGTCTGGTTTTGGCAAACCAGGCAGCGCAGCTCGTCCAGCAGGGAGTAGTAGCGTTGTTCATGTTCCGGAGCCAGGGCACCGGACTGTGCCAGCACGCAGGTACAAAGTAAAAACAAGGCCAACAGGCAGCAGGCTTTACTCATCTACGAGGTCTCGTTCTGCAACTGTCCGATTAACGGCAACAACTTCTCCTCGGCATCGCGCCATGTGATAACGCCGATGTGCTTGTAACGAATGATGCCGTTCTTGTCGATCACGAAAGTTTCCGGAACCCCGTACACCCCCCATTCGATCCCGATCCTGCCGGATGCATCCACTGCACTTGCCAGGAACGGGTTTCCGTGCTCGACCAGATACTGCCGCGCATCGGCTGTATCGTCCTTGTAGTTCAGTCCGTACAGGATGACCTCGTGGCGGTGTGCCAGTTCGGTCAGCACGGGATGCTCTTCCCTGCAGGCCACACACCAGCTCGCCCAGACATTGAGCAGGCTTACCTTGCCGAGGAACTCATCCTCAGAGAACATGGCCTCGCTGTCGGCGAGTCGCGGCAGTGAAAACTGGGGCACGGGCTTGCCAAGCAGTGGCGAGGAGACCTCGGTGGGATCCCGGTACAGGCCCACGAACAGGAAGCTCGTGAGTATGAAAAACAGGATGACGGGCAGAAGATACTTGGACATACCCAGACTACGATACCGCAGCTACCTGCCGCTCGTGCACATCCGCTACAGTCGTCTTTTTCCCCCGTTTCAGTCTCAGCCGATAGCGCCGGTCCAGGGCTGCCAGAATCCCGCCAAATGCCATCAGCGTGGCGCCAAGCCAGATCCACTGTACGAAGGGCTTGTAATAAAGCCGCATGCCCCAGGTCTGACTGTCGACCTGCTCACCGAGCGCCACATACACATCGCGCAGGAATCCCGAATCAATCCCGGCTTCTGTCATGGGGTTTTGCTGGACCAGGTAGGTTCGCTTTTCCGGCAACAGCAGCGCAACCGGTTCACCGTTTTTGAAAACACGCACGGAGGCCTGCTTGGACAGATAATTCGGACCCTGCACGTCCTGGACCCCATCAAGCTGGAACACATAACCGGACAGTTCCGCTTTTTGTCCCACTTGCATGGGCAACTCGCGCACCTGCTCGAACGCGCTCACAAAGGTCACTCCGAGCACGAACACCCCGATCCCCAGATGAGCGATGGACATGCCCCAGGTGGCATGCGGAATCTTCCCTAGACGTCGAAAGAAGTGCATTCCGCGTCCCGTCTGGCGAAGGTTCTTGAACAGGTAGTACGCGGCGGACGCGATGGACCAAGCTCCCAGAGTGGCCCCCAGCGTAACGAGGATGGAGCTTTTTCCAGCGACCATCAGTGGCAGGACCAGCCCGGCGACAAGTCCGATCACGGCAATCTTGAGCAGTCTCCTGATGACCTGCCCGACGGGCGTACTTTTCCAGCGCATGAAGGGCCCGATCCCGACAACGAGGACCAGCGGCAGGGTCAAGGCGGAGAACACCAGGTCGAAATAAGGCTTGCCGACAGACAGTGACGGCAGATTCAGGGCGCTGACGAACAAGGGGTACAGGGTGCCCACCAGGATGGTCAGCATGGCTACCAGCAGCAACACGTTATTGATCAGCAGTGCGGTCTCCCTGGAGAAGATCTCAAATTGCCCCGAGGACTGGATGGACGGCGCACGCAGGGCGTACAGGCTCAATGAGCCTCCGATGACCACTGCCAGGAATATAAGGATGTACAGGCCCCGTGCGGGATCCGTGGCAAACGCGTGCACTGACACCAGCACACCGGATCGCACGAGGAAGGTTCCCAGAAGACTCAGGGAAAAGGCGAGTATTGCAAGCAATACGGTCCAGTTCTTCAGGTTCGATCGCTTGTCCGTCACCGCCAGGGAATGAACCAGCGCCGTGCCCACCAGCCAGGGCATGAACGAGGCATTCTCGACGGGGTCCCAGAACCACCATCCGCCCCAGCCCAGCTCATGGTACGCCCACCAGCTTCCGAGCGTGATGCCGATAGTCAGGAACACCCAGGCATAGATCACCCAGGGACGGGACCATCTCGCCCATATGGAATCCAGCTTTCCGCCCAGCAAGGCCGCGATGGCGAAGGCAAAGGCCACCGAGAAGCCTACATAACCCATGTACAGCATGGGCGGGTGGATCACCAGACCGGGATCCTGCAACAGGGGATTGAGGTCCCTGCCCTCAACTGGAGACGGAAAAACGCGCTCGAAAGGGTTTGAGGTCAGCAGCGTGAACAGCAGGAACCCGACGCTGACAAAGCCCATGACTCCCAGTACACGGGCCACCATGTCCCGGGGCAGGCTGGAACTGAAAACCGTCACCGCCACCGTCCACAGGCCCAGCATCAGGACCCAAAGCAGCAGGGAGCCCTCGTGCGCACCCCAGACTGCGGAAATCTTGTAATGCAGCGGCAAGGCCGTATTGGAATTGTTGGCCACATACAGCACGGAGAAATCATTGCTGATGAAGCTGTAGGTCAGGCAGACATAGGACACGGCGATGAACAGCAGTTGTCCACGTGCCGCGGGCTTTGCCACGGCCATCCACTGGACCGTGTTGGTCTGGGCGCCAAGGATGGGAACCAGCGTCTGCACGAATGCCAGACACAGGGCCAGGATCAGCGCGAAATGACCGATTTCAGGAATCACGGGGCTTTGCGGCCGTACTCCGCCATGCTTTTAGGAAGTGAGTCGCGATATTCCTTCAGGCTGGCCGCTACTTCGGGAGGCATGTAGTTCTCATCATGCTTGGCCAGCACTTCCTGCGCCACGAACACCCCTCCCTCATTCAGGACACCCTGCGCAACAATGCCCTGGCCTTCCCGGAACAGGTCGGGCAACAGGCCTGTATAACGTACCGTGATGGACTGGTTCAGGTCTGTAAGACCAAAATCTGTCGTCAACCCATCGTCCGCCTTGATCACGCTGCCTGCCACCACCAGCCCACCGATCCTGAACAGCCGGTTTCCAGGCACCTCACCGGCTGCGACTTCGGACGGTGTGTGAAACAGCATGATGTTCTGGCGCATTCCATACAGGGCCAGCGCCACGGCGCAACCGAGCCCCGCCACAAGGACAACTGTAAAGATCATGCGTTGTTTTCTCTTTGCGCGCATACGGTCCGGAGCTACTGTTCCAAGCTCTCTTTGATTTCCCTGAGAATCCTTTTCTTGCGAAGGCGTGCAAGTGCCAGGCCCGCCAGCAGCGCAACCAGGGTCACGCCATAGGAGCCCCAGACGTAGAGTGCCTTGCCATCCATGTAGAAGAACTCTTGCATAATCAGTCTCTTGCCAAACTATTTTTAACCCAATTAGTAATACGTTCCCGGTACAAGATTGCATTTCGCATGCGAATAAGCAACAGACTCACGAAATAGAACTGGAAGGCGGTGGCCATAACCAGCAGTGGGTACAGCATGCTCGGGTGTACAGACGGTGTCTTGGAAATCAGTTGCATATTGGGTTGGTGTAATGAACTCCACCATGTTACCGAATAGTGGATGATGGGTATATTGATTACCCCGATGATGGCCAGGATGCTGGCCACGCGGGCTGCGGTACGAGGCTCTTCGATGACGGAATGGACCGCGATGATGCCGAAATACAAAAACAGCAGGATCAGCTCCGATGTCATCCTAGCATCCCACTGCCAGTAGGTTCCCCAGGTCGGCTTGCCCCACAGCATGCCGGTCACCAGTGCCAGCGCCGTGAACGTCGCACCAATGATTGCGCACTCCGACACCACGATCTCCGACAGCTTGGTCCGCCAGACGATGGCGACAAAGCCGGCGCCCGCCATGACGACATACACGAACATCGACATCCATGCCGACGGGACGTGAACATAGATAATCCGGTAAGACTCGCCTTGCTGGTAATCCGCCGGGGCCACCAGAAGTCCCCAGTAGAGCCCCACAAGCATCAAGACAGCAGTCAAACCCAGCAGCCAGGGCACCCATTTCCCTGACCACTCGTAGAAATACTTCAGTGAAGACAGCCTATGCAGGAATTTCCACATCGCTTAACCCATACTTATCTTCAGCGAGGCGCTGATCGCAAATGGTGCCAGCAGCAGTGCCAGAATCAGGCCCGCTCCCAGCATCGCCAACTGCCCTGAAACCGCAAGTCCGTCTGCCGCCGCACTGACTGCCAAGGATGCGAATATCAGCACCGGAACATAAAGCGGCAGCACGAGAAGACCAAGCAACACTCCGCCGCCACGGAAACCCGCAGTGAGGGCGGCGCCGATGGCACCGATCAGGCTCAGGATCGGTGTACCCAGCAGGATCGTGATCCACAGAACCGGGACGGCCTGCACAGGCATGTGCAGCAGCATCGCCATCAGCGGCACAATCACCAGCATGGGGAACGCCGTGATCAGCCAGTGCGCTACCACCTTGCCAAGGACCAGGAGCGAGAAAGGATGAGGGCTCAAAAACAACTGCTCGATGCTGCCATCCTCGAAATCCTGCCTGAAAATGCTCTCCATGGAGATCAGGGCTGCCAGCAGCGTCGTGACCCAAACGAGTCCCGGTGCCAGCCTGGCCAGGAACTCTGCATCCGGGCTGATTCCCAGGGGAAAAAGGGTCGCCACTATGACGTAGAGCAGGATCGGATTCATCAGGTCTGCGCGCCTGCGGTAAGCCAGCAGCAGATCGCGTCGGATCACAGTAAGAAATACGTCCAGCATGACTAGGACAGATTGATCCGTTTGACCCGGTGCTCGGGAATTTTCAGTTCTCGATGCGTTGTAACCACAAGGATCCCTCCGTTTTCGAGATGAGCCTTCAACACCTGTTCGAAGCTGGCGATAAACTCCTTGTCCAGTGCCGTGAGGGGCTCATCGAGCACCCAGACGTCTTTCTGCTGCAGCTGCAGCTTGGCCAGTGCCAGGCGCCGCTTTTGCCCGGCGGAGAGCTTGCCGGTCATCATGTTTCTCTGTCCGAACAGGCCTGCGGCGCGAAGCACGTCCCTGATTTCAGGCTCCTGGCTGTTTTCACCCGCCAAGCGCTGCATGAATACAAGGTTCTCCATTACGGTCAGGTCCGGTTTGACCCCGGACTGATGACCCACGTAAGACACCTGCTGGCGATAATTTTCGTCTCCGTATATGGATTCGCTGCACCAGGTGATCCGGCCGGCGGCAGGCTGATGAAAACCGCATAGGATTCTGAGCAGGCTCGTCTTGCCACTGCCATTGCTGCCTTTCACCACCAGGGTTTCTCCTGAGACTATTGAGAACCCCAGACCGGAAAACAGTTCCTTGCCGCCTCGTATGCACTTCAGGTCATGGGCTTCGAGTCGCCTGGGTGCTTGAGTAGGCATCGCATCGAACTTGATCAGGTAAAATATGGAACTGGCGCAGCTAACTTACTTAACTGCAACAGAATCTTAACATGCAGGGCCCTAAAAAAAATGAGCGAATTGGATGTGCGCGCCAAACCGGGTGAACGATGCCCGCACCCCCCTCAAAAGGCGCCCGCCACAAGGGATGAGGCCTGCTATGATCTGCAGGTACTAGCCCGGATTCTCCCTTATTCCGGCGCTGCCTAGCCATGGATATTTTCCACCCTCCTCAGCCTGACAAGACCCATCCCCGGATCACCTGGGGACAGACCTATGGCAGCAGCAAGAGCCTGGCGCTTGCTAAATCCATCGAGAGGTTTGCGGGCATGACCCTGATCATCACGCCGGACATCCAGAGCGCCGTCACCCTGAAAAGTGAACTGGGTTTTTTCTGCGACGCATCAGCCGAGATTTTCCTGTTCCCCGATTACGAGACCCTCCCTTACGATGCACTGCCCCCCCATGAAGACATCATTTCGGACCGGCTGCTCATCTTGCGTTCGCTACTCGATGCCCGTTGTCGCATTCTGATTGTCCCGGTCGCCACCTTCATGGGCCGGCTTGCACCCGAATCGTTCATCAGGGACCGCATTCTGGACCTTGCAAAAGGCGATCAGCTGGACCCGGAAGAATTCAGGAACATCCTGGTCCGTGCAGGCTACCAGTACGTACCCCAGGTCATGCTGCACGGGGAGTTTGCCATTCGCGGCTCCATAATCGACCTCTACCCCATGGGATGCCCGCAGCCCTACCGGATCGACCTGTTCAATGACGAGATCGACACGATCCGCACATTCAACCCCGAAAGCCAGATCTCGGCACACCAGATCGACCGGTTCCAAATCCTTCCCGCGCGTGAATTTCCCACCGGCGAAAGTGCCGTCAGGCGATTCAGGAGAAACTACAGGGTCCAGATCGAGGGTGATCCGAACAACAGCGTGATCTACCGGGAGGTCAGCAACCACAACCTGCCTCGCGGGATCGAATACTACTTTCCGCTGTTTTTCGAGCAGACCTGCACATTCTTTGACTACCTCCCCGGGGAATGCCAGCTGGTCCTGTTTGAAGACAGCACCCAGATTGCGGAGGAATTCGAGAGCGAGGTATTTTCAAGGTACGAACAACGCAAGCATGACCCGGAACGCCCGCCGCTGCACCCCGGTCAACTGTGGATTTCCGCCGCGGAACTCGAGAACGGCCTGCAGGAATTCAACATCATCCGGATCCAGCAGTTCAAGCTGGAACGCCCCCGCCCCGGCGAGTACAACTTCCATACCCGAGCGCTCCCTGCCCTTGCCATCAATTCGCGGGTCAGCCATCCGGCCACGGAACTCGATCGGTTCATCAAAACCAGTCACTGCAGAATCCTGTTCCTCGCCGAATCACCCGGCAGGCGGGAGTACCTGCGGGATGTGCTGAAGGGATTTGACATATCCCCCAGGATCGTTGAGAGCTGGCAGGAATTCATCGATGCTGAACTCTCCCTAGCCATCACCGTCGGACCTCTGGAGGAAGGCCTGCTTCTGCCGGAAGACAACATCGCGATCGTCACGGAAAGCAACCTGTTCGGAGCCCGTGTAAAGCAGAAAAGGAAGCACCGGCGGCATATACGTGACGCCGAGGCGCTGATCCGGGATCTTTCGGAACTAGGCCAGGGAGCACCCATGGTACATGAAGACCATGGTGTAGGCCGATACCGGGGGCTGAAGACTCTGAGCCTCAGTGGAGCGGAAACGGAATTCCTGGTACTGGAGTATGCCAACGGGGATCTCCTGTACGTACCGGTCTCCTCACTTCATCTGGTCAGCCGATACACGGGAGCCTCAGAGGAAAATGCTCCGCTTCATCGCCTGGGGGGCGAAGCCTGGAAAAACATCAAGCGCCGCGCCGTGGCGCGTACCCGCGACGTCGCCGCCGAACTGCTCGACATCTACTCGCAGCGCGAGGCCAAGAAAGGCTACCAGTACACCGTCAACCACCAGGACCTGAACCTGTTCGGGTCCACGTTTTCCTACGAAGAGACTCCGGACCAGCAAAAGGCGATTGACGACGTCATCGACGACATGAAATCGCAACGGCCCATGGACCGCATCGTGTGCGGGGATGTCGGCTTTGGCAAGACCGAAGTGGCCATGCGGGCTGCCTTCGTAGCTGCCCTGGCAGGAAAGCAGGTCGCCGTGCTGGTGCCCACGACCCTGCTTGCCATGCAGCATTTCCAAAGCTTCAGTGACCGGTTTGCCGACTGGCCGGTGCGGATCGAGCACATCTCGCGATTCGTCTCGGGTAAAAAGCAAGGTGCCACCAAGGTCAGCCTCTCTGACGGGAACATCGACATCGTGATCGGCACGCATAAGCTGTTGAGCGCAGACATCCGGTTCAAGAATCTCGGCCTGATCGTTGTTGACGAGGAGCAGCGATTCGGGGTTCGCCAGAAGGAGATCCTCAAAAAAATGCGCGCCGAAGTGGATGTCCTGACCCTGACAGCCACCCCGATCCCGAGAACGCTGAACATGTCACTTAGCGGATTGCGCGACCTGTCTATCATCGCAACGCCACCCAGTCACCGCCATGCGATCAAGACCTTCGTCGGTACCTGGGACACACACACCATACGCGAAGCCTGCCTCCGTGAACTCAAGCGTGGGGGCCAGATCTTTCTGCTCCACAATGAGGTCCGGAGCATAGAGAAGACCGCCAGGGAGATCCGCCAACTGCTTCCGGATACCGAGGTCGGGGTCGCACACGGCCAGATGCCCGAACAGGATCTTGAGAAGGTGATGGTCGATTTCTATCACCAGCGCTTCAACGTCCTGGTATGCACGACCATCATAGAAAACGGCATCGACATTCCGTCAGCCAATACGATCATCGTCAATCGTGCAGACAAACTGGGACTGTCCCAGCTTCACCAGATCCGTGGAAGAGTAGGCCGATCCAGCCACCGGGCCTACGCCTACCTGATTGCCCCGCCCAAATCCGTTATGACAGCAGACGCCGTAAAACGACTGGAAGCCATTGAAGCCCTGGAAGAGCTGGGGGCAGGATTCACGGTAGCCACGCATGACCTGGAGATCAGGGGTGCCGGGGAACTGCTGGGTGCTGAACAAAGCGGCCAGATTCACGAAATCGGGTTCAGCCTATATAACCAGCTTCTCGCCCGTACCGTGGCTGCGCTCAAAGCGGGTGAAATACCCTCGGCGGACCTGCCCTCTGATCACGGCACCGAAGTGGACCTGGGAGTGCCTGCACTGCTGCCGGAAGATTATGTGCCCGACGTACACACCCGGCTGATGCTGTATAAGCGAATCGCCAGCGCAAAAGGCATGGATGACTTGCATGACCTCAAGGTGGAACTGATCGATCGCTTCGGCCTTTTACCGGAATATGCCAAAAACCTGTTCAGTGTCACGCAGCTCAAACTGCTTTCAGAGCGGTATGACGTGACCCGGATACGGGCGGGTGACAAATCCGCGCATCTGAGTTTTGCAAAATCGAATAAGATAGACGTGAGCAAGCTGCTGGCACTTGTCCAGGAAAACCCTTCCATGTATAAGCTGAGCAGCGCGGAGAAACTTACGATCTATGCCGAAATGGAGGACGTGCAGCAGCGCCTTGAAACGATTGAAGGGTTGTTGAACGGCCTTCAGCTCAAGCAAGCTGCCTGAATCCTGAACCTTGAGACGATGAATATTCACACACGGATCAATTTCATCCTGTTCCTTTCCCTGCTTTGGGCTTGCCAACCCGGCTTCGCGAAAGACTATATCGTCGAGATGATTTTCTTTGCCAACATATCCGGTCCCGAACAACCCCTGTTGCAGGCAGATGAGCCCTCGGCGCCCTCGAATCTGCAGGATGCCATCTTGCTTGATGACAGTGCGCTCCTGCACGATTTTCTGCCCCTGCCCCGGGAAGCAATGAAACTGGCCCGCCAAGCCTTCGCGCTGGCGGCCTCCGGCAAGTACCGCATCCTGGAGCATGCCGTTTGGCTACAGCCTGGCCTTGCAAAAAAACAGGCCATTCCCGTGCGTATCCAGGCGGGTCTGGACTACAGCGAAGAATTTGGTGAGCCCGCACCGCTCTTCCTGGTCACCGAGGATCAGGACACGCTGGAAGAACATGCAATCCGCGAGCTGGATGGTACGGTCAAGGTAGTCCTCGGGCGCTACCTGCACGTATTTACGGACCTCCTCTATCGCAAACCCCTAGACAAGGACGCTGACACGGCGTCGGCGACACCGGATAGCACGGGGCATGATCGTATGCTGGCTGATTTCCCCCTGAAGGTGCACCGAAAAATGCGCAGCAAGGAACTGCATTACATCGATCATCCCCTGTTCGGTATTCTGGTGGAAATACGCCCTGCTGAGAGCGGGGATGAAACATCCTGACTCCGGGGTCTTCGCTGATGGATGGGTTGCAGCCCGGCCGGCCTAAAGGGATGCCTGTCCTGTAAATTCCTGCTCAGGAGCCC
The DNA here is from genome assembly GCA_022824965.1 of Gammaproteobacteria bacterium. GTDB lineage: Bacteria > Pseudomonadota > Gammaproteobacteria > UBA4575 > UBA4575 > WTFY01. The sequence continues at coordinate 34,454 of JAJDYY010000002.1, forward strand.
AATTGCCCTGCAGAAGCACTCAGCAACTGCCGGACAACGAGAATTTGTTGCTGTACGGTTTTCTGGATCTCGGCCATATCGATTTTTTTCTCGCTGTCCTCACAACCTGCCGCCCAATTTACACAAAATGCACAGCTTGCATAACAAAGGTCCAGTTCGCGTGCCAGGGAGGCCTCGGGCATTGCCGTCATGCCGACGACATCGCAGCCGTCGCAGGCCATGCGTTTGACTTCCGCGGCCGTTTCCAGCCGGGGACCCTGCGTGACTCCATAGGTGGCACCATTCAGCACATCAAGACCAATTTCTGCACAAGCCCGAAGCAGGGTACTGCGAAGTTCGTGACAGAATGGCTCGGTAAAATCGATGTGAGTCACCTGCTCGAGATCCTTTTTGAAAAAAGTGTGCTCACGGCCATAGGTGTAGTCAACGAGCTGGTCGGGAAGGATGATTTTTTCCGGGCAAGCCGCCTTGCTGATACCGCCCACTGCGGCGACACCGATGATGTGCGTTGCGCCAATCTCATGCAATGCCCAGAGATTCGCGCGATAATTTACCCGGTGTGGCGGGATCGTGTGCCGGGGACCGTGGCGCAGTAAAAGGGTCACCTCCCTGCCGCCCAGCTCCACTGTTTTCAGCATGCTGCTGCACGCGCCAAAGGGAGTGTCCACCTGCCGCTCCCTGACCGTCTTCAGGTCACCAAATGAATCGAATCCCGTGCCCCCGATGATCGCAAGGTGCTTCACGGCCATGGCAAGCCTGCGGACTTGGACATCGAGCGGCAACCGGGTGCGGGTGCTGCAGCAGACACCCGGGAATCCCGGGCTACTCCCCTCGCCCTGTATGCACGGGACAGCCGGCTAGGGTCGAGGCGGAGAGGCTTCATCTTCGCTGTGATCGAGGTGCAGGACCTGGGTCGGGTAGGCGATGCTTGCATGGTGCTTTTCGATGATCTCGGAAATCTTCAACAGGACATCCTGCTTGACCTCGTGAAACCGGATCCAGTTTGTGGTTTTCGTGAACGTGTATACGAAAAAGTCCACCGAGGAGTCACTGAACTGGTTGAAGTTCACGATCATCGTCTGCTTTTGGTCGATTTCCTCGTGCTGTTTCAGCATGTCCTTGACTTCATGTACGATCGTATCCATTGAATGAATGTCATCGTAACGGATTCCGATGGTCTCATAGATCCTTCGATGCGACATGCGCGAAGGGTTTTCCACGATGATGCTAGCGAACACCGAATTCGGAATATAGAGGGGTCTCTTGTCAAATGTCCGGATCCGGGTCTGGCGCCAGCCGATTTCCTCGACCGTCCCCTCGATCTCCTTGTCCGGAGAACAGATCCAGTCACCTACCTTGAAGGGGCGGTCCAAGTAGATCATCAGGCCGCCGAAGAAATTGGACAGCAGGTCCTTGGCTGCAAAACCCACCGCGATCCCGCCAATTCCCCCAAAAGCGAGAATGCCGGAAATACTGAACCCAAGGGTTTGCAGCATCACGAGGGCGGCAGTGATGAAAATGGACGCATTGACCAGCTTGACCAGTGCATGGGTCGTGGTCACGTCCACACTGCCCCCTTGCTGGGAGCGCTTGCGGATGTAGGCCTTCTCGAATTCCCGGACAAAGCGGATCAAAAACCAGGTCAGTATCGCAACGACCAGAATATCGCGCAGCGGATCGATTGCTTCGAAAATTTCCGCTTCAGTCCTGCTGGCAACGATATCGGCAGCAAACAGGATTCCGACCACCCAGATCAACACCTGCAGGGGTTTGCGAACGGCATAGATGAATGCATCGTCCCAGGGATTCGCCGAGCGCTGGACATTTTTTTCCAGCCTGCGCAGGAACAGGCTTACAAAAGAGTTGAACAGGAGGACGGCAAACACGACGACAAACACCTGGACCACCCAGGTGGGTGAGGTGCCTTGCGACCACAGGTCTGCAAAAATTTCAGAAAGGTATGTGCTGTCCATGCTGCCTTGGTTGCCGTGGAATGTGTTTCATTAAATCAGCAGGTCACTGCCGGATGAATCCAGATAGGATTCTACTTGTAATACCGCAGATTGCCATGCCTTGCGGGCACGCAGATCCTTGTGGGGGATGGAATGCTTCCCGCCGTGCATGCGGGCCAGGCGGATCTGGGAGGCCGGATTGTCCTGATCCATCAACTGTTCAGCAACCTGGCCGGCCTGCTCATTCTCATTGCAGATCAGCACCATGTCACAACCCGCTTGCAGGGCTTTCTGGGTGCGCACGAGATACTCATCGCTGCAGGCGGCGGCCTTCATGCTTAGATCGTCGCTGAACACCGCACCCTTGAAATCCAGTTGTCCACGCAATACCGCATGCAGCCACTTCCTCGAATAGGTGGCCACCTCTTGGTCTACCCTCTCGTAGACAACATGAGCGCTCATGATTCCCGCGATGCCCTGGTTGATCAGGCGCCGAAATGGCAGAAGATCCAGCATGAGGAGATCCTGGTAGCTGCGGATATCCACCGGCATGTCGATGTGCGAATCTGCTGCAACACCGCCATGTCCCGGGAAATGCTTGCCAACAGCCTGCATGCCTGCACTGCGCATCCCGCGGACATAGTGCATCGCCAGCTCCGCGACAATTTCCGGATCCCTGTGAAAAGCGCGTTCGCCAATCACGCGACTGATCCCGAGATTCAGGTCCAGGACCGGGGCAAAGCTGAAGTCTATCCCGACCGACCGGAGTTCTGTGGCCATCAGCCACCCGGTGATCTCCGCCAGCTCACAAGCCCTTCGCGAGTCCGTGTCATGGATTTTGCCGAGTTCCTGGATCGCGGGTAACTGGGTGAATCCCTCACGAAACCGCTGCACAGGGCCCCCTTCCTGATCCACGGCGACCAGCAACCTTGGATGGCGCAGGGCGTGAATTTCACCGACCAGGCTTGTCAAGCTGTCCACTGAGGTAAAATTGCGGCTGAACAGGATCACGCCTCCAACCTGCGGCGCCATCAACAGTCTTTTTTCTTGTACAGACAATGAATCTGTACGAAGATCGACCATGAGCGGACCTAGCGACACAGTATGAATTTTTCGCCGGTCCGACCGGGACTTGAAGGCCGGAATCCTTCAAAGGATGCGTTCTTACCCTTTGCGGCCTGTATCCGGGAAAACATCATCATTTCACTATCCACACCATGCATCATCCAAAAAAACCGTACCTCTGTGGGTCCAGGCAGAACACCTTCACCGGGTCGCTGCATGGCCAGCCTGATTCCCTGCGGTATATAGTATGCACCCGGAAAAGGAATACCTGCCAGATTTGTGCAAGCGGGTTTTGAGCCCCATACACCAACAGAATGATTGAATCAGCTTACCAGGAACTGCTGGAATCCAAGCAGATCGTACAGGATTCGGATCAGAAAAAAACTGTCCTGGCGCTGCAGGCCCTGCATCGCAAGCTTGATCATTGTAATTCAGAGCCGGGACTGCTTGACCGCATTGTAGGCTTTCTGCCCGGCAGGTCGAGCGCTGCTGATGTCAGGGGGCTGTACATCTGGGGAGGGATCGGACGTGGCAAGACGTTTCTGATGGATCTGTTTTTCTCCAATTTGCATATCCAGCAAAAATTGCGCCTGCATTACCACCAGTTCATGGACGAGGCCCATGGCCTCCTGAAGCACTGCAGGGACGAGGCCGACCCGCTCAAACGAGTCGCCCGTCAATTTGCCGACAAGGCCAAAGTGCTGTGCCTCGATGAATTTTTTGTGAATGATATCGGAGACGCCATGATTATCTCCGGATTATTGCAGGGTCTCTTTGACAGCAAGACCATCCTGGTCGCAACCTCCAACACGAGACCAGATCAGCTGTATGCGAACGGGCTGCAGCGTGAACGCTTCTTGCCCGCGATCGAATTGCTGCAGACACATACCAAGGTGGTTCAGCTCGACGGCGAGACGGACTACCGCTTTGAACTGATGCAGACCGAAGGGATCTACAACACCCCCATCGACGATGCCTCGCAAGACTGGCTTGAACATCACTTCCTCGACCTGTGCGCGGAAAAAAATGATGGCTCATGGGGGAGGATCCAGGTCAGGAACCGGAGCCTGCAGAGCATCCGCCACTCGGAAAGCATTGCCTGGTTTGATTTTCGGGAACTGTGTGCGGAACCACGCAGCACTTCGGATTACATCGAGCTGTCCAGGCGCTTCAACACCATCCTGATTTCGCACGTGCCCATCTTCAGGAACAACGATGACCAGGCCAGGCGTTTCATTAACCTTGTGGACGAGTTTTATGATCGTAATGTAAAGTTGATCCTCTCTGCCGAGGCCTGGCCGGACTCGCTGTATCAGGGCTCACGGCTTAGCGAGGAGTTCAGACGCACGGTCAGCCGGCTGAACGAAATGCAGTCACTTGAATACTTGGAAAGACAACATCACCCGGAACAATAATTCTACAAGGAACACCATATGAAACCCGCAGTACGAATTGCTATCACAGGGGCCGCAGGAAACATCGGGTATGCCGCCGCATTCCGGATTGCCTCCGGAGACATGCTGGGTGCGGACCAGCCGGTAATCCTGCAACTGATCGAAATCGAACCCGCCTTGCAGACCTTGCAAGGGGTGGAGATGGAATTGCTGGACTGTGCCTTTCCGCTGCTCGAAAAAGTGATCGTTACCACGGACATCGGTATCGGCTTCAAGGATGCGGACTATGCCCTGCTCATCGGTTCGAAACCGCGCACCAAGGGTATGGAACGCAGTGACCTGCTAGGGGACAACGGGAAAATATTTGCACCGCAGGGCCGCGCCATCAATGAGCATTCTTCCCGTGATGTAAAAGTGCTCATCGTCGGAAACCCGGCAAACACCAATGCCCTGATCGCCGTGAACAACGCACCAGACCTGTCGCCCTTACAGTTCACTTCCATGATGAGGCTGGACCATAACCGTGCCCTCAACCAGCTCTCGTTCAAAACGCAAACGCCGGTCGCCGAAATCAGCTGCCTGACCGTGTGGGGCAATCATTCGCTGACGCAGTATCCTGATATCAGCCACTGCAACATCGGCGGTCAGCGGGCCAGTTCGCTGATTGACCTGTCCTGGTACAAGGAAACCTTTCTCCCCAAGGTGCAAAAACGTGGTGCGGAGATCATCAATGCGCGCGGGGCCTCATCTGCAGCATCGGCCGCTTCGGCAGCGATCGACCACATGCGTGACTGGGTATCCGGAACCTCCGGTGACAATTGGACGAGCATGAGCATTGTATCCAATGGAGAGTACGGCATTACGGAAGGTCTCATGTATTCATTCCCCGTACGCTGCAAAAACGGCAGTTACGAGCTGGTGCGGGGCCTGGAAATTGACGACTTCAGCCAGGAGATGATGCGGGCCACGGAAAAAGAGCTGCTGGAAGAGCGCGACGCGGTCAAAAACCTGCTTTGACGGCCAGCAACCATCCTGTGCGGTCCACCCCCGGGCCGAGGCAGGGCGTCCTCCTTTTCAGGGATTCAACGCCTTTTTATTCAGATACTTAAGCTGAATATATAATTTAATTTGTAAGTATTTTCAGGTAGGCAATGCACGCAGTCAGGGGGTCAGCATGTCTTCGGTGAACAATCGGTTTTGCCGCAATGGATTGCTGCTGATGAAGGAATGCCCCTGCCGGTCACAATACGTCAGCCATTTGAACAGGAAACGGTTCAGGTGCCACCGTCTTGGCAAGGAAGGGTTACCTGCCCGATGCCTGCAAATTCGACTGCCTGTACTTTTATTTCGAAACGACTGGCTGAGCACTTCGGCCTGTCGTGCATCGTAGTACATTCTCAGCTTGAGATTCGGGTAGGCCAGCACGCCGCTCTTGGCATCCGTGAAGTAGTAGGTCAACGCGATGGTTGAGGTATACCGGGTCTGCTCCAGAACCTGAAGATACAAATCCATGCCTGAGGGAATCCGGGAGACCGCGATGGCGGGCATGGTGTCCTTGTTTCCGCATAGTTTACGCAGGCGGATGTAATTTGCCTCGTACATCTCCATCAGCCCGGCAAACGTATTGGGTGACGGATCCGCCAAAAGCCGTTTTTGTAGGGGCAGGTTTCTCATGAGCAAACATGCATCGCGATGTCAGATTATACAGACATACAACCCGAAAACGCTGCAACCATTTCAATATCAAGCAAAAAGAGCAAAAATATCTGTGGTCAGAGTGACCATTAACTGCACAGGGGAACGGGAACAATCAGGTTGTGTATTACACGCTTATCCGTCGCCCGCGGACGGCGGCCTCATTGAAGCGCCCGCGCCGGGTCATCTTGCGTGGGTCACATAGCAGAAACAGGCATGCAATCAGATCGGGACTTCCCGAACCTGGCCCGGACGCACTTCCTCGATGGCTTCAAGGATTTCTTCCGTCCGATACTGCACGCGTGGCCATGCCGTGGCCATCAGTACGATGATTGCCAACTGGCTACTGGCCAGGTTTTGCTGGTACCGCATGTTCTGGTCCGTGGTGACGATAATCTCATAGCCGGCTTCTTCAGCCTTAAGAATCAGTTCTCCATTCTCCAGCAATTCCCATCCCTTCTCTGCAGAACGGTCCACGGTATGCCCTGCAAGATTTTGCCTAAGGGGTGCCGGTGTCCCGTGATCAAACAGGATTTTCACGTCTCGACGAGTGTCTTGAGAGATTCAGTTTCGTGTTTGAGAACAGCTGCTACCTGCCACTCCTTCACCTCGGGGTACCACTCAAGAAACTCCTTTACGGTGGCACCGCTCTCGATGTTCTCAAAAAGCGCATATACCGGCACCCGGGTTCCCGCGAAGGCCAAGCCGCCACTGATCTTGCGGGGATTACGCTCCACCGCAGGGCAGTCTGTCCAGTTCGTCACAAGTTTCCCTCCTTTTCCAGCGCGTTGCTGGAAAATCTTGGATTGGGTCTGGTCCGGGTGGTCTTGCCACTGAATAATGTGGTGGATCTACACATCTGGGTCTTAATCGTTGATTTCAGCAAGGTCTATAGTTCGTTCCAAAAATCAAAAAGTGCTGCAAACCCTCCTAACCTGCCAATGTGGCTGAAAGTGTATCCCCACGGCAAGTGGTTGGGACTGTCTGAGTATAAGGCAGTATATGAAATGTGAACTTCATTTGCAGTAATTCCGATCTATTCGCTCACAACAACACCTTCCTGCTCAACCTTATTCAGCAAGCCGACAAGAACTATGCTTTGCTTCTTGAGCAATTAGAGCAGTATTTTGCGCGGGTAATTTATGCTGCGCTATTGAACTCAGATGCTTTTGCTCTTCACTATACGAGGACAAGCAGAAGATACAGTGCCTAAATATAAGGAGAATGCAGGAATCAAGTTTGCCATAAATTGCTCCAAATACGGTTTTAAAGAAGGCCGAATCCGCACAGACAAGTACTCTGCCCTATATTTTCTAACGAGCCTCAAAAAGCGCCCTCTTTTTCAAGGTCACTCCAGAAGTGAACCATCTTGCAGATAAAAATATCTGCAGATTCTCCTCTTCCATCGGGGAATACAACATTCAGAGGTCTTGCAAAAGCATCACTAAAAGCCGATGAGAAGCCAGTTCGTGTTTTGGTCTTTGCTCTCGGCTCAAAATGTTTTGTACCGTTTGAAATGCACCTTGCCAACTCGAATATCCCCGCCATTTCTTCTTCATCCCTATAAGCCGAATTGAAAAGACCTTCATTAAATGATTGTCTGTGAACCCATTCGTACATGTGATGGAGAAGAATAATGGTGAGCAGTGCGTGTCGTGAAGAAGAGCTATTTATCTTGAAGTCTTCATACTGCGACATGACCATCTCATGCCAAAAGTCCTGAGGACTTCGTATGTCAAAACTGGATTCATGTATCTGCATATACACTCAACACAAAAAGCACGATGTATGATTAATCCACCCCATCCACATACGTTTCAACAAACGACTGAATCCGGGCAATGACGCGTTCAGTGACCATGCGCCGCTCCCTGAGCCTGGGGCGTGTTTGCATGATCCTGATCACATCATCACGGAGAGGCGTTCTCTCCGTAAACAGGTACTCCCCGATCACTGCCTGCAACCCCGCGACATCCAGCCCCTCCTCCTCGCTCAAGATCTGGATCGCCCTGTTTTTCTCTTCCGTCCAGTACTGCTCAAATGCGCCTCCTATATCGCCCTCTTTCGGTATTTTAGGGAAGTGCTCGGCAATAAATCGTTCAATCAGCTCCTTCTTGCTGCGCAACTGCGTTTCCGTCTCCAGTATCTGGGAGATCACTTTTCTTTGTTTTTCCTGTTCAGCCGGTTTGGCAGACTGCATATTGCGTAACAGGGTGATGATATAGCTGACATTGATCTCATCCCGGTGAATCAGTTCAAGTTCAAAGTCGATATCCTCAAGGATCGAGACCTCTTCCTTCTGCCGGTTGGTCCTGACCTTGTCGTACAAATCCAGATACTTGCTCTTGTAGTCTTCAAAAGGCTGTGCCTCCATGGCCAGGCCCTCAAAGCTGAACTCAGTAAAGCAATTCAGCACATTCTTGATCCGGATCAGGTCACGAAACGCCTGAATGAACTTCATTTCATCTTCTTCCGTCTCCAGTTCATTGACACTGTCAACAGTGGGAGCAATTTTCAGTAACTCAGCAACCGCATCGGCAAACCTCTCGACGTACTTCTCATACGGCTCCAGGATGACCTTTTCGATAGCTTCCTTGTTGGCAAACAGCTCGATCGCCTGGTCCGTAGCCGGCTTGAGGTTGCGAAAGCACACCACGTTGCCCTGCGACTTCTTCTGCCCCAGGATGCGGTTGGTACGCGAATAGGCCTGGACCAGCCCATGGTATTTGAGATTCTTGTCCACATAGATGGTATTCAGGGCCTTGCTGTCGAAGCCGGTCAGGAACATGTTCACCACCAGCAAGATATCGATCTGCCTGGACTTGACTTTTTTGCCGATATCCTTGTAGTAGCTGTAGAACTTGTCCGTGGAAAAATTGGTCCCGTAGGTGACGTTGTAATCCCGGATAAAGCCCTCGAGCTTATCCCGGCTGTGCGGATTGACCGTCCCGTTTGTAACATCGGTCACATCCGTCTCTATGTTCCCGGCAGCATCCTGGTCGTCTTCATTGACCTGGTAGGAGAAGATCGTGGCGACCTTCAAATTGTGTTCTCCGGCTGCTTTCTTCTGCTTGAACAGTTCGTAATACTTGATCAGCGTTGGAATGTTGGACGCGCAAAAGATGGCCGTGAACTCCCGGGCATGGGTCTTGCGCTTGTGGTTCGCAAGGATGTACTCGACAATCGCGTCCAGACGCTCGTCTGCCTCCATTACCTCGGCCTTATCAATGGCCTCCACCTCAATATCCTTAACCCCCTCTTTCTGCTTGACAGTGTTGATGTACTCCACCGAGAACTTGAGGACGTTCTCATCCCGGATCGCATCCGTAATGACGTACTTGTGCAGGCATTCACTGAACAGGTCTCTCGTGGTGCGCTTCCCATGGACGTTGGCCGAAGAGTTCTCAGCAAAGATCGGCGTGCCGGTAAACCCGAACATCTGCACCTTGGGGAAGTATTCCCTGATTCGTTTGTGCGTGTCCCCGAACTGGCTGCGATGACATTCGTCAAAGATGAAGACCATGCGCTGATCTTGCAGGGCAGTCATGGTCTTTGTGTATTTCCCCTTGCTGATGGCCGTGTTCAGCTTCTGCAAGGTAGTGACGATCAGGGGAGTATCATCCCCGAACTGCTGCACCAGCTTCTTCGTATTGTTGGTGGCATCCACGCTGCCTTCACTGAAGCTATTGAACTCCCTGATGGTCTGATAGTCGAGATCTTTCCGGTCGACTACGAACACCACCTTGTGCACCTGCGGCATGTGCATGAGGATCTGTGCGGTCTTGAACGAGGTCAGGGTCTTGCCGGAACCCGTGGTATGCCAGACATAGCCGAACTTCTCGCTGTTCTTCACCCGCTCCACAGTCGCTTCCACCGTGTGATACTGATAGGGACGCAACACCATCAGTTTCTTCTCGCTTTCGTTCAGCACCACGTACTTGGTGATCAACTTGGACAGCTGGCACTTCTCCAGGAACACCTCGGCAAACTCACTGAGCTGGGTGATCTTCTGGTTGTCCGCATCGGCCCAGAAAAACGTTTGCTTGAAATCGCGCTGGCCGACAGGGTTATTGGCGTAGTACTTGGTGTTTACCCCGTTACTGATCACGAACACCTGGATGTACATGAACAGGCCATGGCCTGCGGCAAAGGAATGGCGGTGATAGCGGTTGGTCTGGTTGAACGCTTCCTTGAGTTCCAGGCCCCGGCGTTTCAGTTCGATCTGGGCCAATGGCAGACCGTTGATGAGCAGGGTCACGTCATAGCGGTTGGTGTAGGTGCCTTGCATGCTGACCTGATGGGTCACCTGGTATTCGTTCTTGCACCAGTGGATCAGGTCGATCAGTTCGATGTAGCCAACCGTCCCGTCATCCTTGGTGTAGTCCACCTTGTCGCGCAATATCTTCGCCCTCTCGAAGATATTGCCCCGGGCCAGCTTGTTCAGTACCTGTTTGAACTCCTTATCGGACAGCTCGGTCTTGTTGTGTATCTCCAGCTGGTTCTTGAGATTAGCGATCAGGTCCTTCTCATCCTTGATCTGTACGTAGTCAAAGCCCAGGGGCTGCAGTTGGGCAATCAGCTTGTTTTCGAGGGCTTGTTCCGATTCTGTGGTCATGCAACCCGTTGCCTGGTAGCTAGATAAACATCTGCTGGAGCAGGCCTTTCTTGAAAGTCTGAGCCTGCGTGAGTTGCTCTGTCACTAACTCGATTTTCTTGTCGATTGCAGAAAGAAAATCGGCGATTTTCCGTTGTTCTTTCACACTTGGTGCGCTGAACGAGATCTTCTTTATCTCACCTTTGCTGATTTCAAGAAAAGTTGAGCCGTTTGCTCTACGTAAAAACTGTTTTTTGTTTTTAGTAATCCAGTAATAAATATATTCATTTGAAAATGATGAGTCATCTACAACAAATGATTGAAAGCCCTGATTAGTAGCACACTCTTTACTAGCGATGCTTACTTCACCTATGGTCGCTCGACTGGTAAACAATACAGTTCCAACAGGCAATAATGTTGCAGATGATTTGGCCAGTCCCTCTTTAGAAATTTTACGCACACTGTTTCCAGAATATTTGGATTCAATTTCTGTAGGGGTGAACCAAAGGATATCCCCATTCCAAAGATGCTTTTGATTAGTGTCTGGAGTGCCTCCTCCAATAATTTTCCCAACATCTTTTAACTTGTTTTCTTCCCAACTCGGATAATCTCTCCCCTGTTCATCCTTGAACCGAATCTCCTGGCTGAACAGCTTCTGCATCATGCTTTTCTTATATTGCTCTAGTAAGGCTTTTTTCTTGCCTAACTGCTCAATTTTGGTGTCGACTGAAGACAGGAAGGAGGCGATTTTTTGTTGCTCTTCTGGATCGCTTGGATGATAAAAGTTAACCTTGTTTAATAATCGACCACTAGTAAGTGCTCGGGTGGTATATGAACTTTTAGTTACTATCTCTTTTCTAACTGACTCAATGGAAAAACAGTACGACGTGTATAGGCTGTGCAGTTTTTTATTGACAGGCCGCGCTCGTAAAACAAAACCGCTGAATACACAATTTTCTATATCTTCAACAAGTGTTGCAGACATGCCTATATCATCGATTGTTTCTGATGTCCGAGTGAAAAATACATCGCCCTTCTTGACAGAGAAGTTTGCTATCTCCTTATCTGATAGCTCTACAAAACTATTGACATGCTTTTTTTGTATAACGCTGAGATGATATACATCCACAAAATTAATGATCGGTGTGCCGTGACCAAAATACTCCTTCTCTTTGTTTAAGCCGTTCTTGAATTCAAAATTCTCTCCAATCGTAGTTTTACACCACTTCCCAATAAACTTAGGAAATCGCAAAGCTGGCACTTTGTTTTCTTGCACTGCTACCATGAAGAATTTCCTGCAGTCAAAATGGACTTCCAATCCTCAGCTCTTTACAAAATCCTGCAATAGTCTTGTCCGTTTCCTCCATGTCTAACTCAAGAGCTCTCAGATCTCTAGCTACTTCATCAATATCCACAAGCTCTTCTTCTTCGAAAGTATCCACATACCGGGGAATATTCAGGTTGTAGCCGTTCTCCTGGACCTCATTCAGACTGGCAACATAGGCATACCTATCGACAGCTCCACGTTTCTGATAGGCATCCACGATTTTCTCGACATGCTCATCTGTAAGCATGTTCTGATTGCCTGACTTCTCAAAATGCTGTGAAGCATCAATAAACAGAATGTTGTCATCGTGTACACGACATTTTTTGAATACCAGTATGCAGGCAGGAATACTTGTGCCGTAAAACAGGTTGGCCGGCAATCCAATTACAGCATCCAGGTAGTTTAATTCCTGGATGATGTATTTTCGTATTTCCTCTTCTGCCGCACCCCGAAACAGCACCCCATGGGGCAACACCACCGCCATCGTGGCATTTTCTGCCATCTGGTAGACCATGTGCTGAACGAAGGCAAAGTCAGCCTTGGTCTTGGGTGCCAGCCTGCCGTATTGACTGAACCGGTCATCGGTTTCATACAATGGGTTGTCTTTGCCTTTCCATCTGGCAGAGAAAGGCGGATTAGCCACGACGGCTTCAAAGCGATCGTCTCGATGTTGCGGATGTTCAAGTGTATCTTCCTGTCTAATATCGAACTGCCGAAAATGAACATCATGCAGAATCATGTTCATACGACAAAGGTTGTAGGTGGTCCGGTTCAATTCCTGTCCGAAAAACTCACTGACCTCCGCCTCCTTGCCAATCCTCAATAGCAATGAACCTGAACCACAGGTGGGATCATAGGCACTTTTGATGCGAGGTTTGTCCAGTGTGACAAGCTTGGCCAGGATTTTGGAGACCTGTTGGGGCGTGTAGAACTCTCCGGCTTTCTTCCCAGCACCTGAGGCAAACTGACCGATCAGGTATTCATAAGCATCTCCCAAAACATCGGAATCGGATTCCTCCAGCCCGAAATCGATCTTGTCCAGATGAGCTAGTACTTTAGCGATTAAGGTATTGCGGGCATTGGGGGTACGACCCAGCTTGGTGCTGGCCAGATCCAGGTCTTCGAACAACTTGTCGAAGTCATCCTCACTCTCCGTGCCCATCGTGCTGGACTCGATGTTATTGAGAATGGTCTGCAGGTCTTCGAGGATGAAGTTACTCTCTTCTTCTAGGTTAGCATTGCCTTTTTCGGTAATGGCAGAAAACAACTCTCCCGGACGCAGAAAATAGCCGAGCGTTTGTAGCGACTCGTTACGAATGGCATTGATGTCTTCCTCATCCGTGATATTGCAATAGTCCTTTACCGCTTCGGTCTCGAGCAGACTACTGGCATAGAGGTACTGCTTCTCGGACAGGTACTTGTAGAACACGAACCCAAGGATGTAATCGCGAAACTCATCGGCATCCATTTTGCCGCGCAACTCGTTGGCGATGCTCCAGAGCTGTCTTTGTAGTGTTTGTTTCTGGTCTTCGGTCATGACTTCTCACTATTAATGGAGTAGTAAGTTTAGTTACCAATCGCTTCTCGAAGTTTTTGTGCGAATTTTAAAAAATACACTCCCGGAAATACGGCAATAAAGCCATAAAGTAGGGCCACCACTGCTACTATCCACATATTGGATACATACAAAACAAGTGGAAATAAACCAATAATCCCTAAAACTATCCCTACTACAGCAGCCTGAGGCTGGGATACGCCTAGGACCTGCTGTTGCTGTTCTCGAAATTTGACTTTTACACCTTTAACAGATGCTGACAACCATATACTTGGAGCCATGTCAGATATAGCTTCGTTTAGGTAACTAATCCTTATCACTTGGCCTCGATTAAACACGGGAACCAAGTATTCACGTTGACCGCAATATATAGCCCACTGTTCATTACTAGGACTTTGACCAGGCTCGACATACAACTTATTTCTATACGCTTCTGTCCAATATAAAATATTCGGTGTATCTAAAATATGGGTAGATTCAGTGAGAAGGGAAGTGTCACTTGTATATGTTGTGATAATGGCATTTTTATAATCATTCAGGCTTTGATTTTTCAGTTCCACAGTAGAAAAATATAAATGCTGGACCGGGCGGTCATTCCAAGTCATAGATATTTTCCCAAAAATTGAATCTTCAGTTGACATACCAACCTTATGGTGAGTTACGGTGTAACTGAATACTCCACGCTTGTTCATTATTCGTCCTGAAATCCAAGTGATAAGCGCTCCAGTAAATGCACTAAATAATGCTAAAACATACACATTGTCGATAATGCTTAATCCATTCATGTTGTTCTCTGGTAGTTAAAATTTCTTACAAACACCTTGGACCGGATGATACAAACATTTTATAAAAGTTCGGCACCTTACAACTTGTTTCAACACAAACTGAAAAGGAAAGTTCATGGAGATAGTAGGCGTTGTCAGCAAAAAATTGTCCAGCAGGCAAATCAACAGATGAGCTTCAAGCGGCAAAATATTATCACAGGACCCCATTCAATTTGCCTGACTGGTTCAATGCATCACGAATGCCTTTAATCAGAATGACCATTGGTTGCACAGGGCTTCCTAGAAGGAAAACAGGAACAATCGGATTGAACTTTTATCCAGAACAACTTTAAGTGTAAGGAAGGAGCAGCTTCAGCAAGCCAAAAGTGACTGCCGTATTCAAGCCGACAATCAGCAAAGCTATCTTGTACAGATCAGATCTTAGTGCGGTGATACCTTTCCTGTTGTGAGGCCGGTTTTTGCAAGTCTATGGGTGGTGACAATAGTACCTCAGCCTGTTGTTCATTGAGGCTGGGCGCAACTAGGTCTTTAACTGCCGCATGTGTATCAAATATCTGAGCTATGCCCACAGCGTAAAACCCTCACCTGCAACTTCCTTGCTCCATACAAAACCATCACACTTCACTACCCGCAGTTTCAGGCACGAATGCGCTCGATCACCTGATTGATGTGGCGATCCTGCGATTTCCTGTTCC
Source organism: Gammaproteobacteria bacterium (assembly GCA_022824965.1). GTDB lineage: Bacteria > Pseudomonadota > Gammaproteobacteria > UBA4575 > UBA4575 > WTFY01. The sequence continues at coordinate 49,516 of JAJDYY010000002.1, forward strand.
CGGTCACCAGGGCGTACAACTCGGGATCCTGCATATCCAGCATGGCTTCAAACGCATGCTTCAATTCAGGCTCAACATTCCGGTAGTGGTTTTCCAGAAAGGCCATCATCAGGATATCCAGTTCCTTGGTGCCTCTGCGACAACGCCAGAGCAGTTTTTGTACCTTCTCTTCCACCTGCTTCAACTCCCGGTCGCCGCGGTAAGCTTCTTGATCTCCGCAATGGTCTTTGCAGGATTCAGGCCCTTGGGACAGGTATTTGTACAATTCATGATGGTATGGCAACGATAGAGCTTGAAGGCATCCTTTAGCTCCTCCAGGCGCTCGACCGTGGCCTCATCCCGGCTGTCCGCAATCCACCGGTACGCTTGCAACAACACGGCTGGACCAAGATAGCGATCGCTGTTCCACCAGTAACTTGGGCAACTGGTCGAGCAACAGGCGCACAGGATACATTCCTCCAGGCCTTCCAGGCGTTCGCGGTCATCTTTGGACTGCAGCCGTTCACGCCCCGACGGCGGAGGTCCCTGGGTCTTGATCCATGGCTTGACAGATGCGTACTGCTCATAGAACCGGCTCAGGTCCACGACGAGGTCCTTGATGACCGGCATGTGAGGCAAGGGATAAACCTTGATGTCACCCGGGATTTCCTCAATGGCCTTGATACATGCCAGTGTGTTTGAACCATTGATATTCATGGAACACGAACCGCAGATGCCTTCCCGGCACGAACGGCGAAACGTCAGGGTGGAATCGATTTCATTCTTGATCTTGATCAGTGCATCCAGCACCATCGGACCGCAGGTGTCCAGATCGATTTCGTAGGTATCCGTGCGTGGGTTTTCCGGGCTGTCCGGATCATAACGATAGACCACCACTTTTTTGACCCTGCCACTGCCCGCTGCTGCAGGATAGGTCTTTCCTGGCTTGACTACAGAATTGGCAGGAAGATTGAATTGCGCCATCCGTCAATCCTTTTCAATAAACCCTCGCCTTTGGCGGGATAACCTCGACCTCGTCGGTCTGGGTGTACATGTGGACCGGCCGGTAGTCGATCTGAACGTCTCCATTCTCCCCAATCGTTGCCAGGGTATGTTTCATCCAGTTCTCATCGTCACGTTCCGGATAGTCATCGCGAGCCTGTGCACCGCGGCTTTCCTTACGGTTTAGCGCAGACTGAGCAGTAACGATGGCCTGGGGCATCAGATTGGTCAGCTCAATGGCCTCGACCAGGTCCGTGTTCCAGACCATGGAACGATCGCTGAGCCTCAAATTGTCCATCTGGGAATACAGTTCCCGGAGCCGGGTCAGGCCTTGCTCGATCAACTTGCCGGTTCTGAAAACGGCTGCATGGCTTTGCATCGTCTTTTGCATCTCGATGCGCAGCTCGGCCACCGGAATCTCACCCCCGGCATGTCTCAGTTTATCAAATCGATCCAGCACAGACTCCACTGCGCCATCATTCAGTTGTTCGTGGGCCTCGCCCGGCTTGACCAGCTCCACGGCACGAAGCGCTGCAGCCCTGCCGAATACGATCAGGTCCAGCAAGGAATTGGACCCCAGGCGGTTGGCGCCGTGCACTGACACACACGCGGCCTCGCCGATGGCCATCAGCCCGGGAATCACGTGATCCGGATCACCGTCTCTCAGGGTCACGACCTCTCCCTTGTAGTTCGTAGGGATACCGCCCATGTTGTAGTGCACGGTCGGCAAGACGGGGATGGGTTCGCGGGTGACATCGATGCCCGCAAAGATTCTGGCGGATTCGGCAATGCCAGGAAGCTTGGAGTTGATCAGGTCAGCGCCGAGGTGTTCCAGGTGCAACTGTATGTGGTCCTTTTCTTCGCCGACGCCGCGCCCTTCATTGATTTCAATGGTCATGGAACGGCTGACGACATCACGGGATGCCAGATCCTTTGCGTTCGGGGCGTATCGTTCCATGAAACGTTCTCCCTCGGCATTGGTCAGGTAGCCGCCTTCTCCTCGCACGCCTTCGGTGATCAGGCAGCCGGAACCGTAAATTCCAGTGGGATGAAATTGTACGAATTCCATGTCCTGCAACGGCAAACCCGCACGCAGCACCATCGCATTGCCATCGCCCGTACAGGTATGCGCCGAAGTGCAGGAGAAATAGGTACGTCCGTAGCCGCCGGTGGCCAGCAGCACCATGTGTGCACGGAAAACATGCAGTTCGCCGGTGGCCAAATCCCAGGCCAGCACGCCCTGGCATCTGCCTTCCTCATTCATCAGCAAATCGACGGCAAAGTACTCGATGAAAAACTCCGCGTTGTGCTTCAGGGACTGCTGGTACAGGGTATGCAGGATGGCATGACCGGTCCTGTCCGCTGCAGCACAGGTCCGTTGTGCAATTCCCTCGCCATAACGGGTAGTCATTCCGCCAAAGGGCCTCTGGTAGATACGCCCGTCATCCGTGCGTGAGAAAGGAACTCCGTAATGCTCAAGCTCCACAACGGCCGGGATGGCCTCACGGCACATGTACTCGATGGCATCCTGGTCACCCAGCCAGTCCGAACCCTTGACCGTGTCATACATGTGCCAGCGCCAGTCATCCTCCCCCATGTTCGCGAGTGCCGCGCTCATGCCACCCTGAGCAGCCACGGTATGGCTGCGGGTCGGAAATACCTTGGTGATGCAAGCCGTGGACAGCCCGCTGGCCGTCATCCCCAGTGTGGCGCGCAGTCCGGCACCACCCGCGCCCACCACTACTACATCATAGGCATGCTCAGTCAATCGGTACGACGTGCCCATCTTGATCTTCTACAAGGTGATTTTCAGGAGTGCGACAATCCCGGCGACCGCACACACGATGCATGCAACACTCAACAGGACCAATGAGGCTTTTTTCAGCCATCCGCCGACGTAATCTTCGATGATGACCTGCACCCCCAGTTTCGTGTGATAGAAGGTCACGGCGATAAAGATCACCAAAAAGCCCGTGACTGCAGGGGTCTTCAGCCAGCTGACCACCGCCTCATAGCTTGCATTCCCCAGCATGGCCAGGGAAAAGGCAAGCCACACGACGAGGGGGACCAGAACGGCTGCAGTCAGGCGCTGCATCCACCAGTGCACCACGGCCTCCCTGCCCACACCTGGAAGCACGGAAAGCCATGTGCGCAACGCCATCATCTAGGCCTGCATTCCGTAATTGAGCCAGGCGATGAACCAGACGGCTGCCGTGAATACCACGGTTGCCAGCAGGACCACGATACCCGAGATTCGGGTTGCTTCGATTCCAAAGCCAAAACCTGCATCGAACACCAGGTGGCGTACTCCATTGAACAGATGCAGGAACAACGCCAGGGTCCACAGGATCAAGAATAACTGACCCAGACCCGTTGAAATATAGGCTCTCAATACCTCATAGGTGCCGGGACCTGCTGCGATCGAAAGCAGTACCCCGACCAACAGCAAGGCTCCCACGCCCAGCACGGCTCCCGTGATGCGGTGAAGGATGGAGATGACCATCGCAAGGGGCCAGCGATAAATCTGCAAATGCGGTGACAGTGGCCTATCCGGGTCCAACAGAAATTCCCTCAAACAAGTGTGAAAACATGAATCTGGAAATAACCCCGATACAACTTGCCGCCAATGTACAGGGGTCATCCAAATGTTTTATTCTTGGTATCAGATACTACCTGATTAACGGGCCATATTGAATATCCTTTGAAATAATATCAATGATTACAACTAGTTAAAGGTTGCATGCTGGCCTGCAGAACTCACTGCGGGCAGGCATCCATGGAAATTACAAAAGACCAATGGCCAATCCATCTCCAGACAAGCCTGAAATGAGCGGCACGTGGCTAGAGTTCCTGAAGGCGCACAATGCCGTAATTGAGAACGGCAGGGTGGTCTCTTTCGGGTCTTCAGCACCGACCTACCCCGGCATACAGGATACCTGCATGTGCGAACTCACACCTTTGGGCCTGATTCGGATCACGGGTGAGGAGGCCCGAACCTTCCTGCACAGCCAGTTCACCAATGACCTGGAACAGGTCACGGTGCAGACGGGCCAGTTGAGCAGCTACTGCAATCCTAAAGGCAGGCTGTTGTCCATCTTCCAGATTTACCAGCGTGACAGCGACTATTTCCTGGTCCTGCCCAAAGACGTCATTGAGGTAACCCTCAGCAAACTTGCCATGTACAAGCTTCGCGCCAAAGCCGACCTGTCCGATGTTTCCGAACAATTCGTTTTATTTGGCGCAGCCGGGCCCGGTGTGGAGCCAGCCTTTGAAAACCTGGGGATTGCATTGCCACAAAATACCTATGGCTGCACCCGGGAGAACGGAATGACCCTGGTCCGTCTGCCAAGCGAGAACAGCAGGATCTTGATTGTGGCGAATGCTGAAGCCGCGGTTTCCCTTGGTGAGAAGTTGTCTGGAAAAATGCCGTTGGCAACATCCCGTCTGTGGGACCTGCACGACATCTCATGCGGGATTCCCCGGGTGACCGCACCGACGAGTGAAGCCTTTACCCCGCAAATGACCAACCTGGAACTGGTCGATGGGGTTAGCTTCAGCAAGGGATGCTACCCGGGCCAGGAAGTGGTTGCGCGAACTCATTATCTGGGCAAACCCAACCGGCGAATGTACCGGGCCCACATTGCCACCGAGTGCTTACCCGAACCTGGCACCAATGTCTTCTCTGCAGAAGAAGGTGATCAACCCCTGGGAAAGGTGGTGGTCTCGCAAATGATATCCGAGGAACAAGCCAGCGCACTCATCGTTTTGCGCACCCAAAAAGAAGGAGATACGGGTTTGTGTATCGAATCGGCAGACGGACCAGCGGTTTCCCTGCAGAAATTGCCTTACTCTTTGCAATCCGGTCCGGACTGATACAGGCCTCAGGTGTCAGTATCCTGACTGCCTGTTTCCGGCTTCATCTGCGGGAACAGGATGACATCGCGGATACTGCGCGAGTCCGTCAGCAACATCACCAGGCGATCGACCCCGATGCCCTCCCCTGCCGTCGGAGGCAAGCCGTACTCCAGTGCACGGATGTAATCTTCATCGAAACTCATGGCCTCCGTATCACCGGATTCCTTCTCCGCAGCCTGCAGTCTGAAACGCTCGGCCTGATCCTCCGGATCGTTCAACTCGGAAAATCCGTTGGCGATTTCCCTGCCGGCAACAAAAAATTCGAAGCGATCGGTCACGAACGGGTCATCGTCATTTCTTCTGGCCAGCGGAGAGACCTCGGTCGGGAATGCCGTGATGAACGTTGGATCCCGGAGTTTTTCCTCGACCGTTTTTTCGAAGATCTCGATCTGTACCTTGCCAAGCTTGTAATCAGGCTTGACCGGTACGTCCAGCCGAGCCGCTGCGCTTTTGGCTTTCGCCAGCGTATCGACCCCGTCAGGCTCCAGTGCTGGATTGAAATGCAATATCGACTCTTTCACGGTCATGCGCCGGAAAGGCTTCGAGAAATCAATGGTCTCGCCCCCATATGGTACGGACGTAGTATCCAGCACCTCATGGCAAACCCCGCGTATCATCTCCTCGGTCAGTTCCATCAAGTCACGAAAATCGGAATACGCCTGGTAGAACTCCAGCATGGTGAACTCCGGGTTGTGCTGCGTGGACAAACCTTCATTGCGAAAATTGCGGTTGATCTCAAATACCCGCTCCACGCCGCCGATGACCAGACGCTTCAGGTACAGCTCAGGCGCAACACGCATGTACAGCGGCCTGCCCAGCGCATTGTGATAGGTCTTGAACGGCCGGGCGGTCGCACCGCCAGCGATGGTCTGCATCATGGGGGTTTCGACTTCGATGAAATCCCGCTCGGTCAGGAGCTTCCGCAGGCTGCAGATGATGGCGGCGCGCTTCTCCAGGACCCTGCGCGAATCCTCGTTCATGATCAGGTCCACATAGCGGCGCCGGTAACGCTGCTCCTGGTCGGTAAGCCCGTGAAACTTTTCCGGCAGCGGCCGCAGTGACTTGGTCAGCAGGACGGCGGACTGGATCCTGATGTACAGGTCCCCCTTGCCGGACTTGTGAACCGGACCGGTGACCCCCACGATATCCCCGGTATCCCACGTATCGACCTCCCCGGTGAGCGACTCTGGGGAATTCTTGCGATCCAGGTAGGCCTGTATGCGACCGCTTTTGTCCTGCAGTACCAGAAAGGAGCTACGCTTTGCCATGATGCGGGCGCCGACTGACACACACCGGTTCAGCGCAACGAGTTCATCCTTGGACTTGCCGGAAAGCGCATCCTGCAGGTCCTGGGCCAGAGCGTCTTTTCGAAAATCGTTCGGAAAGGCCGGACCTTCCTTCCTCAACGCGTCAAGCTTGGCCCGGCGTTGCGCAATCAGCCGGTTTTCATCGGGTATCGGATCTTTTTTGGACATCGTGTCTAAAACCCGCCCTTGAGGCTTGCCTCGATGAAGGCATCGAGATTGCCGTCGAGCACGGCCTGGGTATTTCCGGTTTCGACGGAGGTGCGCAGATCCTTGATGCGGGACTGGTCAAGCACGTAGGAACGAATCTGGCTGCCCCACCCGATATCGGCCTTGCTGTCTTCCAGGGCCTGCTTTTCACTGTCACGCTTCTTCACTTCCATCTCAAATAGCTTGGCGCGCAGCTGTTTCATGGCGGTGTCCTTGTTCCTGTGCTTGGAACGGTCATTCTGGCACTGCGTGACCACCCCGGTGGGCAGGTGCGTGATGCGTACCGCGGATTCGGTCTTGTTGACATGCTGGCCCCCCGCTCCACTGGCGCGGTACACATCGATCCGCAAATCGGCAGGATTGATTTCAATATCGATATCGTCGTTCACTTCGGGAGAAACAAATACGGCTGCAAAAGAGGTATGTCTTCGGCTGCCTGAGTCGAACGGCGACTTGCGTACCAGGCGGTGTACACCGGTTTCCGTGCGCAACCACCCGAATGCATACTCGCCCTCAAACCGTACGGTTGCACTCTTGATGCCGGCGACCTCGCCAGGCGAAACCTCGATCAGTTCGGTTATGAACTCCTTGCGCTCTCCCCAGCGAAGGTACATCCGCAAAAGCATCTCGGCCCAGTCCTGGGCTTCCGTACCTCCGGAGCCGGACTGTATATCGAGAAACGCATCGCTGGCATCCATCTTGCCCGAGAACATCCGGCTGAACTCAAGCTTGGCAACGCTGGATTCCAGCTCTGACAGATCCTCCTCGACGGCCTGGATGGCGTCCTGGTCCCCCTCGTCTATCGCCAGCTCCAGCAGGCTGTCAGCATCCTCGATGCCCGCTTCCACACGCTCGATGGTTTGCACGACTGTCTCAAGTTCTGCCCGTTGCTTGCCAAGCTTTTGTACTACCTCGGGCTGGTTCCAGATGTCCGGGCTCTCTAGCTCCCTGTTGAGTTCATGCAGGCGTTCGCTTTTGCCCTCGTAGTCAAAGATACCCCCTGAGATGAACGGCGCGTTCCCGCAGGCCCCTGATCAGGTTTTGTAGTGCATTGGTTTCCATCGTGCTTTCCCGGGTGGACTCAGGGACCGTATGATAGCGTATTCAGGTATCCAGAAGTAGGTACGCATCGGCCAAGGACCCATGGCACGGCGGTCTCGCCATTGCACTGTGCAGGATCCGCCTTTATAGAAACCGACACCTGGTGCAGATCATTCAGGCCAATCGTTGCAGGTGAGATATACTTGACTCCGGCAGTCCCCAAGGATTGTCTGGCGTACACCACGGGCATGAGCGAGCACATCCTATTCCTGACCGGCAAACTTGCGGAAAAAAGTTTGCGGCGCGTCCTGGAATCCATGCAACCGACAGATTTCACCTATGAAGTGCGTCAACTCGGGGTCAGTGTTGCCGCGCTGATGACCACGGGGCTGATTGAAAAGCGTCTCACCGATACGGGCGGAGCCGACCGGATTATCCTCCCCGGACGCTGCCGCGGCGAGATCGAAGCTCTTTCCAGGTCCCTGAAAGCTGCAGTCGAACGAGGCCCCACTGAACTCAAGGATTTGCCCGCATTCCTGGGACAATCCGCGAAAAAAACAGACCTGCACGCTTATAGCGTGCAGATTTTTGCAGAAATTGTGGATGCTCCGAACATGTCCGTCGAGGAAATTCTAAGACGGGCACAAACCTATCAGCTAGACGGCGCCAACGTTATTGACGTCGGCTGCCTGCCCGGCACCTCTTTCCCGCACCTTGCCGAGTCCGTTCAGGCACTCAAAGCTGAAAACTTCAAGGTCAGTGTCGATTCACTGGAACCCCGGGACCTGATTACCGGGGCCAACGCAGGCGCGGATTATCTGCTGAGCCTGAATGAAAAAACCCTGTGGGTTACAGAAAAAGTAGATGCGATGCCCATCGTGATCGGACACCCGCCGAACAACGCCCGGTCCCTGTATCGGGCGATGCGCACCCTGTCCAGTCAAGGCAGGCCCTTCATCGTTGACTCGATTCTTGATCCGATCCATTTCGGTTTTACGGAATCCATTGTTCGTTATCGCAATTTGCGCAAACATTTTCCGGAGGCCAAGATCATCATGGGCACTGGGAATCTGACCGAGCTCACGCATGCGGATTCGGCCGGCACCAGCGCCCTTCTGGCCGGCATCATGTCGGAACTCGGAATCCAGCATCTGCTGGTCACGGAAGTCAGCGAACACTGCCGACATGCCGTTCGAGAAGCGGATCTTGCCCGGCGCATCATGCATGCCGCGAAAGTGGACAATGCCCTGCCCAAGGGCTACGACAACGGCCTGATGAGCCTGCACGAACGCGAGCCCTTCCCCTATACGGCCGAGGAAATCAGGGAATTCGCCCGGCAGATCCGGGACCCGAACTACCGGATACAACTCAGCAGCCAGGGTATCCACACCTACAACCGCGACGGCATGCACACCACCACGGACCCTTACGAAGTCTACCCGCACCTGGATGTGGAAGATGACAGCGGCCATGCCTTCTATCTTGGCGTCGAGCATGCCCGCGCCCAGATTGCCTGGCAGCTTGGCAAAAGGTATGAGCAGGATGAAGAACTGAACTGGGGGGTGGCGACACGAAAGAAGGCAGACGACCTCAGTCGCTACAAGACCGCAGGCTCGACCATGCACACACGGAAGGCCCGCAAGGCCAAACGCAAGAACAGGGGGAAGAACTAGTATGCCGTTCATCAGAGAATGCATCGTCACCACGGTCAAGGAAAACGGCGGTGTACATATCGCCCCCATGGGAATTCATGAAGAGGGGGAGAACCTGGTCATCCTGCCCTTCAAGCCGTCCAACACGCTGGACAACCTGGAAAGACAAGGCACCGCCACGCTCAACTACACAGACGATGTGCGAGTCTACGCCGGCTGCCTGACTGGGCGCAGCGACTGGCCCACATGCCATACGCAAGTCATCCCGGGGATGCGACTTGAGAATTGTCTGGCCCATACGGAACTGGAAGTAACCGCCAGGGTGGATGGCCCCGTGCGACCGAGATACACCTGCAAGATCCTGCACGAAGCGACCCACGCACCCTTTCACGGCTATAATCGTGCACAGTCGGCCGTCATCGAACTTGCGATCCTGGTCAGCCGGTTGCACATGCTGCCCCAGGCCAGGGTCCATCAGGAAATCAGCTACCTGAGAATCGGCGTGGACAAGACTGCGGGTCCACGCGAGCTTGAGGCGTGGGACTGGCTGATGACGAAGGTGGACAGTTACCAGACATCGAAAAAGGAGAGCCGTCAATGACAGGGATGCTTGCAAGCGTACGTAACCTTGATGAGGCTAATCTGGCCTGCCGGGAAGGAGCCGATATTGTCGACCTGAAGGAGCCGAGCGACGGCGCCCTGGGGGCCGTTCCCCTGAACACCGTGTACCACATCGTCGACGAGTTATGGGAAAAATGCCAGATCAGTGCCACTATCGGCGACCTCCCTGCCAACCTTTGCGCGATTGAAGATCAAGTCATGAAAACCGCAGAAACCGGAGTCGATTACGTCAAGGTGGGCATGTTCAGCCAACGACACATTGAAGACTGCCTGCCGGGCCTGGCCTCCTGCTCACGCAGGGGTATCGCGGTCATTGCCGTCTTGTTTGCGGATACCGAATTTGACGCGGATCAAGTCATTCGCAGCGTAAAGCATGCCGGCCTGAAAGGCATCATGCTGGATACCGCGGGCAAAGGCTCAGGCAGCCTGCTTCGCTACCAAAACATCTTCTCACTTGAGTATTTCGTGAATCGCTCACGCCAGTCCGGCCTGCTCACGGGGCTGGCAGGCTCTCTGACGATCAAGGATATTCCGACACTCCTGAGAGTCACTCCTGATTACATCGGGTTTCGCACGGCATTGTGTTCGGAGCTGGAAAGAGCCAGCGGTATAGACGAGAATGCCCTGCGGGACGTCAGAAGAGCGATACCAGTGGTCCCGGACACCCTCTACAAGCGGACCAGCTCCTCGTGAGAGCCTGCCGGGGCCGTGGTCTCCAGCAATAAGGGAATCACGCTGAAGGTTGCGAACAGGGAGATCAGCATGGCAATGCTGGTCAGCAGGCCGAAATAGATCGAGGGGAAAAAGCTCGACAGCACCAGTATCACGAAGCCCAGCGAGATAGTGATCGAGGTGAAGTAAAGTGCCTTGCCGGCCGTGGTCTGCGCGGTGCGAATGGCCTCCAGGTTGCCGCGACTGCGCGCACGCTCGCGCTTGTAGCGATGAATGTAGTGAATGGCGTAATCCACACCAACCCCGACGGTGATGGCGGCGGTGGTAATCGTCATGATATCCAGCGGGATTCCCGACATGCCGATCAGTCCGAGAACAAAGAGCACGGTGAACATGTTTGGCAAGGCGCCGATCAGGGCCAGCTTCAGGCTGCGGAACAGGAAGGTCAGTACAACAAGGATGCAGGCAAACACCGTGCCCAGGGTCAGGATCTGCGAATGGAACAGGCTTTGCAAAACGTTGTTGTACAGAACGCTGATCCCGGTCAGCCTGAACTCCTCGTTGTCCCTGACAAGACTGCCATCGATATCGGCACGAATCTTGTTCAGCAGATCATTCCTGACCAGGGAAGGATCAGAGTCCCGGATACGCGCAAGAATCCTGGCCTGGTTTCCATCCGCGGAGACGTAGGGGGCGATCATGGCCTGTTTCACGTTTTCCGGCACCTTCGAGTAGATCATCGACAGGTGGAAGTCCTCGAGTTCCTCCCCGTCGTTAACCAGGCGCATCACCTCTTCAATACTGGAAAGTGACAGCACTTTACCGATCTCGGGCAATCCCTCGAGATACTTGTGAATCCTGTCGATCTTCCTGATCCCTAACCGGTTGTACCAATAGCTCGTCGCTGTGAAATCGTCCTGAGTGTCCTCGAGACCTGCTAAATAGTCGTCAAACTCGTCAAATTCGTCATCCTCCCCGCTGATGTCGATCTCCGGGGTGGTTTCGCGCGTGGCGTCCAGGATCACCTCCAGCGGGGAAATACCGCCCAGTTCCTGGTCGATCACGGCCAGTCCCTGATAGATATCCGTGGACTTCTTGAAATAATCAATAAACCGGTTTTCCACCGTAAGCTGACCGATCCCTACCAGGCTGAACAGGAACATCCCCGTCAGTATCACGGCGGCAGTCGTCTTGTTTCCCAGCACCAGTTTGAGCACCCGTTCAAGAAGTACGGAAGACGTATCGTTGCGGACCTGCCGGGGCCTGGGTTCAAACAGGGTAATCAGTGCCGGCAGCACCGTGAATGTCAGCAGGAACGCGCAGAAAAGGCCAAGAATCATGATGTGGCCGAACGTAATGATTGGCCGTATGTCACTGACTGTCAACGAGAAAAAGGCAATGGCAGTCGTCAGGACCATGTACAGGCAAGGCGTCACGATCTGCGAAACCGCCGTGCCGGTATTTTCCCGGGTGCCCGCATCCGGATTGAGGGACTGGATTTCCTGGTAGCGAATGATCACGTGTATCGACAAGGCGATCGAGAAGATGAGCAGCAGGGCCACGAAGTTAGACGAGATCACGGTCAGCTGGTAGTCCATCAATCCGATCAGCCCGGAAACCAGCAAAACACTTAGTACGGCACACACCAGCGCCAGGAACACCCAGGCCAGGCTCCTGAAAAAGATCAGCAGCACGATCACCATGATGACAGCAATGGCTGCGCCGAAGGTGGTCAGGTCCTGGCGAACGAAGTCCTTCATGTCGTTGTTCACCAGCGGGGCGCCCGCCAGGTAGAACTGGCCGGAATCTCCGAGACCTGATAGATCGGCACGCATGGAAGTGAGGACTTGCCTGTAATGATCGTTGCTCAGATCCCTTTGCTCGCGGATACCGGCACGGACCGACTCCAGCTCGACTTCTTCCGCATCGGTAATGGATCTGTCGTCCTGCTTTTGCAAAAGCGCGTACCGCTGCTCCTGCAGGTCCCACAGCACCTGGTTTTTAAAAAAGCCCACATGGATGGCAGTCATGCCGAGGTTCCGGTTCACCAGATTGTCCAGGTAAATGGAACTCGTGGTGAATTCCTCCCTTGCCTTGTCGATGTCCACCTCGGGCGACAGCAGGTTGGGATACTCGATGCTGCCGGTCTCTTCATCCTTGATCGGCTGCATCAGCAGCGGCACGTTGGTGATCGAGGTCACCGCCTCGACACGGTCAAGATTTTCGAACTTGCGTACCAGTCCATCGATCAGCAGGATCGTTTCCCGGCTCAGCATTTCGCCATTGGGCTTGTAGCCGACAATCAGGAATTCATCCGTGCTGTAGTGGCGATGCACCTCCCGGTAATATTTGAGATCGGGATCGCTTTCCAGCATGAGCGAGTCCGCGGAGGAGTCGATATCCAGCCTTTTGATGTACGGACTGGTGGCCGCAATCAGTGCGAGCACGCAAAGGATCACGGGATAGGGATAGTTCGTGACAATGCGAAAAAAGGCGTTTACCGAGGACTGCAACATCAGCATATTTCATCCATTCGCATTTTTATACACGGGTACGTAAACCGATGCAAAGTCTCAAATCAGGGAGCATCCCCGCCCAGCCATTGCCCAAACTCACCTGCCTTGGACTTGTGCAGGAAATGAGCCTTTATTGGAGAACCGGTGAGCAGCCCCGGCAAAACCGCATCCACACAGCCGTGCGCTTGCAGCTGGCTCACCGTCATCCTTGAAAGCGTCAGCGGGGAGGATTTTACAAACACCAGCTGTGTCACGGACAGGTACCCGGCCAGCCAGGCAGCAAGGCTGTCCGAGGTGACCTCCCAGGTCTTCGGCAGTTCACACTGCTGACTGACCAGGGGGTACGGCTCCCAGATGACCGCGCAGCCCTCCTTCCAGCAGGCATGGATCTCCTCCCTGCTACTGGCAAGCTGAAGTCCGGGGCAAATGGATGCCATCAGGCAGGCAAATTGCTGCATGGCCAGTACCGCCATGTAGTGTGCCTGCGCAGGTTCCAGGCCAAACTGCTTATCGGCTTTTCGGACCAGATCCGCAAAGGGGCCCCCGCCCGGCACGATCACCAGCTGATGGGAACCCAGGGCCTGCAGCGTGTCCAGCCATTCCTGCAAACGGCTGCTTGCGTACAGGCTGCCGCCTACTTTAACGACCCAGGGCATCGGCCCGGTTTCCCTCCAGCAAACGCATCATGGCCGTCGCCTTGTCCAGGGTCTCCTGGTATTCTGCCTCCGCGCTGGAGTCCTGGACGATCCCGCCGCCTGCAAAAAAGTACATGTGCTGTTGACGGTGCAGGATCGTGCGGATCGCGATATTCATGTCCATATTCCCGTCAAAGCCCAGGTAGCCGATGGAGCCACAGTAGACCCCTCGACGATGCGGTTCCAGCTCCTCGATGATTTCCATCGAACGGATTTTGGGCGCGCCGGTGATGGAGCCTCCCGGGAAACAGCCGCGCAGCAGATCCAGCGCCGAACGCCGCTTTGACAATTTCCCGGTGATGGTACTCACCATGTGATGCACGTTCGGGAAGCTTTCAACATCGAAAAGGCTTGGTACCCGTACGGACCCGAGTGCACAGTTTTTGCTGATGTCGTTACGCATCAGGTCGACGATCATCAGGTTCTCGGCCTGATCCTTCAGGCTGTTGGCAAGTTCCTGCGCAAGCACACGATCCTTGCGCGGATCAGGGGAGCGCGGACGTGTGCCCTTGATAGGCCGAGTCTTGACGGCCTTTCCCCGGACAGATAAAAACTGTTCCGGTGAGTTGCACAGTACCTGTAACTCCGGGTAGTTCATGTAGGCACTGAAGGGAGAAGGATTGATTTTTCTCAATATCCGGTAGGCGGACCAAGGGCAGCCCTCTACCCCCGCAACAAACCGTTGCGCCAGATTCACCTGATAGCAGTCTCCCCGCAGGATGTAGTTTTTCACCTGACTGAACGCCCGCCCGTAATGCTCCCGTGTCATGTTGGAAGTCACCGGGGTGGTTACACGGAACTCAGGCGACTTCCCGCGTGTGCACGGGCCGGTAAAAAGCTTGATGAGCTCGTTCCAGTCCCGCTTGACCCTCGTGCGGGAACGATCTCCGACCAGTACGGACCTTTTTTTCTGGTGATCAACCACCACCGCCCAGGAATAAATCCCCATGACCATGTCCGGCACGCCGACATCGTCTTTAGCAATGGCATGAATCCTCTCCATGTAGCGGCACAGGTCATAGCTGAGAAATCCAATCGCACCTCCGGTAAAGGGCAGGTCCGGTACGTTTTCCCAGGATTTGGAAAGCAGGTCACCCAGCACGGCGAAGGGGCCCTCAAGAACCGTATAGGACTGGGAATAGGTCTGTATTTTCGTCTTGCGATCCTGCGTGGTGATACATACCTCAGGTCTTGATGCCAGGATGTCGTAGCGGCCATGTGTGCCAAGAGCCGGACTGCTGTCAATAAAAACAGCCCAGGGTTCCTCTGCAATCCTGTCGAACAGCGGTGCACTGTCCCCTAGATAGGGAAGATCGGCAAACGAAAGTCCACTCACAGGCAATACCTCTGGTATGCCAAGCAGGCCAGCGAGGCGGCCGGCAAACAATCCCCGGTATCCGGTCCATCCTTGATGCCTTCCTGTTCAAACAGCCCGGCACAGTCCACGTAAGGCCGATTCAGGCGCCTGGCGATTTCACGTACAAGAAACCTCCCTGTTCCGGCTCCTGCAACCGGTGCGTCCAGGCCCAGTCCGGTCCTCAGCATCTGCTTGCGGCAGGCATCCAAGATGGTTTGGACCTGCTGTTCGCGCACGTAGACGGCCACGGCCCTCCACGTATCCTGCGGTTTTGTTGCTGCATCGTAGCCAAACATTCTTGCCAGCCGGATTGCACTCGAATCCTGGCCTCTGCCCCGTCCATCCAGTGTGGGGCTGGTGTCCGCATGGGAAGGAAGTTCTCCTGTAAGCCGGTACACATCTGCAGCATTTGCAAAATATTCATTCATGAGTGGAATCAGGCGTCCCTCCACCGGGGCTGCACTGCAAAGCGCAAATACCGGGGTCCTTGCCACACCGCAATACACGAGCTCGCGTGCATGGAGTCTTTCCGGGTCCGAGTAGCCCTCATTCACGACGCGGTGCTCCCGAATTCCGATGACATCCGTCGTGGTGCTGCCAATATCAATGAGCAATGCATCCTTCAGCTGCGTGGCAATGAAGCTTCCGCTGGCCAGCCAGTTTGCAGAGGCGACCTGTGCATACAGTTCGCCCAGTTCACTTCTATGCACCCATCCTTTGGATCCGGCAAAGTAGACGATTTCGTTATCCTCGAACCGGTGCAGGAGGGCCTCGGCAATCCGGACAATGCCCTCCTTGCGGTCACCGAAGTGATCGACCAGTTCACCGGTCATCGTGACGGCCAGCATGCAGTGTGAGCAATTGAACTGTTCATGGACCCGGTCGATCGCAGCATGCAACTGCTCCAGCCCCTTCCACAAGGGACAGGGAGCTTGAACGACCTGCGATACCCGCCCGGCCCCGGTTGCCGAGACCGCTTTCAGATGGGCACCCCCAACATCGAGGCCCATCACGCTCTCAGGCGACACGTCTGCCCTCGAGGTCCACATCGACAGGAACATTGCAAGATGGCACGACCGCTGGCAACGCCTGTTCGGCGAAGCATTGCAGGATCCATTGCGCGGGGTTCGCGCCAAGGGCAGAGCCAAGACCTACATAGGACGTGGTCAGTCTCGGGTTGATCTCTACCAGCAAAATCTCCTCCTCCGTGACGATTGCATCCACGCCCACGTAACCACGCAACCCGGGCAGCGCCTCGGCGATCCGGCTTGCAAAGCCTGTAAATTTCCGCTTCTCGAATGCGCCTACCCGGCATCCCGTCCACAGCAAAGACCCACCCTCTTCCCGAACCTGTTGCCTGTTGCAACTCAATACGTGGCACGCACCGTTCCAACACAACAGACTCAGGCTGACATGGGCTCCCTGGACATAGGGCTGGAATATGAAGCGTTCATGATCGGAGCCAGCAGCTGCAGCTTGCAATTCGGACCGGTTTTCCAGCAAGGAGATATTGGAGCAGCCTACTCCATCCTCCGGCTTCATCACGAACCGATCGCCCTGCAGGGACCCGATATCCGCCGCTGTGCAGGTCGGAACTTGTGAAATCTCATGTGTCAGCAAATGCCGGTAGGTCGCAAACTTGTGGCTAGTCAGCCGGATGGTCTGTGGTTCGGCATTCAACAATTGAAACGATTTCTCCGAGTACCTTTTACACAGCGAAAACAAAATCTCATCGTTTTCCGGTGCAATGAACAGCATGGAATGCACGGTATCCGCCAACGCATCGAGCCGGGTATCATGGGACTCTCCCGGTTCGACCACAACCGTGTGGGCTCCCGGTACATCCTTGCAGAGGCGATGATCCCTGAGTACAAGGACATCGCAGCCGGGCAGTGCCCGGAAGTCGTTGACGGCGGCGTACAGCATCATGTCGCCTTCCCTTGCCAGTGAGGCAGGCAGCGGCTGGCCGATCAGGCCACCGCCGGTGATATACTCGAAAATCAGGATATTCATCGATATGTGATGCAGATCATTCCGGTACTGGACCTCTCCAGGGGACAGGTTGTCCATGCAAAAAAAGGCAGCCGCAAGCATTATAGGCCAATACAATCCTCCCTATGTGCCTCTTCGCATCCGCTGGAAGTCGTCCGCAGCTACATCGGGCTTTACCCTTTCCGAACCCTGTATGTCGCAGACCTGGATGCCATAGAACGGCATGGGGATAACAGGGAGGTCATCCGGGTACTCGGTCTTGAGTACCCGGACCTTGAAATCTGGCTGGACACTGGGCTCTCGCTGGTGGATCACTATCTGAAAAACCCGGATATGTTTTCACTGCGCATCATCTTGTCCACCGAATCCTTGCATTCAGCATCCGCTGCTGCGTCCCTGATGAAAGACCATCCCGGGCATCCCTTCATCCTCTCTGTGGATCACAGGTCGGGGGAGCTCCTGGGTTCACCGGACATCCTTCGGACCCGGGACTGGTGGCCAACGGATATCATCATTCTTAATCTCGATCTGGTAGGCACAAAAGAAGGCATGTCCCTCCCCGGCGGGTTGAACTGCGAGGGGCTGTTTGATCAGTACAACGTTTATTACGGAGGCGGAATCAGTTCCTTGGCCGAACTGATGCACCTGAAAGACCTGGGTGCAGCCGGTGCACTGCTTGCCACCTCGCTGCATGATGAGATGATCTGCAGGGAAGACCTGCTGTGTTTTGGGCAATGACGTCCGGTTCGGCAGGGCTACCCGTGAGTCCCTGCTCCGGACAAGCCCGGCAACATGGGAGAACTGCAAAAAAATGCCCCGCGGATGCGGGGCATTTTTACAGCTTGGCTTGAGAGCTGATCAGAATCCCTTGAACGGGTGTTCTGCGCTGTCTTTCTGGGCTACAACCTCAGCAGCTTTCGGCTCATCCTTGATCGCACGTACCAGGGCTTCTTTCGTAGCCTTGTAGTTGTTTTCGTAAATGGCCTCATCACTCTTGGCTTCCCAGTGGATGAAGACGCCAACACAAATGAAGAGATCATCCGCCTCATCAGCAGGCACGGTGCCATCGGCAACGCTGTCCGCAACGGCCTTCGCCACTGCCGCCTGCGCAGGACCAAACATCTGAACCGCCTGGCCTGCACCCTTGATGGTCACTTTGTTGAACATCATGGTGTTGGGCTTACAAGGTAAATTTGGAGCAACCACGGCCAACAGGGTAGTAAAACCGTCCTTGTTGTTTACCAGGCCATTGCAAAAGGCAGATTCCACAGCCGACCCGCGCGGACCTACCAGCAAGTCAATATGTGCAATCTCTGCCATGGTGCCGGAGGGATCGTTATCATTAACAAGTGATTCCCCGACCATTACTCTGTTAATTATTGCCATTATATTTTTCTCCTGTTCTATTTTTAGTTGTCGACAAGCTGCAGACTAATCTGTCCGCCCGTATCCTTTTGGAATTTGGAATTGTGTCAGCACGCCACTATAACACGCTTTACAGCATTTCCAGTCCCTCTGCAAAGATGCTCGCTACCGTAAGGTCCGCTGTGGTCCCCGGGTTGATTCGGTCACGCTTGAGACAGTCGTCAATTTCCAGCAACTGAGTCTTATACCTGACCGGCGAATCCGAACGGCAGAATTCCTTTTCAAACGGAGTGATCATATCACTTATTTCTCGCGCTTTTAACATGCCGCATTTTCGCCCGATCAGGCTGTCCGGAAAGCGGGCCAAAAACGCCAGATACAGCCCGCACGCGGCCCAGCACTCGTCCCTCCAGCGCATCAGCAGGGATCGGTAATGCGGGCGTCCAAAATGAAAAATGTCATGAAAATTGCTTGAATACTGCAAGGCGACCCGATCTTTCGAGGCAGATAATTCCATTGCACTTAAGAGGGTTACAGTGGGCTCTTCAGATATATCCTGAGATTCGGCCTGTCCCAGCCCCCCGGGCTGTGCCAAGCGTATGGCCTGATACACATCCCTTGCGTCCTGTACTGTCGAATGGTGCAGGGTTTCCTGCAGTGCTGCCTCAAGTTTCCTGCCTGCACGGCCCTGCCAGGCCTGGATCAGGGGGGCTGTGAGCAAGATGATTCCAAGGTTGGTATTGGTATCTACCGCCTGGCGAGTAGCCTGCACGGCCTGCAGGATCCGTTCACCCAGGGTCAGCCCCGGGCAAACCAAAGGTGGTGCACTTGCCTGGGCACTGTCCAGGAACTCCTGGACCCCCGGTGTGGATGCATCTGAATGGATACTGGTGTTACCGGGCTTGAGAGCCTGTATGTCCAGCCAGCATACATGCCGATACAGGCTAATCAGATTTGAGTGGGTATTGTATTCCCGCATCGAATTTCGCAAGACGGCGGATACCCTCTTGGCCTCATATAGCCTGCTCGACTCCAGAACAATACTGCAAACGATCCAGAAAATGTGCAACCAGCCGCTCAGCAACCACGACACCGCTGACTCCCTGCAAACCCCGCCATGCAGGAATGCTGTTCACTTCCGTAATCCACAGCTTGCCGTCGCGATCCCGTATGATGTCCACCCCTCCATACTGCATGCGCACGGCCTGCACGGCAGCACTCGCCATGGCTGCAAACTGTTCATCGAGTACGGCCGGGTAGCATTTGCCACCGGCCGCCACATTGGTGATCCAGCTGCTGGACTGCCTTCTCATGGCCGCCACGACCTCGCCGCCGATCACGAACAGGCGCCAGTCATGTGCATCTGCCGTACCGCTGTCGATGTATTTCTGTAGGTAGTAGATCCTGTTGTACACCGCGAAGTCTGTCAGATCGCTGGGCTTGGTGATCAACTGTAGGTCTTTGCCCTGGGAGCCGAACAGGGGCTTGATCACGACCTTGCAACCCCGTTCAAGCTGCTTTCGTATAAAGGAATAGGCGCGGTGCACCTGGTTCCCTACCCAGGTCGGCGGAGTCGCCAGACCCGAGCGCGCCAGAAGAAAGCTGGTCATACCCTTGTCAACACTGCGCTCGATGGCACGCACATCATTGTAGACAAGGACATTCAGTTCACGTAATGCATGCAGGATATCGAGATAAAAGACCACCTCTTCCAGAGTCCCGCCCGGCACACCGCGCACGAAAACGCCGGTCGGCAGGGTTCCCTCAAAACCGGGGATCACCAGGCTGTCCGCTCCCGACCCCGTCCTGAGGTGGCAGTCGGTCAGGGAAACATTCGTGCAGTGATAGCCCCTGGCATTGAAAGCCTGATGGAGCTCTTTGCCATGCCAGCCCGGATCATCGGTGATGATTGCAATGTGTCCTGACATGATTCAGGAAAAAGATTCCGCCAGCAGATCGGGTGCCAGGTTCCCACCTCTGAAGGTCTTGCCGCTCTCTACTGCTGTCACGGCCACCGAGGCAGGACTGAACAGCATGGGATCGATCTTGAAAAAATCGTTGTCGCAGTCCTCCAGTACCTGGGCAAACGGTTTGCCATACGCCGGCGATGCGCTCGAGGGAAGTTCCTGGGACAGCTGCTCTGCACTGGTATCGTCACCCTGTACGAAAAGATGGACCCTGCCGGCAAACAGGATAGCCGTGTTGGTGCGCTCCATGGCAGTCACGAAATCCGCTCCTGGTGGGGACAGCGGAGCACTCGCCGAACCATCCAGGATGTCGCCCAGGGGAAACCTCAATGTATGAACCTTGTGCATGGCCACTTCCAGCACCCGCGACACGATCTGCACCATACCGGCAATGGAACATGTCGGAGTCAATATGAAGGTCAGTGCATCCGCCGGCAGGCCACAGACCTCGGCCACCCGGTCGATCAGGGCCACCGGGGGGAGCTGGTCCACTTCAAGTACAAACGTTGCGTGGTCACAGTGGTCGCGGTATTCCAGCTCTTCAAACAAGGCCTCTCGCAAGGCAATGGCCCGACCCGGCCCTGACCCCAGTGCATGGAATTTTTCGTGCGACAGGCTCCAGCCTGCATACTGGCTTGCCAGGCATGCAAGCACCGGATTGGAAGTGTGCACATGCAGGGACAGCGGCCAGTCACGGATTGCAGCCGCATGATAAAGGGTCACCCTGCCAAGGCCTCCCATGCAGATCTCGCCGATCAGCCGGCCAGCCTCAAGGCCGCCCCTGCAATCGATGCCGGCGTCGATGTACCTTGCGCCGTTGGTGAACTCTCCCAGCCCTACCCGCAGTGCGGCATGCTTGTCGATGAGTTCCTGAACCAGCGGCTTAGCCAGTTGATTAACGCTTACATCCTGCATCATTCATTCCCTTGTTCAAAAATTACATATTCGCTTTCCGAGCGACATGTCCTAGGTCCTGCAGTATCTTTTGCATGCGCGTACGGATCATCGCGCGCACCTGTGCCATGTTCTTGCCGCCCGCGAATACACTGCATACGGGTTCATATTGCTGAATCTCCTCTTCAGGATGAGGCCGGTCTGCCGTCCACAGGGGCCAGTCAAAGCGGGCCGGCACCTGCATCGGCTCCGAAGCGTAGACCAGTGCATGTGCACGAAGCGGGCGCTCGCCGGACATCGGGGCGAGTTTAGCATGTATGCAGGCATCCATATGTGCGCCGATCAGATGGCCCTGCCGAGTCTCGTACAGTTCGTAGGTAGCCGGGATGCGCGGGTTGATTTCAAGCACATGCACGCAGTCATTCGAGAGGATGAAATCGATACTGTTCAGGCCTACCAGGTTGAATTCCCGGGTCAGGCAAACCGTGTAGTGAAGTGCCATGCTTTGCTGTTCCTGGGTGAGTTCGGCCCGGTTGACCGCGCCCTCGTACACATAAGGCCTGTCAGGCCCGCATGTCCTGTGCCACAGGGTGTTGAACCCCAGCACCTCAATGTTGGCACCATCGGCCAGAAATGTCAGGGAGAAACTCAAGCCCTCCATTTTTCTTTGCAGGTAGACTGACGGATCGTGGCCGGACTCACGCGTGCAGGGAGCAATCCCCCGACCCCCTACACTCTTTGAATTTTTCTGCAACCACAGACCGGGGTCCCCCCGAACCTGCGAGAAGCAGACTTGCGGGTAACTGATCGAGTTTTTGTCCAGTGCCGAAAAAAATGTTTCCGGATCCTTGCAGCGGCGAAGAACTGTGCTCGAGTTGCCGATGACCCTGGGCGCCCCGATGTCATCCAGCAAACCGGGGGCAAACTCCAGTGCCGAGTCGTAGAGCAGGCCTTCCAGGGAATATTCGCCCTGAAGTTCGCGCACAGCTTCAGCTACTTCCATCTCCCGCAGACCCAGTAGAGTGCGCGGGACTTTCCGGCTGACCGCCGATGCCGCACAGGTGTCTACATCGGCAAACCCGTCCACCACTGCAACAGGATAGCCCCTCGCCTTCAGGGCTTCTGCGATTGCCCGGCCTGATGTGGCTACAACCAGGTAAATACGCCTATCCCCGTTTGATCTCCTTGGCCATTCCAAATGCATGCTCAAAGTGCAAAAAGACCGGCTTGTCAGCAGCGCGCATTTCCTGCAGAAGTCTGTGCTGGGTCTGGTATTTCACATTGCCGATGACAAGCGCTCCGATTCCGACAGCGCCGCTGCTGGAGCCCTCGACCGCCTTGCAATCATCCATGGCGTCCAGTCCTGCAATCCCCGAAGGCGGCACTGCATTGACATCTGCAACGACCTTCAGTTCCGATGCGCTTTTGATGTGCTCCTCGGATATGACCTGTACGCCGGCCGCAACTGCCGCCAGGATGACGTCAGCACTTTTTGCGACCTCGCCGATCATGCTGTTGGCCTCACCCCGTATGCCCGTTTCACCGTCACCGTACTCACGGTTGCACAACTCGGCCACTTGCTCCGACTTTTCTTTTTTACGTCCCATGATCTGCACATCTGCACCCGCTTTGGCGGCAAGAACGGCAGCCGCGGAACCTACCGGACCGGTTCCACCCATGATGACGACATGCTTGCCTTTAAGATCGGTATCAAACTTTTCTTTCAGTCCCTGCTCTACGCAGGCCATCATCCCGGCTGCTGTCGTGAAGGCACCGCTTGGGTCGGCAAAACAGGAAGTCTCAAAGGGAGGCACCATTGATGACTCGCAGATTTTCAACATGCCCATCACGAGGTGCATGTCGCGTCCACCCAGGAATACTCCCGTGCGTTTGGCACCTGCAGGACCCCGGGAGAATATGGCATCCTGAATCAGGGCTTCCACCTCGTCTGTCTCAACGTTGGTATAACCAACGGTATTGTCCCAGCCGGCATCCAGAGCCATATTGACATCGAACGGGCTCAAGTTCTTTGCCGGTGTAATCATGTGTAGGATGTAAGGTTTTTCCATTGTTTCCCTCTTGAAGTGGAGATGTTCTGATGATCGGGTCTACCGTCCGGCTGCCTGCCAAAACGGAGAGTCTGTCCCTGGGGCTTCAAGACTCAGCGGCTTCGGAAATGGACGCTATGTCCTGCTGCAGGATAACGGCTCCAGAGTTTTTCCCCGACACTATTCTAAATCGCAGGTCTTCATTCCCAGCAAACCGTGTTTGCAGGTCGCGCAACAGTGTATGTCCTTGTATTTCACTGCCAACAAAGGCAAATCCCAGTGGCCCCCATGAACTCTGCCCGACCCCTTCGATACCCAGAGACTCTATGTATTCAATAGCTTCACCGACGGAGCGACTAGTATAGCGCCCCCCCTGGGCCGATGCGAAGTAATCACCAATGCATCTCTGGAGTCTGCTGACCCCTTGACTGAACATTTCCAGATTTTGCTCGGAAACTGCAGGCAGGATCTGCATCAGCACCAGATGACACAAATGCGCGGCAGATTCCGGTGAAAAAGCTGGCAAGGTCGAAAACAGCTCACTTTCATCGTTACCGTGCATCCCTTTTTGGGTCGAGTCAATAATGAAAACCATGCGCCAGGCTGGCGGAAATACCAGCCGCGAGACCACGGGTGGAACCAGATCATGGGCACTCTTCCCAGCGTCCAGCAAGAACCCTCCCTGCTGGAACGCACCAATACCGACACCAGACCTTGCTCCTCGACCGAGAGTTTCGGCAATATCTGAAGGCGTGCAGTCGAGCGAATACAGCCTGGAAATTGCAGTGCCCACGGCCAGTGCCAGTTGTGTCCCAGAACCCAGCCCGGAATGTGCAGGGATTTGTTCCAGCACTTCAATTTGACACCCCCCGCTCAATTGCCTGGCTGCAAAAAACCTCTTTGCAACATCGTGCACACGGCCTGCAGGGTCACCCAGCACATCGATATGATCCTGGCGCCGGGCGATGATCCGCGTGGCAATGCCGTCAAGCGTTAATCCCAGACTCCCGAACCGCCTGCCCAGGCTGCCTTCAAGATCCAGAAAACCGAGGTGCAAGCGGGCCGGGGCTTCTACGTAGACGGGCAAGCTGTCCATATCCACAATTCTATTCAATTCTTCAAACCTGGGTCTTGAATTTTTACACCCATTTCAGCAGATAATAAATCAGCTGCCCTTCCGATGACTTGGATGGCCCTACCACCTTGGCTGCGAATCTTTTCTTGTCAGGATCGGCGGCTGCCTGTGCCTGTTCGATATCACTTTTGATTTCCACACAATTTGCGGCGAATCTTTTACGGCTGCGCTTGGGCACATACACGACCGCGTATTGAATCTTGGATACGCCTCCTTCAGGATCCGGTGGCACCAAGCCTCTCAAGGAATCACCTCAATATGCCTTCGGATTGGATCCGATCGATCTCGCCACTCGTAATACTATTTGCCGTCACGGGTTAAACCTTCCTCCAGCTCGATGTCCCGTCCGGGCGATCCTGAATCTGGATACCCATTGCAGTAAGTTGTTCCCGGATCTCATCGGCCTGCTTGAAATTCCTCTCTTTTTTTGCACTGGATCTCAACTCCACCAGCCTGAGAATCTCTGCTTCGTCGATCTCGGACGTCCCCCGAAACCATACCGCCGGATCCTGTTGCAAAATCCCGAGCATTCTGCCTGCCGCCAGCAACTGTCCTTTCAGCGTCTCCCTTGCATTTTGTCCCGAGGCCGTCTTGACCTGTTTTGCCAGCCTGTGCAACTCGGAAATCGCAGCAGGAGTATTCAGGTCGTCCTCAAGGGCATCCGTGAACATGTCAGGCACTTCGAAAGCGGATGTGTCGATTTCAACATCCTGAAGATGATTCAAAACCTCATACAGGCGGTCCAGATTCCTGCGTGACCGGTTCAGAATTTCGTCGCTCCAGTCCAGCGGGCTGCGGTAATGCGTGCCCAGAAGTGCAAACCGGATGGCTTCACCCGGTGCCTGCTCAAGCAGGTCTTGCACCAGCAGGACATTGCCCAGGGACTTGGACATTTTTTCACGATCGACATTGATAAAACCGTTGTGCATCCAGTACCGGCTGAGAAGCTTACCACCATGCACACAGGTGCTTTGCGCCCTTTCGTTCTCATGATGTGGAAAAACCAGGTCCTGACCACCGCCATGAATGTCGATGGTTTCTCCGAGGTGCTGCTCGATCATCGTCGAGCACTCGATATGCCAGCCCGGTCGCCCCGCACCCCATGGACTGTCCCATGCCGGCTGACCCGCATCGGATGGCTTCCACAGGACAAAATCCGTGTCGTCCCTTTTGAAGGGCGCAACATCCACACGTGCACCTGCAATCAATTCTCTCAGGTTGCGCCCGGAAAGTGCCCCGTACCCAGAATAGGAAGGCACGTGGAACAACACATGGCCTTCGGCTTCATAGGCGTTTCCTGCTGCCACCAGGCGCTCGATCATGTCAATGATCTGCTCCATATGGTCGGTGACCCTGGGCTCAATGACAGGTGCAAGCACCCCGAGGTCTGTCATGTTCTGGTGGTAGGCCCGGGTATAGCGGGTGCTGATTTCCCCGATGGAAACCTTCTCCTTTGCGGCCGCTGCATTGATCTTGTCATCGACGTCCGTGATATTGCGCACATAGACGACCTGCTCGAATTTCTGCATGAGCAGGCGGTAGAGCACATCGAAAACCACGGCGGGTCGGGCATTTCCGATGTGAGGAAAACTGTAGACCGTGGGACCACAGACATACAGAGTCACACGCCTGGGGTCTGCCGGAACAAATTCCTCTTTTTTGCGCGAGGCTGTATTGAAAATTTGAAGGGTCATGACGGTTCCGGGGAAATCTGCTGTACACCGATAACCGGCTATCGGTACCTCACTCCGGGCCACCCTGCCACATCATCTGGTAACCGATTTCATAGGTCTCCGTGGCATAGCCGCCCAAGGCCTCGAACTTTTCCCTGAAGACATCATCCGCGTGTGATTCCTCATGCTGCTCAAAGGATTCCCAGTAGGTGACAATGGCGACATGCTCACTGGTCTGTTCCTTCGAGGCAATGGAGCCTTCATCAGAGACAAATCCTGCAAACTTGAATACCTGCCCGCCGAGAAAACCTCCCTTGTCGTCACCGTAGGTATTCTTGACCGTATTGCACATCTCTCCTACTGCAAGCTCTATATCCTCTTCGGACACCCCTTTTTTCAGCTTGACAACGTTGTACATCATCACGCACCCGTACGGGACGCTCAGCGCATCAAACATCGCAACTCCTCGGACTCGCAAGCCCCTTGTAGACACTGTGAATACATACTCTATTCGATTTTACGGACATTGGAAAACAGGTGCAGAAACCTCACCTGTGAGGCCTGTACCGGGTCTGCGGGCAGGCCAGGGGCTGTGGTCAGCCAGGCAGGTCAGCCGTTCGCGACCGCCAGCATCTCGGCCTGTCGGGTGAATTTCTCGCGTGGCTTGCCCTTGGGTTCTCCTGCGGCAACCTCGGCGGCATCAATTTTCTCCCACTGGATGAAATTGACATGGCGCACACCGTTGCGGCCCAGGATTTGATACAGACCCTCGCGACCCGGTCTGTCTGCATCGAGTTGGCCGAGATCTGCCAGCAGGGACTCTACCGATTCCACCGCACAGGCACGGTTGGTGCCGATAATCCCGGAAGGTCCACGCTTGATCCAGCCCGCCGTGTACAGTCCGGGCACCACGGCACCACCCTGTTCCGAGGTGATGCGCCCCGCATCGTTGGGAATGGTGCCCCAGCGGTCGTAAAAGGGGACTCCGGGAATGGGCACCCCGTTGTAGCCAATGCTGCGAAACAGGATCCCGCACGCGATCTCTGTTGTCTGTCCTGTGCCTTGCGCTGATTGCCCGAAGGGCTCTCCGGACAACTCATTGGCCTCGAATACAACCTTCTCCAGCCGTTCCCCGCCCTCCAGTCGCAGCGGGCTCTTTAAGAATGTTGCAATGCAGATTCGCGGCTTGCCCGTATCCTCGGAACCTGCGAACTGATGAAAAATCTCGACATTCTTCTTGTTGCCCCGGCCCGCCTTGGAATTGATTTCCTCTTCGCTTGCCGGGTTCAGTTCCAGTTCCACAGGATCAATATAGGGGCGGCAATTTTCAATCTCCAGGAATTCCTTGAGCTCCTTGGAGGCAAACTTTGCCTGTGCCGGCCCTCGCCGGCCCACCACGTAAATCGTTCGGACCCTGCTCTCTGCAAGTGCATCCAGGGCATGCTGCGCAATATCGGTATGCTTCAGTTCATCGACGGACTTGGCCAGTATCCTGGCCACATCGGCTGCTACATTGCCCTGGCCGATCACGACGGCGGTCTCATGGGACAAGTCAAAAGTCCGGTCCCGGTAATCAGGATGCCCGTTGTACCAGCCAACAAATTCCGTGGCAGTGTGGCTTCCTGCCAGATCTTCTCCGGGTATGCCGAGCTGGCGATCCGTTTCCGCGCCACAGGTGTACATCACCGCATGATACGTCTGCTGCAGATCCTCCGCCGTGATGTCGACTCCGACCGTGACATTGCCGACAAAATTGAACTCGGGATTCTGGGCAACTTTCTTGTAAACCTCGATGGCCTGCTTGAGCTTGGGATGATCAGGGGCAACCCCGTTGCGCACTAGGCCATAGGGGGCGGGAAGCCTTTCAATCAGGTCGATCTCAACATTCAGACCAGACTTGATCAGTGCTTCTGTGGCATAAAATCCGCTCGGACCGCTTCCTATAATGGCCACGCGAAGCGGGCTAGATTCATCGCCGAGACTGCTCATGTGACGTTCCCGTACTCGATATCAATTTGGCTGCGAGCTTGTACAACAAGAAAGTGCAGAGCAGGACCGCCAGAATCATGCTTAACCGTATCAGCACCTAGAACCCTAGGTCTGCCTTGCGTTGCTCGGCTTCAGGCAAAGCTTCCATCGGTTCCTCAATTAATGGCAAGTCCGGTGCTTTTTCAGCATTGATCTCGATCCACTGCTCCTGTCCTTCAGGCAGGTCATCTTCCTCAAAGATTGCCTCTACGGGGCATTCCGGGATGCAGGCGCTGCAGTCAATGCAGACGTCCGGGTCGATATAAAGCATCTCATCATCATAATGAAAACAGGCCACCGGACACACGGCAACGCAGTCTGTAAAGCGACATCCTTTACAATTTTCTGTTACGACTGTAGTCATGAAATCATCTCCTCTACTGCAAACTGTACCAGACTATACAAACTGAAGGGGCTGCGGTGGCCGTAAACTGGCCCTCACTGGCCTGAAAAAAGCAGTATTTCTCCCCGATTGAGCTCCACCGCGTCTCCACTGTACCGGTCATACTTTCCATTGATATGCTTGTCCGTGATTTTTTCTCCAAACCCATGTTCCTGCAACCTGATCAGATAGAGACGCAGGAACAATGGCTGATATCTACACGAATACTCGAAACTAGGCAATATCTGGGACTCTCCGAAACAGGCGACGGTGCCGCGCACCATGCCCGCACCCGTGCGCACACCCGTGTTGCCCATCACGACAATGGTCCCTGCTCGCATGCTTACCGCGGTAAAATCTCCAGCATCCCCGCCGATCGCGATGAATCCACGGCGCATGGAGTTACCGACTTCATTCTTGACATTGCCATGGATGAAGATTTCACCACCCGTAATGCCCGTCGACTGTCCCCTGAAGGCGCCGCCAACCATATGACCGGCATCACCAAACACTGTAATTCGCCCCCCGGACATCTCCGGCCCTACCCAGTCCGTAGCATCTCCCTTGACCAGGATCTCACCGCCGGACATCCCGATGCCTACATGCATGCCGACATTTCCCTCGATGATCACACGGCCTTCTGCCATGCCGGCACCAATCATTTTCACCCTGGAAAGGTCACCTTCGATGTGAATATCCGGAGTTCCCCTTCCCGTGACCTTGAAAAAATCACCGACCTTGGCCTTGACGTTTCCGTGCATCACCTGCAGGTGTTCGATTCCCAGTTCCGACAGCCCCGCAATCGAAGCAGGACTCAGGGTCTCCGCCTCCAATGGGACCTGTGGTTCCGTGTGCATATGCAGCAATGTAGTACTCATACCAGACTACTTGTAATTTTATTTATAATCAATTGTTCTATTTAAGGATATCATGCAGGTGAAACTTGTATTTTCCAAGTTCTCCTCCGTAATTTCCCGCAGTAATGATCAGGGTTCCTCTTGACGCTGCCGCGTGGATGCCACGGCGCATGGCCTGCTTGACTACCTCCTCGTTCAAGCCGTCCACGACAATCTCGTACCCGGCCGCCACGTTTTCCGGAAGCGTTTCCTGGCCTGAAATCGAACGCAAGGTGGGGCAGTACCTGTCATTGGTCGAGGCGATCATGGACTTGTAACGCGAACCGACCTTGCTGCCAGACCCCACGACTCCCTGGGGAAACGGCAGGAATACCCCCGCCACCTCACGCATGGCATTGCTCGCCGCGGTCGCTGCACGCAGTGCAATCCGCTGGCTTGTCCCCAGAATAATCAGGTTTCCGCCGCCCACGGCAGGCTGGATTCCAAAGGACTCCTCGACGATAAACTCACCTTCCATGACCGGGATTCTCCACATTCGGCGGCCATCTATGAGTTTGCTGATCTGGTATCCATCTCCGAAAAAGCGCAGCTTCCCACCTACGGAAACCGTCTTCTCGGATTCCAGCCCATTGTATGCAGCCGTTGTGGGACAGGTCATGACACACTGGCCGATCCGGTCAATCAACTGACCTGCAATTGCCTTGCTGCTCATGGTGAACAGCAACACGCTGACGCCAGGGCGTCGGTCTGGAGTAGCCTCCGGAGGGACTTCACACTCGACCGCTGCTTCTAGCTTGCAGCGGATAACCGAGGTGGCGAACCCGGTCATGGATGCCGCCGCGGCGCGCGCCCACTGCTTGGTGTCCGCCGTAATGACGACACGCGCACCCCACATCCCGAAAGCCTCCGCAAAGGTATCCGTGATTTCCGTTTTCTTGATGCGCATGACTTTCATGACTTCGGATGGGTCGGGACCTCCTCGTGGTCATGAAGATAATCTTCACTGATTGCATAGTTACCGAATTTGACCGAGTAGTAATCTTCAAAGAAAGGTTCAATTTCAGCTGCAATATCTTCGTTGTATCCCGGCTTGGAATGCAGAATCTTTCCTTTGTGGTCAGTCGCAAATTCGTGGTCCTTGATAACCATGGTGCCGTCCTTGATTACATACCGGGGGGCATTGAACATCTGCTCCCGGTCCTCGTCTTCCGTATAGATCGTGACATCCGCATCAGCGCCTATACCCAGATGCCCCTTGTTTTTCAGGCCCAAAGCCCTCGCCGGACCCGCTCTGGTAATGATCGCGATCTCATTCAGCGTGTACTCGCGATCCAGTTCCGGAAGTACTGTCTGGGCGACTGCCTTCTGATTGACATGCTGTAACGCCTCTTTCCTGTAGGCACTGTCCATCAATAGCTTGATCAATTTGGGATAGTTCATGAAGGAACCACCGTTGGGGTGGTCGGTAGACAGCAGGACACGCCACGGGTCTTTCGACATCAGAAACAACTCCAGGCCCATGGCCCACTGCAAGGTGTGGGTGTAGATGCTCTCCTGATAACTGAAAGGAATGATGCCGCAACCACTTTCACACTCCGTGTCTGCGTTCACCCACTTGTCAAACTTGACGTTGCGCAGCATCCAGGCAAGCGGAGCGTCTGCTGTCATTGCCGTAGCCTTGCCAAACATGACCTGGCCCACGTCCGCCGTGATGTTTTCATGATCGTTGATGTAATTGATGATTTCCTGGGCACCGGATACCGGATTCTTGTTCAACTCCCCGCCAAAACTGTGGAACTGTACATGGGCTATGTGCGCACGCCGGCCCTGTGCTGCTTTCATGGTATCGAGGGTCGTGCTGATGTTGCCACTGTGTCCCAGGTTGTTGCAGTGTATGTGGGGTGGATGAGGCAGCCCCAGTTCATGCGCAGCCTCGATGAAGCTTTCCATCACGAACGCTGGCGTGATGTCATAGTGATCAATCTGCTCGTTTACATCCGTAATGTTGGCATTCTTTCGGCCTTTCCAGAGTTCATCGCTGCCTGTGTTCACCAGCTTGACCGTGTAGGCATGCACTGAATTCACCCACCACGCAATGGCTTCCTTGAATTCCTTTTTCCGCCCTTCCTTCAGCAGTTTGTACAAAAATGCATTGTTGCCGAGCAGTACATAGAAACCCTTGTCTACCACCGGGGTGTCATCGAGCTCTTCGAGTACATGCCTTGCGGTAATGGGTGGAACTGCCGCTTCCATCGCGGTGGTGTAGCCCATGGTGGCGTAGCGGTAGCCTGTGGCAAAGGTCGAGGGTACGATGCCACCGGTCCCGGAACGGGTCACCGCGGTTTTCGGGTGAACATCCAGGCGATGATCTTCTGGCATCAGCTTTCGTGCGAGGTTGACCTTGGGTCCGGCAATGTGGCAATGGATGTCAATTGCACCGGGCATCACGACCATGCCGCGTGCATCGATCCTGGAAGCGGATTTGGAAACGGATTCCACGATCTTTCCATCTCTCACGCACAGGTCCTGGATACTGCCATCGACATTGTTGGCAGGATCGTATACACGCCCGTTCGAGATTTTTAATTCAGATGGCATGTTCTGATTATCCTTTGAACAAAACTATTGCTATCCGGCAAGACGGTTGTTGGAAGATGTTTTGTTAAGCCGCAACCCTGGCCTTGCTGCCTGAAAGGATTTTTTTCACGCGCTTGCGTATTCCCTCCAGGATTTCCTGGTCTGTCGGGAAGGGAGAATCAAACGCTGGTCGCAGGGATATTGGGACATCATCCATCCTGTACACCGTTCCGCCGGTATTGATCCCGTAGGTCGCCACTGCAAAACGCACCCTGGAAAGTCGGGTGGTATGGGTCTCTTTCACGTCCATGGAAATGACCGGTATTTTTTCCAGATGCTCAATGGCTTTCTTGGGGAAGTTGGATGCCGGGTCCGAGGCAACGATCATCGCAGCGTCAGCTTCACCCCTGGCAAGCACATCGCTGGTCGTAAATTCACCCGGGTTGAACCTCGGGTATCCCCGGTTGAAGTTGACGCCAAATGGATATCCCGTCTGCCATGCAACGACGTTGTCTGCACCGGTTACGTTGCCATGACCTCGAACGGGCTTGGCCACGAAGTGGGTAAATTCATTGAGATCGGATGCCAGGGAATAGACTGCACCGGAATTGAAGTGCCTTCCTCGGGTCATGGTCAGGCCCATACCCATGAACAGCACCCCAAACTGGCAGTTCTTCATGCGCTGTACCAGGTCATCCAGTGTTTCCCGGGGCACACCGGTCTGCTCTTCAATGTCCTCGCTGATTTTCCTTCCCTTGACGAGAGCACGCAACGCCCAGAGCAACTCAAAGTCCTTGCCGGGTTTGACCCGCACGAAGATGTCCGCCACGGGAGTACTGGGTGTCTTGCGCACATCGATCAGAACTACGGTGCGATCCTTTTTGCCGTTCGGGATGAACATGCCTTTCGGGGTCACAGCATAACGCGTGAAGTGACGGGGGTGGGATTCAGCCGGGTTGCCGCCCCAGTAAATCACCAGGTCGGCGCGGTTTTTGATCTCCCCCAGAGTGGCTGTACTTTCACCTACACCCTGAAAAGCCATGCCCGATGGACCGTGGCATACCGAAGTCGTAGTATCGATATTGCCGTTGATAGTATCCATGATATCCACTGCCACGCGCTGGGCTTCACACGGGCAGTCACTGAGCCCGTAGGTGATGGGAAATTTTGCGTCCACAAGAATCCGGGCGGCCTCGTCCAGGCCCTCATCCAAACTGGCTTCCTTGCCATCAATCAGCACTACCGGGCGCTCTTCCAGCGTGTGCTCGTAAAACCAGGCCCGTCCAAGCACACATGCCCTCTTGGCCTTGGTGATACGGTGTGCGTCCAGGTCGACAGTTAGCTCCATGTCATCACAGACACAACCGCAAAACGTGCAGGTCGCATCTTTTACAATCCTGATATTCTTGCTTTCCTTGGGCTTGGCTTTGGCTGCTGCTTCTGGCATGGAGTATCCTCAACTAACGTGAATCGGTGGCCTTGGATCAACCTTTCACTTTGGTCACTTCGACTTGCATATGCTTTGACATCGGCATTCCAGAGGCTGCTGTATCTGAGCCCATCAACTGGCTTGAAGAAGGTCCATAGGGGATGAAAATCATTCCCGAGGGCAGGTCTTCTTCTTTTTTGCCTGTACACGTGACCACGGCCTGTCCCACGTCTGATTTTAGCCGAATCTTATCGCCGTTACTAAGCTTCAGCCGACGCATGTCCTGCTCGTTCAGTTCCGCTGTGGTTGTTACAGCCAGATACTCATCCTTGAGCTTGCCCTTGTTCAGCGATGTGCCCTGTTTTTGTGAGCGTCCGGGTACTAGTATCATCGTTTCCACTGTGCATGTATCCTCGAATGCTGAGTGAAGACTGATTTCAGTAGAAGAGAAAATGGAGAAGCGGTTCAGTTCATCGACCCTAAATCCGCCCGTTGCCCGCCAGACCTTCGATCCGGCGGTTGTGTGCTAACTCTGCAACTGTCGACTGCCTCCATATTCTACTGCATTTCCCGGCAAGATACCCTCTAAAAGTTGCTGACTGCACCTTCGGCAGCCTTCCCCGGGAGACCAGAGTCGGCCAGGTCAACGGCTTGGCTGCAGGCTACCTCAGATCGATCCTAAGTGAAATTGTACCGAAATAGCCAAAAGCATCCGAGTACGCGATACGTGCCGCGGAGTGAGGCTGTCCGCTGGCCAGACTCTCACCGTGTCTTGCATAGCGCATTACCGGAGCCCGGGACAGGTATTCGCCACCGACAGCCAGCCGCAAGACCAGGTTCTCAAACAAGTTCACGCTCAGGGAGGTCTCCAAGCTCAGCGTTGCAGCCAGTTCCGAATCATCGTCCTCCCAGTCCGTCAACTCATCCAGAACAGGTTCAGCAGAAGACAGCAGTGTTCTTTGTGAACCCTCGTACTCGGAATCGAGATAAAAGAGTCCCAGTTTGCCGTCGACCATCAGTTGCCAGCGCTGCCTGAACGGGACCTCGATGCGGCCACCGAAGTCCGCACCGTAATATGAGGCCTTCAAGTCTTCTTCCAGGGTCAGGCTGTTGACCCCCGGATCCCGGTTGGACTCATAGGCGAAGGTTTCGGATTCCTGCTCCAGTCTCCTGAAGCTGGGTCCGGCATATAGCCTGGACCGGACCTGCCCTGTTTGTGAGAACAATATTCCGGTTATAAGACCGAGGCCATGGTAATCGACCTTGCGTTCAGTCCTGACCCGGATCGGATCACCCCAGGCGAAATTCGGGGCTCCGAAAGGGATTTCGCCACCGTCAATCCTGCCGATCCAGCCAACGGAGCGGACATGCGGGTCGTTCTTGATAAGCGAAACGAGGTGCTGCTCGGTCTCGGCCGTAATGCATGCTCCGAGTTCAGTCCCCTGGGGGCAGTACTGATTCTCGAACTGGATCCGCACCTCGGTCCAGGGTGCGGCATCCTCACTGTAATCGTTGGTGTGTGTCGAGCTGTACGAGATGAGAAAACCGCTGAACTCGGTGAACAGGTCTTTCCCGAGGGCATGATAGTTGCGCCCGACTGTCAATTGAGCCCGTGACCCGGACCGGAATTCAGCATCATAGTGCTCGAGAAAACCGACAACCTCTTCGCTTCCGTTCGTCCTGACAAAAGGGCTGGATTCAGGCAAGTCAAGGAAATGCACGCCCCCATCTGCTTGCAGGTAGAAGGCATCTCCAGTCGGGTCATTGGGTGGTACGGCATGGGCCTGCAGACAAAGCAGGACAAGAAGAAAAACAGCCACACACCGGAGGCCGGGGAACGACAGTGTTTTTCTCAAGTACAGCATCATCATGACAAACTTCGACAATCCCGCAGCGTTGACACAAACTCATCGCCGGATAGTATCCAGTGCATTGCAGCGACTTTCAGGCAGTTTCATCGCCACGCCGACAGCCATTGAATATGCCACATACCGTCTGCAGATACACTATTGCGCCGATAAGCTGGTATAATCCTACGCACAAATAACAGGCTTATGCTACAAGCAGACCACTGCTGAAAATAACACTAATCAGGAGAAGCGAATCATGCCAAGATATTTGATCGAACGTGAAATTCCCGGGGCCGGCGATCTGAACGGTGACGACCTCAAGGGTATTTCTCAAAAATCGTGCAGCATTCTAAAGGAAATGGGCCCGCAGATTCAGTGGGTAGAAAGCTATGTGACCGATGACAAGGTCTATTGCACCTATATTGCACCTAACGAGGATGAAATACGCAAGCACGCAGAAGAAGGCGGATTTCCGGCAAATAAGATTGCTGAAATCAAGAATGTAATCAGTCCAACGACTGCGGAATAGCGCGTTTCCGAAATTCAATCACAAGTGACCACTCTGTCCACCGGGTTTCTGCGTGGGCAGAGTCACGTGCCTTTGCAGTCAGTCTGAAAGTAACTCGCGTTCCTTGTCCCCGCGGGGATTCAGACCCAGGGACGCTTTCAGATATTCCAGAAAGGACGAAGCCCCGGAGTGTGTCCCATCGGCTTCCACCACGGGCGGGTTGCCGGACATCACCTTCGTGATGAACCTGACCACTTCCGCTGAATCCCACTCACGCTCCCCTACTGCCCTGTAGATAATTCTGCCCTCCGGACTGACGAGGAAGGTCGTAGGCAGGCCCAGCACACCCCAGTTCGAAAGTTCCATATTCAGGTCAACAAGAATGGTGAATTCCACCGGCACCTGGTTCAAGAATTTTTTTATACTGTCCAGGCTCGGACCGACATGCACACCAACGACCTCAAGGCCGGCGTGATTCAGTTCCTTGTGCAGATTATCCAGGGCCGGCATCTCTTTGCGACAAGGCGCGCACCACGTGGCCCAAAAGTTCAGCAACACGAACTTGTCCCGGTAGTCGCCTAGAGCCACGCTCGTTCCATCAAGGGTCTCCAGCGTAAAATCCTCTGCTATCGGTTGGGCCGAGACAGGCCCCATGGGCGCCCTGGCATGCGCTGTACACAAACAAAAATACAGTAGTCCACACAGACACCACCCGATCGTTCTCATCATTGTTGCAAGGGTTCCTTATATAGAGTTTTGGAATTCGGGATCAGTATTTCAACTTGTTCTTGTGTGTCCAGTCGGGATCATCCTTGCTGACGTCACCGATCGGTGCGGCAAAGGCATCGGTTACCAGTATAGGGACATTGCCGCCCGTCAGTGATCGCAGGAAAGCAAGCAAATCCTCAATCTCGGAATCCGTCAGGTTCAGTGGCCGAATCAGGGGGCTGAGCAACTCGTTGGGGATTCCGCCCCGATTGTAGAAATCCAGGACCTCACGCAGCGTGTGAAACGAACCATTGTGCATGTAAGGTGCCGTCAGAGCGACATTCCTCAGGGATGGGGTGCGAAACTTCCAGCGATCGTTCGGATCCTCGGTCACCTCGTACAGGCCCAGGTCGTTCTTCTCGAATCTGGAAACCGAATTGATCACGCTGTTTTCAAGCTCAGTGAAAATCCCGGGCGCCAGTTGCACCCTCGTGGTTCCGGAATCGCGGCCCATGGACACTTCGTACCCCAAACCGGTGTTGTGCAACCGATCATCCGTGAACAGGGCATGCTCTTTCTGGACCAGATGACAGCTGCTGCATGCCCCCTTGCCGGTAAACAGCCTGAAACCACGTTTGACCTGATCACTGACTGCATTTTTTTCCTTGCCGTAGTACCAGCGGTCGAACGGTGAGTCGGCTGCATTGAGAGTCCGCTGATAACTGGCCAGGGCCATACCGATCGTTTCCATGGTCGGGCCGCGGCCATGGAATACCTCTTCAAACAAACCATCATATTCATCGATTGCATTGATTTTATTGATCACGTAGCCGATCGACGGATTGGCCATTTCGTTGCGTGCGAGAAATGGTGCCCACACCTGCTGCTCCAGAGTGGATTCACGCCCGTCATGGAAGATCTTGCCGAAGTAGGCCACATTGTAAATTGTCGGTGTATTGCGCTTGCCGGAACGGCCTTCGACACCGACCGCTGTCTCAAGCTCATTGTTGGTAAATCCCTGCTCCGGGATATGACACATGGCGCAGGAGAACGTGTTGTTGATCGAAAGACGACGGTCAAAAAACAACTTTCTTCCCAGCAGAATCTTTTTCGCCGTAAGTGGATTATCTGCAGGTACAGGCACCGGTGGAAGTCCCAGCGGCGGCTGCTCGGCGAATTTGATGAGTTCGGCCTCCTTTCCAATGCGGTTCAGCAAATCCAGCGTGCTGGTGGTGTAATCGGCAGATTCATAGCCGTGTTTGACATCTCCCGGTCCGAATATCGCCCGATTCTGCAACTCGGGTGCATCTGCAGAGCCCCGAGACGCAGTAGCTGAAAAGAGCGAAAGTGCAGCAGCGAAAACGACCAGGGCGTTGATGACCAACACGGCCTTGTTCATGCGATTCATCACGAACCTACTTGTGCAGTCAACACCCCGTCTTCAATAAGAAGCGTTTTTATATCAATCGCAATCAATTGATCGTGCAAGAATGAAACGCTGTATTCCTGTCGAATGTTGCGGGATTTGTCAATCAGAAAAGCGCGCAAGACATGCGCCATGGTCCCGGTAAAATTCCCGTCCTCGTCGAATTCCTGAATGACCATCTGCCCGTAGCTACGGAGGATGGGTTCCAGCACCTCTTCGGATGAAGTCGTCAAAAACAGCCACTCAGGGTCCCCTTCACTGAATGTCCCGCCATACAGTTTCATCGCCTCAGGCGTGTCCTGCCTGGGATCAAAACTGACACTGATCAGGCGAATTTTATCGGCCAGTTCGGGCTCAGCCTTGAACCGCTCCTTGAGTTTGTAGAACACGGCCGTTGCCAAAGGACAGCCGTTGATTTCCGAGCAATTGGTATAGATAAAGGTAAGGAGAACCAGCTTGTCGCCCAGAAGATCGCTCAACTCCCA
Source organism: Gammaproteobacteria bacterium (assembly GCA_022824965.1). Taxonomy (GTDB): domain Bacteria; phylum Pseudomonadota; class Gammaproteobacteria; order UBA4575; family UBA4575; genus WTFY01. The sequence continues at coordinate 87,804 of JAJDYY010000002.1, forward strand.
CTGTTTCCCGTCCGTATCCAAGACGGTGCCGCTGCCGGCAGCACTAACAACCGGTAAGGGGTAAGTCCCTGGTTCGGGGGGATCGTAAGGGAGTTCCGGTTTCCATCCATCTGCTATCACCTGCACATCGACCTGGGCCGCATGTGACCAGGGCATCGGGGCCTCCTCATCGGCCGAACGGTCACAGCCCAACAATGAAACAAGCAGTATCAGGCAAACCGCTGGATATCTAAAACCATTCACCATCTGCAAAATTGTAGCCCATAAACAGCAAGGCCGCCTGTAAGGCGGCCTTGCTCCAGATAAAATCTGGCTATTGATTACAGCATTGTAACAAAGCCGCGTTTTACTCTACCCGTTGAGACAGCATTGTGCCTTTTGAGTTCGGCTTTTGTCCATACAGTGAATAGGCACCGAATCGCATCTGATGCGGTCGGCCCAGATTCTCTGCATAGAAATCAATCGCGAACTTTTGCACAAGCTCTTTACCGTTCCACTCGAACAACTTGAAGAATTGCTCGTCCTGGTCACCGGTCTTGTCCCAGTTCCCCAGCAGGGATGACGTGAAGTACATGCGCTTTCCATCCCAGCTTTGCGAAGTCATGTTCACTTGTGAACCGATCACATGCTCGTAGGTCTGCTTGGGATTGAACGGATCAGAGATGTCAAAGTGTCTGGTTTTGCCATCCATGAAGGTTTGTACCCAAAGACCCTTGTCATCTGCAGTGATGGAAATGTCCACTGGCAACGGTACCTGAGAAGGATCACCGATAGCGCCAACAGATTGGGCATGCCACTCACCGGCATCGTCTTCGTGAATCAGCCAGATCTGCGAAGTCAGTGCGGTTGTGGTGAAGCAGTAGTTATTCTGGGAACCCCATGCACAGCGGATTTCCAAAGGTGAACCCGGGACTTCAAACACTTTCTTGGGCTTGCGGGTATGCAGGTCCCAGACAACCACGGTGTTGCCGAATCGCTTCATGGCCTCTGCGTCTCCAAGCATTTTGCCGAAGTCCATCATGTAGTTGGACCAGCCTGTGAAAGAGGAGGTAACCATGACGTTACGGCGTGGCAATACGCGGACATCATAACCGTATCCGTCTGCGATATTCCCGACTTTTACAGCACCACGCATGTCTTCATCCGTCGGCATCCAGTGCGCCGCTACAAACTCACCTTCGTTGGTGAACTCTGCAAGGCCTGTTCTGCCGCCATGATCCTTGTTGTTGGACAGTGCGCTGACCATGATTCTGCCCGGAAGAGCGTACATGGTGTGCGGACCAACCATACCACCGGTTTTCTCTACAAAATCGGTGATCACTTTATGCAGGGAAGGCTTGCTTGGATTGGAATGGACATCAAAGATAAAGATCTTGTTGGTGTCCAAGCCACCTGCAAACAGATAACGGCGGTCATCTGTTAAACCGGAATGATGTGCCTCATTACGACCACCTACAGAAAGTACATTGACGACTTTCCCGTAGTGTGGAGACTCTGGGTTCACCGAGACGGTGACCAGCTTGTCTTGACCATCACCAACACCTTCCTTACCTAGCGTCCAGATATACACATAATCTTCCTGACCAACAATCTTGGCCATATAGGGAGACATACAAGTCTCATCCGCAATGGCAGCAGACTGAAAGCCAACTACAGATGCCAGCAGGACACACAGGGAAGCGAGGCTGCCTTGTATCCACCTAGCGTGTAACTTTGACATTTTTTTCATATCTACAGGACTCCGTATCGTTTTTATTGATTGGAACTTGAACCTATTACATTCTTCTTTGAAGTGTTCAATTTAAAATTATGCCACATCTGATAGCCTATTCAAAGCTGTATCCTGCCGGGTGCTTCGGCTCTCCAACCTACTAAATACAGGGTCCGCCAGTGCATACATGGGGGAATGAGCCCGCCAGTGGAATTCATCTCCCCGTTGTCTGGCAATTGCCGGACACCCCATCAAACGGCTGGCGAGCACAACTCCTTCGAATGCCTGGGTAAGGCCATTATTTGTATTGGATATAGGCGAAACGCGGGTCACTGGGCGTGCCCTCGAGATCACCATCCTCCTGGCCAGGCTGCCACATCAGCACATTTTCGATTTTTGCAGCCAACTCGAAGTCCTTGTTCGTGACCCCCTTGGCCGCATGATTCATCAGCTTGCAGACGACGAAGGCATACGACACGGTAAGGTCCGGGTGATGAAACGCGGCTTCAGCCAGATGACCAATGGTGTTCACGACCATGAGCGTGGCTTTCCAGCCGTGCGTCCGGTACTTTCTGCGGATCCAGCCGTTCTCGTAATACCAGGTGGGCAGCTCTTCGGATAGCCGCTCCTTGATTTGCTCCTCCGTGTAGGTTTGTTCAGATTTGATATCGCGCCACTTGGACATATGATTCCTACTCCGCAAAAACTTTCCGGTAACTCAACACCATTCTACCAATCCCCTCGGACCCACCACAATACGGTTTTTCAGGAGCTTGACAATCCCGCGGCTTTGGCAACATTTTGCATCAACATGGCTACCGTCATGGGACCGACACCGCCTGGTACCGGAGTAATTCTCGATGCGACCTTTCTGACCTCTTCAAAATCGACGTCGCCCACAAGACAGACCTTGCCCTGCTCTTCGATCCGGTTGATTCCGACATCAATGACCACGGCTCCTGGCTTGACCATATCCGCCGTGATAAAACGGGAACGCCCGATGGCCGCAATCAGGATATCCGCCTGCAGGGTATGGGCCTTGATATTGCTTGTCCTTGAGTGGCAAAGCGTGACGGTTGCATTGGCTGTGTCGGTTTTCTGGACCAGCAGGTTCGTCAGCGGTTTGCCAACGATGTTGCTGCGCCCGACAATCACTACGTGCTTTCCGCTCGTCTCGATCCCGCTTTTTAAGATCATCTGTGACACCCCGAATGGGGTGCAGGGAATGAACGTGTCGAGCCCGGTGATCAGCCTGCCGGCATTGTAGGGATGAAAACCGTCTACATCCTTTTGTGGCGAAATTGCTGAAATGATGTTGTATTCGTTGACATGGGAAGGGAGCGGCAGCTGCACCAGGATGCCATGCACGCCGGAGTCACAATTCAGCCGTTCAATCAATTCCGTCAACCCGGACTCAGCCACATCCTTCGCAAGGTGGTGCTGGATTGAACGTATGCCAACTTCCTGACTTGCCTTTCGCTTTGCAGCGACATAGGTACGAGAGGCTGGATCATCCCCGACCAAAATAACGGCCAGACACGGACGTACGCCCTTTTGCTTGAGCACACTGACCTGTGCAGCAACTTCTTCCCTGATCCGGGCTGCAATCAGTTTCCCATCAATTAATGATGCAGCCATAGGTATTCAACCAAAATCATGCGGCGCCCAAAAAAACCCCCGTGAGCCTGCAGGCATTTTATCAGTAAAATTCTTGTCGGGTTCCTGATACCTGGCAAACTGCCGGGTTGTTTCTGCATAGAACAGGCTTTCTGGTTGCAGCTTCGCTTTTTCGGAAATTCAAGCCATCGCCTGCGAGCATTTCAGCGCATGCCTGAAATTCCCTATGTCAACATCGGCTGCATGATCCCCGGGGCCGGGATGTTGTCCACCATGATGCAACTGACAGTGGACACTGGGGGAGACTCATGTCATGGATTCCGGCAAACCCAAGTCAGCCGGAATCCATAGATGATATCTCGGCAATCAGCATCAGCGGCCTAGCTGCCCCCACATTTGCCTTCGCCGCATTTTCCCTCTTCGGTCTTGCCTTCTCCGGAGGCATCTGCATCAGCTTCTTCACCTCCGCATTTTCCTTCACCGCACTTGCCTTCGCCGCATTTTCCCTCTTCGGTCTTTTCTTCTTCAGCAGCGCCCTCTTCGGCTCCACCCTGGCTATCAGCCACCATGTACCCGGAAGACAGTTCCGTCATTTGGAACGGATTTTCATCCGCATGTGCCGTGGATATCGCGAATGCGCCTGTGGCCAGGGCTGCACTTACTGCTACGACCAGCGGTTTCAATTCGGATCTGGTTTTCATGAGATTCTCCTGTAGTTTGTGTGTCTGACTGCTCTTCAAGACAGGCTGTCTTAAAGAGACGCTCTGTGCCATCCATTATCCCTGGCCCAAGAAGCTAGCATATTGAATCCGGCCGGACCAACCGTGATACTATCCGCACGATTGCAACGCCAGCAAGCTGTTAGGGCAGTGCGGGTCCTGACCCGCTTTCGATATATCCAGCTGACGACTGTTTCAGATTGTTACACCTGCAACGTCATGCACGTTTGGACTGCTTTACACCGGGAAAGTTCTTCGAAAGCTGAAACGCAGGGCACAGGATACGATCACCTAGTTCTCGGAAAAAGAATGAACACCTTATGACTGTCAAGGGCATTATCGCGGCGATATGGAGCGTGCTCGGGCTGCTTTCGCTGCTGGGCTATGCCATCTGGAGGTTATCCCTGTACACCTATGAATCCCTGCAGATGCCGCTGAGCTGGATCCACTGGATGGTGTTCATCGGTTTCATGCTCTTCATGGCACACAGTGAAGGCTACAAGGGATTCCAGAAAAGTTTCTCGCCCCGCTATGCGGCCCGCACGAAATACCTGTCAACCCACAGCACCTGGACCCAGTGCATCCTGGCCCCTTTCTTCAGCATGGGTTTTTTTCATGCACCGAGAAGACGGGTGCTGACCACCGTTGCACTGACCGTCATGATTGTGCTCTTCATCCTGACGTTCCGCTACGTCCCGCAACCATGGAAAGGTCTGCTGGATGCAGGGGTCGTCATCGGGCTCATATGGGGTGCCGTCTCCACGATCCTGTTCTGCATCAAGGCATTTTCAGATGCGCAACACCCGTGGGATGCAGAGATCGAAACCCCGTACTGATCCAAAGACCCTCTGGAAACAGGCGCTAGCTTCCTGTGGTGGCAACTGCTGGACTTCCGCGGGTGGAAATCGCCCAGGCCACGTCGATGGCCTGGCGATTTTGCCAAACGTCGTGGACGCGGAAAATCCTGACCCCTGCCAGAACGCCCAGTGCCGAGGTCGCGCAGGTCGCCGGCATCCTGGCCTGCGGGTCTTCCTGTTTCGAGATTTCACCGATGAAGCGTTTGCGGCTGGTGCCCAGCAACACTGGGTAACCCAGTCCTGTCAGTTTCTCCAGATCTCTCAATAGCTCCAGGTTGTGTTGCGTTCTTTTCCCAAAGCCGATACCCGGGTCAAGAATGATGTTTTCCTGCCTGACCCCCATCGTTTTCGCTTGCTCGGCCTGCTCCAGCAGGAAATCGGAAACTTCCTGTGTGACGTTCTGATACCGGGGATTCTCCTGCATGGTGGCAGGCTCTCCGAGCATATGCATCAGGCAAATCGGCACGTCTGCGCTCGCCGCGAGTCCCAGCAAGTCCGGGTCATCCCGGCCTGCGCTCACATCGTTCAGCATGGTGGCGCCGCTATCCAGTGCCGCCCTGGCGACTTCGGACAGGGTCGTGTCGATACTGATGTGAACGGCTTCAGGCAACTCTGCACGAAGCCCGGCGATCACATCGATCACCCTGCGCTTTTGCTCGGCTGCATCCACGCGCTTTGAGCCCGGCCGCGTGGACTCCCCGCCCACATCGATAATATCAGCCCCCTGCGCGACCATCTCGACTCCGCACGCAATCGCTTCCCGGGAAGACGGGTACGCCCCGCCGTCTGAAAAACTGTCCGGGGTCACATTGAGGATGCCCATCAGGAGCGGTTTGGAATAATCGAGCGGCATGGATATGTCCTTAGAGCATGAGGGTCCGTACAAGCCTAACGAGGCGTGGACTCATCAGACCACAGCACTTTGACCTCGCTCCCGATTTCAAATTGCATCAGGTCTTCTCCCATGTATACCTCGCCCTCATAGGTTTCGCGCAAGCCGCGCATGACCTCATCCCGGCCCAGGCCAGCCAGGATCACGTGCGTCAGCACGGTCACTTTCGCCCGGGTTTCATGCAGGACACGCGTCATTTGCCCGGGGTTGGTGTGATAGGCCTCGACTCTTCGCAAACGGGGATTTCTCGCAAGCAGGTCCGGGTGCGCCGCAAAAAACTCGTGGATCAACACATCCACCCCGCGCGCCTGGGTCACCAGGGTTTCCGAGTAGGTGGTATCCCCGGAAATCACCACGGAACGGTCGCCGAAATCGATCCGGTACCCGTAGGCAGGCTCCACCGCCCCGTGATCCACCAGGAACGCAGTGACCTTGACCCGTTCCTGTGAGTACACCACGCCCGGCTCGATTTCACGGGCCAGTAGCCGGACGGAGTTCTTGGCCAGGCCGGAGTACTGGTTGCGAACGGAAATGTCGTAGCGGAAGGCCTGCTCCAGTGACGTGGCCAGGTTCGAGGTGCCGGCTGGCCCATGTACGGTGAGCGGCTTCGGGCGCTGGTACACCCAGCCCGTGATCCACAGGTCATCCAAGCCAAAGATGTGATCCGAATGCAGGTGCGTCAGGAATACCGTATCGATATCCGAAATCGGCATCCCGGTCTGCGCCAGCCGCTGCACGATGCTGCGCCCTGCATCGAACAGCAGTTTCTTGCCGCCCGCTTCGACCAGAACTGCCGGACCTGCCCGGTCTGCATCAACGCGCGGGCTGCCGGTGCCGAGCAGGGTCACCCGCATGAACTCCGCCTGGGCTGCGAGTGGTGCCGCCAGCAGCGCAGTACAAAAAAGCAGGCCGGAAAACACCCTGGACACGGACATCCCCATGCTATTTTTCCAGATGCAGTGCAGCCAGGAAGGCTTCCTGGGGAATTTCAACCTTGCCGATCTGCTTCATGCGTTTCTTTCCCGCCTTTTGTTTTTCCAGCAGCTTCTTCTTGCGCGTGACGTCGCCACCATAACACTTTGCGGTCACATTTTTTCGCAGCGCCTTGGCCGTCGTCCTGGCTATGATCTTCGAACCGATTGCGGCCTGTATGGCGACATCGTACATTTGTCTCGGAATGATCTCCCTCATCTTTTCAGCGAGTTCCCTGCCATAGGTTTCTGCCTGGTTCCTGTGCACGACGGCAGACAACGCATCCACCCGCTCACCATTGATCAGGATATCGAGCTTGGCCAGGGGTGCCGCCGCAAAATGAGACGACTCATAATCAAAGGAGGCGTAACCGCGGCTGACCGATTTCAGCTTGTCGAAAAAATCCAGCGCCACTTCGCTGAGCGGCAATTCAAACACCAAAGAGACCTGATTGCCATGATAGTGCAGACTTTTCTGGGTGCCCCGCCTTTCCATGCACAGGGTGATCACATTGCCGACATACTTGTGCGGCACCAGGATGGATGCCTGGATCACCGGTTCCCGGACTTCCCGAATCTCGTTGGCCGCCGGCAACGCGGAGGGGTTATGGATATAGCGGGTTTCACCATCCGTCGTATGGACTTCATACACGACCGTAGGGGCCGTGGTTATCAGGTCCAGTGAGTATTCGCGCTCCAGGCGCTCCTGGACAATTTCCATATGCAGCATGCCGAGAAAACCGCATCGAAAGCCGAAGCCCAGGGCATCCGATGTTTCCGGTTCATAGGTGAACGCCGAGTCGTTTAGACGAAGTTTCTCAAGGGCCGAACGAAACGGTTCGTAGTCGTTGGAATTGATCGGAAAGACGCCCGCAAAGACATTGGGCTGGACTTCCTTGAACCCCTCAAGGGGACGGTCCGCAGGATTTGAGGAAGAGGTGAAGGTGTCCCCTATCTTTGCTGCGGAAACATCCTTGATCCCGCAGACCACGAAACCCACCTGTCCCGACTCCAAGCCCTCCGTGTTGGTGCGTTTGGGTGTGAATATTCCCAGTTTCTCGACCTGGTAGCGCTGACCCGATGACATGGCCGTGATTTTCTGTCTCGGCTTGATGGTGCCCTGCATCACGCGCACCAGCGAGATCACACCCACGTAACTGTCAAACCACGAGTCGATGACCAGCGCTTTCAGCGGTCCAGATTCCATCCCCGTGGGAGCTGGAAACCGGTGCACGATGGCCTCAAGTACCTCTTCCACCCCCTGCCCGGTTTTGGCACTTACCAGCAGCGGTTGCGATGCATCAATGCCGATCACGTCCTCGATCTCGGACACTACGCGGTCAGGGTCCGCTGATGGCAGGTCGATCTTGTTCAATACAGGGATGATCTCCAGACCAAGGGCCATCGCGGTGTGGCAATTGGCAACACTCTGGGCCTCCACGCCCTGGCAGGCATCCACGATCAGCAGTGCGCCTTCACAGGCCGCCAGGGAACGCGACACCTCGTAGGAGAAATCGACGTGCCCGGGAGTATCGATGAAATTCAGTTCGTATTTCTGGCCGTCACCGGCCTGGTATTGCAAGGACACGCTCTGCGCCTTGATCGTGATGCCCCGCTCACGTTCAAGATCCATGGAGTCCAGTACCTGTTCGCTCATCTCTCGCTCGGACAGGCCCCCGCAGTGCTGGATGAAGCGGTCCGCTAACGTGGATTTGCCATGGTCAATGTGTGCAATGATTGAAAAGTTGCGAATTCGCTCCATGTCATGAACCACCTGGACACGCAGGCACCTTCTTGCACCTGTACTCGTGAGTCACCGGGTCGGTGCATGATACCTCATCGGCACCCTGTCACGGCTCTTCGGGGATCCGCATGGCCAGGAACTCCGGGCCGTGCGGGCGCTGCACGAGCAAGGAGGCGTATTTGCCGGCCGTCAGATCCGCGACGAGATCCTTGAAATTGCTGACCGTTTCCACAGGCTTGCCGTTGACCATCTGGATCACATCGCCTTTTCGGATACCAGCAAATTTAGCCGCGTCGCCCTGTACATCCAGTACCACGAGACCGCCTTTGTCCAGCTTCATGGTCTCGATTTCCTGTTCGGAGAGTGCGCGCAGGGAAAGGCCCAGCACGGTATCGACCTGCTCTTCCTCCGGATCGGGTTGACCGGCCAGGACCTGATCCTTGTCCGGCAGTTGACCGACCTCCAGCTTGACGGTCCGGGTTTTCCCGTCACGCATGACCTTCAGCCTGACGGTTTCGCCCACCTTGGTCTGGCCGACCAGCACCGGCAAGGCAGCGGAACTTTCGATCTCTTCGCCGTTATAGCCCAAGATGATATCCCCTACCTTGAGATCCGTGTCCTCTGCCGGACTCCCCGGCAGGATTTTGGCCACCAGTGCACCTGCCGGCTTGTCCATGCCGAAGGACTGGGCGAGTTCCATGGTCACTTCCTGTATATATACTCCCAGCCATCCCCGGGATACAGCACCGTGCGTCTTGAGCTGATCCACGACATCCACTGCCACTTCGATCGGAATGGCGAATGACAGCCCCATGAAGCCACCCGAACGGGTGTAGATCTGGGAATTGATGCCGATGACATTGCCGTCGAGGTCAAACAGTGGGCTGCCTGAATTTCCCGGATTGATCGCTACATCGGTCTGGATGAACGGGACATAGTTCTCGCTTGGCAGGCTGCGTCCCTTGGCGCTGACGATGCCGGCAGTCACCGAGGCATCGAATCCGAACGGCGAACCAATCGCCAAAACCCACTGCCCGACCTTCACGCTTTCGGAAGAACCCAGCCTGGCCGTGGGCAAATCCGTGGTATCCAGTTTCAGCAAGGCTATGTCGCTGCGGGGATCGCTGCCGACGAGTTCGGCGACAAGCATCCTGCGATCACTCAGCTTGACGATGATCTCTTCCGCATCCTTCACCACATGGTGATTGGTGATGACATAGCCGTCATCGGAGATGATAAAGCCGGAGCCAAGCGAGCGAGAATTGAAGGAGCCCCCGCCGCCCTCGCCCGGTTCGCCAAAAAACCGCTGGAAGAAATCTCCGAACGGACCGTCTTTGGGGAAACCGGGAATGTCCATGCCGGGCGGCAGGCCGCGCTGCACCTTGGCGGGTTTACTGGTGCTGATATTCACGACGACATCGGCCGTGTCTTCGACAAGTTCAGTGAAATCCGGAAGGCCGGAACGGGCCTGAACCTGGGCAGCCAGCGCCAGCAGGAAACCGAATCCGATCAAGTAACTTACAACAGTATTCCCAATTTTCATGTTCTACACTCCGCGTTAACGTACTGGCCTTACTTGCACGCAGCTTCGTTACAAGCCAGACCTTGTGATCCCAGTAAAGAGTTGAATGGGTCTATGCAGGCAAGCGGTCGCTCAGGGGCTTGAATAGAAAACCGACTCGCCGATACTTTTCACGGTCCCCTCGGGAACCTCGCCGATGACCGTGATCTGATGCCGATTCAGATCGCGTGCATACGCACTGATCACACCTTTGTTATGGGCACCTTCATAGAAATGCCTCGGGTCTTCCACCTTGCTGATAAATATGGAAACCGATGCCAGGCCGTCTGTCAGCACGATGTGCTGTACGGGGCTTTTGCTTACACTGGTCTGGCGCCGCGTCACGCTGCTCAGGGAAAACCCGGGAGGTAAATTGCGTATTTGCCATGCACGGTCCGGCTGCAACCCCCCGGCCGGCCCAACCCCGGCAATTTTCCAGGTGTAGTTTTCCAGTGATGCACTTTGCTTGAACATCGAGTCCGGTACGGATCCGAGCATGCTGAAACTGGTGAACATCATGCTTTCGATGCTTTCGCCTTCGCTATCGAACGTTCTTGATTTGAGCAACATGCCGGAGTCGGTATCGATGCACAGCTCGTGCCCATAGCGATAGGCATCCAGGGGATCAAAGCGCACGAGCTTGCAGTTGAACCCGGCAATCCGGGAGGAGCCCGCTTCCACCAGCCGGTAGCGAAGCACAAGATCGTCGAGATTTTCCGGCAAAAAGGACGGCAGGCCATACTTGGATGGCGCCGTTTCAATCACGACCAGCTTGTCTTTTGGCCATATGCAGGTCAGCAAGTCCCGGTCCCGGATCACTTCCCTCGCATCGCCGGTCAGGGATACCAGCTTTTCGCGCACGCCATAGTCCGAGTGGCCATGCACAATTTTCATGGTTTCCACCTTGCCGTCATGCATGAACACGAAGGTGCCCTGGTAATTGCCGGTCTCCAGGGTATGGTTCATCTGGTTCAGCAGCTTCCAGACCTTGTCTTCTGCCAGAACGGCAGAAACACTGCCTGCCAACAGGGCTGCAAGCAGCAGTCGAATCAGAACCATCATTTATTGATTGCCATTGTCGCTGTAGGTGCGGTTGTAGCTCACGATTCTCACGCGCGGCATGGACACCCGGGGCGATGCGTATTCGGCATGGTTGACGATGTAACTGTTGAAGTCCTCTGCCGCCTTGGGACTGGATACGAAGTCCTGAACGTCGTCTTCTTCCGCGCGCTCGGCAATCTCCACCGGGGCGACACCGGACGACGGGGTTAACGGAATGAAATCCTGCAACATCACGAAGGAAAACAGGGCTAGCGCAGCCGCAATCCCCATTGCGAGCGGAACTTTCATGTTCGCGGGCCTGTACGACGGGTTGTCGGTAGCCGGTTCCGCCCCGGGAGACAGCCTGTCCATCACTTCCTTGCTGAAGTCGGGATTCAGCCGGGCCGGCAACTGCTTGCGCATGGCATAACCGATGAGGTTGTAACGCTGGTAGGTGGAGTACAGCTCCGGGTCTTGCTGTATTTTCTTTAGGATACGCCGAGTTTCAAACTCGGAGATTCCTTCGTCCAGTATCCTGGATACAAGTTCCTGGTCCGTTTCCTTCATGGCGCAATCACTTTGTATAAATCAGTATAACAGCGGTTTGAGGTATTTATCGATGGCCGCACGCGCGCGAAATATCCTCGACCGGACCGTGCCGACCGGACACTGCATTACGCTGGCAATTTCGTCATAGCTCATGCCTTCGATTTCGCGAAGCGTGATGGCAGTTCTCAGATCATCGTGCAGTCCCTGTATCACCTGCCACACGGTGTTTTCAATCTCACGGGTAAGCAGGTTCCCTTCCGGAGTATCCTGCTCTTTCATCCAGGTAGCAGACTCCATATGTTCGGCATCCTCGATATCCACGGTATAGGCCGGCGTCTTGCGACGTTTTGACACGATATGATTCTTGGCGGAATTGACCACAATCTGATACAGCCACGTATAAAATGCGCTGTCACCCCGAAAATTTGCTAACCCCCGATAGGCCTTGATAAACGCTTCCTGTGCGACATCCTGGGCCTCGTCTTCATCCTTCACAAAGCGACCCACTAGATTGATCACTTTGTACTGGTACTTGGTTACCAATGCATCAAATGCTGCCTTGTCCCCTTTCTGAGCTCTTTTGACCAGCTCCCTATCGTGATTGTCTGCGCCCATTTGGGCTTGGCTCCTTTATCATCGGCTGTCCTTAGCTGACTTGCCATATCAATTATGACAATTTCAAATTGAAAGAGTTCTTATCCGACCCCTGTGATCTTCCATATTACTGTTTGACGGCCCGGTTTTGCTAAACTGGAACACCCAAATCTACAACACAGTCTGTCAGAACTATGGTCATCCTATCCACCCATGCATGATTTCGACGTACTGATCATTGGCAGCGGTGCCGCCGGCTTGAGCCTGGCGTTGCGCATTAACCCCAGTATGCAGGTGGCTGTGCTCTCCAAGGGCAGCCTGGATGCTGGTAGTACCGCCTGGGCCCAAGGCGGGATTTCCGCAGTCATCGATGAAGGCGACTCCGTTGACCAGCACATGGCGGATACCATTGATGCCGGAGTTGGACTTTGCGACGAGGAGGCTGTCTATCACACCGTCGTGCAGGGAAAGGAAATGATTTCCTGGTTGACGGAACTGGGAATCAAGTTCACGCGCGAGAAAGGTGCAGACGGCAAATCCTACTTACACCTGACGCGCGAAGGCGGTCATACGCAACGCAGGGTGGTACATGCCGCAGATGCCACCGGGTGGGCCATACAGAATGCCCTCATCAGGACCGCGTGTGAGAAGGAGCATATCCGGGTATTCGAACAGCACATCACGATCGATCTGATCACTGCGCACAAGCTGTCCGGTGCACCGAGAGCCGAGACCACGAATCGCTGTGTGGGGGCTTATGTGCTGGATACCGGCAACCAGCGTATTGAGACATTCAGGGCGCGGTACGTCGTACTGGCCACCGGGGGTGCGAACAAGGTCTACCTGTATACGAGCAACCCGGATGGGTCATCCGGAGACGGTATTGCCATGGCTTGGCGCGCAGGCTGTCGCGTTGCCAACATGGAATTCATGCAATTCCATCCTACGTGCCTGTACCACCCAAGTGCGAAGTCCTATCTGATCACGGAGAGCGTACGGGGAGAGGGAGGCAAACTGTTGCTTCCCGATGGCTCGGAATTCATGCATGAATTTGACTCGCGTGGTGTACTAGCGCCCCGTGACATCGTCGCACGTGCAATCGATCACAAGATGAAAAGGCTTGGCATCGATTGTGTATATCTGGACATCAGCCATAAACCCAAGGCATTTGTCCAGCAGCACTTTCCGAACGTCTATGCCCGCTGCCTGAAATTGGGCTACGACATGAGCAAGGAACCGGTTCCGGTGGTACCTGCCGCACATTACACCTGCGGCGGAGTGATGACGGACTTGAAGGGTCAAACGGACGTCCGCAATCTGTACGCCATCGGCGAGACCACGCATACCGGATTACATGGCGCTAATCGCATGGCAAGCAATTCCCTGCTCGAATGTCTGGTCTTTGCCAATGCAACGAGCCAGGAAATCAATGCCGGCAACGCCCCGGACACCCTGGATTGGGACATCCCTCCCTGGGATGAGAGCCGCGTGACAGAACCCGACGAAGAGATTGTTGTCGCCCATAACTGGGATGAATTGAGAAGGTTCATGTGGGACTACGTCGGCATCGTACGCACCACAAAACGGCTGCAACGCGCAAAACGGCGTGTGGACCTGCTCATCTCGGAAATTGACGAGTACTACAGCAACTTTCGGGTGAACAGCGACCTGGTTGAGTTGAGGAACATCACGCTGGTTGCGGATATCATCATCAAGAGTGCACTGTCGCGCAAAGAAAGCCGCGGCCTGCACTACACCCTTGACTACCCGAATACCAACCCCGAACTGGAACACACCGACACGATCCTGGACCCGAGTACCGAATCGTCCGCACAGAAGCAGGCTGCCTGGCTTCCCGAAAGCAACCCTCAGACGGTGCTCTTCAAGAGATGACTCCGATAGTATCTGAGTTCCTCGATTGATCCCCGGATATCGTCCAGCGCCAGGTGCCTGGACTCTTTTTCAAAGCCCTTCTCTTTCGGGTACCAGCGCTGTGCCAACTCCTTCAACGTGCTGACATCAAGATTACGGTAGTGGAAGTAGCGTTCAAGCTCGGGCATGAAACGTGCCAGAAAGCGCCGGTCCTGGCATATGCTGTTGCCACACATCGGGGATTCATTGCTGGAAACGTGCTGGCGAATGAAATTCAGGACCGCCTGCTCCGCCTGCGCCTCACTGACTTCACTGTTTCTGACCCGGTCGGTCAGTCCGGACTTGGCATGCTGCTTGGTATTCCAGTCATCCATGGCATTGAGTACAGTGGGCTCCTGGTAGATTGCAAGTACCGGCCCGACCGCCAGCTCTTCCAGGTCCTTGTTGGTGACCACCGCCGCGATCTCGATAATACGGTCCTCAAACGGGTTGAGTCCCGTCATTTCCAAATCGATCCAGACAAGGTTGCCGGAGCGCATAGATACCCGCCTTCTTGAATTTGTTACAGGGGTTACTCTGGAAAAATTTACCACATAACCGCGTTCGGCCCGGTAAAATTTTCAGACCGACGCACAAATCCATGCAGCAAGGGACCCAGCAGCACTCCAGCTGCTAGTAGGTTTTGCGACCTGCAAAAGCCTGCGCAATCGTGTTCTGGTCGACGAATTCCAGTTCACCACCAACCGGTACGCCCTGTGCCAAACGGGTGGTCTTGATACCCTGCCTGCCTGCCATCTCGCTCAATACGTGTGCGGTCACTTCCCCTTCGACTGTCGAGTTGGTCGCCAGAATCAGCTCCTCCACGGCTTCTTCGGCAAGACGTTTCTCCAAAATCGGCAGCCCGAGTTCCTGGGGCCCGATACCATCCAGCGGGGAAAGACTGCCCATCAACACAAAGTACAGACCCTTGTAATCCGTGCTTTTCTCCAGCATGAAGACATCGGCGGGGTTTTCCACGACACAGATGGTGGTACGGATCCTTGAGGCGTCCTGACAGATCGGGCAGGACTCCTGCTCGGTAAAAATGCGGCAATTTTTGCAGTGTCCGATTTCATCGACGGCCCTGTTCAGGACATCCGACAGACTCTTCGCGCCCCCCCGGTTACGCTGCAACAGGTGAAATGCCATGCGTTGTGCAGACTTCGGCCCGACACCAGGCAGGCATTGCAGGGATTCGATCAGCTGGTTCAGCAACGATGATGTGGCCAATTCACCGTCACCCAGGTCATTTACTGACATAGCAGGTCAGAAAGGCAACTTCATCCCGCCCGGCAGGTCCAGGCCACTGGCCAGACTGGAGAACCGGTCCTTGGTTGTCTGGTCCACCTTGTTGGACGCATCATTGAGTGCTGCGGCAATCAGGTCCTCAAGCATGTCCTTGTCCTCCTTGAGCAGGCTCTCATCGATCTGCACCTTGCGCACCTCATGCTTCCCGGTCATCACGATCTTCACCAGGCCGCCACCGGACTGGCCTTCGACTTCCAGGGTTTTCAGCTCCTCCTGCGCCTTTTTCATATCTTCCTGCATTTGCTGCGCTTTTTTCATCAAGCTTCCGAGTCCACCTTGCATAACAGTCATTCTCCAATGGGTTTAACCGAACCTGCGACAACCTCTGCGCCAAAACTCGATCGGAACGCCTTGACCACCTCGTCCTCTTCGACCTGTTTTTCCACTAAAGACTGCCTTTCTTCCATCGCGCGGGTTTTCTTTTTGGCCGGGGTATCAATGTCTTGATTTGTGAGCTTGATTTCAAGCTTCACATTCTGGTTGAAATACGCTTGCAGGGCCTCCTGCAATTTCCGGCGGGCATTGGGAATCGCAATCCCCTCATGCTGCTCCGCAAGATTCAGAACCACCCCCTCCCCCGAAGCGGATTGCACGCTACAGCTTGAAGCCAGCGAATGGGCAGAGCCCTGAATGCCCAGTTGATCGATCAACTCGGGCCAGCGCCCGTTTTTCACAAGATCATCAATTTTGCTGGCGGGTGCTGATTCCCGGCTGTCCTGAACATCCCCGGGTGCCGATTCCCGGCTGTCTTGTGCATCCCTGGATATCACCTTGTTGCGGACCACCGACCCTTCCTGTCCCGTTTGCTCCCGACTGGCAGGTCGAAACGCAAGCATGCGCAACAACGTCATTTCCAGTGCACTTTGCTGCGATGTGTACAGGTACAGGTCACGACGACCGAGCAGTGCGATCTGGTAAAACAGCTGCACATCCTCGGCACTGAGCTGTTTGCCTAACTTGTTCGCCAGTTCGACATCCGATCCCAGACGGCTCTCGGCATCCGGCACCGCCTGGGAAATTGCAGCCTGGTGAAGGATATCGATCAAGTCGTCGAGCAAACTGCCAAAATCGGCAGAAAGCTGCGCCAGTTCATGTGAACACCGCATGATTTCCGCAGCGTTCTCATCGATCAGCGCCTGCACCAGTTTTTGCATGTACTCTCTGGGCACGGTGCCCAGCATTTCATGCATGGCACTGTCCGTGACGTTTTCCTTGCTGTATGCAATGGCCTGGTCCAGCAGACTCAACGCATCGCGCATGCTGCCATCAGCAACTCGTGCAATGGAGTACAGGGCCGGTCTTTCAAACGCCACATCCTCCGCCAGCATGATTGATTCCAGTTGCTGTACGACGGCATCCTCCGGGAGTTTTTTCAAATTGAACTGCAGGCAGCGTGACAGTACGGTCATCGGCAGTTTCTGTGGGTCCGTGGTCGCCAGCAGGAATTTCACGTGCAGCGGCGGCTCTTCCAGGGTCTTCAGCAACGCATTGAAGCTGTGTCCTGACAGCATGTGGACTTCGTCAATCAGATAGACCTTGAAATGGCCGCGTGTCGGGCTGTACTGAACGTTGTCGAGCAGTTCGCGGGTATCCTCGACCTTGGTGCGCGAGGCCGCATCCACTTCAATGAGATCAATGTACCTGCCTTCGTCAATTTCCTGGCAGGCACTGCAGACTCCACAGGGGTTGGCGCTGGCACCTTTCTCGCAGTTCAGGCACTTGGCAAAAATCCGCGCCAGGGTTGTCTTGCCTATTCCCCGCGTGCCCGTGAACAGGTAGGCATGATGCAGCCTTTGCTGATCGAGAGCATTGGAAAGCGCCTTCACGACATGCACCTGACCCACGACCTCAGCAAAATTCTTAGGCCGCCACTTGCGCGCTAATGCTTGATAACTCATTGCCGGGATGTTTGCAGGCTTTTCTGTCTCAACTGCGGGGCGACCTGCATCAGCCGTCCCAAAGCACCCAAAATAACCGCTACCGTTGCTCCCTTCCGGGCCTGGCGGGGTTCACAGCCTTTTGCCACCTAGAGATACTGATACAGACCGCACCTTGACTATAACCTAACCGTCTGAATTTTGAAAACAAACAGACGCCGCCGCACCTGCTGTGACGGTGCAGGCTCAGTGTTCTCCGCGCGCCTCCAGGATCATGAGGTCCAGAACCTCCTGGCTGGTGATCATGCCCAGAAATTCTTCTGATTTAGCGTCCAGTACAGGCATCACGGTCAGCGAGTGCTCTGTCATTTTCTGCAGGGCATCCTCGACAGGTTCACTGGGGTGGACACAGGGCGGATCCTGACGCGCAAATTTTCCCACATGAGTACTCGACCACAGTTTTTTGGGCAGGTAGCGCAGCATGCTCAGCGATACGATGCCCAAAAGTCGGCCTTGCTCGACGATCAGATAGTCCTGCTGGTGCGGAATGACCCACTGGTCGACAAACGCCCGTACGGATTGCGAGGCATCAGGATAGGTACGCGAGCGATCCAGGATGTCACCGACCGTAATGTCGTCCAGCGCGAAGTCCAGATGGGCGAGAGACGGAAGCTTCGGCATGGATGAAGCGTCCTGTTGCGATGGCCCGGCCCTGCGTATGGCAGCATTGATGCCCGGCGGAACAAGCAGGATGTACGCCACCATGATCAGCACGAGCAGGGAAAATACACTGGGGTCAATGGCGCCCGTCTCGAAAAGGACCAGCAAAAGCGCAATCTCCGCAACCCCCTTGGCCATCAGTCCCGTGGCCAGGGTAAACGGCATGTCCTGACGGGTGACATAGGCACCGAGCAGGGCTCCTGCGAACTTGCCGGCGAAAGGAACTATCACGAGGGCCGCAATGGTCAGGATCGGCAACTCGATGAACGAAAGGCTCAGGTGCAGCCCTGCCGCAGCGAAGAAAAGCGGGATAAAGAATCCTTCCGCAATGCTGCGCATCCCGGGCACGATATCCCGGCGCACCTGAAAGGGCAGCCCGGACAGGGCTGAACCAAACAACAGGGCGCCGAGCGAGCCGTGCAGACCCATTTTCTCGGCGCCGGAGACGGTCAGAAACAGGCCGCCAAGGATGAGTCCGAAGGAGAGCTGCGGCACGTGCAAAAAACGTTTCAGCAGCATGATCAGTGCTGGCATCACCCGGCTCGCCAATACCCACGTCACCACCGTGAAGGCGACAATCTGGCCCAGGAGAACCAGCACACCGCTCCAGCTCAATTGGTGGGTGTGTTCACCGATCGTGAATCCCACCAGCAACAGGGCCAGCATCTCGGCCATCAGCGCAGTGGTGAAAATCCTGATGCCGATGGGTTCACGGAGATGACCGCCGTCAACCAGTACCTTGGCCGCAAGTCCCAGACTGGTCAGGGACAAAATCCCTGCAAGACAAATCGACTCCGTAAAGTCCAGGCCCAGCCCGAAATCATAGACGACGTCACTGGTGACGGTCATGATGGCAAGCATGGGCACGAGAACCGATATGACCGCGGCGACAATGAAGCGCCCGCGAAAGGCAGCCGCAAAACTGGGAAAGTCCAGTTCATCCAGGCCAATCAGAAAAAACAGAAGAAAGATGCCAATGCCCAGCAGAATCTGCATCTCGCTGGTAGGTTCGACAATTCCTGTCACCGGGCCCAGCAGTATCCCTACCACCGTATAGGCGACAATGGAATTCACTTTGAAACGTTTGAAGACTGCCTCCGCCAACTTGGTGGCTAAAATCAGCAAGCCGATGGATAGCAGTGCTTCTTCAATCATGTCCGGATAAAGGTCTCTACAGGAGCCTGTCTAGTCCAAAGCCTGGTTCCAAGTGATCTCCCATAACTTGTCCCTTCCCCCGTAGTCCTGTGCGGTGATCCCTAGAAGAATACAGGCATGCACGGTGCACAGAGAGATATAGCCGCAAAACCGGAACGATCAAGTATTCACTTATGACATTCCTCAAGCACGGTATCTTACAGAAACCGTATATATCAGACACATGCAAACCAGTGATTCATGGAGTACGGCAATAGTCTGATCTTCATCAATTATGCGGTTTCTGAACCAACTACTACATTCTCCCGGTCTTGTGTGTATTGTGGCGGAGAGAGAGGGATTCGAACCCTCGGTGCCCCGTTGAGGACACACTCACTTTCCAGGCGAGCCCGTTCGACCACTCCGGCATCTCTCCGAGATGGACCCATAAAGAGAATCCATTGAATAAACAGCCTGGCCGCATATCGTGAACAGCAGAGCGTCCTGCCTCAACCGAGGATTCAGATATCCGGTCAGGATTTTTTGCCTTGGTCGTTGCTCCCAGGGCTATACACGGATGAGGGGAAATGCGCAATGTTCTCCCCCGCATCAGAAATTTTAGCCGTCCCCTGCTTGTCCACTTCATCGATACGAATGATGGAATGCATAGGCACGAAAAACCTTTTCACCTGCTCAAACTCTGATTTCAGTTTTTCTTCACCAGGGTCTACTACTACCGTAGACCGCTCATTGAAAGTCAGTCCTTCAATCGTAACAAATCCATGTAAATCAGATTGATATACCTGATTTGCATAAACCTCATAAACTTTGTTCAGGTGAAGAAAGCTGATTTTATAAAGCTGCTTTTTTGGCATTGCTTGAAAACTGGTCTCTACTCAAATCATCCACACCATACGCAATGCAGCACCTGTCCGCGGAGCCTGCCTGCACTACCCTGTATTGGCTACTCCTGCATGTTCTTGATGATTGCATCTCCAAAGCCTGAAGTGCTGACCAGGGTAGCACCTGGCATCAGTCGCTCAAGGTCTTCCTGAACCTCTTTTGAGGTTCCCGGCCGCCTTGCCCGGGTCTGGATTCCCGCCCGCGCACGCGCCAGGTCATATGTCACCGTCCTGGATGCAATTGCACCGGAAATTCCGGCAATCACCAGATCTGCAGCCTCTTTCCATCCCAGATGACGCAGCATCATTTCTGCAGACAAGATGATGGACCCGGGATTCACCCGGTCCTTTCCGGCATGGGTGGGAGCAGTACCGTGCGTTGCCTCAAAGCAGGCCACATCGTCCGAGACATTCGCACCAGGAGCAATTCCAATCCCCCCGACCTGGGCGGCCAGGGCATCGGAAATATAGTCTCCGTTCAGATTCAGGGTCGCGATCACCTCGTAGCTTTCCGGTTTCAGCAGGATTTGCTGCAGGAAATTGTCTGCAATGATGTCCTTGACGATGATGTCGCCGCCATTGTTCGGGTTCTTGATCTTGCACCAGGGACCTTCACCGATCACTTCGGCATTGAATTCGTTCAGCGCCAGTTCGTAACCCCAGTTTCGAAATGCCCCTTCCGTGAATTTCATGATGTTTCCCTTGTGCACAAGAGAGACTGACTTGCGGTTGTTGTCGATCGCATACTGGATGGCTTTGCGGATCAAGCGAACGGAACCTTCTTTGGACACCGGCTTGATTCCGATGCCGGAGGTCTTGGGGAAGCGGATTTTTGAGACATGCATCTCTTCTCGCAGAAACTTGATGATTTTTTTCACTTCATCACTTTGCGCTTCCCATTCAATCCCGGCATAGATGTCTTCAGTATTTTCCCGGAAGATCACCATGTCGGTCGTGCCCGAATCCTTCAACGGCGTGGGTGTCCCCGGGAAGTAACGAATCGGTCGCACACAGGCGAACAAGTCCAGCTTCTGCCGTATGGCCACGTTCAATGAGCGCATCCCCTCTCCCACGGGCGTTGCCAGAGGTCCCTTGATCGAAACCACATATTTCTTCATCACTTCAAGGGTCTCGTCGGGCAGGTAATGGTGCTTGCCATACAGGCGTGCGGCCTTTTCACCTGCGTAGATTTCCATCCAGCTGATACGGCGCTTGCCGCCATAGGCCTGGTGGACGGCTGCGGTGACTACACGCCGCATGACCGGAGTGACATCCAGACCGATTCCATCACCTTCGATGAATGGGACGATCGGTTCGTCCGGAACATCCAGGCTCTTGTCCGGATTGAGCGTGATCGCCTCGCCCTCGGCGGGGACCTGGACATGTTCGTAGGGCTTGTGCTGCTGCATCATGCGCACTCAGGGAAATACCAACTGGTTCCTGATTATAACAAGACTCGGAAGTTCGACTGGCCCGGCCACGGCATACAGGCTCGTGGCCTGTTGCAAATAACGGCCGTTATTCCGCTTTGGAGTCAAACTGGCCCTCTTCCGTGGAACCGGTCAGGGCCGTTACAGAAGACTGGCCGCCCTGGATGGTCGTGGTTACATCGTCAAAGTAACCCGCACCCACTTCCTGCTGGTGACTGACGAAGGTGTAGCCGCGATCCCGTGCATCAAACTCCGGCTGCTGCACCATGTTCACATAGGCCGTCATGCCTTCCTTCGCATACCCGGCAGCGAGGTCAAACATGTGGTACCACATGTTGTGAATGCCGGCCAGGGTGATGAACTGGTACTTGTAGCCCATGGCACCTAGCTCACGCTGGAATTTTGCGATCGTGGCATCATCCAGGTTCTTCTTCCAGTTGAAGGAAGGCGAGCAGTTATAAGCAAGCAACTGCTCAGGATGCTCCTTGTGCACCCCGTCCGCAAAAGCCTTGGCAAACTCCAGGTCGGGCGTACCGGTTTCACACCAGACCAGGTCCGCATACTCGGCATACGCCACGCCCCGCGCCACTGCCTGCTGCAGGCCATTGTTCACGCGCATGAAGCCTTCCGATGTTCGCTCTCCGGTCAAAAACGGCTTGTCCCGTTCATCAAAGTCCGAAGTCAGCAGATTGGCCGCCTCGGCGTCGGTGCGCCCGAGTATTACCGTGGGCACACCCATCACATCTGCAGCCAGGCGGGCTGCGTTGAGTTTCTGGCAGGCTTCCTGGGTAGGCACAAGCACCTTGCCGCCCATGTGGCCGCATTTTTTGACCGCGGCTAACTGGTCTTCGAAGTGCACACCGGCCGCCCCCGCCGTAATCATGTTCTTCATCAGTTCAAATGCATTCAGCACGCCACCGAAACCCGCCTCGGCATCGGCCACGATCGGAATAAAGTAATCGGTATCGTTCTCTCCGCGCGACCACTGGATTTCATCGGCACGCTTGAAGGCGTTGTTGATGCGCCGCACCACCGTGGGAACCGAGTCATACGCATAGAGCGACTGGTCCGGGTACATGGTTTCACTGGTATTGGCATCGGCCGCAACCTGCCATCCAGACAGGTAAATGGCCTTGATTCCAGCCTTGACCTGCTGCACCGCCTGACCGCCCGTCAATGCACCCAGGCAATTGATATAATCTTCCTCATTGACGAGTTTCCAAAGCTTCTCTGCACCATTTTTTGCAAGTGTGTGCTCTATTCGCAATGAGCCTCTCAAACGCACAACGTCTTCAGCCGTATAGTCACGCCTGACATTTTTCCATCGAGGATTCGTGGCCCAGTCCTGTTCCAGTTCCTTGACCTGTTCAGCTCTACTATCACTCACAACAGCGCCTCCTTATGAAGCTCTTAGAAATCATTCAAATACAACTATTGACCCAAGAATTAAAGCCAATACTCAAGCGGGAAGTGTATACTATCAGATACCAATTTGAAGTCACTACTAAATTCGCCCTGTACTCAAATTGTGCTCCCCCATGACGATCAACACCGCTGACCTCTGCGACGCACATGAATCCAGCATCGCTGTTGCCGAGCCCCTGTTTCGGGACTTCGGGGGAATAGAATCCTTTCACGGGGAAATCTCGACCGTAAAGTGTTTCGAAGACAACTCGCTTGTCCGTGAAGCCCTCAGAAGCCCCGGCGCGGGACAGGTCCTGGTCATCGACGGTGCAGGTTCAAGGCGAAGGGCGCTGGTCGGCGACTTGCTGGCCCAGGCCGGTGCGGAAAATCAGTGGGCAGGGATCGTGGTGTTCGGGTGCATCAGGGATTCACAAGTCATCTCGACCATTCCGATCGGCTGCAAGGCGCTCGCTACCGTACCTCTCAAGACTGAGAAGAAAGGTGCAGGGGAAAAGAATGTTCCGGTACATTTTGCGAACGTGGATTTTGTTCCGGGCCACTTCCTGTATGCAGACAAGGACGGGATCATCGTAAGCGAGAAAAACCTAGCTCCTTCTCCCTGACTGGACTTCGGTATGGAACCCGTCCTGCGCGAGTACGATGCCGGCATCACCTGTATTGACACGATGCTGCTGCAACCGGGTCGTGCGGCCTGCTACCTGCTGGTCCAGGATGGATGCGCTGCCTTCATCGATACCGGCACCAGCCACACGGTACCGTTCCTGCTCAAGACGCTGGAACTGAAAGACATCCCTCGCCAGGCCGTCGAATACGTCATCCCCACCCACGTACATCTGGATCATGCAGGGGGCGCAGGCAAGCTCATGGAGCAGTTGCCGAATGCGACTCTGGTGATTCATCCGCGCGGCGCGCCTCACATGGTTGACCCGTCCAGGCTGGTCATGGGTGCGACCGAAGTGTACGGGGAGCACAGGTTCCGGGAACACTTTGGTGAAATCCGGGCCATTGATGAGCAGCGCGTGATGGTGGCTGAAGACCAGTCCAGCCTGAGTCTTGCTGACCGGACACTGGTCTTCTTGCATACACCGGGGCATGCCTATCACCACTTCTGTATCCATGACGAGACCAGTAACGGAATTTTTGCCGGGGACACCTTCGGGCTTTCATACACGGAACTGGACGATGAGAACGGGGCTTTCATCATGCCGACCACCACGCCGGTGCAGTTCGACCCGCAAGCATGGCAGGATTCCCTGACCCGCTTGCTCGATTATCACCCAGGAAACATGTACCTCACCCACTTCGGGCGCGTGAGCGAGGTCAACCGCCTGGCACAGGAACTGAGCCAGGACATCGAAAGTTACGCGAGTATCGCCCGCCAGCACATGCATAAATCCGGCCGCAAGGCGAAAATCCATGCATCACTGACCGAGTATCTGCGCAAACGGTTAAGCGAGCGAAAAACCCCTGAAGAGGTTGATCGGCTGACGGAGTTCCTGCAGTACGACCTGCAACTGAATACGGCAGGACTTGAGGTATGGCTACAAAGACTGGAAAGGCGTTCCAACTGATCCACCCGGCCAGCAGGTGTTTTCTGCCAGTACCGTTTGAACACGTCTACCTGCCACGACGATTCTTGAAGAAATCTCTCAGCAACTGACTGCATTCCGGCTCCAGCACACCGCCCGTCACCTCGACAGCATGGTTGTGCCTCGGATCGGCCAGCAGGTCAAATACCGAACCCGATGCCCCGGTCTTGGGGTCATGCGCGCCGAACACAAGGCGTTTGATCCTGGCATGCAGCATGGCTCCGACACACATCACGCAGGGTTCCAGCGTTACGAACAGCGTGGCATCGGGCAGGCGGTAGTTGTTGAAATGTTTTGCAGCAGCACGCATGGCGACGACTTCGGCATGTGCGCTGGGGTCGATGTCCGTGATTGAGCGGTTGCAGCCCTGACCGACGATTTGGTCTTGATAGACGACGACTGCGCCAACCGGCACTTCCTGGCCTGCCTCGGCACGGCGTGCCAGCCGGAGCGCCTCATGCATCCAGTGTTCGTTGCTGGTCAAGGAGGAGACTACCGGTTCCAACGCACGCCCGATGTGACTATTCCCACTCGATGGTCGCAGGTGGTTTCCCAGAAATATCGTAGGTGACCCTGGAGATCCCATGGACTTCGTTGATGATGCGCCTGGAGACGTGATCCAGGAAATCGTACGGCAACTGGGCCCAGTGCGCGGTCATGAAGTCCGTCGTTTCAACGGCACGCAATGCTACTACGTAGTCGTACTTCCTGCCATCGCCCATCACACCCACTGACCTGACTGGCAGGAATACCGCGAAGGCCTGCGCGACCTGATCATACAAATCGTGCTTCCGGAGTTCGTTGATGAAAATATCATCCACCCGTTGCAGCATTTGCACGTAGTCTGGCTTGACCTCGCCCAGGATGCGAACACCCAGGCCCGGACCCGGGAAAGGGTGGCGGAAAACAATCTCACGAGGCAGCCCGAGTTCCAGACCAATCTTGCGGACTTCATCCTTGAACAACTCCTTCAGGGGTTCGATGAGTTTCAGGTCCATTTGTGCCGGCAAGCCTGCAACGTTGTGGTGGGACTTGATCAGGTCTGCCTTCCCGGTCGCAGCACCTGCCGATTCAATGACGTCCGGATAGATCGTTCCCTGTGCCAGCCATTTCACATTACTGATCTTTTTTGCTTCGGCCTCGAAGATCCTGATAAAAAGGTTGCCGATGATGACCCGTTTCTGCTCAGGGTCGACGATGCCTTCAAGCGCATCGAAATACTGCTTACTGGCATTCACACGGATGACCTGTACACCGGAATGTCCGGCAAATGCCTGCATGACCTGATCACCTTCGTTGAGTCGCAAAAGGCCCGTGTCTACAAAAATACAGGTCAGCTGATCAGGAATGGCACGGCTCAGCAAAGCCGCGACCACGGACGAGTCCACACCACCGGACAAGGCGAGCAACACCCGGTCGGAGCCTACCTGACTGCGAATCTGGTCCACTGATTCATGGATGACATTTGCAGCGGTCCAGCTGGTACCACAACCACAAATCCTGTTCACAAACCGCTCCAGGATCTGCCTGCCCTGTCGGGTATGGGTGACTTCCGGATGAAACTGCAAACCGAACAGTTTTTCCTGTTCATTTGCGATCGCGGCGATCGGTGATCCCGCGCTGCTGCCGATCACTTCAAATCCGTCTGGCAGCTTTACGACACGATCCCCGTGCGACATCCAGACATCGAGAATATTGATGCCATTTTGTATTTCGTTGTCACTGATGCCCTCCAGCAATTCGGACTTGGCTTCCACCGTCACCTGGGCATAGCCGAATTCTCGCTGGCCGGAAACCTCGACCTCGCCCCCCATCTGCTTGGCCATGGCCTGCATGCCGTAACAGATACCCAGTACCGGAACGCCCTGTTCCAGAACCGGCGAGATCGTATCGCAGGCATGATCCGTTGTGACGGATTCCGGCCCGCCCGACAGCACGATGCCTTTTGCATGGAAGTCCGTGATTTTCTCTCTGGATGCATCCCACGGGTAAATTTCGCAATAGGTGCCAAGCTCACGGATTCGCCTGGCAATGAGTTGTGTGTACTGAGACCCGAAATCGAGTATCAACACCCTGTCTGCCCGGATATCAGCCATTGCCTGTCATCAACAAAACTGGGGCATGCATGTACTGAACGCCCGACCTGTCATTCAAGGTGATAATTGGGAGCTTCCTTGGTAATGGTCACATCATGTACGTGGCTCTCGCGTATTCCGGCCGACGAGATTCTTACGAACTCCGGGCGGGTCCGCATTTCCTCGATATCGGTGCATCCGACATAACCCATGCTGGAACGCAGGCCGCCTAGAAGCTGCTGGATGATGGTGACAACGGTACCCTTGTACGGTACGCGTCCCTCGATTCCCTCGGGCACGTATTTTCCCTTGGTAAAATCCTCACCCTGGAAGTAGCGATCCCCGGACCCCATCTGCATCGCTGACAACGAACCCATGCCGCGATAGGTCTTGTACGAACGTCCCTGATAGAGTTCAACTTCTCCCGGTGCCTCTTTTGTGCCCGCAAACAAGCCGCCCACCATCACCGTATCGGCACCTGCCGCAATGGCTTTGGCAACATCTCCCGAATAGCGAATGCCGCCGTCAGCGATGATCGGAACCTCGGACTGGATGGCCTGGTGAACATTGTTCACCGCACTGATCTGTGGAACGCCCACTCCGGCCACGATCCTTGTCGTACAGATCGAGCCTGGCCCGATCCCCACCTTTACTGCATCCGCACCCGCATCAATCAGGCCTTTAGCGGCTTCCCCGGTAGCGATATTCCCGCCAATCACCTGAATCCCCGGGTAATTCTCCTTGATCCACCGGACGCGATCGAATACTGCCTGGGAGTGCCCATGGGCAGTATCCACTACGATAACATCCGCGCCCGCCTGCACCAGCTTTTCCACGCGCAGATCGGTATCCGGCCCGACACCCACGGCGGCACCCACCAGCAGGCGTCCTTCACCGTCCTTGCAGGCATGGGGGAAGTCTGTCGACTTTTGAATATCCTTCACTGTGATCAGCCCGCGCAGCTTGAATTCATCGTTGACGACCAAAACCTTCTCAATGCGGTGTTCATGCAACAGGCTCTTGATTTCTTCTGTCTCGGCACCTTCCTTGACGGTGACCAGATTCTCCCGTTGGGTCATGATTTTCGACACGGGTTCATCCCTGCGCGTTTCAAACCGCAAATCACGGCTGGTAACAATGCCGACGAGCGACTCACCTACGACCACCGGGACTCCCGAAATGTTTTTCTCCCGGGTAAGTTCGAGTACTTCCCCGATACTGCTGTCAGGGTCTACACAGATCGGATCCTTGATGACCCCACTTTCATACTTCTTGACCATTCGAACTTCATCCGCCTGCCCCGCAATCGGCAGGTTTTTGTGGATCACGCCAAGGCCGCCTTCCTGGGCCAGCGAGATGGCCAAACGGCCTTCAGTCACCGTGTCCATGGCAGATGAAAGTAAAGGGATATTGAGGGAAAGGTCGCGGGTCAGTCGCGTGCCGAGATCGACATCGCGCGGTAACACGCTGGAGTGGGCTGGTATTAGGGAAACATCATCAAATGTCAACGCGTCATATTTGATTTGCATGAGTAGTCCTGCGCCTTGAGGGGCGGTTTATTATAGGGACTGCATATTTCGCGGTAAACTGATTAATATTAACCGAATACAAGCCTGCCAAGACAACACAGTCAATCCTCCCCACATGGATCACGCGCCCTCAGTTTCCGACACCACAGAAAGACAGGTGTACTCCGTCAGCCAGCTCAATCGGGAAGTCAGGCAGTTATTGCTGCAGAGCCTGCCCCAGATCTGGCTGGAAGGGGAGCTTTCCAATGTTGCCCGGCCCGCATCCGGGCATTTGTATTTCTTGCTGAAGGATGAGCAGGCACAAGTGCGCGGCGTGATGTTCAGCCGGGCCAACCGCTCACTGCCCTTTCAGCCCAGGGACGGAATGCACGTTCTGGTCAGGGCAAGTGTCTCGCTGTACGAGCCTCGCGGACAATACCAGCTGACCGTAGAACACATGGAAGAGGCCGGTGTGGGGATTTTGCAGCGCCGGTATGAAGCACTGAAACGCAAGCTCAGCGAAGAGGGGTTGTTCGATTCCGAACACAAGCAGGCCTTGCCCAGATTTCCCAGGACGCTTTGCGTGGTCACCTCGGCAACCGGGGCTGCGATACGGGACATTCTCAGCGTACTGGCCCGCAGATTTCCTCCGCTCACTGTGCGAATTTATGCCATTCCGGTACAGGGGGAGGCTTCAGCAGCTGCTGTGGTCGATGCCATACAGACAATCAATCAGGACAGGCACGGTGATGTCATTATTCTGGCACGGGGAGGCGGCTCGATAGAGGACCTCTGGTCATTCAACGAAGAGGCCGTAGCCCGTGCCATTTTCACTTCCCAATTACCGGTCGTGACCGGAATTGGACACGAAGTCGATTTCACGATCGCCGATTTTGTCGCGGACTTGCGTGCACCAACCCCTTCGGCAGCAGCCGAGCTTGTCGTACCCCATTCCGGCGAAATCCTCGAAGCCCTGAGTCAACTTCGGGAATCCATGAGCTACCTGGTCCACACGGCTGCGGCCAACCTGCATCAGACTCTCGACTGGATGAAACAACGACTTGAGCACCTGCACCCCAGACAGACTGTACAAAGAAACATGCAGCTTCTTGTTGAATTGGCCAGACGTGCGGAGAATGCAACAAAGCTTGAACATTCCTATCAGGACAATGGATTAATCAGCCTGCAAGCCCGGCTGGGAAGGCTGTCGCCTGAACTCCAGATCAATAAATCCCGTGTTCGGCTCACACACCTGCATACGCAACTGAACCATCTGCTATGTATCAAGAAGGAGCAAGCCGAACATGAGCTGGAAGCACTTGCCCGCGCCCTGGAAACGGCAAGCCCGCATGCCACCCTGAATCGCGGCTACTCCATTGTGACGCTGGAGAAAAGCGGTCGGGTCCTGCACGATGCCGCCGAGGCAGTGCTGGATGAAAGAATCCAGGTCCAACTGGCCAAGGGACGTTTCTCGGCCCGCGTAGAGTAAATTTTTACGCTTTCTGCCCCCTCGCGCTGGCAATCATTCGCCACGGCGAATTTCAATGCCAAGAGTTCTTGCCAGACAGCTTATTATCTGGTATCTAGGCGCTTGGTTTTAACCGAGAGTCCCATGGTCGCTAAAAAAACAGCCAGCCGAAAAAAAGCCGCGAACAGGAAAAAGTCGGCTGCCGGAAAACGAACGGTCGCCCGAAAGGCAGTCACTCGCAAAGCAACGGCTAAAAAGAAAACAGCTGTCAAGCGCACAAGCCCAGCGAAGAAAAGAACAGCACCCAAGCGGAAAACGGCTGCCAAAAGAAAATCAGCAACCACCAAAAAGACACCTGCGAAAAAGCGCACCGCGGCCAAAAAGTCGGTAACCCGGAAATCCGCAGCCAAAAAGAAAACCCCGGTTAGAAAAACGGCCGCCGCAGCTAAAAGACGGCCCGTTGCCAAAAAGAAAGTTGCGCCCAAGCGGAAAACGGCCGTCAAGAAAAAGGCGCCTGCAAACCGAAAGGCTGTTGCCAAAAAACAGGCTTCTGCGAAATCCGGTTTGGAAAAAACCCATCTCATCAAGGAAGCAAAGAAGAAAAAACGTATCGAGCTGCTAAAGAAAAAACGTGCCGCCGTTGATTTACCTGTAGAAGGTGTTCCGGTGTACACCATGCACAGGGGTGAAAGTTACATGAGCCCCAACCAGCTCGAACATTTCCGCTCAAAATTGCTGCAGTGGAAGCAGGATCTTCTCGATGAGGTCAGCCGTACTGTCGATCACATGAAAAAAGATGCAAGCCAGTTTGCCGACCCGGCAGACCGGGCAACGCAAGAAGAAGAGTTCAGTCTGGAACTACGGACACGCGACCGTGAAGGAAAGCTGGTTCGAAAAATCAACCAGACCCTGGCTTCGATCGATGCAGATGAATACGGTTACTGCGAGTCCTGCGGTGTAGAAATCGGGATAGAAAGGCTGGAAGCGCGCCCCACGGCCACCCTGTGCATTGACTGTAAGACGCTGCAGGAAATCAAGGAAAAACAGAGCTTTACATAACTAAATTCCAGTTTTGTAAAGCCTGGAGCTAGGTATGGCCTGCACGTCTCGGGTAGAGAGCTGAGTCACTTCTTCCAGCAAACCATGCGAGCCTAGTCTGTGCTGCGTCCCCCGGGCATCGTGCTTGCATCCAGGAACTTGTCAAAGAAAATATTTTCCTTTTTCATTCCCTGCGCAACCATCACTTCAATCGCCGCATCAATCATGGGTGGCGGTCCGCACAGATAGCCCTGCGACTCACTCAAGGACAGTTTCCCGGTCTCTACGTAGGCCGATTTGAGGTAATCTGTCACCAGCCCTCGTGCGCCTTGCCAGTCACTGTCCTCGGGTTCCATGTTCAGGACGGGGACGAATTCAAACGAGCTGTCCGGATTCCATTTCGAGCCGATTTCTTTCATTTCTGCTAGGCAATACAGGTCTTTCTGGGTCCTGGCACCGAACAGAAACAGACAGTCCCGCGTGATCTGTTCATTCACCGCAGACTCCAGAATTGCCTTGATGGAACTGATTCCACTGCCCCCTGCGATACAGACTATCGGTGCCGGCTCCGGACGTAACCAGAAATGGCCGTATGGTCCCGCTACGGTGACCTTCGCATCGGTGCGGTCTTCCTTGAACAGCCATTCTGTAAACTCACCCCCTGGGACCAGACGAACAAAAAAAGTCATTTCGTTGTCTGCCTCATTTTCAGGCGCCTTGGCAAATGAGTAGGACCGCGGACTGCTGAGGCCTGACACACTGATCTCAGCATACTGACCCGCAATCCCGCTGCGTTGTGGTAACGGATACAGGGACTGTACGACAATCTCCTTGATGTCATGCGTCAAGTCCGTAATACGAACAAGCTGCCCCTCAAAGCTGACGACCTGGTGGGCATGCGATGCATCCTCCAGTTCAACCTCAACTTCAATGTCGGTTTTCAGTCGGGTCTGACACGCAAGAATCCAGCCTTCCTTCAGCTGATCAGGGTCAAGGACATAGGTAAAATCAGTCAAAGACTTGGTTTTACCGCTTTTCAGAATACATTTACAGGAAGTACAGCTTCCTACGCGGCAGTCATGTGGCCAGGGGATTCCCAGTTCCAAGGCTGCATTCAGCAAATTGTCCCCAGCCTTTACTGTAAACCGGTGCTCTCCGGAATTGATATCCGCTTGCCGGTCTTTATTGCTGCTGCCAAAAAATTTAAACATGATCCCTGAACCGAGGCTGGCATTTAATCGGGTGCTGCAAATACCAACTATATGAACTCGAAGGGTGCGCTTTTAAACGTGAATCAAAGTGTTTTCTACCATCCCTGATTTAACATCATCTGCCAGTAGCAGACAAGCTGAAGGGACGCCCCCTTCAGCGCTTGGCTCGATTACAACAATCCCCTGCCTATGAACACCCTCGCATCACGGGGCGATTTTCATACTTCGGAGTAGGAGCCTGCCGGCATAAACCCAGCTGATCAATCAGACGATCACTACAGGCCCGTCGACTTTGCCTGTTTACACCTTGCCGACAACAGTTCCCAGTGTCTAATGCTCCGGAATTTCAGGGGAAGGCATGGCCGACCCACCGGGTCTCAAGCCGTCCCCTTTACAAGGGAACTTCAACAAGCAGCACGCGCAGGCCAAGTGCAATTTGCGACGGCCCTCCCCGGCTTAGGGGAATCAGTTGGTTGCTTTCAGTACCGTGTACTGCAACTAAGGCTGCTATTCCTCTATCTGCAATGCTCCAGATGGGCACTTAGAGACGGTTTCACGAATCTCTGCCTCAGGCGCTGCACTTGTATCAATTACAAATTGTCCGTCTTCCACCTTGAACACCGTAGGGGAACCTTTCACACATTCTCCGGCGTGAATACAGGTATTTCCGTCATATGTTACTTTCATCGTAAGTTTCCTCCATCTTACTTTTGGACCAACTTGACTGTTTGCGGCCGTGATTTTTTAAGTAGTTATAGCTCCCTCAAAAGACACACTTTTGTTACCCGCTCTACAACGCGAAATGAAATCAGGGGGCATTAAGTGTAATCGCTCAGAAGTATATCACCCTTGCACATTCAAAGGTAATGTCGCCCGGACAGAGCGTGCAGACAGCCTGACTCGATACCGGCATCAGGTAATCGCACCGTTTCAGATCAGGCGGACATACTTGCCCACACCAAGAGTAAAGATAGACCTGTTAATTCTGTTTGGCATCAAATTCCAAAGAAACAGAATTAATGCAGTATCTAAGATGCGTAGGGGGAGGCCCGTCGTTGAACACATGCCCCAGGTGGGAGTTACAACTGCTGCAAATCACCTCGGTAGCCCGGCTGAACAGTCCAAGATCTGGACGTGTAGCTACACTTTGTTCACCCAAAGGCTGCCAGAAACTTGGCCAGCCAGTACCTGAATCATACTTGGTTTGAGAATCAAACAATGGTGCCTTGCAGCATACGCACCGATAAATGCCGGCATCCTTGTGATTCCAGTATTCACCGCTAAAAGGAGGCTCTGTACCTTTTTGTCTGCACACCCAGAACTGTTCAGGTGTCAGTTGCTGACGCCATTCTTTTTTTGATTTTTTGACCTTTGTCAAGGTATCGAAAACCAAGGCGGCCTGTGGAACACGAGATTACGAATACTCATTCTCAATGGCTTTCATGCTTAGCCTGACGCGGCCCTGCTTGTCAATTTCAAGCACCTTCACCTTGATGATATCGCCTTCAGAAAGTTCGTCTGCCACGCTGTCGACTCTCTGATGAGAGATTTGGGAAATATGAACAAGTCCATCCTTGCCCGGCAACACGCTGACGAAAGCTCCGAAATCCATGATCTTCACGACTTTCCCCTCATAGATCTTGCCGACTTCCACATCGGCCGTGATCTCTTCGATTCGGCGTTTGGCATCATCTCCTGCAGCCTTGTCCACTGATGCAATGCGAACGACCCCGTCATCGTCGATGTCTATGGTAGTTCCCGTCTCTTCTGTCAGGGCACGTATGGTTGCACCCCCCTTACCAATAACGTCACGTATCTTATCGGGGTTGATCTTGAGGACCGTGAACCGTGGCGCATGCTCGGACATCTCCTGTCTCGGGGCTGGAATGACCGCATTCATTTCTCCGAGGATATGCGACAACCCTTCACACGCTTGCTTGAGTGCAATCTCCATAATCTCCCGCGTGATACCTTCAATCTTGATATCCATTTGCAGTGCGGTGATGCCCTGTTCGGTTCCTGCCACTTTGAAATCCATGTCGCCCAGGTGATCCTCATCGCCAAGGATATCCGTGAGGACTGCAAAACTTTCACCCTCCTTGATCAGACCCATTGCAATTCCCGCGACAGGTGCCTTGACGGGGACTCCTGAGTCCATCAGGGAAAGGCTGGTACCGCAAACACTGGCCATGGAGCTCGAACCGTTTGATTCCGTAATTTCAGACACCACCCTGATTACATAAGGGAAGTCATCTTCGGCTGGAACCACAGCCCGTATGCCACGCTTGGCCAGTTTTCCATGCCCGATCTCCCGGCGTTTTGGCGATCCGACCATACCGGTTTCTCCCACACAGTAAGGTGGGAAATTGTAGTGCAGCATGAAGTTGTCCTTGAACTCGCCCTCGATGGCATCCACCACCTGTGCATCCCGGCTTGTACCCAAGGTTGTAGCAACCAAGGCCTGGGTCTCTCCACGCGTGAAAAGCGCACTGCCATGGACTCGGGGCAATATCCCTACCCGAATGCCGATGGGGCGAACCGTATTATTGTCGCGTCCATCGATGCGGGGCTTGCCATCCAGGACCCGGCTGCGCACGATATCTTTCTCAAGCTTGCTGAAGGCCCCAAGGACCTCCGCTTCACCTGAACCCTTGGCCTCACTGGTCAGGGAGTCCAGCAGTTGGCTGCGTATTTCACCTACCTTGTTCTGGCGTTCGACCTTTTCGGCAATCTGGTAGGCCTCACCGAGGCTTTCACGACACTGGCCATTGACCTTGTCAACCACGGATTCATCCGCGTGCGGGGCTTGCCAGTCCCATGCCGGCTTGCCGGCTTCCTTCGCAAACTCCTTGATTGCCTGAATGGCATTCTGAAGTTGCTCATGACCAAACATTACTGCACCCAGCATCGTTTCTTGTGGAAGGATGTCCGCTTCGGATTCCACCATCAGAACTGCACTCTCGGTGCCGGCGACAACCAGGTCCAGCCTGGAATTTTTCAACTGGTAGTTGTCCGGGTTCAGCACGTAGTTGCCGTCCACGTAGCCCACTCTGGCTGCACCTATCGTCCCATTGAAGGGTATTCCGGAAATTGCCAATGCAGCAGAGGCGCCGAGCAGGGCCGGGACATCCGGATCAATGGCCGTGTTCATCGATACCACCGTGGCAATGATTTGAACTTCGTTAAGAAAGCCCTTGGGAAACATCGGCCGCAGCGGGCGGTCAATGAGCCGTGAGGTCAGCGTTTCCTTTTCGGACGGACGGCCTTCTCGCTTGAAGAAACCGCCAGGTATCTTGCCTGCCGCATACGTCTTTTCCTGATAATTGATAGTCAGCGGAAAGAAATCCCGGTTAGGGTCAGGTTCCTTCCTGGCAACCGCTGTGACCAGAACCGATGTCTCGCCCATGTCGACAAGCACGGCACCATCTGCCTGACGCGCAATTTCACCAGTCTCCAATGTGACAAGGTGATCCCCGTATGTAAACGACTTCGTAATTTTACTCACTGTTTAATTCCATTTATTGAATAGCTGATTGAAAACACATGTTCATGAAGGCAGCAGCCCGCACTGGGCTGTGAAATAGATGCATGCTGAAATTTTTGCACACCCCTCATTACTTACTTGCCAACTTCCCCCTGCCAATATGAGGGGCCAACAGTTAGCGCCTTAACCCAAGAGAACTGATCAGTTCCTGGTATTTTTTCTGATTTTTTTTGCGCAAGTAATCAAGAAGTTTGCGACGTCGATTTACCATCTTCAGTAAACCATGGCGAGAATGATGGTCTTTCTTGTGTGTCTCGAGATGCCCGCTTAAATGTGAGATACGCGCAGACAAAAGTGCAACTTGCACTTCAGGGGAACCGGTATCGGTTTTATCGCGCTGATACTCCTCAACAATCTTTGATTTTTCTGCTGCAACAAATGCCATGTCTTTGTATTGCCTGTTTCACCACTTGCTTGTCGATACGTTTAACCTGTGTATGGGCGGCGATTCTACCATGTAAGCCCTTACAAACAAGGATAAATATGTAAGGCCTGATCTGGCTGCATGATCACTGCACCAGGGTCACGTTTCACAACTTCAACTCAGGCGTTTGGAAACGATACGCCCATCGCCCAGAACGGTGCCTACTCCATAAAACCGGTTGCTCACATCATAAATTCTGACGATTTCCCCTGGAGGAGGTTCCTGCATCCGGACGGCACGACCGTGGCGGGCCGCTTCCATCATGGATTCGTCAAATGCCAAGGCGGGCCAGGACTGCAGGGCAGCATCGACGGGCAGCAACAATACATCCAGTGCAGAAAAATCCGTATCGGCGGATTCCTCCAGCTGTTGCAGCGAGCACATTGACGGGTCCACGAACGGGCCAAGTCCTGTACGTCTCAATTCGACGACATGAGCACCGCAACCCAGATCCTTACCCAGATCCTCGGCCAGGGTCCGGACGTAGGTCCCTTTCGAGCAGTGCACGTCAACAGATACGAGGTCGCCATCCCTTTGAGTGACTTCCAGCCGGTGTACCTTGACCCCTCTTGGGGAACGCGCAACCTCAACCCCCTGTCTGGCCAGCCGGTATAACCGGGTTCCCTGATGCTTTACGGCAGAATACATGGGCGGGACCTGCTCGATATCACCGGTCAGACGCCTGATGGCGTGCTGGAGCTGTACATCGGTCACTGCGGAGGCATCCTGTTCACGGGTGATGCGACCGTCTGCATCGCCCGTATCCGTCGTTGTACCCAGTTTCAGCAGAACTCTGTAATGCTTGTCCGAAGTTAATAAAAAGTCGGAAATTTTTGTAGCTCGTCCAAAACAGACGATCAGTAAACCCGTGGCAAGCGGGTCCAGGCTTCCGGTATGGCCGGCCTTGTCCGCATTGAAAATCCTTTTAACCTTTTGCAAGGCCAGATTGGAAGTCATGCCGGGTGGCTTGTCCAGAAGCAGCAAGCCGTTGAGTGTGCGCCCCTTGCGCCTGCGCCTGGGCATGACTTAGCGGTTGACGCTGCTTTCAATCAGCTTTTCAATGCGCTCGCTCTTGGCCTCGGTATCGTCAACGATAAAGCGCAGCCGCGGAATTTTACGCAGATTCAGCCGGTTGCTCAGTCTGGTGCGTAAAAAGCCGCTGGCACTTTGCAGGCCTTTCAGGCTTTCGGTCGCATCCTGTGTGATGTCCAGATGGCTGAAATACACTTTGGCCAGACTGAGATCCTTGCTGACCACAATATCGTAAATGACGATTTCAGGAATCCGGGGGTCCTTGACTTCGGCACGCAACAATGCAGTCAGTTCGCGGGTCAGCTGTTCCCCGATGCGCAGCGTTCTGAAAGATTCCTGTTGCATTTGACCAAGGGGTGATCCGGAATGCTAGATGGAACGGGCAACTTCCGTACGCTCGTAGACCTCGATCTGGTCTCCTACCTGAACATCGTTGTAGTTTTTTACCGCGATTCCACATTCCGTACCCGCACGCACCTCGTTCACGTCATCCTTGTGGCGGCGCAATGACTCGAGTTCGCCTTCATATATCACGACGTTGTCGCGCAAAACGCGGATGGGGTTGCCGCGCTTGATGGATCCTTCCATCACCTGGGTGCCTGCAACTGCACCCATCTTGGATGATTTGAAGACCTCCTTGACCTGGGCAAGCCCGACAATCTCTTCGCGCAGTTCCGGCGTAAGCAGCCCGCTGATGGCCATTTTCACATCGTCGATCGTTTCGTAAATGATGCTGTAGTAGCGGATATCGATGCCGAGCTCGGCAGCCGCACGTTTTGCGGCATTGTCAGCACGTACATTGAAGCCGATCACAATGGCTTGTGAGGCACCCGCCAGATTGATGTCCGATTCATTGATTCCCCCGACACTGGCCATCACAATCTTGACTTCTACCTCGTCTGTGGAGAGCTTTTCCAGCGAATCACGCAACGCCTCAGCACTGCCCTGTACATCGGCCTTGATCAGGACATTGATGGAGGCTGCGGCATCCTCACCCACCCGGGTGAAGATATTTTCCAGTTTGGATGCCTGCTGTACGGCAAATCGGCTGTCCCTTGATTTGCTTTTGCGCAAGCCGACGATCTCGCGCACCTTGCGTTCGTCCGTGACCACGATTGCCTCATCTCCTGCATTGGCCACACCGGACAGTCCCAGTACCGCAACGGGAGTCGA
The DNA here is from genome assembly GCA_022824965.1 of Gammaproteobacteria bacterium. Classification (GTDB taxonomy): domain Bacteria; phylum Pseudomonadota; class Gammaproteobacteria; order UBA4575; family UBA4575; genus WTFY01. The sequence goes on from JAJDYY010000002.1 coordinate 125,829, forward strand.
GGGGCCTGCTGTTTCCACTTCCTGACCGTGTTCGTCAAATATGGCCCGTACGCGCCCGAATTCCTCCCCGGTCAGCAGCATGTTGCCCTTGGAAAGGCAGCCCTGCTGCACCAGAATGGTGGTTACCGGACCCCGCCCCTTGTCCAGGGCAGACTCGACCACCACGCCTGTTGCCGGCCCGTGATCCACCGCCTTGAGTTCAAGGAGTTCTGCCTGCAGGGAAATGGCCTCGAGCAGGTCATCGACGCCTTGCCCGGTCAGGGCCGAGACATCGACAAAAATCGTATCGCCCCCCCACTGCTCCGGAATGACCCCCTGGGCCCCAAGATCGTTGCGGGTCCGCTCCGGGTCTGCATCTTCCTTGTCGATTTTGTTTACGGCAATTATGACCGGCACATCGGCTGCCCTGGAATGCTCAATGGCTTCTATGGTCTGCGGCATGACACCGTCATCAGCAGCGACCACAATCACCACGATGTCCGTCACCTGTGCACCCCGGGCGCGCATGGCAGTGAACGCAGCGTGACCGGGTGTATCCAGGAACGTGATCGTACCCTTGTCCGTAGGCACGCTGTAGGCCCCGATGTGCTGGGTAATCCCGCCCGCTTCCCCCTCGGCAATCTTGGTACGTCGAATGTAGTCAAGCAGGGATGTCTTGCCATGATCAACATGGCCCATCACCGTCACAACCGGATCCCGTGGAAGGTCTTCCATCTCACTGTAATCCACTTTCAGGATATCCGCTTCGATATCCACCGGCTGGGTCGGCTTCGCATCATGACCCAGTTCCTCAGCAACAAGGATTGCCGTATCCTGGTCTATCACCTGGTTGATCGTGGCCATCACTCCCATTTTCATCATGACGGCTATGACCTCGGCCGCCTTGATACTCATCTTCTGGGCGAGATCCAGTACCGAGATATTGTCCGGCACCAGAATCTCCCTGCGGATGGGGCCGGTGGGCTTTTCGAATTTGTGCTTGCTGCTGGGCTCGACCTTGCCGGGTCTGCGCGGCTTGACCCTGGTTTTGCGTTTGCCGCCCTTGCCAGTGGCGACATGCAGTTCTTTGCGCTTGACCTTGGTATCCTGCTTGGCCTTCTCGGGTGCTGCAGGTGGCTGCTCCTGGGTCGACTCAGGAGCGGGTGCAGAATCACTCTGTGGAGCAGGCTCTTCGGCTGCCTGCGGCGGTACCGCGGGTGTGGCTTCTTTTTCTGGGGCCGGCGCAGTCTCTGTAACAGGCTCCTGTTTCTCCTGCTCCTCTGCCTTCGCCTTGGCGGCCTCCTCTGCAGCTTTTTCCAGTTGCGCTGCAGCTTCCTTTTCCCTGGCAGCTTCCTGCTGCGCACGCTCCTCCCGGGCCTTGGCTTCCTCTTCAAGCACGGTACTGCGCTTGACATAGGTGCGCTTGCGACGCACCTCCACATTCACGGTAGTACTGCTGATGCTGCCACGGCCCTGTGTCGTGTTGACCTTGAGCTGCGAAGTACTTTTGCGACGCAGCACGATCTTCCTGCCGTCATCTGCAGGCAGGGAAGCCACCTTGCTGCGGTTGTTGCGCAGATAGTTCAGCAGTTGCACCTTCTGCTTGTCGCTGACAGTCTGATCCGGCGTGCTGAAATTAAGGCCCGCCTCCGTCAGCTGGACCAGCAGCTTGTTGACAGGAATCTTGACGACTTCCGCAAGTTGTTTGACAGTGACTTCAGACATGGCGATCGTTTACCGGATTAGTTCAAACCTTCCCCTACCTCGTGGCGCTCTCGCTTGCAAACCAGGGCGCACGAGCCAGCATGATCAGGGCGCCCGCACGTTCCGGGTCCAGCCCTTCAATATCCAGCAGATCATCGACGGACTGTTCAGCCAGCTCCTCCATGGTCGAGATCCCCCTGCAGGCAAGCTCGAATGCCAGGTCCTTGTCCATGCCTTCCATGTTCAGCAGGTCTGCCGATGGTTCAACATCTGCGAATTTCTCTTCCGTGGCAATGGCCGTGGTCAGCAGGACATCTCGCGCACGGTTACGCAGTTCCTCGACGATCTCTTCATCGAATTCCTCTACTTCGACCAGTTCTTTCGGCGGCACGTAGGCTATTTCCTCCACGCTTGAGAAACCTTCCTGCACCAGGATCACGGCTACTTCCTCGTCAACATCCAGCTGCGACATGAACATGTCCACGAGCTGACGTGTCTCAGCCTCACTTTTCTCTTCGGCCTGGCCTTCGGTCATCACGTTCAACTCCCAGCCCGTCAGCTGACTGGCAAGCTTTACATTCTGCCCACCCCGTCCGATCGCCTGGGAAAGTTTTTCATCGTCCACGGCAATGTCCATGCTGCGCTTGTCCTCATCCACCACGATGGAAGTCACCACTGCAGGTGACATGGCATTAATGACGAACTGGGCCGGGTTCTCGTCCCAAAGAATGATATCAATCCGTTCGCCGGCCAGTTCATTGGATATGGACTGCACGCGTGAACCCCGCATGCCGACACAGGCGCCCACCGGGTCCAGATGCATATCGTTCGACTTGACCGAGATTTTCGCACGCAGCCCGGGATCGCGTGCTGCCGACAGCACATCGATCAGACCCTGGCCAACCTCGGGTACTTCAAGCTTGACCAGTTCAATCAGAAACTCGGGCGCAGTGCGTGTCAGGAACAACTGAGGGCCTCGCATCTCTTCACAGACCTCACGCAAATAGGCCCTGACCCGATCCCCGGGGCGTACTGCTTCTCTCGGCACCATCTGTTCGCGCGGGATGAACCCTTCCGCATTGCCGCCGAGATCCACGTAGGTCCCGGAATGATCCACGCGCTTGACCACGCCCATGATCAACTCACCTACCCGGTCCCTGAACGCTTCGACCACCTGGGACCGTTCCGCTTCCCGCACCTTCTGCACGATCACCTGTTTCGCCGTATGTGCAGAAATCCGCCCGAAGGCTACCGACTCGATCGGTATCTCGATGTACTCGCCAATTTCGATTTCCGGGTGTTCGCTGATTGCATAGCTGTACAGCGTCTGTCTTTCGGGCGACTCGAATTCCGGATCCTCATCGTCCACGACCAGCCAGCGCCGAAAGGCTTCGTAATCTCCGGATTCCCGGTCTATGGCGACACGCACATCCATTTCAAGGCCATGCTTTTTTCGTGTTGCCGTGGCGAGTGCAGCCTCGATCGCCTCGAAAATAATCTCCTTGTCAACACCTTTCTCATTCGAAACTGTATCGACCACCAGCAAAATCTCTTTGTTCATAGACGGTTCACTCAAGCTTGATCACTAAATTCTATATCCACGTCCAGCTTCACATTCCTGACAGCATTCAGCGGAACCTGAAACGATGCATCGTCTTGCATTCTAATCCGCACGTGTTCCGGTTCGACGCCTTCCAGAAATCCATTGAAATTCCTTCGCCCTTCAATCGGCCATGAGGTCTTGATTCTCACCTTGCTGCCCACCGCATCCTGCATCTGGTCAATACTGAACAGCAGCCGGTTGATGCCCGGAGAGGAGATCTCCAGGGTATAGGGCATATGAATCGGGTCCTCCACATCCAGCACGGCACTCAGCTGCTCACTCACCTGCGAGCAGTCGTCCAGCGTCACGCCCTTGTCGCCGTCGATATACACCCGCACCTGTGCCGTGTGCCGGCCAGTCTGGCAGTCCAGCCCCCAGAACTGGTAGCCCATGCCGGATACCACCGGCTCGACGATGGGCACAATACCGAACGGATCTCTGTACAAATTCATTCGTCCAATAAAAAAGGCCCACCCAGGGCCCCTCCAAATTCTTGACCAAACAATGACTTATCTGTCATCCAGATAAAACAGTATAGGTAAGAATGCCGGAAACATCAAGAGGATTGCCGGACACCTCGGAAGGTTGGCCAGTCGCAATGAAACCCGGTCATCCGTCCTGCAATTCGGCGTGAAAGTCTTTGCCTGACTTGGGCTCAACCCCGGATCCTGAAGGCAGTCCGGCAGTCTCAGTCATCATACAGATTGGTGTAGGTGTCCAGCCCGATACCGCCGTGGTACTTGGGAAAGGCCGCCACGATGTCGGTGACATGCTTGGTTGGCAGGCTGTCGTACACCCTTTCCGCTTCTTCGGTCTCCAGTACTTCAATACTCTCGTCGTTGTCATCCTGTACGAAGTAGTTGGAGTTCAATGCACGAAACAGGAATTTTCCGGCCGCTTCATCATAGGCCAGCAGGGTAGACGTATCCGTCCGGTAGCTTTCTGAATCAACCACCTGCTGCAATTTCTTATACTTGGGCTCAGCTTTTGCGGACATGCCAGATACCTGTCGCAATCAGAAGGTTCACTAGGCGGACTGCTTCTTGTCAGCAGACTTGCCCTTGCGAAGATCTTCCTCTTTTTCTCGCACCAGCGGAATGACCTTCTCACCAAATTGCCGCAGTTCCCAGTCGTAATGCAGATACCCGGTCAGAATGACTTTGATGCCCAGCTGCTTGAGCTCAATGATCCGGTCCGCCACGGATTCCGGCGTGCCAATCAGTCCCGTTTTGAAGCCGTCGTTGTACTGAATCAGGTCTTCAAAGGTGGAGTTCGTCCACATGCCCTCGCCTTCCTTGGACGAACGACCTGCCTGCTTGACGGCCTCCCCATAACTTTTTACAGCCTGGACATCCGCGTTCATGATGATGTCCCGCAGGGTGTCAGCCGCCTCTTCCATGGTGTCACGGACGATGCAAAACCCACTGCATCCGAACTTGACCTCGTCCGGGTCACGGCCGGATTCCACGGCGGCGGCCTTTGAATCCTCGATGATTTCCCTGAAGCCCTTGTTGGTGTTGCCGTTCATGAACAGTACGTCAGCCACATGACCTGCCATCCTCCTCGCATCCTTGGAGTTGCCACCCTGAAAGACCACGATACGGTGCAGCGGCTTGGGCAGCATGGGCACGCTGTTGATCTGGTAGAAGTCGCCGTAGAAGGTGAACGTGTCCTGTGTCCACATGCCCTTGAGCACGCGAATAAACTCTTCGGACCGGCGGTACCGCTCAGTGTGCTCAAGCCAGGGCAGTCCGTACCCCGTGTATTCTTCCTTGAACCATCCGCTGGCAATGTTGATCGACGTCCTGCCTTGGGCACAACAGTCCAGCGAGGCCTGCATCTTTGCAACGATGGCAGGGTGCCACAGGCCAGGATGACAGGCGGTGATGACTTCCAGGGTCTGGGTATGCTGCAAGACGGCATTGGCAATCGTGAATGCTTCCAGCTGATGATCGGCACCGTAACCTGCCAACCACCGGGTTTGTGCAAGCCCCATGGCGAACCCGGAAGCCTCGGCATCCTGGGCATAACGAATATTTGCTTGCGGCGACCAGTCCGTCTCCATTGGCATATTGGTAATGACCTGGCCACCAGAGACGTTCGGCAGCCAGTAGGCGAACTCGACCTGGTCCGACTCCACCCACGCCGAAGGCTTCAGCGGATTCTCGGTATTCGCCAGCAATCTGGGGTATTTCGCCATGTCTCAACGCGTATCCGAACAAGTGTACCCGTCAATGGATCGTATTGGGTGGACAGTGGGTGCAGTGTTTCTGGAATCGAAACCGGCAGTCGAGAGGAGCCTGCATCTGGTTGCGGCCAGCTCCAGGATACCTGAGCAATCTCTCGTTTCGCTGCGAGCCTATTCCTTTGTGTCCATGGACATGATGTGGCCCAGTTTCTCCTGTTTGACCTTCAGGTATTTTTTGCGAAACTGGTTATTGGTAAACGACAGGATAGGAATTCGCCGCACCAGCTTGATGCCAAAATTTTCAATCCAGCTGCACTTGTTTGGGTTGTTGGTCAGCAACTGGACGCGCTTGATGTGCAGTGCATGCAGAATGTGCGCGGCCACGGAATGATCTCTTTGGTCGGCATCGAAACCCAGGGCCCGGTTCGCCTGCACCGTATCGAAACCGCACTCTTGCAGAGAATACGCTTTCAGCTTGTTGACCAGGCCGATCCCCCGGCCTTCTTCACGCATGTACAGCACCACACCGGCATCATGCTCCTGGATCACTTTCATGGCCGTTTGGATCTGATCGCCACAGTCACACCGCGCAGAGCCGAAGACGTCGCCGGTCAGGCACTCGGAGTGAATCCTCACCAGCACATCGTCCTCCTCGTCCCAAGAGCCCTTGACCAGGGCCAGGTGTTCCTTGCCCGTCAGGTTGTCACGAAATGCGATCAGTTCGAACTCGCCCCAGCGGGTGGGGAGCTGAACGGTGACCACGCGCTCGACCCGAGACTCGAAACGAAGTTTGTAACGGATCAAGTCCTTGATCGCGATGATCTTCAGGGAGAACCGCTCGGCGATCTCCAGCAGGTCAGGCAGCCGGGCCATCGAACCGTCTTCTTTCAGGATTTCGCACAGCACGCCGGCCTTGCGCATGCCGGCCAGTCCCATCAGGTCGACGGCAGCTTCGGTATGCCCTTCACGCTGGAACACCCCACCATCGACTGCACGAAGGGGAAAGATATGTCCAGGGCGCGAGAAGTCTTCCTGGGTGATGTTCGAGTCCGCCAGCGCCTTCACGGTCTTGGCGCGATCGGCAGTCGATATGCCCGTGGTCGTACCGTGCTTGAAATCCACGGAAACCGTGAACGAGGTCGTGTGCAGCGAATCGTTCTCGCCCTGGGGGACCATCAGTTTCAGGCCGATCTCTTCTGCGCGCTGCTCCGTGATCGCAGCACAGATCAGACCGCGCCCCTCGGTGGCCATGAAATTGATCATGTCCGGAGTGCATTTGTCCGCCGCTCCGACGAAATCGCCCTCGTTCTCGCGGTTGTCGTCATCCACCACGATCACGACATTGCCGCGGCGCAACTCTCCCAGCGCTTCCGGTATGGTGCTGAACTTGATGGGCTTGCTAGTTGACATGATCGGTATCCCTCATTCTTTCATCCCAGTACTGTACATCCGGCATCCGCATCTTAGTCAAATTCCCTTCCCCGCGGCCATATCCACAATTTCCCGGTGCGGGTCTCCTATACGGGTACAGCGTGGCCTGTACATCCAGGGGCGATTATAGCCGTACGCTTTGCAACATTGTATCAAAAGACTGACTGCCTCATGGTGCATCGGTCAAACGGTGCCCGGCCCTGTAAAGCAGACGCATGGCTGCAGCTGACACGGCAAAACATAATACGAGAAAGGGACCGGCAGGAAGGTCGGCGACGGCCGATATCAGGATGGCCGCGACCACGGAAATCACACCACTCATGTAGGCACGCCCAAGGACGTACCCCTTGCCCTTGCGGGCGGCAAGCGCCGGGAGGATGAGGCTTGCGAACACCACGTAGACGCCGACGAGCTGAACCGAGGAGGTAATGACAAGCGCGAACAGGACAAAGAAGCCGGTACCGGTGCGAAGGCGCGGGAAGACAGACCATGCGATGGCGAAAATGATATAGACCGGCAGGAATGCAACCACATCAGCCCAGGCGATGAACAGGATCTGGCCGGAGAGCACATCACTCAGCGCTTCTCCGCCATGCGGGTCGTTGGCCAGAACGAGCAGGCCTGCAGAAGCTGCGACGATAAAGCTGCTCCCGATCACCGCTTCCTGCTCGTCGGGTGATACGCGCTCGATCCAGCGGAAAAACAGCGCGACCGCGATACCGGCACCGAAAACTACCCCCTGGTGCACGACAGAGATCGGCTCATCAAGCCAAAGTCCGAGTAGGATAATGGCGAGTCCAACAACTTGCGCGGTGGCCAGGTCGATAAATACGATACCCCGCTTCAGGACCTCAATCCCAAGCGGTGCGTGGGCTGCCGTGACGATGATCCCGGCGACCAGCCCGGGCGCCAGGATGTCCAGCAAACTAGAGTCGATCGTGGACCTCCTCAAGCAGGGTCAGCGTGACATCGAACAGGGAGAAAAGGTCTTGCACCTCCGGGTGCCCGCCGACGGTAAACGGCAACTCCACCACCGGGATAGCAGTTTTTTCGGAAAGCCAGTTCGAGGCATCCACAGGCTCGAAGGGTGCACGGATGATGACCTTCGCACCGCTGTTTCGCGCCGACTCGACAACCTGTGCAAGGTGCTGTGCAGCCGGTGGAATACCGGAGACCCGCTCCAGTGCTGCCACCCGTTCCAGCCCTGACCAGTTCAGCAGGTAGGGCCATGCCTTGTGGTAAACGATCACTTCCATGCCATGCAGACGTTCCGCGCGCTCACGCCACCCGGCCATGGCATCGCTCCAGCGGGCCTGGAAGGAAGCAAGGCGGTCATGGTACGCGTTGACATTCGAGGGGTCCATGTGCACTAGACGGTTGGCCAGCACTTTGGCGAGGATCACGATATTCCGGGGGTCGAGATGGACATGCGGATTCCCGCCTGGGTGAATATCCCCCAGGCTTCGGTCGATGACTTCGGGCCTTTCCAGCACCTCCACATGGTCGGCGGCCATGATATGTCCCGGCTGACCCGGCTGGACGACATTCCGGGCACCCCTTTGCAACAGGACCGGCAACCAGCCCACTTCAAGTTCTGCACCGGAACAGAACAAAATGTCAGCCCGGCGCACCTTCGCGAGCAGGCTTGGGCGGGCACGTATGTAATGCGCATCCTGGCGCCCGTGGGTGGCCGAGTGAACGATGACATCGCTGCCGCCGATTTCCCTGGCGAGCGCTGCCCACTCGGGCTCGCAGGCCAGTACCCGGACCGGTGACTGTGCCGCCGCTGGCAGGGGCAGGCTTGCCCCGAGCACCATGACCAGCAGTGCAATATGCAAGGCTTTCATGGCTTAGAAGCTGTGGGCGCCGTGGGCGCCGAGACTCATGATGTATTGCAGTATGAGCTGATCGTCGTCCTCCCGGGTAAGGGATTCCCGGTTGTACTGCAGGCGTATGCGGCTGAACTCGCTGTTGGTCCAGTCGATCATGGCGCTCATCGCCTCGGGATCGTGACTCAGTTCCGCATCATCCGGCGTTGAAAGGCGTGAGTAGCGTGCACCCACCCTCCAGCGCGGCGAGAACTTGTATACGGCCTGGGCATACCAGCCACGGCTGTCGCCATTGAGCGACTCGGTGACGTCTTCCATGTGAATCTCGCAGGTGGAGTGGTCCATCGGGTCCGTGCATTCCTCATGTTCCTCCTGCAGTACGTAGTCGCCCGATTCCTCGCGCCAGAAATACTCGCCTTGGAGGATCAGTTCACGGTCCCTCGCATTGCCGGTTGGCGCCCAGGTATGGCGAAAATCAATGCCGTAGAGACGCGTGTCTCCGGTGAACATGCCATCGGACAGGAACTCGGCGTAATCGTGTTCGTGTTCTTCCCCGGCATGGTCATCTTCATGTCCCTCTTCGTCATGCCCATGCGCTTCTTCTTCATGTTCATGCCCGTGGTCTTCTTCATGGGCGTGGAGATGCCCTCCGGCCCGGTTGCGGGCTTCGCCGTCAAGAAAGTAGCCTCCAATCCGCCAGGCCGAGTTCGGGCCGGTGTCGCCACCCAGCCGGGCAAAGGCGGACCATACCTCGCGCCCGGACTGGGAGCCCCCGAAAGGCGTGTCATCGCCGCGAAAGATCCCTCCACCGATCTCTTTATACAGGTCACCGGGAAGCACGAGAGAAACCTCCAGACCATCGTCATTGTATGCACCGTCCAGAAACGCCCGGTACGGAAGGGGGCGGTCACTGAAATCGTCTGCGTGCGCATGCAACTCGTTCAAGTAACCCAATGTCCAGAGAGCCCGGCCGGCCTTGACCCGAAGACCATCCGGCAACCCTGCACCGGGCAGGGTCTGGATATAGGCTTCCTCCAGCTCAAGCTCAAGCGGCTCACCCGGATGCACGCCGAGACCGAGCGTGAGGTTGCCGAAGAACTTGTCATCTATGTTGCTGGAAACCGTGATCTCGCTGTGACCGAGTCCGAGACCCTCGACTGGTCGCTCGGATTCATGGCCAAACCGGAAACCCTGGATTTCAGACTGTTCCTCGGAAAACTCCGTGTACATGGCATTCAGAACGACCCCGATGGCCGGGTTGAAGCTGTTGTCACGCGCCTGTACCGGCATCGCCGCAGTTGCGGGGGCTTTGCGGACCGGACTTCGTGCTTCGGCCTTGATCGCAGCGAGTTGGGCTTCAAGTGCAGTGATGCGCTCTTCGTACTCCTGTTTCAAGGTGCTGATCTGTGCGGCTAGCTCTTCTGTGGTCAACGGGTCTGATTGTGCGTGGACCGCCGAGGTCACCACCCAAACCGACAAACCCATCACCGCCGCGCAAACAAATCTGACTATTCCATACATGCTGGTCCTCCCGAATCTCCCGCTACTGATGACACACTGCTACAGTGTTAATGTTATATCATCACATTTAATACGAGATAATACAACATAACGTGTCCCCTCTAAGGAGTTTTGTCCTGCCTCACGAACCCGACCGAATCAAGAGGACAAGCAGCTCTGCAATTTCGTAGAATACGGGTCCGAAAACATGCGCATCCTGAACATCGGATACTTTTCAAGTCAGGGGATCCGATACGACAAGAGCTCCATAATGGCTTACTCAGGCAATTAGCAAGATGAACCATACACGCCGACAATTCCTTCTCCTTTTAGCTCTTTCACCTGCCCTGCCGGCATCAACCGTAGCCCTGGCTCAAAACCGCAATGTCTGGCCCGTCAAGCAAGCCCATGCGGCCCTTTTGGAAGACCGGATCAGGCTGCTTGATATCCGCTCGCCCAAAGAATGGCAGGAGACAGGCGTCGCACAGGGTGCCTGGCCAGTCAGCCTGCATGACATGAAATTCACCGCGCGTCTGGGCACAGCTCGAGAACTGGCAGAAGGCCGCCCGATCGCCTTGATCTGTGCAACGGGGAACCGGTCCGGGCTGGTCGCACGGGCATTACGCATGGCCGGACACGATGATCTTATTGATGTTTCAGAAGGGATGCTTGGCTCTGGAGCCGGCCCGGGATGGATTCGGTCGGGTCTACCGATCATTCCCATTCATGATGCACTTGTGGCCATGCCCAGTGCACTTTTATGAACTATATTCGAAAGCAGGCATACTGCTGCTCCAAAGTACCTTTGACTCCTGAACAGCACGGGCATGGACTGGAGAATTTTAGGACTGTGTCTCACATTCCGCTGATCTAGCGCCTTGTTCATGCTCAGTGAGTGGGACCTAGAGCTGGAAGCAGTATCTTGTACCGGCGCAGAAATTTCACTCGGTGTTGCCTGTGAATGGCAGTCTCTTGGCGCGTGAAAATAAAAAAGCCGTCTTCTGACGGCTTTAGGTGTTGACTTGGTAGGGGCAAGAAGCCGAAAAAAAATAGTGAGAAAGCCCTGCCAACCCCCATAGCACCTGCCTATATCTGGCATAGCATGTGACAACAGCCAGGTACGCCTTGGCGGGACGGGCTGCAGCGCGCACCGGCGTACGCGATCTCTGGATAAGGCCCGCAGGTGCCAGGCCTCGAACGGGACAATGACGCCTGCTGTGAAAAATCGCATGCGACCGGACCCGTGGACGGCGTAATTCGTGGGGCATTCAGGCTCGCAACCCGGATCCAATCGTGCTGCCTGGCCCCGCATCCCGAATGCCCCCGCGTCACTCCCGCGTTTGCTGCGCGCCCTGGGGAGTGACGCGGGGTCCGAGCGTGGACTTCCGGCTCGTTGCCCAGGGGTACGTGGCCTGCTGTTGCCTAGCAGACTTCACCGGGGTTACCAGATCGGCTGAAGCCAGTATGGGGCAATGATGGTTGCGTCGTCTCCGGCACAGAGCTATTCCAGCCTGGCATGATGCAGTTTGTCGTTGCCAAGCTCGTGGAACAGCGTCCTGAGGCAGCCGAAATTCTGCTCAAATCGACCGGTCAAAAAAATAAACAAAAAACCGACGCACTAGTTGAATCGATTTTCTATTGATTTTTTCATTTTTATGCCTAGCATGGGTCAGCCTTGCATAAAACATAGGAAAATCTCATGAATCGCAGAATTGTAAGGCTCAAGGAAGTCCAGCGCATGACGGGCCTGTCCCGCTCCACCATCTACGCCCAGATTGCCAAAGGCAATTTCCCCAAACAGATCCGCCTGACCGGGGCTCGCTCGGTCGGCTGGCACGAGCACGTCGTCATCCAGTGGATCGAGTCTAGGCAGCAGACATGATGCAGAAAGCGCCAGCTTCGACCAAGGAATACCTGCGTCTAGCTGTTGACCGCCCTGGAGAAGATCGGGATCACCTTGCCGGAGACTCGCATCTCGTCCAGATAGTCGGCCCACCACTGCATCATCGTCCGGCGCTCATCCAGATACCGGGCATGGTAGGTATAGGCAGCCCGGACACTGTTTCGCTCCTTGTGCGCCAGCTGGCGTTCGATCGCATCCGGATTGAAGCCGGACTCATTCAGGATAGAGGAGGCAGTGGCCCGGAAGCCATGAGGTACCGCCTTGCTCTTGCCCTCCACCGTTCCGTCATACCCCAGCTTGAAGATGGCCCGGCGCATGGTGTTGTCCGACATCTCTCGAGAGCGATCACGTTCTGAAGGGAACAGCAGTTCGTATTTTCCGGTCATGCCTTGCAACAACTTGAGTAACTCCAGAGTCTGTCGGGACAACGGTACCAAGTGTTCATTGCTCATCTTCATGCGGCCCGCGGGTACACGCCAGACCTTATCCTCCAGATCAAACTCTTCCCATCGGGCTCCCCGCAGTTCGCCAGAGCGTACAAAGGTCAGCAACAGCAACTTGATGGCATGCTGAGTGAGCATCCGACCCCGGTCACTGTAGCCCTCCAGTTCTTTCAGGAACTGTGGCAGTTCCTCTCTAGGCAGGGAGGGACGGTGCTGGACTTTGCGCTTCCGGACAATGCCATCCAGATCACTGGCAGGATTGCTGGTAGCGATGCCCTGCTGGATGGCAAAACGGCAAACTGCATAGACCAGTTGTTTGGCGCGGTTGGCCATGCCCAATGCACCGCGGGACTCGATCCTGCGGATCATGGCAATGACCCTCTGGGGTGTAATTTCATCAATAGACAGGTGCCCCAAGTCTCTGAAGGCATCCGCCTCCAGCCTCCTGAGCACATTGGTGGCATGCCGCGGAGTCCAGGTATCTTTATAATGCTCCCACCATTGACGTGCCACATCTTCGAAGCGGTCTATCTGCCGGGTCCGCTTCTCTTCTTTGCGGACCTCGCTCGGGTCTCGGTCATGCTCAAGATGGATCCTGGCCTTTCTTCGCCTCTCCCGGGCTTCCTTGAGGCTAACTGCAGGATAGACCCCCAGCGCTAGGGTGTTTCGCTTACCTCGAAATCGGTAATCCAGACGCCAGTATTTGCTGCCATTTGCCTTAACCAGCAAGAAAAGGCCCCCTCCATCGGCAATCCGGTAGTCGCTTGCTTGAGGTTTTGCGGCCTTAAGACGTGTGTAATTCAGGGGCATAAATGACAGTACTTTTTAAATTGAACTGAAAAGTACTGTCAAATGTACTGTCATTTTTGCCGGAAGTCAACGAACCCTGTCGGACGCAGGAAGACGCAAGATTCCCTATAACTACCTAATTTTTATGGAGTTATCGGACGTTACTGGATTTTATAGGACGGTATAGGATTAGGGCCCTGGTAGCGGGGGCAGGATTTGAACCTGCGACCTTCGGGTTATGAGCCCGACGAGCTGCCAGACTGCTCCACCCCGCATCAGGAGGGAAAGTGTACTGATTCAGGAACGACTTCTCAAGCCGATGTATCCAAGACGATGCTTACACAACCCCGGCCCTTGAACAGGCTTGCAGGCTGAACCAGGCCCACTTGGAGGACCTAGCCCAGTACCTGGACACAGTAGTTGAGCAGGGCGTTCGGGAAAATGAACAGTGCAACCACCAGCAGGCCGTTGACTGACAGCACGGCCTGGGCGAGCCCCGAGGGCTGCACCTGGAATACATCGTCCGCCTCATCGAAGTACATGTACTTCACCACGCGCAGGTAATAAAACGCACCGACCACGGACATCACGACGGCCAGCACCGCCACCGACAGCCAGCCGTCGTACACCAGGCTTTGCAGGACATACAGCTTGGCGTAAAAACCCACCGTCAGCGGCACGCCTGCCATGGAAAACATCAGCACCATCATGATCAGGGCAAACCACGGGCTGGTTTTTGCCAGGCCCTTCAGGTCCACAAGTCGGTCCATTTCCCGCTCGCGGTCGCCGAGCAGTATCAGCACACCGAAAGTCCCGGCAGCCATCAGCACGTAGATCACCGTGTAGAACAGGGCCGCAGCATAGCCAAAGTCGGTGCCCGGCAGAATCCCCAGCAGGATGAAGCCGATATGGGAGATGGCCGAATACGCCAGCATGCGCTTGATGTTGGTTTGCGCAATGGCAATCACGTTGCCGAACACCACGGACAACACCGTCAGGACCATCAGCATCTGCTGCCAGTCCGCGAGCAACTCCTGCAGGCCATAGTTCAGCAGGCGGATGGCCATGACGAACGCGGCCAGTTTCGGCATGGTCGCAATGAAAAGGGTGATGGCCGTGGGGGCTCCCTGGTAGACGTCCGGGACCCACATGTGGAAAGGGACCGCACCAAACTTGAAGGCCAGGCCCACCACGATAAAGGCCAGCGCAAATACCAGCGCGATGCGATTGGCACCCGACTGCGCAAGGTAGGCATTGATCCCGGCGAGGTCCAGACTGCCCGTCAGGCCGTACATGATGGACATGCCGTAGAGCAGCATGCCCGAGGCGATCGCACCGAGAACAAAATACTTGATGGCGGCTTCGGAGGCATCCCTGGAATCCCTCACGAATGCAACCAGTGCATACAGGCACAGGGACAACAGTTCCAGTCCCAGGTAGATCAGGACAAAATTATGTGCCGAGGCCATTACCAGGGTTCCCAGGGTGGCAAACAGCCCCAGGGCATAAAACTCCGCGCTGATACGGGCCCGCTGCTGCAGATAAGGACGTGCATACATCAGTACGGCCGCCACCGTCACACAGGCAAACAGCTTGATCGCCTGGGCCAGCGGGTCGTTCAGATACATCCCCCCGAAGGCAAACGATTCGCTGGATGCAGATGTGGAATACACCAGCACCGCAGTCGTGATCAGCGCTGCCAGACTGAGCACGTAGGCCAGGGTTTCGCTGGCCCTGCCCGTGTAGAGGCCGATGAGCAACACCACCGAGGCTGCCGCCAGCATGAAGACTTCGGGCAGGGCCATGAGCACATCGGCATTCAGGCTTTCCATGATCAGTACCGGAGGTTGGGCAGTTGCGCCTGCTGCAGCAAATGGGCCACCGAGGCATCCATGACTTCAATCAGTGGTGCCGGCCACAGGCCGATCCAGAGCACCAGCAGCGTCAGGGTCAGCAGGCAGAAAAATTCCCGGCGATTCAGATCGCTCAGGGCCGCGACCTGGTCGTTTCCGGGTGCACCGAACACCACGCGCTTCAGCATCCACAGGGTGTAGGCTGCGCCAAGCACCAGGGTCGATGCAGCCAGCACGGCATACCAGACGTTGGCATTGAAACTGGCCAGGATCACCATGAACTCGCCCACGAACCCCGAGGTTCCGGGCAGGCCCACATTGGCCAGTGCAAAGATGACGAAAAACGATGCAAATTTCGGCATGCTGTTCACGACGCCCCCGTAATCGGCGATCTCCCTGCTGTGTATGCGGTCATACAGCACCCCGACACACAGGAACAGCGCCCCGGAGATGAAGCCGTGGGAAATCATCTGCACCATGCCGCCGTGCATGGCCAGCTCTGCCGAGGAGCCGGTCTTTGCAAGCAGTGCAAAGATCACGAAAAATCCCAGCGTGACAAAGCCCATGTGGGCAATGGAGGAGTAGGCAATCAGCTTTTTCATGTCCTGCTGCACCAGAGCGACCAGTCCAATGTAGACGATGGCCACCAGCGAAACCGCGATAATGACCACGGCCAGCTGGTCACTGGCATACGATGTGATGGGGATGGTAAAGCGCAAAAACCCGTAACCGCCCATCTTCAGCATGATGGCAGCCAGTACCACTGAACCCCCGGTAGGCGCCTCCACGTGCGCATCCGGCAACCAGGTGTGCACCGGCCACATGGGAATCTTCACCGCAAATGCCACCAGGAATGCCAGGAAAATCAGGTACTGTTCACGGGCACTCAAAGGCGTCTGTTGCAATTGCGCGATCTCGAAGGTGCCGGCCTGCAGGTACAGGAACACCAGTGCGACCAGCAGGAATACTGAACCCAGGAAGGTGTACAGGAAAAACTTGATCGTTGCATACACCCTGCGCGGACCGCCCCAAATACCGATGATCAAAAACATCGGGATCAGCATGCCTTCAAAGAATATGTAGAACAGGATGGCGTCCAGTGCACAGAACACCCCGATCATCAGGCCTTCCAGGATCAGGAACGAGGCGAAGTATTCCGCGATACGCCCCGATTCGATCTCCCATCCGGCAATGACCACCAGCAGCGTGATGACCGTTGTCAGCAGGATCAGCGGCACGGAAATCCCGTCCACGCCCAGCGAGTAGTACACGTTGAAAGCTTCGATCCAGGGCAGGTGCTCCCTGAACTGCATGGCGTACTGCCCGGCATCGAACGCATTCAGCAGCATGATGCTTGCCAAGAACGTGACCAGTGCGACCCCCAGTGCCAGCCAGCGCACCGCCTGCACGGAAACCTTCCTGGCGATGATCACCACGAGGCCGCCGATGATGGGAAGCCAGATCAGCAGACTCAGTATGGGAAATGCGGCGGACATGGCGACTAGAGGTAACGGATCCCGAGCAGGACCAGCAAGCCGAGGATCATCGTGAAGGCATAGTGATACAGGTAGCCGGACTGCACGTTTCGAACCCTCAGCGAGCACCAGTTGACGGCCCGGGCAAACCCGTTCACCACCAGCCCGTCAATCAGCATCCGGTCCCCGAACGAACTGCACACGGTGCCGACCCTGTGCGTGCCGGTGGCAAACAGTCCCTGGTAAAGTTCATCAAAACCGTACTTGTAGAACAGCACGTTATACAGCAGGCGCAATTTGCGCTTGCCCAGATCCGCAATAGTCGGCTGGCGCCGGTAGACCCACCAGGCACTGAGGATTCCTGCAAACATCAGCCACACCGCGGGGCCCTGGAAGCCGTGCACGATAAAGGAACCCAGGCCATGATAATGGGATTGAAGTTCGGCCACTGCGCCGTGGTGGTCCAGCACCCGCAGGCTGTCCCCGAAATAGTCCCCGAAGACGAGCGGACCGATGAACAGTCCGGCAAATACTGAAGGGATGGCCAGCAGGACCAGGGGCACGGTGATCACTGCGGGAGATTCGGTGATGCGGCCCACGACCTTTCCACGGTCAGGACTTTCCCCGTGAAAGGTCAGAAACAGCAGCCGGAACGAGTAAAACGCCGTGATGAACACGCCCGCAGTGACCAGGATATATGCCAGTCCAGCACCCGGCAGGTTGGAATAATGCACGGCCTCGATGATGGCATCCTTGGAGAAAAACCCGGAAAAGCCCGGGAACCCGACCAGGGCCAGGGTGCCGATCAGCGCCGTCCAGTACGTCACCGGCATGCGCTCTCGAAGTCCTCCCATCTTGCGCATGTCCTGTTCATGGTGCAGGGCCACGATGACCGACCCCGCCGCCAGGAACAGCAGGGCCTTGAAGAAGGCATGCGTGAACAGGTGAAAGATGGCGATCGAGTAGGCCGAGGCGCCGAGCGCCACGGTCATGTAGCCCAGTTGAGACAGGGTCGAGTAGGCCACCACGCGCTTGATGTCGTTTTGCACGATCCCCACCAGGCCCATGAAAAACGCGGTCAGCGCGCCGATGACCAGGATCACCGACAGGGCCACGTCACTGAACTCGAAAAGCGGCGACATGCGAGCCACCATGAAGATTCCGGCCGTGACCATGGTCGCCGCGTGAATGAGCGCGGAGATCGGCGTGGGTCCCTCCATGGAGTCCGGGAGCCACACGTGCAGGGGTACCTGTGCGGATTTGGCCATGGCACCGACAAAGAGCAGCAGGCAGATGACGGTCATGGCCGGCCACTCGATCCCTGCGGCAATGGCAATTGTCTGTCCGGAAGCGCCGGGTGCCTGGCTGAACACCGCCAGGTAATCCAGACTGCCAAAGACGGCCAGCACGGCGGCGATGCCGAGCAGGAACCCGAAATCCCCGACCCGGTTGACCAGGAATGCTTTCAGGTTGGCATGGATCGCGGACTCCCGGGTGTACCAGAAGCCGATCAGCAGGTAGGACACCAGGCCCACGGCTTCCCAGCCGAAAAACAGCTGCAGGAAGTTGTTCGACATGACCAGCATCAGCATCGAGAACGTGAACAGGGAGATGTAGGCAAAAAAGCGCTGGTAGCCGGGATCATCATGCATGTAGCCGATCGTATAGATATGTACCATCAGGGACACGAAGGTCACCACAAGCATCATGGTTACGGTCAGCGGATCGATCAAAAAACCAACCTTGAGGTTCAGCCCTCCCAGCACCGCCCACCGGTACACATCGATCGACATCGATGCCGCTGGATCCAGAATGACCTGCTTGAATACGACCAGGCTCAAAAGAAACGACAGTGCTACCCCGGTGATCGTCACCCAGTGCGCCCCGGCACGCCCGATACTGCGACCGGACAAGCCTGCAATCAAGGCGCCTGCCAGGGGAGCTAATACGATGATCAAACAGAGTATCTTCACGGCTCTCTCGCGAATCTAGCCCCTCAGGGTCTCGAGGTCCTGCACGTTGATGGTCCGGCGGTTGCGGTACAGCACCACCAGGATGGCCAGACCGATCGCGGCCTCGGCTGCGGATACCGTGAGAATGAAGAACACGAAAACCTGGCCTGCCAGATCGTCCAGGTAATGTGAAAAGGCCACGAAGTTCATGTTGACGGCCAGCAGCATCAGTTCGATGGCCATCAGCAAAAGAATCACGTTTTTCCGGTTCAGGAAAATCCCGGCCACTCCAATGGAAAAAAGAATGGCGCCAAGGACCAGGAAATGGGTCAGGGTAATCATCGTGGTATTTTTTTCTGTCGGTCCGGGTACCCTATTCCTTGTCCATGGAAACCAGGCGCACGCGCTCTGCCCGGTCCGCGCTGACCTGTCGTGCGGGACTCTGTCGCTTGGCACGGGTGCGCTTGTGCATGGTCAGTGTAATCGCGGCAATGATCGCAACCAGCAAGATGACACCTGCAATCTCGAATGGGTAGATATATTCGGTGAACAGCAATTCTCCCAACTCCTGCGTGTTGCTGTAGTCCGCAGGCTTGGCCTGGGGCTTTTGCAGGTCAAAGGCCGGGCGGCTCAGGATCACGGCCATTTCGACGGCCATGACGATCCCCACCAGCAGCCCCACAGGCAGATAACGGGCAAACCCGGCACGCATCTTGGCGAGGTTAATGTCCAGCATCATCACCACGAACAAGAACAGCACCATGACCGCGCCCACGTACACCAGCACCAGGGTGATGGCCAGGAATTCTGCTTCCAGCAGGAGCCAGATGGCCGCACTGGTGAAGAACACCAGGACCAGGAACAGCACGGCATGCACGGGATTGCGGACCGAAATCATGGCCAGGGCCGAAGCCACGAGGATCGCGGAAAAAAAGTAAAAGACCGTGCTCTGTATCAACATGAATTCACCAGCTCATCTGTCAAGTACCGAGACTTCCCGGTCGGAAGCAATCTGGGCTTCATGCTTAGCGCCCACCTCAAGCAACATCTCCTTGTTCATCACCTGCTGGCCCCTTTCGAAGAACGAATACTCGAAAACGCGGGTCTCGACGATGGCATCCACCGGGCAGGCTTCCTCGCAGAATCCGCAATAGACGCACTTGAACAGGTCGATGTCGTAGCGCGTGGTCCGCCGGCTGCCATCCTCGCGCTCCTCCGTATCAATGGTAATGGCCAGTGCGGGACAGACCGCCTCGCACAGCTTGCAGCCGATACAGCGTTCCTCCCCGCTCGGGTACCGGCGAAGTGCATGCAGCCCGCGGAACCTGGGAGACTGCGGAGTCTTCTCCTCCGGGTAGCGGACCGTGAGCTTTTTGGAGGTAAAGCGCCGGCCGGTCAGGCGCATGCCCCTCAACAGCTCCGACAAGGTGAAACTGCGGATCAGGTTCCTGATCTTCTTCATCATGGCCACTCAGTCAAACCAGGGGGGGAGTTGCAGGTACAGAAAAACGCCCTCAACCACGATCCAGACCAGTGTCACGGGCAGCAGCACTTTCCAGCCCAGTCGCATGATCTGGTCGTATCGGTAGCGGGGGAACGTTGCGCGAAACCACAGGAAGCAAAAAATAAAAAAGCAGGTCTTGGCAACAAACCAGTGAGCCCCGGACCCCAGTAGTGCACCGATGACCGGCAGGTGAAAAACAGAGGCCGGGACGATACCTTCCAGGGGACTGAGCCAGCCGCCCAGAAACAGCAGGGCCGTGAGTGCGGAGATCAGTATGATGTTGGCATATTCGGCCAGGAAGAACATCGCAAATCCCATCCCCGAATACTCGACGTGAAATCCTGCAACGATTTCGGACTCGCCCTCGACCACGTCAAAGGGTGCACGATTGGTCTCGGCAATGCCAGCGATCAGGTAGGTCAGAAAAAGCGGAAACAGGGGCAGCCAGTACCAGTTGAAGATGCTGCCCTGCTGTTCCATGACGATGTCACCGAGATTCAGGCTGCCACTTGCCATGAGCACGCCGACCAGTGCAAACCCCATGGCGATCTCGTAGGCCACGATCTGTGCGGCAGAGCGCAGGGAGCCCAGCAATGCGTACTTGGAATTCGATGCCCAGCCGGCCACGATCACGCCGTAGACGCCCAGTGAGGTCATGGCCAGTATGTACAGCAGTCCGGCATTGATATCTGCAAAGTTCAGGTGTTCCGAGAACGGGATCACGGCCCAAGCAGCAATGGCCGGAGCCATGGACAGCAGCGGTGCGGTGCGGAACAAAAAGCGATCGGCATCATGGGGCAGGATCATTTCCTTGAACATCAACTTCAGGGCATCGGCGATGGGTTGACCCAGGCCCCGGGGCCCCACCCGGTTCGGACCCAGACGCACCTGCATGAAACCAAGGACCCTGCGCTCGGCCAGAGTGGCATACGCCACACAGGCAAACAGCACCAGAATGAACACCAGCATGTAGGCCATGGTCAGCAACAGTGGCGGAAACGGTGCGACCAGGCTTTGCCACCAGTCAATCATGGTCCAGCCTTTGGATCTCTACAGGCGCGATGGCATTGCCCAGTTCATCGACCTGCCGTGAACTCTTTTGCACCCACACGCAGTTCATAGGCAGTGCCGGGTCCAGTTCCAGCTTCAGCACCTTGGCGCGTCCGTCCTGTACGATGCGGACCTCGTCTTCCTCCAAAACCCCCAGCTCACGGGCCAGCTGTTCACACATGGCAACGCGGGGTGAGCGCTCGTACGGGGTCTGCTGCAGGGAGTTCGCCCTTCGAACGACATTGTCGACCGCATACATCGGGGTCGCGGATACGCGATATATCCCTTCCGGGTCTGCCTGCGTTTGTACCATCTTTGATTCATGCAGGCGGCCTTCGAACCCGGTAGTCTCGCCGGTCTGAACCTTGATTTCCTCCAGAACCTGCTGACTGGATTCGTGCGTGAAGCCCTCAAGACCAAGATGATCGGCCAGAACGCGCAGGATGCGCCATGCCGGTCTCGCCTGACCGGGAGGATTGATCGCCTTGTCAGCGGTTTGCCAGCGTCCCTCGGCATTCACGTACGTGCCTCGCATCTCCGCAAACGTGGCAATCGGAAGGACCACATCGGCGTAGCTGCGCATGGATTCGCTCACATAGGGAGTGAAGACCACGACAAAATCGGCCTCCTGCATCGCCTCGAGAGCACTCGGTGCATTGGCAAAATCGAATTCAGGCTCGAGATTGAAAAGGACAAAGGCCTTGCAGGGCCCTGCCAGCATGGCGGTAGTGTCCAAGCCCGCATCCGGATTGGGGACACCCCCCGCAAGGCGATGCGGCAACAGGCCGCACAGCCAGGCCCCGGCCGTGTTACCGGCCTGCGGAAGCAACCCGAAATTGGCATGGGTGTGCCGGGCCAGAACCGCAGCCAGTGCCCGCAATGCAGAAGCCTGGGGATGGCTGTCCAGCATCGCTCCCAGAAAAACGCTGCACGTACCCGCCTGGCTCAGCAACTCGAAGATATGCCGGGCATACATGGAAGGCGAGGCCTGCTCCACAATCTCTTTCAACTCATGAGGAAGGTCTCTCAACTCATTGTCAGGAATACACTTTACAATCTCAGACAAGGCTTGAAGCCAAGCCTGGGGAGCCTGATTCCAGTTCACCTGGGCCGCAAAAAGGAAATCAAAATCCCGGGAATTGAGGGCAACCACCTGGCACCCCCTGGCCGAGGCCTTGCGAATCCTGTGGGCAAGCATGGGCTGCTCCAGACGGATGTCGCAACCAATGAGAAACACTGCATTATTGTGTTCCAGGGATTCAATGGACTGTCCCAAGTTCGGAAACAGGGGCATGTATTCCTGGTCGGTAAAATCGGCCTGCCGGACCCGGTGGTCGATATTCTGGATACCCAGGCAGCGAAACAGCTTTTGCAGCAGATACTGCTCCTCCAGGCTAGAGTGCGCTGCCGCCATCACCCCGACCTCCTCCGGGCTGAACTGCTTGATCTTCCTGGCCAGCACATCCAGGCTCGCCTGCCAGCTGCTCGATTCCCACCCGCGTGCAGTCCTGACCAGGGGTTGTGTAGCCCGGTCGGGAGTATGCAGGCCTTCGTAGCTGAACCGGTCGCGGTCCGCGATCCAGGTTTCGTTCAACTCGTCATTTTCCCTGGGCACCACCCGCACCACGGTGTTGCGCAGCACGTGCATATAGATGTTCGAACCCATCGCGTCGTGCGGGGACAGGCCCGCACACTGCAGCATTTCCCAGGAGCGCGCGCGCATGCGCGAAGGCTTGGCATTCAGTGCTCCCACCGGGCATACATCGATGACATTCCCGGACAGCTCGGAAGTCAGTGAGCGCTGGACATAGGTACCGATTTCCATGAATTCCCCACGCCCGGTCGCACCCAGTTCACGAATACCGGCGACCTCACTGCCAAACCGCACACAGCGTGTACAGTGTATGCAGCGGGTCATGTCGGTCGAGACCAGTGGGCCAAGCTCCTTGTCTGCAACCACGCGCTTTCGTTCCGTATAGCGCGAGACATCTTCTCCATATCCCATCGCAGTATCCTGCAGTTCGCATTCCCCACCCTGGTCGCATACCGGGCAATCCAGTGGATGGTTGATGAGCAGGAACTCCATCGTGCTCTTTTGAGCGTCGAGGGCTGCCGGGGAATGGGTGTAGACCCGCATGCCCTCGGCAACCGGGGTCGCGCAGGCCGGCAAGGCCTTGGGGGCCTTTTCGACCTCCACCATGCACATGCGGCAATTGGCGGCCACAGACAGCTTTTTGTGGTAGCAAAAGCGCGGGATCCTGATGTCATGCTGGTCGGCCACCTCGATCAGCATGGCACCCTTCGAGGCGTGGACCTCCCGGTCATTGATAAACAGCTGGATCTGCTCTTCAGGCATGGTGCTTGACTCCGCTCATGCCGTAGCCCGGCGTGGGACCGCCCCATCCAGCTGGCTGCATCCGTGCTCGATGTAGTGCACAAACTCCTCGCGATAATGCTTGATAAAGCTGTGCACCGGCATGGCGGCGGCATCGCCCAGCGCGCAGATGGTCCTGCCTTCAATCTTGCGGGCCACATCATCCAGCTTCTCGATATCCTCCAACTGGCCCTTCCCCTCGACGATGCGACAGAGCATGCGGTACAACCAGCCGGTACCTTCCCGGCAAGGCGTGCATTGACCACAGGATTCGGAAAAATAAAATTGCGAGATCCGCTGCAGGACCTTGACCATGTCCGTGGTGTCATCCATGACCACCACGGCCCCGGACCCCAGCAGGGATCCGGCCTGGGCGATGGATTCGTAGTCCATGCACACACCCATCATGACCTCACCCGGGACCACCGGCACCGAAGAGCCCCCCGGGATCACTGCCTTCAGCGTGTGCCCGGTGCGGATTCCGCCTGCAAGCTCAAGGAGTTCGGGGAAGGGCATGCCCAGCGGGACTTCGAAGTTGCCCGGGCGGTTCACGTGTCCGGATACCGAAAAGCACTTGGTGCCACCGCTTTTCTCCACCCCCAGGGCCGAGAACCATTCGGCCCCCTTGCGCATGATGGACGGTACCGAGGCAAAGGTTTCCGTATTGTTGATGGTGGTAGGCTGTCCGTACAGGCCGTAGCTGGCCGGGAACGGCGGCTTGAACCGCGGCAGGCCCTTCTTGCCCTCGAGTGATTCCAGCAGCGCGGTTTCCTCGCCGCAGATGTACGCACCGGCCCCCAGGGTGTCATGCAGGTAGAAGGTAAAGTCCGAACCCAGCACATTGTCTCCCAGGTAGCCTGCCGAATAGGCCTCGTTCAGGGCCTCTACAAAACGCAGGTACGGTTCACCGGAAAATTCTCCACGGATATAGTTGTAGCCCACCGAAGCCTGCATGGCATAGCCGGCAATCGCCATCCCCTCGATCACGGCATGCGGGTTGTAGCGCAGGATGTCGCGATCCTTGCAGGTGCCGGGCTCGGATTCATCCGAGTTGCACACGACATAACGCTGGATATCGCTACCCTGCGGCATGAAGCTCCATTTCAGCCCGGTAGGAAATCCTGCACCTCCGCGCCCGCGCAGACCGGACGCCTTGACCTGTTCGATCACCTCTCCGGGCGGGATGTTCTCCTGCAGGATTTTTTCCCAGGCCGAATACCCGCCAATGCTGATGTAGTTCTCCAGCGTCCACGGCTGGTCGAATTTCAGGGTCTCGTAGCAAACGTTGTTCAACTGCTGCATCGATTCAGTCCAGCCCTTCCAGGATTCTGTCCACTTTTTCGATCGTCAGGTTTTCCTCATAGTCATGATTGACCTGCATCATGGGTGCACCACAGCACGCCGCCAGACATTCCTCCTCCTTTTTCAGGAAGAACTTGCCGTCCGGAGTGCTCTCCCCCAGCCCGATGCCAAGCTTGTGCTCCAGGTGCTCGACGATCTTGTCGGCGCCGCACAGCATGCAGGAAAGGTTCGTGCAGACAGCCAGGGTGTGCTTGCCCACCGGTTCGAGTTCGAACATGGAATAAAACGATGCGACCTCGTACACGGCGATGGGAGGCATGTCCAGGTAGGTCGCCACCGCATCCATCTTCTCGGTCTTCAGGTAGCCGTCCTCATGCTGCAGGGCACGCAGGGCACCCAGCACGGCGGACTGCTTCTGATCAACCGGGTAGCGGGACAGCCAGTCATCCATCTCGCCACGCACATAGTTGGACAACGTCCCCGGCAGGTCAGCTGGTGTCATCGGTCAATCTCCCCGAAGACAATGTCCTGGGTGCCGATAATGGCAACCACATCGGCCAGCATATGGCCCCTGGACATCTCGTCCAGTGCGGCCAGGTGGGCAAACCCGGGCGCGCGGATTTTCAGACGATACGGCTTGTTGGCGCCGTCCGACACCAGGTAGATTCCCATCTCGCCCTTCGGGTGCTCAATGGCACAGTAGACCTCGCCCTGCGGCAGGCAGTATCCCTCGGTGAACAGTTTGAAATGATGGATGAGTTCCTCCATCCCCATCTTCATCTGGGTGCGCGCTGGCGGGGAAATCTTGTGGTTGTCCACCATGACTGGTCCGGGATGAGCACGCAGCCAGTCGACGCACTGGCGGATAATTTCATTGGATTGGCGCATCTCCTCGATGCGCACCAGGTAACGGTCGTAACAATCCCCGTTGACGCCCACCGGAACCTGGAAATCCAGATGCTCGTACACTTCATAGGGCTGCTTGCGCCGCAAATCCCATTCGACTCCGGAGCCACGCAACATGGGGCCGGTAAAGCCCAACTGGAGTGCGCGCTCCGGGCTGACGATGCCGATATCGACGGTACGCTGCTTCCAGATCCTGTTCTCGGTCAGCAGGGTCTCATATTCATCCACACACCCGGGAAAGCGCTGCGTGAAGTCCTCGATAAAGTCCAGCAGGGACCCCGTGCGGGCGCGGTTGAGCCTTGCTACGTCTTTCTTGTCATGCCAGCGTGACTCGGCATACTTCGGCATTTGCGCAGGCAGGTCACGGTGCACCCCGCCCGGGCGGTAATAGGTGGCGTGCATGCGTGCCCCGGATACCGCCTCGTAGCAATCCATCAGGTCCTCGCGCTCGCGAAAAGCATACAGAAACACCGTCATGGCGCCGATGTCCAGTGCATGGGCACCCAACCACAACAGGTGGTTGAGAATCCGCGTGATCTCATCGAACATGACCCGGATGTACTGGGCACGAACCGGCACCTCAAGGCCCACGAGCTTTTCGATGGCCAGTACGTAGACATGCTCATTGCACATCATGGAAACGTAGTCGAGACGATCCATGTAGCCGATGCTGTGGTTGTAGGGCTTGCTCTCTGCAAGCTTCTCCGTTGCGCGGTGCAGCAGACCGATATGCGGGTCTGCCCGCTGTACGACCTCGCCTTCCATTTCCAAGACCAGTCGCAAGACCCCGTGAGCTGCCGGGTGCTGGGGCCCGAAATTCATGGTGTAGTTGCGAAGCTCAGGCATCGTTCTCTTGGGATTTGCCCGACTCAAAGCGGTAGTCGTCGCGGATCACCTTGGGCACGGTAATTCGGGGTTCAATGGATACCGGCTGGTAGATGACGCGTTTTTGTTCCGGGTCGTAACGCACTTCGACATGGCCCACCAGCGGGAAGTCCTTGCGAAACGGGTGCCCGGTGAAACCGTAATCGGTGAGGATGCGACGCAGGTCCGGATGACCTTCGAAAATGATCCCGTACAGGTCAAAGGCCTCGCGTTCGTACCAGTCTGCGGAGGCCCAGATATGATGCACAGAGGGCACCATGGGCAGTTCATCGTCTTCGCAGAATACCCGCACACGCAGCCGCTGGTTGCAGCTGACGGAGAGCAGGTGATAGACCACCGCAAAACGGGGATTCTCCAGGGCCCGGACCTGCGGAGGATCATCAAAGGTAAAGCGCCCGAAGGAGGCTTTTTCCGCACCACGGCTGAAGCCGGCCGAGGTCGCACCATGCGTACTCCACTCACCGACTCCGTATTCCAGGTAGTCGACCCCGGACAGGTCCACCAGCTGCTCGAACCCGAATTGAGGCGTATCCCGGAGCTGTCGCATGACCTCATCAAGGTCGCCGGGCTTTACGGTCAGTGTGACCTCATCGTGTTCGACATCCAGGCCCTGCAAAACAGATTCCAGCGCGCGCTGCAGGTCTGAACCGAGTTGATGAATACGTTCCCCCATGATGACCCGGCCTAGCGTGCAATGGTGCTGGTTCGGCGGATCTTGTTTTGCAGCTGAAGAATTCCGTACAGCAGAGCTTCGGCGGTGGGTGGGCAGCCAGGCACGTAGACATCGACGGGTACGATCCGGTCACAGCCTCTGACTACTGCGTAGGAGTAATGGTAGTACCCTCCTCCATTGGCACATGAACCCATGGAAATCACCCACTTGGGCTCAGCCATCTGGTCATAGACCTTGCGCAGGGCGGGGGCCATCTTGTTGACCAGCGTGCCGGCCACGATCATGACATCCGACTGGCGTGGACTGGGCCGGAACATGACTCCGAAACGGTCCAGGTCATAGCGTGATGCACCGGCATGCATCATCTCCACGGCACAGCAGGCAAGCCCGAAAGTCATCGGCCACATGGATCCGGTTCGCGCCCAGTTGATCAGCTCGTCCAGGCGAGTCGTGACAAAGCCCTCTTTCAGATATCCTTCGATGCCCATGTCAATCCTGCACCGGGTGCCTTGCTGTCGTATCGTTCATACCTCAACCCCTTGAGCTCGCCTCCTAATCCCAGTCCAGTGCGCCCTTGCCCCACTCGTATATGAAGCCGACCGTGAGAATTACCAAAAACAGCGCCATGGACAAGAATCCCGCCAGCCCGAGTTCGCGAATGGCTACCGCCCAGGGAAACAGAAAGGCGATTTCCAGATCGAATATGATGAACAGGATGGCTACCAGGTAATACCTCACGTCGAACTGCATGCGCGAATCCTCAAAGGCCTCAAAACCACACTCGTAGGGTGAATCCTTGGCCTCGTCTCGGTGTCGGGGCCCAAGCGCCAGGCCCAGGGCCATCGGGATCAGGCTCATGATCAAGGCAAGACCGGTGAAGACAAGAACAGGTAGATAGTTTTCGAGCATTGCCGTTCCTCAGTGGCAGTGGTTTCAGTGTTCGGCCGAAGTGTCAGGTCCCGGCAGGTCCATCCACGGATGGCGCAGTGCGCCAGTCCTATTGTATCCGAATTTGGTAGCTTACAAATTTCAGATGCCTGCAGGCCCTATCCTGTGTTCTACATCATGTGGATAGGCACCTGTCACTTCTATGCTACTGTTTTTATTTCATTTAAACAGCTCCAAATTCGGGCATCTTATCTCGGCATCAGAAAATCGAATCCCAGCAGAAGGATGTCCTGCAGGGATTTTCGCTCTCGGGGACGGTCGTCCCGGCTTGCATATTCCTCGTCGGTATCACCTGCTTTTCCTGGATAACCAATGGCCAGGCCAGTCATCGGTTCGATGGAATCCGGCAGATCAAACTCCTCGCGTGCCTTGTCTGGATCGATCCCCACCATCTGGTGAACGCATAAGCCTCTTGCAGTGGCCTCCAGCGTCAACTGGGCAGATGCCGCCCCCAAATCATGGACCGCGGCCTTGTTCGGTTTGCCGTTGTGCTCAAAGTTATGCTCGGCAAGGCCAAGCGCCAACACGGGGGCATGCTTTGCCCAGGCCTGATTGCCTTCAAGCAGCACACTGAAGATCCGATCCCGCAAGGGATCACTCTGGCCCCGTATTCCAAGGATATAACGCCAGGGCTGCGCATTGTAGGAGGACATCGTCCAGCGCGCGGCTTCAAACAGGGAACAAAGATCCTCGTTGGAGATGGCCCG
This sequence comes from Gammaproteobacteria bacterium, assembly GCA_022824965.1. Lineage (GTDB taxonomy): Bacteria > Pseudomonadota > Gammaproteobacteria > UBA4575 > UBA4575 > WTFY01. Next base: position 154,827 of record JAJDYY010000002.1, read on the forward strand.
GTCCGAAAATACATAGGGACTCCATCGTTTTGCGATCAATGCATGGACCGGGTAGTCGGTTTCGGCGTTCTTCATGAGTCAATACTCCAATACGTTGAAAAGTTTTTCAGGCCAAGAGAGCAGTATGAAGCCAGAATCCATCCTGTCCAGTTTCACGCACCGACCGGCGTTGCCTAGGATTTTCTGGCCGATGCTGAAATGTACGGCAAACGGGGTTTATTCACTTGCCCGGACCCGGGCTGAATTCAAAATTTTCCCACCTGCACATCAGCCGATCGGGTTCGGCTTGAAGAAAATGGAAATCACAGGTAACCCAGCACTGTGTAGTCGCCATCGATAATCAAACGAATGGACACATACAGTCCCAGCAGGCCAGACAATACCCACACGGCGGTTGCCCCCAGAATGTAAATATACATATCCACCTTGCTGATCAACTCTTGTCTCCGGGAAACAAAAAAGCTCACCCAGTAGACCGAACTTACATAGATCCATTGCCAAAACAGGATGACACCCAGAATCCCCGCGTACAGGGCTGGCATAAAGGCTGTTGTGAATGCCGCGTACAGGACCAGCGACGGGAGCGGAGTGAAAAATCCATTGGCAATGTCGATGCTGAATCCATAGGTACGCCGGTCTGCATACGAATCATCGTATATAGAATACGTGGCCCAGGCATCTGCCCAAAGCGTCGGAGACAGGAGTTTCCCAAATGGAGCCTTGGTAGTCAGAAATTCGACAGCCGGTGTCCGACCAGTCTGCATACGCCGCTCACGCCAATAATTGACGCGTTCTTCAATGTAGTCTCTGCGCCAATACAGGCAGGCTTCCCAGTAGCAAATCAGCAGATTAATGGAGAAGAACAGGCTTAACAGGGAATAGCAGGTGTTCAGATTTCCATTCAGCCAAAGCCTGGTGCCAATGCCGGCTGCAGTGAACACGGCAATAAAAAGCACTGCAAACAAGCCAACCCACATTTCAGGCCAACCCTGTGTGTGTATGAAATCTTGACTGACTCGTGAGTGTAGTGTGCATTTGTGTTGACTGCTTTAGACTGGTCACCAGAAGATATTGCGTGCGAGGAAATCTATTTTAGAGCCTTGCAGATGTCCAAGGGCGGTTCAAATGGTGGATGGCCGGACTCGAATTCTTATAGTAAAGAACTGTTATCTATAGCTATTCTTGTTTTCAATTTTTGTTGATACTGTTAAAAGTACTGACGATTTTAAAATCCAGATCCAAATTGCCATTTGCTTGAATCTTTTGTGCTGACCGAAAGTCCAAAAAACTATCATTCCCTGTATGGATTTAGCTGTTTTGCGCCCCATATAAACCCAAGTGTTTTGCAGATACTACTCATCGCGGCGGAACATCGCGAGGCCAGTGACCTAAGAAATGAAGGGTTTAATGAATAACCAGTACAGGAAGTAGAGCAGCAACACTCTCCAGCCGATGGCCCAGCACATATATGTGTAGTATCCGATGCGTTCCCACCTATGGGCTATGCGCTGTTGATGTTTATTGAGACGTGGGCCTTCTATGTTTGTCATTTCTTAGCAACCTTTAGCTAGTTTGCCAGATAATTCCCTAATTTTAGATCATTGCCAGATAACCACTATTGCTTCACTTGAATTCTTGGGATACATCACTTTTACGTATGGGCATGAGTGCATTCAATTTCTATAGATACCGACACAAGTGCCGACAAAAATGAATCCACTTCATAGATGGCTTTCATGTAGCCAGAGCTAAGGCTTCAGCCAAAAATCTTCTCTGAACGGACATTTGCAGCCGGTGCATGCAACTGCACCTTAGCTGTAAGGTCTTTTAAATTATGCAGCAGAATGCTAACAGATTCTTGGAGATCTACATCCCATATATTACTTAAGGATTCTACAGCTGACCACGAATCTGCCGGCTGCAATGGTCTACTTTCAACAAATGCAAACGGACCATCTGTTTCCGTTAGCATTCGTTCACGAGGGATCATCTTTGCAATAGCTTTTCCTTTGGCAGATCTAAGCATAGCTGGCCCACAACTAAACCAACAACCCTGTTCTATTGCTCGTCGCAATTGTCTTTGTGAACCACTGAACCAATGGAGTACTGGGACTCCGAAATCTGAGTGACTTGCAAGTGAGTCGAGCACCTGTTCAGTAGCCCTCCTACTATGTATCGAGAGTATTTTCCCTCCCATTTCTGCAGCAAGCCGCAGTACAGTATGGAATACTCTCGCTTGTACATCTTGAAAATTTCTAAGCTGAGGCGATCCATCCAAACCAATTTCACCAAAGTATTTTGTCTGATTGCCATATTTCTCAAACAGAGACAATTCACTTTCCCGCTCATGTGCAATTTCTGGATGTAGTCCTAACGCAACTCTTATATTTGGACAACCAACAATCATCTTCTGTGCTTCAGGCCACGCTTTTGGCAGAGTCGTTACGAATAGGACATGAATGCCAGCCTTGTCAGCATCTTCTACCGCAAGAGATGGGTAGCGATAAAGATCAAGATGACAATGAAAGTCAATCACATCATCAATCCACTATCACGCAAGTAATTACCAACTTCACCCAAACCTCTTCGAAAAACATTTATCAGATCACTTCGATAAGTACTGTTAAATGGCAAAGGTCCGGAACGTGAGACCCATTGCCTTAGATTTTCTGTCTCAAAGCGACGTACTGCCGTCATGACAGCCATTAAATCATCGCTTTCATCTTCCCTGGCAACCAATGTGGACAGATCTGTAGTCGAATACGTTGTTGTATCATCCACGTTCCCTGCATACAGTGCAGATCGACGAATTAGGCATGGCAAACATCTCCCACATTGCATATTTGATCGTTTCCACTTGGAGCAAGATACAGTCCGAGATGCCAACCTTTGGAAGGTTGAACTACATCCAATAGTATCCACCATCTCACCTTTGGTTTGCAGTTCGTATGGGTTGCAAATCTTGGATGGAAGGCCTACTGACACTAGAATTTTTCTCATTTGATTAAGGAAATGGGGATGGGTTGTGCGAGTACTTAGGGATCCTACTCGTCGCGGTGTTAACGGGGCATTTATGGCAATAAACCCATTCTCTGGTATCAAAAAATCTGGCGGCTCCCGCCGATGAAATTTTGACCATACATCACAAATCAACACCCCAATAGCAATGAACAAGAAGCTTCTTGTTCGCATAGACACATCTGATTGTAGACTAGAAGTAGGCCAAGCATTTACTGAAATTCGTTCAGTATTCATCGGCACTTCAGAAGCAATTTGATTTTGTATATCAGCATCACCTCTATATGCATGAGAAACTAGAATAGGTGACCGCCCTTGCTCTAACATCGAAATCATAGAAATCGTACTATCTAGGCCTCCAGAAAATAATGAGACTGAATCAGTAGCCGAAAAATCCAACAGACACTTTTTCCTCCGAATTATCTGAGTTGACGGTGCTTGTTCACCATTTCCACTAATCACAAACTTCCAGCGATCACCACTCAGAAAAGCAAGTGTACGCTCTATATCTGACAGTACCGGTGACCAAATGTCTGGAGCACCTAGTGGCATCTCGATTTCGATATCTCGAGCCCAAGAGGTTGCTGAATTAGAACGTAGTATGAATGTGTCTGCAGCAGTTACTGCTAAAGCAATTGATACCAGATCAACTGCCCTATTTGATGGTCGCACACCAAGACGCATGTAGAGATCACGGAGCTGTGCGCCAATTGCTGCAGTTCTAGGGTGAACAGGACTTCCTCCATAGAGCAACACGTGTACTTCCTCAGGAGAAGGCATCATTGGAACAGCTTCAGGCGCAGTATGAACTACGCACCGGGTCATTCATAGTCCTCCCATTCAGACCAGAGATCATCAATTGCACGACGTTCCAGAGCTTCGATCTGGTCTTTAGTAAGATCCTGAATCTGTCTATCAAAAATTGGGGACAAATGATTATCGACCGAGGTGCGAATGATGTCGAAAAGTTGATTTTCTGCCTCTATTGTTCTCTGTTCACTTGGGGCTTTGTTCCAAGCATTCCCCGCATCATCGACTATAACCAGAAAAAGCACCTTGCTAAAAAACTCCACCAAGATGATTACCAAATCATCAGGAGTCATAGCTGCTGGCTCAAATTCATCCTGCTCTGGGAGCACTTCTCCTAGTGCCTCCTGCAAAGATATCCTTATCAGATCTGAGTCTGCATTTTCTGGCGCAAGTGTTTCAGCAATAATCTCCAGGGCTTCTGCAGCAGGCCTGCCAACTAAAGTCGATAGATCAACCCCTACAGATTCTTCACCAGTACCACCCTGTTGTAATTCATTAAGTAATGTGACCAGTGCACCACCTGAAACATAGGCGGTACCAAAACGTCGTGGCCCAAATGACATTCCTCCTGTAGCATCTCGTGCATATCTGCCGAGCGCTGAGTTGAAATTGCCCTCACCAGTGCCTTGGACAGCTCGTCCAAATTCTGTTCGGAACCCACGAAATCTTTGGCCCTCAGGAGGTGGTAATGGCTGGTCCGGATTTGCATCAGCGTGATCCGGTACAAGTGGGCTTTGGTTACTACGGCCTTTGCTTGATGAGGATGTTCCCATGTCAGACTTTTATTGCTGCCACCAAGGACGATTTTTTAGCATGGTTGTCATCCAGCCAGGAATCTTCGGAAGTTGCAGAGATCGTACAAATTTTGAAAGCAATAGTGCAGCACTATCTGATCGATCAGCGACCATCACCGCTCCTCTAAATTCGCTTCGTGGTCGACTCCAGTTAGAGTCCTTTCGCATTTGGGAGATGAGCCCATCCATCACTACTGCAAGCTCCTCACTGCGCAAATTTTCAATTGCTGACTTACCTGTTGGAGATGATATCGATGAGACTTTTGATAAAGTCTCTACTGCATAAATAGCCGCAGCTGAAGCTTGCGAAGCAAGCATGTGCAGTGGTGCGGTCTCACGCGCCAAGTAGACAGCTGGCCGCAAATCTACTCCGCCAAACTTAGGTGGTAAACTAGACCACTCTAGCAAAAAGGTAGAGTACTTTGCCCACGCTTCCGGTAAATCGGCAGTAATTTCCCCCGATGGTGCCTGCTCTAACTGCTGCAAGACCTTTGGCTTACCATCCACAGCCGCATTAATGAGACTGTGAAGCTCTTCAGTCGCATTATTGTCGGTGCATCGCTCAAACAGCGCGAGCTTAGCAATCATGGCCTCATCCAGTGGCATAGAGCGACGCCTAGCAACGGACGTGCGCATACGCACTACGTTGAGCATGCGTTTAACAATTCTAGGATTCCCTAATACCCCAGGTGACAAAGCAAGGGTTGGCGCGATTCGGTCTGCCATCTCAAGAACAGCAACAAGTTCATGGTCATCGGATCGATTAATCAACTCAAGAATACTTTCAACAGAGAATTTCCCCTCTTCACTCCACGAACATCTGAGTTTCTCGATTAGATAGGATCTAAGTTTTTCTAGGTTTACTTCCGATTCTGCAGCTTCACTACATAGCAACAGAAACAAATAAGCTCGCACTTCCTGAACGCCAACTCTCGGCACCCTAATTGGAATTTGAATCAACTTATCAAGATAGTCCGCAACGTGCCTATGTGATGGATTATGAAAATGATGAGCTACGGCATGCCGAATCATATCTTCATCTGCAGCCACGACAAATGCCGTTCTAGGCATAAATAAGAAAAGACGAATGGCCTCTAGTGTATGAATTGAGTTCACTGGCAAACAGCGATCAATATTGTCTATAAATACCACTAGAGTCTTATTCAAATCCTTCAATAGTTCGCCAAATTCAATACGAAATGAATCGATTTGCTTGAAAGGCCCTCCACCTTCTTCATTGGATTGCAACAAACCGGATACCTGAGACAAAATCCCAGTCTTAACATTTTCACTGTCACTGGCATTCGCGGGTTCTTGTTTACCTTCGAGCTGTGATCCCACGGAGCCGATACCCTTAGAGAGCGTGCCAAAAAGTGGAGCCCCAAATGCTAAGGCTCCTCCCTCAATTAACAGCCCCAGTGCACGCAGTTTGTCCACTCTAGCAAGCAGGTTGACAGCCTTCTTTTTCAAGTTTGTCGGAGAATTTTCAATAATGGCAGACGAGATGACGCTCATAAGTGCTGCTCTAGCATCATCAAAATCCTGGTATAACCAAGCATCAAAATTGACCACCAGATAGTCTTGAGAGTTCTTAGAAAGCTCCAACTGAACTAACTTGAGCGTACTGGATTTCCCTGTACCCCAACCACCAAAGACACCAAGGGAAAGTGGCAACAATTGCTGCTTGCTAATAAGGTCAGCAATCATTTCTGCAACTTCGGAATAATTCAAAAAATCAAGATTTGTTTCTGAGTCAGACCACATTTCTCAAACAATATTCTTACAGGATATCCAAACGAATCTTACACAGCCTCAAACATTTTTGGCTTTAACAACCTAACAGCGTCACGACAATATAAAGCAAATAATTGCTTATATCCTCAATACCTGAAAAGAATCTGTTTGGAAATGTTTTAACAGTCTATTGACATATACCTGACCAGCGCATCTGAATAGCTGCCCAAAGCGGCTGTATTGAAGCAACCATCCTGCACTGGATCCTGATTCATTTCCCCACGACCCATAACTTGAAAATGCCACATACTGTCTATTCCTGTTCTTGCGTAAGTTGCGTATTCTGAAGGTTGCCACCCGGGCACGGAAAGTCTGCCACTGTTGGAGCGTAGCAATGCGGTGCTGGAAAGCAGGTTCGGGCTAAAATTGCAATTTATTACTCCTTATGTCATTCTGTCAAAAAATGACCCAGAGGAAAGAAAGTGCTGGCATCCGGGAGCACAGAAATATCCAGTCTCATTGAGAGATCTGGGCTGTCCAAACAGGAAATAGCTGCAAGGACAGGTTACAACATCAGAACAGTATATCGCTGGAGATCCGGGGAAACTGCTCCAAAAAAGACGGTCACCGACTGGCTGTCGAAACAGGTCTTTGTCAACGGGCGATACAGGCCTGCAGAAAGGCCGGCATTTACCTTCATTGACCTGTTTGCAGGTGTTGGTGGCTTCCGGATCGGATTTGAATCCATCGGTGGGCGATGTATCTTCACCAGTGAATGGGACTCGCCCTGCCGTACCACCTACCACGCCAACTTCCCGTGCACCCACCCTGTCGCGGGAGACATCACCGCCCTGCCGGAGGAAGAAATTCCTGCACATGACATCCTGCTGGCAGGTTTTCCGTGCCAGCCCTTCTCCATTGCCGGTGTTTCTAAAAAGAATGCACTGGGCATGAAACACGGCTTTGCCGATGCCACCCAGGGAACCCTGTTCTTCGATGCGGCCAGGATCATTGCCCATCACCGGCCGGCGGCCTTTTTGCTGGAGAATGTGAAAAATCTTGTCAGCCATGACAGGGGGAATACATTCCGTGTGATCAGGACAACCCTAGAAGAGGAGCTTGGTTATCACATTGACTGGCGTGTGATCAATGCCAAGGGATTTGTGCCACAGAACCGTGAACGGATATTCATTGTCGGCTTCAGGGAGAATACCGGATTTGATTTCAGCAAACTTGAGATACCGGATCCTGACAATGGCCCGTTACTGCGCTCGATCCTGCACCCACAGGATGGCTCTGAACCGGAAGACCCTCCCTACACACATGGACCTAAGGGAAAGGTGGGCCCGAAATACACCCTGACCCCAAGGCTGTGGAGCTATCTGAAGGACTATGCTGTCAAGCACAAGGTGCGGGGAAACGGGTTCGGGTATGGACTTGTTGGTCCTGACGATACCTCCCGCACCCTCTCTGCACGTTACTACAAGGATGGATCGGAAGTGCTTGTCCGCCAGTACAAGAAAAGACCCCGTCGCCTGACCCCGCGAGAGTGTGCACGGCTGATGGGATTTGACGCACCCGGACGACCCCGTTTCGAGATCCCTGTTTCTGACACACAGGCCTACCGGCAGTTTGGCAACGCAGTAGTCGTCCCTGTCGTCGAGACCATTGCCCGGTTCATGCGTCCCCATATTCTTTCAGTCATGGCAAACGACAGGAGACAGGCTGAGCTTGATCTGGAGTATGCCCCGGTGGAAGAGGAGTTGCAGGTAGCCAGTGCCTGATATTGTCTCGCCGGAAACCCGCAGCCGCATGATGGCGGGTATCCGGGGCAAGGATACGAAGCCCGAGCTTTTCATCCGCAAGGCCCTGCATGCGAGAGGGTTCAGATACCGTCTGCATGACCGCAGGCTGCCCGGAAAGCCGGATCTGTCTTTTCCGAAATACCGGGCGGTCATTCTTGTAAACGGATGCTTCTGGCACGGGCATGACTGTCATCTATTCAAGTGGCCCTCCACCCGGCAAGAGTTCTGGCGCAGCAAGATTACACGCAACAGGCAGAAGGACAGGGAGACCTGGCAGGCACTCAGGGAGCGTGGATGGCGTGTAGCTGTCATCTACGAATGTGCCCTGAAAGGCAGGACGCGGCTTGATCCCAACATGGTGATCGACACGACGGAGAAATGGCTGCATTCGGAACAGGAGGCTCTCGTGGTTGAGGGCATCGACGAAAAGAGCAGGACGGGAGCACAGGATGAGAAAAGGGTATCTGTCTGAATATTTTGCCGGTGTGGTCGCAAAACGGCTGAGTGCTGTAGAGGCACATCCGGAAAGTTCCAACCAGCATGAGTTCAACGGGGTGATGCCCCTGAAACAGCTTCTGGGCCTGGAGAAACTGGCAGACAGGACGACCCGGTTTATATGGTTTGGTGACGAGAATGAGGGATTCTCAGAGGACTCATCCATCACGTGGTATGACGCCCGCAAACAGCACCCTACACGGACAGAACACAGGCTTTATTTCAGGAGCAATCCGGTAATGGAACGCGCTGGTGCAGGGGACCTGCTGGTTGTTGCCAAGAGACCTTCCGGTGACTTGATGATCATTGTGGTTGCGCAGGGAAGTACGGAAGAAAGCCGGCTTGTGTGGCTCTTCGGCCTTTCAGCCGGAGAGCTTGGAGCTGGCTTCACATACACAGATCTTGAAAACGGGGATGACCAGCAGATCGGATTTGCTGCGAGATTTATTCTCGAATCCCTTGGCATGGAACTCGAGGAGCCGGAGCCTGAAAGGCTGGACAGGCTGCTCGAGCCCTTTCAGGGAGTGTTTCCGACGACAGCCGAGTTCTCCGGCTTTGCCAGAAGTACTCTCCCCGAGGTCAGTCCCGTGGCTGATCCTGATGATGCCCTGCTTGCATGGATGGAACGTGAGGAAAAGCTGTTTCGCCGCATGGAGCATCATGCAGTGGCACAGCGCCTGAGGGACGGGTTCTGGTCCGGTGAGGTGGCTGATGTGGACGGGTTTATCAGCTTCTCACTCAGTGTGCAGAACAGGAGAAAGGCGCGTGCCGGGTATGCACTCGAGCATCATCTCGAAGAGATATTTACGGCCTTTGGACTGAAACATGACCGGCAGGCAGTCACAGAGCACAACTCACGGCCTGACTTCCTTTTCCCCGGTGCTGCCGAGTATCACAATCAGGATTTCGCGGCGACCGGTCTTTCCATGCTGGGGGTAAAGTCTACCTGCAAGGATCGATGGCGGCAGGTTCTCTCGGAAGCAAAAAGGATACCGGACAAGCATCTCCTGACGCTTGAGCCCGGCATCAGCGAGACCCAGACTGCCGAGATGCGAGCTAGCAGGATTCAGCTTGTCCTGCCTGCTGAACTGCATGGCACCTACACCGGCGCCCAGAGGGCGTGGATCATGAATGTGCATGAATTTATTGATCATGTAAGGCAACAGCAGGAGAAATGACTACAGTCAAATGCAGCTTCACGTCAGATACACATCTGGCAAGGCAATTCCGTTATTTCCCAAAACGACCAACAGCTGAACACCCACATCCATCACACCTGCTGTCTGGATTCGATCCATTGAATCACCGCACTTTCATGCCAGCCCACTGAACGGGCTCCGGTCAACTTGATCTGTTTGGGAAAATCGCCCCTGGCGATCTGGGCGTAGATGGTGGAGCGGGAGAGTCCGGTCATGCGCTGGACATCCTTCAGTCGTACAATTCTGTAGTTCATGGGTAAGTTCCTCATTCTTTTCCTTCGGGTTGCAATCGTCACAGCTACCTTCCCAGGTACGCTGCCGTAATCTGTTCTCTCTCGTGGCCGAGTTCCTGGCTGATGGTCATTCGGGCCTGGTGGTCCAGCTCGCGCTGTTCCGGAGTCAGTAACTGGCTGTCCGGTCCCCCGGTGGCCGGACACTTCCAGCCCGTCAGCTCCTCGTAGCGGTCTTGGGCATATGCATGGCGAAGGCCATGCATGCTGGAGAGGCCAGCCCGGGTGGTATTGCCCTCATAGACTCTCAGTTGCTGGACGTAGCTTCGCTGTGGCGGGATCAGGGAGCCAAAGCCGGTCAGGGCCCGTGCCCGGTCAAGGACGTCTCGCTGGCTTTCTGTGCGAACGGGGATCGTTCGGGGCTTACCGCCCTTGGTCCAGCTGGCTTTCAGTTGCAGGCGATCTCCCTTGTCCGCGTAGCTCGGCCGGAACTTCATGGCCTCCTCGCGCCGCAGGCCAAAGGCCCGCTGCAGCTCCAGACTCAAGCGAACGTGTTGATCCTTGATTTTGTTGAGTTGTTGCCGGGTGATGTCTTTAGCTTTGCTTTCGTTCGTGACGAACCTTCGGTCCGGGATCCCGTAATGTTCGTTGGATCTTGCGATGACGTTCTGCTTGTTGACCTTGTGGGCCCACCACCGGAGCGTGGCCATCCGGTTCTTGATGGTTCCGATCGAGAGGCTGTTGTCCTGCCATTTTTGTACCAGGGTTTCAATATGCTTCGGTTTCAAGGATCTGGACTGCATCTTGCGGTAGCCCATCGCATGCAGTTCATTGGCGATCAGGGTGAGCATGCGCTCCCGGTTTCTTTGTGTGGCGTAGCTGCCCTCCCGGCAGTGCCGGCAGAGCTGTTTCAGTTCGTAGTTCAACGTCCTCATGCGTGTGTTCTCCTATGTCTGGTGAGTGTTTCCGAACACCCGAGAGCCTGAGCTCACAGGTTCGCTTGCGCGATGCAGTTCAATGGGACACGACTCCCTCAATGACTTGAATGGGCCTCAGTCCAGGCCATACAGATTCTCTTCTGTTAAAGAGTGACCCTGTACCGGTCAAGGTGCCCTTGCAGGGCGATATTTGAAGATAGGGATACCCTCCTTTTAAGTTATGTGGATACGCTCCACTGAATTGAAAATAACGGCCCTGTGCACAGCACCGACTGTCTGACCCCAGGGATCAGACGGGTGTGCCGTTCACGGGCGTAGGAAAATGTCACGCACAGGAAAACCCGCACGTGCCGATAGGCGAAATGCCTTGTGTTGAAGGTGGAGACGGGCCCAGGGGACCTGAATCCGAAGGTCTGTATCAAGGATACAGACTGGTATTGAAGATGGATCGCAGCCGGATGACTGATGCCTCTGTTGCACGATCCGGAGAGGCCTTGGTTGCCGCTGATATACCGTAGCGGCCCGGTACAAAACTGTTACGGGTCAGTATACCACCCGCTGCTTCCCAGTCACGGAAAATCTTCTTACCCTGGAGCTAAAAATTTCGACGCCGTAATTTGCCGGGCATTCAGCTTTCAAAAATGTACAGTACGGCGCTACCAGCCTCCGGGCTCTGCAGGCGGTCGCGTCACTCCTGCGTTTCACTTCGTTCACCGGGAGTGACACGACCGGGTAACGGGGTGGACAGCACGGGGAACAGCCGGATAGCGCTTGCCATTACGGTGAATTCGATCGCGCTACATCCAGTTGGCGGGCATGAAAGTACGGGGGTTCAGCGGATCGGGTCTACCAGCAGAAGCATGCCGCTAGTAGCTTGGCCGACTAGCCGTTGGCTACCTTGGAGAAGATTGGGATCACCTTGCCGGAGACGCGCATCTCATCCAGGTAATCGGCCCACCACTGCATCATGGTCCGGCGCTCATCCAGGTAGCGGGCATGGTAGGTATAGGCGGCCCGCACACTGTTTCGCTCCATGTGGGCCAGTTGGCGCTCGATGGCATCCGGATTGAAGCCGGACTCGTTCAGGATTGAGGAAGCGGTAGCCCTGAAGCCATGCGGTACCGCCTTGCTCTTGCCCTTCTGGGTACCATCGTAGCCCAGCTTGAAGATCGCCTGACGCATCGTGTTGTCCGACATCTCGCGGGAGCGGTCGCGCTCGGAGGGAAACACCAGATCGTATTTTCCGGTCATGCCATGCAACAGCTCGATGAGTTCCAGGGCCTGTCGGGACAAGGGCACCAGGTGTTCATTACGCATCTTCATGCGATCCGCAGAGATGCGCCAAACCTTGTCTTCAAGATCAAACTCCTCCCAGCGAGCTTTCCGCAACTCCCCGGAGCGCACAAAGGTCAGTAACAGCAATTTGATCGCCCGCTGGGTCAGCTTGCGGCCCCGGTCACTGTAGCCCTCCAGTTCTTTCAGGAACTGCGGCAGCTCCTCTCTGGGCAGCGAAGCCCGGTGCTGGACCTTTCTCTGCTTGACGATGCCCTCCAGGTCCGAGGCCGGGTTACTGGTCGCAATGCCTCGCTGGATGGCAAAGCGGCAAATGGCCCGGATAGCCTGGTTGACCCGGCTGGCCACATCCAGCGCTCCGCGGGCCTCAATCTTTCGAACCGTGGCAATGATCCTCTGGGGGGTAATTTCATCGATGGGCAAGCGCCCCAGATCCCGGAACGCATTGTCTTCCAGACGTTTCAGGACACGGGCGGCATGAGAAGGACTCCAGGTGCCACTGCAGTGCTCCCACCACTGGCGGGCAACGGCTTCGAACTCATCGGCCTGTAGGGCCTGCTTTGCCTCCTTGCGGACCTCGCTCGGATCCTGGCCGTTCTCAAGTTGAATCCGGGCCTTTCTCCGCTTCTCGCGGGCTGCCTTGAGGCTAACCGCTGGATAGACCCCCAGGGCCAGGGTGTTCCTCTTACCGCAGAATCGATAATCCAGGCGCCAGTACTTGCTGCCATTTGTCTTAACGAGCAGGTACATGCCGGCGCCATCAGCGATCCGGTAGTCACTAGCGTGGGGTTTTGCCGCCTTTAGACGTGTGTTGGTAAGGGGCATAAATGACAGTACTTTTTAAATTGAATCGAAAAGTACTGTCAAATGTACTGTCATTTTTCCCGGATGTCAATGAACGCTCTTGGACGCCATAAAACAAAATTTTTGAATTAAGATGCTGTTATTTAAATACTTTATGGACCTTGCTGGATTTTATTGGACGTTCTCGGATAGTTCAATTGGTGCCGATGGCCGGACTCGAACCGGCACGAGGTTTCCCCCACTAGCCCCTCAAGCTAGCGCGTCTACCAATTCCGCCACATCGGCTGTACCTGGCTATTCTAACGCAAGAGACGGATAACCAAACCCTGCCCTCTTTCAGAACAGGCTGCAGGCAATCGCATGACCTGGCTGTGGATTCAGGAGATCAGTTGGCGTCCGGATCCGCTGCAGGGGCAGCATTTTCCTGAGGTATATCCGGCAGATCGGATACAGCTGATTCCGGTACGGGCTGTACCTCTGGCAGGCTTTCCTCCACAGGCACCTCGACCACCTCTTCGATGACCTGCACTGACTGATCGATAACACTTTCTGTCACCGGGCGATGGGTAGCCAGATAGGCCAGCAACAGGCTGTTGGCAAAGAACAGGGTCGCGAGAATGGCCGTTGCCCGTGTCAGGAACGTCGCCGATCCCCGTGCTCCAAAAACTGTCCCTGAAGCTCCGCTGCCAAAGGCTGCACCGACATCGGCACCCTTGCCGTGCTGAATCAGCACCAGACCGATAATGCCGATGGCCAACAGCACATCGACTGCCACCAGTATGCTATATAACATCATGTGCCTGTCTTCCTTTTTCTATCCTGCTGAGACGGCCTTTATGTCCCGGAGGCCGCAATCGCGACAAAGTCCTCTGCCTTGAGTGATGCGCCCCCGATCAGCCCCCCGTCAATATCGTTTTCCTGCAGCAGTGCACCGGCATTTTCAGGTTTCATGCTGCCTCCATACAGGATGCGGATACCGCCTGCAATCCCTTCGTCCTGCCTGCTCAGCCTGTCGCGGGCAAATGCATGCACCTGCTGGGCCTGTTGTGGAGTGGCAGTCTTGCCGGTGCCAATCGCCCAGACGGGCTCATACGCAATGACCGCATTGTCGAAGCCTTCGATTCCCGAGCGCGTCAGGACAGCATCCAGCTGGCGTGCAATGACTGCTTCCGTTTGCCCGCCTTCGCGCTCCTCCAGGGTCTCGCCGACACAGAGAATTGGAATCAGGCTGTGTTCCTGGGCTCGCTCGAACTTCGCCGCCACCAGCGCATCGCTCTCGCCGTATATATGGCGCCGTTCAGAGTGTCCGATGATCACGTACGTACAGCCAAACTCCCGTATCATGGCCGGTGAAACTTCTCCCGTATAGGCACCTTCTGCCTGGTCCGAGCAATCCTGCGCGCCAAGTGCGATACCGGTGTCCTGTAACAACTGACCTGCATGCTGCAGGTAGACAAATGGTGGACACACGGCAACCTCGGTGGCCCCGACCGTGGGAATTTGTTCGGTAATTCCGGCAAGAAGTTCCGAAACTGACTCCAGTGAGCCGTTCAGTTTCCAGTTTCCGGCGACCAGAGTCTGGCGCATCAGATGATTCGTCCGTTAAAAAATTAAAAGTGCGCAGCTTACCCACCGCAACATGATTAAGCAAACCCCGGAGGAATGTGTCGCACGTCTATAGCGGGTGTCTGCAGTCAGCAGGAGGCGGAGACCTGTTCTGCGATATGCTGAGCCAGTTTCTCCACTTTTATCGCATCCACACCCTCGACCATGACCCGTACGAGGGGTTCGGTGCCTGAAGGCCGCAACAGCACTCGTCCGGACTCTCCAAGGTCGGACTCGGCATCCCGGATGACCTGCTGAATTTCAGGCGTGCTGTCAATGTCGATCTTGGACTGCACCGGGATATTGATGAGGGTCTGGGGATACTTGTACATGCCGGACTTGGCTTCGTGCAGGGTCTTCTGCGCAGTCACCAGGATCTGCAACACCTGAAGTGCGGAAATTATGGCGTCACAGGTCGTCATGCGGTCCAGGCTGATGATATGACCGGAAGGCTCCCCGCCGAGGATCCAGGAGTGCTCCTGCAGCATCTCGACGACGTGGCGGTCTCCCACCGAGGCCCGCTTGAAGCGAATCCCGGCATCTCGCAGGGCATGTTCCAGTCCGAGGTTGCTCATCTGGGTCCCGACGACACCCCCCTGCAGGGTGTCTTCCGACTTGCGCGCCTGTGCAATCAGGAACAGCAGTTCATCGCCGTCCACGGTGGCACCGGTATGGTCCGCCATGATCAGCCGGTCCCCGTCCCCGTCAATTGCGATCCCCAGGTCGGCCTGATGCTCCAGTACCGCTGCACCCAGCACCTTGGGATCGTTGGCTCCGCAGTCCTCGTTGATGTTGAAGCCGTTGGGCTGCGATGCCGTGCTGATTACTTCCGCGCCCAGTTCCGTGAATACACTGGGGGCGATCTGGTAGGTGGCCCCATGCGCACAATCGACCACGATCCTCAATCCGTGCAAGCGGATGTGGGTTGGTACGGTACTCTTGCAAAACTCGATGTAGCGCCCGGCCGCATCATTGACCCGTTCCGCCTTGCCCAGTTTGTCCGCACTGACGACTGCCAGGGCGCGCTCCATCCGGTTTTCAATTTCGACCTCCGCCTCATCGGACAGCTTCCTGCCTTCGGAGGAAAAAAACTTCACGCCGTTGTCGGTATAACAGTTGTGGGACGCACTGATGACGATACCGGCCGCTGCCCGAAGGGTGCGGGTCAGGTAAGCCACGGCCGGAGTCGGCATGGGTCCCAGCAAGCGGCTGTTGGCCCCGGCAGCAGACAGCCCCGCTTCCAGTCCGGACTCAAACATGTAGCCGGAAATACGCGTGTCCTTTCCAATCAGCACCAGACTCCTGTCATCGGTACACAGTGCGGAACCGGCTGCCCAGCCGAGTTTCAGGACGAAATCCGGTGTCATCACGCCGTCGCCGACGCGACCGCGTATCCCGTCAGTGCCAAAAAACTTTCGCCCCATATGCGTTTCCGATCAATCCGCAAAACCGGATGTCAAAAGAGCCTCGACATGCAAGTGCTTAAAGTGTGTGGCATGCCGGCCTGGCAGACCCTGACTCCCCAATGCAT
Source organism: Gammaproteobacteria bacterium (assembly GCA_022824965.1). GTDB lineage: Bacteria > Pseudomonadota > Gammaproteobacteria > UBA4575 > UBA4575 > WTFY01. Next base: position 171,083 of record JAJDYY010000002.1, read on the forward strand.
CCCCACCGGGAGACTCCAGGCAATACGATCAGCTGTCAGTGCTCGCTGGCCGGGCCGCCAATCGGGTCCGAGTCCTTGGAAGAACCCTCTTTCGACGACTTGGCCGTCGCTCCCGATGTGGGTTCGTCATCCACGTCCTCCCAGTCCTGCGGTGGCCGTGGCTCTTCCCCAGCCATGATGTCGTCAATCTGTTCGGTGTCCAGCGTTTCATACTTCACCAGGGCTTTCGCCATGATATGAAGCTTGTCCATGTTCTCCTTGATCAGCTTCACCGTACGCTCGTAGTTGACATCAATGATGCGTCGCACTTCCTGGTCAATCGAATTGGCCGTGTCATCCGACACCGTTTTGTGCTGGGTGACGGAATGGCCCAGGAACACCTCACCATCCTCATCCCCGTAGGACAGCGGGCCCATCTTTTCTGACAATCCCCACTTGGTGACCATTGCACGCGCAATTTCGGTCGCCCGCTCAATGTCGTTGGAGGCTCCGGTCGTCACCGCCTCGTCACCAAATATGAGTTCTTCGGCAACCCGTCCTCCAAACAGGCTTGAAATCTGGCTTTCCAGGCGCTGCCTGCTGTGACTGTAGCGATCCTCTTCCGGCAAGAACATGGTCACTCCCAGGGCACGACCTCGGGGGATAATCGTAACCTTGTAGACCGGGTCATGCTCGGGTACCAGACGGCCCACGATCGCGTGGCCCGACTCGTGGTAGGCAGTGAGCTCCTTTTCCTCGTCGCTCATCACCATCGATTTGCGCTCCGCACCCATGAGAATCTTGTCCTTGGCGCGCTCGAACTCCTCCATATCCACGGTACGCTTGTTGGCGCGCGCCGCAAACAGTGCAGCTTCGTTCACCAGGTTTGCCAGATCAGCTCCTGAGAATCCCGGCGTTCCCCGGGCAATGAAATCGGCACGTACATCCTTGCCGACCGGCACCTTGCGCATGTGTACCTTCAGGATCAGCTCACGTCCACGGATATCCGGCAGGGGCACGGTCACCTGGCGGTCAAACCGACCGGGACGCAGCAGGGCCGGATCGAGCACATCGGGGCGGTTGGTGGCCGCAATCACGATCACACCGGCGTTGCCGTCAAAACCGTCCATCTCCACCAGCAACTGATTCAGGGTCTGCTCACGCTCGTCATGGCCACCGCCCAGTCCGGCACCTCGATGGCGCCCGACAGCATCGATCTCGTCAATGAAAATGATACAGGGAGAATGCTTCTTGGCCTGGTTGAACATGTCGCGTACACGGGATGCCCCAACGCCGACAAACATCTCCACGAAATCCGAGCCAGATATGGTAAAGAACGGTACCTTGGCTTCCCCGGCAATTGCCTTGGCCAGCAGGGTTTTACCTGTCCCTGGCGGGCCGATCATGAGTACTCCGCGGGGAATCTTGCCCCCCAGTTTCTGGAACTTGGCCGGGTCACGCAAGAATTCCACCAGTTCCGAGACCTCGTCCTTGGCCTCTTCCACGCCGGCAACGTCGTTGAAAGTGACCTTGATCTGGTCCTCACCCATCAGGCGGGCCTTGCTTTTGCCAAACGACATGGCCCCGCGACCGGTGCCACCACCCTGCATCTGCCGCATGAAGAATATCCACACGCCGATCAGCAGCAGCATGGGGAACCAGCTGATCAGGATATCTAGCAGCAGTGAGCGTGGCTTGGTCTCGCCCGCCTCGATCTCCACATCGTGGTCCAGCAGGTCCTTGACCAGGCCCGGGTCTCCGGGACTGAAGGTTTCGAAGGATTCACCATTTTCATAGGTGCCCTCGATACGCCGCCCGTCCGGGCTGATCAGCACGGACCGGACATTGTTGGAATACACCTGCTCGATGAACTTGGAATACGAAAGCTCGGTGGGGGACTCCGGACGGGGTGCGAAGTTGTTGAACACGGTCATCAGGACCACTGCAATCACCGCCCAGAGCAACAAATTTTTAACCATGTCGTTCAAGAACTACCTCGTAGTCTGGATTCAAATCCCTTTAATGCCTAACTATACCGTGATTCTGCCACCCATACACCTTTTGTGTGCATACCATCGCAAAACCACTTGTATGCAAATCAATGCCTTACAGACTCAGTTCCCCGTTTTTGCTGCACCCCGTACTCCTTACCAGCCACGTATTTCACGGACTGCGACCGGTGCGCCAGTCCCGAGGCAGCCGGAACGCCACGGATGTGCCCCGAAATTCGGTCGTACCCTGTCCTGCATACTACTATATTTGGGGCGAATCCACATAAAACAAGGCAGATTTCGCGGGCCAGGCTGCGGTCTGTCCAAAATCTGCTATTCGGCGCCCTCGTAGTGCACTTCAACCACCTCGTAGTCCTTGCGTCCAGCCGGGGCCTCGACCGTGATGACGTCCCCTTCTTCCTTGCCGATCATGGCCCGGGCGATCGGCGAGGAGATGGATACCATACGCTGCTTGATGTCGGCCTCGTCTTCGCCCACGATGGTGTAGGTGGACTCTTCACCTGTAGACTCCTCGGCGAGAATGACGGTGGCACCGAACGTGACCCGTCCGCCCGCCTGAAGCTTGCTGACATCGATGATTTCCGCACTGGAAAGCTTGCCCTCGATATCCTTGATCCGTCCCTCTACGAATGCCTGCTGTTCGCGGGCTGCATGGTATTCCGCATTTTCCCTGAGGTCGCCATGCGCACGCGCGGTGGCGATCGCCTCAATGATTTGAGGCCGTTTCACCGATTTAAGTTCCTGTAATTCCCTGCGCAGCAGTTCTGCGCCACGCACCGTGAGTGGAACCCTGTCCATACCTAAACCCCGAGATACAACTGTGAGCGTGCTAAACCCTGAATATGCCGCCTTGATGCAGTCTACCCGCATGCAAATCCTGCAAGCAATACACATTATACTGCCCGCGGTTCTGGATAGCCTCCTTCAGGGCCCACGCACCTTCCGTTGTCGTGGTGTAGCACACCTTGTGCTGCAAGGCTTCCCTGCGGATGGTGAAGGAATCCGCAATCGCCTGTTTTCCCTCCGTGGTATTGACGATCAGGTCCACCTGGCCGGCCGTGATCATGTCCACGATGTGCGGATGGCCCTGCCTGACCTTGTTCACCGCCTGGCACTGCAGGCCGTGCTCATTGAGGTAGCGCGCCGTACCCCGGGTCGCGACCAGGGTGAATCCCAGGGCCTGCAGGTCGCGTGCGATCCGGACGGTCTGTTGCTTGTCTTCATCACGCACGCTGAGCAATGCACAACCCTGCTCCGGCAACAGCGTGCCTGCAGCCAACTGCGATTTCCCGAAGGCTTCCGCAAACGTCTCGCCGATCCCCATGACCTCGCCCGTGGACTTCATCTCGGGCCCCAGAATCGGGTCGACCCCGCCGAACTTGATAAACGGAAACACCGCTTCCTTGACCGAGGAATACTCCGGGATGCCACCCTGCAGGGCATCCTGCTGCTTCAGGTTCCTGCCGACCATGCAGCGCGCTGCGATCTTGGCCAGCGGCATGCCGATCGCCTTGGAGACAAACGGCACGGTGCGCGAGGCGCGCGGGTTGACCTCGATCAGGTACACCTTCTCGTCGCGGACCGCAAACTGCACGTTCATCAGCCCGACTACGTTCAGGCCAAGCGCAAGCTGGCGGGCCTGCTCACGCATCATGTCCTGCACGTGCGCGCTCAGGTTATAGGGTGGCAACGAACAGGCGCTGTCTCCCGAGTGGATACCGGCCTGCTCGATATGCTGCATGATGCCGCCGATCAGCACGTCCTTGCCGTCACAGATGGCGTCCAGGTCAACTTCCACGGCATCCGCCAAAAAATGATCGATCAGCACGGGTGCATCGTTGGAGACCTTGACGGCCTCCTGCATGTAACGCTCCAGGTCATCCTGCTGGTGCACGATTTCCATGGCCCGCCCGCCGAGCACATAGGAGGGGCGCACGACCACCGGGTACCCGATTTCCTCTGCCGCATCGACAGCGGCCTTTGCACTGGTCACGGTAGCGTTCGGAGGCTGCAGCAAGTCCAGGCGGCGAATCAGCTGCACAAAGCGCTCGCGGTCCTCGGCGAGATCAATCGAGTCCGGAGTCGTACCGATAATCGGGACCCCCTCGGCCTCCAGGGCCCGTGCCAGCTTCAGCGGGGTCTGCCCCCCGAACTGGACGATGACGCCCTGGGGATTCTCCAGGCGCACGATTTCAAGCACGTCCTCCAGCGTCAGCGGCTCGAAATACAGGCGGTCCGAAGTATCGTAGTCGGTCGATACGGTTTCCGGGTTGCAGTTCACCATGATGGTCTCATAGCCATCCTCGCGCAGCGCCATGGCCGCATGCACGCAGCAGTAGTCGAACTCGATTCCCTGCCCGATCCGGTTGGGCCCGCCGCCGAGCACAATGATTTTCCTGCGGTCTGTGGGACAGGCCTCGCACTCCTCATCATAGCTGGAGTACATGTAGGCCGTGCTGGTGGCGAACTCCGCGGCACAAGTGTCCACACGCTTGTACACCGGGTGAATCTCCAGGGCATTGCGGGCCTTTCGCACCTGCTGTTCGCTGCACTGCAGCAGCCCCGCAAGCCGCTGATCCGAAAATCCGCGGCGCTTGAGTTCGTGAAACAAATTCCGGTCCAGGTCCCCCGGTCCCTTGCCGGCGAGGCCGGCCTCGAAGTCCACCAGCTGGCTGATCTGGGCCAGGAACCAGGGGTCGATCCCGGACAGGGCCTGGACCTCGGCTATGCTGTAGCCGGTGCGAAAGGCATCGGCTATGAACCAGACACGGTGCGGGCCGGGTTCACGCAACTCGAGTTCCAGTGACTCGCGCTGCTCCTTGTCGTACTGCTCCCGCATCGGGTTGAGCCCGTCCGTGCCCGTCTCCAGGCCACGCAGGGCCTTCTGGAAAGACTCCTGGAAGGTACGCCCAATCGCCATCACCTCGCCGACCGACTTCATCTGGGTGGTGAGTTTCGGCTGGGTATGCGGAAACTTTTCGAAGGTAAAACGCGGGATTTTTGTCACTACGTAGTCGATGGTGGGTTCGAAGGAGGCTGGGGTCGCACCTCCCGTAATCTCATTTCGCAGTTCATCCAGGGTGTAGCCGACCGCAAGTTTGGCGGCGACCTTGGCAATCGGGAAACCGGTCGCCTTGGAGGCCAGTGCCGATGAGCGCGAAACCCGCGGGTTCATCTCGATGATCACCAGGCGGCCATCCTCGGGGTGCACGGCAAATTGCACGTTGGAACCTCCGGTATCCACACCGATCTTGCGCAGTACCTCGATGGAGGCATTGCGCATGATCTGGTACTCCTTGTCGGTGAGTGTTTGCGCCGGTGCGACGGTGATGGAGTCCCCGGTATGCACCCCCATGGGATCCAGGTTCTCAATGGAGCACACGATGATGCAGTTGTCGTTTTGATCCCGCACCACCTCCATCTCGAACTCCTTCCAGCCCAGCAGGGACTCTTCGAGCAGCACCTCCGTGGTCGGAGACAAATCCAGGCCATGCTCGACGATGGATTTGAATTCCTGCAGGTCGCGGGCAATCCCCCCGCCACTGCCGCCGAGCGTGAATGACGGGCGTACGATCGTTGGAAAGCCGAGTTCCGGCTGGTGCTGCAAGGCCTCTTCCAGACTGTGTGCGAGGAAAGAGCGCGCCGACTGCAGGCCGATCTCGTCCATGGCCTCGCGAAACAGTTCGCGATCCTCGGCCATGTCAATTGCCTTGGTGTCCGCGCCGATCATGGCGACCGAAAACTTGTCCAACACCCCTTCGCGTTTCAAATCCAGGGCACAATTCAGTGCGGTCTGTCCGCCCATGGTGGGCAGCAAGGCATGCGGGCGCTCTTTTTCGATGATCGCCGCAACGGTCGGCCAAAGGATCGGTTCGACGTAGATGGCATCGGCCATCTCCGGGTCGGTCATGATGGTTGCCGGGTTGGAGTTGACCAGGATGACACGGTAGCCCTCTTCCTTGAGCGCCTTGCAGGCCTGTACTCCGGAATAATCGAACTCGCATGCCTGACCGATCACGATCGGTCCTGCACCGATGATCAGTACACTCTGAATGTCCGTTCGCTTGGGCATGGATTCACTGGGAGGCCTGGTAGTTTTTCATCATGGAGACAAATGGTTCGAACAGGGGGCGTACATCCTGGGGGCCGGGGCTCGCTTCCGGGTGCCCCTGAAAACCGTAAGCGGGCTTTTGCACGTGCCGAAGGCCCTGCAGGGACCGGTCGAACAACGAGCGGTGGGTCGCCTGCAGGCAGTCCGGCAGCGTTTCCTCATCGACCGCGAATCCGTGGTTCTGGCTGCTGATCATCACCGCGCGGGTGTGCAGGTCCTGCACCGGATGATTGGCCCCGTGATGGCCGAACTTCATCTTGACCGTGCTTGCACCGCAGGCCAGGCCGAGCAGCTGGTGTCCGAGGCAGATTCCGAAGACGGGCACCTCCCGGTCGAGGATTTCCCGGATGGCCCGGATGGCGTAATCACAGGGCTCCGGGTCACCGGGGCCGTTGGACAGGAAGACGCCGTCAGGCTTTTTCTCGAGCACATCACCGGCGCTCATGGTCGCCGGCACCACCTCGATGGAACAGCCGTGTTCGTGCAGGATGCGCAGGATGTTGCGCTTCACTCCAAAGTCGTAGGCAATCACAAAATATTGCGACTTTACGGAAGCCGCCGGCTCACTTCCGGGGCCGGCCCAGCAACCTTCATCCCATCGGTAAGGCTCTTTCGTGGTGACCTCGCGTGCCAGGTCCATGCCTTTCAGGCCGGGGAAGCTTCGTGCCGCTTGCAGGGTCTCCTCAGCATCGACTTTGCCTGCCGAGATCGCGCCATTCTGTGCACCTTTCTCACGCAGCACCCGGGTCAGGCGACGGGTATCGATGTCCGCGATTCCCGCAATGCTGTGGCGGATGAGGTATTCGGACAGGCCGGTGTCGGCACGCCAGTTGCTGGCCTGTTCCGGAAGGTCCCGGATCACCAGCCCACCGGCATGGATTCTGCCGGACTCCTCGTCCTCGGGGTTGGTGCCGACGTTGCCGATGTGCGGGTAAGTCAGGGTGATGATCTGCCGTGCGTAGGAGGGGTCTGTGAGGATTTCCTGGTAACCGGTGATGGAGGTGTTGAAAACCACCTCCCCGGTGGAGAGGCCCGCAGCGCCAATTGATTTCCCCCAAAAAAGAGTCCCGTCTTCCAGGGCGAGCAAGGCGGGCTGCAAACTCAAACAGTTTCCTCCAGGTACACATAAAAACGGGACGCGCGTCCAGGCCGTCCCGTTGGGAAATTTTCAGTGCTTTGGGTTGACCGGCCTGATTGTACTGAACTCGGGCAAATTTCGGAACCGAAAATTTAGGGGAGTTGCTAGAACGATCCGCGACCTTCGCCGGGAGTTCCGGTCGAAAATCGTGAACAGGACATCAAGTCCAGGAGTATTGCGATTGCCGTGCCATCGAAAAAGTACGGTAGGGATCGCCAGGCTACTGAAGCAACCCCTCCAGCCCCTGTCCTTGTGTCGCCATTCCCAGCCTACTCGTACTGCTCCGTAGACCCGTAGTGTGCACCCACAAAAAGAGCAGTACTGCCACCTGCCGTGCGCCCGAAACCTCGGTGCACGCCTGCGACGCCCCGAGGGAAGCCGTTGGCATCATCCACTTCGGAAAAGCGTCCTGCCAGGATCCCCCGGTCTCAACGAAGGTGATGGCTGGGTGGCTGAGCGTGATGTCATTGCCGGAGAACTGGCCTGCACTGTTGAACGGGGTCGCTGGCATGTCCAGCATATAGTCGGTGCGTGTCAGAACCCGGTTCTCCTGGGGCTGCTGGGCCCCGGGGAAAAGCACGGACTCATAGGTGAAGTGCACGTCCCGAACCTGCCCTGAGACCATGCTGGTATCGAAGTCCGCGGACATCGTTAATACTCCCTGGAACTCTCCCCCTGCTATTGTGCCCTCGGGATAAAGCGTTCCCACACCGTAGGTGGCCATGAAAAAACCCGCGGAACGGCCCGTGTAGGTGGCCTTTCCGGAGGATGGCACAGTGACGACCTGGTCGTATTCCGGGCTGTCTATGAAGGCTCCGAACTCCACACCGGAAGTCCCGGAGTCTGCATGGATCCAGTAGCCGCCCGCCAGGTAATTCGTAAAATCACCGTCCTCCCACTCGATGAATGTGCCCATCACCGTACGTGTGGAGCCCATGGTGGACAGGGCATGGCCCTGCACAGCATCGCGGTTGGAGAGCAGGTTCTGCTCGGGAGTGAGGTTGACGCCCACTGCTGTGGATGCGGTGTCGGTATCCACGGTGGTCGAGGAGCCGTCCTGGCGGTTGAGTTCGAGCGTGAACTGCCCCCCGTCGAACGTGGTATCGAAGCTCGTGACATCTGCAAGGCCGCTGGTGTAGGAGCTCATCACGCTGCCCTGGTCGCCACCCTCTCCAAACACCGGAGCACCGCCGGCCTGCAGGATATGTTGGATGACGCGTTCGGAGACCTCGGAAAACCCGGAAATATCCTGCTCCGTAGCCTGCGAGAAGGCGGTCTGCGGAGAAGGCGCACTGCCCCCGCCCCCGCAGGCACAGAGAAACAACGAAAATAGGATGACTACGTATCTGTTCATGACATTTTGCACTCTTATGGATCGATTTGGCACATGCCCTTGGCTGGCATTACTCTCAGTATGGTCGTGGTATGTGCCCAGACGCTCGCGCATGGGCAGAGGCGGCTAGGATATCACGGCGGTAGGATGAAGGCGTCGAAGCTGCCATCGAAGGATCCCAGGGAACCGTCCTGCTCGTCGAAAGTGGCTGACATGTGCCCCATGAGAAGTCGCGGCTCACCGCTGGGCGCGGGTCGGCTCGACAGATGCCCGCCAATATAACCACGGGCTCCGACCACAACCCGCTCAGTATGCCTGACAGCAGGTGCCCCTTCCGAGTAGAACGTGCCGTCAGGGCGCCAACCCATGAGCCCGTAGTGAATTTCGTAGCCTGCGGGATCAGCTTTCGGTGTCTCGGCCAGGAGTCCCTCGCCAAGCGGCCCAAGATGCAGGTCGCGTGCATGCATATCGCCATTGCAGCCGATGCAGCCCTCAATGAGCCGGGCACCGAAGTCCACAGTGAATTGTGTACCGGCGTCGTACTCGGAGATCTGGTAGTGCTGGGCTACACCCACACGTTCGATGTACTGAAATAACCCACCGGAGCGGCCAGCGTAGCGTGCGGTGCCTGCCGTTGGCACAACCGGCGGATTGGTGATATCAAGCTCCGCTCCCTCAACGAAGCGACCGAGGGCATCCGCCTCAAACAGGCCGATCTCTCCTCCCGGAGGAATGTTGGCCCACCACCCGCCTGCGAGGTAGTCGGTAGGATCGTCGTCGATCCAGTTGACGAAGGCATAGCCTACTCTCAGGCCTTGTGGCGTCTCCTTGCTCAACAGCCAGGAGCGTGCAACGTAGCCAGCAATACGCGATACCTCGGACTGGGTCTCGATCGTATCAGTGGCCGTGCTGAGCATGACTCCGTCATCGTCGACACTCGCATCGATGCGCACCTCAACGCCACCCGCAGCCGCGGTGTTTACGGATCTTTCTATGAACAGGGTATCGTTGCTGAAACCTATCTTCTCTGGCGGTTCACGCATGGGACTGCCGCCGCAGCCACCGAGTACCCAGGCGCTTAAAAGCAAGGAGGCGAGATTAAAGACGCACTTTTTCAAGGATCATCTACAGATGGTGACTTCACCCGGATTTGTAGATGTAATGGTAAAGATTGTCGTGTTATATGTGTGTGTGGGTATCGCGATATATCATGTCATTTTCATAAGAATCCGCCATTCTTGGCTCAGTCCAGCAAAGTCCTCGATCCTGCAATTCTGAATGGCGGACAAGGGAGACTCCGAAAGATGCCCCTATCAGTCGACCGATGGCTGCAGCAAATACAGATATTGACATTGACCTTGCCCACACACCTTGAGACCACGTCAAGAAGCTTCAGTAGTAGTTGTAACTAAAGAGTTGTGGCTGCCGGCACTGGCAAAGGCAGGGGTTTCGTTCAGGCTAGAACAGCCGCACGTATCCTAGCGTGATGCCGGCCTCTTCCACATCCATGCCGTAACCGACCAGGGCACTCTGCTCGGTCGCCCCGTCACCATCGGACACAGCCATGTCCCACTCGGAGTAGTGGGCGCGAACGTCGATGCGATGTGGACCACTGCCGAACTCCATGCCGGCACCGATGAGCCATGGAGTGACCCACCGCGTTCTTCGGATTTCGCCCCGGATCGAGGCAACACCTGACCCATGGTTGTCGTAGGCGGAGTGAAAGGTCGCTTCCAGACGTTGCACCCCGGCCACCAGGTACACGGAGCGATGGTTCCCCAACTCGTATCCCAACTGTGCGTTGAGCCCGTAGCTGTGGTCCTTCTCCATCTTCCACTCGCCAGGGAATACCTGTTCCGAGGGTATGGGAACTGCATCACCACGATAGGTACCTTCAAGGTGGCCACGCACGGTGCCCGAGTAGACGGCACCCTCGATCTCGCCAGAGAACCACAGTCTCCCGGACAAGGCGGCGCGATACCCCAGGCTCAAGGACAGCGCGTGGAAGCTGTCCTCACTGCTGTCGCGAGTGACCCGGTAGGTACCCACAGGGTACGCATCGAGCACACCTTCGTTATAGCGCACATCCTTTGCATGCCCGATGTCGGCAAATTCCATGTGGATGCCGGTGCCTGCATAGAAACCGTTGGCCCACGCGTTGCCCGCTCCCCACGAGAAGACCAGCAGGAGTACGGTCAGCAGGCCCTTGTATAATCGCATTTCCTGATTCATTTCTGAAAGGCCAGGTAGGCTGCAAGGCCCAGCAGGATGACCGCAAAAATCTTCTTGAAGTTTGCCGTGGCGACATGCTCGAGCAGGTAGGGTCCGATCTGTGCACCCAGCAGTCCGCCAAGGCCCAGGGCAATGGCCACCCGGTAATCCACATTGTCGAGCCGGCCGTGCGCAAACAGTGCCGACAGCGAGATGATCAGGATCGCCAGAAACGACGTGCCGACCGCCTTTTGCGCGGTATACCCGAGCGTCATGAGCAGTGGCACCATCAGGAATCCGCCGCCCAGCCCCGTGAATGATGCGCCCACCCCGACGAAAATGCCGGACAAGATAAGTAACGTGTAGTTCAGTGCCATCGATCACCTCCCCGGTCAAAAGTCTTTTTTCGCGATGACAGGCCCCGGTCTGCCAGCGTCCCATCAGGCCGCCAGCGGCACCGGAGCCCCTCAAGTAGTGCTTGGCAGGCCGTGCTAGATCTCCAGCACATCGCGCATATCAAAAAGCCCGGAATCCCGGCCTGACACCCATGCGGCAGCGCGCAGTGCCCCCCTGGCAAAGTTCATCCGGCTGGAAGCACGATGCGTGACTTCAACGCGCTCGCCCTCCCCGGAGAACATGACCGTGTGCTCCCCAACGATGTCACCGGCACGAATGGTCTCAAAGCCAATGGTGTTTCTGTCGCGCTTGCCTGTGTGGCCCTGCCGGCCAAAGACTGCGCAGTCTGCCAGCTTTCGCCCAAGGCGCTCGGCCACCACCTCACCCATGCGCAACGCGGTTCCCGAAGGCGCATCCACCTTGTGGCGGTGGTGCGCCTCGATGATCTCGATGTCATAGTCATCGCGCAGCGTGTCGGCGGCGACCTGCAGCAACTTCAGGCACAGGTTCACCCCGACGCTCATGTTCGGTGCGTACACGATCGAGATGTCCCGGCCGGCCTCCTGCAGCTTCTGCACCTGGGCCTCGTCCAGACCGGTCGTGCCGATGACCATGGATTTGCCGTGCCTTCGACAGCTGTCCAGTGACAGCATCGTACATTCGGGTACGGTGAAGTCGATCAGGATGTCGAAATCCTCGCGGCGGCTCTCAAGGTCATGGGCGATGATCACGCCCGTGGCCCCTACCCCGGCCGTCTCCCCGGCATCGCGGCCGATTGAGTCTGCCGCGGGGGCCTCGAATGCGGCACCCAGGCGCATCTGTGGGTCTTCCATACAGGCCTGGACCAGCGTCTTTCCCATTCGCCCTGCAGCACCATTGATCCCAAGCGTAAGCATTCCTCTGTCCTCACGAAATATCAGTCGCACGATTATACATTTGATACCGCACAAGCGATGCTGTCCCGTTTTACGGGTGTGCGGGATGCGCTGCGGAGATGCCCGGACAGGCCCCGGATGGACTCAATGCGACCAGAACTTGAGCTCGTCGAAGAAACTCTTCACATCATCGGTCCAGGAATGCGAGCGCGGGCTGTGTCGATTTCCGCCCTTGCCGATGTCCTGTGCAAATTTCTCGAGCAGATCCTTCTGGTGTTTACTCAGATTGACGGGAGTCTCAACGACAATCGTGCAGAGCAGGTCGCCCTGTGCACTGCCACGCACGGGCCGCACGCCCTTGCCTCGCAGGCGAAACAGGCGCCCGGTCTGTGTTTCGGCCGGGACCTTGAGCTTGACCTTGCCTTTCAGGGTGGGAACTTCCACTTCTCCGCCCAGTGCCGCCATGCTAAAACTGATTGGAACTTCACAGTGCAAATCACTGTTTTCTCGAGTAAATAGCTCATGGGGGCGCACGTAGATCTGCACGTACAGATCTCCTGGCGGACCGTTGTTTGTACCTGCTTCCCCTTCACCGGACAGGCGTATCCGATCCCCGTTGTCGACACCGGCCGGAACCTTGACGGAAAGCTTCTTCGTGACACGTCTGCGCCCCGTACCTCGACAATAGTCGCACGGAACCCGGATCGTCTTGCCCTTGCCGCGACACCGGGGACAGGTTTGCTGGATTGAAAAAAAGCCCTGCTGCATGCGGACCTGGCCCGCACCGCCGCAGGTGGCGCAGGTTTCGGCCGAGGTGCCCGGCGCGGCTCCGGACCCGTCGCATTCTTCACAGCTGGCCTGGCGCGGGATCTCCAGTGTCGACTCGGTGCCAAATACCGCCTCTTCCAGACTGATTTCCAGATCGTGCTGGAGGTCGGAGCCGCGGTATACACGCTGTGAGGAACCGCGTCCGCTGCCGAAGATATCCCCGAAGATGTCGCCGAAGATGTCGCCGAAGTCCGCGGTGCTGCCTGCGGCCCCGCCCTGGACCCCGGCGTGGCCGAACTGGTCATAGGCCTGGCGCTTCTGGGCATCACCGAGGATCTCGTAGGCCTCTTTGGCTTCCTTGAACTTTCGTTCAGCCTCCCGGTCCCCAGGGTTGCGGTCCGGATGGTATTTCATGGCGAGCCTGCGGTACGCCTTTTTCAACCCGCCTGCATCCGTGGAGCGGTCTACGCCTAGCACCTCGTAATAATCTCTCTTGCTCATTGGCTATCCAAAAAAACGAAAGTCCGGGCTCGACCAAACGAACCCGGACTGCCAGAACTTCCCTGATCCCGTATCAGAAAAAGGCGTGCGAAGGACTATATCAAAGCGCCCTTCAGGATTTCTTGCCGTCGTCTACTTCCTCAAACTCGGCATCAACCACGTCCTCTTGACCGGAACCACCGGCAGCGCCTGGTGCATCTCCCGGATCCCCGGACGGCGCATCGGCGCTGGCCTGGGCATACATGCGCTCAGCCAGCTTGGCCGACGCTTCGGCCAAGGCCTGGGTCTTGGTCTCGATGACCTCCTGGTTGTCCTTGTCCAGCACTTCCTTCAGGTCCTTGATGGCATTCTCGATCTGCAGCCGCTCCTCCTGCTCGACCTTGTCACCCATCTCCGCCAGCGACTTCTCCGTGGCATGGATCATCTGGTCCGCCTGGTTCCTCGCACCAACAAGAGCGCTGAACTTCTTGTCCTCTTCCGCATGCGCTTCTGCATCCTTGACCATTTTTTCAATCTCGTCATCGGACAGGCCGCTGGAGGCCTTGATTACGATCGACTGTTCCTTTCCGGTCGCCTTGTCCTTGGCCGACACGTTCAGGATGCCGTTGGCATCGATATCAAAAGTCACCTCAATCTGGGGCATGCCGCGCGGGGCCGGCGGAATATCCGTCAGGTCAAAACGTCCCAGCGACTTGTTTGCCCCAGCCTGCTCGCGTTCCCCCTGCAACACATGCACGGTCACGGCCGTCTGGTTGTTTTCTGCCGTCGAGAACACCTGCTGCGCATTGGTCGGGATGGTGGTGTTTTTTTCGATCAGCCGGGTCATCACCCCGCCAAGGGTCTCAATCCCGAGCGACAACGGTGTGACATCAAGCAGCAGCACGTCCTTGACGTCACCGCCCAGCACCCCGGCCTGAATGGCTGCGCCCACGGCCACGGCCTCGTCCGGGTTGACGTCCTTGCGCGGCTCCTTGCCGAAAAAGTCCTGTACCACCTGCTGCACCTTCGGCATCCGGGTCTGTCCACCCACCAGGATGACGTCGTCGATGTCGGAAGCCGACAGATTGGCATCCTGCAGGGCCTGCTTGCAGGGCGCGATGGTGCGTTGCACCAGTTCTTCCACCAGGGCTTCGAGCTTGGCCCGCGTAACCTTGATGTTCAGGTGCTTGGGGCCGGACTGGTCTGCCGTGATATAGGGCAGGTTCACTTCCGTTTGCTGGCCGGAGGACAATTCGATCTTGGCCTTCTCGGCCGCTTCCTTCAGGCGCTGCAGGGCAAGCGGGTCGTTGTGCAGGTCAAAACCCTGATCCTTTTTGAATTCGTCTGCCAGGTAGTCGATCAGGCGCATGTCGAAGTCCTCACCCCCCAGGAAGGTATCCCCGTTGGTAGACAGGACTTCAAACTGGTGTTCGTCGTCAACTTCAGCAATCTCAATGATCGAGATGTCGAACGTGCCCCCGCCCAGGTCGTACACTGCAATTTTGCTGTCACCACGCTTCTTGTCCATGCCGTACGCCAGTGCCGCAGCCGTCGGCTCGTTGATGATGCGTTTCACATCCAGGCCCGCAATCTTGCCGGCATCCTTGGTGGCCTGGCGCTGCGAGTCGTTGAAGTAGGCAGGGACCGTGATGACGGCCTCGGTGACGTCTTCACCCAGGTATTCCTCGGCGGTCTTTTTCATCTTCATCAGAATGCGCGCAGAGATTTCCGGCGGCGCCATCTTGTTGTCCTTGGCCTCGACCCAGGCATCGCCGTTATCCGCACGGATGATCTTGTAGGGCACCAGTTTGATGTCCTTCTGTACGGCATCTTCCTCGAAGCGCCGGCCGATCAGGCGTTTGATCGCAAACAGGGTATTGGTGGGATTGGTGACGGACTGGCGCTTGGCCGACTGGCCCACCAGGGCCTCGTTGTCTTCCGTAAAAGCGACGATGGAGGGCGTGGTTCGGTCACCCTCACTGTTCTCGATCACCTTGGGCGTTGTGCCTTCCATGACGGCCACGCATGAATTGGTGGTACCTAAATCAATACCAATGATCTTACCCATCGTATATCTCCAAAAATGTCCAGAATCTAGTCAGATATCCGGTTGAATCTCGTGTTTTTATGAATATTGGGCCGATTTACGGTGTTTCAAGGCTCACCGATACCCCTGTGATTGAGGATGGACGGGGAATGCGTCAGCCGCCGGATTCCTCCGGCGCCCTGGAAACGATCACCATGGCCGGGCGCAGCAGTCTTTCGTGCAGAGTATACCCCTTTTGCATGACCTGGATGACCGTATTCGGCTCATGCTCACGACTCTCCTGTGTGGTCATGGCCTGATGCAGGTTCGGGTCAAAGGCCTCCCCGACCGGGTCCACTTCCTCGATGGCAAACTTCTGCAGGGCACTGACCAGCACTTTCAGGGTCAGTGCAGTGCCTTCCTGAAGTTTGGCGGCCTCCACTTCTCCTGCATCCAGACCCAGTTCCAGGCTGTCCTTCACCGCCAGCAGTTCGCTGGCAAACTTCTCGATCGCGTACTTGTGCGTGTTCGAGACGTCACGTTCCGCACGCTTTCGCAGGTTCTCCATCTCGGCCTGCATGCGCAGCACCTTGTCGTGGTATTCATCTGCTTTTCTCCTGGCCTTTTCCAGTTCGTCCTGCAGCGAATCCTCTGCTGCCGCGACCTCGGCACCGTTTGCGTCTGCAGTA
Organism: Gammaproteobacteria bacterium; assembly: GCA_022824965.1. GTDB lineage: Bacteria > Pseudomonadota > Gammaproteobacteria > UBA4575 > UBA4575 > WTFY01. Next base: position 187,101 of record JAJDYY010000002.1, read on the forward strand.
TCCGGTGCGGCCTCCTCCTGCACATCGGCCGGATCGGGTTTTTTTACAGTATCAGTCATAATTCAGCCTGCCATCGAAAACGGCTCGTCCCAAGACAGCATATGTGGGCTAGTTTTGAATATTCAAGGCTTCGCCAAGCAGCCGGGCCGTCAGGTCGACGATCGGGATCACCCGGTTGTAGGACATTCGGGTCGGTCCGACAACAGCCAGCACGCCCATCACTTCATCATCCACCGTGTAAGGCGAGGAAATGACGCTGCAGTCATCCAGTACCGAATAGCCGGATTCCTGGCCAATGAAAATCTGCACGCCTTCGGCACAGATACAGCGGTCCAGCAAACGCAGAAATTCCCGCTTCTGGCCGAAGGCCTCGAACAGGCTTCTGAGTTTCTCGATATCCGACAGGTCGTCGAACTCCATGAGGTTGGTCTGGCCCACGACCACATAATCGGATTGACTGGAGTTGGAGAATATCTGTTCCCCCATCTCCACTGCAGAACGCATGAGGTCGTTCATGTGTTCTCGCAGGCGGTCCAGTTCCTGGAGAATCTTCTGCCTTGCCGCCACCAGGTCCTGGCCTGCGCACAGTTCGTTGATGTAGTTGGCCGCCTGCTGCAGCTCGGCCTCGGTGTAGTCGCGGTCAGCCTGCAAAATCCGGTTCTGCACTTCCCGCTGGTTCATGACCAGGATGGCCAGCACCCGATGCTCGGACAGCGGCAGGAACTCGATGTGGCGGAACTCGGCACGTTCGATCTTGGGCAGGGTAACCAGTCCCGCCATGCCGGTCAGGCCCGACAGCAGCGTCGAGGCGCTTTCCACCAGGCTGTTCACATTCTGGGAAGGATCCAGGTTTTCCTTCATCTGCGAGACCACGTCGGTGGTGATCGGCTGGACCTTGAGCATGGTGTCCACGAACAGGCGATAGCCCTTGGTCGTGGGGATGCGCCCGGCCGAGGTGTGCGGGGACTCCACGAAGCCGAAATCTTCCAGGTCTGCCATGACGTTGCGCACGGTGGCCGGACTGATCTCCAGTTCGGACTTGCGTGCCAGGGTGCGCGAACCGAGCGGCTGTCCTCCCGAGATATAGTTCTCCACCAAGACTTTCAGCAGTAACTGGGTCCGCTCGCTTAATGAATAATTTTGCTCTTCGATTGCAGCCATGGTCCGAGGCATTCTAAGCTGGGGACTGGGAATTCCATACCCAAAAGTGCCAGAAACATAATTGCAGCACTGTGCAGAAATTGTCAAGGAGATGTTGGACTAGTGTAGAGAGCACATGATCTGTCCGGTCTTGTAGCACGTAATGTGTCCGGTTCTCATAGGCCCCTATAAGGGGGTGTCAGATGAGACAGACACAGTGGTTACAGGAGACCCGGAGAATGAGGTTTGAAGAAGCGTATGAGG
>JAJDYY010000004.1 GCA_022824965.1 Gammaproteobacteria bacterium
CCTCATACGCTTCTTCAAACCTCATTCTCCGGGTCTCCTGTAACCACTGTGTCTGTCTCATCTGACACCCCCTTATAGGGGCCTATGAGAACCGGACACATTACGTGCTACAAGACCGGACAGATCATGTGCTCTCTACACAGGCTGAATAAGGGCCTAAAAGCAGGGGATGTACTGTGCTACTATGTGCACAAAATAATTTCGATGCCAGCTGCACTGAATCCCCTCTAGCTTTCAGTGAATGGATATTGATGATGTTGATGCCTGGGATAGGAGGATAACCATGTTGCATAAACTCGTTCGCGAGACGCTTCTTTTTTGTGTTCTTGTACTGCTCCCTTTCAGTACAACTCTAGCCGGAGAAACCGCAAGCCCATCCATGCTTTCCGACACGTGTCTGGGCTGCCATGGGCCTGGCGGTATCAGTGATGGACCGGCGACCCCTACCATCTCAGGGATGTCGGAAATTTACATTATCGCCGCGATGCTGGCCTATAAGTACGACAACGACGAGGACAAGGTCGAGGCCATCATTGAAGCCGATCCGGAACTTGAGGACGTCGAATTCTTTGCACGAACCTCAACCGTCATGGATCGCATTGCAAAAGGCTATTCCGAAGCCGAAATCAAGATCCTCGCCAAGCATTTTGCAAGCCTGCCCTTCCAGGCTGCAGAGCAGGAAGTGAACAAGAAGCAGGCGAAAACAGGCGCGGAGATTCATGAACTTCACTGCGAGAAATGCCATGAGAATGGCGGCAGTTCCGCAGAGGATGATGCGGGCGTGCTGGCCGGGCAATGGATCCCCTATCTTGAGTACACCATGGCGGACTTCGCCAGTGGTGACCGGGAAATGCCGAAAAAAATGAGAAAGCAGATGAAGGATGCGCATGCCGCCTTCGGTGACGGCTCAGTCGCAGACCTCATCCAGTTTTACGCCAGCCAGAAATAACGCACCGCTCGAGATTGCAGGAGAGATAAACATGTCAAAACTTACCAGAAGAAATTTTCTAAAGGGCACCGGCAGTACTTTTGCATTGGGCTCCGTGGGATTTGGTTTCCCCCACATCGCAGGCGCTGCAAAAAAGAAGGTTGTCGTGATCGGCGCTGGAGTCGGAGGCACGATTGCTGCCAAGTACATCGCGAAAGCGGATTCATCCATTGAGGTGACGATCGTAGAGGCCAAGCCCCATCATCACACCTGTTTCATGAGCAACGAGGTGATTGGCGGCGACCGTGACATCTCCACGATCAAGTTCGGATACGACAAACTGGCCTCGCATGGCATCCATGTCGTCCAGGACAAGGCCGTAATGATCGATCCGGTGGCCCACAAGGTGAAAACAGCCAATGGCACGACCCTGGGTTACGACCGGCTTATCATGTCCCCCGGCATTGGCCTGAGGTGGGAAGCCATCGAAGGTTATGACGAGGTTGCGGCCGAGACCATGCCGCATGCGTGGATCGCCGGCTCGCAGACCGCATTGCTGCGAAAGCAAATCGAGTCCATGGATGACGGCGGACTGGTGCTGCTGGCACCGCCCGGAAACCCGTTTCGCTGCCCGCCGGGACCGTATGAACGTGCAGCGCAGATCGCACACTACCTGAAACATCACAAGCCGAAATCCAAGATCCTGATCCTGGATGCCAAGGACAAGTTCTCGAAACAAGGTCTGTTCACGCAAGGCTGGAAGAAGGTGTATGGAGACATGATCGAATGGGTCCCCGGCGCCGATACCGGAGGTGGAGTGAAAGCGGTCGATGTCAAAGCCATGAAGGTCAGTACCGACTTCGACGACCATAAGGTTTCCGTCGCCAACATCATCCCGCCGCAAAAGGCAGCGCAGATCGCACATGATGCGGACCTGACGGACGATTCCGGATGGTGCCCGGTCGACCTGGGTACGTTTGAATCGAAACGGCACAAGGGCATCCACATCATCGGGGATGCCGGTATCATCAGCGGCCTGCCCAAGTCCGGATACGCAGCAAGCACAGAGGCCAAGGTATGTGCATCGGCAGTCGTACATTCCCTGCATGAGAAAGAGCCAGGCATCAATTCCTATGCGAATGCCTGCTACAGCATCATCGCACCGGATTACGGGATCTCGGTGGTTGCCGTCTACAAACTGGCGGAGGACCGATCCAAGATCAACAAGGTCGGGGGTGGACTGACACCCTCGGATGCCACTCCGGAAGCACTTCGACGCGAGGTGCACTACGCCTACAGCTGGTTCAAGAACATGACCGCTGAGATGTTTGGCTAAGCCTGACTAACATGTTCTGAAATAAAAAAGGGGGCTGCAAGCCCCCTTTTTTCATGCACGAAAAATTTGCTTCATTCGATCAGCGGCATTTTATATACCAGGGAACCAATCGCACCCTCGACTCCCTTGAAGTTTGCATGGCACATCACGCATCTTTCCATCACGACAGGAACCGCTGTCGCCATGCGCAAGTAGCGTTTGCCGTCGATCGTAACCACTTCTTCATGAGTGGCTGCTCCGCCCAGCAGTTTGTGCTTGACCTCTTCCTCAAAAGCATCCTGTGGATTGTTGACTGCCGGGTTGATCAAGACATCAGTAAGCCCGATCAGGCGTACTTCGTGGAAGCCGTTCTCTTTCATGGTTTGAAAGAGCGCACCGGCTGCGCTCGCGGCAGAAAATACGGAAGGGTCAGTCACGTATTTATCGGTAATCAGAACAACAGCCGTTTTGTAAAGGGTGTCAAGCATGTGAACCTGATGACGGGTACGCTCCACCGCCGGATCCTCAGCGATGGCATCGTGTATCAAAACGAGCGTCGTACTGATAGAAATAAACAACGCAAAGAGGTAGTTGCGCTTTCTCATTTTGCTCCTCCTTCTTTTATCGATCGATCTATCAATTGCTGACAGATGGATTATACTCAATATCATCTATATTTTATAGACTTTTAAGATTGCAGGAATCATCGAGATTTTGGGACAAGATTTTGCTTGCAGAACAATACGGTAGGGCCAACTCATGCGAGTTACAAAATTTACAGACTATGCGCTCCGGGTCCTGATCTACCTGGCATGCAAGCCAAGTGGAGAGCTGACCACCATTTCCCAGCTTGCAGAAGCGTACTCCATTTCCGTACACCACGTCCGTGTCGTGGTACACAAGCTTGGGCAGGCCGGCTACATCAGCAGCACCCAGGGTAAAGGCGGGGGGATTGAACTGGCACAAACGCCCGACGAGATCCTGATCGGCGAAGTGATCCGCAGTACGGAAAAGGATTTCTTCATCGTCGAGTGCTTCAATCCCGAAGGAAAGTGCGCGATCGTCAAGGCATGCCGGCTAAAGCACATCCTCGGGGATGCACTGAATGCGTTCATCGATACTCTGGACCAGTACACGCTCGCTGATATCACAGACAACAAGCAGACCATCATTCAGCACATCAAGGTGGCCTAGCCGTGCCGTGATTGCTGCAATCGCCTAGCTATCCTGCAGAGCTGCAGGCTGCCAAGCAGGTACAAAGGCAAGTCCAGCATGAATCGCTGGCGGATACGCGAAATCCTATCCGATCAGATAAACAGGCAGATATCGGATTTCTGCGCTTGCGGCAAAAATGAGGCGGCCCCGACCCAGCCGGCGACCTCGTCAATGAAGTCCTCTTTTTCGTGACCGAACAGGTCGACCGTCATCTGGCAGGCAAACATCTTGACATCGGCTTCCAGAGAAAGGCTGCGTAATTCCTGGATACTGGCGACTCCCCTCTCCTTGATGGTGTGCTTCATCATCAGGGTTGCAAATTTCTCGAAACCCGGAATATTCGTGCTGAGTGCATTCGGGATATTCCATTCCACACTTTGGAACCAGTCCGGGCCAAACGGCATTTTCATCGGCATGGCCGGGTTGCCCAGTGGAGAAACCTCCAGGTCAAGATCCTTTTTCAGCAGCCCGAGTGCATAGAAAGTGAAAAAGCACGATACCTCCCAGCCCATTGCCGCGGCGGTGGATGCAAGAATGAAAGGTGGATACGCCATGTCCAGCGTTCCTTTGGTCGCGATCAACGAGAGCTGCGGTGTCCTGGCCTCTTCGCGTTCCTGCAGCTTTTGCTCCAGTCTTTCGTCAAACCAGCGATTCAGGGCTTCCTGATCAAATTGCTCAGGAGTTGCAGCTTTGGATTCCGATGTACTTTTCTGTGGCATTTCAACCTCCGGCAGTGTGCTTATCTTTCCTGTTCAGCCGAACAAAACAAGGTAAAGTATAAGGCAAAATTTAAGGGAATGTATGTAGGCGGCTCAAGACTTGATGGAACGCATGGGAAACAAATTCTGTTCTTGCTTTCCTGTATCCTTTCACTCGGTGGCAGTCAGCCGATGACGGTACGGGTCAAAATCGCATTGCAGGAATAAAGAAGTGGCGTCCCCAGGGGGATTCGAACCCCCGTTGCCGCCGTGAAAGGGCGGTGTCCTAGGCCTCTAGACGATGGGGACGACTGACAAATTTGTCCTGGAATGAGTGATTCTTTGCACTAGAGGCGGCGCACGGTACGATAACCGAGCTTTCGCTGTCAAGTGCCGCAGCCCATCGGAACGGGTGCATCATGGCAACAGGCTTCCAGTGTCTCTCAAATCGGTTTTTTGGTTGCTCACTGCTCCTGACATACATGAGTCCCAGGCTGGATGGGCCGGGTACTACCTAAGACTTATACAATTATATGATAATGCGCGGATTGCAGTTAAACGGTCTGCTCAGTTACCCCCATTCACTGTCAGACAAAAGGAGTTCATATGGGCGATGAAATCTCCCACCGACATTTTGAGGCAGATGATTTCAGCCAATTCCGGCAAAACCTCGATAACGAGACGGAACATCTGGCCACGCTGTTCGCCAACAAGGGGTTCAGTGGCCGGGGTTACATTTTGGGATTTGAGCTTGAAGCCTGCATCGTGGACTCCGAGGGGCTGCCAGCCTCGATCAACCGGGAGCTTCTGACGGTTCTGGACAGCCCGCTGGTTGTACCGGAACTGGCCGAATTCAACGTCGAGCTCAACGGGAGCCCCGTGTCGGTGACGGGCAAGGTCTTTTCCCGGCTTCACGACGAGCTCTTGACCACCTGGAAAGCCTGCCATGAGGGCGCCAAGCTTTGCAATTCCCGCCTGGTCTCGGTGGGCATCCTGCCAACACTTGGACCGGACCTGCTCAACTCCGGCCACATGTCGGACATGGTCCGCTACCATGCGCTGAACGACAGAATCCTGGCGTTGCGCGACGGCGCTCCGGTGCACATCTCCATCCACGGGTCCGATGAACTTGTCATGCATCACGATGACGTCATGCTCGAAGCGGCCACGACGGCATTTCAGGTTCATCTGCAGTGCAGGCCGGAAAACTTCGTCAGCGACTTCAATGCGGCCGTGGCCGCATCTGCACCGATCGTCGCCCTGAGCGCGAACTCCCCTTTCCTGTTCGGCAAGTCCCTGTGGTGCGAAACCCGCATTCCCCTGTTTGAACAGGCGATCGATGTCGGCAAGAACTACCCTCCCCGTGTCAGTTTCGGAAACGACTATGCGAATGACTCCCTTTTTGAGATCTTCCACGAAAACCAGAGCAACCATCCGATTCTCCTGCCGTACGTGCAGGACGAACCCAGAGACAAGTTTTCCCATCTGCGTTTTCAAAACGGCACGATCTGGCGCTGGAACCGTCCGCTGGTCGGTTTCGACTACGACGGCCAGCCGCATATCCGCATTGAGCACCGTGTCATTCCCGCAGGTCCCACGATTCTGGACTGTGTGGCAAACTGTGTCGCGTTTTACGGATTCGTGCGCGCACTGGCCAGTCTCAAGGACCCGATCGAAAAGAAAATCCCTTTTTCGGTTGCACGAGACAACTTCTATGCTGCGGCAAAACATGGCCTGGATGCCAATGTGGTCTGGACGGACGGTGAAATCCCCGTGCGAAAATTGATTGTGGATTCGCTGATTCCCATGGCCAGGGAGTCACTGGCGTCAATGGAAATTCCCGCCACTGAAATCAACGAATACCTGGACATTCTGCAGGCGCGGGCCAAAACGGGCCGAAACGGTGCTGACTGGCAGCGGAGCTGGGTAGAAAGACACGGTGCTGACTTCAGCGGCCTGGTACAGGCCTACATCGATCTCCAGGAAACCGACCAACCCGTGCACACCTGGCCCGTATGATGCGCTTTGATCTGCACCATGCACTCCCGGCCAATGTGCTCGACTGCACAGCGGCCCAGCTGGCCGACGTCCTCCGTGGCCCGACGTTATTTGATCTGGGTAAACCCGGGAAAGCTCCCCTGTTCGTCTCGGTACTGCTCCACGGCAACGAGACCTCGGGATGGGAAGCCATTCGCAAGCTGTTTTCAAAATACCCGGAACTTGTGAACACCTCGTCGATTCTGATTTTCGTGGGCAATGTACTCTCGGCCCAGAAAGGGGTCCGCAAACTGGACGGCCAGCCGGACTACAATCGCGTATGGAACGGAGGGTCTACCCCGGAACACAAACTGGCAGAAGACGTAATTGCCTATGCAGACTCGAAAAAGCCCTGGTGTGCCATCGATGTGCACAACAACTCCGGCCCCAACCCGCATTATTCCGTGATCACCGACCTCGCCCCGGCAACCCGCGCACTTGCAAGCACCTTCAGCTCTCTTGCGATCCTGGCAAAGCAGCCCCCGGGAACCCTGACCCAGGCCTTCTCAGATTTATGTACATCCATCACCATTGAGGCCGGCATACCGGCAGACCCCGACAGTTCAGAACGGGCTACTGCACTGATCAGGCAACTGCTGAGCGAAGGCAAGCTGGCTGAGGGGTCTCCAGAATCACTGGAGATCTTTGACAACTTTGTTCGCGTGACCGTCGAGCCTGAAATTGCGAACCAGGACCGCACCTTCCCGAAACTGAATCCTGAACTGGATACCTTCAACTTCAAATGCCTGCCTGCAGGAAGCCTGGTGTGCAGCCTGAAAGACCGCTCGCGTGGAATACGTGCCAACGATGTGGAGCAACGGGATGTTACAGAGGATTATTTTGTTGTTGAGGACACCGAAGTTCGATTGCGCCAGGACGTGATCATATCAATGTACACACGTGACCCGTTGATCGCAGTACAGGACTGCATCTGCTACTTCCTGAAATCCATCGAACCCTGAACCTGTTGCAGGATCATTTTACCGAGCTGTCCGTTTGCCGGGGTTACTTGTAGGTGCCGAACAGCAGGTCCCAGAAAGGCAGGATCGAAGAGAAATTCTTGTTCTGGTCTTCCCAGTGATGATGGTCATGCCGGATGACCCAGCTGTTCATCCAGCCAAGTGCCGGATGCGGAAATACCAGGCTTGTGTGATTCACGACATTGGCCCAGGCGTGAATGAAGGCCACCACCAGGAATGAAACCATGCTCAGCGGTGCGAACAGATACATGCCTGCAAACAACAGCGTCAACGCGGCCAGCGCCTCACCCGGATTGATGTACAGTCCGTCCAGGGCCTCGGGATACCGGACCTTGTGATGAATGCCGTGGATCCAGCGAAACAGTGCCGGGCGGTGCAGCCAGCGGTGCATGGCGTAGTACAGCAGCTCGAACACCAGCAGGACACCTGCGACCTGAAGTACGACAGCCCAGATCGTGGTCGGCCCACTGTGGATGATCCGGTCCCCGAACAGAAACACAAACGCGAGATAGTACCCTGCCGAGAGCAGGCCGTTCAGCCCGATGACCAGGTAGTGCCACCCCAAAGGCGGGTAGTGAACGGTAACAGGCCGGATGCGATACCTGTCTAGTTTTCCGGAATCAAGAGCGTAAATCGCAAGCGCCCCGTAGGTCGTTACGAACACGAAGATCGCAATAACCCAGAACGCAAGGACATGATTCATATGGGAATTCAATCACACGAACCATACCGGAGTCAAAACACTTGACCTGATGTTCACCGTTGCCTGAGCTTGGACAGCACAGGTACACACACGAGGGCCTGGTGCCCTGCCCGGGATGCGCTACTCCCCTTTGAATTGCACAGAAATCGAGCTGAGATATCCCAGTGCATCCGAGTATTTGATACGTGCAGGCGAATGAGGGTCTCCGGGACCAAATCTCTCCCCCAGCTTCGTATACTGCATTTCCGGGACATCGGACAGGTACTCGATACCTGCGCCTATTCGCAAGGTCACATTCTCGGTAAACGAGACATTCAACGAGGTTCGCAGGCCGAGTGTCGCAGCCCATTGCTCATCACTGGCGCGATGGTTCGTGACTTCATCGATCGCAAACATGCCTGACGAAATAAAAGTCCGTTGTGCACCGTGATAGTCCGCATCCAGGTAGTAGACCCCGAGTGTGCCATCCAGGGTGAAGCTCCAGTCCGGGCCAAGCGGGAAATCCCGATGCGCGCCGATGACACCGCCGTAATAGGAGGCATCCAGGTCTTCGCTGAGGGTGAGGTTGTTGACCGTGGGCGGGCGGTTGGACTCATAGGCGAACGTGCTGATGTCCTGGCGCAGTCGCTTGTAACTCGGCCCAAAGTACAGCGTGGCACCGGACTGGACTGCCGGTTCAGTCCGCTTTCCGGTGACCCAGTCCAGACCGTAAAAATCCACCTCTCGTTTCGTTCGAATGCGGATGGGATCGCCCCAGGCAAAGATGGGCGAGCCGAACGGCATGGCCGCGCCATCGACCCTTCCGACCCAGCCGACTGAGCGAACATGCGGATCATCCCGAATCAGATCGAGCAGGTGTCGCTGGGTCTGTGAAGTGAGGCATTCCCCGAGTACTGCACCGGGCGGACAGTGCTCATCCTGGAACCGGGTACGGATGTCCGCCCAAGGGGCAGGATCTTCGCGGTACTCGCGGGTGTGTCTGGACGTATGGGAGGTGAGAAAGCCGCGCAGCTCGGTGAACTGGTGGCCGTGCGCCTTGCCGAGAGCCAGGGTGATCAACGTACCTTCATCCGTGCCGTCATAGTGATCCAGGAATCCGAGGACCTCTTCCCGGCCATTGGTTCGAAGGAATGGGCTGGAGTCCGGCAGGTCAAGCCAGTGTATGCCCGCACCTGTCCGGATGTAGAAATCCCCGGTTGATGTGTCGGGAGATGCTGCGCTCACCTGGAGGCAAAGCAGGAAAAAAGCCGGAAGTAATAATGAGGCACTTTTCAACGGTATCAACCTGGATTACACCAATGATGCAGTGTGCATGGATTTTATCGTACCTTGGACAAAGGCCGGAACAGAGCCCTGCCCGCCTCTCTCTGTAATGGCTTTCGTGCCTTCTCAGTCTCGTTTGCCGCCGTATGCCCCCAACAGCCCTTGGGGGTGCTCAAATATTCCCCCGACTTCCTCATGGTTGGGACCGTAGAACACGCCCGACAGTCGATCATTTTCTGCATGATGGTGACTGAACTGACCGCCAGTCACGGCCATGTCCTCATAGACCAGATCACCGTGTCGCTGGCCGGTAGTGGCATTGACCATGCCGGTCAGATGCACATCCGCCATGACCTGTTCACCGATCCTGACGGAGATGCGGGCATCTCCTGTCACGTACGAGTCAAAAGCAGTGACTGCAGCATCATCCCTTGCCGATACAAAGCCGGTCCAGGTCGCTTCCATCTCGGGATTGGTCAGTGGCGCATCGCCGATCGCCGTGGCAAACATACGGATCGTTCCACGATCAGGGTGCGATTCGCCGACGTACGTGCGTGAGGATGAGGCAAAGAAACCGTACTTCATCCAGCCGACAAAGTTATGCGCTTCAATTCCGAATCCCTCAAAATTTTCGATGCCCGTGCTGATTCCGTTGGTATCCGGAAGTACCGTGATTTGTTCAGGATCCACACTGACAACCCGGTTCGCATACAGGGTTTCTGAATCGCCGGCCTCGCAGTACTCGCCCCTGCAGTCCACAGAAACACGTTCAGGTCCTGTACTACCGGGCCTGCGGTCAATCCAGTCCGTGAAAAGTATGTGGGTGGCGTTCGAAGCGATCCGCGTGTAATCCCGGATTGCCAGTGTCTCCTCTGAAGGAGCCGGACTTCCGCCGCAGGCGACAAGCCCTGCGCACAGCGCGAATACAGTACAGATTCTCATGCATGCCATGTGCACGCACTTGCCTGCCACCTGTGGATATACGTGAAGAAGTTTGAGCATCGCTGTCATGGTCGCCTTTTATGTTCTCCGAATCTTGCCCGGGATACTACCATGCCCGGGTGGGCTGGCATGCTGTATATTATGGGCGAATTTATACATAGGAGACCTACGATGACCCATGAGGAAATTGCAGCGCAGGCGCTGGCAGTGCATGCCAGAATCTCCCTGACCCGGAAAATACTGCTTGACAACTACGAAGTGAAAAACACGGATTTAAGTGATCGCTTGCCCGAAAAAGAGTGGACAGAAAAGTACGCTGTAGCCTTGAAAATGGCAAAGGAACTGGAGCCCGGCTGCCCGGACCCTGAGCTTCTTGTGCACAAAATTCAAAATTATCTTTAGCAGGACAAACCTGACATATTTAAAGTAGTTAGCACAAACAAAAACTAGAATCCTTCATGCATACATCAATCGCTGGCCTTTAGGCTCAGGAATTGGGTCACCATGCTCCCGGGCCGTATCAAGCCACAATTCAATAGCATCTCCAGCATTGGACAAGGCCTCCTGCTGGGTATTACCGTGGGCCATACACCCCGGTAACTCCGGAACTTCAGCAATGAACGCTTCGTCCTCGTTGCTCCAGTAAATGATGGTTTCGTATTTGTACATGGTCACTAATCTCCCAACTTGTATTTTAGGATAATAGTCCGGACTTGGCGAACCTGGTAAGGCTTGGCCTTCCCCTCTACCCTCTGCAAATTGATTTTTTCTCTAATCCCCCCTTTTTCTGTACATGTGATGGCTCCCCCGAATTCTGACCGTAAATCCCAGCCGCTCAAGAAGATTACACAAGTCGGCAAATACAATGTCAGCATCGGACTTTCCATACACAATGCGAGTCAAAAGCTTTTCATATTTCCCCATAGCTCTTGCTCAGCAGTTCCGATTCAATACGAAATGAACAAGGTAGACACGCAATTCTGCAGATTGATTCTCAGATGCCTTGCGCAGCATTATGCAAAAATACCGAGTTCCTTTAATCTTATGGCCATTGCACGTTGGGATACATGGAATTGTTCAGCAAGTGATTTAAAGTGCCGTCCTTGAAAGGAAATTGCGCCAGCTAGAGTGAGTTCTCGTACATCAGAATCTACCCTTGGTCTTGACAGTTCGTCCGGCTCATTTGGATCGAGCCAATATGCGATATCATCATCAATCCTAATCGGTAGTTTCAAGCCAAATGTCTGTCTAACTTTGGCACATACAAGCTTCGGTGGCATAAGATAACAAGCCGCAAAATAATCGGCTTCTTTTTCTTCTACTTCACGAACTGTACGCTTTGCTGATAGATCCAAAATTGGGCGGTCACGGTGCATGACCACCTTATTGGGATGAAGTAGCCAGTGTCCAAGTTCATGTGCACCAGTAAATCTCCATACCCGTGGTGGAAACTTCATTAGAGACCTGAATAAGGTTTTTCTGCCGATCAATGGCTCCAGCGACTTCAAACCGATTCATCCCATTTCCAAATTTTCCGAGTTCCTCAACAATTTCATAATTCACACCAAGTAGGCTTAGCGCATACTCGGGATTAAGCATATCAATGGGTTCTGGAGCACCCCCCGGCCATAATCTTGCCCTTTCGTACCAAAGGCGTTTATGAAGGCTCGAAGCGCTTTGCTGAATTTTGGCCCTGTTCACAAATAGCACTATAAATAGGGCAATATAAACATTCAAGTACAGTATATTGTGTACAACTCGGGGAAACTTTTTTTGATGAGTAAAAGGATGCGTTTTGCTCAAGTCAACAAATAAAAACCGTTGACCTTCGCTGTTTTAGTAGATTTGAACTGCGGTTAGTGAACATTTGCGCATAGTTCGGTACTGGGTTTGTTGAAACAACCTGAGTCCTGGATCTCAAATTGGTGGAGCTAGGCGGGATCGAACCGCCGACCTCTACAATGCCATTGTAGCGCTCTCCCAGCTGAGCTATAGCCCCATTGATCCAGTGCAGAAACCTATATCAAACTCCGGATATATTCAATGGCCCGATCGATACGCTCGAATGTCTTGTCGGCCCCGAGCAGTTCCAGCGTAACGTCAATGGACGGGGATTGCAGTTGTCCTGTGACTGCAAGGCGCAAGGGAGGGGCAATCTGGCCAAACTTCAAATCCATCTCCCTGGCAACCAAGCCCAGCACTGCCTTGATATCCTCCGCAGCCCAGGGATCTATCCGTTGCAATCCGTTTTTCAGGGCCTCCAGGATCACAGCCCCTTCCTCAGTGAAAAATTTGCTGGCGGCTTTTTCGTCATAACGCTCGACATCGTGGTAGAAATACTCGCTGGCCCTGCATATCTCCTGCAATGTCTTGCAGCGGTCCTTTTGCACATCGAACAGCGCAGACAGGTCGGGTGGTGCATCGGGACACACCCCCTGGGAGCGGAAGTAGGCTTCCAGTTCATCCCGAAGTGTCTCGCCTGAAGTTCCTTTCAGGTACTGGTGATTGACCCAGAGCAGCTTTTCCAGATCGAAAATCGCAGGTGATGGCTGCACAGAAGACAGGCTGAAATGCTCGATCATCTCATCGGCTGTAAAGAGTTCCTGGTCCCCGTGAGACCAGCCCAGCCGGACCAGGTAATTGACCAGCGCCCGGGGCAGAAACCCGTCTTTCCGATACTGGCCGACCGACACGGCACCATGCCGTTTGGACAGCCGCTTGCCGTCTTTTCCATGGATCAGCGGAATGTGTGCGTAGACAGGTACAGGATGATCCAGCGCCCTGAAAATGTTGACTTGCCGGAAGGTGTTGTTCAGGTGGTCATTCCCCCGGATCACGTGGGTGACGGCTGAATCGATATCGTCCACCACCACGCACAGGTGATAGGTGGGCGTGCCGTCCGAACGGGCCAAAACCAGGTCGTCGAGTTCGCTGTTCTGTACCTCGACTGTTCCGTATACCCGGTCTTCGACTTTTACGCTGCCGGTCAGGGGATTTTTGAGGCGCACCACCGGATCGATACTGGATTTGCCCGTATGCGTCCGTGCGCGGCAGTGCCCGTCGTAACGGGGTTTTTCTCCATTCTGAATTTGGGTGTGGCGCAGGGAATCAAGACGTTCCCTGGAACAATAGCAATAATAGGCCTGGCCCGTATCGAGCAACTGCTGGATGACCTGCGCATAGCGCTGCGTGCGCGAGGACTGATGCACCGGCTCGGCATTGGATACGATGCCAAGCCAGGACAAGCCGGAAAGGATGTCCTCAACGAATTCATTCGAGGAGCGCTTTTGATCCGTGTCTTCAATCCGCAGCAGGTACTGCCCGCCATGTTTTTTGGCATACAGCCAGTTGAACAGTGCCGTTCGAACACCGCCGATATGCAGATATCCGGTCGGGCTCGGGGCAAAACGGGTACGTACGGTCATGCCGGAACTGGGAAGATGGTGAGAAGTAGTGCTCGGTTGGCCCATTGTACACGCATCGATGAGCAATCAAGCGCCGGCAGTGAGGTCAGGTTGACTGCACGGCCCATACCAGGGCATGAAGGCAGAGCAGCGCGTACAGGGCGGCCAGCACGTCGTCCAGCATGATCCCGAAGCCCCCGGGCACCTTTCGATCCACAAGCGAGACCGGCCAGGGTTTCCATATATCGAAAACCCGGAACAGGAGAAAACCCGCCAGCACCCAGTACCATGCCAAAGGCACGAACAGCATGGTGACCAGATACCCCACGATCTCGTCGATCACGATCCCCGGGTGATCGGGGACATCCAGCACGGAGGCAGTCTGTCCACAGGCCCAGCATCCTGCCAGAAAAAGACCCACGACTGTCATGACGTAGACGACGGGATCCAATGAGACCAGCGCCAGGTACACGGTGACGCCGAGCAGTGTCCCCACTGTGCCGGGCGCAACCGGTGAAAACCCGGCCCCGAATCCAAAGGAGAACAGGTGCACGGGACTGCTCAATACAATGTGTCTTACATCCTGGGGCATGGTCTTCGATCAGACAAAATGCTCGAACCCCGGCCTGTCTGGCAGGGGGTAGCTGCGGCCTCCCAGAAACAGTTCCAGGCTGGCCTCCCGGGTAATCTCTCCGACCCGGGTGACGGGACATCCGGTCCTCGCACTGATGGTATCGATCTCGGCGCCGTGTTCCGGGCTTGCGGTAAAGGCCAGTTCATAGTCATCGCCGCCGGCAAGCACCAGATTCCAGTCCTCGCCGTCCTGCCACTGCCTATGCATGGCACGTGAGCGCGGGAGCTGTTCCAGTTCAATGCGTGCCCCGACTCCACTGCCTTGCAAAATCCGCTGCACATCGAGCACCAGTCCATCAGACAGGTCGATGGCCGCACTGGCAAGTGCCACGATCTCCTGACCGACCTCCACTCTCGGCCATGGCCGATTCAGGCGCGCTGACAGGTAATCCATATCCTGCTTCGATGCCGTGAGATCTTCGAGGTTCTGCGAGAGCTTCAGGTAAAGGGCCGCATCCCCCAGTGTGCCCGTCACGTAGAGGGTATCCTTTGGCCGGGCACCGGTACGGGTGATTGCATCAGCGGACTTGAGGTATCCCGTTGCCTGCATCGATACGGACCGTGCTCCACGCACAAGGTCCCCTCCGATGATTTTTGTATTGTAGCGGTCTGCCAGCGAGTAAAGCCCCCGTGAAAACCCCGCAAGCCACGAGTCTTCAATCTCAGGCAGGGAAAGGCTCAGGGTTGCCCAAAGCGGTGTCGCCCCCATGGCAGCGAGATCGCTCAGGTTCACGGCCAGCACCTTGTGACCCAGATCCTCAGGCCGACAGTCCGGGCGGAAATGGACTCCCTCATTGAGGGCATCCATCGTCATCACCAGCTTTGAGCCATCCGGAGGCTGGACCACGGCGGCATCATCGCCGACGCCGATCTCAACATCCGCACCCGCTGAATGCTGCGAGAAGTACCGGGCAATGATTTCGTGTTCTAGCAATGTGTGTGCTCGCTGCACGCAAAGGCAACCAAGACCTTTCAGTCCGGGGGTTTCCTTGAAACCTGGTCCAGAACCCCGTTGATCAGCTTGTAGCCGCCCTCGGAACCGAATTTCTTGCACAAGATGACCGCCTCGGAAATCACCACGTCCTTGGGAACTTCCTGCTTGTAGCGCATTTCATAGGCTGCGTATAACAGGATCGCCTTCTCGATGGGACCGATACGCGCCAAGGATCCATCTACACAATTTACTAGAATATCAGTGAGTTCCTTTTCATGGCTGATGGATTCTCTCAGGAGCTCTTCATAATAATCATGGTCCACCTTGGGCCAGTTTTCATCTTTTGAAAACTGTGCCAGCAGCTCATCAGAACTATGCCCGGCCAGCTGCCACTGGTACAGCGACTGCAGGGCAAATCGCCGGGACCAGTGGCGCTTTTGAGGTTGGCCTTCAGCCACCGGCCTGGATGGACTTCAGGACATTGACCATCTCCAGCACGCACAGTGCCGCATCGCGGCCCTTGTTGCTGTCCCCTGTACTGCGCTGTACGGCCTGCTCCAGCGTGTCCGTTGTCAACAGTCCAAACGCAATGGGAACCCCGGACTGCAGGCTTGCCTCCTGCAGGCCCGAAGTGCAGCCCTGACAGACGTAGTCGAAGTGCGGGGTATCCCCGCGAATGACGCAGCCCAGGGCGATGATGCCGTCATATTCGCCCGTTGCAGCCATGGCCTTGCATGCCAGGGGCAGCTCGAACGCCCCCGGTACATGGATGCACGTAACGTCGCTCTCGGCCACGTGATGCTCAAGCAGGGTCGCCTGCGCACATGCCCCCATGGCCTCGACAATCTCGCCATTGAAACGTGCGGATACGATACCGATACGAAGACCCCGTCCCGAATAATCCGCACCTGACGTGTAACTTCCCTGCATGCCTGTCTATCCCCTGTCCTCGATCAGATGCGCCAGGTAACGCGCCACAAGGTCTACCTCGATATTCATCTCATCTCCCGCTCGCCTGCTCCCCAGCGTGGTGCACTCCAGTGTATGGGGGATCACCGTAACACAGTACCGGTCTTTTTCGACCCGGTTGACCGTAAGGCTGACGCCGTCCACGCAGACCGATCCCTTGGGGACGATATACCTCGACAGGTCCTCCGGGATGGAAATCCACAGGACCGATTCGTTTTCGTGGTTCTCACGCGCCTCAAGCCTGCAAATCCCGTCCACATGACCGCTGACGATATGGCCTCCCAGGCGCGTGGTGGGCGTCACCGAGCGCTCCAGGTTGACCTGGCCCTCCGAAGAAGATGTTCCAAAGGTCGTGCACTCCCGGGTTTCCATGGAAACGTCCACCCGGAAAGAATCGGCCTGCACATCGTATGCGGTCAGACAAACGCCGTTGATGGAGATGCTGTCGCCAGTATTGATTCCCTCGGCAAATGCGGGTGTCGTGGAGACCCGGTACTGGTGAGTTCCCTGCTCCCCTTCCAATCTTTGGAGCGAGCCGACCTCTTCTACAATCCCGGTAAACATCTGGGCTTTCAACCTTGCACAGGGAGTGCACGCAGCTTGATGTCATCGCCAATGGCCGTGACCTCCTCGACCTGCATCCCCAGTCGCTCCTGCATGTTCGAGAACGGCGACAGTTCTGCCAGGCCGCGACCGGATGCCCCGATCAGGTGGGGAGCAATGTAGAGGACCATCTCATCCACCAGGCCCTGCTCCAGCAGGCTGCCTACCAGCGTCGCACCGGCTTCCACGAGGACTTCGTTGATCTCCCGCGACCCAAGGTCGCGCATCACCTCGGCCAGGTCCAGGGGTCGCTGCTCCAGGGTGACGACTTCAACGCGTTCACCCTGCAGGGCGGCCACTTTTTTGGCATCCTGCGAGCAAGTATAAACAAGGGTTCTGCCCGGGGCCTGCAATACCCTGGCGCTCACGGAGATGCGAAGATCCGTGTCCAGCACGACCCGCAGGGGCTGCTCCGGGGTCTGCGACAAGCCCAGTGCTTCGCTGGAGAGCCGCACGGTCAGTTGTGGATCATCTGCCTGCACCGTACCGGCCCCGGTCAGGATGGCACAGCTCCTGGCACGCAACCGCTGTACATCGAGGCGTGCAGACTCCCCCGTGATCCATTGGCTTTCACCGCTGGCCAACGCGGTCTTGCCATCCAGGCTGATGGCGGACTTCACGGTCACGTACGGCCTGCCCGTTTTCATCCTTTTGAAAAACCCCTTGTTCAGCTCATGTGCCTCTTTTTGCAGTACATCGCAACGGGTCTCTATGCCGTTTTGCTGCAGGTAGGCTAATCCCCTGCCATTGACGAGTGGATTCGGATCCTGGACTGCGACCACCACCCTTGCAATTTTGGCTGCCACCAGGGCCTCGGTGCACGGCGGGGTCTTGCCCTCGTGTGGACAGGGTTCTAAGGTGACGTACGCCGTGGCGCGATCCACGCTTCCGGATGCATTCTCCAGCGCATGGATTTCAGCATGGGGCCCGCCCGCCCTGGCATGATAACCGCGGGCAATGATGGAGTGATCCCGGGCGATAACGCACCCGACCCGCGGGTTCTTGCGCACGGTAAAGAGTCCCTTTTCGGCCTGACGCACGGCCTCAGCCATACAGGCATGGTCGTTCAACGCGGGTAGCATGCGGCTTCGGACAGGTGTGTCAGTCCAGCTCGTCGGCGATCAGGGAGAGCTGGCCCTTGCGCATCTCCGGGGCGAGGTCTTTTTCTACACGCTCGATCAGGTCCTTGAAGGCGCGGACATCCTCGAAACTCCGGTAGACCGAGGCAAAGCGGACATAGGCCACCTGGTCCACCAGGCGCAACTCGTGCATGGCCCATTCACCGATATCGCTGGAACGGACTTCCCGTTTCCCACTGGCCAGCGTCTTGCGTGAAATTCGGTTGATGATCAGGTCGATCGTCTCCGTGGGAACCGGCCGCTTCTCGCAGGCCAGCGTGAGCCCCTTGCGCAGCTTCT
Source organism: Gammaproteobacteria bacterium (assembly GCA_022824965.1). GTDB lineage: Bacteria > Pseudomonadota > Gammaproteobacteria > UBA4575 > UBA4575 > WTFY01. The sequence continues at coordinate 18,043 of JAJDYY010000004.1, forward strand.
CTTCATCGAAAGGTTCACGGCGACCGTCGCGCTTGACCACCCGGGGAAGCGTGCGTTCTGTTGCCTCGTAGGTTGTGAAACGCTCCTCGCAGCGCAAACATTCGCGCCTTCGCCGCACCTGGTCGCCCTCTCTCGCCAGGCGTGAGTCGATCACCCTCGTATCCTCGAACCGGCAAAAGGGGCAATGCATGGGGTTGCCGCAGGAGCGTCAGTTATGAACAGTGCAGCTACGCTACGGCCTGTTGCTCCGCGCTGGCCTGATAGACCGGGAAACGCTTGCACAGGGCCAGCACCTGGCCCTTGACCCGCTCGACCGTCTGTTCGTTCTCGATGTCATCCAGGATGTCGCACATCCAGTTGACCAGTTCCCGGCATTCCTGCTCCTTGAAGCCACGCGTGGTAGCTGCCGGACTGCCGATGCGCAGGCCGCTGGTGACAAACGGCGATTGCGGATCGTTGGGGACCGTATTCTTGTTGACCGTGATATTGGCTCTCCCCAGGGCCGCATCGGCGGCCTTGCCGGTGATCCCCTTGTCGATCAGGTCGACCAGGAACAGGTGGTCATCGGTGCCACCTGAGACGATCTTATAGCCGCGTTCCATGAACTGGGCTGCCATGACCCGGGCATTGTTCAGGACCTGCTGCTGATAGCTCTTGAACTCCGGCTGCAGGGCTTCGAGAAAAGCCACGGCCTTGGCGGCGATGACGTGCATCAGGGGACCGCCCTGGGTGCCGGGGAACACCATGGAATTCAGTTTCTTGGTAATTTCCTCGTTCTCGCGCGCCAGAATAATTCCGCCGCGGGGCCCACGCAGTGTCTTGTGCGTGGTCGAGGTCACGACATCGGCCAGCGGTACCGGGTTGGGATACAGGTCCGCGGCAATCAGTCCGGCCACGTGGGCCATGTCCACGACCATCAATGCATCGACTTCATCGCAGATGTCCCTGAATCGCTGCCAGTCCCAGACCCTGGAGTAGGCCGAAAAGCCGGCAATGATCATTTTGGGCCGGTGCTCTTTGGCGAGGCGCTGCACCTCGTCGTAGTCCACTTCGCCGGTATCGGGGTTGAGCCCGTACTGGACCGCATTGAATACCTTGCCGGAGAAATTGACCGGGCAGCCGTGCGTCAGGTGGCCGCCGTGGGAAAGTGCCAGGCCCATGATGGTATCGTGTGGCTGGAGCAGGGCCAGGTAGACGGCGGCATTGGCCTGGGAGCCCGAATGCGGCTGCACGTTCGCATAGTCTGCACCGAACAGCTCCTTGATGCGGTCGATAGCAAGCTGTTCTGCAATGTCCACGTACTCACAGCCCCCATAGTAGCGCTTGGCAGGATACCCTTCCGCGTACTTGTTGGTAAGCACACTGCCCTGCGCCTCCATCACCCTCGGGCTGGTGTAGTTCTCCGAGGCGATCAGTTCCACATGTTCTTCCTGTCGGCGAATTTCTGACTGAATCGCTTCGGTAAGCTCCTTGTCGAAACTGGCGACGCTCATGTCAGCGGTATACATTCTTGCTTTCTCCTGCTCAAATAAATTCTTCTGAAAACAGCTTGTTTTCTTGGGTATTTCAGGAAGTATAGCCTAAAAAGTGACCCCGAACCGCAAGATAGGGCCGCTTGCTCAAGCATTTACCATAGATTTTGTGACCGCTGTCCAGCCCTTCGAGATGTTCTCCAGGTTGTACCCTCCCCCGCCAAGTGCGAGCAGCCGGCCTTCACAATGCCGGTTGGCATACGCGATCAGTTCCTCGGTCACGAACCGGTGTGCCGCCTCGCTCAAGCGTAGGTCCGTGATCGGGTCGCCACGCAGGCTGTCCACGCCGCACTGCAGGAGTACGAACTGCGGGCTGAACTGGTCGATGAACTCCCGGGCGCGCACCCACTGCTCGAAAAAGGCCTCATCGCCGCTTTGGGGCAGCAGTTCGACATTTAGTTTCCTGCCGCGTGCACGGCCGGTCCCGATCTCCCCGGATTTTCCGGTACCGGGATATAAAGTTGCGCTATGCTGATGAAAATCAAGGAAAATAATCCGTTCATCCTCGATGTAGGAATAGAAGACCCCGTCACCGTGATGGGCATCGATATCCACGTAAAGAATCTGCTCCAGCCCGTGGGAGTCAAACAGGTGCTCGATGGCCACGCCGATATCATTGAAAACGCAAAACCCGCTTGCCGCATTGCGCCTGGCATGGTGCAGGCCGGCGATGGGAGTGAATGCATGCCGGCAATCCCTGCACATCAGGGCATCTACCGCAGCCAGCGTCGTACCGGCCACCGTGGCCGCAGCCTCAAACACGCCCGGAAAAGCAGGTGTATCGCCTCCATCCAGGTAGCCGGTGCCGGATTCGGAAAGGTGTTGGACCCGCTCGATGTAGTTCCGGTCGTGGAACCGGCTCAGTTCTTCAACCGTAGCTTGACGGGGTTCACGGATACAGCATTCGTCTGACAAATCCAGGCCCTGCAATGCCTCCTGGTAGGTGCCATGACGGGCAATACTGAACGGATGGCCGTCCGGAAACCCGTAGGCGGCCAGTGCTTCACCCAGAAATACGCAGGTTTTTGCCATCGTTCCAAGACCCCCGGAGATTGTTCATCCACACAACGGCCCTTATCCCAGGGCCTTGCGGGCATTATGAAACATCTGCATCCACGGTCCATCTTCGCCCCAGCCCTTGGGCCTCCAGGAGTACTGGACCGAGCGAAACAGCCGCTCCGGATGAGGCATCATGATGGTGATGCGACCATCCTCGTTGCAGAATGCCGTCGCGCCGCCGGGCGAGCCGTTCGGATTATACGGATATTTTTCAGTAGGTTGCAGGGCATTATCGACAAACCGCATCGATACCAGCTCATGCTGGATCAACGAATCCAGTGTGTCGGTGGGAAACTCGGCCCGGCCCTCCGCATGGGCCACTGCTACCGGCAGGCACGAACCCTGCATCCCCTGCAGGAACAGGGACGGTGACGGCAAGACCTCGGCCATCACCAGCCGTGCCTCGAACTGACCCGAGATGTTATGGACGAACCGGGGCCAGTTTCCAGCCCCCGGAATCAGCTCGGCCAGTTGCGCCAGCATCTGGCAACCGTTGCACACGCCGAGGGCTAGGCTATTCTCGCGCTCGAAAAATTTTGCAAACGCCTCTTTAAGGCGATCGTTGAACAAAATGGTCTTGGCCCAGCCGCCACCCGCCCCCAGCACATCCCCGTAGGAGAAACCACCGCAGGCCACCAGGCACTGAAAGGCCTCCAGGTTGTGCCGGCCCGCAATCAGGTCCGTCATGTGCACATCGATGCACTCAAATCCGGCACGTTCAAAGGCAGCGGCCATCTCCATATGCCCGTTAACGCCCTGCTCGCGCAGGATCGCAACACGCGGGCGGACCCCTGTATTGATGGATGGCAGGTTTCCAGGATCCGGCGGTTCAAAAGTCAGCTGTGCCGACAGCCCGGGATTGTCCGGATCCAGTATCGAATCCAGTTCCTGGTCCGCGCACTCAGGATTATCCCGCAACCGCTGGATCGCATGGCTCGGCTGCATCCACAGTTTCTGCAGGGTGACGCGCTTCGCCTGATAAATCGTGCGATCGTTGTGGGTGATGGTGATCGCATCCTCAGTGTTCAACTGGGCAATGACATGCGTGTGCTGGTCCAGGTCGTACTTCGCCATGGTGGAAAGCACCTCCTCGCTGTCCCGCTCACGAATATGAATCACGGCACCGAGTTCTTCGCAGAACAATGATGACATCGGATCAGGACCCAGTGCATCCAGGGTGACATTCAGACCCACATGACTGGCAAAGCTCATTTCACACAGCGTGACGAACAGCCCGCCGTCGGAGCGGTCGTGGTAGGCGTGAACCAGCCCTGCCCCTTTAAGTTTTGTGATCGCATGAAACAGGTTGACGAGATCCTGTGGATCGTCAAGATCTGCAGGCTCCTCACCCAGACGGGAATACACCTGGCATAAGGCCGAACCTCCCAGGCGGTTTTTGGATTTGCCTAGGTCTACGAGCAACAGGAGACTGTCCTCGATCTCAGGATCGATGACCGGGGTCAGGGTCTTGCGGACATCACTTACAGGGACGAAAGCCGAGACGACGAGCGACAAGGGAGCGGTGACCGACTGCTCCCCCTTATTTCCCTTCCAGAGACTCTTCATCGACAGGGAGTCCTTGCCGACCGGGATGGCAATGTTCAGTGCCGGGCACAGCTCTCGGGCCACCGCATCGACGGTGGCATACAGTTCCGCATCGGCTCCGGGATGACCGGCGGCGGCCATCCAGTTAGCTGACAACTTGATATCTCCCAGATCCTCCACATCGGTACACAGCAGGTTGGTCACGGCCTCTGCCACGGCCAGGCGTCCCGAGGCGGGTGCTGAGAGCAGTGCCACCAAAGGCCGCTCACCGATAGCCATGGCCTCCCCGGCATACCTTTTGAAATCACTGCAGGTGACGGCCGCATCAGCGGCACTTACCTGCCAGGGCCCAACCAGGGGATCCCGGGTCACCATGCCGGTGACGGTGCGATCCCCGATCGTGACCAGGAAATTTTTCGCGGCTACTGCCGGGAGTTGCAGGACCCTTGCTGCAGCCTCATCTATGGAGATCTGCCCGTCAGGCGGTTTCGACTGGGCGGGCGCGCAGGCAGCGACCTGGCGTCCCATTCTAGGGATTTTCCCGAGCAGCACATGCATCGGCAAGTGGATGGGTGTTTCATCAAACAGCCGATCGGTAAGAGTCAGGACCTGCTCGGCCGTGCTGTGCCCGATGATGGCGTACGGGCAGCGCTCACGCGTGCAAATCTCAAAAAACTCATCGAGCTGATTGTGGTCGATGGCCAACACATAGCGCTCTTGGGCTTCGTTGCACCAGATCTCCTTCGGAGACATTCCGGCATCGGCACTGGGGATGTCGCGAAGCTCGAAGCGCCCTCCGAGTCCCGTCTGATCCAGCAGTTCCGGGACTGCATTGGACAGCCCTCCGGCGCCCACATCGTGGATGGACAAGATCGGGTTATCGGGGCCACAGGCTGTGCAATGTTCGATGACTTCCTGGCAGCGGCGCTGCATTTCCGCATTGCTGCGCTGCACGGAAGCATAGTCCAGATCCTCGGTGCTTTTGCCGCTGGCCATGGAGGATGCTGCCCCACCCCCGAGACCGATCAGCATGGCTGGGCCACCCAGGACTACAATCGGCGTGCCTTGCGGGAATTTGTGTTTTTCAACATGCGGGGCCCGCACATTGCCAAGTCCGCCGGCAAGCATGATTGGTTTGTGATAACCGCGCACGTTCGTGCCGTCGCCTGCTTCGGACACATCGAGTTCCAGCGTTCTGAAGTACCCAAGGATGTTGGGGCGTCCGAACTCGTTGTTAAAGCTTGCCGCACCGATGGGCCCCTCGATCATGATCTCAAGAGGCGTGACAATCCGGTCCGGTTTTCCATACGCCTTCTCCCAAGGCTGCAGGGCGTTGGGCAACCTCAGGTTCGATACCGAAAAACCGCACAGTCCTGCTTTTGGACGACCTCCCCGGCCCACTGCTCCCTCGTCTCGGATCTCACCCCCGGATCCTGTGGCAGCCCCCGGGTACGGTGAGATGGCTGTCGGGTGATTGTGGGTTTCCACTTTCATCAGGATGTGTGCATCCTCTTCGACATAGCTGTATCGGCCGCTTCCGGGGTCGACCATGAAACGACAGGCTGGATGCCCCTGAATCACCGCAGCATTGTCACTGTAGGCTGACAGGATATTTCGCGGTGCATGTCGGGAGGTTTCCCGGATCATCCCGAACAGGCTATTTTCTTTGCGTACACCGTCAATGACCCAGGCCGCATTGAAAATCTTGTGCCGGCAATGCTCGGAGTTGGCCTGGGCAAACATCATCAGTTCGACATCTGTCGGCGTCTGTCCCAAACCCAGATAGTGCTCGACCAAGTAACGGATCTCGTCCTCGGCCAAGGCCAATCCCATCTCCTGGTTGACGTGTGACAACACGGATGCTGGGTCCTCACCCAGCTTGAGGTGTATCAGCTTCCCTTCCGGGTGCGTGGAAAATAATGGTGCAGCATCCTGCAGGGCGAATCCGACAGACTCCGTCATGCGGTCATGCAGATGCCGGGTGATCGCGCTTAGTTCTTTGTCTTCCAAGGCCTCGCTCAGGGCAAACGTGTACAGGATGCCGCGCTCGATGCGCGTGACCTTGTCGAGACGACAATTCTGGGCGATGTCGGTCGCCTTGGAGGACCAGGGTGAAACCGTGCCCTGGCGCGGCATCACCAGAACCTGGAAATCCCCTTTCGTGGCTGGGCATGCAGGGGCATACGAAAGCAATGCTGAAAGGTGGTCGGACTCCTCAGGACTGAGGGCCTGGTCGATATCGATGAAATGATAGAACTGAGTGGTGAAGCTCTCGATTTTTGTCGAGATGTGCTGCAGCTGTCCCCTGAGATTCCGGGCCCTGAATTCCGAGAGCGCCTGGCCGCCTTCAATGATCTGCATTGGACCAATACATCCTTGATACAGGGTAGCTGAAAGCAGGCATCATAGCGGAAACACAGGGCCCCATCACGCAATATAACCGGCTTTGAATGGCTGGAAATATCTATAAAAATGGAGCAGTTGATTATATACTTGCGGGTGTCTCATGGGGGCGATCCGGTTTCGACGTGGATTGCGAAACCTGAGGTGCATGCCGAGGATGTAGCTGGCCTCGTAAAATACGCTGCAAACCTATAGTTGCAAACGATGACAACTACGCATTAGCTGCCTAAACACCAGTCTAATGCCATCCGACCTGTTCAGCTTGCGGGACAGGACCCGGGTGTAACCTCAGCAAGCTCGTGGTGAAGCCTGCCTGAAGCGGATCCATCAAACCTTTTTCAGGCTCGCATGGGCTCTCCCCGTTCGCCGGGCAGCCAATGTTAAAACAAAGGCGATACTAAGCATGTAGTACCAACGGCGTAGAATTTGCGGACGCGGGTTCGATTCCCGCCGCCTCCACCAGAGACTGTTTCCACCAACACAGTCATGCCACTCCATCGTCTAGATCCATCTGCAATAGAAAGCGCAGTAAGACGGCTACTGCAAGATTGCGATGAGAACACGTTAGAAAAAGCTCTTTCGAATCAAGATGTCTACTTGGAGTGTCAACCAGAGTTGGCAGATCTTCACGGCGCAAGTAGGCTTCAAAGATTAGCAGAGCTATCAGTCTATCTGCTCGGAGATGGCCTATTACGCGCTGCTATAATTCGAGACAAACTCTGTACAGCTGCTTCTATAGAAAGCCCTTCGACCTTTCGTCCAGGAACATCGCAAGCTATTTCAATCTGTGAAGCATTACGGCTACCAGATGCATTTGCAGGCGCGCTCCCACCCTTGAAGCCACCCGCCGTCTCATGTCTTCAACAATTCAGACCTACCCCTAAACTCTTGAACTTTCAGGAAGAGGTATTGAAGAAAGCGCTTTCTTCAATCAAGAAAAATCTCTCTTGCCTCTTATCCCTTCCCACTGGTGGAGGTAAAACTCTGGTGGGGACGACACTTCAGAAACTTTGGCATGATGAATGCGCTGAAAATAGTACCTCCTTGTGGTTAGCTCATACCGAAGAACTTTGTGAGCAGGCTTCATCTTGTATCGAACAGGTATGGCAGTCATCTACCACCAACGAAAAAAAAGGAGCAATAATTAGAGCATGGGGACCATCTGTTCAAAAACTGCTTAACGGTTCAGTGTATTTGGAGGGAGAAGAGAAATATGCTGCACCTCCTCAATCAATAATTGTTAGTACACCCCAATCAGCGCTAAGAATCCTAAAAGAGAAATCGATTGGATCACTTCAGCGGGCGATCCAAAATCTCGGACTACTTATCATTGATGAGGCTCATCGTGCAGGTGCGACTACATACAGAGACCTAATTTCAACAGCGAATGCTAAATTCCAAACACTTCAGGTCGTGGGGCTATCTGCAACTCCTGTGAGAGATTCATACTCAGCCAAGGCTTATCGAGGAACTGAGCAACTAACTAAGCTGTTTGAGCAGCTCATCGAACCCTCTCAGTCTTTGTCCAAAGAGGGTTCATCCGTATATCAGCTACAAGAGCTTGGAGTACTAGCACAACTTAACGTAAAGCGGCTAGGGAAACGGACAGCAGACATGAAATCGCGAATTCACGAAATTGCAAAAATTGCAAAAGAACCAGGAAGAATAGGTCTGCTGTTCGCCAAATCAGTTGCACAGGCAAAACTTGCCGCAATGTACCTACGAGAGTTCGGTATTAGCGCAGACTATGTCACAGGCGATTCTTCTAGTGCAGATAGAGCTAATCTTGTTTCAGCATTAAAGAGAGGTGATCTTCATGTACTCTCAAATTGTGAAATTTTGACTACTGGATTTGATGCACCAAGAGTTACGGACATCTATATGTTCCGACCTACTCAAAGTCTAGTGTTATACAAGCAGATGGTAGGACGTGGACTACGAGGGAAAAAATTCGGGGGAGAAAGCTCATGTAACCTCTACCTGTGTGGAGTCGATTTACCCTTTGACCCCGACCCGAATACATCACAATTTGCCAGAGCAGCGTGGTCTGACTCATTATGAAGGTTGTCTAGTTGACGGCTCCACCATCCTTTTAGGGGGGTGTGGCAATAGGTCGTCTACAGTCCTGCATAAAGAGTCAAAGGCTGTCGGTGTTTTAAGTAAGGCGTACAACGTGCTGTCTCCATCACTCTTAACTTGGTTAATATATAGTGCCCATGTGTGCATAACTAATTTTATCAAGTCTTTCCATACTCCCCAGCTCTCATAGCCATCACTAGTAGACCAATTTTTCCTTACGAATCGACCTCGTTCTAAGTCTGCCACAACTGCCTCAGCTTTCTCCTTCGGGTATCTAACACATTCTTCATAGGAGCGCCGGACCAGGTGTCCTATCATCCCTAACGAATGTGCTACCACCAAGGACTTAGCTCTCTGTATCTCACTGAGATGGTTGCTAAGACCAAAATAAATATCGACACACAGTGAACTATTCCCCTTAACTGCGAATACCTGCGTGAACCAATCAGATAGGGTGCAAACGAGCACAACATCACATTCTCGTCGAGAATCACTAAAGACTCTTTTATAAATTTCAGAATTTGCTACCCACACCTCCCCTTTCTTTGTGAGTGCAGCAGATGGAGACCCCGTATATGAGCGCCAAGCCTGTTGATAATCATCGCGCTTGATAAGTCTATCTGCTTTTCCAGTTTGTCTGAACATAGCCCTTTGTACAGGTGGTAGACCCCTCCAAGCTCCCCGCTTACGCTCATAAAACCAACTATCTTTGTATTTTTTTAATCGATCTTGAAGCCTAACCTGGACTGTGTCATTAGCCCGTAGATCTGCATCATTAACAGCAGATTGAGTGTTAGTCCTGTCAGCAATCAGTTCTGCTGCATCACTGCGCTCTTCCTCTGTACCTGATAACTGAATCACTCGACCTAATACTGGGAAATCTCTCTTGTTCTTACGATTTTCGATACTACCAAAACATTCCATTATCGTAGTTGTAGTCTGACACCCATTCACAATCTGCGGGTTCGTGAGCCTGATTGATTCAGGCCGATGTGGATCTGGTCCTTGTAAACTGCTTTTGTCACATAGAACTGTAATTCCATTGTGTCCGTACCAAAAGGTTCGCCTACCATCTTCATTACTTAAAGTTTCTCGCATTTGTTCATTTGCTTTCTTGCCCTTATTGCCTAAAAAGAAACGAACATTACGGGCAAAAAGTTTTTCTTTATGCCTCATGGCAAGCTTGGCTAAAGAGAACCCTGATAAAAGGGTTACGTAACTATGGCCTATCCCTCTCATTCCAGAGCTTGGGAACTCAAGGCATGGATCCTGAGTATCAGTGTAAAGCTCTAATTCACAGTTCACGTTTGAAAGATCAGCTTCTCTTATACGAATTTCATTGGATAATTCAGCTGCCCCGTAAAACTCAACTTTTGTTATATCCCTGACTGTCGAATTGACTTGGGCGTACACATCCTTATCGTAGCTCTTGCTCCACGTACCCCCAGTGACTGAGCGCAGCACAATCTTGCCTTTTTGTTGGACTACTTCCCTGATATCACTTAAGACCTTACGCCAAGCATCATGGCTCTTTGGAACCTGATCTATCGCTGTAGATTTGGAAAGTAGTACATTAAGTGCCTTAGCAACTTCTAACGCATCGCCCTTGCTAGCTTTCGTCTCAAGCTCACTAGGCCACTTTGCCTGATACAGGTAAGCCGTGCAGGCTTCTTCATCGTAGAAAAAACCATCTAGACCCTCATCGCCCGAGGGGATCTTCAGGATGACGAAGGCAATCGCGTCCAAAAACACATCCCTGGTCCATACTGGATGCATTGCCGCAGGGAGTGGCTTGAGAATCTGCTGGAGATTCAGCGAGATCTCCAAGCAAAGGGGCATGAAATTGAATTGATTTCCGAGGAAGAGCTTCATGAGATCCGGAAGGAATGGCTAAATGACCCCAATGAACCCGACTGGCTAGACGAACTACCAGCCATCTATCACCGTGTCTTTAACAGAGACCTAGATTGGGCCGAAGATGACTCAGGTACATTTGGAGAATTAGATATAGAAACTCTGAAAGCGCTTGAGAAAAAACATCATGTGCCTGCCACACTTGTACGCAAACTTTTGGATCTTGAGATCTCGGTCGATGGACTCGCCATGCGGCGGCGCATCACGGACCGAATTCATGGCATCCTCAGTGAGGACTGGTTACCCCTCGCAGAATTGCTAGCAAGAGGACAAAGTGTTAGAGATGGTGGCTATCAGGAGGAAATTAAGCAGCTTCAATCCGAACTAGATGAGTTCGCTGACAAGACAGACCCATGATCCTCAATCAGCTTACGCTCAGCGATTTCCGAGCTTACCAGGGGGTACATGAAATCAAGCTCGCACCCAATGATGACCGTCCGATTATTCTCTTCGGAGGACTCAATGGAGCTGGGAAGACCACACTTTTACTTGCGCTCAAGCTTGTTCTTTATGGTCGCCTTGCACTTGGGTCAAACATCTCTGCAGCAAAGTACCAGAAATTCATCCGATCCTGTATTCACACTATGCCAAAGATGGTGGTTCAAAAAAATAGCACCTATATTGAGCTTGACTTTTGCTATGGCAAATTGGGGAGACAATCGCAATATAGTGTTTGCCGCAGCTGGTATGACGATGGAAAGACGATTCACGAAAAACTTGCACTACGAAAGGATGGCGAACTTCAGGATGCGGTCTCCGAGAAAGCATGTCAGGGATTTCTCAATGAGCTGGTACCCATAGGTGTTTCGGAACTATTTTTCTTCGATGGCGAAAAGATTGCCAGGCTTGCTGAAGATGACACTGGTGATGCGCTTAGGCAGGCTATTTTTCGCTTACTTGGATTGGACATTGTCAAGCGCTTGCGAGAGGACCTGCGAGTTTATCTATTACGGAAGGAAAGAGAGGGAAATGATGCAAAATCCTCAGATGAACTCGACTCATTACATGCAGAATATAAAGAACTCCTCAAGCTACTCGCCCGTGAACGTGAGGCACTGGTAGCTACCCAAGACCGATACGCTGCACTTAAGGCGGACAGGGACCGTGTCGAGACGAGGTTAACGGAGCACGGTGGTGAGTGGGGAATCTCCCGAGAGGCGCAGCAAAGACATCGCAAAGAACTGGAAGAGAGCCTTAGACAAAAAGAAAGAGAGTTACGCGAAGTGTTTGCTGGGGTCTACCCCCTCTCTCTTGCGTCACGAGCACTAAGTGAAGCCTTGTGCTTAGCTCATAGCGAGCTAGCATCGCGAAGCGATATGCTGGCCAATCAAATACTCGAAGAATTCTCAGCAAAGCTCAAAAATGCGCTTGATGAAGTAGCAGCGAACGTTATTGATCAAGTGCTCGTTGAGAACCTTAAACCAATAGATAAGACGAAAAACATCTTCAGCCTGAACTATCAGACCATCTCTGAAATGGATCACTTAATTCAGCGCTTAGTACCAGAGTCCGCTGCACATGTGAGCAGACTCGTGGACCACATCGAGGAGACAAAAGAAACGCTCGACCGAGTTACACTCCAAATGGAACAGGCACCTGACGAAGCGAGACTTACCTCTGATTTTGCAGAGCTTGCCTCGCTGAACGAGGCGATTGGTCGTGTAGCTGCAGAAATTGCCACACAAGAGCGAGAAATCAGGGGTCGATATAACGATGCAATTTCCCTAGCACGTGCACTGCGAGACTGGCATCAAAAACTTTCTGAACAGCAAGACCTTAAGCAGCCTCTTGAGTACGCAAACCGTGCCCGATCTCTTTTGCTGGAATTTGGTCAGATCAGTACAGAAAGAAGGCTCCAGCAACTAGAAAGCGAATTTGCTATGGCTTTTCGTCGTCTTGCACGTAAGGATGACATAGTTGCTACGGCATCTATCGATCCTAAACGGTTCACAGTAAAACTACTCGACCAAAATGGCGTGAAGATTCAAAAATCAAAGCTTTCAGCTGGCGAGCGGCAGATATACGCCATTGCGATGCTCGAAGCCCTTGCTCGCACGTCTGGCCGAAGACTGCCAGTCGTTATCGATACACCTCTAGGTCGACTCGACTCTTATCACCGAGCCAACCTAGTACAAGATTATTTTCCACGTGTCAGCCACCAAGTGATCCTGCTCTCGACCGACACTGAGGTTAACGAGTCATTCCATCAGGAACTTGCTCCCAGTATAAGTCACTGCTACGAGATATTGTATGACGATGAAACACGTGCGGCACAGCTTCGGGAAGGGTACTTCTGGCAACCTGAAAAAGAGAGTACTGCCGCATGATCCCTCATCGAATTCGGGTTTCGGAACAATCTTCTGCACGACTAAAATATCTCAAGTCTAAAACTGGACTAACCCCAAACATTCTGAGCCGGTTAGCCATTACCCTGTCGATTCGCGGGATGAAACGAGTGACCCGCGGTTCACCTAATCTTCATGGGCAAGAATTCAACTCGCCTACACTTTTTGGAGAGCATCAAGGGCTCTATGATCTCTTACTTATTCACTATATTGAGGTTACTGGAGACAATCGGGAAGCTGGAGTCATAATTGCCAACCTCATTGAGAACGGCCTACATAAGATGGGTCATGTACGGTGCCTCGAAGATCTAGCCAGGCTTAACTGAGAGAGACAATCACAATGCACTGCCAAAAAGGGGTGCCCAATTGTTTTACTCCCTAAACTCCATCTGACTAGTATCGACTTTGACGTCAGTGCCTGTCGGCTGAAATTCAGTATATACCCTACTCTTTCCTGATTTGCCTACCCTTCTCCAGGATGCGGTTCGCTAAAATCGCTTGACCTTACGGGTTCAATTGATGTTCTTGTGGAGACCCATCCAGGCTGCTCCTTTAGGAAGTTATATAAAATAGTGCCGAAACAGAGGCTACTCGCATGAGTCCTTCTGCCTGTCAGAACCAAGACAATTTCGTGGACAGCCAAATGCCCGTGGGCCAAACCCCAACGGTTCCTAGCATCCAGACAACCATACTTTCTCCCCGCATCAACATTGTTGAGATTCCAGAATAGACGAAACCCAGGACCACGACCATGGCAAGCAAGGCAACAGCCGATGCGATCCCGAATTCAATTCCAAAAGCGATCAAAAATGCCCATGAGAAGAATAAGGATAGGAAGTAGGTCCAGTCTACGAACGCACCAGCTAACACACTTTCGCCTCTCATGCCCCGTGACCTGACCCGGGCCCATCGCTGATTTTCAAGCCGACATATGTAAAACAGAACGGCGGGCAGCATGATGTCAAAATCAGGAATGGATGCTTCCACGGTATTGCCTATTCCTCTAAGTCACAGAGAAATGCTTCGCCTTTTAACAATGGGAAGTTAGTGTACTGGTTCAGTACATATGAGACTGGATCAGGCACTAGGAAGCAACTCCTGAATTTTGTCGGAACTTATTCCTTCGATATTTGCGATATATCTTCAAGCTTCAGAAACCGAAACTTCTTCACCATCAGCCAGCGCACTCAGTACTGGAAGCCTAAGTGACTCAAAACCGGGAACGGGCATTAGCTATCCTGTGCTGTACTAGGCTGCGGTCTGTCTGGGCTTTACGCGTTTGTTGATTGCATGGCTCGTTTCAATCTCAGCACAGCGCAGTTCCCAGGTCTTTTGCAAGTTCAGCCAGACCTGGGGCGTGGTACCGAAGTAACGTGCCAGTCGCAAGGCGGTGTCGGCTGTCACGCCTCGTTGCCCGTTGAGGATCATTGTCACCCGGTTCACGGGCACTCCGAGCGCCTTGGAAAGTGCATTGGCCGGGAGCCCCCGCTCATCCAGTTCCTCTCGCAGGATCTCGCCCGGATGCACAGGTCTCATTCTGTTTATTGCATTCATGTCCAGATTCTCTCAATGATAATCCACAATTTCGACGTCATACGGCCCGTCATCTTCCCACCGAAAGCAGATGCGCCATTGAGCATTAGTAGGTTTTACGTGATCCGTAAATAGTCTATCTGCCAACTGTATAATCGCACGAAAACATGAAGAGAGGTATTGCACATGTCCATGATCAAAGCGATGGGAGAACTTATCCAAGAGATTGCTGATGAACAGATTGAACCTCACTCCATCGTCCTTAGAGCCAGGCTCACTGCAGTCGAGACGTTGCTGGACATGCTATGGACCAACGAACTGTCCAAGGTCGAGGATCCTGTCAAGGAAGCACAGGATCTCAAGGAAACGGTTCTGGGGTTAGTCACCTACGATGAGGATGACGTTTACGAGCAGCTTTCTTTTGAATACATGGAAGAACGTCTGGACTCGATCATAGACAGAGTAAGCCATCTCTAATATCCGGCAGGATAACGACTGGTACCCCTCGGTACTGCATGGCCGTAACTGCCTCGTCACTGAAGTGCAGGACCAAAGAGGGATGACCAGCTTTGCGGAGATTAGCCTTTCTATTTCCTGCAAGATATGCGGATATTATTTGTCTTTGCGGAGAATATCCCTCATAATCTCCTTATAACTTACGGAGATTATGAATGCCCTACCTCTGGGAAAAAGATCAATGGCCAAATTTTAGATGGGATGAGGCGCAGCTTTCAAAGCTGCTTGCCACAGTATCCCATGAACAAGGTCGCTTGCAGGGCAAGATGGAAGCCTTGGGTTTTGATCTTCGGAATGAGGCTCATCTGCGAACCCTGACAGAAGATGTCGTCAAGTCGAGCGAGATCGAAGGCGAACATCTCGATCCGGACCAGGTTCGATCCTCTATCGCTCGTCGGCTTGGAATGGACATTGCCGGGCTCGTGCCGGCTGACAGGGACGTTGAAGGCGTCGTTGAGATGATGCTTGATGCAACCGAGAAATTTGATGAGCCACTAACAGAGGAGCGCCTTCACAGTTGGCATGCAGCCCTCTTTCCCACCGGTCGCAGTGGCATGGCCAGAATCGTTGCAGGTGCCTGGCGTGATGACCATAACGGACCGATGCAAGTGATATCAGGGCCAATAGGTCGCGAAAAAATCCACTACGAAGCTCCACCAGCGGAGCGCATTGTTGATGAGATGGCACGATTCCTGGCGTGGTTCGCCGACCCTGAAGACAAGCACCCGCTACTTGTTGCTGCCTTGGCGCACCTGTGGTTTGTAACAATCCATCCGTTCGACGATGGAAATGGCCGCATTGCCCGCGCAATCGCGGATATGGCTCTTGCACGCTCAGAGAAGACCCGACAACGCTTTTACAGCATGTCTTCACAAATCAAAACTGAGCGCAAGGATTACTACCACATTCTCGAATGGACACAGAAGGGCGACATGGATGTTACGCGCTGGCAGGAGTGGTTCCTTGGATGCCTACAGCGGGCGATTGAAGGAAGTGCAAAAACCCTCGATGCAGTCATGGTTAAGGCATGGTTCTGGAATCGGTTTGCAAAAGAGCCCCTCAATCATCGGCAAATCAAAGTGATGAACAAGCTACTCGATGGCTTTGAAGGCAAACTGACCAGCTCAAAATGGGCCAGAATCGCGAAATGTTCACAAGACACGGCATCTCGTGACATCAAGGATCTGATTGAGCGTGGAGCCCTCAAGAAGGATTCTGGAGGGGGCCGCAGTACGAGTTACTCAATCGTCGAACAGTAATTTCCTACGATCCACCGCGAATGGCGATTGCTATCACCAAGATACTTCGACCTAGCAAAACTCCTGTGCCACGGCTTGTAAGCCCACCCGTGGTTGCCTTATACGGTGCTTAACACGATGACAATTGCAGGTGGCAGATCCAGGTATCGGCGCAGCTGCCAAACACCAAGCTATAACGACCAGTTGAAACGATCCAATCTTCCTGCAGAGATCCGATGACTGCATGCTAATCCGTCCGAATCTCGTCCGCCTGGCTCGACCTGTTCCATACTGCATGCCATTTTTCAAATTCTGAAGGACCGAGTTGGTAGCGGGCGATATTGCCCTCATGGAGGCTCATCACCTCTGTTTCAACCACCTCAACAAATCGTGTCTGATCTCCGGTAGGGACATCCTGTGTGGCCTGCTGTCGGATCAAGATGGCAGCCGCCTTTTTGTCCATGCAGGCGCTGACGATTTCAAACACGGTTTTCGACACCAGCACCCGGTAGCGAAGCCGGAATGCATCGGGCTCGCCCAAGGACCGGCTCACCGCCGAATAGCGTGCGCAGGACCGCTCGTAGGCCCAGACGAACACATCGCGAAGCAGCTCCGTCCGATTCAATTCGTATACGCCCAATGTGCCGTCGATGTAGGCACGCTGCGACACATCCACAAACGACAGCGGGCACAGGTTGTGACGAACCAGCGGCAGATTCGCAGACAGCCGCGAAACACGTTTGTTGACATCCTCAAATGGCTGCAGGTAAGGCAGGTGCACCATGACAAAAAAGGCCTGCTCGAACGGGTCGGATATTGCCGCTGCGGTATCCAGTACCTGCTGGAAGCACTCATCGATCAGCTGGGGCACTTCCAGAGGATGGTACACCGTTCCACCGATCGCAACGGCAATGCTGCGTAATCGTCCACAGGCCTGCGGATCGGATAACAGGTTGTCTGACAGCAAGGCATGCAGTCCAAGTATCGTGTACCTGTTAAAGCCAACTCCTCCAGGCTGCTGCACCAGTAGCTCAATGGCTGCCTTGTGGTTGAGGATCATTTGAGCTTCACGGGCATCCTTGCCTTCCGTAGCCTCCCCCAATTCAATCAGTCGTGCGGTTTCCAGCAATGAATAGGTGTTGCCTTCCAGGCGGCTGGAGTTCCAGGACAGGTCGATCAGCAAGCGTTTGAAAATATTCCCTGTGTAGGTCCCTCCTAGGCCGCGATCATGTGGAAGGCGGCCAAGCTCGCGCAGGTGCTGCCTTGTTTCCGGAGAAAGGTAGAAAACAACATTCGGTCGGTACTCATCGAGGAATGCCCGGTTATAGCCTGTCGGCTGTCGAGATTGGACCGGTGCACGAACCGCCTGTCGGATCGCCTCTCCCCCAGGAGATACCACCAGGCTATTGCTTGTACGAGGTTGCTGTGTCTGAGCTGCAGACAGACCTGGAGCCAGATAAATGTTGGCTTGTGCAAGGGGCAATCGATAGCGACTTGCCCGTCCACGGCCTTCCAGGACCACCCTGCTCTGCTGAACGAGATGATGCAACCGGCGTTGCAGCGTGCGGCGCGGCAGAGACACTTTGAGCGCGGACCTGATCTCTTCTAGCGAGCCTCCATCAGAAAGCTCTGCGATGACTTGCAGTATGGAATCAAATTCAGCTTGGAGAATTATTTTTGGCATCAGTTTTTGGCGCGATCATCCATATTGCGCCATAATAATACTATTATTTGGCGCATTTCAATCAGAAATGCCGGCTTAAGTGGCGCGATTCTTCTGGCTTCCATCAAGATGGACGTCCGGCTGATCAGGACTTTTATCGTCACGGCAGGTCCGTTTTGAATGACCTTCTCGTTCCACTTGAGTGAAAATTCGTTTCATTTTTTCTGCAATGAAATCTTGATAGCCGGATAATTATTAGATATATCATATAGATATTCATTTCATGCAAGAATCCATATCGTTTCATGAAGCTCTCGGACGAGACCATTCCAGAATGCATCGCTGGCCATCCTGGCACGGTGCGCGAAGACATTCGTCGCCACTTGGCCGTTGCCGATGACTGAAGATGTCGCCAAATCGGAGCAGGTGTCACCGCAGTACGCCACGCTGCGACACAAGCTGCTGAGCCACGACCTCTATCGCAACATCACGATCCGTGAGAACCTGAGGATCTTCATGGAGCATCACGTCTATGCGGTATGGGATTTCATGTCCCTGGTTAAGTCCCTGCAAAACGCCATTGCCCCCGCGACTTCACCGTGGATGCCACCGAAGAATCCTCGCCTTGCAAATTTCGTGAACCAGTTGGTGCTGGATGAGGAATCGGACGGTGCTTTGACACTGGATGCCGAAACGACCCATGCCAGTCATTTCGAGGGCTACTTGCTGGCCATGGCCGAGGTCGGGGCCGATGTGCAGCCGATCCAGACATTCGTGTCTGCGGCCGGTTCCGACGGGATCGAGTCCGCACTTGAGCTTCCAGACATTCCCGCACCCGCCAGGCACTTCATGCGGTTCACGTTTGACGTTATCGAGTGCGGCGAGGTGCACCTGTTGACGGCCATGCTGGCCTACGGGAGGGAGGACCTGGTTCCCCGGCTGTTCCGGTCCATACAAAGCGGCCTGGACATCGGCCCTGAGTCATCCCCCAGCCTGCACGCCTACCTTGAGCGCCACACCCTGCTGGATACCGAAAAGCATGGCCCGCTTGCCATCCAGTTGCTCAATGAGCTGTGTGCGGGGTCGATGCAAAAGCGTGCCGCTGCGGTGGACTTGGCAGAAAAGGCACTGGCGGCAAGACTGGAGTTCTGGAATGGCATCCAGGCGGCATTAGTGCGTTAGCGAAACCGGGGGTTTTGCGGGCTAGAAGCTGTACCGGATGCCTGCACCCGCATAGTGCCCATCAATCTCAGTATGGAACTTTGTACCCGTTACATCACCCTTCAACGCCGGATCATCGCCACCGAAATAACGCCAGTCCAGAGTAGCGGTGAGTGCGCGCTCCTGGGATCGGGATAACGCATACCCCAGGCCTGCGCCGAACTGATACGCAAACACCGTGTCATCATCATCGGCAAGTGAATTGCCGGTAGCTCTGGACTTGGCATCAATAGCCACCCGGGCGAACCCCAGTCCCCCGCCAATATAGGGCTTCCACGCAGACTGCAGATCGAAGTCGTAAAAGGCATTGGCCCAGACGGTCAGCATCGTGATGTCGCCCCTGATGCGACTGGTCCCCTTGGCCGCTTCTTCGTAGGTACTCTGTTGCTGCGGCGAAAGTGCAGCATACTCCAGCTCAAGCTCTGACGGAGGGAGACCACGGCTACTGCCATAGGCCACCAGCCCCAGGGCTCCGGGACTTTTGACATTCATTCGAGTGGTATCGTTTTCCTGATAGCTGATGTCGACTTCTGCTCGCAGACCACTGGCAAATGCATAGCCCGCGGTCCCTCGCAAGGCATATCCTGTATCGATGCTGGTTGTTGCATCAAGCGGAGGATACGTCCCATCCGGGTACGGAGCACTGACGTTGGCATCATCCATGAGGCTAAACCCGCCGCCTATACCGAGGTAGGGTCCGCTCCCTGCATGGGCAACAGACCCAAAAATCAGCATCGCCATAATGACAAGGTGATAACGAATGACTGCTGTGGGGGAATTTCCGTGGGATACCATGCTCACTCCTTCTGAACAAAAAATTGTGTACCTGAGCACGCATTGTACCGTCTGCACGCATGCATTCATATTTGCCCAAGATGGGCCGCAGATTTGGCAATAACCTCTCGCACACTTCGAACGGCATCCTGTCTGCCACCAACGGATCAATGTCGATTCACGGAACCGCCTGGGCATGCTAACCTTTCGATCAGGGCACGTTATGGGAGCTTCACATTCCAGGCCGGAACGCGCTTGGATCATGACAGGACAAAAAGGCCTAAGGAGGCCGTTGAATGAACTTCAGGCGCAGACAGTTTCTTGCACTGCTGAGCGCCCTGCCGGTCCTGCCGGCGGCAACCGCAGCCACGGAAGAAAGCAGCACTATCTGGACCGTACAGAAGGCCCATGCAGAACTGCTGGAGGACCGCATCCGGCTGCTCGATATCCGTTCGCTCGGGGAATGGCGTGAGACGGGCGTTGCACAAGGCGCCTGGCCGGTCAGCATCCATCACTGGCGCTTCGTTGAACGCCTGTTTACTGCCCGGAACTTGGCCGAAAATCGACCCGTGGCCCTGATCTGTGCGACGGGTATCCGGTCCGGATCTGTCATGCGCGCCCTGCGACTGGCAAGCTATGACGGCTTCATCGATGTCTCGGAGGGCATGCTGGGTTCAGATCGCGGCCAGGGATGGATCAAGGCAGGTCTGCCGGTGGTTCCCATGGAGGATGCATGGGCTGCCCTGCCCAAGGCACTCGCATAAGCCCTGCTTGAGCCTGCTCAGCCCGAGTCGTAGACCATGGGCAGGTAGTAATTGACTTCCGACGTACTGTAGCCGATCAGGTCACACAGCCTGCGGCGGCACTCCTTCTCCGTCGCACCTCTTTGCTTCCAGACCGGGACCCGCTTCATCAGAGTCTCGATTCGCTCCCTGGGGGTAATGATCCAGGTATCCTGCTCCACCTCTCCAAAGAAAAAATCAGGAACAAAATGCTGTGCCGCCTCGGGCTTCATGTACAGGGTCAGCGTCAGGACCTTGCCGGCACCCTTTTCCAGTACATGTTCGGAGGCCAGCTTCATCGTGTCTCCACTGTCCCCGAGGTCATCAATGATCAGCACCGTATGCCCTTCGACCGGCACGGAAATCCCCTGCTCTATCTGCGTTTGGCCTCGCTGCTGTCCCGGACCCTCATAGCCCTCGATGCCGAGGGTGCCGAACCGGATCTTCGCCGTGCCTTCAGGGCGTCCCTCAACCAGATGGTCGCAAAGTAAAATGCCGGGCAGCAGTCCCCCCAGACTGATCATCAGCGCCAAGGTGATTTCTTCGGCTTGCCCTCGCCTGCGGTCCTGGTGGGCATGTACCTGTCTTGCCAGCTCAAAACAGATGGCCGCCTCGATGGGATCGGGTATGAGCAGAAAGCTGAGTTCATCACCCGGGACCGAAACCCCCTGCGGGGTTCTCCAGTGATCGATATTCATGTCGTCAATCGTTCGCATATCCGAGTATCGCCTTCTGCCTGCCTCAGCCTGAAGCAAAGGTCCATTGTCGCCAGCCGTTCAGCAAGGGAAAGTACAGTCCCAGACAGATCGGCTGTTCCCCCATCCTGGTCATGACGTTGGCGTACCGCTCAAGCTGTTCGCGATAGCGCTCCTGTTCCCGGTCGAGGAATTCGTCCAGGCTGCCGCCCTTGTGCGTGCTGGCCTTGTAGTCAATGATCCAGCGTATACCTTCTTCGTCCACGAAGGTCCTGTCAATCACAATGTGCTCGACCCGCTTGTCAACCCGGGCGCTCAATGCCAGCTCGCATTCCGGGTCACTGTGCGACCCGCTCAGGATCCACCTGCCACGCTCGTCTGCCAGCGTGGCCTGCAGTGCCTTACACACGTTGGAATAGGCCACCTCGATCCTGTCCCCGGGCACAGCCATCTGTTTGAGGAGGCTGTAGCCGATGCGCTCCAGCTCGCGCACATCACCGGGTTGTTCAAGCCGCTCCAGGCCGATGGCTCCAACGTGCTGGAGCAGCCGATGCACGACCGTGCCCACGTACCGCGCCGTCTCCCCGGCCCAGTCAAACGTGATCACATCCTCCTGGTCCGCAGCCACTGTCGAAGTGGCGATGGCCCGGATGGATGCCGGGGGTTCCGGCAACTGCCATCGTGCTGCCAGGCGCGGGCGCGCCTGGCCCGGTCCTGCAAAGCCCCGGGGAGATCCGGAAAAGGCGCTCGTCCCGGCAGCAGGAAATGCACTGCAAGGCCCGGCGAGCACCGCCTCGCAGTCTATGGCATCGGGATACAGGTGGGCCAGAAGGGAATCCGGGTGCGGTTCGGCCAGGCCATCCTCTGCATCCCCGGTCTCGATGTGTCCGAGAAGATGCAACCGCTGCCTCGCGCGGGTCGCGGCCACGTACAACAGGCGCCCGTCCTCCAGGCGGCGCTTGATCTTTTCCAGGCGCTTCAGGTACGAAGCGGCAACACTCTCCTCTCCCTGTGCACTGATCGGGGCCAGCACGAGCCTCTGTTTGGACTCATCCCCGTACTCCAGCCAGTGCAGCAGCTGGCTGTCCTCCTGGGACGGTCTGCGCGAAAGTCCCGGCAGGATCACCGTATCGAATTCCAGTCCCTTCGCCTTGTGGATGGTCATCAGCTGCAGGGTGGCATCCGCCAGCACGTCGGGTGTGGCAAACAGCCTCTCCACCTGCTGCTCGAGGCTCGCAATTTCCAGGGATTCGCCTTCTTTTCCCAGGGTCTCGAGCAACCGGAAAAAACTCTCGGCATCTTCCAGTCCTGTCCTGTCCGGCATACACGCCGGCCCGCCCAGAGCGATCCATGCTCCTTCGACACTGCTCCTGAGCGAGCGCCGGGCCTGCTGGCCCAGTGCCGTTTCAAGCACCGGCCACACCCGCTCGATACGCACCTGCCCGTCCTCACTCAGGCAAGCCCGGCACCGGGCATCACCAAGCAGGTCGACCACCGTCCTGTCGCTGCTGTCACGAACCAGTGCATGCAGGTCTGCAAGGGTCAATCCGCAATACGGGGCGCGAAGCACGGCCAGCCAGGCAATCCGGTCACCCGGATGGCTCAGCGCCCGTGCCAGTGCCAGCAGGTCCTGGATGACCGTGCGACGGTTCAGCTGCTCAATCTCCACGGCCTGGAATCGAAGCCCGGCCTGCTTGAGCTGCACGGCGATTTCCGTCAGGTGTGTGCGGGCCCGCACCAGGATGGCCACGCTGCCCTGCGGGAACTCTGCCCGGGCCTGTCTGACGAGGGACAGCACCTGACCGGCCTCTGCCACTTCATCCCGCGCATCCAGCAGGTGCAGGGCAACGGCCGGATCATCGATTGGCGGGTGGAAGGGGGATGATTTTGCATAGGACACCGCCCCTTCGTCGATATTGTCACGAGCGGGCAGAATCTTGGGGAAGTGCTGGTTGATCCAGTCCACGATGCCCTGCTGCGAGCGGAAATTGACGGTCAGGCGAAGGGGCTGCAGGATCACCTGACCGATCCCATGGCGGGCGGCTGCCAGGAAAAGCCCGACCTCGGCCTCCCGGAACCGGTAAATCGACTGCATGGGGTCGCCGACGACAAACAGGGTGCGCCCGTCATTGGACTGCCAGCCGGCCGTGAGCCGTACCAGCAACTCGTACTGGCTGTACGAAGTGTCCTGGAACTCGTCCACCAGCAGGTGCTGGATCCGGTAATCCAGGGCCAGGGCCAGGTCCGTCGGGGCTTCCGGCTCCCCGAGCGCCCGGAGCGCAGCCAGCACCAGCGCAGTGAAATCCACTTGTCCACGTTTGCTGAACGCGACCTCCAAGTGCGCGCTGGCGACCCGCAGCACCTGAACCAGCGCCTGCAGGACTTGCCAGTCGCGCTCTTCGTACCGGTGCGAAGGCAGGGCCTGCAGCACACGCAATTTCTCCCGCAAGCCATCGTGCTCGCCCAGGGAGTGCAGCAGGGACTCCATCTGCAGCTTGGCATCCTCAAACTCCTGCTTCTCTTCGGCGCCCCTGCCACTGCTCCGGGCTGGAAATCCCTGGCGTTTGGTCAGCGATTTTCGCCACTCTCCCGCCTGGGTCAGCAGCAGTTCCGCGATCCCCTCCCACGAGCTTCGGTCCTTTAATCGCGACCCCGGAAGGGATCGCAGGGTACTGCAGCCGGCGATGGCAGACTTCGTCTTCGCGGGCAGGTGCGAGGCGGCAAAGCGTGCCAGGCGGGCCAGTTCCTTGCCGCGGGCTGCAGGAAAGAGCCGGACCAGTTCAGCCAGCACCATGGTAATGCGCCCGGCCATGGCAGCCTCAAGCCGGTCGCGCTGCAGCTTCGGATCATCCGACCTTGCGATATGGCGCAGCCAGCGGTCCCGACCGCCAAGCATGGTGCAGACCAGGCCCTGCAGCAGGTCCAGCCGGTTGTCCAGGTGCTGCATCAGGTCAGCAATGGAATCCGACCATGCCGCATCGGTTTCCAGGTCGAACAGGGTATTTCTGGCGGCTTCAAGATACAGGGGCTGTGCATCCTCAGCGATCTCCGGCACCGCACCGAACTGCGACAGCACGGGCATCTGGCGGGCCAGTGCCGCACAAAGCGAATCGATGGTCTGTATCCGAAGGCGCGCCGGATGATCCAGCAATTGCCAGCCGCATTGGGCATCACGCTCGAGTGCCTTGCGTGCCAGGGTCCAGATGTGATGCTCATGCTCACCCTCGGGTGCCTCGCCGGTGCGCGCCGAGTCCAGGGCCAGCAGGATGCGCTGGCGCATCTCGGCAGCCGCCTTGCGCGTGAAGGTGATGGCAACGATTTCCTCCGGGGTCTCCACTCCGGCAAGCAGCACCAGGAAGCGCTGCATGAGCAATTCCGTTTTCCCCGAACCTGCCGGGGCCTGCACGATAAATGACTGGCAGGGATCCAGGGCACGGGCACGCGCCCTGTGATCGGCAATGCGGCCCAGCGCCGATGCGACCCGGCTAGCCAACCCTGGACCTCCCCTGCCCGGCCATGGATTCATCGATACGGCACAGGGGTCCCAGCTCGCAGTACCGGCAGGTGTGCGGGTACTGTTTCGGGTTCACGGTGGCCTCACCTTCGCAAAAGGCCTCTCCCAGTGCCTCCATGGCGACCCGCCAGCGGTACAGCACCTCAAACCAGGACCCCGAATCACGGGTCTGGCGCATCCGGTTCCAGGCCCGCACGCCTTCAATCATGTTCTCATCCTCGACCACGCCCTTGAAGGCCATCGCGCCGGTGCGGACCTGCGCGAACAGCAGGCCTGCCACATCGCCGCTGACGGCCAGGCTGTAGAGCGGCAGCTGTGGCTCATCGGGCCGCTCCCCGAACCACTGGCTGGCCGAAACATGGCCGGTCTTGTAGTCGATCACCACCCGCCGGCCATCCTCGAGTTCATCGATACGGTCGATGCGCAGGCGAACCCCGAGCCTGCCAACCGTGATCTCATGGCTCGCCTCGCGTTCGATCACCTGGAAAGGCTCGCGGTGCTTTTCCCGTTCCAGCCATTCCAGCACCTGGGCGCGCAGGCGTTGCTCCTCCATCTTTTGAAATCGCTTCGTGAAGGTACGCGGATAGCGGCGGGATACCTCGGCGAGTGCCTCGGTCACCTGCTCACCGACCAGGGTTTGCAGCTGTTCGGTGTCCGCGGCCGCAAGCCGCTTGCTGGTATCCAGCGCCCCCCAGACCTTTTCCAGGACGCGGTGCATCAACGACCCGCGCACCATGGCATCCGGACCGATTCCCGCCTGGTGAATGGCCCGCGCACCGAGGCGAAGTTCCGCGAATGCACGGAAGGGGCAAGCCGCCTGGAGCTTGAAAACGGCGCTTCCTCCCCTCACCTGCTCATCACCAAGCGCAGGGGCCGGATCATTCTCCAGCCAGGCAAGCTCGGCACTCTCATGGACCATGTCGTGCCAGAGCGGCTGATCCGGTTTAACCAGTGCTGCGGATTCGCTCACCGGCAGGTGAGCCACCAGGGGGCTCGGGCGCAGGACTTCATCGCCACTTTGCTGGGCACAGCTGACTACCACCTCGTTGGCGCAGGTCAGCAACCGCCGGGTCACGGTGCGTGCCGCTTGCAGCTCATGTACTTCGCTGGCATGTGGCAGTCGGGCTTCGCGCTGCATGGGCAGGGGGATGAACGCGTTCGCACGCAACGCCGGTGGCCAGACGCCGTCGTGCAGGCCCATGATCCACAGGTGGTCAAACTGGAACCAGCTCGCCTGGTACAGTTCCAGCACCTGCACCGGAGCCACCTCGGTTTGCGGCTGGAACAGGCGTTCGCGCGCCATGGCACCCAGTTGGGCCAGGGCCGTGGACAGGTGCATCGCGCCGGTCACGGGTTCCAGGGTCGCAAAGCCGACCAGCAGTTCCCGCCAGGCCTGTGCGCTCTGGTATTCCTCGCTGGACAGGGGGCGCCCCTTGGCCCAGCCGATGGCTTCCAGCCCCCCGGCAAACCGCTCTGACCATTGCCCGGGACGGGCGGTGTCGCGAAAGTCCGACATGGCCTTGACCCAGCGGCCCAGGCGCTCTGCAAGCAAGGGGCAGGCCCACGGCCGGTCTTCCTGTGATGCCCGGTAGCGCAGGGTCCCCAGGGAGACTTCGAGCTCTCCCGACTCCCGGATCTGCACGTCCAGCAATGCACGGGGGCCGGCTTCATCCTGCCACCCGGAGATGAATGGCGAACGAAGCAGGTGGCTTGCCGCCTCCAAGTCTACGGCCCTGTTCAGCAGGCCAAGCAGTGTCAGGGCGGTGCGCACGATCGGGTACGCACTCAATGGCAAACCAAGCGAAAGGTTGTAGGGGCGCTCGACGGACCGCTGCGCGGGATGTGCGACCTGCGGGATCAGCATGTCATCGAGGGCCTGGCTCACGAATTCACGTTGTGCTGCAAATTCGGGAACGATCACACCAATGCTGGCCGCCGGATTCTTCTCGAGTCGTTCGCGCACCCAGCGTGCCATGCCGGTCGCCTCCTGGCGTGCATCCGGGAAAACCGTGCGCACGGCACGGGTATCCCTGTCCGCAAGCCGGACCCAGCGGACCGTGCAGCCCGCCTCGACCAGCACACTCAACAGCAAGTGCTGGCGAGGAGCCAGTTCATCGAAACCGATCAGGACCAGCTCGTCCGGGACAGCCAGACCTCCCTGCTGCAGGCACTTCTGCAATCGTTCACCAAGGCATGCGCCTGACAGCCAGCCCCGCTCCCTGCAGCGGGCATCGAAGCGTGTGGCCCACTGGAAGAATGCGAAGCTGTCGCGGTTGTACCGAAACCCGTCCCGGGTCAGTGGAAGGTTCCAGGACTGGACCAGTTGCCAGGCTTCCTGCACGTCCCGAACCACGCCCGGTACCTGCTGCAGGGGCTGCCCGGCGAGACTCTCGGTGACGATATCTTCCCAGATACGACGCTCCTGCTGGGACGTCAGCAGGAACGCGGGGTCCGGCACACCGCCCGAAACCACGGCTTCCTCCCAGACATTCTGCAGCCAGATGGGCCAGTGCCAGATCGGCGGGGTCGGCCAGGCATCAAGCCCCCGCTCGAGTGCGGCCTGTTCATATGCCCGCAAAGTGACCGCGGCCAGACGCTTGTTTCCGGTCACCACCGGGACACCCCGGTCCATGGCGTCGAACACGTCTGTCAGGGAGGCACTCTGGCGCTCGACCGCCTGCCCTCCTCTCTCACCTTTGCCGTCCTTCATGCCGTGTGGTGGGTCAATGTCTCCGGGGATTTGCCGGAAAGTATAACCCGGCCCAGGGCAGTACGTGCCCGGCGCTTCAGTGCCGGGCAGTATGGAAATACTGTGGAATGGATAACGAGGCAGAACACAGGCAACCCGTATCGATCGGGACTGCCTGTACGATCAAACGACGCGAAGACGGCGCGTTCAGGCCTTACGTGTGCATTTGCTTCTGGAGGTAATTCTCCAGGCCGACCTTGTCGATCAGTTCAAGCTGGGTCTCCAGCCAATCGATATGCTCTTCCTCGGATTCAAGAATGTCCTCGAACAGCTCACGGCTCACGAAATCACTGATGGTTTCGGCATAGGCGATCGCCTCACGCAGCACCGGGGCGGCCTCCATTTCGAGCTTCAGGTCGCAGGTGAGCATTTCCTTCGCATTCTCACCGATATGCAGCTTCCCCAGTTCCTGCAGGTTCGGCAGGCCTTCGAGGAACAGGATCCGCTCAATCAGGCTGTCCGCGTGCTTCATCTCATCCACGGACTCGGAGTACTCGTGTTCACCCAGGTGGTGCAGTCCCCAGTCCTTGAACATCCTGGCGTGAAGGAAGTACTGGTTGATCGCGGTCAACTCGTTTTTCAGCACCTGGTTGAGGTAGTCAATGATTTTGGTGTTTTGCGGTTGCATGGTGTTCTCGCTCGTTGATTAGGCCAAGTATATATCAGGTGATTTTTTATGTATATCGCATAAGTTGCTGTTATAAATGATAGTAAGTATCGTTACTGTTCCCGGTTGTAATTACAAATGATTATTGTTTATAATCTCACTACCATGTATGTCTGCCTGTGCCATGCGGTTAGAGAAGCCGAGATCAAAGCTGCGGCTGAGCGTGGCTGTGGTGATCTCAAGGCACTCGGCAAAACCCTGGGGGTGGGTACTCGTTGCGGACTCTGCCGGTGTGAGGCGCAATCCATCATGGATGCCGTACACCAGCGCGATTTCGGCAATGTACATGTATTGGCCTATGGTGCCAAGGACATGGCCGCCCCCATGCCTGCCTGATCCCCTCGCTTCTACAGTCAACTGTATGGGCCACAGCGGCCCACTCCGTGCAGCGCCCGCATTCCTTGGGGTCCTGAGCATCATTCGCTAGAATCCGCACCATGCAGCGGCTCGCCCCAGGTCAACTTCTCTACTCGCCCTCCGACCTGGTCACCTTCCTGGAGTGCACGCATGCCAGTTTCCTGGACGTGCGCAACCTGACCGACCCCATGGCCAGAAAAGAAGCCGGTGCCGCCCAGCAGCTCCTGCGACAACGGGGCATCGAACATGAAAGGGCCTACCTGCAGCAACTCAAGGATCAGGGAAACGAAGTTCATGTGATTCCCGCAAAACGCACCCTTGAAGCACGTGCAGAACTCACGGCCCTGGCCATGCAGGCCGGTGCCGACGTCATCTACCAGGGGGCCTTTCTTGACGAGCCCTGGTGTGGCTATGCGGATTTCCTGATGAAGTGCGAGAGCGCCTCGTCGCTGGGAGAACACAGTTACGAGGTGCTTGATACCAAGCTCGCCCAGACGGCCAGGCCCCGCCACATCGTGCAGTTGTGCATGTACTCGGAGATGCTGGCCAACGAGCAGGGCCTTCGCCCGGCACACATGCACCTGGTCTCTGGTGCAGGGGAGAAACTGAGCTTCCAGGTTTCCGATTTCCTCGCCTACTGCTCCCACGCCCGGCAAAACTTTGAGCACTACATGGCCGACCTGCCCGAGGACTCCTACCCGGTGTCCTGTGCGCACTGCAGCATCTGTGCCTGGCAGGAACATTGTGCCGCACGCTGGGAGTCGGATGATCATTTGTGCAGGGTGGCCAACATCCGGCGAACGCAGATCGACAAGCTGCACAAGGCCGACATCCGTACCGTGGCGCAGCTGGCAGCCATGCCGGCACCTTCGGAAGTTCCGGGCATGGACCCGCAGGTGCTCGCCCGCCTTCGCTCTCAGGCTGCACTGCAGCGCGAGCGCGCCCTCTCCGGCAAGAACCGGTTCGAGGTGATTCCCGGGTCCGAGGGAACCGGGCTTGCCCGCATGCCAGTGCCCGATGCCGGGGATCTTTTTTTCGACATGGAAGGCGACCCTTTGCACCCCGACGGCCTGGAGTACCTGTTCGGGCTCCATTACATGCATGGGCACGAGGAGGCGTTTGAGGTGTTCTGGGCCCACGACCACGCGCAGGAAAAACAGGCCCTGCAGGCATTCATGCAGTTCCTTCAAGCGCACCTGGCCAGCCACCCGCATGCCCATGTCTACCACTACAACCACTACGAGACCACGGCCCTGAAACGCCTGTCCTGCCGTTATGCCGCCTGCGAGGACCAGCTGGATGCCCTGCTCCGTGCGCAAATGTTTGTGGACCTGTACGCGGTCGTGCGCGAATCCATCCGCACCTCCGAGCCCGGCTATTCCATCAAGCACCTGGAAACCTTTTACATGGACAAGCGGGACGACACCGTGGCCACGGCAGTGGACAGCATGCTCACGTACAGCCAGTGGCGTGCCACAGGCGAGGATGCCCTGCTGGATGAGATCGCCCGATACAACCAGGCAGACTGCATCTCCACCCGCCTGCTGCGAAACTGGCTGCTGGAACTGCGCCCCGACGACATGCCCTGGCCCGCACCGGACCCGGAAACGCAAACGCTGCAGCAGGACCCTGCACAGACCGAGCGGGCAGCACTGCAGGAGCACCTCGGCAATTTGCAGGACACATCGAAGGCCCTGGGCGAGCACCTGTCATATCTGCTCGAATTTCACAAGCGCGAGGCCAAGCCCCAGTGGTGGAGCCGCTTTGATCGGCAAAGCAAGTTCAAGGACGAGCTGATTAATGACACCGAGTGCCTGGCGGGCCTGCAGCGCATCGGAGCGCCTGAACTCGACGGACGTTACTGGATCGACACTTTCCAGTTCCCGCCCCAGGAATCCAAGCTGAGAACCGGCCACATGGTCGTCAACGCCCGGACCCTGGAGACGGCAGGCCTCATCGTCGACCTGGACGAGGCCCGCCGCATCGTCAGGATCCGAAGAAAGGTGGACAAGGGTCCCCTGCCGGGCAATTTTTCAGCCGGGCCGGAAAAACCCATCGACCATCGGGGCATCCGCGCTGCCATGGACCGCTGTGCCCGGCTGGTCACCCGTCACCCCGACCAGCGGCACGTGGCAAGCGAACTCCTGCAACGCCGCATCCCCCGCATCCATGGCAGGACCCCAGGACAGCCCATCGTCACCTCGCCATGCACGCAGGCCAAGATCCTGCAGGTAATCAGTCGCCTGGACCACAGTTACCTGTTCATACAGGGCCCGCCCGGGTCGGGCAAGACCTACGTCAGTGCCCACGTCATCGTTGAGCTGCTCAAGGACGGCAAGAAAATCGGAATCACCTCGAACTCCCACAAGGCCATCGACAACCTGCTGGCACAGGTCGTCGGAATCGCCGAACAGGAACAGGTCCGTTTCCGCGGCGTGAAGAAAGCCACGCGCGGCTCCAATGAGACGTTCTTCGAGGGGCCCTTCATCTCGAACGAGACCCGCACGGAAAACATCAGTCTCAGGGCCAACCTGTTCGCGGGCACGGCATGGCTGTTCTCGCATAGGCACCTGCAGGGAAAACTCGATTACCTGTTCGTCGATGAGGCAGGCC
Source organism: Gammaproteobacteria bacterium (assembly GCA_022824965.1). Classification (GTDB taxonomy): domain Bacteria; phylum Pseudomonadota; class Gammaproteobacteria; order UBA4575; family UBA4575; genus WTFY01. Next base: position 49,242 of record JAJDYY010000004.1, read on the forward strand.
AGGTTCCCCTGGCCAACGTGATGGCCATGTCCATGGCGACCAAAAACATCATCCTGGTGGGAGACCGGATGCAGCTGCCCCAGCCGGTGCAAGGCATCCATCCCGGCGAATCCGGACTGTCCGTGCTCGAATTCCTGCTGGGTGAGCGCTCGACGGTGGCTCCTGAACGCGGCATCTTCCTGGACGAGACCTACCGGCTGAAACCCGGTATCTGCAATTTCATCTCCGGGGCCTTTTACGAGGGCCAGCTGAAGTCCCATGAAAGCGCCCAGCAACGCAGCCTGATGCTGCGAGACACGGACCTGCCGGATGAAGGCATCGTCATGATTGGTGCAGAACACGTGAACTGCTCCCAGAAGAGTGTCGAGGAAGGCCAGATCCTGGAGTCCCGCTACCTCGAGTTGCTCGGCCAGACCTTCCGGGACAAGGATGGCAGCACACGTCCCATCGACATGCAGGACATCCTCGTGGTCACCCCGTACAACGTGCAGGTCAACTACCTGCGCAACCTGTTGCCGGAAGGCGCCAGGGTCGGAACGGTGGACAAGTTCCAGGGCCAGGAAGCTGCCATCGTGCTGATCTCCATGGTGACCTCGAGTGCCAAGGACCTGCCGCGCAATTTCGAGTTCCTGTACAGCCGGAACCGGCTCAATGTTGCCCTGTCCCGGGCCCAGTGCCTGGCGGTTGTGATCGCGAGTCCGAAACTGCTGGACGTGCCGTGCAAAACCATCGAGCAGATGAGGCTGGCGAGCATCTTCTGCCAACTGAGTGATTATGCGGTACATGCCAGCCCGACAGGCACCACGGAGCAGGTATACTATGCGCGGTGAATGTCCAGCTGGAGTCCGCAAGCGCGTACACAGACAAAACAATATTTTTCACCGGCTGGATGCAAGCCTGACCCGGGAAAAACCCGTAGGTACAGGGCAGGCTGAACTCCTCGTTGATCATCGTCAGGAAAGGAAAATCGGAAAACCATGAACAAGCTACAAAGCTCTTTCGAGTTGCTATTGAATCTTGGCGGCCCGGTCGTGTTGATACTTCTCGTATTCTCCGTGATCGGGACTGCAGTCATTCTTCTAAAATTCTGGCAGTTTTACGTACTGCGCCTGGGCTCATCCAAGTTTGCGGATACCGCCCTGCAGACCTGGCGGGGGGACAACCAGAACCAGGCGATTGACATGCTGGACGGCAACGGCCACCCGGTCGCGAAAGTCCTGCATACTGCCTTTGTGCAAAGCCAGGCACGGGTCGGGGCCTCCATCGAGAATGCCCGGGAGGAGACCCTGCGCGTGGCGCGCCTGCAGCTGGAAAACCTCAGAAGCCACATGCGCCTGCTGGAGGTGATTGCCGCACTGAGCCCCCTGCTCGGTCTGCTCGGCACGGTGCTTGGCATGATCAAGGTGTTTCGCGAACTGGAGCTTGCCGGCAGCAAGGTGGATCCCTCGATACTGTCCGGCGGGATTTGGGAAGCCCTGCTGACCACGGCACTCGGCCTGTCCATCGCGATTCCCGCGGTGCTGATGGTGAACTACTTCGACCGGGTCATCGACCGGGTCCGCCACCGCATGGAAGACACGGCGACCCAGGTGTTCACGGGCAACCCCTCCATGGAGCAAATCCCGGCCACCGACAGCCGCATGGCCTGATCATGCAAATCGCCGGGGACTCGAAAAAGCGCAATCTCATCAGCCTGACGCCACTGATCGACGTGGTGTTCATCCTGCTGGTGTTTTTCATGCTGGTCACGGACTTTGCAAAGTTTTCCATCGTGACCCTGAACGTTGCACAAAGCGAGACGGTCACCGCAGTCACCCAGACGAGTTCCGTGGTACGGATTTCCGGGAGCGGGGAGCTGCGCTTTGATGACCAGGAGATCAACTTCTCCGAGCTGGTGCAATTGGCCAACCGCAAGCTCGCTGCCAATCACCGGCATGTATTTTTCATCCATCCCGAGAATGAAACACTCTTGCAGGATACGGTGTTCGTACTCGATGAACTGGTGCCCCTGGCCCCGGACAACATCTCGTTCCTGCACGACCTGACAGGACGCCTTCAATGACGCTGACCGAGGAAAAGAAATCCCAGGACTTCGAAAGCGTTCTGCCGCTGATCAATGTCATTTTCCTGCTGCTGATCTTCCTGGTGCTTGGCGGCATCTTCACCGAACCCGAACTGCTCGACGTACATCCGCCCGAGTCCATCAGTGACCGGGAAAGCACGGATGAACCCATACGGATCCTGCTCGACAAGGAAGGCGAACTCGCATACGACGGCAGGGAAATCTCGTTGAATCGGTTCCGCGAGCTGGCACTGCAGACCATTGAAAACAACCCGGATGCCTCCCTGGAGATCAAGGCGGACCAGAAAGTCAGCATGCAAAGGGTATTCGAGCTGATGGAGATTGTCAGAGAAAGCGGCTACGAGAATTTTCAGCTGCTCACCCTGAGAATCTAGTGAGTGCATGACAGAAATGGAAATCACCGGCAAACACTGGTCCAGCGTCGTCAGCCTGGCGATCCTGCTGCATATCATTGCAGTGATGAACATCAACCTGACCGGGCTTTCAGCAGAATCGCTGCAACCTTTCAGCCAGTATGTGGTCGACCTGACCAGCCTGGCCCCGGCACCGGTCAAACCGGCACCTCCTCCACCTCGCAAGCCGCCTCCGCCGGAACCGAAACCTGAACCCGTAAAGCCCAAACCCCCTGAACCGAAGGTAGAGCCGCCAAAAGTGGTCGTGCCCGAACTCGAACAGCCCGTCCCGGAGGAAGAAAGCCCACCGGAAGAAGTGGCACCGCCCGAGCCGGTACCGCCAGTGAGTCCACCCGCAGCATCCCCGAAGCCCGGGACCCAGGCTTCAAAGGCAGACTACGGCTATTACCAGATGATACTGGACCGCCTGGACCGGCTAAAGAGGTATCCGGCGCGCGCCCGGCGCCGCGGCGATCAGGGAACCGTCATTCTGGCCTTCACCCTGAACCGTGACGGCAGCCTCAAGCATTATGAGATTCGGCAAAGCTCCGGGTCCAAGGCGCTGGACCTTGAGGTCAAGAAGCTGATCCGGCGTGCGGCGCCCTTCCCCGCCATCCCCGGCAATATCAGCCAGGACCAGCTGGAATTGTCCGTACCGATCTCCTTCACCTTGCGCTGAGTGCCGCAAGGCGCAGCACTCAACAGGAATTACAGCTTTCCTGAAACCGGCAGGATCAGCACCGCTAACTCCGTACACCTGCGGTCGGCGACGGATCTAGAACGTGTACTGCGTCCGGACGTACCAGGAACCACCCTCATAGTTGGGTGCCGCCCGGCGCGGATACGGCAAGCCATTGCCGTACCTGTGCGCGTACCGGTCGGGGTCGATCTTGTCAACGTACTCGTCGAAGATATTCGACCCGCCGGCCACGAACTTCAAGGAGTCGTTGAAGTGATAGCCAAGCTCGGCATCGATGAATACGACCGGGTCAATCGGGGACGATGTCCCTTGCGTGATATCCCCCCTGTCCACATCGTAATGTTTACCGAAGTAGTTAGCCTTGACCAACAAATCCCAGTCCCCGAACACCGTGTCAATCCCGGCCACAATTCGATGCCGCGGATAGCTGCGTTCAATTCTCTCGACCTGTGCGTCACTGACGAGCGTCTCACCGTTGATCCGGTCCTGTCCTTCAACGCGGAACTTATTGTAATTGTAGGCAAGCGTTACATTCGACTGCACGCTGTCATTCCAATGAATGTCTTTTGTCAGGACCAGGTCAAGCCCCGATGAACGCACGTCCAGAACATTTGTGAAAAACGATACCGCCGAGTAGCTCGTGGCAGCAGCGACATTCTGGGTCACGCTTCCGTTAGCATCGGTATACACTCCGGTCGGTGGCGTGACCTTGTAAATCCGGTCGTCCACGTCAATGCGGTAGAGGTCGAGCGTCACGTTACCGAGCATGCCAAGATCCACGCTCGCTCCAACCGTGAAATTGATCGACTGTTCCTCCTTGAGAGGACCGCCGCCGTTCGCTACTGCCGCTTCACTGTCCGGCCTGGCGGTCCCGAGAATGCAATCCCCTGTAAATCCACCGCCGGCCTCCGGGCAGTCAAACGTGGTCGTCTCTCTCTGGAAGTTCGATTGGCCGGGCGTCGGGGCATGAAAGCCGGTGGACATGGAACCACGTATCAACACGGTATCCGTGACATCAAAACGGGCCGCGGCCTTTCCGACCAGGACGTCGCCAAAATCCGAATAGTCCTCGTAGCGAAGCGCATACTGCAGTAACAACCGGTCGCCGGCATCCTGCTCCAGCTCCGTGTACAGCGCGGTGTTGCGCCTCGACCAGCTGCCTGAGTCTTCCGGTCGAAATCCTTGCATCCCGGCCGGAGAAGTACCAAAACTTCCCTCATATTCACCCTGGTACGAATCGGGTTCGCCCTGGCGCTGTCGCCAGGTTTCTTCCCGCCATTCCGCGCCCAAAGCGAGGTGCAGACTGTCGGTCAGCTGTTTCGTGAAATCCGCGTTGAGATTGGTTTCCTCCTGCTCGTACGCGCCGATGTAAAACGAGCGCTTCCCGATATCGTTCGGCGTCGGGTCAATCGCATAACTCACCGCGTTACGCAGATAATGGTCCAGCTCGTTGAAACCGATTGCAGCGCTGACATCATATGAAACATCACCGGGAAGGTGGCCGCGGACCCCGGTCACAACGCTGTAGTCCGTCTGTTCTCCATCCAGGTAGGGCGTATACCCGGTTTGCAGTACGGATCCCGTGTACCCCCGCTCCGCAAGCCACAGTGTGCGCGAGGGATGGTTGGGGGGACGGTAGAAGAAGCGGAACCGTCCATCCGTCTCCGCATAGTTACCGAACAAGTACGCTTCGCTGTGTTCCGACAGCTCGTAACCGCTGTTGATGAACAGCAACAGGTTCTCGGTTTCCGGTCGACCCCAGCTCTGTGCCAAACCGTCGTTGAACGGCGAATCGGCTCCTATACCCATCACTCCACTATCAATCAACGCCTGCGCATCCGGGCGCTGGAATCCGCGAGACAGCCCATCGTTGTCCGTGTAATCAATGCTCAGATTGACAAAACCGTTGGCTCCCAGCGGCAGACCCACGTTGCTTTCAAGTCTGGCGCTGCTTTCACCTTCGTAGAATTCCCCGTACTGAAGCCGGGTCACTCCGCCGCTGGAGGCATCTTTCAACCGGAAGTTGATGACGCCCGCGATAGCGTCAGCCCCGTATTGTGCCGCGGCACCGTCGCGAAGGACCTCGATGCTCTCCGCTGCAATAGATGGAATCATGCCGATGTTCGGCCCCTGGGCCCCCGTTCCCGCAGCTGGAGCGAATTCCGCGATCACCGAGGAGCGGTGTCGGCGTTTCCCGTTGACCAGTAGCAAAATCTGGTCTTGCGCCATGCCACGCATGGACACCGGCCTGGAAAAGCTGTCCGAATCGCCGGTTGCGGTAGTTGCATTGAACGACGGGACCGTTTTCAGCAAATTGTCAGTTGCATCTGCAGTGTTTCCGGACCTCGTAAACTCCTCGCCTGGAATGACATCGATCGGTACGGGAGAATCCCCTACGGAACGCGGTTGCTGATTCCGAGATCCAATGACGGCGATTTCTTCAAGCTGCGTGGCGCCGTTTTCCTGAGCAATTGCGCCGGGCAAGAAAAACGTTGCCGCAAGTACACCGGCCAGGACAGTGTAGTGAACGAAGAACCCAAATGGAGGCTCCCACCCGCGGGCAAGGTAATCCGACGAAACCTTCTTGAGCGTGCTGACAATAAAGCTCTTTTCTATTTCCATAGTTTGCACCATTATTATGTTCTCAACCTCTAGATTGGATGCCTGCACCCCAACTGGATAGGCGGAACGCCCAAGAAAGTATCGCCTCCCGACACATGCTTTCTTGTCCAGCCCAAGAATCAGGCGAATTCAGGAACAGTCGAATAATATGCTGGAATCCCTACTCGAATTCAAATTTATATTTGTCGGACTGGCCTGGGGTTCACTGGTCCTGTTCATCGTCAGCCTGGCGGTCATTCCCTGGCTGGTGACCAAAATTCCAGCGGACTACTTCCATGAGGAGCGCCGCAGACGAGACTCCACGGGTGAGCGATCCCTGTACCTGCAGTTGCTGCTGGGGTTCAAGAACCTGTGCGGCTGCCTTTTGATCCTTCTGGGGCTGGTGATGCTGGTACTGCCGGGCCAGGGCATCCTCACCATCGTCATCGGACTGTTCCTGATGAATTTCCCGGGAAAATACCGGCTCGAGCGTTCGCTGGTTTCAAGACCGAAGGTGCTGGATTCGCTCAACTGGATCCGGGCCAAGGCGCAGAAGCCCCCGCTCATCGTGGGGTCCTGAACCGGCACCCGGATCATTACGGGCCGACGGGATATCTGCTAGAGTCATGCCATGAGCGAGACCATCTTTTCCAAAATCATTCGCAGGGAAATCCCTGCAGACGTTGTCTTCGAGGATGACCTGTGCCTTGCCTTCAAGGACGTCAACCCGCAGGCGCCCACACACGTGCTGATCATTCCCAAAAAACCGATCCCCAAACTTGCCGAAGCCTCGGACGAGGACCAGGCCCTGCTTGGACACCTGCTCCTGAAGGCCAGGGAAATCGCAGCCAGCCTGGGGCTTGAAGACGCCTACCGGATTGCCATCAACAACGGCGCCGAGGCCGGCCAGACGGTATTTCACCTGCACCTGCACCTTCTGGCCGGGCGACCGTTCAGCTGGCCGCCCGGATAGGATCAGTCTCCCTGCAGTTGCTTGCGGGCATCGGCCAGGTGTCGGTGTGTACCGGCATCCGGCTTGGGATATTCCAGCCCAAGACTCTGCAGCGTTGCCTTGACGATCTTGGCCACGCTGTAATGCATGAACGGCTTGTTGTCCGCGGGAATCGTGTACCAGGGGGCCCAGGGCTTGGAGGTGGCCCGGATCATCTGTTCGTAGGCCTCCATGTAGTCCGGCCAGTACTCGCGTTCCTCCAGGTCCGCAGGTGACCACTTCCAGTGCTTCTCCTTCTTGTGGAGCCTGCGCATGAATCTCCTTTTTTGTTCCTCCTGCGACACGTTCAGCCAGAATTTCAGGATCACGGTGCCGTTTCTTGCCAAGTGCCTTTCCATGTCACAGATCGACTGGTAGCGCTCGCGCCACAGGGTTTTCAGGCCGGGGCGAAGCGCCAGGTTCTGGCTATCCAGCATTTCCGGGTGGACGCGAACCACCAGGACCTCCTCGTAGTAACTGCGGTTGAAAATGCCGATGCGTCCCTTTTCCGGCATGCACTGGTACGTGCGCCACAGGAAGTCATGTGCAAGTTCGCGCTCCGAGGGTGTTTTGAACGAGTACACCTTGCAGCCCGCCGGGTTGATGCCGGTCATGACCGCGCGAATGGTGGAATCCTTGCCTGCGGCATCCATCGCCTGGAAAATCATGAGCACGGCACGCGTGCCGCTTGCGTACAGCACGGGCTGGAGCACCTGCAGTTCCCGGACGATCTTGTTCAGCTTCCTCTTGTAGTCCTTGTTGGAGCCTTGCGAGCCTGCAGGCGGTGTCGTCGGCAAGGACTGTACGGTAAAGCTTCCGTTCTCTGCCAGATACGGCGAGTTCAGTGCGTGAAACAGGTTCTTTCGGTTACGCAAAACAGTGACCCCTATTTTTGAAGTTCGACCTTGTTGCCAAGCAGCACGGCAATCCAGCGTGTCCGCGGCCCGCTTTCCAGGGCGAGCTTCGCCGTCACCGTCAGGGGCACGGACAGGAACATGCCGACCGGCCCGAACACCCAGCCCCAGAAGACCAGGGACAAAAACACGACCAGGGTGGACAGGCCGACCTGTCGTCCCATCAGCTTGGGCTCGATGACATTGCTGATCAGTACGTTGATGACCACGTAGAACACGGCAGACACCAGGGCCGCCCCGGTACCCAGCTGAATGAGCGCCAGCAGGATGGCAGGTACGGCGGCAATGACGGAGCCAATGCTCGGGATGTAGTTGAACAGGAATGCGATCACCCCCCAGAGCAGCGGGTAGTCCACTCCGATCAGGGCCAGTGCGCTGGCGACGGCAACGCCGGTAAACACACTGGTGAGGGTCTTGATGGCCAGGTAGCGATTGACATTGTTTGCGATCGCCGAGAACACGCGTAGCGACTGGTCCGCATTGGGCAGCCCGGCCTGCAGCTTGCGCGGCATGGAGGATGCCTCGAACAGGATGAACACCACCGTCAGGATAATGAGGAACATGTTCCCGAATACAGAGCCCAGGCCGTTCAGTATGTCCGCGACCAGCTGCATGGCGGCACCCGGGTTCAGGTAACCGGTCACGGTGTCCATGGACAGGTCACGGCCATGCTGGCTCATCCAGGCACTGAGCTGGGAAAGCAGCCCGGAAAGACGCTCCTGATAATGAGGCAGGTCTTGCGAAAAGCTCCTGACCGAGGAGCCGATCAGCACCGACAGCAGTACGGCGATGGTGATGATGGCCCCCAGCACGGTGAGCATCGCCAGCCAGCGCGGCACCCGGTTTTTTTCCAGCCAGAACAGTGTCGGCGCACTGATGATTGCAATGAATACGGACAGCAGAAAAGGAACGACGACGGCCTCGGCAGCCCGAACGCCGGCAACGACCACGACGAATGCCGCCAGGGTAATCAGTGTCGGCAAGCCGGCCGGTCTGGACGAAATATCCATGTCAGGCTGCCACCCGCTACCTTGGGGATCCGCTTCGGATTCCTGTCAGGGATCGGCTAGTCAACATCGAAAGGCTCATTCGTGATTTCAGGGTTGGTCATAAACATGTATCGGAAGTCTTGAAATCCATACACTACAGTGTCTGTTGACCGGGGCCTACAATAGACTTGGTAATTGTAACGTTTTTTCTTACAATACCGTGGTTCGTGCTGCTGCAGCGGGAGTGCTGGGTGCATTCCGGACCCTGGACTGGGAGATGCGATGTGTTGTGGCATACGTCAATTTGCGAATCACATTAATCATTTTATTAATTTCGGAGTCAAGAATATGCTAGCCAAGAAACTTCTTTTTTCTGCAGTCTTTGCCTTAGCGATTGGCGTCACCGCAGGGTGTCAGAGTTCACCGTCCCATGCGGATCTCGCTGAAGTGCGTGCCATGGCAGAAGAGGCACTGCACACTGCTAAAGCTGCAGCACAGGATGCAGCTGCGGCCAAGGAATGCTGTCATGCAAACACTGAGCGCATGGACCGCATGTTTAATGACTCCATGATGAAGGGGAAGTAGTTCATACCTTTATCATGACGTACCGAGAAAGGGCCCGCTTGCGGGCCCTTTCTGTTTTCCGGCCTCTCGATCTTCAATCCTGATCCCCGTGGCTACGGCGGCGTTATGCCGACCACGGTGGGCAACCTCAGCCTTTATTATTAACTGAAGTTCGGCCTGCACGTCTTGAGGATAGTGCAGGCCGACTCCCTTCTAGGCTATTATCCCGGGTCCCTATCTTGACTTAACCATCAATTTCCGGCGGGATTCCTGAAATCATTGCTTCGTGGCCATATCTACCGGCAGGGCTAAAGTCGCGTCCCTGATTCCCTAATAGAGTGCCCATGCCACTAAGCCCTTCTTTAAGCATTCTATCGTAGCCATTACCTAATACATTTTTTGGCCTAAAAATTTCCTGCAATAGCTTGCCTTGAAAATCTTGCACCGCCTGAACCCTCTCTAATGCCTTAACGATCCTAGCCTTTTCCGCTAGATCTAGCTTTTGTACCTGGAGAGTAGCCTCTAATACAGCACGGCTTGCATCAGCCTTGTCGTTGATCTTGCTGAACGATTCTTGTTGATCTACAAGCATCGTATATACTTTTGTTAAATCAACTCCAAGCTCAGTTTCCTGTTTTGCAATTTGATCAGGCTCTAACGTTAGTGGCTCCGGCTCTTGCCCAGCAGGAAATCCCTGTCTCATTTTCTGCATCTCAGGCCACTGTGTGCTTTTAACCATATCCGAAACTGACTGAAATTTTGGCCCAAGATAATCGCGTGTAATATCTTCACCCTTCTGATAAAGCCCAGTAACTTTGCCGCTTTCCAAAATGGTCTTTACAAAATCATCATCCGAGCCATCCGTAGAAATTTTAAGCTGAATCTGTATTCGCGTCTGTTGCGCTCTATTCTCCATTTACCTGTACCACAAAAATTTAATGCTAATACAGGATATTGTATCTAGGATATTTTTTAATGCAAGATCATGTATGGCGATCTATAATTTTCAATCTGGATGATAGCCTGTGCACCTAAAAGAGTCGGGCTTATACAGGCTGCACCCATGGGAACGGAACAGGAACAAACAAATGAAGAAGGATCAGGCCTTAACGAAAATCAATTACAGCTTTTATTAGAATTAATTCGTTCAACAAAAGAATTTGCGATTGTTGTACTCAAAACCTCTATTCTAATCAATGGCGCTGCCGCCATAGCTTTACTGACTTTCCTTGGTAACTTTGTATCAGATGGACCAGGTTGCAACACACCAATCTTATACGCAACCGCACTTTTATGCTTCACCATCGGCACTTTTGTAGCTGCACTTAGCCCCATATCAGGCTTCCTTTTGAATGTTGAAGCAGTATCAACTGTGAATGAAGATACGTCAGGTAAATTTGGCAAGCTCGCAGTTAAAACAATTGCCTTGGTAGTTGCTGCATTCCTCCTATTTGGCTTAGGTGTCCTGTTCTCGTTTCTAGCAATATTTTGACGACTACTTATCAATAAAATTCACTTTCTAAAATTGGCCTTGCTGCAATTAAATGAGAGGCTGGCAAAGCCGGTGTCCTGCCGAACTACACACTACAAGAAAAGACGTACTTTCCAGTTTTCGATCTTCAACCATACTCTCCGTGACTACGGCTGCATGGAGCCGACTACGGTGGGCAGTCCGTTCTTTCCCTTGGCCAGACGCCTCGCAAGCTGCCAGTCGATGCGATAGCCGTTGCCGCTCCCCGTCGCACCCGTAATGGTGCTCACCAGCTGGGTCAGGTTCGAGCCCGGCCGGCGGCCCTCCCAGGTTCCAGGATGCATTTCCGCATACAGCTTGTTACGGTGCCAGGCCACCTTGTAGGGTTGGTTGACGATGGTGACCGGCGTGTCAATGGGAATCCTCTGAAACAGGTCCTTGATGTCGTCCGGGCGCAGGCGAATGCAGCCGTGGGTCACCCGCATGCCGATTCCTCTCGGTTCATTGGTGCCGTGGATGACGTAGCTGGGTAGCGCCATGTACAGGGCAAACTTGCCCAGCGGGTTGTCGGGCCCCGGCGGGACCACACTCTCCAGCGGCCTGCCCTTGCGCGCGTATTCCTCGCGGATGGACTTCGGAGGATACCAGGTAGGGTTTTGCTTTTTCCGGATGATGCGCGTAAGACCCAGGGGGGTGTCCCAGCCTTGCCGGCCGATGCTGATCGGATAGGTATACACGTATTGAGGAGAGCCGTTGTGGCTTTTCGGGTAGTAGTACAGGCGCATCTCGGCCAGGTTGAGCACGATGCCCTCGCGCTTGCTGTCAGGCAAGATGTACTGTGTGGGCACCACCACCTGTGTGCCCTTGCCCGGCAGCCATGGATCCACCGTCGGGTTGGCCATGACCAGTTCCTCATAGCCCACCCCGAACCTTTTTGCCAGCTTGATGAAGGTGTCCTCGTAACTCGTACTGATGATCGTCAGGTTGCCAATGATCGGGCTGGCATCTGAAGGAAGCGGATAGCGCTCGGCATGCACGGGCAGTGCCAGCGCGAGGAAAAGAAAACCCAGACCAACAAGTTTTTTCATGGGCGCTGCATTCCGTACGGGGTGGTGTGTCCTGCGCGCATTGTACAGGGAACCGGCACGGATTGAACGCCCCAGAGCCCCGCCTGCCCTAGCCTTCGGATTTCACGGCAAGCTCGATACCCCGCTCGGCGACATCCACCAGCATGCGGATTTCTTCTTTCGTGATGACATACGGTGGCATGAAGTACACCACATTCGCCATGGGCCGTAGCAGGACCCCGTGCTGCAGGGCGTATCGATACACCTGCAGGCCGCGTCTTTGCTGCCAGGGAAACGGCTCGCGGCTGGCCTTGTCCTTGACCAGCTCGATCGCCACGATCATGCCGCACTGGCGGACCTCTGCGACGTTCGGGTGATCCCTGAAGCGTTCGCACTGTTCGGCAAATTCCCGGCTCAGTTTACGGTTGGCCTCGATCACGTTCTCTTCCTTGAAGATCTCCAGGGTGGCCAGTGCCGCCGCACACCCCAGCGCGCTGCCCGTGTAGCTGTGGGAGTGCATGAAGGCATTCAGGGTCTCATACTCGTCATAGAAGGCCTCATACACCGGGTCGGTGGTCAGCACCGCCGACATCGGCAGGTACCCGCCGGTCAGTGCCTTGGACAGGCACATGAAGTCCGGAGCGATACCGGCCTGCTCACAGGCAAACATCGTGCCGGTGCGGCCAAACCCCACGGCGATCTCATCGGCAATCAGGTGCACGCCATACTTATCGCAGGCCTCGCGCAGCAGGCTCAGGTATTTTGGCGAATACATCCGCATTCCGCCTGCACACTGAACGAGTGGCTCAACGATCACGGCACACACCTCTTCATGGTGTTCTTGCAGGACCGCCTCCATGTGCGAAAACATGCGAATCGCATACTCCTGTGCGCTCTCGCCGGGCTCGCTGTGAAAACTGTCCGGACTCGGCACGGTGATGGTATCGAGCAGCAGCGGCTCGTAGGTCTCGCGGAACAGGGCGACGTCGCCCATGGAAAGGGCACCCAGCGTCTCGCCGTGGTACGAGTTGCTGAGATTGACAAACCGGGTCTTGCGCTCCCGGCCCCGGTTTCTCCAGTAATGAAAGCTCATCTTGATGGCGACTTCGATGGCCGAGGAGCCGTTGTCCGCATAGAAGCACCGGGTCAGCGAAGCCGGCATGATGTCGACGAGCTGTTCGGACAGGCGGATGACGGGCTCGTGGGAACAGCCGGCGAGCAGTACGTGGTCGAGTTCCTGCAGTTGCCGGCTGATCGCCTGGCTGATTCTCTCATTGCAGTGCCCGAAGATGTTCACCCACCATGAGCTGATGGCATCGAGATAGCGGTTGCCGTCGAAATCTTCCAGCCAGACGCCCCTGGCCTTCTTGACCAGCAGCATGGGCAGGGACTCGTGGTCCTTCATCTGCGTGCACGGATGCCATACCGTGGCAAGATCCCTTTGCCCCAGCTTCGAGGTTTGTGTGGTCATGGCGGCTTTCAGCTCGTCTTCAGATTCATGCTACTCTACTGCATGCGCCGCGAATGGGCACATGAATTCCCGCACCGGGCCGGTCTTGTGCATCTGAACCATGCCGGCGTCGCACCTTGGCCTGCGCGCACTGCAAGGGCCGTCGCCGCATTCGCCACGGAAAACACCCGTCACAGTACCGAAAATATTCTGCAATGGAAACAGAAAGAGTCCGCATTGCGCACCAAATGCCGGCAACTGATTCATGCAGAAGATACCGGTGACATCGCACTGGTCAAAAATACCTCCGAAGGCCTCTCCATGGTGGCGTACGGGATCCCCTGGAAAGCGGGCGAGAACGTCGTTTTTGCAAGACAGGAATTCCCGTCCAACCGCATCCTCTGGCAATCCCTGCAAGCGCGCTTCGGGATGGATGCAAGGTGCGTCGACCTGAGCCAGGCGCAAACCCCGGAGGACGCCCTGTTCAGCCAGGTGGACCGGCACACGCGGCTCATCTCGGTCAGTGCGGTTCAGTATGACGATGGCCTGCGCATGGATCTTGCCAGAATCAGTGAGTTCTGCCGGGCCCGGGGAATCCTGTTCTGTATCGATGCCATCCAGATGCTGGGAGCCATTCCCTTCGACCTGACCGAAACCCCGGCGGACTTCGTCATCGCAGACGGCCACAAGTGGCTGCTGGGCCCGGAAGGCATTGGCCTGTTCTACTGCAACCCCGACCGGCGCGACCTGCTGCAGCTCAACCAGTTCGGCTGGCACATGCTGGAGAACCCGGGCGATTTCGAGTCCCAGCAATGGGAAACGGCGAAAGATGCCACGCGTTTCGAGTGCGGCACCCTGAACCATGTAGGCATTCATGCCATGCATGAAAGCCTGCACATGCTGCTCGAGATCGGCATTGAAGCCATACATGATATGGTATCTTCAAATATTTCTTATCTTATTGATATATCAATGGATAACGGACTCGATATCGTCAGCAACACGGACCCCGACCGGCGCTCTGGCATCGTGACGGTGCGCCGGGCAGGCACCGACAGCCATGCCCTGTTCCGCTTCCTGCTAGGTTCCGGGATCCTCTGTGCCCACCGCTGCCAGGGCATCCGCTTTTCACCCCATTTCTATACCTCCAGAGACGATCTGGACCATGCCCTCAGGCTGGTCTGCGAGTATGTATAATCATTCTCAGTCCCGTACAACCCTGAGGTTTGTGCCGCATGACCCAGCCGGCCATCTACATCATTGATGGAAGTCGATCACCGTTTCTCAAGGCGCAGGGGCGACCCGGCCCCTTCCAGGCGTCTGATCTCGCGGTAGTCTCTGCACAGCCGCTGCTGATGCGCCAGCCCTTCGCACCGGATGCGCTGGATGAGGTCATCGTCGGCAGCGTGTCCCCCGGGGTCGATGAGGCCAACATTGCACGCGTCATTGCCCTGCGCCTGGGCTGTGGGCACCGCATGCCCGCCTGGACCGTGCAGCGCAACTGTGCATCCGGAATGCAGGCCATCGACTCGGCCTGCACGAGCCTGCTGCTCGGGAAATCCGAACTGGTTCTGGCCGGCGGTACGGAGGCGATGAGCCACACGCCGGTGCTGTACAACCATCACATGGTGAACTGGCTGGGAGAGTTGGGCCGCGCCAGGTCCCCGTGGCAGAAGGTCCGGGCCCTGGCCCGGCTCAGGCCCGGTTTTTTTGTGCCGGTCATCGGTCTCAAAAAGGGACTGAATGATCCGGTGGTCGGCCTGTCCATGGGGCAGACCGCCGAGAACCTCGTTCACCGGTTCCGTATCCCGAGGACCCGGATGGATCACTACGCCGTGCAAAGCCACCAGCGCCTGCTCCATGCCCAGGAAAACGGTTATCTCGACGAAGTGGTCACCATCTATGACCACCAGGGCACGTACTACGACCACGACAACGGCGCAAGACCGGACTCCAGCGTGGAAAAACTGGCGAAGCTGGCCCCCGTGTTTGACAGGAAGTTCGGAAACGTCACGGCGGGCAACAGCGCCCAGATCACCGACGGGGCGGCCTGGGTCATCCTGGCCAGCGAGTCGGCGGTAGAACAACATGATCTCTCCCCTGCCGGCAGAATCGTTGCCACCGCCTGGGCGGCCCTGGACCCCGCGCAGATGGGACTCGGTCCGGTTCACGCCACTGCCTCCCTGTTGGCCAGCCAAGACCTCGAGCCTGCCGACATCGACTACTGGGAGATCAATGAAGCCTTTGCAGGACAGGTGCTCGCCTGCACTGCTGCGTGCCAGAGCGAGGAATACTGCAGGAACGAACTGGGCATGGATCACGCGCTCGGCGAGATTCCCCATGAGTGTCTCAACGTGGACGGAGGGGCGATCAGTATTGGTCACCCCGTGGGAGCCAGTGGCACAAGGATCGTGCACCATCTTCTGAAGGTGCTGCAGCGAAACCAGGCCAGGCTGGGAGTCGCCACATTGTGTATCGGCGGTGGCCAGGGCGGTGCAGTGCTCGTGGAAAATCTCCAGTAGGAAGGATCGGATGGCTCTGCAATACACCCACTGGACGCTTGATCAGGATGACCAGGACCTGGCCTGGCTCACACTGGATGTCGCCGACAGCCGCACGAACATCCTGTCGCTGTCGGTCCTCGACGAATTCCGTCAGATCCTGGAGCGCTTCGAGGAACATACCCCCGCGGGAATTGCCATTGTCTCAGGCAAATCCCGGGGATTCATTGCCGGTGCCGATATCAAGGAGTTCACCGAAATCACCCGGGTGCAGCAGGCGCTTGAGAAAATCTACCTGGGCCACTCGATCATGGATCAGCTGGATCACCTGTTCTGTCCCACGGTTGCGGTCATCAATGGCTTTTGCCTGGGCGGCGGGCTGGAGCTTGCGCTGTGCTGTGACTACCGGGTCGCACTGGATGATCCGGGCGTGCGCTTTTCTTTTCCGGAGATCAAGCTCGGAATTCATCCCGGGTATGGAGGGACCGTACGCGCCCTGCGACACCTGAACCCGCTCACGGCCATGGACCTGATGCTGACAGGACGCAGTATCGATGCGAGGCGCGCAAATAAAATAGGGCTGGTCGATCATGTCGTGCCCGAACGGCAGCTGCGCAGTGCCGCGCGCCGGCTTCTGCTGAACCGCCCGCCCGTGCACCGGGTTCCCAGGATGGCGAAGCTTCTCAACAGCCGACCTGCGCGACTGGTCCTGGCGTCACAGATACGCAGACGAGTTTCCAGGAAGGCGCTGCTGGAACATTACCCTGCACCCCATGCCATGATCCGACACTGGGCTGAGCATTACGGTGATGAAGAGAAGATGCTGCAGTACGAAGCGAGTTCTGTCGCGGAACTGAGTGTCACAAAGACAGCGAAAAACCTGGTGCGCACGTTCATGCTGTCGAAAAAACTCAAGGGGCTAGCCAGTCGCGAACCGGCCCCCGTACGTCACGTGCATGTGATCGGTGCCGGTGTAATGGGAGCCGACATCGCTGCATGGTGCGTGCACAGGGGATTGACCGTCACCTTGCAGGATATCCGTATGGAAAGCCTGGCCAGGGCCAAAAAACGGGCCTGGCAGTACTTCAGGAGACGACTGAAACACCGCCTGCTGGTCCGAAATGCCATGGACCGCTTTATCCCGGACATGCAGGGCAGCGGCCTCGGCAAGGCCGACGTCGTGATTGAAGCGGTCTTTGAAGACAGGAACATCAAGCAGGACCTGCTGGCTTCGATCGAACCGAAGCTGAGAAAGGATGCCCTGCTGGCTACCAATACATCGAGCATCGAAATCGAAAAGCTCTGCGATGCACTGGCCGAGCCTGCCCGCCTGGTCGGGATACATTTTTTCAACCCGGTGACGAGGATGCCGCTGATCGAAGTCGTCAACGGCGTGCAGACACGTCGCGAAGTTCTGCAACAGGCGATCGATTTTTCCCGGCAGATCGACAAACTGCCCCTGCCGGTGCGAAGTATGCCCGGCTTCCTGGTGAACCGGATCCTTACCCCCTACATGGTGGAAGCCGGACTGCTTCGCGAAGCCGGCATTCCGGCTGGCGAAATTGACCTGGCCGCCGTGCGGTTTGGCATGCCGATGGGGCCGCTTGAGCTGGCCGATACCATAGGGCTCGATATCGGCCTGCACGTTGCCGAGAGCCTGGACCTGGCCTACGGGTTCGGGATCCCGGAATCATTCAGGTCCATGGTCGAGGCGGGCAAGCTGGGCAGAAAATCCGGGCAGGGCTTTTACAAGTGGAAACGGGGAAAGAAAGTGTCCCCGATCCGCAAACCGTCGCCCAAGCACTCCGAATCCATCCAGAACCGCCTGGTATCGAGGATCGCCAACGAAGCCGTCGCATGCCTGCGCGAGGAGATCGTCCCGGACCGGGATTCCCTGGATGCGGGCATTGTTTTCGGTACAGGATTTGCCCCGTTTCGAGGCGGGGTGATGCAATATATCGACTCCAGGGGAGCTGCTGACTTGCTGGCTACCCTGGGTTCATTGCAAAAACAGTTTGGGGACCGCTTTCGGCCAGACCCGGGCTGGCACGAACTGATCGCGGAAGCCGGGTGAAAGGGGAAACTTCCCTGTTCAGGGTCCTGGCTTAACGCGGACCTCTGTCCGGTCGGGGGCGTGCCTCGTTGACCCTGACATTGCGTCCCTGCACGTTGGATTCATTCAGTGCACTGATTGCACTTTCGCCTTGTGCCTTGTCCGGCATTTCGACAAAACCAAACCCTTTGGAACGGCCTGACTCCCTGTCCATGATGATGCTTGCATTCTTCACTTCGCCGTGCGCAGCGAACAACTCCCGCAATTCATCTTCAGAGATGCTGTAAGGCAAATTACCGATATAAATGTTCATTCTCTCTCCTATAGCATGTGTACCGTTAGTATTAACATCACCCAGAAACCAGCACACGAATCAATCGATGATGATCAAAAATATTGTCTGGCTGTACTGCCCTACATGTGAAACTCGCATGACTAACTAAAATACAAAAACTTTGGGAAACAAAGACTCAAGGGAGTTGCTTTAGAAGTGAATACGAACAGGATGCACAAATCTGAAGTTACTTCAGATCTGCTGCATAACCTTCATGAAAGCTGGAAACCATACATTCAATGCTTCTGCCTGCCTCTAACGATTGTGGGCAGGAACCGAGCGCTAGCCAATAATGCACGAAAAGTTTTGAAGTGTCTACAGATTTACGATGCTGTCATTTTCCTGTCACAAACCCTATTTGCCCTGCGGAAGTTCGTCGGCATTCACCTAGAAGTGGATTGCACGCCGGTCGGTTGCAAGGGCCGCCTCATGCATGCCCTCGGACAGGCTCGGATGGGCATGCACCATGCGGGCAAGATCCTCGGCACAAAGTTCAGACTCCATGGCCACCACTGCTTCGCAGATCAGCTCGGATGCATTCGGTCCCAGGATATGAGCCCCCAGGATCCTGTCGTTCTCCTGCTCGCAAACAATCTTGAACAGGCCGTCGGTATCATCCATCGCGTGTGCACGCCCTAACGCCCTGAACGGGAATTCTCCCGTGCGACAGGAAATGCCGTCGTGCTTGCACTGCTGCTCGGTTTTACCGACCCATGCGATTTCCGGCCAGGTGTAGACAACCCACGGGACCGCATCATAGTTGATGTGGGCATGCTGGCCCGCAAGCTGTTCTGCAAGCGCCATGCCTTCCTCGGACCCCTTGTGGGCGAGCATCGCACCACCGACAACATCGCCGATCGCATAAATATTCTCAGCGGACGTCTGCCAGCGCTCATCCGTTTCTATGAAACCTTTTTGATCCGTCTCGATATTCGCAGCGTCCAGGTCCAGATCCTCCGTGTTGGCCATGCGGCCTACAGCAACCACCAGCTTGCTGACCTCAAGAAGCTGCCCGGCACCGTTCAGGCTGTAGCTTACCGCAACCTTGTCACCGCTCACCTGCACTTCCTCGACCCTGCAGTTCATGCGGATATCCAGTCCCTGCTTGCCCAGGATCCTGGCGGCCTCCTTGCTCACCGTGTGATCGGCGGCCGGCAAGAATTCCGGCAGCGCTTCGAGGATGATCACTTCCGAACCCAGGCGGTTCCACACACTGCCCATTTCCAGTCCGATGACTCCTGCCCCGATGATGCCCAGCCTCTCCGGAACTTCCCGCAGGTTCAGCGCCCCGGTCGAATCAAGGACCTGCTCATTGTCGATGCTGATACCCGGCAGGGTGCTTGGCTTGGAGCCGCTGGCGATGACGATGTGCTCGCCCTGCAACTGCTGGGAGGTACCCTCCAGCTGTTCGACGTGAACCTGCTGCCCGCCCAGGAACCTGGCGGCACCGGCAAACACGTCGACCTTGTTCTTCTTGAGCAGGCTTGCAACCCCCCGGGTCAGGGTCTGCACGACCTTATCCTTGCGTTTTTGCATGGTGGGGATGTCGACTTCGAGCCCGGAGATCTTCAGGCCATGCCGGCCGGCATGCTGGCGCAGGAAATGGACGTGATGGGTCGAGTCGAGCAGGGCCTTGGACGGGATGCAGCCCACGTTCAGGCAGGTGCCGCCCAGCGCCGGTTTTCCCCTGGCATTGACCCACTTGTCGATACACGCGACCTTGAACCCCAGCTGGGCACAGCGTATCGCGCACACGTAGCCTGCGGGCCCGGCACCGATGACGATGACTTGATACTGCTGCATGGCAAAACCCCGGATCAGGCCTGCAGCAGGAGCCGGACCGGATCCTCGATGATGCGTTTCACATGGTTCAGAAACTGCACGGCTTCCCTGCCATCAATGATCCGGTGATCATAGCTGAGCGCCAGGTACATCATGGGAGCAATGCGGATCTCGCCGTCGTGCGCCACCGGGCGGTCCTGTATGGCATGCATACCCAGAATGGCACTTTGAGGCGGGTTGACGATGGGCGTGGACATCATCGAGCCGAATACGCCGCCGTTGGTGATCGTGAAGGTCCCGCCCGTGAGTTCCTCGATGGTGACCTTGTTTTCACGCGCCCGGGTCGCGAAATCCACGATCCTGCTCTCGATCCCGGCAAAGGAAAGCCCGCCGGCATCACGGATTACCGGAACAATCAGGCCGCGCTCGGTGCTGACAGCCACCCCGATGTCGAAGTACTCGTGGTAGACGATATCGTCCCCTTCGACGGAAGCATTGATGACAGGAAAGGCCTTCAATGCATCGATGACCGCCTTGATGAAAAAAGACATGAAACCCAGCTTGACCCCATGCGATTGCTCAAAGCCTTCCTTATATGTTTTTCGCAACTCCATGATATTCTTCATGTTGACTTCGTTGAACGTCGTCAGCATGGCACTTTGTTTCTGTGCGCTCACCAGGCGCCTTGCGATGCTTTTGCGCAAGGCGGTCATGGGCACGCGCCGTGCCTGCCGCTCGCCCGGTGCCGGTGCATCTGCCGGGGGGGCGGTGGCGGGACGGTGTGCAGGCTCGACAGGCGGTACCTGCGCGGCTTCACCTTGTGCCTGCCTCGCCTGGATGTGGGCCTGGACATCTCCTTTGGTTACCCGGCCACCCTTGCCGGTGCTCTTGACATCCTGCAGGTCGACCCCGTGTTCTGCGGCAAGCTTTCGAACGGCCGGGCTGGTCTTTGAAGCTGCGGGTTTTTCGGGTTCGCGCACGGCCTCGGGGGCTGCAGCGGATGCGGAAACCGCGGCACTTGCAGCCGCCTCATCCTGTACGGGCGCAGCCGCAGGCTCGGTCGGCGGTTTGGCGCTCGCCTTGGAAGACTTGGTGCCGCGCTTTGCGGTGTCGATCACGCCCAGGACTTCGTTGCTCTGTACCTCGTCACCGGCCTGCTTGCCGATGGATACGAGCTGGCCGCTTTGGGGTGCCGTGATCTCCAGGATCACTTTGTCCGTTTCAATATCGACCAGCTGCTCCCCTTCCTCCACTGCATCGCCCTGCTGTTTCAGCCAGCTCCCCACCACGGCCTCGGTGATCGACTCGGCAAGCTCCGGAACCGTCACGTCTACCTTCATGCCGCCACCCTGCTCGACCCGCACACCGAAGCCATCACACCGCCCTCAGGGAGGGTTTGCCAACGGCCGGTTTCGAAATCCCCAGTGCATCGTTGATGAGCGCCGACTGCTGGGTGCGATGCACCTGCAGGGAACCGGCGGCAGGCGAAGCCGAGTAGGACCGGCCGGCGTAACGCAGCTGCTGGTTTTTCTTCAGACAGGCCTTCAGGTGGCGCCTGGACTGCATGTAGTACCACGCCCCCTGATTGCGCGGCTCCTCCTGCGCCCAGATGACTTCGCGGACCCCTGAATACTTGCCCATGATCTGCTTCATCTCTTCCAGCGGGAACGGATACAGCTGTTCGATGCGCACAATGGCGGTGTCGGTGATCTTGTGCTCCCGGTAGGCGCGCAGCAGTTCGTAATACAGTTTGCCTGCACACAAGATGATTTTCCTGACGCTTTTCGTCTTCAGGTCCTCGACGGCATCGATCACCACCTGGAATCCGCCCTCGCTGAATTCGCGAATTGGCGAGGATGCATCGACGTCGCGCAGGATGTTCTTCGGGGTCATCACGATCAGGGGCTTGCGGTAGGGCCGCAGCATTTGCCTGCGCAGGAGATGAAAGATCTGTGCTGGCGTGCTCGGCATGCAGACCTGTATGTTTTGTTCGGCGCACAACTGCAGGTAGCGTTCCAGCCGGGCAGAGGAATGTTCCGGCCCCTGACCGTCGTAGCCGTGGGGAAGCAGCATCACCAGTCCACAGTAGCGTTGCCACTTGGCCTCTGAAGAGCTCAGGAACTGGTCCACGTAGACCTGCGCATTGTTGGCAAAGTCGCCGAACTGCGCCTCCCAGATCACCAGGCTCTCCGGTTCGGTCGTGCTGTAACCGACCTCGAATCCCAGCACGGCTTCTTCGGAGAGCAGCGAGTTGATCGGCAGAAACAGCGGCTGATCCTCGGCGACGTGCTGCAGGGGAATGTACACCTCTCCGGTGACCTGGTCGTGAAAACCGACATGCCTGTGGAAGAAGGTACCGCGTACACAGTCCTGTCCGGACAGGCGCACCGGGTAGCCATCCTGCAGCAGCGATGCATAGGCAAGATTCTCACCAAAGCCCCAGTCCGCGGGCAGCTCACCATCGCCCATCTGCTTTCGGGACTGCACAATCTTCTGCACGATGCGATGCAGCGCGAAACCTTCAGGAACGGTGGTCAGGCGTTGCACAAGCTCACGGATGCGCTCTTCGCTGATGCAGGTGCTGGCCGGTTCACGCCAGCTCGTGCCGAGATAGGGCCGGTAGTCCACGAGGTAGTGCGATTCCGTTTTCTTGGCGATGGGCCCGCACACGCGCAGCCCTTTTTGAAGCCGGTTCAGGTACTTGGTCTCCAGCGCCTTGACCCTGGACGGGGTAATCGTTCCATTTTCAACCAGCTGGTCCGCATAGATCCGGGTCACACCGGGCTGGTTGCGGATACTCTGGTACATGATCGGCTGGGTCACTGCCGGCTCGTCCGCCTCGTTGTGTCCGTGCTGGCGGTAGCAGACCATGTCGATGACGACGTCGCAGTTGAATTTCATGCGGTAGTCCATGGCCAGCTGGGCGACAAACACCGCGGCCTCCGGGTCGTCCCCGTTGACATGAAACACCGGAGCCTGCACGACCTTGGCCACGTCCGAACAGTACAGCGTGGATCTCGAGTCCAGGGGATCGCTGGTCGTGAACCCGATCTGGTTGTTCACCACGACGTGAATGGTCCCTCCCGTACTGTATCCCCGCGTCTTGGACAGATTCAGGGTTTCCATCACCACGCCCTGGCCTGCGATGGCGGCATCCCCGTGGATCAGGATCGGAACCACTTCCTTGCGGCTGGTGTCGCCGCGGCGTTCCTGGCGGGCGCGTACCGAACCCGCGACCACGGGATTGATGGCTTCGAGGTGTGAAGGATTGAATGACAGCACGGTATGGAGTGCTCCAGACTCGGTGGCAAGATCCGATGAAAACCCCTTGTGGTACTTGACGTCTCCCGAGCCCTGCTCGGGGCCAAGCTTGTCTTCGAATTCCTTGAACAGCGTTTCCGGGTTCTTGCCGAGGATGTTGACCAGCATGTTGAGACGCCCGCGGTGCGCCATTCCCAGGATCACTTCCCGTACGCGATGGCGACCGCCGCTTTTGATCAGCTCATCAATAATGGGAATCAGGCTGAGTCCTCCCTCCAGGGAGAACCGCTTTTGACCGACGTACTTCTTGTGCAGGTACACTTCCAGCGATTTCGCCGAAATCAGGATCTCCAGTATTCTTCTTTTGCGCTTGTCGTCCAGTTCGGGCCCAAAGTGAAACTGCTCCAGGCGCCGCTGGATCCATTCCTTCTGTTCCAGAGACGAGATATGCTTGAATTCCGAGCCGATGGTGCCGCAGTAGGTCACCGACAGCATGCTGAGGATCTCTCTCAGCGGGGCATGCTTGACATCCCCGAGGCCGCCCGTTTCAAAGATCGTATCCATGTCCTTGTGGCCCAGGCCATGGAACTCCGGGTTGAGTTCCGGAATGTCGGGGCGTGCGGTCGCATTCAGCGGGTCGATGTCCGCCTGGCGGTGACCGAGATACCGGTATGCACTGATCAGGCGGACCACATCCACCTGCTTGCGGTTCAGCTCGTCCCGGAATTCCGCCATGCGCTCGACCGCGCTGATCAGGCCGAATACATCCACCGACTGCTCAAAGGTGTCCTCATCAAGTTCCAGCGCGAAGTCCGCATCGCCGTGCCCGGAATCGCCGGGAGACGATGAAGCCTGGAGGGAGGCGTTCTCAAATGTGCTGAAAACTTTTTGCCACGAGGCGGGAACGGAATCCGGGTGGGCCAGATACTCTTCGTAAAGGGTTTCGATGTAGGAAACACTCCCGCTGTTGAGCTGTTCACCGCCTGATAACAAAAGCCAGTCTTTTTTCATTTGCCTCAAGAAATACCCGGTGCGTCTCCTGTCATATTATATAGAAGATCAAGCTCAGGCATTGCACAATTGTCGAATGCCTGAGCGGGTGCAGCGGGCTTCACCGTCCCTGCAAGGACGGTGGCTGCAGGGACTGCTGGCACTGAACCAGCATGTTCTCGATAAACAGGCGCTGGTTCATCGAGACACTGGCGATACGCCTGGATTCGGCAAGCTGATCGAGGCAATCGAACAGGCACGGGGGTGTCGTCTGCTGCGCGAGGTTCTGCAGGCCTTCAAGCACATCCGGATTTTCAATGGTCTCGGGATGCTCCTTGTAACAGCAGCGAATCAGGTCACCGCACCAGGCCTGCAGCCACTCGATGATTCTTTCCGGGTCTTCATTTCTGAGCCTGGAAGACATTCCGGTAACGGTTTCCCGGCCCGTCATCAATGCAAGCAGCTGTTCATAAAAGGCCGTGCGTGTCTTGCCGAGTCCACTGTCGTGCGACTCCCACGCAAGTAACGGTCGCCCCCCGCAGGCACCGAGCAGGTCCTGCCATGCGGGTCCGGTCGCTTTTTCCTGCAGCCAGTGCAAGGCCAGTGCGGGATCGGGCACACTGAATTTCCAGGTCTGACAGCGGCTTCGGATGGTTGCAGGCAACTGCTCGGGGCGATGGCTGATGAGAAAAAGAACGGAGCCCGCAGGCGGCTCCTCCAGGGTCTTCAGCAATGCATTGGCGGCATTGATGTTCATCCTGTGTGCGTGATTGATGCACACCACCTTGAACTGGCCCTGCTGGCGGCTGAGTGCCATGAAACGGTTGATCTCCCGTATGTCATCGACCCGGATCTGTTCGGACCGGTCCGCCGCCCCGGCTTCCTCCATATTGATAAAGCGCACATCCGGATGGGTCCCCGCCCTGATCAGGTGGCAGTTGTCGCAGGCCCCGCATGGATGTTCCTGCGGACCCGGCTTTGTGCAGTTCATTCGCTGGGCATAGGTCCGGCAAAATTCCTGTTTGCCAATGGCAGCCGGGCCGGACACAAGGATGGCATGGGTCAGGCGCTCACTGGCCAGGTAGTGCACGTACTGCTGCCATGCGTGTGCCTGCCAGGGATAAATCACAGCGCTGCCCCCGACTTACAGGGAAAACCTTGAATCGACGGTTTGGCGGATGCGCGATGCGACCCGCCCGATTTCCGGCTCGGTGTCGACCACAGCAAAACGGTCCGGCTCGCGCTCGGCACGCTTCAGGTAGGCGGCCTGCACGCGCTCGAAGAAATCCTGCGACTCGCTTTCAAAACGATCCTTTTCACCACGTCTGTTCACCCGTTGCATCGCCGTTTCCAGTGCACAGGTCAGCACGAAGGTCAGGTCCGGCTGAAAACCCGGGTGAACCACAGACTCGATTTTCTTGATGTCGGAATCGGGTATGCCGCGCCCACCGCCCTGATAGGCATAGCTGGCATCGGTAAACCGGTCACACAAAACCCAGGCACCCTCCTGCAGTGCCGGGTAGACGACTTCCGCGAGATGCTGGGCACGTGCCGAAAACATCAGCAACAGCTCTGCGCGTGCATCCAGCGGGGCATCCGTTGGCTCCAGCAACGCGGCCCGGACCTGCTCTCCGACCCGGGTGCCGCCAGGCTCTCGTGTGAGCCGCACATCGAGGTCCCGTGAATGCAGGTAATCCCTCAAGAGCCCGGCCTGGGTCGTCTTGCCGGTGCCTTCCGTGCCCTCGAAAGTAATGAATCTGCCGCGCGGTGCTTGACTGGTATTCACCCTGCTCCAACCTCTCAGTTGCCGGGGTCCTTACCATAACAGTTCTTGCAGCCCTTGAGTTGGTAACGGATGACCGCCTTGCGGTGTTCCGAGTAGGTTGAAGAAAAGTGGTGTGTGCCATCTCGCTTGGCCACGAAAAACATCATCTCGCTGTCCGCCGGATTCAGTGCAGCCGCGATGGAGGCCCGGCCAGGCAGTGCGATCGGCGTTGGAGGAAGGCCCTTGTGTATGTAGGTGTTGTACGGCGTGTCCATCTTCAGGTCCTTGCGCCGGATGTTCCCGTCATAGGCTTCTCCCATGCCGTAAATCACCGTCGGGTCGGCTTGCAGGCGCATGCCGCGTTTCAGGCGGGTGGTGAACACGGCGGAGATCATGGCGCGCTCGTACTCCACCGTGGTTTCCTTTTCGATGATGGAGGCAAGGATCAGGGCTTCTTCCCGGGTGTGGATGGGGAGCCCCGGTTTTTTCCTGGCCCACTCTTCATCGAGTACGGACTGCATGTGTTGCGCCAGATGCCGGAAAAACTGTACGTCGGTCACGCCGGGTGAGAAACGATAGGTGTCGGGGAAAAACCATCCTTCGGGATGGCTGCTCTTCAACTCCAGCCGGGTGAGCAGCTCTTGCGGTGAACTCACGGTCTTGGTGATCTTGTCATTCTCCTGGACGGCCTCCCAGAGCTGTCCGAACGTGGAACCCTCGATCACGGTCATGGCAAACTGCGTGCCCTCCCCAGCCACCAGCTTGTGCAGCAGCTGTTGCGGGCTCAGCGTCGTCACGAGCAGGTATTCGCCGGCCTTGATCTCGTGGGCCGCGCCGCTGATGCGTGCGAAGGTATCCCAGCTCCAGCGGTTGGATATGATGCCGGCCTCGTGGAGCTGGCGGGTGATTTCCCGAAAGCTCGTACCCGGGACGATCACCAGTTTCACTTGTTCCGAATCAACGGATAACGGACGTTGCGCGTAATCCTTGAAGTAGGCGGTCAGCACGACCAGGGCCAGCAAGACGATCGCGATGATCCCGTGATGTGTTTGCACCGGCTGCTCGCTCAACTGTTGAAAACGGACATCAGCTTGCGAGTCAGCTCAGACCTGGAAAACCGGAGAGAATCGAAGCGTTTCACCGGCCATATGCCAATGATGCAGTTGCATACGAACATCGCATCCATATCCGCGGTCTCTGCGAGGCGAAGCGCCCGGACCGAGAGCTCGATATGGTGACGATGGCAATAGTCGATGATTTGCTCGCGCAGGATTCCTGCAACCCCGCACTGGCTGAGGTCCGGGGTGACCAGACCGCCATTTGTCTCAAAAAATACGTTGCTTGCCGTGGCTTCGATGACATGATCCTGAGTATCGCAAACCAGTCCTTCCTGGTATTCATCTTCCCATTCATTGCGCGCCAGCACCTGCTCAAGGCGGTTCAGGTGCTTGATCTGTGCAAGTCTAGGCTGATGGGACAGGCGGAACTTGCACAGCGTAACATCAATCCCCGGGTCCTCGTAGGCTTGCGGAAACACCGGCCGGGGAAATTTCTGCACGATCCGGGTCAGTGCCTGTCGCACGGGACGATAGCCCCGCTCACCGGCTCCCCGCGTGATGATCACCTTGATGATGCATTCCTGGTCGGAATCAATGGCCTGGGCCACCTCCTGTGTCAGGGTATCGTGGTCGAGGCCTTCCAGCCCCAGTACCTGGCAGCCTGTCTGAAGGCGACGCAGATGCTCTTCCAGGAACCGGATACTGCCATCGCGCACCGCCATGGTTTCGAACAGGCCATCGCCATACAGCAGACCCCGGTCGAGGGCACTGACATTTTCGCATGCCTGCCCGTTGACTGTGATTATAGGCACCTGCATTCCAAGATCCCCGGCACAGCGTCCCTCAAAGTGTGACCACTTTGCCTGCGCTGTCAGGTTCCAAGCATCAGACCTTTTTGAAAACTACAGTCGCGTTGGTGCCGCCGAAACCAAATGAATTGGACAGTGCGATGTCCACCTGGCCGGGACGCGCCTCGTTCGGGACATAGTCCAGATCGCATTCCGGGTCCGGGGTGTCGTAATTGATCGTCGGGGGCAAGGTTCCATGGTAGATCGCCAGGATCGTGAACAAGGCCTCCACGCCACCGGCCGCACCCAGCAGGTGTCCGGTCATGGACTTGGTCGAGCTGATCGCCAGCTTGCCGGCATGATCGCCAAAGGTGGTCTTGATGGCCTCGGTCTCGGCAATGTCGCCTGCCGGAGTGGAGGTGCCGTGTGCATTGATATAGTCGACATCGCCGGGATCGAGTTCCGCATCCTGCAGCGCATTCTGCATGCACTTGGAAGCCCCAAGTCCTCCTTTTGCAGGCGAGGTCATGTGGTATGCATCGCTGTTCGTGCCGTAGCCAACCAGCTCACAGTAGATCTTTGCGGAACGTGCCCTGGCATGCTCGAATTCTTCCAGCACCAGGACGCCTGCCCCATCGCCAAGCACAAAGCCGTCACGGTCAAGGTCGAACGGGCGGCTGGCCGTCTCGGGCTCCTCGTTGTGCGAAGCGCAAAGTGCCCTGGCCGCGGCAAACCCGCCGACGCCCAAAGGACAGGTGGCCATCTCGGCTCCTCCGGCGACCATGATGTCCACATCGCCGTAGGCGATCATCCGGGCTGCATCGCCGATATTGTGGGTGCCGGTGGAACAGGCGGAGACGATCGAAATGTTCGGGCCGCGGTAGCCCCGCATGATCGACAGGTTTCCCGAAACCATGTTGATGATGTTGCTGGGCACGAAAAACGGCGAGATTTTTCTGGGCCCGGATTGCAGGAAGGCTTCGTTGCTTTTCTCAATACCCGGCAACCCTCCGATGCCGCTTCCAATGGCAACCCCGATACGATCGGCATTTTCTTCGGTCACTTCAAAACCGGAATCCTCGGCGGCCTGGACGCCGGCCCCGATTCCATAGTGGATAAAGGGGTCCATCTTGCGCTGGTCTTTCTTGGACAGGTAGTCGTCGGCATTGAAATCCCGGGTCTGACCCGCGATCTGCACGGAGAACTCACTGGCATCGAAACAGTCGATCCTGGAGATCCCGCTGTTGCCGGCGACAATATTCTCCCATGCCTTCGGGGTACTCGAACCCACGGGGGATACGATACCCAGCCCGGTCACTGCAACACGTCGCCGAGATACCATGTGTTTATCTCATCCGGTCAGGTAAAGAAGGGAAGGTTTGCCTTGCACAATTGCATGCAGGCAATTACTGGTTTGAGCTGACGTAATCGATGGCCTGTTTCACGGTCGTGATCTTTTCTGCCTCTTCGTCGGGGATTTCGCATTCGAACTCCTCCTCCAGAGCCATCACGAGTTCGACCGTATCCAAAGAGTCTGCACCCAAGTCATCCACAAATGATGCGTCTTCCGAGACTTCGTCTTCGCCCACTCCCAGCTGTTCCACGATAATTTTCTTAACTCGTTCTTCAATGTTGCTCATAGCGGTTGCTTCCTCTTTGCAAAAGTTGTTCAGCCCATGCCCGGACCGGGCAATTATTGTATTGAAAAGAATATCCCTGTGCCATCTTTAGCACATGGGCAGTCGTGCCTGCCGGCGCCTCGCACCGGACCGGATACTTTTAGTCAAGCAATAACAATTCCTTAGGCACAATAGTTAAATTAAAATAAGATATATGCAGCGCGTCTTAGCCCATGTACATCCCGCCGTTGACATGGACCGTCTCGCCCGTGATATAGGCGGCACCGGCCGAAACCAGAAAACACACGGCATGCGCAATATCTTCCGGTGTACCCATGTGCCCTGCAGGAATCTGCGCGATGGCCTGCGTGCGCTGCGACTCGTTAAGCTCCGCGGTCATGTCCGTCTCGATGAAACCCGGGGCGACGACGTTCACCGTAATTCCGCGGGATGCCACCTCACGCGCGAGGGACTTGGTAAAGCCGATCATCCCGGCCTTGGACGCGGTGTAGTTGGACTGCCCGGCGTTGCCGGACATCGCGGCAACCGAGGCGATGTTGATGATCCGTCCATGGCGCATTTTCATCATGTCCCTGAGACAGGCCCGGGTCAGCCGGTAAATCGAGGAAAGGTTCGTATTGATGACCGCATCCCACTCCTCGTCCTTCATGCGCACCAGCAGGTTGTCGCGGGTGATCCCGGCGTTGTTGACCAGGATACTGGGAGGCGAGTGACGGGCCTTGACCTCTTCGAGCAGCGCGCTCACGGAATCTGCCTGCGAGACATCCAGCTGCAGTCCCGTTCCGTTCAGGTTCGCCTCCTTGAGTCCGGCATCGATGCCCTTTGCACCGACGGGCGTCGTCGCCGTGCCCACGACCTCGAGCCCCTGTGCAGCCAGCGCATGCAGGATCGCCTTGCCTATGCCCCGACTTGCGCCGGTCACCAGGGCTACCTGATTCGTCATGCCTGCCCCGCAGAAGCCAGTGCTTCCAGCCGCTCAAGCGTCTGATCGAGACTCTTGAGGTCATGGACAGCGTGGCCGGATGCATCGCGGTCAATACGCTTGTTGAAACCTGTCAGCACCCTGCCGGGGCCCAGTTCGACCAGCACCTTCACGCCGCAGGAAATCATGTGCTGGATCGTTTCCACCCAGCGCACCGGGTTGAACAGCTGCCGATACAGGGCGTCCCTGATTTGCGCTTCATCGGAATATGAGCAGACATCGACATTCTGGATGACTTCATGCTGGGGGGCATGCATGTCGACGTCCTGCAGGTAATCACGCAGTTGCTCGGCTGCGGGTTTCATCAGGGTGCTGTGCGAGGGCACACTCAGGGGCAGCAGCACGCAACGCTTGGCACCCGCCTGTTTTGCGGCCTGCAATGCTTCTGAGACGGCTTCCTGGCTGCCGGCAATCACCGTTTGTCCCGGTGCGTTGAAGTTGACGGCCTCGACGATCCCTTCTCCTGTACTGGACTGCTCGCAGATTTCACTCAGGGTCTCGTTGTCAAGGCCCAGCACGGCTGCCATCGCACCCTGCCCCTCGGGAACCGCCTGCTGCATCACCCGGCCCCGATATTTTGCAAGGGGAAGTGCGGTCTCGAAATCAAAAACCTTGGCACAGACCAGGGCCGTGTACTCCCCGAAACTGTGTCCGGCCAGCATGCGGGGCGTGGCGGAAAAGCATTCGTGGAAGATTGCGTGTACCGCCATGCAGGCGCACAGCATGACCGGCTGTGTGTTCTCGGTTCGATTGAGCTCTTCCTCCGGTCCAAGTGTTGCCAGCTTCCACAGGTCCAGTTGCAGGACATCCGAGCCCTGTTCGAAGATCTGTTTGATTTCAGGGTACTGCGTACTCAAGTCCTTCATCATGCCGATCGACTGTGACCCCTGACCGGGGAAGATGTACGCGAAGTCCATAGATAGTGCGGGGAAAGATCCTGTGCCCGGATTGTACTAAATAATCTCCAAGCCTTGTTTTATTTTTTATTTGCATAATAATGGCGTCACCGCTAGGACCCTCTGGGAGCAGAATGCCAAAAGAAGACCACATCGAGATGGAAGGTACGGTGATCGAAACCTTACCGAATACGATGTTTCGTGTTGAACTCGAAAACGGCCATGTCGTGACGGCACACATCTCCGGGCGCATGCGAAAACATTACATCAAGATTCTTACCGGCGACAAAGTGACGGTGGAAATGACGCCGTACGACCTCAGCAAGGGAAGGATTACCTACCGCGGCAAATGATTCACGGCACCGGGTGCCGTGTACGCGGACCTGCCAGCATCATCCCCGCCCGGCAAACGCCTTCGGGCGGTGGCACAAAAGTTCCTCCCTCCCGTCCTTCAGTGCCTGGGGCAGTAGTACTGCCTGATGAAGGTTCTCGCATAGATGTGTGTCAGTGACTGAAGCAGGTCCACATCAAACGTCTCATGGGTTTCACGATAGGTATCCTCGTGACTGAGGCCGTCCTTCGTCGTCGAGATATAGTAATCGTGAATGACCTCCCTGGCCTTGGGAAGCAGCGCCTCGGACACCCGTGTGGAGTTGATCGATTCACCGGTTTCCCGGTACCGGTCAATTTCGTGCGACATCTCTTCCACCAGCAGTGAATCGACCAGATCATTCTTGATCGCCATGGTTTCGATGGCCTCGCTGTAGGCCATGACCGCCACCGCATCATTGCTGTCCAGCTCAAGAGGTTCCTCCGCTCCACAGGGTTCACCTCCCCGACGGGGCGTCTGCCTTGCAGACCCCAGATGGGATCCGTGTCCTGACAGCCGTTTCAAAAACAAGGGTAAACCGAGCATAGTCATCACCTCACTTTAACGGGAGACTCCATACCTATAATGACCCGCGCGCATCGACAATGTTCCCCGATCCGTAATCCACCCGGAATTTCTACACCACGCTGACCGTCTGGTACGCGGGCTTGTTCCTTCTCAACCGGCTTTTCAAGGCCTTCGACTTCTGTACGATTTTCTCGATGACCGGCCCGAAAACGAGTTCGATCGTCAGCCCCATTTTCCCGCCGGGAACGACGATGGTGTTTCGTCTCGACATGAACGACCCCTGGATCATGGCCTGCAGGTAGCAGAAATCGATGTTGAATTTCCTGGGGTTGCTGAACCGTATCACGACGAAGCTCTCGTCCGGAGTGGGGATATCCCTGGCAATAAAGGGATTGGATGTGTCCACGGTCGGCACGCGCTGGAAATTGACGTCGGTCCTGGAGAATTGCGGAGTGATGTAATGGATGTAGTCGTACATCCTTCGCAAGATCGTGTTCGTCACGACTTCCGGGCGGTAGCCCCGTTCGGCGATATCCCGATGGATCTTCTGTATCCATTCCAGGTTCACGACCGGCACCACCCCGATCAGCAGGTCCACGTGGGCCGCCACATTCACGTTCTCGTTGACAATGCCGCCATGCAATCCCTCGTAGAACAGCAGGTCGGTCTCTGAGCTGTAGTTTTCCCAGTCCGTGAACGTCCCGGGCTCCTGGTCGTACGGAAGCGCTTCCCTTTCATCGTGCAGGTACTTGCGCACCTTGCAGGTACCGGTCTTGCCGTAGTTCGTGAACTCCTGCTCCAGCTCTTCGAACAGGTTGGCCTCCGGACCGAAATGGCTGAAATTCTCACCACCGCCCAGGGCCTTCCTGGCCTCTTTTTCCATCTCCCTGCGGTCATAGCGGTGGAAACTGTCGCCCTCGATCAGGCAGGGAAAAATACTTTCCCGGATAAAGATGTGCTCAAAAGCGCTCTTTACCGACGTCGTACCGGCACCTGAGGACCCGGTCACGGCAATGATTGGATGTTTGGCGGACATCTACACCCCTCTCACAGTCTCTGAATGATGTTTGTTCAATGCTTGCATCGACTCTTCACTAATGGATTCTGGGATCGAGTTCCCCCGACTCGTAGCGGGCCGTCATGATTTCCAGGCTGACAGGCTTCACCCGCGGTGCCTTTCCCGCACAACCGAACGCCTCGAACCTGGACTTGCAGATCTCTTTCATGGCCAGGGTGGATGCAGACAAAAACTTGCGCGGATCAAAGTTGCGGGTGTCTTCACTCAACTGCTTTCGAACGGCCCCGGTGCTTGCCATGCGCAAATCCGTATCGATGTTCACCTTGCGCACACCATGGCGAATGCCCTCCTGGATTTCTTCTACCGGAACCCCGTAGGTCTGGCCCATATCACCACCGTAATTGTTGATGATGCCAAGCCACTCCTGCGGCACCGAAGAAGACCCGTGCATCACCAGGTAGGTGTCCGGCAAGCGTTCGTGGATTTGCTTGATCCGCTCGATTGCAAGAATCTCTCCCGTGGGTGGGCGGGTAAACTTGTAGGCACCGTGGCTGGTACCAATGGCCAGTGCCAGTGCATCCACGTGGGTGTGCTGCACGAACTCCACGGCCTCGTCCGGGTCCGTCAGCAGCTGCTCACGGCTCAGGATCCCTTCTGCCCCTGAACCGTCTTCCTCGCCGGCCTGACAGGTTTCCAGCGATCCCAGGCAACCGAGTTCCCCTTCCACGGAAACACCGCAGGCATGCGCCAGGCGCACGACCACGCTCGTGACCTCCTTGTTGTATGTAAACGACATCGGAGTCTTCATGTCTTCTCCAAGGGATCCATCCATCATCACCGAACTGAACCCCAGCTGGATCGAACGCAGGCAGACTGCAGGCGATGCACCGTGATCCTGGTGAATGACGACGGGGATATGCGGCCAGGTCTCCATGGCTGCCTCAATCAGATGTCGCAAAAAACTGGAACCGGCGTACTTGCGCGCACCAGCCGAAGCCTGCAGGATCACCGGGCTGTCTGTCTCGTCGGCCGCCTGCATGATGGCCTGGATCTGTTCCATGTTGTTGACATTGAAGGCCGGCACACCGTAGTTCTCGCTCGCCGCATGTTCCAGCAACTGTCTCAGGGTGATCAATGACATGGAAACTCCATGACCTTCATGCAATTTGAATATCGATGCACAGGCGCATGACTCAACCTCTCAGATCGAGAAAACCTGGGCCTGGTCCAGCTCGCCCTCGGCAAACACGCGGCTGGCATAAAAATCTTCGGCTTCAAGCGTCATCAGGTCCTGCTTGACAAATTTTTGCGTGCGCGAACTGTTGAACAGGCGATTGGCCTGGCGCAGGCGGGCCCGGTCCAGTGCATTGCGGATTGAGCGGCCGTTGGCAAACTGGGGCAATTTCATCCGCAGGTCGATGTATTCGCCGAATGCCCTTTCCCCAGCTTCGCTCAGGCGGTAGCTTTGCTGCCCCAGCAGAAGCTGGCCGATCTGCAGCAACTCATCGGCGGAGTAGTCGGGAAAATCGATGTGATGGGCAATGCGCGAGCGAAACCCCGGGTTGCTCTGGAAAAAGGTATCCATGCGCTCCTTGTAGCCCGCCAGGATGACCACCAGGTCGTCGCGGTTGTTTTCCATCACCTGCAGGAGAATCTCAATGGCTTCCTGGCCATAGTCCCGTTCGTTCTCGGGCCGGTACAGGTAATAGGCCTCATCGATGAACAGCACGCCACCCATGGCCTTTTTGATGACATCCTTCGTCTTGGGGGCGGTGTGACCGATGTACTGGCCCACCAGGTCATCCCGGGTAACGGAGACAAGGTGCCCCTCCCGCACGTAATCCAGGCAATGCAGGATCTCTGCAATGCGCATGGCCACGGTGGTTTTGCCGGTACCGGGATTGCCGGTGAAGCTCATGTGCAGGGTGGGCGTTTCCGAGGTGAGTTCAAACGACCTGCGTGCACGGTCCACCAGCAGCAGTGCGGCGATTTCCTTGATGCGGGTCTTGACCGGCTGCAGCCCCACGAGTTCGTGGTCCAGCCGGTCCAGCACTTCCTGCACGTTGGACGCCTCGTACTCGCCGTGAAGATCAATCACCTCCTCGCCGGAGGCTTTTCCCCCCGGTGAGCCCACGGGCTTCAGGCCGGACTCAGTCACTGCCCGCGTTCCTCGCCTCGGTCAGCCTGGCATAGGCGTGTGCGGTGTAGCGGATGCACCGCCCGTCGGTTTCCGTTCGCTGCAGGCGAAAACCGGGCTCGTGAGCGGGGCGATTGACGATGAACGAAATGCGCAGGCTTTCCGTGCCGCGTTCATTGTCGAACGCGCCCACCCGGATGTAGTGATCGGGGTAGGCCTTTCGGCATTCGTTGATCTCCATCAGCACACCGGCCGGGTCCTTGAGGTCAAACATCGGCAGGCCCCACATCTCCCAGTAGGTATTTCTGGGATGCGGGTCATCCGTGTACTCGATGTTTACCGCATAGTTCTGGTCCAGGCAGTACTTGACTTGCTTTTTAATCTGCTCATCCGTGAGCTCGGGTAAAAAGGAAAAGGTTCCTTGGGTAATGCGCATGGCGAGGTTCCTTGTGGTTAGGCCACCGCAGTGGCTACGGGCACAAAATCGGGTGTGTCGGTCGACTCGTAGTTGAACGTGATGTCCTTCCACGTATCGAGCGCAGCCTGCAGGGGCTTGCAGGACCTGGCGGCCCGCTGCAGGATGTCCGGGCCCTCATTGATGTAGTCCCGGCCCTCGTTGCGGGCCAGGATCATGGTCTCGAGTGCAACGCGGTTTGCCGTGGCACCCGCCTCGATACCCATCGGGTGGCCAATCGTGCCCCCGCCAAACTGAAGCACCACGTCCTCGCCCAGGTAGTGCACGAGCTGGTGCATCTGCCCGGCATGAATGCCCCCGGAGGCCACCGGCATGGTCTTGTTCAGCGACGCCCAGTCCTGGTCAAAGAATATGCCGTGCTCCAGGTTCTTCGGGTTGTAGGTCTCGCGAAGGACATCGTAGATCCCGGCCACCGTGCGCGGGTCGCCCTCGAGCTTTCCGACCACCGTTCCGGCATGGATGTGATCGACTCCGGCCATGCGCATCCACTTGCCGATCACGCGAAAACTGATGCCGTGTGATTTCTGACGGGTGTAGGTGCCGTGCCCTGCACGGTGCAAATGCAGGATCATGTCGTTGCCGCGTGCCCACTTTGCCATGGACTGGATGGCCGTGTAGCCCACGACCAGGTCGATCATGACAATCACAGACCCCAGGCTCTTGGCAAATTCGGCGCGCTCATACATGTCTTCCATCGTCGCTGCCGTGACGTTGAGGTAATGTCCCTTGACCTCGCCGGTCATCGCCTGCGACCGGTTGACCGCTTCCATGCAGTACAGGAACCGGTCCCGCCAGTGCATGAAGGGCTGCGAATTGATGTTTTCATCGTCCTTGGTAAAATCCAGACCGCCTTTCAGGGCTTCATAGACCACGCGCCCGTAGTTGCGCCCTGAAAGTCCCAGCTTGGGCTTCACCGTCGCACCCAGCAAGGGGCGGCCGTACTTCTCCAGCCGTTCACGCTCAACGACGATTCCGGAAGCCGGACCCTGAAACGTTTTCATGTACGCCACCGGGATGCGCATGTCTTCAAGGCGCAGGCATTTCAGTGCCTTGAAACCAAAAACATTGCCGATGATCGATGCCGTCATGTTGGCGATGGATCCCGGCTCAAACAGATCCAGGTCATAGGCGATATAGGTGAAGTACTGATCTTCGGAGTTGGGCACCGGGTCAACCCGGTAGGCCTTTGCACGATACAGCTCACAGGCGGTCAGGCGGTCCGTCCAGACCACCGTCCAGGTGGCCGTGGAGGATTCCCCGGCCACCGCGGCGGCCGCTTCCTCGGGATCGACCCCGCTTTGCGGGGTAATCCTGAACAGACAGATGAGATCCGTGTCCTTGGGCTGGTAATCGGGCTCCCAGTAGCCCATTTGCTTGTATTCCAGAACGCCCGCCTTGTAGCGGTCGGCTGCCGAGATAACTTTTGACATGGCGATCTCTCCGTGCTGTGTCAGTCTGAAGCCGCTACGACTGGTTCGGGGCTACCATTCTTACCACCTCTTACTCGATACGGAGTCATAAGAACCAAGACCAGCCGTGAGCGACATTGGTCGTTAACCCTATCACTTCTATAAATAAATAAAACTAAATAATAATTATCATATTAATAAGTTATCACTTATTATTTCCCTGTCCTGAGAACCATTATTTATCCTTATAAAATCATAGATAAAACCAAATATGTCCGGATCAGGTAGTACAGATCTGTGCTATATTCACATCATTGATTACTGATTATTTACAGATATACATAAATATTCATTGATGAATATCACGTTTCGTCAACTGCAGGTGTTTGAGGCCGTCGCACGGCATTTGAGCTTCACGCATGCCGCAGAAGAACTGTTTCTCACCCAGCCCGCGGTTTCCATGCAGGTCAAGCAACTGGAAAGTGCGGTGGGCATTCCCCTCTATGAGCAGCTGGGCAAAAGCATCCATCTCACGGAAGCCGGGAAATTGATGTTTCGTTACAGCACGGAAATCCGCAGCCAGGTGAACGAAGCCGAAAAAGAACTGGATGACCTCAAGGGAACCGAGGGCGGCCTGCTGCAGATTGCCGTGGCCTCCACCGTCAACAATTTTGCAGCCCGCCTGTTGTCTGAATTCTGTCAGCAGTACCCGCGGATTCGGGTCAGCTTTGACGTGACAAACCGTGCCACCCTGCTGAAAAAGCTTGAGGCGAACGAGTCTGACCTGGCGCTGATGGGATCGCCGCCCGCCGACATGGACCTGATCGGTGAGCCGTTCATGGACAACCCCCTGGTAGTCATTGCCCCTCCAAGCCATCCCCTGGTAGGCGAGAAAGACATTCCCCTGAAGAAACTGAAAGACGATCCCCTGCTCATGCGCGAAGTCGGTTCGGGGACGCGCGTGGCCATGGAGCGCTTTTTCCTGGAAAAGAAAAATTTCAAGCTCATCAGCTCGATCGAGATGAACAGTAACGAGGCGATCAAGCGAAGCGTCGAGGCCGGTCTGGGCCTCGGGATCGTCTCGCTGCATACCATCGAGCTGGAAAAGGAACTTGGCCGGCTCGAGGTTCTGGATGTGCGCTCTTTTCCGATTGTCCGTCAGTGGTACATCGTCTACCGGAAAGGCAAGCGACTTTCCATCGCCGCCGAATCGTTCAAGAGCTTCGTGCTTGCAAAAGTACAGACCATCGCCTGAGCGTGACAGAGCACGGTACGCTCACAGCGTCACAGGTGGTCCATCACTTCTGCAAAGGAATCGAGCACCGCGTCAGGCCCGAGAGCCCTGACCGTTTCCGTATCGGAATACCCGTAGCTCATGTACATGCACCGCATCCCTGCATTTCGCGCGGCCAGTATGTCGTTGCTGGAGTCCCCTACCATGATGCTGTCCGCCACTTCGACTGCAAGTCGCTGACAGGCGTGCACGAGTGGAAACGGATCCGGTTTTTTCTTCTGCAGTGAATCCCCAGAAAGAACCAGATCGAAATGCCCGTCGATCAGGAAATGCTGCAGCAGGGGTTCAGTAAAGGCTTTTGGCTTGTTCGTGACACAGGCGAGCTTGACACCACGGGATCGAAGCGTCTGCAGGCATTCAGGCACGCCGGGGTAAAGGGAACTCTTTTGCACCAGCTGCTCGCGATAGTGTTCGTTGAATGCACCCAGAGCCTTGTCCAGGGTCGCCTTGGCCGGCTTGCCCTCCAGCTCTGTGGAAACAATGTCCTCGACCAGCCTGCGTACGCCATGGCCGATGAACCTGCGAACTATTTTAAGCCCCTGTGTAGGCAGGTGCAGCTCGCGCATGACCAGATCCATGCTGTGGGCCAGGTCAGGGGCCGTATCAATGAGTGTCCCGTCAAGGTCAAAGAGGACAAGCTTGGTCTGCTGGGTTTTCATTTCTACTTGAACAGGATTCACGCTCGCAGTTGCCGTGGATCACACAGCCGGTGCAAATAGGGAGGTAGGAGATTGGCAGCGATGTCTCCTTGCCGCCTTTACAGGTATGTTATGCCCGATGGCAAGCCCGGTCAGTCTCTCCCAAGAATCGTCTTTGACACGTTGGACATCTACGGGGAAATCTCAGTTTAAGGCCTCTTCCGGGTAGTCAATCTCAAGCCCACTCTCACAGGCTCGAATGATCACCTTGCCGCCATGTTCCAGGCGGCCAAACAGGATTTCCTCGGCCAGGGGCTTTTTGACATGTTCCTGTATCACGCGTTCCATGGGGCGTGCACCCATTTTCACATCGTAGCCACGTTTGGCAATCCATTCCTTGGCCTCCGCCTCAACCTGGATCTCGACCTTCTTGGTTTCCAGTTGGGCTTCAAGCTGTGCAATGAACTTGTCGACGACGTGCAGCACGGTGTCCCTGTCCAGTGATTCGAACTGGATGATGGCATCCAGTCGATTTCTGAACTCTGGAGTAAACAGCCGCTTGATGATCTCCATGCCGTCCGCCTGATGGTCCTGTGTAGTGAAGCCTACACTGGCGCGGCTCATCTCCTGTGCGCCGGCATTGGTCGTCATCACCAGGATGACGTTGCGAAAATCCACCTTACGACCGTTCGTATCCGTCAGTACGCCATGGTCCATGACCTGCAGCAAAAGGTTGAACACATCGGCATGGGCCTTCTCGACTTCATCCAGAAGCAGCACACAGTGTGGAGATTTCAATACGGCATCGGTCAGCAGGCCGCCCTGGTCGAACCCCACGTAGCCCGGCGGCGCCCCAATCAGGCGCGAGACCGTATGCCGCTCCATGTATTCGGACATGTCGAAACGCAGCAGTTCGATGCCGAGGATGATGGACAGCTGGCGGGTGACTTCCGTCTTGCCTACGCCTGTAGGACCTGCAAACAGAAAGCAGCCAATGGGCTTGTCTTCATTGCCGATGCCCGAACGAGACATCTTGATCGCCGTGGACAAGGTGCCGATTGCGGTATCCTGCCCGAACACCACCAGCTTCAAGTTGCGTTCCAGATTTCTGAGCACTTCCGTATCACTGGAGTTCACGTGCTTGGAGGGGATGCGCGCGATCTTGGCCACAATACTTTCGATCTGCTTGGTGGTGATCATCTTCTTGCGCAAGGATCTTGGCCTCAAATTCATATTGGCACCGGCTTCATCGATGACGTCGATGGCCTTGTCAGGCAAGTGCCGGTCATTGATGTATTTTGCCGCCAGCTCGGCGGCAGCCCGCAATGCCTTTTCCGCATACCGTACGCCGTGGTGCTTTTCAAAACGGCTGCGCAGCCCTTTCAGGATCCGGTAGGTTTCCTCCACACTGGGCTCCTCGATATCGATGGTCTGAAATCGCCTCGCCAGGGCACGGTCTTTCTCGAATACGCCGCGAAATTCCTGGTAGGTGGTAGAACCGATGCACTTCAGCTCCCCCGAGCCCAGCATCGGCTTGATCAGGTTGGAGGCGTCCATCACGCCCCCGGAGGCCGAGCCTGCCCCGATGACCGTGTGAATCTCGTCGATGAACAAAATTGTGTTCTGTTCTTCCTTCAGCTGTCGCAGCACGCCTTTCAGCCGTTTCTCAAAATCACCGCGGTACTTCGTGCCTGCCACCAGCCCTCCCAGGTCCAGCGCATAGATCGTGTACCCCTTGAGGACGTCCGGCACCTCCTGATCGACGATTTTCTTGGCCAGCCCCTCGGCAATCGCCGTCTTGCCCACACCGGCTTCACCGATCATGAGCGGGTTGTTTTTCCTGCGCCGACACAGGATCTGTATCGTGCGTTCGATTTCATTGTCGCGCCCGATCAGCGGGTCAATCTTCCCCTCGGTTGCCAGCTTGTTCAGGTTGACGGCATAACAATCCAGCGGCTTCGGACTCTGTGTATCACTGCGCACATCCACTTCGGGGTCGACAGCCACCTCGTTGTCGGAATCCGTGGGAACTTTCGAGATGCCGTGCGCAATGTAATTGACGACATCCAGCCGCGCGACATCATGCTGTCCCAGCAGGTAAACCGCATGGGATTCCTGTTCGCTGAAGATCGCCACCAGCACATTGGCGCCGGTCACCTCGGCTTCTTTCCTTCCGGAGGACTGGACATGAAAGACGGCACGCTGCAGCACGCGCTGGAATCCCAGCGTCGGCTGTGTATCCCGGTCATCTTCATCGGGAAGCAGCGGGGTGTTGTTCTGAATGAACTCGGACAGTTCCTTGGAAAGCTTTGGCAAGTCGATTCCGCATGCCCGCAGCACCTTGGCCGCCGTGGGGTTCTGTGTCAGCACAAGCAGCAGGTGCTCGACCGTCATGAATTCATGGCGCTTTTCCCGTGCCTCCTTGAAGGCAAGGTTCAGTGTGAATTCAAGTTCTTTGTTCAGCATGGTCCTGAGTTACGTCTCTTCCATCGCACACAGCAATGGATGGTTGTTCATGCGCGAATACTCGTTCACCTGCGCCACCTTGGTCTCTGCCACATCCCGCGTGTAGACACCGCAAACGCCTTTCCCCCTGGTATGCACATGAAGCATGATACGCGTGGCCTTTTCCCGGTTCATCTTGAAGAAGTTCTCAAGGATGTGCACGACAAATTCCATGGGCGTGTAATCGTCATTCAATAATACCACCTTGTACAACGGCGGCTTGCGGGTCTTCGCCTCTTTTACGGCCGCCTTGTCTTCGCGCAGAATTTGATCTTGTTCCGCCATGTCAGCTCTTCAATGATCCCAAGGATAAATAGTATAGCGAGTTACCGGACCGCACTTAAGCGAGTCCCGCAG
Source organism: Gammaproteobacteria bacterium (assembly GCA_022824965.1). Lineage (GTDB taxonomy): Bacteria > Pseudomonadota > Gammaproteobacteria > UBA4575 > UBA4575 > WTFY01. The sequence goes on from JAJDYY010000004.1 coordinate 91,245, forward strand.
GCACTGCTGGACCACCTTGCACCTCTATCTGGGACACTGCAAGTCATACCCCGGTTCACCCAAAGCGTACAGATTTCCCGGCCCTGAGGTACAGCGCAAGTATAATTCACTGCTATACTGTGCTCCGGGATGCATTTTGAAGTTGCGTAAATTAATACATATTTATCAGATATTTATAACCTATACTTTTTAATATTTTTCAGATGAAAACCCGATGAGCTGGCATCCACACGTAACGGTCGCCGCCGTGATCGAACGCGAGCAGAAATACCTTCTGGTCGAGGAACAGGTCGAGGAATACCGGGTTTTCAACCAGCCGGCCGGCCATTGGGAACTGGGTGAAACCCTGATCGAGGCCGCCCAGCGCGAAACCCTGGAAGAGACCGGGTGGGAATTTTATCCAACCGCACTGGTCGGTATCTATTGCTGGAAACATCCGCATCTGGATGAAACCTTCTTGCGCTTTACCCTGTGCGGTGAATGCAGCAGCGAACGTATCCATGAAGATCTCGATGAAGGCATCCTGCATGCCGGCTGGTACAGCGCCGAGACCATCTTTGATTTGCCGGAGCAGAGGTTGCGAAGCACCATGGTCACCCACAGCCTGCGCGATTATCTGAATGGCAACCGTTATGACCTGGGCCTTATCCGTACGATCCAGCAGAGCTGGTAGCCACACACGACGGGTCGTGACATGAGCAAGGTGATGGTGGGCATGTCGGGAGGTGTCGATTCCTCTGTTGCTGCCTGGCTTTTGTGCGAGCAGGGCCACGAGGTGGAAGGCCTGTTCATGAAAAACTGGGAAGAGGACGACCAGGAGGAATACTGTGCCGCCGCGATCGACCTCGAAGATGCCCGGCAGGTATGCGAAGGGATCGGCATCCGCCTGCACACGGTCAATTTTTCAAGTGAATACTGGGATCGCGTATTCCAGTATTTTCTCAAGGAGTACCGGGCCGGCAGAACGCCCAACCCGGATATCGTCTGCAACCGGGAAATCAAGTTCCGTGCCTTCCTGGACCACGCCCTGGAACTGGATACCGACTACATTGCTACCGGACACTACGCACGCTGTGAGACGGGTCCTTCCGAACCCTGCCTGAGAAAGGCCCATGACAAACTAAAGGACCAGAGCTATTTTCTGCATACCCTGGAGCAAGACCAGTTGCAGAAATCACTTTTCCCCCTGGGCGACATCGACAAATCGAAGGTGCGCGAGATTGCCAGGGCCCAGGCCTTCAAGGTGCACGACAAGAAAGACAGCACCGGGATCTGCTTTATCGGCGAGCGAAAATTCAGGGATTTCCTGAAGCGGTACCTGCCTGCCAAACCGGGACCGATTGTCTCAACCGATGGAGAACACCTGGGCACACACGAGGGTGCCATGTTCTACACGATCGGCCAGCGCCAGGGCCTCGGCATCGGCGGACGGGCGCATTTGCCTGAAGGGGCCTGGTACGTCGCCGACAAGGACATCCCGTCCAATACCCTGTACGTGGTGCAGGGCAAACAGCACCCTGCCCTGCTGCACTCGCGCGTCGTTGTGCAGACGGTCCACTGGATTGCGGGAAGCCCCCCCGCTGACACGAACAGCCTTGTCGCAAAAATACGCTATCGCCAGGCCGATCAACGCTGCTCGGTGCGCCCGTGTGATGGCGGCGGCTGCGAAGCCTCCTTTGCCGAGCCCCAGTGGGCGGTTGCCCCGGGACAGAGCATCGTGTTCTACCGGCAGGACCAGTGCCTCGGAGGAGGCATCATTACCGGGCGCGAAGCCTAGTGCCAGCACCGTACAGGACGCCCCCATGTTTACAGTAACCCGAGACCAGACCATTGCACTTGCCGGTCTTTACCAGGCACTGGCCCTGACCCAGTCGGTGGCACGGGACGGGAACATGACCGACTCCTGCCTGCCTGCAACCCTGGAAAGCGTACTCAAGATCGATGCACAGGATTACCTGGATGTCTACGGCATGGCACAAAACCTGAGGCTCGGGTTGCGCATGCTGTCTGAAACCTCGGTGAACCGCAATGACGCAAGCACCATAGAACGGACCCGCCATGCCGTCAGCCTGATGCACCTGGAAAGCCAGCTGAACGCGGACGCGAAAGCCACACGTGCACTCGGCGACGATATCCGCGCCATTGCAACGCTGTACGATGCGCAGAACACCCCCGTCCAGGAGCTAGCCCAGGACCTTGGCCGCATGTACCAGGCGCACATCAGCCCGCTGGGGCCCAAGGTGATCATCAAGGGAAACCCGAGCTTATTGAAAACCGATGAATATGCGAGCATGATTCGCGCACTTTTACTCGCCGCGATACGCGCCATTGCCTTGTGGCGTCACGCACAGGGCAAACGCTTATCGCTCCTGCTGGGGAAGGCTTCGATGTTCAAGCACATCGAGACCCTGAAAAAAGAGGGTCTGCACTGAATTTTGTGCCTGTTTGAGTTTACCTGCAGTACAGAAATACCAGATAATTGCGATCTTTTTCCCAAGGACTCATCCTGGTGACGGATATTGAGGAGTTTGCATGAACAATAGTTTTGACACCCGCTCCAGCCTTACGGTGGACGGGGACAGTTACGAGATCTTTAACGTGGGCAAGCTGCCCGAGTCTGCCCGCCTGCCCTATTCTCTCAAGATCCTTCTGGAAAACCTGCTTCGTTGTGAAGATGGCCGCACCGTGACCCGGGAAGACATCGAGGCGATACTGCACTGGGACCCGAATGCAAACCCCGAAAACGAGATTGCCTTTCGCCCGGCACGCGTGCTGATGCAGGACTTCACGGGAGTCCCTGCCGTGGTCGACCTGGCGGCCATGCGCGATGCCATGAAGTCGCTGGGCGGAGATCCGGAAAAAATCAATCCTCTACAGCCTGCAGAACTGGTCATCGACCACTCCGTGCAGGTCGATCACTTCGGTTCCGAGCAGGCCTTCGACCTGAATGCCGCGCTCGAATTCAACCGCAATCGCGAGCGTTACAATTTCCTCAAATGGGGACAGAACGCATTTTCCAATTTCAAGGTCGTCCCTCCGGACCGGGGGATCGTGCACCAGGTCAATCTCGAATACCTGGCGCGCGTCATTTTCTCCCGGGAGAATGCGGGTGTACTGCAGGCCTACCCGGACACGGTGGTCGGAACTGACTCCCATACCACCATGATCAACGGAGTCGGCGTCCTCGGCTGGGGGGTCGGCGGGATCGAGGCCGAGGCCTCCATGCTGGATCAGCCGATCTCCATGCTGATTCCCCGGGTGGTCGGATTCAGGATGGACGGCCGGTTGCCGGAAGGCTCAACCGCCACTGACCTGGTGCTTGTCGTGGTGGAAATGCTGCGCAAGCACGGTGTGGTCGGGAAGTTTGTCGAATTCTACGGGAAGGGCCTGGATGACCTGCCCCTGGCAGACCGTGCCACGATCGCCAACATGGCGCCCGAGTACGGGGCGACCTGCGGCATTTTCCCCATCGACCGGGAGACCATCCGCTACCTGGAATTGACCGGTCGCGGCACGCAGCAGATCGCACTGGTCGAGGCCTACGCCAAGACGACCGGCATGTGGCGCGACGGCGCGGGTGCAGATGTCCAATACAGCGAGCATATCGAGCTGGACCTGGGAACCGTGGTGCCCAGCCTGGCCGGCCCGCGGCGCCCGCAGGACCGGATTGCATTGAAAGAATCCAAGTCGATGTTCCTGCGCGACAAGCAGGCCCTGCAGGAAGAGCGCAACATCCAGAGCAAGGGCAGTGCCGAAATCCAGGTGAACGGGAAATCCGTGACCCTGAATGACGGTGCGGTCGTCATCGCAGCCATCACCTCCTGCACCAACACCTCCAATCCAGGCGCCATGCTGGGTGCGGGGCTGGTCGCCAGGAAAGCCTCGCAAATGGGGCTGCAGGTCAAGCCCTGGGTGAAAACCTCACTGGCCCCCGGCTCGCGCGTGGTCACCGAGTACCTGGAAAATGCCGGGGTCATGAAAGATCTCGAGAAACTCGGTTTCCACAATGTCGGCTATGGCTGTACCACCTGCATTGGAAACTCGGGTCCCCTGCCGGAGCCGATCGCCACGGCGATCGAGGAGCACGACCTCATCACGGCATCCGTGCTCTCGGGCAACCGCAACTTCGAGGGCCGCGTGCATGCCCAGGTACGCATGAACTACCTGGCCTCACCGCCCCTGGTGGTGGCCTATGCCATCGCCGGTCGCATGGACATTGACCTGTACCAGGAGCCCCTCACGCAGGACGCTAACGGCAACCCGGTCTTTTTGAGGGATATCTGGCCCAGCCAGCAGGAAGTTGCAGACACCGTGTCGAATTTCCTGTCGGCCGAACAGTACATGCAGTGTTATGACGATGTGTACAGTGGCGAGGACAACTGGAACCATCTCGAGGCGGATCAAAGCCAGTTCTTTCCCTGGGAAGATTCCACCTACATCGCAAACCCGCCCTATTTCCAGGGCATGACACGCGCTGTCGAGGATGTCAGCGACATCCGGGGCGCCCACGTGCTGGCCTGCCTGGGGGACTCGGTCACGACGGACCATATTTCACCGGCTGGCGCCATCGCTGCGGAAAGTCCTGCCGGAGAATACCTGCAGGGCCAGGGCGTCATCCCGGCCGACTTCAACTCCTACGGCTCGCGCCGTGGAAATCACAACGTCATGATGCGCGGGACCTTTGCCAACATTCGCCTGCGCAACAAGCTCGCACCCGGTTCCGAGGGAGGCATCACCATTCATTTCCCGTCCGGTGAGCAGACTTCGATCTACGATGCTGCGATGCGCTACAAGAAGGACGGCATCCCGATGATCATACTGGCGGGCAAGGAATACGGTTCCGGCTCATCCAGGGACTGGGCCGCCAAGGGCCCGTACCTGCTTGGTGTGAGCGCGGTGATCGCCGAGAGTTATGAGCGCATCCACCGCTCCAACCTCGTGGGCATGGGCATCCTGCCATTGCAGTATGCACCGGGAGATACCGCCGAAAGCCTGGGGCTTTCCGGTCGGGAAACCTACAGCATCACCGGCCTGCAGAACGGCCAGGCCAAGTCCGTAACGGTGACCGCCATTGATGAGGAAGGGGGCGAAAAGTCCTTTCAGGCCGTGGTGCGCATTGATACGCCGCAGGAAGTGGAGTACTACCAGAACGGCGGCATCCTGCACTACGTACTGCGCCAGCTGGCAGCCTAGACCGCCCGCATCGATACCGCCCCCGTCCGGCTTATTCCTGAATCCCGCCCCGGGTCAGTTGCGCCGGGTCAAGCAGTCGCTTGAGCTGCGCTTCATCCAGGTCCGTCATCTCCTTGGCGACTTCAAGTACGGGCTTGCCCGAGGCGTAGGCCGCCTTGGCAATCGCGGCTCCCTTTTCATAGCCGACGATACGGTTCAGCGCCGTCACGAGGATCGGGTTTCTGGACAAGGCATCCTGCAGGGCCGCCTCGTTCACCTTGAATCCCTCGATGGCCTTGTCCGCCAGGACCCGGGAGGCACTGGAAAGCAGCTCGATACTCTGCAGGAGGTTGTGCGCGATCACCGGGAGCATGACGTTCAACTGAAAATTGCCGGACTGCCCGGCGACCGTGATGGTCGCATCATTGCCGATCACCTGGGCGCAGACCATGCTCATCGCCTCGGGAATGACCGGGTTCACCTTGCCCGGCATGATGCTGCTGCCAGGCTGCAGGGAAGGCAAGGAAATTTCTCCGAGGCCCGCCAGCGGCCCGGAGTTCATCCAGCGCAGGTCATTGGAGATTTTCATCAGGCTGACGGCCAGCGCCTTCAGCTGCCCGCTCAATTCAACCGCACCGTCCTGGCAGGCCAGCCCTTCGAACTTGTTGGGCTTGGATTCAAAGGGATAGCCGGTCAGCTCGACCAGCTGCTGCACAACCCCGGCGGCAAACTCAGGGGCCGCATTGATGCCGCTGCCCACCGCGGTACCGCCCTGGGCAAGCTGGCGAAGCCGCTGCAGGGTGTGCTCAATACGTTCTATGCCGTACTCGACCTGCTGTGCCCAGGCCTCGATCTCCTGTCCCAGCGTGACCGGCATGGCATCCATCAGGTGGGTACGACCGGTCTTGACCTGCGCATCATTCTGTGAGGCTTTCTCGCGCATCACCTTGACCAGGTGTACCAGTGCCGGCTTGAGGACCTGCTCGGTCTGCAGGCATGCGCTGACATGGATAGCCGTAGGAATGACGTCATTGGAACTCTGGCTCATGTTGACGTGGTCATTCGGATGCACGGGCTGGTCGGCGAGGGAGCTGGCCAGCCGGGAGATCACTTCGTTGACGTTCATGTTGGTGCTGGTGCCCGACCCGGTCTGGAAGACATCCACCGGGAAATGCGCATCGTACTCTCCGTTTGCAACCGACAGGCTCGCCTTGCAAATGGCCGATTCCGTGTCCTTGTCCAACAGACCCAGCTCGGCATTGGCACGGGCACACGCGGCCTTGATCAGGCCAAGTGCATGGATGAACGAACTCGGGAGTGTCAGCCCGCTGATCGGAAAATTTTCCACGGCTCTTTGCGTCTGTGCACCGTACAGGGCATCCGCCGGCACATTGAGCTCACCCATGCTGTCTTTTTCAGTACGAAACTTTGAATCAGTCATTGAAGATCTCCGGTCAGATGGATGTTGAGTACGTAGGGCTGGGCAGCTGGAACTGATTGGTTTTCCGGCGGTCCGGCATGGGGATTGTAGTATACTTGAATGATTGTACTGCCGATGCATGGATTTGCGAATTCCAAAATGAACCCCGCCGGTCGACTCACAGCGATTTCCCCCGTTGATGGTCGCTACGCAAACAAGACGGAACGCCTGGGTGAAATTGCCAGCGAGTACGGACTGCTCAGGCAACGCCTGAAGGTGGAAGTGGGGTGGCTCAAACACCTGTCGGATTGTGCAGAAATCCCCGAAGCAGGATCGCTGTCCCCGTCTGCACGCAAGTTCCTCGACGGTATCGTCCAGGATTTCGATGTCGATGAAGCACAGAAGATCAAGGATATCGAGACCCGGACCAACCACGACATCAAGGCCGTCGAATATTACCTGAGAAGCAAGCTGGACTCGCACGAGGAACTGCGCGACCGGGTCGAGTTCATCCACTTTGCCTGTACGTCCGAGGACATCAACAGCACGGCCTATTCCTTGATGCTGGGCGAGACCCGAGTCGAAGTCCTGACTCCCGCCATCCAGGATATTGTCTCGAAACTAAAGGCCTTTGCCCTTGAACACGCCGACCTGCCGATGCTCTCTCGCACCCATGGTCAACCTGCATCCCCGACGACCCTGGGCAAAGAGTTTGCCAATGTGCATGCGCGCCTGCAGGGACAACTGGAGCGTTTCAACACCGTCGAACTGCTGGCCAAGATGAACGGCGCTTCGGGGAACTACAACGCACACCAGGCGGCCTACCCGGAGGTCGACTGGGAAGCACTCACGGCCGGTTTCGCCGAGAACCTGGGCCTTAGCCTGAATCGGTTCACGACCCAGGTGGAGCCGCACGACTGCATCGCCGAGTACTGCGACGCACTGCGCAGGATCAACACCATCCTGATCGATCTGTGCAGGGATACCTGGGCTTACATTTCCATTGGCTACTTTACCCAGAAAATGATCGAGGGCGAGGTGGGTTCATCCACCATGCCGCACAAGATCAACCCGATCGATTTTGAAAACGCAGAGGGTAATTTCGGAGTGGCCAATGCCCTGCTCGATCACTTTTCTTCGAAACTCCCAATCTCGCGCTGGCAGCGTGATCTCAGTGACTCGACGGTGCTGCGCAATCTGGGTCTTACGGCTGCACACTGCGTGATCGGCTATCGATCGCTGCAAAAAGGGCTGGGAAAACTCGAGGTGGATAAGCACCGGCTACAGGAGGATCTCGACAATAACCTGCAGGTGCTTGCAGAGGCCATCCAGACGGTCATGCGAAAATACAAGATCGATGGCGCCTACGAGAAACTCAAGGATCTCTCACGTGGCCAGTCTCTGGAATCCCGAGAGATCGAGGACTTCATCCGTTCGCTGGAACTCCCTGAGGATGAAAAGGACAAGCTGCTGACTCTCACACCCGCGAACTATACCGGGCTGGCCTCCCAACTGGCCAAGAACGCTTGAACAGCCCTATGGCCTCATCAGGGCCTGCATCCTCAGCTGTATCAATTCGGCGACAAATATTTCCCGGGCATCTTCAATTTTCAAGGTCCCGAAACGGTCCGCCAAGGCACTTTACAGTACCTGCAGCAAGGCCTCATAGTCTTCCTGCGTATCCACTCCGATCCCCGGTGCCGACCGGCACATCTCCACATGAATCAGGCTGCCGTGTTCGAAGGCTCGCATCTGCTCCAGCGATTCCTTCTTTTCCAGCCTCGACCTTGGCCACCGGGTGAACCTGCACAGATAGCCTGCCCGGTAGGCGTAGATCCCCACATGACGATAGACGGTTTGATCCGCAGATTCTCCGAAGGCTTCCATGCTCCGGCTGAAGCCGGTAGCGATGTTGTCACGATCATGGACGACCTTGACGACGTTCGGGTCGCTCGCCTCATGCCCGCCCTCCAGCCCGGTACACAGGGTTGCGATGTCGACTGCCGGGTGGCGGTCGAGGTTGGCTGCCACCTGCGCGATGTTCTCTCCCGGCATCATCGGCTCATCCGCTTGCAGGTTCACGATGATGGTGTCCTCAGGCCAGGTATTGCGTTGTATGACCTCCGCAATCCGGTCTGAACCGGAGGTATGCTCTGTCGAAGTGAGGCAGGCCTCGGCGCCAAAAGCCTGTACCGCCTCTATGATCCTCGAGTCGTCGGTCGCGACCAGGACGTGTGCTGCGCCGCTCGCACATGCATTCCTGTAGACATACTCGATGATGGGTTTGCCGTGCACTTCCAGCAACACCTTGCCCGGCAGCCGGGTCGATGCATAGTGTGCAGGGATGACTACCTTGAAATCCATAAGCAGGGGTTCGCGGACAGGTGCAGCTTGAACCGCGTCAGCGCTACAGGCTCTTGTACTTCTCGTATTCCTCTTCGCTGAGTGACCTGGCCTCATCTTCGAGCATGACCGGGATGCCGTCTCGAATCGGATAGGCAAGCTTGGCAGAAGTGGAGATCAACTCCTGCCTTTCCTGGTCATATTTCAGGGGCCCCTTGGTGACCGGACAAACCAGAATATCAAGTAGTTGCTTTTGCAATCGGGATTCCTTCGATCAGGGTCGAGATACGTTGCTCCAGAGCCGCATTGGCCTGCACTATTATGGGTAGATACCAGATGTCGCTGTCAAGAAAAGTCTCACACTTTACGGCATCTTTTTCCGTCATCAGTACCGGCGCATCATCGCCAAACTCAAGGTCCGCCCTCGCATAGGCATGGTGGTCCGGAAAGGCGTGCTCGATGACGTCAAGACCCGCCTGCTCGAGCATTCTGAAAAAGCGCCCGGGGTTTCCTACGCCTGCCACGGCATGCACCTTGCGCCCGCTGAACTCCTGCAGGGACTTTCGTACCCCGTGCTGGTTCAATGCGAGAAGTTCTTGCGGCTGCACCTCGAAACACGGACCGTGTGGATCACCTGGCCCGTTTCGCACCACAAGATCGCAGCTTCGAAGTCGCGACGGCGGCTCACGCAGGGGTCCCGCCGGCAGGCAGCGGCCGTTACCGAACTCCCGCTCACCATCGATGACCGCAATCTCGAAATCACGGCTCATCGCATAATGCTGCAGCCCGTCATCCGATAACACCACATCGGGCCGGACGGATTGTACGAGTCGCACCAGCGCCTGGCCGCGATCGGCCGCCGCCACCACCGGGCAGGCAGTCTTTCTTGCCAGCAGCAGGGCTTCATCGCCGACCTCCTCGACCCGGCTGTCCACGCCAACCTCAACCACCCGATCAGTACGGGTGCCCTTGTAGCCGCGGGTGATGATGCCGGTCGTCAGCCCCCGCTTGCAGCACTGCCTGGCGAGCCAGATCAAAAAAGGGGTTTTCCCGGTGCCACCCACCGTGATGTTGCCCACCACGATCACGTAGGCCGGGGATGGGCCGTTCGCCTGGCCGACAACCCGGTAATATGCCCGGCGGAGGGCAACGATCCACCGGAACAGCCAGGACAGGGGCAACAGCAAGACGGAAAGCGCGCTGTTCGAATACCAGACCTTCTCGGGATCGATGTTCAGTGCCACAAAACAGGTCCCGATGCCTCTACAGGTCCACAGCGACGTCACGCGCCTGCAGCCTGTACAGTCCAGCGTACACGCCGTCGCGCTCCAGCAACTCCTGGGGCCGGCCAATCTCTACAATACGGCCCTTGTCCATCACCACGACCCGGTCCGCTTTTTCCGTCGTCGACAGGCGATGTGCAATAACCAGTGTCGTCCTGTCCTTCTGCAAGGCCTCAATGGCTGCCTGGATGTATTTCTCCGATTCGGAATCCAGCGAGGAGGTCGCCTCATCCAGGATCAGCACCGGGGCATCCCTGAGCAACGCCCTGGCAAGTGCGACCCTCTGGCGCTGGCCTCCCGACAGCAACACACCATTCTCGCCGACCTCGGTGTCCAGCCCGTCCGCCAGCTTGTCCGTAAACTCCAGCACGTGGGCGGCCCGGGCGGCCTGCAGCACCTGCTCGTCGTCGGACTTCACATCTTTTGCATAGGCAATATTGTTCGCAATCGTATCGTTGAACAGGACGACTTCCTGGTGGACGAAGGCCATCTGTGCCCGCAGGGAGGCCAGGCTGAATTCCCGGATGTCGGTACCGTCGACCAGGATACTGCCCTGGTCGGCATCGTAAAACCGGGGCAGCAGGTTCACGATCGTGCTCTTGCCGCTGCCGGAGCGGCCTACAAATGCCACAGTTTCCCCCGGCTCTATACTGAGGTTGATATCAGACAGCGCCTGCTCATCCCGGGAGGTGTATTTGAAGCCTACCCCGCGGTACTCGATTTTCCCCCGGCAGGTCTTGAGTGTCTTGCCGATGGATTCGGGTTCTTTTTCCGTATCGATCAGATCGAACACGCTTTCGCCTGCGGCAATGCCGGTCTGCAGGATTTCGTTCACCAGGGTGAGCTTTCTGGCCGGGGTCAGAATCCAGACCATCGCCACGATGAAGGCCACGAACTCCCCTGCACTTTCCCCTGACGCCATCACCGGGCGGGCCGCCACGGCCAGCACCACGACCAGCACGAAGCCGACCAGCATCTGGATCACCGGAGTACTCGCCGCCTTGGTCATGACCTTCCTCAGATAGGAACGGCGGTAACCTTCGTTGGCCGCCCCGAACTTGCGGATTTCATAGTCCTGCCCGCCGAACAGCTTGACGATGCGGTGTCCGGTAATGCTTTCCTCGACGATATGGGTGATCTTGCCCACGGACTGCTGGATGCGCGTGCTGTACTTCCTGAACAGGCGGCTGGTATAGCCGACCACCGCGGCAATGACCGGGGCCACCACCAGGAAAATCAGGGTCAGCTTCCAGTTGTTGTACATCATCACGCCCAGCAGGAAGATGATCTTGGACGTATCTTCCACCAGGCTGCGAAGACTTTTCGCGGCCGCCCCGATCACATGCTCGACGTCGTAGGAAAATTTCGACAGCAGGTTGCCGGTTGCCTGGAAGTCGAAGTAGTGGGCCGGCAGGAACTGCAGCCGGTCAAACATCTGCTGGCGCAAGGCCTTGATCACGTACGCACCTACAAAGCCGATGTAGTAGGTGCCGGTAAAATTCGCGACTCCGCGCAGGACGATCACCAGCAACAGCACCATCGGGATCCACTTGATCTCATCGTAATTCTTGTCCACGAAAGCGCCGTCGATGAAGGGCCCGAGCAGGTACACGATCAAGGCATCCAGTCCTGAGAACACCAGCAGGGACACCGAACCCAGCAGCAGGTACTGCCACTTGGAAAAGGTGTAGCTCAGCAGGCGGGAATAGGTCTGCCAGCTGGTCGTGCGAGTAGCGCTCGGTGACATGGCTTTCGGGGTATTCAAGAATGATGGACGGCTTCGGCCACAGACAGCCGGCCGTCGATCAGTTGATAGGTCAGGTCCATGGACTGTGCTACGCCCGGGTCATGCGTCACCACAACCAGCGCCATGCCCAGTTCTCTGCACATCTCGAGCATCAGTGCCTGCACCTGTTCGACGTTTTTCTGGTCGAGGTTCCCCGTCGGTTCATCGGCAAGCACCACCTGCGGCTCGGTCACGAGAGCGCGGGCGATCGCAACGCGCTGCCTCTCTCCACCGGAGAGCTCCGCCGGTTTGTGCTTCATGTGTCCGGACAGACCCACCTTGGCAAGGAATTCCTGTGCCTGGCCAAGCGCCTTGGAGGCCGGCCAGCGACGCCACAGCAGCGGGATGGCGACGTTCTCCAGGGCGGTGAACTCCGGCAGCAGATGATGGAACTGGTAAATGAAGCCCAGTGCACGGTTTCGCAACTGCCCGCGCTCCGCATCCGAGAGGCTGGACATGTCTCGCCCGCATACCTGCACCGTGCCGGAATCCGGGGTATCCAGACCCCCCAGCAGATGCATCAGTGTGCTCTTGCCGCTGCCGGACACCCCGATGATCGCCTGCCGGCTGCCCGCCTCCACGCTGAGGTCCACCCCCTTGAGCACCTGTACATGCAGCGGGCCGCTCGCGAACGTGCGCACCAGCGAATTGCATTGCAGAACCTCAGCCATGGCGCCTACTCGTAGCGCAACGCCTCGGCGGGCTGGGTGCGTGAAGCCTTCCATGCCGGGTACAGGGTCGCCAGCACGGTGAGCACAAAGGCCAGCGTGCACACGAGGGCCACATCGACCGTGTCGATTTTCGAAGGCAGGTCATTGATGGGGTAAATGTTGTCGGACAAAAACTTCATCCCGAAATAGGCTTCGATCCTGCCGATGATGGTTTCCAGGTTGGCAGCCAGCAAAAGGCCGAAGATGGCCCCTAAGACAGTCCCGACGAGGCCGATCACCGTTCCCTGGATGACGAATATGCTCATGATCCCTTTCGGCGTGACCCCGAGGGTGCGCAGGATGGCGATATCGCTTTGCTTCTCGGTGACCACCATGACCAGTGCTGAGACGATGTTGAACGCGGCGATCAGCACCAGCAGGGACAGGATGATGGCCATCATGATCTTCTCGATCCTGAGGGCACGGAAAAACTGGCTGTTATGCTGGGTCCAGTCGGTGATCCAGTAGTCCTCGCCCAGCTGGGTGCGCAGCCCCTGGGTGATCGGGGGCGCATCGAACAGGTCCTCGAACCTCAGACGCAGTCCGGACACGGCATCGCCCAGGCGAAACAGGCGCCTGGCATCCTCGATGTGCATGACCGCCGTGTTGCGATCGTACTGCGGCACTCCCACGGAATAGATGCCCACCACGGTAAAACGCCTGAGCCTCGGCACGATGCCTGCCGGGGTGACATTCGCCTCCGGAGTCAGCACGGAGACCTTGTCCCCCGTCGCCACGCGCAGATAACCGGCCAGGTCCTCCCCCAGCAGGATGCCGTATTCGCCGTCATGCAGGACACCGAGGTCACCGTCGAGCACCAGATCTCCAATCCGGGAGACGTTCCCTTCAAGTGCAGGGTCGACCCCGTTGAGCATCGCTCCGGTCAGGCGCCTGCCGCTGACGATCATGCCCTGCGCCTGGACATAGGGCGCGGAACCCTTGATCTCGTCATTGTCCCTGAGCTTGTCCTGCAGCCCCTGCCAGTCCCGCAGGACCCCGGTCATCTCCATCGCGGTCGCATGCGAGGTCATTCCCAGAATCCGGTGCTTGACCTCATGCTGGAAGCCGTTCATGACCGACAGCACGGTGATCAGCACGATGATGCTGAGCGCGATCCCGAGCACGGAAATCAGCGAGATGAATGAAATGAAGTGATTTCGCCTTTTAGCACGCAGGTAGCGTGAACCTATAAAAAGCTCGAGGGGTTGGAGCATCAATTTGTATCCAGCTGTGTATGACGGGCCAAATGAACTGTAATGTGTGTATCTACCAGGCCGTTACGGAATACCAATCCAGGTGCAAGTATACCCGCTTGGCTGGATCATGACTGATTCCGCTGTGGCAGGGCTTCAAGGCGAGCTCAGGTGCGGGGCAAAAGGGCACGTTTTGTGACCCCTGTTTTCACGATAAATTATAATAGCCTGACAGAGAAAAACCTCCCAGGTGTAAACCCGGTGAAATCCGCCTCACTTTTTTCCGGCTACAAGGTCAATCCGGCCTTTTATGACGAGATGTTCTCGGCCACTGGCGTGCCGCGCGAACATTGCAAGGCACTCTGGGAGCATCTTGGCGAAATGTCCAGTGCCGACATCGCGGCCCTGCAGGAAAGAACGGAGCAGTCGTTTCTGCACGAGGGCATTACCTTTTCCGTATACGGGGACGAAAGTGCGCAAGAGCGCATCATCCCGATCGACCTGCTGCCCAGGGTGCTGGATGCCGGCGAGTGGCAGCTGATCGAGCATGGACTGCACCAAAGACTGCGTGCACTGAACCTGTTTCTTGCGGACATCTATGCGCAGGAGCCTGCACAAGTCCTTGGCGATGGCATCGTGCCCGCGGACCTGGTCTACGGCTGCCCGCAGTACCGTGTCCAGATGCGCGGCCTGCAGGTGCCCCTGGGCATCCATGTCTTTCTTTGCGGCACCGATCTCGTTCGCACCCATGACGGTTTCATGGTCCTGGAAGACAACCTGCGCGTGCCTTCCGGGGTCTCGTACATGCTGGCCAATCGCCGTGCCCTGAAGACCAGCATGCGCAACCTGTTTCGACGGCACAGGGTCTGTGGCATCGAGCAGTACGGCAAGCTGCTGCGAAAAACCCTGGCCGAGTTTGCTCCGGCCGGGGTCGCCGATCCCTGCATCGTCCTCCTCACACCGGGCATCTACAACTCCGCCTACTACGAACACATGTTCCTGGCACGCGAGATGGGGGTGGAACTGGTACAGGGCAAGGACCTGCTTGTCCACAACGGATTTGTCTACATGCGAACGACCGAAGGGTTACGGCGTGTAGACGTCATCTACCGCAGGATCGACGATGACTACATCGATCCGCTGGCCTTCAGGCAGGACTCCCGGCTTGGCACGCCGGGCCTGTTCTATGCCTACCGCATGGGGAACGTCGCCATTGCCAATGCCCCGGGGACCGGGGTGGCCGATGACAAAAGCCTTTATGCGTATGTCCCGGACATCATCCGGTACTACCTCAACGAAGAGCCCCTGCTGGCCAACGTGGAGACTCATCTTTGCCGCGAGCCCGAAGGCCTGGAGTACACGCTCGACAACCTGGAGCAGCTGATTGTCAAGGTGGTCGGCGGCTCCGGTGGCTACGGCATGCTGGTGGGGCCGCAGGCAAGTGCGAACGAGCGGGCGGCCTATGCCGCCGAGATCCGCAAGAACCCGGCCAACTACGTCTCGCAGCCTACCCTCGACCTTTCCTGTGCACCCTGCCTGACCCATGAAGGCGCCGCCCCCCGCCACGTCGACCTTCGCCCGTTCGTACTGTGCGGCCAGGAACCACGGCTGGTTCCGGGTGCGTTTTGCAGGGTAGCGCTGCGCCCCGGCTCATTGGTCGTCAACTCGAGCCAGGGCGGCGGCGGCAAGGACCTCTGGGTATTGCCCCCGTAGCGCCATGCTGTCACGCAATGCACAAGGGCTGTACTGGATCAGCCGTTATCTCGAAAGGGCACAGCACGGCTGTCGCCTGCTGGCCGATCAACTGCAGACCCTGGAAGACCGCCCGGTGGAGGAAATCGACCAGACCTGGCGACGCCTGTACGCCAGTCTCGACCGCGAACCGGTGGGCGGCAGCCTGGAGTCGAACCTCGATGATGAGAATTTCATGCTGGCCGACTCCTACACACTGGCCGACGACCTGACTTTTGAGTCCAGCAACCGGGACTCCATCCTCAGCTGCATCGCCACGGCGCGCGAAAATGCCCGCCAGGTCCGGAACGTGATCAGCAAGGACATGTGGTACTGCCTGAATGTGGCCTACCTGAAACTGTCCAAGGTCGGCATTGCCGACATCTGGGATGATCGGCCGGGCGACTTCTACCTGCATGCCGAGGATACGATCCGGACATTCTCGGGGATCGTCGACAGCACGGTATATCGCGATGACGGCTGGCACTTCATCCAGCTCGGGCGCTTTGTCGAGAGGGTGCAGCTTCTGGCGGCACTGATCGAAGCCCAGATCACCGTGTTTCCCCTGAACGAGGCCCACATCGAATCCGAGTGGCTCTCGCTGCTGCAGGTCTGCGAAGCCCGGAGCACGTTCAGCCGCCGCTATTCACTGGAATACCAGCCGGTCAATGTGATCAACTTCCTGGTCAGCGACCTGCGCCTTTCGCGCTCAATCCGGTACGCGCTGGCACGTATCGTCGTGGCTCTGGAACGCGTCTCTGAAAAACGCCCGGCCCAGGAAGCACGCCGCCTTGCAGGACACATGGCCGCGTACATCGACTTCGACTGGCCAAGGCACGACCTCAACGATACCGATGCGACCCGAACGGTGTTGCAGGAACTGCGCGATACCAGCCGCAAGGTGCACGAGAACATCGAGACCACCTATTTCGAGTACGAGATCGAGGATACACCCGGCGCATGAAATCACCCGAACCCTGCCAGTACCGTATCGAGCACCGCTGCAGTTTCCATTACGAGACGGTGGCCCACGGCAGTGTCATGCTCCTGAGGCTGCATCCGAGGGAGGATGCGGGCCAGCAGGTGCTGGATTTTGACCTGCAGGTCGAGCCGCTGACCATACCCGTTCCCTGCACGGATGCCTTCGGCAACCGCTGCCACCTGATCAACATCCACCGCATGCACCACCAGACCGTGCTGCACGCCCGGGCCCGTGTGGCTCCGGCCCCGGACCCGCAGTGGCCCGACGACCCCGGCACCGCGGGATGGCAGGCCCTGGCAGAGAGCACGGATCGCGTGCGCCACTGGGAGTTCCTGAATTCGAGCCGCTTTGTCTACACCTGCAAGCCTCTCGAGGCATTTATTGCAGCGCAGGGAATCGAACCGGGCGATACTCCGCTCTCATCCCTGCTGCAAGCCGCATCGAAACTGTACGAGGCCTTCAGTTACACGCCCGGGAGCACCCATGTGGATTCCACCATCGAACACATTCTGGAAACCCGCCATGGCGTCTGCCAGGACTACACGCATGTGCTGATTGCCATCGGGCGCTCCTGGGGAATTCCAAGCCGGTACGTGTCCGGCTACCTGCACCTGGAGGGAACCGCCAATGAGCAGACGCCGGCCGGTGCGAGCCATGCCTGGGCGGAGTTCTGGATTCCGGAGCTGGGCTGGGTAGGCATAGACCCCACCAACAACACGCCGGCAGACCACCGCCACGTCCGCATGGCCATCGGCCGTGATTACGCCGATGCCGCGCCGACGCAGGGAACCTATTTCAGCGGCGGGCACTCCAGGCTCGAAGTCTGTGTCACCGTAACGAACACGGATGAACCCGTGCCCAAAACCCGACCTCGTGCCGAGCCTGCGAACCTGTCCCGGGTCCTGACGGCATCGCGCCCGCCCCAGGCAAGCCTGGAGCAGTAGTACCGTGCGACCGGAGCTCTAGAACCGGTACTTGAGATTCACGCTGACGGCAAACATCTCGATATCATCCAGCTTGATGCCGCCGCTGACGTGCTCGCGGTCTCCCCCCTGCCCGGCCTGCGCCGGGGTGCGCAGATACGGCGGGTGGCCGCGCAACGGATCCCATACCACGCCGCTGTCCTTGAGAGAATCGAAGTCCACCCAGCGCCCCTTGACCCCAAGCGCCATGGCGTCGCTCAGTGCGTAATCGACCCCGAACAGCAGCTGGTACCCAAACAGGGTGTCGTCCAGCTCAGCGTCCGCAGTGGATGAAGTGCTGGCCAGGTTGGCCTGGATCTCGGCGGCGTTCGGCAGGCCCTCACCGGTCGTGATCCGGGCCGCGTCACTGTTTCTGGCCCACAGGCTGCTGTACTCCACTTCGGTAAACCCGAGGCCGATGCCTACGCCGATATACGGGGTGAACCGGCTGTTGCCCGAGAAGTCATAGTACAGGTTGGCAAACAGGTTGTGAGAAGTGAGATCGCCGATCCGGTCGATCGTCCTGACCAGTTCCTGTTCAAGCTTGTCGCCACTTTCCCCGGAGGCGGTTCCAACATCAGAGGTCTGGTCATAGTCGGTGTCCCGGTAGAAGTACTCCAACTCGATGCGCAGCGGGGACGCCCCGACATGGTAGCCGAGTGCGGTGCCCAGCAAGACGCCCTCATCCGAGCTGAAACTGTTTTGCCAGTCACCGGTCGCGCCCCGGTCAGGGCCGGTGCAGTTGTAGTCTTCGTATCCCGGAGTATTCGTGACGGTCGCATACATGGGATTGATGTAACCGTCGCAAACGCTGGCCCGGTCGTTACTCTGGCCGGTCATGTCCATCGAAGAGCCAAAATTCATCCCCAGCTCGGTACTGAAATAGAATCCGCCCGCCTGTACCGGAGCGGCGAGCCCAAGTGTGGCCCCGGCAACGAGCAAAACGGCCACGAAAAGTCGGTTTGTATGATTCATGGTGCACCTCCCAAATTTCGTCTAGCTCCCAAGACTTGCTGGCTCCTGCCCCACGAAGCTCTCAACCGGAACACTCCAAAAGAGCAGGTGCACTGAAGTAATATCCAAAAGTCATCGCCTTTACACCACATTATACGTGCAAAGCGTCCTTCTGAGCATGGACACGGAACTTCACAGCACACACAGGGTTAAACCGTGGATCCGGATTCAGAATGCAGTGCTGTCGGCCGGGCTATCGCACAAGCGAAGGCCCGTATCAGAATTTCATGGACCAGCCTGCTCCGATTTCAAACTGTTCCATGCTGAGTCGAACCGTCTGCGTGGGATCAAAAGGATTGTGCCCCTTCACGGAATTGCCGAAGGCATGCATGGCCTCGAGCGTGATATCGCCAACCCGGGTGGTGACTGTTGCACCCAAGGTGATGTGATCTTCAACCACGGCTGGTGCCAGGAGATTGAACAGTACCTGGTCGCTGCCGATGGGCTGGCTGGCATGACTGTAGCCGATTCGCCCGATGACATGGGGCCTGGCCTGCCACTGCAGCCCGACCTTGATGATATCCATGTCATCCCAGCCGAACCCGGCTCCGCGCTCACCACCGAGACAGCTTTCAAGATCCTGTCCGCCCAGTGCCGGGCAGTCAAACAGGTTCTGCACCCCATTGCTGATCGCATCGCTGTCCGAGTACCAGATACGCTGGTAATCCACCACAAGCGTCATGTTCTCAGCGACCTCGATGGCCACGCCCGCCCACAGGGTGGAAGGGATGTCGAAGGTGCCGCTTTCTGCAAACAGGTCCGCGTAGTCTTCCCATCGTTCCATGTCGATCTTCGTGCGATACGAGATGCCCAGGTCCGCTACATCGGCAATGTCCCTGGCCAGCACACCCACCTGCAGGCCCCAGCCGTAGGCACGGTCGGTGCCATTTTGGGTCAGATGGCTCGGCATCCGGGCCCCCTGGCTGGATACGAAGGTTTTTGTAAAGGGCGCAAATGCATCCAGGCCGTTGCTTCGGAAAGTCTGTAGCGTCAGCAGCGGGCTGACCCCGACAGAGAACCTGTCCGAGAATTGACGTGCGTACGAGAGATTGAAGAACACTTGCATCAGGTCCACACCCGCAGTCCCTGCACCCAGCGCGCCAGGGAAGGAAATGCCTTGACCTCGCATCCCGAACGGATCAAATGAGGCACTGCCCGACTTGTAGGAAGTGTTCATGCCGCCGTTGCCGTACACGGACAATCCCACCACATCCTGTTCACTCAGCATGTAATTGAGCCCGAAGCTCGGAATGATGAAACCGCGGTTGCGACTCGTCTCGGACCCGGACCCCAAGGTGAATGCACCGCTGCTGCCATTGGCCAGGCTGGTGCTGGGTGAGTACCCGCGATTAGGCTTAAACAGTACCGCTCCCACATCCATGCGATTTCCGACAAAGGCCATACCTGCCGGATTGGTCGCCGATGCCAGGGCATCCTGCGGGAAAGCTACACCCGCACCACCAAGGGCACGGTTCGACAGGCCCGTGCCGTGTGAGAAATAACCGTTGGTGGACTGGGCCACTGCTGGCACCAGGATTAATACCAGTACCGAAATTGCCTTTTTGATATCCATGTCTACAACTCCCTGTAAACCTGCGGGGTCTACGAACCGATTCACAAACTCAAGTACGGGTCCCTGCATGGCGGCGGGATGATGTACCTGAAATCCTCATGCAGGGTCTACCTGTAAAGATGAGGGTGTATTGAGTGTTTTCAAGCCCAGTAGCCCGACAGGGATAGTGGGTCACGACCGCCCTGCTATCTAGGTCTGTCTTGTGTCAGGAACCGATAAGATCCTGAATGGGTAAAGTGGTGCACCCGGAGAGATTCAAACTACCGACTGCCTCGTTCACAGGCAGCATGTAAACATAAATTATGGGATTAATATACTAAAGACGTGTAATGTGCCAAAGAGGCCATCTGCCGGGTACGCCATGGTGTGTGCAAACATTCCGCATGGGTAGATACTCGGCAGATGGCGCAACCGTCATTCCTGGCGGATGATTCCCTTGGAGAAAAAAATGGGGCAGGCTCGTTAGGACCTGCCCCGGTTTTCGTGAGCGTACGAAATTTGGGAGCTTCGATTACTCACTGCAAAGGGGCGAAAATCATACACACGCCCCCTTGTTCTTACAGTCAGTTACTACTGATTGTTGTTAGCCGCGAAACTACCTCGTACATGGCCATTACTGAAGTGTCCGTCAAACATCCCGGATACAGATGCTGGCTGTTCAACAACAGCGGTTGTTGCAGTGTCATCTGCCCCGTGGAACAGTCCTGACCAGCTACCTGCAGCAGAGCCCAGTGCTCCGCCATCTGTCACTCCATCAAAGGTGCCGGAGGTGCCATCACGGTGACCAGCAGTAGTCAAATCCCCAACATTTCTTTGAAGCTCATCGTTATTAGTACCAATCATCCTTCTGTTCAGGTTCACGACCCATTGGCTATTGATCGCCTCACCTCCGTCCCTGAAGTTGGAAATGGTGCCGCTGATGCTGAATGCGTGGTTCAATGCTACTTCTCCACCGCCAAAGTTGGCATTCAGTCTGGCATCGGCAGTGAACTGCCCAGATGCAAACGGATCGGTGGGCTGGCCATCCGGCGTCAACGACTTACTCATGTACAGACCCGTTGCCGGACCAGTGTATGTAGCGGTGCCTAAAACAGACGATACATTCGCGTAGTCACGAAGACCGTCATAGATTGGCCGCATGGAATGCGTGACCTCGCCATCTGCAGCTGTGGATGTTCGCATCCAGTAGCCGAGGATCATGAAGTCAGGGTCGGGTACGACACCGGCTACCATTATCCTGTTTTGCGCCGCAGTCAAGGCATCACCTGTTAGATTTCCCCCTCTCGGATCTTTGATTCCATCCGGAGTAAAAGTCCATGTGCCTACAAAATAGCTCAGGGCTCCATCCTTGTCTGAAGAAACCGAGCATGTGTTCGTACATGTAAACGTTCCCGGGACACCCGTGAAAGACCCTGTATAAGAAGTAGAATCTTCTACAGTGGTTGTGTCCGGATTGTCGTGCACAATCGGCAGTGTCTGGTGTGCTGCGGTCAGACCGAAATTGATGGAGTACAACTCATCCATGACTGGGTTGGTTGCATCACCATTTGTGAGGGAAATTACACCAGAGCTAATGCTGCCGTAGCCTCTGGCGGCAAGCTCCGTAGAACCATCGAAATAGGTGGAGTACATCGCAGCAGTGTTAGGCGCCTTGTCGTTGTATTTCACGACAGTATCCATGTTGGTGACTCCACCTGTTACTGTAGTTCTGGTGTACGTTCCACCTTCCCATCCAGCGATGCTTGCAGGCGCATCATCCGACTTGGTAAACCTTGGGTCCGTGCTCGTCTCGGAGGCAGGATCCCCTTCGAATACATGCATGCCGGTAGCATTGAGCGATACGATCTGGTCAGCTGTACCGGTGGTACCAGGACCATCATAATCTGCCAAGGTGGCACTCGGTCCGATCATGCCTGCTACTCGCATGGCCTCGGCTTTCATCCTGGCCAATCTTGCATTTTCCGCGTCTTCCTCATCTTTCTTGATCGCTGCGATTCCGGCCTCGGATTGTGCGGCACTTGCCATGCCTCCCGTATTGGTAACCGATCCATCATCTGCAACAATCACCATGCAGTTGACTTCAGCAGCCATGGAACAGGAAAAGTCCACATTGCCAGCATCGGCCATCTCTCCGGGAGCAATATCATAGGTGCCGGGAGTTGGGCCATAGCCCTCTGCAATACCACCCATGTCAACATCGTGGGTCATGGCGCGCAGCTCATCCAGCCTGGCCATCTCTATCTTGTCGATCACAGCTTGGGAAGAGGCAATTGTGGCTGCACCACCTGTACTAGTAACCGCAGTGGTTGTAACGGTAACGCCGTCATCCCCCGTAGTCTCCGTAACGGTAACTTCTACGCTACATCCCATATCCCCTGCAGGGCACGAGAACGTAACGTGATCGCCCACATCCATCGTGGTGCCGGATTCAATTTCATACGTTCCTTCCGGAATCGTGTTGTACTCCGTTGGCAGAGCGCTGATATCCACCTCATGCGTCTCCGGGTGCGGCGTGGTCACCGGTGGTTGCACGTCTTCATCACTGCTGCTACCGCCGCCACCACCGCAACCGGCTAAGAGCAGAGAAAGCGAGGCCACAAGGACCAGCACAAATTTATCTGTTGATTTCATAACAATAAGTCTCCCGTTCATATTGAAGAATCTTGAGTTGGCCTCGGCCTTACTTTTGTTCGCGATAACTATAAAAATCGGGAGTAAACTTCCGGGGCTTGTACCAGTGATATGGAGGTCCATATATGCACCAAGCAGCCCGTCGAAGACTCGAGCCTGTAGCTACTTGCATCTCCCCCGACGCGGGGCTGTGTGAACGCCTGGCCGCGTACCTGAAAGACGCCAAGGGAGCCTTCAGCGAGAACACCGAGCGCGCGGTGCGCTCGGATGTCGAAATCTTCACGGACTGGTGTGAAGCGAGAGGCCGGACAGCCTTGCCTGCAACCACAGATACTGTGGTTTCGTATATCGATGCCATGGCCCAGATACGGGCCCCCGCGACGGTACGTCGCTACGTCTTCAGCATCGCCACCTTGCACAAGGCGGTACAGCTGCAGGATCCATTAAAAAGAACCCGCGTGAAGCTGGCCCTGCAGCGCATACACCGCAAACGCGGGCGCCGCCAGGAACAAGTGCGCGGACTCACCTGGCCCCTGAGAGAACGCATGCTGGAGGCCTGCGGCAACCGCCTGATCGATGACCGCAACCAGGCTTTGCTGGCCGTGGCCTACGACACCTTGTTGCGCAGATCCGAACTGGTTGCTCTGGAAGTCTCGGATCTATTAGTAGAGATCGACGGCTCGGGCACCCTGCTGGTGCGACGGGGCAAGACCGATCCCAGTGGTGAAGGCGCGCTTCAATACCTGGCCCCGGATACCGTCCGGCTTGTGCAGGTATGGCTCAGGCGAAGTGGGGTGATCCAGGGACGCCTGTTCCGCTCGCTGCGCAAGGATGGCCAAGTGGGCGTGAAGCTCGATGACAGCCAGGTGCCGCGCATCTACAAGGCCATGGCCAGGGCTGCAGGGCTAGGGGACGATGTAGTGGAGAACCTGTCTGGGCACAGTGCCCGGGTGGGGGCGGCCCAGGACATGATCGCCTGCGGCATCGAGCTGCCGGCCATCCTGCAGGCAGGCCGCTGGAAGAGTACGGCCATGGTGCACCGCTACGGGGAGCGGCTGCTGGCCAAGCGAAGCGGAGCGGCCCAGCTGGCTGAACTGCAACACCGAAGGTGAGCTAGTATACTGTCCCATAAGTAACATGTATTATTGAGGGATCTTTCCATAGACAGGAGAATCCCCATGTCCCGTGGCCCATCCCTTGCCCCGCTGGTGCTTGCAGAAGGCGACCAGGCACAGCTGCAGACCCTCGCCCACT